>NZ_LODW01000103.1 GCF_002914525.1 Rhizobium hidalgonense | reverse complement strand
AGAGATCATGTCAGACATTGTGGAGCAGCTGAAGAAGGTCCGCAAGCTGCAGTCCCGCGCCGCCGCTGCCAAAATCTCAGCATTTGCAATGGCCAGAACGAGAGTTCGATGGTGAGCTCACTGGCATGATCATGGCTCTCAACCACGCGGCGGTTGCCGCCTGAAGAACTGCCAGACTCTCGTTGCCGCAGACGACATTGCTGCGCAATCTCGCGAACAAATCAGGAGAACGGTGTTGCGTTTCACAATCTTTTGCGGCCTCCTGCTGCTCGTCGTCTGGGCGAAGGCACTAACGAGTTACTTCGTCTGGCATTCCATCCACGAAGTCATCGTTGCAATGGTGGCTAGTTTGTTGCTTCTTCAGTGGGCGTATATCGCAAGCCTGCTCTTTTCCATCTGGCAATCCAGCCGTAATTACAGGAGTCGCCAAAGGGCTAGACGATCCGATCATCGCTAGACTAGAACGTGGTGTCAGCCACAGCCTATCATGAGGGCGAAAACCTCGGCGTTCTTTGGAACGCCTCTCATCAAATCAGATCCAACCATGAGTCAACGGAATTCGAACCTGCCGGATGACGTGGATGCGTCGAGAGCCCTATCGCCGCGCAAGCTCTGCAACCTCGGGCGTGCCATGATGACGTGTAACAGGTGGCCTGCTCATGCCCTATCTGTGGTGGCTCCGACTTCATTCGCGGCGGCGAGACCGTCAGCGAAGTGCTGGACTATGTTCATGCGTCCTTCCGTGTCGTGCATCATGTCCAGCCCCGCTTTACCTGCAAAGCAAAATTGGCCCTTGTTTAGATAGTCGAGGCCGCACTGCCAGAACACAGCGAGGCGATTTTGTCTTGTGGCCAGGTATGTGAAAGACGCTCATGCGAGCCCACTGGACAGGAGAGGTCAGCATTTGAATTTAAAAAGGTACCTTGATCCAAAAGTGGATGTGCTCGCTTCAGTAGCTGAATTGGATGGTCTGTACCGCGTCCAGAGGACCATAAAGAAACGTAAGTTATAAGGCTGAGCCTATGAATTTCATGAGAACGGAGCAGGGGCTTCTCTGCGTTTCAATTGCCGTTACCATCCTCCTTGCCTGCATCGGCATTTTGTTCGGGATCATTTCAGGTTCGTTCGCAATCATATTCGATGGTGTCTACGCACTGACGGACGCTGCTATGACTGTCGTAGCTCTGCTTGTTACAAAGCTCATCGCGTCATCCGAAGCGCCCTCCAGCAAAGGAAAACTTATCGAGCATTTCACGATGGGGTTCTGGCATCTTGAGCCCATAGTCTTGGCTCTCAACGGCATTCTCATAACCGGGTCGGCTGTTTACGCACTTGTCAACGCAATCGGCAGCATTTTGCATGGGGGACGTCCGCTCAACTTTAGTCAAGCGATCGTCTACTCCGTCGTAACACTCGGTGTGACAGCCACCATGGGGGTTATTGGTGATCGAGCTAATCGTAAGATCAAATCTGATTTCGTTGCCCTGGATACGAAAGCTTGGCTGATGTCCGCCGGGCTAACGATCGGGTTACTCGTCGCGTTTGCCATCGGATATTTCATTCAGGGGTCTTCTTACGAATGGATCTCGCCGTTTATTGACCCGGTCGCGCTGGCATTAATCTGCATTGTGATCATTCCCATTCCGGCGGGCACGGTTCGGCGAGCGCTCGCCGACATACTGCTTGTTACGCCATTAGATCTCAAACAACAAGTTGACGCGGTCGCCAAAACAATCATCGAACGACATGGATTCATATCCCACCGGGCTTATGTGGCCCGGGTCGGCCGAGGCCGGCAAATCGAGCTACATTTCGTTGTCTCAGAGGACCTCCCGGCGAGGAAATTGCAGGAATGGGATAAGATCCGTGACGAAATCGGGCTCGCGATTGGTAACGAGGGTCCGAGTCGTCGGCTCACCATCGCCTTTACAACCGATCCTGAGTGGGCGGATTAGGATTTTGAACCGAATTTGGAGCCCTGTATCGCAGGCATTCCATAACGGGCGTGATCCTCGAACCGGATGCATAGCTCGGCGTTTTTTCCAGCCACCATGCGTCAATTTGTAAGCGACAAGCCGTGGCCGTTCAGGCGGCGTAGTTCCATGGCATGAGCGCGTCGATTTCACTGCTGGGCCATCCATTCGCAAGGCGCTCAAGCGTCTGGGTCAACCAAGCTTGCGGATCGACTGCATTCATCTTTGCCGTTTGCAGGAGCGTCGCGATGGTCGCCCAAGTCCGGCCGCCACCGTCGCTTCCAGCGAATAGACTATTTTTTCTCGTGATCGCTTGGGGTCTGATTGCTCGCTCGACTATGTTGGAGTCGAGTTCGATGCGGCCGTCGGTCAGGAAGCGCTCGAAGATGTCTCGACGCGAGATGGCATACCGCAGAGCTTCGGCGAGTTTGGATTTTCCAGAGACCCGTGGCAGGGTCGCCTGCCAGAGAGTGAAGAGGTCACGGACGATCGCTGCGGAGATCTCCTGGCGTGCAGCGACACGAGCTTCAGGGCTTTGGCCGCGCACACGCTCCTCGATCTCCCATAACCTCGCCATACGCTCGACGGTGTCTGTAGCGACCTTCGAGCTCTTTGCGACATGCAACTCGTAGAACTTTCTCCGGCTGTGCGACCAACAGCCGGCCAGGATGGCGCTGTCATTGCCTCCATCTTTCCGGACGAGCTTGTTATAAGCGGCATATCCGTCGACCTGCAGGATTCCACGATAGCCGCTCAGGTGTCGTGCGACACACTCGGTGGCTCGACTGTCCTCGAAGCGATAGGCTACCATCGGTGGACCGCTGCCCCCAAAAGTCCGGTCATCCCTGGCATACGCCCATAGCCATGCCGTCTTCGCTGATCCGGAACCAGGTGCAAGTGTGGGCAAGGTCGTTTCGTCGGCAAAGATCCGTTCGGCCTTCTTGATCTCATCGAGGATGTAGTCGGCGAGGATATTGAGCTCGAACCCCAGCTTGCCCATCCATTGAGCCATCAGCTTGCGGTCGAGTTCGACCTTGTCGCGTGCGTAGATGGCTTCCTGGCGATAGAGTGGCAGCCCGTCGGCATATTTGGAAACGGCGATCTGGGCCAGAAGTTGCTTCCGTCGGAATGCCACCTTCGATGATATGTGCCGGAGCCGCCGCCTGGACGACACCATCCTCGTTCCTAAAGGCATACTTCGGCCGGCGGGTGACGATGACACGGAACTTCGCTGCCACGACATCCAGCCGCTCGGAGACGTCTTCTCCAATCAGGATTTTGGTCTTACCTGCATGTTCTGGAAGCTCTTCCGGTTCGATCACGACCTCGACGCGCTCAAGATGAGGCGCAAAGCCCTTGCGTGGCCGCGGAGCGCGTTTGCTGTCCGCGCTACCGCGGCCTTTCGTGACCTGAGCCTTGATCGTCGCAATGCCGGTCTCGATCTCTTCGAAGACAAAGGCATGCTGCTCGTCATCGACGGTGGATGATGCAAGCCTTTCCGAGCGTCGGCCAAATCGGGCGCGATCGAAAGCCTTCAGGATCTGCGTCAGCCGCTCGATGCGCTCATCGGCGTCCGCGTTGCGGGCCTCTAGATCGTCAACCTGCTTCTCCAAAGCCTCGACGCGGGCTGCTTTTGCGGCCATGGCAAGAACCATGGCTTTGAGAGCCTCTACATCATCCGGGAGCTCAATCTCGGGCCGCGTCATGGGTATGATCAGAGCATATTTTGCCGCGCTCCGCCCATGCTTTCAGGGACCTGATTCACTTCGCCGCAGCGGTTTTACCCAACAATCTCGGGAGGCTTCACCGGCGTGGATCGAACCCGCTTCCAGTCCATTCCGTCGACTAAAGCCAGAAGCTGGGCATGATTGAGCTGGACGCGATGATGGCCGATCCGGGGCCAGCAGAACTGGGCTTTTTCCAGCCGCTTCGCATAGAGGCAAACGCCGGAGCCATCCCACCACACGATCTTGACTCGGTCTGCTCTCTTGGCCCGAAAGACATAAAGTGCACCGTTGAACGGATCACTGCCAGCATCCCGTACCAGCGAAAGCAAGCTGTCCGGCCCCTTTCGGAAGTCGATGGGATGGCTCGCAAGAAAGACCTTCACGCCGGACCGGATCATGCCGACCGCACCGCTCGGATCACCCGCTGCAGGTGTGCTTCGCCGATATCTGCGTCGGCCCGGATAACGACGTCGCCGATGATAAGCTCGATCATCGCACGTGTGCCAATCGTCCCAGTCTCCGTCTGACCAGCCCGATCTTGCGAGGAGGATCGTTGTCCGTCACGAGCATCACGACGCCAGCCAAATAGCTGCGAGGGATGTATGCCGATGCGATGCGCAATGGCTGAGACGCTTGCGCCGGGCTCCATTGCCTCAGCCACAGCCCGCGCTTTAAAATCATCGGACCAGCGGCGCCGAAATTGCCGTGGGGCGCCCTCAAGCCGTTCCGGAACAGCCTCGATCATATGGAAGTTTCTAGTTCCAGAGCTAGGCGCAGACATAGAAGCTCACAGTTTGTGAATCGTCTGTCCGCAATACAGCGGCCAACGCTACTGACGCCAGATGGGGTCAGCTTGTCGCTTACGTCAATTTCACGGTTCGTACCAATCTTCGATCAATGCGGCCAGTTTCGATGCCGTAGTTTTCCGTTATGCCTCCAGGCGCGATACTCGATTCAGCGAATAGGGTTGGCTGAACCCAGATCGCGCCTTTGCGTTCAAGCTCCACAGGCGGTTTCGCCGTCTTGATCTTGTTGAGATCCTGCCGGAGGCCGATTGTCTCGCGTTCTTTGAAACGAGCGACGCCTATGTCCTTGTACTGGCTCAGGAGGGCGCGGCCCAGCTGCCCAGGTTCCGATAGATGTCATCGCGCAGCTGTCGGACCTGTCGATTGAGCTCACCAAGTTGCGCAGGCGTATGGTCGGAAATTTCCAGAAGAGCGTCGCCCAGGCAGCCAGCTCGCGACCTCAGCTCCGGCCCGCGTAACCCGCCGGGTGATGCTGCGGGCGGCAAGGGTCATCAGCGACTATGGTTCCGCGAACGCGACGAGGCGCCCGCGGATAGCCGTCGGCAACATGAAGTCGCCTCGTAGGTCAGACCTTGTGCAGAAAATCGACCACGCCGGTATCGAGATCATAATAGGCGGGCACGATCTTCACCTTGCCTTCCTCGACCAGGCGAGAAACAATCGCACTTTCGGTGAGGATGCGCTCGGCGCCGTTGAAGGCATTGGCATGGACGGTCTTGTCGACAAAATTGTCGCCGCGATCGGTCTCCGCCAAAGCCACGGGCAGGATCGGCTGGGTCATCTTGCCGATTGAGCCATCGAGCTTGGTGCCCTTGGACACGACCTCGCAGGCGGCGGAGACCGCCCCGCAACGCTTGTGGCCCATGACGACGATCAGCGGCGCATGCAGATGTTCGGTGCCATATTCGATCGTGCCGAGCACATCGGTGTCGACCACGTTTCCGGCATTGCGGGCGACGAAGAGTTCGCCGAGCGTCACGCCGCCGAATACAAGTTCCGGCACGACACGGCTGTCGGAACAGGTCAGCACGATCGCCCAAGGTGCCTGGCTCTTGGCGACGTCCTGCCGGCGCTTGGAAATATTGGCGGCGCAGGCTTCCGTGTCGGCGACGAATTTCTTGTTGCCTTCCTGGAGTTTTGCCAGTGCTTCATCCGGCAGGAGGGCGGGAGCGTTCGAGGCGAATGCCGGCATGGTCATGTCAAAGCCTGCAGTCATGACGGCCACGCCTCCGATGCCGGCAAATTTCAGCAGGGAGCGACGGCTGAGTGGGGAGGAATTGCATTCAAAGCACATGGTATCGGTCCTTTTGCAATATCCGGGATGGCTGCGGAGAAATGGCACCTGCTCCAAGTCATGTCCGGCAATTCTCCGGGAATCGGAGAATGGCCGATTGGTTATGCCTTGATATGGCACTCATCAAGCGGAATTTTGACGCATCGGAGGAGCTAAGCCAATCCTGGAGTATTGCCCCGGCCGTACGGTAGATCAACCCGGCCCTGACGGGTTCTGGCGAGGGATGCTCATGCGCGGCATATTGGGTTGCAAGGGACCCTTTGGGCGCTGCCTTCTGCTTCTTTAGTGGCTCCGCTGCCGCCGGCGGGATCGCATTCATTAACTCACTCGGGAACCTAGGAGCATTTGTGGGGCCGTTCGTTATAGGGTATCTCCGTAGTCAGCCCGGAGGTTTTTCCACAGGCCTATACGCTTTGGCAATCATGGGCCTAGCCGCGACAGTCATGTTGATTTTCCTCCTGCGCCTCCTGCGCCTCCTGCGCCAAACTCGATCGAAACAACCAGATGTTCTTGTGTTTGTTGTCACGTGAGCCGAGCCGGTTAGGTGCACAACGAGATGCGGCTCGGGTCCGCGAGGAACCAACAGCAAGAGCTCGCAAAATTCCTCAGCGTCACCGGCCGCCGTCTTCGCACCCAAGGCCGAACCCGGCAATGCCGCTCATGTCGGCGCACCGATGCCGGGCGCCATCTCGCGCGTCTTTGTGTCGCCCGGACAGGCGATCAATGCCGACGATGTGCTGGTGTCGACCGAAGCGATGAAGGTGGAAACGGCAATTCACGCCGAGGAGAACGGCACGATCGCCGAAGTTCTCGTCAAAGCCGGCGACCAGATCGATGCCAAGGACCTGCTTGTAACTATCGCGGCCGGTTCAGCGTAAAGTTCCATAACGTTGATTATGCTATTTGGTGTTGTAGAGGCTATTTAGTAATGCGACAGTTGGGCCAGTTAGAGATGCGACAATCTCGCCTCTCGACGACTGGTCAATGCCAATGTCGGGAGCAAGGATGACGACCTTCAGCCTGGTCGAGACCATGAGCGGTCGGAGTCGTCATGTCCTTTATGATCACTATGTCGCAGAAAGAATTGCATCGCCTCGAACTCATCCAGAAGATCCGTGACGAACGCCAGAGCGTTGTGCAGGCCGCCGAACGGCTCGACCTCAGTCGAAGTCAGGTCCATCGGCTGCTGCAGGCCTATGACCGGGATGGTCCGGCCGGGCTTGTTTCCAAGAAGCGATCGCGACCGAGCAACCGGCGCCATAGCGAGGAGTTTCGCAATGCGGCGCTGAATCTGATCCGTGAGCGCTATCTGGATTTCGGTCCGACGCTGGCGCGTGAGAAGCTGATCGAGCTGCACCGGATCTCGGTCGCCAAGGAGACCCTGCGGCAATGGATGACCGAGGCCGGCATCTGGGTCTCGCGTCGGGAACGCAAGAAGCGGGTTTTCCAGCCACGCGGCCGACGTGATTGCTTTGGCGAACTGGTACAGATCGATGGCTCGCATCACTGGTGGTTCGAGAACCGTGGGCCCAAATGCGCCCTGCTCGTCTATATCGACGACGCCACCGGCAAGCTGCTGCATCTACGGTTTGCCGGCTCGGAGAACACCTTCGACTATCTGCACGCGACCAAGGCCTATCTGCAGCAATGGGGCAAACCGCTGGCCTTCTACAGTGACAAGCACGGCGTCTTTCGTTCGACCCATGCGTCGGAGAAGGACCGGACGAGCGGCCTGACACAATTCGGCCGCGCGCTTTATGAGCTGAACATCGACATCATCTGTGCCAATACCCCGCAGGCCAAAGGCCGCGTCGAACGTGCGAACCAGACACTGCAGGATCGGCTGGTCAAGGAAATGCGGCTGCGCGGCATCGACACGATCGAGGAAGCCAACGCCTATGCGCCTGAGTTCATTGCGGATTTCAACGCGCGTTTTGGCAAACAGCCGCGTAATCCGAAGGACATGCACCGGCCGTTGGCCGACCATGAGAACCTCGATGGCGCCATGTGCCGCAAGGAAGTTCGCACGCTGTCGCAGGCTTTGACGCTGCGCTATGACAAGGTGCTGTTCATCCTTGATCCGACAGATCTTTCCAGGTCCCTGGCGGGTAAGAAGGTCGTCGTTTGCGACTATCCGGACGGGCGCCTCGAGATCATGCACGAGAGCTTTGCCCTGCCCTACCGAACCTTTGACACGTTACGCTCCGTGCATCGCGCCGAGGTCGTCGATAACAAGCGGTTGGACGACATGCTGTCTGTTGTCGCCGAGCTGCAGGCTGGGCGGGAGCAGCAGCGCAGCAAGGGCGGACCACGGCGAACTGGGCAGACGGACCATATGTTCGGCATTCGCGATGGCAGCACGGGGAACGGCTACCAGAAGCGTGGACGCAAGCCGAGAACGGATTACATGAACGATCCGGCGGTGATCGCACGGCGGGAGAAAGCGTTATTGAGGCAGCCGGCTGCGGAATAAAGGGCGTCAATGCACGCCGATATCGCTTTGCGTATCTGACTCCAATTGCAGGCAGGCGGACCAAAGCGGCGTCTTGTGGAAGGCTCCGTCTTGAAGAAGCGTGAGCCCTTCTCGTGCCTCATAAAGCAGGCCCAGCCAGCACAGGCGCCGCAGGACGCCATATTGGAGATCGGATTTGAGCTCCCAGGCTTCCAGGGTCATTTCGGTGGCGGACAGAGGTGCCGTGTCTGGATAGAGGATCTTCACGACGTCCAAAGGCGTACAACCTTCTCTCGCCTTGATATTGAGAAGATTGAGGAACATGCGCCACCAGCGTAGGCGCGCTTGCACCTCAGCTTCCCGCTCGGTGGCATGGACATACGAGTAGAGATAGTCTGTGGCCACGAGATCGAAGAAGGCTTGCGGGTTCACCAGAAACTCCCGGCCGCGTCTGGTTGGCAGCAGCACATCCTTTTTCCGGCGAAGCAGCTTCAGATGGCGGGTCATGTCCCGCACGACCCAGAGCGGCGGCATGTCGCTTTCGTTCAGCACTTTGTTCATGCTGTAGAGGTCTTCGGCTGTGAAGTCGGGCCACAGGAAGTTCACAGCGGCCCAATGTACGAATTTGCGGTTCATAGCACCGGTCGCGGTCAATCCTATGCCACCCTCACCGTCAGCATAGGCAACGGACAGAAGCATGCCGCGAAGAAGAGGTGACAGCGCGGCGACATCGACGTCACCCTGCAGCTTGATTTCCGGAAGCATCGTGCAGCTTTGATCCCTACCCGCTCAATTCAGATAAAAGCGAGTATCAGCCGGCGACTGAACAATTGCTATTGAGAAAGCTAAAGCCGAAGAGGTGTTCTTTCACCCGCCCCCGCTCCGCCCTTTCAACCCGGCCCAGCCGGTCGGATCGGGGGCTGATCATCGGTGCCAGTGTCGCGTTTCTAACTGGCCGACAGCGTCGCAGCCCTATTCGGCTTTGACAGGTGTTGTAGCCGCAAAGTTGAAGTGTCCTGATTCTGCAAAGTTGGAATGTCACACTCTCCCCGTTTTGATGACGGCGGAGATTGCAGATGGGATTGATAGCGATGAGCGAGCGTGATCTGCAGCGGATCGAGGTTTTGTCGAAGGTTGCCGACGGCCGCATGACGATGGTGTCGGCGTCGCATGTGCTTGCTCTCAGCGAGCGCCAGGTGCGGCGGCTGTTGGCCGCTATGTCGAGACCTATGCCTATGCCGACGGCCGCCTCGATGTACGATGGAAGGGACATTCCCTGCCCTACAAAACCTTCGACAAGGACCAGCGGGTGACGCATGCGGCGATCACCGAGAACAAACGGCTCGGCGACGTTCTGTCTTATATCAAGGAGCGTCAGGAGCAGCCGTCGAAGCCGGTGGTGATGACCAACAGCGAGAAGAACGGCTATGTGCGACGTGCTCACGGTCCGGGACGGCGGAAGGATTTTACGAACGATCCGGCCGTCATCGAACGCCATAAAGCTGCGCTGGCAAAGCGCGATGCTGCCGAGTGAGGCGTCGATCGCATCGTCTTAAAGCTAAAGCCGATAGGTGCCCCTCACCCGCCCCCGCTCCGCCCTTTCAACCCGGCCCAGCCGGTCGGATCGGGGCTGATCATCAGAGCCAGCGTCGCGTTTCTAACTGGCTGACAATGTCGCCCCTCTAATCAGCTTTGACAGCAATTGTAACCGCAAAGTTAGAATGTAAGAACCACTGGCATCTATTGCTCGATCGATCTCCACCCTATTGCAGGAAAAGGTAAATGTCGCTCTGCATGCCTGATGGCCCCAGAGTGGCCGTGTA
>NZ_LODW01000102.1 GCF_002914525.1 Rhizobium hidalgonense | reverse complement strand
ATCAGAATGCTCATAAGGCGCATCGCAAGGTATTGGATATACGAATGAACTTTTGAATCGGGCTCTTAGATATCTGGATAAAAAGATCGTGTCCACGGGAGTGGTGTAGCTGACGGCTGATTGCCGTGCTTTCCCGACATGGGTCGGAAGGGGATATCAGCGTGCCACAGCGGGGCAGGCTGATTTGGGGATCATCGCTCATTTGGGCCATGGTCTCAAGCATCAGATACCTGGCACGCTGGACGGCCCATTCGTCATTCTGTTCGAGCAGCAATGCACCGACGAGACGGACGATGGCATCGTCGTTCGGAAAGATGCCAACGACCTCAGTGCGGCGTTTGATTTCGCCGTTGAGGCGTTCAATTGGATTCGTCGAGTGCAGCTTTGCCCGGTGCTCTTTCGGGAAGGTCATGTAGGCGAGGACATCGTCTTCAGCGTCGTCCATGATGGTCGCGAGCTTCGGCACTTTCGGTCTGATCTGGTCGGCGACACTGCGCCATTGAGCGCTTGCTGCCTCCGGCGTCTCCTGGGCAAAGGCCGTCGCGATGAAGGCGGATACGACCCGCCTGCCGCTCTTTCCAGCATGCGCCAGCACATTCCTCATAAAGTGAACGCGGCACCTTTGCCAAGTGGCATTGAGAACCTTGGAAACGGCAGCCTTGATGCCCTCATGTGCATCGGAGACAACCAACTTCACCCCGCGTAGACCGCGGCGTGTCAGCCTGCGGAGGAATTCCGTCCAGATCGGTTCGGCCTCCGAGGTGCCAACTTCCATACCCAGGACCTCGCGCCGACCGTCGCTGTTGACGCCGACCGCGATAATGACGGCGACTGAGACGATGCGGCCGCCACGCCGGACCTTGAGATAGGTCGCGTCCACCCAGACGTATGGCCACTCACCTTCAATCGGCCTGTCGAGGAACGCCTTCACTTTGACGTCGATCTCTTCGCACAGGCGGCTCACCTGGCTTTTGGAGATGCCGCTCATACCCATGGCCTTGACCAGGTCGTCGACAGAACGGCGTTGGTGCAGCGATCGCCGTGTAAGCGGACGTCTGTCTTTGATGCCTTTGCTACTCGGTAGCTTGTCTGTACCGGACAGAATTCGGGCGTGCACATTCCAGCATTCGATTGAGGACGGCGCAGCCGATGGCGACCTCCGTCTGCTGGGCGCCGAATGAGCGTGCCCTTAGCCGGCGGCCGATGATCGATTTGTACCGACCGATCGCGGTCTCGACTAGCGATCGCTTACCATATCCCGTAGCGACTTGCCACTTCAACCGGCCATCGGCGTTAATCGCCGCAATGTGGCGGTCTCTTTGGCGGGAGGGACCGGCGTCCGGCCGTTCTATCGCATTGGCGCGTGGTGGAATGACGACCGCCGCGTCAGGACTGTGTCCGGCGACGGCCTCATAGGTCGGGTTTCCGTCATAGGCGCCATCGGCCGTGAACTGATCGATCGGCATGTCGATCTGGTCGAGCAGCGGCTCCACCTGCGAGGCGTCGCCGGCATCCTGGTCCGTCATGGCGTGTGCGATGATGTCGCCGCTGTCGGCATCCAGCGCCAAGTGCAGCTTGCGCCATCCCCGACGGGATTTTGTTGCTTGCTTTTCTTCCAGCCATTGGCCTGCACCGTAGATCTGCAAGCCTGTACTGTCGATGAGGACGTGGAGGGTCCCTTGTCCGGGAGACGAAACTCCTGCCGTTTCTTTGGCGCTCTCGGTTTGCTTGCCCTCCGGCTCAGCGTCGTGTGATCGGGAACAGCGAGATCCAGGCCGATCAGCTTCAGCACCGACGAAACAAAGCCCTCCGTCTGTCGGAGACGCAGGCCGAAAACCAATCCCAGCGTCAAAGCAGTCTCGATCGCCAGATCGGAATAGCGTGGCTGGCCACCGCGTGTCGTCCGCTTCGGCGCCCACCAGGACGACAATGCCTCCGGCGAGATCCAAAGCGTCAGGCTACCGCGCCGACGAAGACCTGCCTCGTATTCCGCCCAGTTCGTCAGCTCCAACTTCATCTTGCTGATGCGATGGCGTCGGGAGGCGTTGTGTTTGAAAGGCATCGTTGCAAAGACCGGTTATTGCGATTGCCGACCACCTACGCCAATGCAATTAACGATCCACGCACCAACGCCCCAATCACCAAATCAGGGCAGAGGGCCCTCGGCAGAGGCATACATTGCATCCGTAACCCAATTAAACAATACTTCGCGGGAAGCGCCTGGTATCATGATTGTACTGCGTTGAAATTAGGTAACGTGCTATGGATAGGACGAATGCGACCCGTCAAGCTACAAGTAGTTTGAACGCTTTCGATCGGTTGGATTCCGACACCGCCGGCAAGATTCTTGGTTGCTTAGTCAGCAACGAAGCTCCAGAAACGATGAAATCTCTAAATGCGTTACGACGCACCAGTAAGAGATTGCGCAACATCGTGGAAAACGATGAAAGTACCGGGGCTTTGTACCGCAGTTTGAGCCGGTTGAGCAAAGCAATCGACATCATCTATCGCACCGCGATTCCGGAGAGTGGCTTCGATTATCCCGACGATAATCCAGGTCACAGGGCGTACGCGCATGTTCGCATTGAAGCCGTTGAGGCGACTTTACATCTTCAACCGGCATTTAGGAAACGTGAACTCGTGGCGCATGTTATGAACATGGAACACGGCTTGGAACAAGCTTGGGCGATTGGACGACTGGCCGGGAATCTTAAGATTTTCGATCAGATCGAGAGCAACGCTATCCTTCAGAAATCATTCGAATATTTCTCGGATGAACTTGAAGACATGAGTGACGTGCTCATGGTGGCGGGCGGGATAGCGCTTGTCGAAGCCGACGTTAGAATGACTCCGCTCCAAAGACGGATGGTACAAACCATTCTGGAATCCAACGGACAGCATCATGTTCTAGATGCAGCAATTAACATCTGTCAGAAACGAGCAGAACGTAGAAGTGAGCTCCGTACAAAATGGGAAGACAAAATAAGTGCTTCAAGGACCGGTTGCAGCGTATCAAATTTAGACCCTATAATAACCGGAATCGAAAAGTCCATCCAAGAGTTAGTGACTGGTTACCAGGGAAGTGATTACGGCCGCATGTCGAAAGCAGCCGAAATTCAGATGCATTTAGCGGACTTAGTGAAACGCACTATAGATACCCATCAGAGTAGGGGTTTCGAGCGAGAACACAGAGAGCGATCAGATTTTGGGCGATAGGCAGACAACAACCTAAAATCGATGCCATGACGGACCGATGCTGCTCGAACAGGTGGCGTCGGTCACTTGATGCTTGAGGCCAAAAAGTCGATCCCGTTTCGAAATAGCATGCCTCAAAACTGAATGGGTCGCTCTCACCATTCTTGTAAGCGTAATAGGACGTTCCGCTCGACAACTTGGCTCGCGAAGCTTCCGCGATTGGTTCATCGACGCCTGCAAGGTTCGCAATAAGATGAACGATCGGCTCTCCGAATCCGCTCCGTACTCATCCTGGTGAGGGAGATAGTTCGTAACCATCCGGCCAAGGCCGCGGGGCTTATGATTACGGCTCGTCTGCCATGATGCGTTCGATCTTTTCCGGATCACGTTGCTCGTCGAGAAGAAATTGGCGAACGCCGCCTTCCCAGGAGCGCACGTCGGCAAGGAACTCCTGCAGGCTCTCGATGCCGCGGTCGGTAAAGGTTGTGATGCCCTCGTCGGTGCCGTCGTAGACATGGATCATCTCGCCGTAGTCGATGTTGTCGGAATTGCTGGCGATTTCTTCAAGCAACTCGAGGTTCTCACCGATCAGCGTGGCGACATATTCGATGGTGTAGACATGCGTCGGGCGCGCCATCAGGCCGCCACCTGCCGGGCGCTTCCGGCGGGCAAGTTCCACGGCAACAGTTCCGGCAGCCGTGATACGGGAATGCCAGGCATGCGGGCGAGCACGTCCGCCAACCAGGCCTGCGGATCGATATCGTTCATCTTTGCCGTGACGATTAGGGAATACATGAAGGCAGCACGCTCGCCTCCGCGCTGGGAACCGGCGAATAGCCATGCCGTTCTTCCGAGAGCAACGCCGCGCAGGGCTCGTTCGGCGGCATTGTTCGTCAGACACAGTCTGCCGTCGTCGAGGAACCGGGCGAAGGCTTCCCAGCGACCCTCCTTCTCGAACATGTAGTTGATCGCCTTGGCGACGGGGTTGTGCTTCGACATTTGCCCGCGCTGGGCCATGAGCCAATCGTGCAGTTCTTCGACGAGCGGGCGAGCATGTTGCAGCCTCGCTGCGAGCCTATCCTCGGCAGGCATTCCGTTTATGCCGCGCTCGATGTCGAAGAGCGCGTCGATGCGGGCAACGGCCTCAAGCGCGACGGGCGATATCTCGTGGGCAGGTTTGCCCTTGCGCACGTTGCCGGCGATGTCAGCGAGTTCGAAGAATTTGCGCCGCGCGTGGCTCCAGCAAAGTGCGCTGATCACCAGCGCGGGGCGGCGGTCGACACGATAGAGGTCGTTGTAGCCGCCATAGGCATCGGCTTGCAGGGTGCCGTGCCATCCGGCGAGATGCGTGTTGGGGTGGGTCTTCTCGCGATCGGGAGAGAAGTGGAAGAGTGCGGCGGGAGGCGCGCCGCCCGCGAAAGGGCGGTCATCGCGGACGTAAGTCCAGAGCCTCGCCTGCTTTGTTGCTCCCCTGGCCAGAAGCGGCACGGTGGTGTCGTCACCATGCAGCCGCTCGGCGGCCAGAACATGGGCACGGATCAGGTCATGGATCGGCTGCAGGGCCGTCGTGCAGGCTCCGACCTGATCGGCCAGTGTGGAGAGACTGAGAGCGACGCCTTCCCTGGCGTAGCGCTCAGCCTGGCGGTTCAATGGCTGATGTTGGCCGAACTTCTCGAACAGGATCGTCGCCAGCAGGTGCGGTCCTGCCCATCCCCGCGGTGTCGCATGGAAAGGGGCCGGTGGCTGGCTGATCTTCTCGCAGTCCCTACAGGTGAACTTCTCGCGAACCGTCTGGATCACCTTCCACTGGCGCGGAATGATCTCCAGCGTCTCGGTGATGTCTTCGCCCATCTTCACGATGCGGGGCGAGCCGCAGCAGGTGCAGGTCGACGGGGCATCGATGACCAGGCGCTCGCGCGGCAGGTGCTCGGGAAACGGCTTGCGGGCCGGCCGGCGGCGTTCGAAAGCGGAGACATTTGTGATTCTCGTCGCCACGCGTTCCGCAGCGATCTCGTCTTCGGTGGCGTCGGCTTCAAGTTCTTGGAGCTGCAATTTCATTTGCTCGATCAGCCGGGCGCGGCGCTCCGAGCTCTGGCCGTACTGCTCGCGACGTATCTTGGCGATCTCGAGCTTGAGATGCCGGATCATCGCCTCAGACGTCGTCACGACCGCGCGCACCTGTGCGAGGTCGGCCTCGGCAGAGGCGGCACGCGCTTCCGATGCCGCAAGCGCGGCGCGCAGTCTGGCTATCTCCGAAGCAGCATCATCCATGGCCGAAAGCTACCATGCCGCATGCCGAAAGCCCAACAAAAACAGAGGAATGCAGGCGGCCAGCCTGCCTTCGAAGGCCGCTGCGTCCAGCGCGGGTTGCGCCAGTCGATCCCTTCCAGGAGATAGCCGAGCTGCGCCGACGATACAGGCACGGCGGAGCCATTCTGGCTGACCGGCCAGATGAACTTTCCAGCTTCCAGCCGCTTCAGGTAAAGCGACATGCCGACGCCGTCATGCCAGAGGACCTTGATCAGGTCACCCTTGCGACCCCGGAAGCAGAAGACCTCACCGCCATCAGGGTCCCACGGCCAAGGCCTTGCTGGACCTTCAGCGCCAGGCTGTTCATGCCGCAACGCATGTCCGTCACGCCACCCGCGATCCAGACCTTCACACCAGCGGGAAACGCGATCATGACCCATCCACGACGGGCAACAGGCGGGCAAGAATGGTCGGATCAAGCGAGGCTGGGATCATCAGTCGTCGGCCGTTCGGCAGGCCGATCTCGATCAACTTATCGCCGTCCGCCTGGAGTGGAGCCATCATCTCGGAAGATGCTGCAGGCGGCGGCAAAATCGAAAGCGGCACGAAGCTCGTTGATGCGGAAACGCTCAGAAGCCCGCTTCGGCACTCCCGCCGCCAGGTCGTCAACAATGACCGCGACAATCCATAACGCCGTGCTGTCGCCGAACCCTGCCGGTATCCGTGCAGACTTTCTTCGACAATCCGCACCTTCTCTTCATCCGACCAATCTCGACGGCGACCAAGATCGTCGACGGACAGAACCTCAATGGGGGAAATGATTGTAGCGCATGACATAAGGTATGGACTTAAAGCCAATCAGCAAATCAAGACAGACGGCCTTCGCCGGATGGATACGATGAGGCCTTTCATCCATCTGTATGTTAAACGCGCTACCGATTTCAATCGACGCACAGTCGCTTGTTACAAACGAAATCAAAATGTCGCGCCTCAGCAGACGCGCGGACGTGCCCGACAAATTGGCACTGCGTATCGTGTGCAGCGTCAGTGATCAGCCTTCGCAAAAGCAACAGTGCCAGCCGCGGGCGAAACACGCTTCAGGACTATGAAGAGCCAGATCGCAGCGCTTATCTGCACGGCGACCTGGAACCTCTTGAGCACTACAGATGAAGCTCGATTCAATTTTCCAGATCGGTCGAGTTCATGAGATAAGCTCTCAAAGAAGGCTTGTGTCAGCGAGGAGTCCTTCGACAGATCAATGATCTATACCCGCTGCGAACGTCTAATTTTGTTAGGCACTCCAAGCGATGCGGGAAAAAAGAGGCTGGCTCTGAGGAGCTTGTTGAAACTTCATGTCCGAAGAGAGCCATCCGCACGAAGGCCACATGACGCCAAGCAAACTGTTCTATCTCGCGCTCGGTTCCGTCGGTGTCGTCTACGGCGATATCGGCACGAGCCCGCTTTATGCCTTTCGCGAGGCGCTGAAGCCCATCGCCCATGACGGCCTCACCCGCTTCGAGGTGATCAGCCTGATCTCGCTGATGATCTGGGCGCTGACGATCATCGTCACGATCAAATATGTGCTGTTTCTGCTGCGCGCCGACAACGAGGGCGAGGGCGGCACGCTGTCGCTGCTTGCCCTGTTGATGAAGACCGCCAACGGCCATACCGCCATCCTTATGCTGCTCGGCCTGATGGGCGCCGCCCTCTTCCTCGGCGATGCGATGATCACGCCGGCGCTGTCGGTGCTCTCGGCCGTCGAGGGCCTGAAGCTCGTCACGCCGAGCTTGTCGGACTATATCGTGCCGATTTCGGTGGTGATCCTGGCGCTGCTCTTCGTCGTGCAATCGCGCGGCACCGGCGCCGTCGCCAGGTTCTTCGGCCCGATCACCGCCGTCTGGTTCCTCGTCATGGCCGCCGCCGGCATTTCCCACATCTCCGACGATTTCGGCATTCTCGCCGCCTTCAATCCCTATTATGCCGTCAGCTTCCTGCTGCATGAGGGCTTTTACGGCGTCGTCGTGCTCGGCGCCGTCTTTCTGACGGTGACGGGCGCCGAGGCGCTTTACGCCGATCTCGGCCATTTCGGCCGCCGCCCGATCCAGTGGGCCTGGTTCCTGCTGGTCTTCCCGGCGCTGACGCTGAACTATCTCGGGCAGGGGGCTCTGGTTCTCGGCAAGCCGGAGACGATGTCGGATCCCTTCTATCTGATGTACCCGAAATGGGCGCTGCTGCCGGTCGTCATTCTGGCGACCGCCGCGACGATCATCGCCAGCCAGGCGGTCATCACCGGCGCCTTCTCGATGGTACGCCAGGGCATCAACCTCGGCTTCCTGCCGCGCATGGAAATCCTCTTCACCTCGGAAACCAATACCGGGCAGATCTTCGTGCCGTCGGTCAATGCCGTGCTGTTCATCGGTGTCATCTTCCTGGTCCTGAGCTTCAAGACCTCCGATGCGCTGGCGACCGCCTATGGTATCTCGGTCACCGGCGCCATGGTCGTCACCTCGATCATGGCCTTCGAATTCGTTCGGGCCCGCTGGAACTGGTCGCTTCCGCTTGCGGTGGTCGCGCTTGCGCCGCTGGTCGTGCTCGAATTGATCTTCCTCGGCGCCAATCTTTTGAAGATCCACGACGGCGGCTATATCCCGATCCTGATCGCCACCGCCTTTACCGTCATCATGTGGACCTGGCGCCGCGGCACCGCGATCCTGATGGAAAAGACCCGCCACACCGATATTCCGCTCCCCTCCTTCGTCAGCGCGATCGAGCGTAAGAGCGACCATTCGCCGGCCCAGGTTCCGGGCACCGCGATCTTCCTGACCAGCGATCCGGAATCGGCGCCTGCCGCGCTTCTCCACAATCTTAAGCACAACCATGTGCTTCATGATCGCAACGTCATCCTGACGATCCGCACGGCCAACAAGCCGCGCGTCCTGAACCAGGACCGCTTCAGGATCGAGCAGATTTCCGAGCGCTTCTTCCGCGTCGAACTGCTCTTCGGCTACATGGAAGCGCAGAACGTCTCGCAGGCCCTGGCAGTGTTACGCAAGGCCGGACTGAAGTTCGACATCATGTCGACCTCCTTCTATCTCGGCCGCCAGAAGGTAATACCGGACACCAATTCAGGCATGCCCTACTGGCAGGACCGGTTCTTCATCCTCCTCGCGAATGGGGCCTCTCTACCATCAGACTATTTCCACCTCCCCGCCAACCGGGTGGTTGAACTAGGATCGCAGATTATCGTTTAGATGCGGCCGAGACGGCGGCCAGAGAGTACCACCTCGGCGGTGTTTGACAAACAACGGGTTGTCCAAACTTCGAGCAGGTTGCGAACACAATATCTGCTTCAAATGCAGAGCGCGCCTCATGTATCCATCCCGTTGGATTAGAGCCGAAACCGACCTTCTTCACAGCAAATCAATTAGCACATTCAAATTTCACGCGGGGTAAAAATTGCAAAAGGAGACGGAAGCATGAGCCTGAACAGGAAAGCAGATACCGCAGACAGCCGCTCGGATCAGGAACCGGCCAGAGTCGACGACACTCGATCGTCAGGGTCCCCATCCGCTTCTGAGGTCGGGCCGTTCCGGTAAAAAGATCATTTTTTCAACAGTTGCTGTTGGACTTTACCTACGGATGTGACTTTTTTATCCGCTACAGCGATATGGCCGCTGAACATTAAAGGGGCACGGATATACGATAGCGGCTTCAGCCGGGGGCGCGGCTTGCTCAAAGCGGCAAGCTAAGGTCTTCGGCGGCGATATGGCTGACAGTTTCGACGAACAGGGCGCACTCGGCCTGCATGACGTTTCGTTCAAGACGCTAACCGCCAAGACGTTCGCCGGCACGAGGACCGCGAGGGACCAGTCGGGATTGCGGCGCAGCCGGGCGACGGCCCTGAGGATTTCCTGTTTGAGTGGGCGGAGGCTGCGGCCGCGATATCGCGAAACGGAAACGCCTGCGTAGGCGGCGGCCGTATATTCACCCGCGATGATGTCATTGGCGAACTGCGCGATTGCCGTGCCGGGGCTGCGATTGTTCTCGCCGGCAAAATCAAAGGGCGTGGGGTTGAATGCGGCGATGAACTCATCGAACCGGCGCGGGTGTGCGTGACGCCGAACCTGATCACACCTCCGCATCCGGCCGTTCGTCCACTGGCGAAAAGCCGGTATCTCGGATCGACATCTCGAAGCTGTTTCAGGGGCTTATAATGGCGACGTCGGAATGACCGGCTCAACCTGTGGTCGCATTCATGAGCACGCGGCCACAAGGTGCCCGTCTAGTTTACGATGCCTCGCTGACAGCAGAACAATCGGGCACGGCGTTTGTTTTCACAAGCCAAATCCATGACTTCGGTCACGCGAACGCGCTGCAGACAGTCGCATATCGGAGTTACGCGGTTCTCTCAGAGCCCGATTCAAAAGTTCATTCGTATATCCAATATCTTGCGATGCGCCTTATGAGCATTCTGATTGAAGTGATTTGCGCCCATGCGGTTGCGCTTTCGATCGATTTCTCCCAATCCTTGGCGAGACGGCGCCAGCGTCCAAGCCAGGCGAAAGTCCTTTCCACCACCCATCTCTTGGGCAGGACGACGAAGCCCTTGGCGTGATCCGAACGCTTGACGATTTCGATCGTCCAGTCACCATGGCCGCTCATTGCTCGCCTCAACTTGGCTCCGGCGTAGCCACCATCGGCGAAGATGTGGCGCAGCCACGGAAAACGGCGGCGGATCGCCTTGAGGACATGGGGTGCGCGCCGTCGCGATCCTGTATGTCGGCAGCATGGATGAACACGAAGATCAGAAATCCAAGCGAACGGGTCGAGATTCCCTGGATATACGCTTCCTGGATAACGGCCGTCAGAGCCTTTTCCGCCATGCGGCGCGGTTCAAGGAAGCTCGGAAAGTAGCTGCCTTTGCGCAGCTTCGGGATGCGAAGCTCGACCGTTCCAGCTCGCGTTTCCCACTCGCGGTCACGGTAGCCATTGCGTTGTGCTAGCCGCATGGGGTTCTTCTCGCCGAACTCTGCACCCGTAGCCGAGCCTACTTCCAGCTCCATCAGCCGCTCGGCAGCAAAGCCGATCATCTCACGCAACAAATCTGCATCCGCGCTCTTCTCAACAAGTGAGCGCACGTTCATCATGTCATTGGTCATCGGTGGTCTTTCCGTCAGGTTGGTCTTGAACAACCCGACCCTAGCGGAAAACACCCATGGCCGCCCGCAAAGCCGATCACCCGCTACAGCGCAACGAGAAGCGCGCGGGCACTCGGCTTTGCTACCTCCCGCCACCTACACCATCTGCTGGGACACGATCATCAAATGGGGTTTCGATGAGCTGGACTGCTATCGCTCGCCGTGAGCATAACCGAGACGTGCTTCGTTT
>NZ_LODW01000101.1 GCF_002914525.1 Rhizobium hidalgonense | reverse complement strand
GCGTTTTCCCGACTCCACACGAACAAGCGTCTCCAACGCTTGGCGGACCAGAGTGGCGGTTTCTTTCGTCCCCGTTAGAGACCTAGCCCTTTCCATGAGGGTGTCGTCGAGATTGATAGTCGATCGCATCGTTTGGCTTCCTATTGTGGTGTTATAGATAGCACCATTTGGTGATAAAATCTACGCCTGATCTTCACTCCAATACGTCGGCCGTCGGATGTGAATCCAGCGGCGTGATATTCGCTGCAGGCGCGCGGGTTACTGTCCCATCGACTGCACGATTGTGGAATGGCGGGATCGGTGGTTCGTATCCCTTCAAGGGGGTCGATTTCAGACCAGGTCGCTCGATGACTGTGTACTGGAACCACAATTGCTCCGGCGGGCCACCGGGAGTAATCTTGCCTCGCAGCGAGCCCGGCTCGAAAGCCGAGTGAATGCGGAACCGCCACGGCTTTCAAAGGTTGGTGGAGCAGGAGGATGCCTTTAATGTCGCAAGGAAACCTCAACGGCAAGAAAGTCCTCGTCGTCGAGGACGAGTACCTTCAGGCTCGGACGATCGCCGACGCTTTAATGGAGCACGGCGCCGATGTCATCGGCCCTTTCCCGACGGTCGAAAAAGCGCTGCAGTCCTGCGGGCGGGATGTGATCGACGCTGCTATTCTCGACGTCAAAGTGGGTGACGTCACCTCGTTTCCCGTTGCGGAAAGCCTCTGTCGCGACGGTATCCCTTTCATTTTTCTGACAGGTTACGATCGCGCGATGATCCCGCCGCGGTTCAAATGGGTCCCGCATTACCTGAAGCCATTCGTCGGAAGGGAGGCCCCAACGGCCCTGGCGCTTGCGATCGCGCAACTTCGGTCCGAGCTCCCGCCGCGCCGGCCGACTAGGAGGCCAGGTAGTTGAATTTTTTCTGTCAATGTCGCGACGCCTTACGCGAGATTCTTAATGCCACCTCGATCAGAACTTCGAAAGGCGCAATCGGCTTCCGGATTATTTGCTCTTTGCGGAGCCGCTTCGGCAGCACGTCCCTGTCGAACCCGGTAACAAAGAAGAAGGGGATGCCTTTTTCGCGAAGAACGTCCGCAAGTGGAAATACGTCCTCGGCATTCAGCCTGATGTCGAGCACAGCGGCGTCGATCGCCGCCTTTCCGAGCGCCAGAAAAGCTGCCTCGATATCGGGGTAGGGACCGACGACGTCACCACCATGCTTTTCGATCGCGCGCGCCATGTCCTGGGCTTGATCGTAATCATCCTCTACGACGAGGACGCGTCTGCCCACCAGATCAGAAGCTCACGCGCGTGCTCCGGGGATGTACAGGTTTCCGAGAAGGCGGAGAAAGATCCGGTGCCAGCACATCCGTCATCACCGAACATGATCCTCAACCAAGCTTCGACTTTAGCATGTCGAGGTGGTCCATATGTTCCTTAATTTGGCCACGTGCAAGCTTCGTAAGGCTCAGATGCTCGCGATCCTGGCCGATCTTGAGGTAGCCCTCTTGAATCGCCAGCAGCTTCTTATGGCCTTCGAGTTGGGCGGTAACGAACGCCTTGTCGAATTCGGCTCCGGATGCAGCCTTCAGCGAGTCCAGCGAAGCCTTGCCATCGCTGTCGAGGATCTTGGCCACTTCATCGTCCGACGGCGGCTTCAGCGCTCCCTCCGCCTTTCCCCATCTCCATGGACTTCAGGATATCGGCGATGGTCTCCTGCTCAGCGACTTCCCATTCTGCAAACGACTTCACCATCCCGTCGGACGCCTTCTCGGTCGCGACGCGGCTTATGGCCAGCGACAGCGAGCCGACCTTCTTGGTATCTTCCGCATGTTTCTTTTCAGCGTCGCCCATGGCGGGGGAATGCGATTGAGCATGGACGAAAGTGGACGACAAAAGGGTGGGAAGCGCGGTTGCGGCTGCGAGTCCCGTCAGCATCTTACGGCGGTTCATGGGTATCTCCGGTCTGTTGAGCGGCCTTGATAACTTCAAGGCCGCCGCGAAGTTCCCGGTGACGTCCTTCAGCTAGGCAAGAACGTGCTCGATGCGCTCGACATGATGCTCCGGCACCGGTTCGCCAGGTTCCTCGGCAGCGGCGATTTCCGCCACCGTAAGTCCGGTCGCAATTGCAAGCTCCTCGAGGCTGTCGCCTCTGGAGATACGAGCAGCCCTGCGGCTTGCTGCTGGGGTCGTATCTGACATGACAATTTGATCTATGTTTTTCATCTCCAAATTTGCGTGCAAGAAATGTCCTAAGGGGCGTTGAGTTCCATGACGAGAGTTAGCCGCCCTTTTTGCTCTTCTCCTTGCGTAGTCGCGACATCTTCAGACCCTCCGTCAGCCGCACGCTGGAGTATGCCATCTTCACTACTGAGGAGAAGGGCAGGATCCCTGACAGTGCAGTACCAAGTGCTTCAGGGTGGCGGTCATGGCGCGGATCGCCACCGTCTTGCGCTCTGGTTCCTCAATATGATGAGAAGGTCAAAAGCCTCGTGCTTTCCGGATAGCCTCTCTCACGCTGAGTTCGATCTCGATATCTTCGAGAAATCGGCGGGACAGCCTTGGAGTTATCGCACGCGGGAGAACTCGTCGCGCTGAAGCTCAATGAATAGGCGGCCGCGCAGCAGCGGTCGAAGCGGGAAGGGACCAAAGCTTGCCACTGCGCGGCCCGAACCCCTGCGGAGGGGTGGATCGCGAAGAGTGCAGGGCTTGCGCTGTCCAACAATCCAAGCGCCTAACCACTGTCAGTGTCGAGAGTTCCCGCAAGTTCCTACCAATCGCGAGATCGAATGATTTAGGGGTGGTGGACCGCACGACCACTGCCATATGGGGCGCAGCGTACAGGAGACTAATTTTCGTGCGGTCCGAGCGTGTAACAACGCCGCGGCGTCTGGGTTCCCCAAGGTCGGCGAGGGAGGAGGCTGGATTGTAGATGGGGTGCGGGGAGACTGGACAGCTGTGTCGCCGCAGATTTGGCGACGCTCGCTTATCTCGGGCAGATAACTCCGAGTAAGTTCCGAAGACGAGTTCAGTGGCCATACGATTGGGAGGGCCTCCTTCACTGACTAGCTAAATCCCGTGCCAACGCTAAATCAGTTTCCAGGCGAATGATGCCAGCTGCTGGCCGCGCATCGTCGGGAACTGATCGTCTATAAGGATGTTCGGGGGAATTCAAATGACAGGCCCGAGGAAGCAATCATGGGCAGTTATTCAAGCGCCAGAAAGTCCTCGCCGACTTCGGGGAATTTGCGCTTCGCTCCGACGATCTGGATGCAATCCTGAGCGAGGCCTGTCGTCTGGTTAGCGACGCAGTCGATACGCGCCGCTCCAAGGTATTGGAAATTCAGGAGGGTGGTCAAAAGCTGCGCGTGCGAGCGGCAGTTGGATGGCAGCCTGACATCGTCGGTCTCGAGCTCGACATGGAGGACCATTCGTCCGAGACCTTTTCAATCCGGACCGGCGAGCCCGTCATCACTCAGGACATCACAAAGGAAGAGCGGTTCAAAACGCCCGATTTCATGCGAGCGGCCGGTGTCGCCGCGCTCGCCAACGTCCCGATCTTCTTACCGGGCAACCGCACTTTCGGTCTGCTTCAGGTCGACGACGTCGAGCCAAGGGATTTCTGTGAGGAAGACACACAATTCCTCAGAACCTACGCCACGATCCTCGGTCCGGTGATCGACAGGCTCCACAAGATGCAGGCACTTCAGTCGACGACGGAACGTTTCGCTCTCGTCGTTGAGAATGCCCGCGACTATGCCATCTTCGTCGCGGACCCGCAGGATCGGATCGTCGACTGGCATAAGGGTGCTGAGAAAGTCTTCGGGTGGACGGCTAAGGAAGCCGCCGGAATGTCTTGCAGCGAACTCTTCACTCCCGAAGATCGGGCGAAGGGCGAGGATCGCAAGGAAATCGAGACGGCCAGACGCGAAGGTTCGGCTCCCGACGTGCGATGGCACGTGCGCAAGGATGGCTCGCAGGTTTTCGTTGACGGCTCGACCGTATGCCTGCGAAACCCGGACGGCTCGGTAAGAGGGTTCCTCAAGATCGGTCAGGATGTCACCGAGAAACATCGAACCGAACAGCGGCTTTCGGAAAGCGAAGCCTTGCAGCGATCGCTCATAGCGGGTGTTCCGCAACTGGTCTGGCGGGCGCGATCCGTTGGCCTTCGCATCTGGTCAAGCCCGCAGTGGGAACGGTTTACAGGACAACATAATCAAGACAGCCTTGGGATGGGTTGGCTGGCGGCCGTCCATCCCGACGATCGCGATCTGGTGACGGCGGCCTGGGAGGACGCGGAAGCCAAGGGTGGGCTCGATTGCGAATATCGTATCCGTCGCGCTTCGGATGGGGAATATATCTGGCACCACAGCCGCTCGCTTCCAGGAAGTGGCTTAGGGTTCGAGTGGCTCGGGACCTGTACTGATGTGCAGCAACTGAAGGAACTTCAGACCAGTCAGGAGGTCATGCTGGCGGAGCTACAGCACCGAACCCGCAACATCGTTGCGGTCATACGGTCGCTGTCGCTCAAGACGATCGAGTCAAGCCTGACGTTGGAAGACTTCGCCGAGGCTTTCAGTCACAGGCTTGCCGCTGTTGCTAGAGTCCAAAGTCTTCTCTCGCATCTGGGCGAATATGAACGGCTTACGTTCGATGATCTGCTTGAGGCGGAATTGGCCGCGCATGTCAGCGACAGGGAAAAGATAACGCTCGATGGACCGCCGGGCATCCGATTGCGGTCACGGGCGATCCAGACATTCGCCCTGGCGCTCCACGAACTGGCAACCAACGCTGTCAAATACGGAGCGCTGGCATCGTCGCAAGGCCGTCTTACGATCCGATGGCGTCTCGAGCATGGATCTGACGGCCGATCGCCAGCCTTGCTCCTGGAGTGGGTGGAAACCGGGGTTGAAAACATGCCGAGCGACGACGCGCCGGCGCAGGGCTCTGGCTATGGGCGGGAGCTCATCGAGCGCGGACTCCCCTATCAACTCAAAGCTAAGACCACCTATGAAATGGGCGCCGGCGGCATCCGCTGCACAATTCTCGCTCCCATAGCTTTCGACCTCGGAAGGAATAGTCCACGATGACTGTTGAGACCCTTGCTGGCCTGGCCATTCTCGTTGTTGAGGACGATTATTTCATCGCCGACGAACTGGCGAGCTCGCTTTCACGTGCCGGTGCGCAGGTGGTTGGGCCGGTCGGCGCCTTGAGTGACGCGCTTGCACTTCTCGACGAAACGGATCACCTGGACTTTGTTATACTTGACCTGAATCTCGATGGAGAGTCGGCTATCCCGATCGCAGACGCGCTGGCGGCTCGGAACGCACCCTTTGCATTCGTCACCGGTTACGGTTCCAGTGGAATCCCTCCGCGATTTAAGACGGTAGAGCGCCTCGACAAGCCCGTGGAGATAGCGCGGGTGGTTAGTTTGATAAAGAAGGGAACGGGATCTTCGACTTAATCGCTCTATTGAACGACGAACGGGACGCTCGCCGCATGTTGCTCCGGGCCGCCCTCATCAAAATACCGCCGCCGAAGCGGGCAGCGCTGCTAGTGAGGCTCACATGCCGATCCACAACATCGCGGGCGACTGAGCGGGGCTTCGTGACAAGATTGAAGCCGTTAGGCTGCAGGGGCGCAGGCAGTGTAATTGGAAGCATCTCCACTACCGCAAAGACGTTGAGGCGAGTTCGGACGCCCAGCTTTGCGAAATCGCAATTCGGCGTGATCAACAAGGTCGGTCGAAAGCGGTCGCTAGTGGCACCCAGGCCCGCGAAAGCTGGCGAGCCTGCGTTTGTCCCTGGAGCACCTTTGCTACTACCGGCCAGACTGGATGACTTCAGCAAGCATTGGCCGCGCCTGATTGTGCGGAACTATTGGGAGTCGGATTGCCGGTGCCACTTCCCGCTGCGCGGTGGCAGTCGTTCGGATCACCACCTGACGCGCCAGAGTTGCTGCTGCTATCCGTTGGATTGCCGGCGTCAGCTCCAGACCCGGTGGAATTGCTACCAACGCTGCTGCCATTCATATTGCTGCCGCCCGTCGCATTGGTGCCCGATGCGCCGCCATTGGTACTGGACGCACCGCTGCCGGACGATGCGCCGCCGCTGGAGCTTCCTGAGCCGCCAGAGCCTCCGGAGGATTGAGCCATGGCAGATGTCGCAAGAGCAAGAGCGAGTGCTGACGTCGCAAGGATCTTGAAAGTCATGAGTTCACCTTTGTGGGTTGATTGTCTTTGCGAGGCCTAAACCTCAGGCATCCACGAGAGTTCCTAACTGCATGTTCCCATCGCTACCGTGTCCGGCACCGTACCAAAACGAATAGAAGCGGGTTCAAGTCCGAGCTACTCGTCGTGGACGTCATAAATCCGGCGCGCCTGAGCCAGGCCCCCGTCGGATGTCGAGCCTTGATTTCAGCAGAGGCGCCACGACGCAGATGTGGAGGTGGAGCAGCCATGGGGGCTGCGACCGCACGACGGGCGGACGCGGCTCGTTCCATATTCAATCCCAAAGCGGCATCAGCTCGGCTGTTGAACCGGCGCACGCGCATGCGGCGCCATGACACTCTCTTGGTGCTGAAGACGGTCGACGAGGTTGCCCTTCCTTCGCCCCCCTCCAAAACCTTCAGCGCATTGATGTTTTCACAGGAAGCAGCTTTGTTGCCACCGAGAGAGGGCCGAGTGGTTCTGACGTGCTGAAAGCGACCGCATGGCACTGGGCGGATCAGTGCCAGGGAGAGGACGAGCTATTTTGCAATTCCTCTTGAATTCGAAAAAGCCAAAAACCAAATCGGATGCCGTCGACTGTACAGCGCAGGCGACGTTCGAACGCAAAGACATCAAACGGCGCCATCGCGATGGCGCCCATCAACATCGCGGCTACGGAAGGAGAGAATGATGAAGCCCGATATGTTCAGACAGCCTGTTTCGGTTCTTGTTGGTCTTGGATTTCCCGTTGAGGTCCGCAGCGTGATGGACGCCTACCGGCATCTCGCCGAATGGCCGGCGTCGTTGCGGGATAGTGCGCATTCCATCGCTCTCAAGGCTTGCGGTGCCGCGCTCCGCGGCGAGATCGAGCCGGAGACGGTACGCGGCCTGTACGCTGCGTTCGCTGAAAAACACGATTTGCTGGTGCCGGAAGACCAGGTCATTGCTGTCTCTCGGATGTCGCGGGACAGGGATCCTCAGCTGTACTGAGATACAGCCGATGATGGCGACAGCTTGAGCCACGGCCAACGATCGAGTTGGCGCCTCCGGCCCCGCGACCGCCGTTGTTCGGCGACTGTCGTCTTCCCGGCTTCGTTAGGCGAGCTGCCAAGCCCACTGGTTCCATGGTCTCCGGGGCAAGGTTAGCGTTGGGGCCGCTTACTTCTCGAGCGACATCGCGCCCTGTTGTGCAACGCCCCGGTAAGAGGGCTTAGTGTCGCGCTCCTGCCGCGCGGCCTCGTGTCGCCGCACCTGGATAGTGGCTCGCCCTCATGCCGCTCCTTGCAGGTCGGATCTGCGCAAAGGCGGCGATTGACCCAGACGGAAAGCTACGAGATCACATGCTCAATGCGCTCGAGGTGGTGATGAGGCACGATCTGAAGGGGTCCCTCGGCCGCTGCGATTTCCTCGACCGTAAGTCCGCTGGCGACGGCTAGGTCCTCAAGACTGTAACCTTCGCAATCCTGGCTTCGAGGCTGCGGAGGTGTTGTCGGCGGTAGCGAATTGATCCATTTCAAACTCCAAATCACATTGATGAAGCGGCTGAGGGGGCGATCTGTCCCCGACGGGCTGGCTCCTTCGTGGTGTCGCTGGTTAGCGGTTAGCCGCCAACGCCGAGCCGCTTGGTTTTCTCTTCGCAGACGACGCTCTTCTTGCCTGGCGGCGCTTCCATGATGCCTGTTGCCCAAACGGTGATGCGCATGCGGCCGGATCTTAAGACGAAGCGGCGTTCAGTGGTCTGCTTGCCTGCCGTATAACCTGCACGAAAACATGCCGTGCCGCCCACCGATTGACGCGCTCACGGAAAGACTGCGGCTGCGACCACCACCAGTCGCTCAGCGCCGTTCAAAGGAAACTGTCTTCTGTTGGAGGCGGTCAAGCATAAGCTTCGAGTCCCAAATCAAGTTCAGCCGGCATACCCTCACTTCGATCGTCATTGCGCTGCAATCTGCTGCTCGAAGCTCCGGGACGGTGAAAAGACGATACCGCTGCGCCACGCTACGCAGTCATTGAGCGCGTTTTCCCCTCGAAGGCCAGCGCCCGAAGCAGTTCGGACTTCCGCCCGGAGGGCCTGGTCTTCGAGATCGCATTCTCAGCGGAACCCGATCCGGCATTTGAAGTTTCACCAGTGCGGGCTGGTTCCGACGGGTAGGCAAGTGAAGCATAAGGTATTGATAGTCGAGGACGAGCCGTTCCTGCGGATGAAGACGGTCGATCTGGTGGAAGCTGCAGGATTCGAGGCATTCGAGGCAGGCAATGTGTCGGAGGCGATCGTGATCCTTGAGGCGACGCCTGGAATCCGCATCCTCTTTACGGACATCGACATGCCCGGCAGCATGGACGGCCTGATGCTCGCTGCGGCGGTGCGCGACAGATGGCCGCCCATCCAAATCATCGTCGTGTCGGGCAAGCAGAAGCCGTCGGCACGGGACATGCCGGATCACAGCATATTTTTTCCGAAGCCCTACGACACCAAAAAGGTCACCGACCAGCTTCAAAAGTGGCGGCATAGGAATAGTGCGCATGGAACATGTGCGTCGACGACAAAGTTCATCTGTCGTCCCATCCTCACGTGATCTCCTACTATTTCCATGCCAGTTTGGTGTTCTGTCCTCGGCATTCTTCGCATGCTTCGCCGCAATGCAATTGCCAGTAGGCTTGCTCTTCGATCGCTTCGGATGCCGATTGCCGATGACAGCGCTCGCCCTTTGCGGCGCTGTGGGCTCGGCGATGATCGCGACGGCGACGTCATTCGCACATGCACTGCTGGGACAGGGGCTGATCGGAATGGGCTGCGCTCCAGCTATTATGGGGATCTATTTCCACTATGGGCAGGCACTTCCGTGGCAGAAGGCGGCGCGGGGTCGCGACCAAGGTCGCCATCATCGGGTCGCTTGGAGCTTTGGTCTCCGCAACGCCGCTCGAGCTGCTTGTTTCAATGCTCGGTTGGCGATACGCGGTCGCGGCGTCGGCGTGCTGTATGACCTTGGCATCGGGCTTGCTTTATATCTCAGTCAATACCGATCGAAACGAGGAAAACCCGATGCTCGACGAGGCAAGCCGCTCTCCGAACAATGTCGGGTTTCTGATCTTCCTGTCACCTATCTCTTAAGTGCATCTCTAGGTACCGTGTTCAGGAGTGCCTGGGCGTCGCCCTACCTCATGGAGGTGGTCAAGCTTTCTTCCCAGCAGGCGGCAAATGCCTTTGCCGCGGTGAGCGCGGCAGGCACGTTGACGGGTGTCGTTCTAGCTCTGGCAATGAAGCGTTGGTCGGCGGGATCGATCGTCGGGGCGCTCTATGGGGTAGCAATCGTACTGACTACCGCCCTCGCGTTCGATCCGGCGCAGAATGTGTTCGTCGCCGCTATCGTGCTCTCCACCTTGTACTCGATTAGCAACTGCCACACGATTGCCTTAGCGGAAGCACAAGAGCACATCTCCGCCCGAAGGCGTGGCATGATCTTGGGCGTCTTGAACGGCCTGGGGTTTGTCGGCGTGGCCTCGTCTTCCCCGATATTCGGGATGATCGCCCGCTCGCTCGAACCAAGCCCCGCTTTCACAGCCATGTTCGCCGCAACCGCAGCAGTCCTCACCGGTTCTCTCGTCTTGTACATGTTCCGAAGCCGAATGAGGTGACCGTTCTCGACTGTGGCGTCCTTTGAGTGGGGAACGACCGCCGTCAGGATCCCGAAGAGTTGGAGACTGAGGTCTTGTTGTAGATCGCTCCTCCGCTATGTCGATAGCTGGAGGATGTCACATGCCAACGCACGACGAACACTTCCGCATGCTTTCGGAAGCGGTACAGGCTTGGTACCGCTATTACGAGGTCGAACCCGACGACCAGGCGTCGCAAACCTTGTGCTCGGCCGCCATCGAGTTCTTCAACGAAGGCGCGACATCGTTAGAGGATGTCACAACGTTGCTCATCGGCACTTATGTCGGCAGGTGGGCGACGCGCGTAAACGCGCCGACGTCGGCTGCCGTTCACTGAGCTGCCGGGTCGACGGGATAACCGATTTCGTCCTGCACCTTGCTGATCGACAGCTTCCCGCCCAGCGGAGAGACGTGCTCAGCAGCTTCGATTTCGTTATCGTCCTTGAGAAGCCAGCAACTACCAGTCGGCCGGAGCGACACCGCGGAGGTCTTTGCGGTGCAGGATCGAGGTCACCCGGTTGCGGCACCTGCGACGAATGTCTTGCACCGCACGAATTGGCCGGAACTTCTTGAATCCGCGTTCGTTTTTAGATGGTCCGAAACACAGGAGGCTCTATCATGGCTACTACATCACGTGGACGAAATCAGGACCGGGCGCGCGTCGCCGCCGGTCAGAAGCATGAAGTCGCATACGAGGCGAAAAAGGAAAACGTTTCGAAGGATACGGTCAAGAAGGCGGTCAAGTCTGCCGGTAACAGCCGCAAAAAAGTCGAGGCCGAGATTGATCGCCACTGACGGTGATCGCCAGTTACAACGTGAACGGCGTCAATGGCCGTCTCGAAGTCCTGCTTCGGTGGATTGGGGAGACCGCGCGGGACGTCTGCCTGCTGCCATGGTGTTCACGTTCTTGGCCAGTTCGGCAATTTATCATTTCTCTTCATAGATTCAAAGCAAGTTGCAGCTAAGGTCGCGTTCTCGTATGGAGGGTAAAATGCTGAGATTTGTCGGCCTTTCTTTTATTTTTGGGGCTGTCGCCTTCTTAGTCCTCGAGCTGATGCGGTTGCATTGGGGCGATGACTCGATGTTCACAGAGCCTTACCTCGGTTTCTGGTTCCTTTTCGGTGAACTGATCGGCGGGATCGGTGTTCAAACGATCTTTGGATTGTTGATCGGGGGAGCACTTTTTGTAATTTCTCGAACGCCTGACAAAGTTAGGCGGAGCCTCATCACATCGACGATAACCACGACGATTGTCACATCGCTGATGTTGATCGGAGTTTACGGCCATCGAACAGAACGCACAGTCGTCGAGGCTATTAGCCTCAGAGGTGCCTTGTAGACTTTACGCTCAACCGTTTCTCACGCCGACAACCTAAGTCCAATTGTCTGCATCACACAGCCTAGAACGTTCACCCATAGCAAGAGTCGAACCTGCCCTATCGTCATAACAACCCATCAATAAATGACTATACAGATATCGTGTCGGTTGTATCCACAGACGGACCGCTACCAATCGAACCTACCCAGCCACGGCTGAGCCACTGAAGTTCCACAAATACCTCTTACGCCACCGACAGATCAAGCCGCCTGAGTGGCCCTCTCGGATGCTTACTTCTGTTCTTCCATCTCTTCATCGACAATCGAGCTGACGAGGGCAACGACCCGGCTGCGCACACGCGGGGAAAGGAGCAAGACGTCGTCTATCAGACGCCGTCCCTCCGCCGTGGAAATGTAGGCAATCTTCTCATCGATCTCTGTTATG
>NZ_LODW01000100.1 GCF_002914525.1 Rhizobium hidalgonense | reverse complement strand
CTTTCCCAGCCAGGAAAATGCACCGGAAAACTCTAACCAAAACTGGTCCAGTTTGAAGGGTTCAGATCAGCATCAGCCGCAACTTTCTACCAGCGCCGTCGCTTATCCGATCCGACGACCATGTCTATTTTGTGGGGGAGAACGGTGTTGCCGGTGGTCATGTTGGCGATCGGTGCTTGTACGTTCGCAGGCCTGTCCACGTTTCAAAGCATATATGCCGAAACGCGCGGACTCTCACCGAATGTCTTCTTTCTGACATTCACCGTCACGACTGTCACATTGCGATTCTCCGTCGCGGGTATGATCGGTAAGTTGCCGCTTGGGCGCCTAGCACTCACCCTCTTCGTGACGACACTGATTGGGATCGGACTTTTGGTTTTGAACCCGGGAAGCGAGCTGCTGTACGTCGTCGCCACCGTTCTCTTTGCGATAGGCTACGGTCTCACTTATTCGACCTTGAATGCGATGGTGGTGAACCTCGCTGGCGAACGTGGTCTGTCAATCTCAACGGCCTCCCAAGTCTTTACACTCGCTTATTTTCGTGGGTTCGTTCGAATTCCCGTATCTCGGTGGCACATTAATTGCTGTTTATGGCATCGACGTTGCCATGCTCGTGATGGCGGGTCTGGTCGCTCTCAACATCGCAATCGCCAGTCAGACATTGTGGAGGGCGGTGTAGGAGACAGACGTCCTTCGATAATGATTCCCGTATCGCTGCCCACGTGCCCGCCCAACCAAAGGAAGTGTGTTTATGCAAGTGCTGGATCTCATCGGTATAGGCATCGGACCCTTTAATCTTAGTCTTGCAGCACTCGCGTGTCCGACGCCGCTGCGCACTGCCTTTTTCGAAAAGGAAAGCGGCTTCGATTGGCATCCTGGGCTGCTGCTGCCCAACAGTCGCCTGCAGGTATCTCCGCTGAAGGACTGTGTGACACTTGCAGATCCGACCAGTCCGTTTTCGTTTCTCAACTACCTCGCGGTGCATGGACGGCTGTACAGCTTCGTAAACCGGTGCGACGCGACCACGTCGCGAAGAGAGTTCACACATTATTTCCAATGGGTTGCGCATCAGTTGCCACAACTCCGGTTTGGGGAGGAGGTTACCGACGTAACCAGATTAGACGAGGGTTACCGCGTGACGACGACTCGAGATCACTACCATGCACGCTCAGTTGCGATTGGCGTCGGTGTCGTTGCAACAATTCCCGAATGCGCCAAACCTTGGCTGGGCGAGAAGGTCTACCATGTGGCGAGCTATCTGGATCGGCCACAAATCGACATCGGTGAACGCGTATTAGTCGTTGGTGGGGGGCAGAGCGGTGCGGAGGTTGTTGAACACCTATTGGGCAGTTCGGGTATCGGTAAAATTACATGGGTGACGTCACGCGGGAACCTGTTCACGAGGGATGACAGCTCTTTTATCAACGTGTCATACACGCCGTCTTACAGCCAGCGCTTTCATTCGCTGCCACTTAAAAAACGTCGCACTATTGTCGACGACGAAAAACTCACCAGTGACGGCATTTCAGCAGAATTGAGCAACCGCATTTACGAAACTATCTATCACCGCAGCGCGACTGGCAATATTGACGATGTCATTCAACTGCTACCCGCAGTCGTCATGAAGGAGTTGTCTCCTCATGCGGACGGTTGGCACGCGCTGTTGGCTTCGCACGGCACCTGTCAGCGACCGACTGTAGTGGCTGATCGGGTCGTACTCGCCACCGGTTTCGAGCCTCGCCCGCTAGCGTTTATCGATCGCCTATTGGCTTCCGCTTCTATGGAAGGCGGTCTGCCGGTCGTGAAGGACGATTACTCCGTTCAATTCGAGGACAACGCCCCCGGCCAGGTATATCTGCAAAACCGATCCCCAGTCCAAAGTGGCTTGCAGAGTGTGAATCTATCGCTCGTCGCCTACCGAAACGGTCGCATCATCAATAGCCTGCTTCGGCGTGAATACTATCTGAACGTCCCAGATCGGCCGATCCTTGGGTGCCTAGGTTTACTTCCCGCTCAAGAGACACAAAACGCAAGATAACACTCCAGTGCAGTGCAGCTCGGGGCGCCTGCTCACGACGCAGCTTTACCAGGCGGCTTTAAATCTAAAAAGGAGTTACACATGTTAACCAAAGAACAAAAATCAACATGGGATGACGTTGGATACATTAGGATTGAGTCATTTCTCGATCTAGAAAGCCGAGATAAACTTTCAGCTCTTGTGGCTGATGTTTCGTGCTGGGAGACAAGTGAAGACAAATGGCTGATATGGTTCGAAAAAACAACTGACGGTAGGAGGATCATTTCGAAGGTCGAAAACTTCCTCGAATTTAACGCCCCGCTGCGTGATTTACTTCTGGCTGACCACCGTATCGAGTCGATCGTCGAAGAGTTACTGGGGGAAGATGCCCGCATGCTCAAAGAGTTGCTGATCTTTAAGTACTCCGACAGCGGCGGCTATCGCCCGCATCAGGACATCTACCATATCCCACATAAGCTACCAGACCGGATGGTGCACGCGATTGTTGCAATAGGCATCGACGATTCCGGCCCAGACAACGGAGGGCTTTTCTTCAGCCCCGGGAACCACAAAAAGGGCGTGTTCCCAATGGACGCCGGCGGCGTAATGTACCCCGAGGTCGCGGACAGGCTGGCCTGGGAGCCCGTAACGTGGAAGGCCGGTGACATTTTCATCTTTGACGACTATGCCCCACATTACTCAAAGCCCAACAAAAGTGAAAATTCTCGAAGGGTGATTTATCTCGTGTTCCAGCGTGGCTCAACTGGTGGGCCAACGAGGGCCGAATACAACAAACTGAAACGCGCCTACAACCCTCCCGAGGGCAAGGTCTCCAACATCGACGAGCTCAAGCCGCCGAACGGCATTTTCTATCGCGATTGAAGGCAGAGGACAGAGGCAAACATGTATACGAAACAGATCGACCGCTCAATCATGCGCCAGGAGTATGGCGTTCTGGTGTGCCGGTTACTTGAGCATCTACCGCAGGCAGTCGCAACGGCTTTCGGCACATCGATTGTGGAGGTGGTACCTGGCGATGCGGTCGATCTTCATTCGCACCCAGAGCACGAACTCTGGGTATTGATCTCGGGCAGCGGCGTGTTTCAATCCGATGGAGAAACCTCCGCAGTCAGTGGGGACACGATGGTCTATATAGCGCCGCACCAAAAACACGCGATCAAAAATAGCAGCCCTCAAACCAGCTTAAAGTTCCTTTCGATATGGTGGGATTGAATTGAGAGCAAACCAACATACTTTTTTTGCCTGCTCGGCGCCGCCGTGCCCGAACGGCAAGCTGCATCTTGGGCATATAGGTGGCGTGTACCTTCTCGCCGACGTGTTCGTACGCTACCACCGCATGGTAGGCAACGCGGCCTATCACGTGACAGGTGCGGACGAACATGGCACTTACACGCTGGTGAAAGCCCGAAAGCTTGGCAGGCCGGTTGATGACGTCGCACACATGCACATTGAAGAAATTCTGCAGTGTCTGCGGTCAGTTGATATTGAACCGGACGTATTTGTAAGGACTTCAAGCGAAGACCACAAAGACCGCAGCTTGGCGATCTACGACCAACTGAGAGCGTCCGGCTACGTTGAGCTGCGCGACGGAGAGCAACTGTATTGCGGGACGTGCGAAGAGTTCGCCGCAGACTCACTCGCGGTCGGAGAGTGTCCAGCTTGTAACGCGCCAACAGATAGTAACCTTTGCGAAGATTGCGGCTCGGCGCTGCAACACAATCTACTACGCAACCCGATTCACACGACATGCGGCCAGAGCCTTATCTTGCGCCCGATTCGACAGGTTCATTTTGAGCTTGAAAAATTTGCTCCGGGGCTCGATCACGCCATTGAGGCGAGCGGATGGCCGGAATCCATAAAGCGCAAAGAACTTGACTGGCTACGGTCAAAACTGATGGCATTGCCGATGTCGCGGCATTTCGACCGTGGTGTGACTTTGAACTCCCCGGTGGAGGTGGCAGGCCAAACTTTAATGACTTGGTTTGAAGGATTGTGGTGCTACGAGACAGGAATCGAACGCCTCTGCAAGCAAAATGGCGCAGATCTCGATGACACTATGCGCAACGCGAGCACGAGACTCGTATTCTTCATGGGTCAGGATAACCGGTTTTATTACACGATCGGCGTTACTGCTAGTTTGTTCTCGCGCGGTTATGCGATTCCATACAACCATGCAATTCAGGACTTTTATAAGCTCGAAGGCGCGAAATTTTCTACTAGCCGTGACCACGCTGTGTGGGCTGACGAGGTGGCAGCAGATATCGACACGAACGTGCTGCGCTACTATTTGGCTAGCATCGCCAAGCCATTTGGCGCAAACGACAACGATTTTCTGATCGAGGGGCTGCTTCAGACCGCGGCTAGAATTCGTGCTTTCGAAACGGCTTTGCGCAAGTACGCCGGATGTAACGAGACGCTGACGGCCGACGAGCTGACAGTCGAGCAGAACCACAATGTTAAACGATATTCCGAAGCGGTGCAGGACTTGCGCGTCTGGGATGCCATGGACGCCATAGACGCCTTTTTCGACGTTGCGTCTTTTTCAAGGGCAGATACCTCAGTCAGCGCAGCGGAAGTTTCCGTATTTCTAAGCCTTCTTAATCCTGTGACCCCGATGCTTGCGGCGCGGTATGGTGCTTTCTTTTTCGGAGCCGGATGGCGGCCGGGGCTCGATGGCGGCACTATCCGGCCAAGCACCGGCTTACGCAAACCGGTTGATTTCCCATTGTTTAGCGACCCGATTCCGGAAGCCTTCATAGAGGCTTATGAAAGACGATTTAGGCAAGTCCGGCCGAATTCTTAGCTTTTAATGACGGCAACCGCTTTGACGATCCCGAGGCGAGTAACGCGGACGCCGACCGGATGACGGCATCTCGATAGCGGAGAACGCAAGGCGGCAGTCGGGCGACCTACTTCGTTCCGAAAGGCCCACGACGGCTTTCTGGCGTGCGACGGCGTCGCGCTTGGCGGCGGGCCTTTCTATTTTTTTTAAGGAGCTCGGGAAGTGGGGCCGTATCCAGGATCTGCTCGGCGAGCAGTCTCTTCAGTGTGGCGTTCTCTTCCTCAAGCGCCTTCATGCGCGTTGATCTTTTCATCACAAATTACTGGCACGCCACCAATATCTTGAACATGCTTCCAAACAGAAGGAGCCCGCCAGTCGATAGCCAGCGTACGGCAAAGCCTCTCCGGTATCGCGATATGATGAACCTACTTCCGCCCATCCGTTCACTAGCATTTCATGTCGCTCGGTGACGCCGCTCCACATCGCCTATTGCTAAGGTGCCATTCGATATTTAAAGTGGACTATCTGCAACTATAACGTCTATCGTAACTATGCGGCCTACTTAATTGATCACCAAACTAACCTAAGCCTTTTTGACGAACCTTCATTGGCTCTATGCTGGAAGGTTCTGTACTGGAAAAATCGATTGTTTGGATATAAAATATCCGTTGTTTGGATGTGACTAAAGATGCGTTTCAAGGGCCTTGATCTAAACCTGCTCGTTGCATTGGATGCGCTCACGACCGAGCGCAACCTAACGGCTGCCGCACGTAGTATCAATCTAAGTCAACCAGCAATGAGTGCCGCCATTGGTAGGCTTCGGGACTATTTCCGCGACGAATTGTTTACAATGAATGGTCGAGAACTTCGGCTGACGCCCCGTGCCGAAGGACTTGCCTCGGCAGTGCGTGAAACTCTCTTGCAGGTACAATGCTCAATCATCTCTTGGGAGCCGTTTAACCCGTCGAAGTCTGACAGATGCTTTAGAATAGTTCTGTCCGATTTCATGATGCTGATATACTTCAATAAAATCATTGAGCGAGTTGCTCGAGAAGCGCCCGCAGTCAGCTTTGAGTTGCTGCCTTTGGATAGTGATCCGTACGAGATGCTTAGCCGCGGTGACGTCGACTTCCTCATCGTGCCTGAATTTTTTCTCTCGGGCGCACACCCGAGCGCAAAACTGTTCACAGAGAAGTTTGTATGTGTAGCCTGTTCGACAAATGTGGACCTACCTTCAGCGCTGACGATCGAGCAATATGTCTCTACGGGACACGTCGCTGCCGCGTTTGGGCGCTTTTTGAAGCCATCGGTCGAGGGCTGGTTCTTGCTCGAGAATGGTATTCAGAGGCGGGTGGAGGTCGTCGTGCAAGGGTTTAGCTTAATACCACCAGTCCTGCGTGGCACGAACCGCATAGCTAACCTACCGCTTCGCTTAGTCGAGCATTACGAAAGTACTTTCCCTTTGCGGATCATCAACCTTCCGTTACCGCTCCCCGTCTTCACAGAAGCTGTTCAATGGCCAGCGCTCCATAATGCCGATCCAGGGAGCATCTGGTTCAGGGAGATATTGGTTGAGGAAGCTTCCCGTATGATGTCCTCCAACGCACCTAAAATACATGGGTTGCTACAACAATCCGGTTCCTGACCAAGGTTCCTGCTTGAGTAAGATCCGCCCGAGCCCGAATAAGTTCAACAGCCACCAAAGAGGCTTTTCAAAGGTATCCATCCGGGGAAGGCCGCTGACCTTGCCCCCAAGTCTTATCCAGTTTTGAGTTCGCTCCGACGGTTTTGGGTTGCTATATTTGCGGCGGTAGCGGCGGGTTGCGGTGCGGAGCAATTGTGGTCCCCCAGCACCCTTCGATTTGCCGCCGAAGGTGCTAGACAGCACGTCGCGCAATGGTCCGAAGGGCGGCCGATCGGCGACGGACGTAGCGCTCAGCTTCGTCGATAAAATGGCCTGCGGGTCACTCACAGGTGGTGCCGTCTTCAGCTAATCGGCCGCGTCGCGGGTCGTCGCTCCCAATGCAGCCCAGCTTCCTAGGTTTCAGGATGGTCACGGCAATCGCGCTGCCTCCTGAACCATTATATCTCGCATCCAGATATTTGCCGGATCTTTGTCGTGAAGTACCGGCCATTGGACTGCCTCGGTGAATGTCGGCAGCGCTATCGGGGGCGCAGTCATCCGCAATGGTATCGTGTCCTCAAAAAGCCCAACTAGTCGTAACGGAACGGTTGCGATGCGATCGGTGCCCATTAGGGCGGCGGGGATCATGCTAAAGCTTGAAACAACGACTTCGACCCGCCTCTTGAGGCCATGCTCCTGCAAGAAGCAATCTTCTATGGTAGGCTGCTGCGTCCGACCGAACCTAACTACCGCGTGCCCCATTGAAGAATACTCCTCGGCAGTAAGGGCTTCCTCAAGTTGTTTGTTATTACTGCAGCCGACGCAAGTCAGTCGTTCCTGAAATAGATCTATCTTAGGGTGCGCGCTCGACATGAATAGCGGTGGGCTAATAAGGAAGTCTACGTCGCCGCGTCGCAATAGCTCGTCTGGATTGTCAGTAAGAGGCAGCAAGTCAAAACTAATCCCGGGTGCTTCCCGCGCAAGACGCTCCAGTATCTTCTGAAAAAGAACAACTGTAACGAAATCGCATAAGCTTACTCGGAAATGACGATCTGATTGATCAGGAGTAAATTTATCCCAGGGTATGATATTGAGCCGAATATGCTGTAAAGCCTCACGAATCGCAGGCGCGAGGTCTTCCGCACGCGGAGTTGGAACGAACTCACGACCACGCATCGTAAATAGTTCATCGCGGAAATAGGAGCGGAGCCGGCGGACGGCTGCACTCATTGCGGGCTGGCTCAGATTAATGCTACGTGCCGCCGCAGTAAGGTTGCGCTCAATCATTAGTGCATCGAGCGCGACAAGGAGATTTAGATCGAGGCCCTTAAATCGCATATCTTTTAACTATCCAATAGTGCAGCCCATTCCACAATGGCTGTTCCTACGGCGATGGCTGAATTCGCCTTGGCGCTCCTCAATCGATTTGAGGGCGCGGCCACAGAGACTTAATCTCTGTGATCGGAAAGCAACCTGAGGCCAGTCCAGATTAAGCCATAACTCCAGAGTGAACGCTCGTTGCAGTGTAATAGGAAGCCTCCAATGGCAAATCACCAAACGCCAGCTGGCAAAGAAGATAATTAGCACCTGCTTCCTCGACATGATCGAGAAGATCTTGCCTAACTGAAGCAGCAGTACCAACTACGCACAACTGACAGTCTACTGCTGCATCAAAATCCGGCGGGAGGTTCTGAGGAGTCTGTATCCCGTTAATCTCGTACAGAAACCTAAAGCTCCGAAGCCACCGTTGATAAGCCGGGGCCGCGAGCGAAATGGCATGCTTCGTCGTGCTGCCGGCCACCACCATTCGGACCAACCCAAGGAACGGCGCCCGTTTCCTGCCCCCGGCGGTACGTCTCTCGTGTGCTCGGTAGGCATCAGTGATCTGGCGAACAGCAGAAGCAGGGCCCCCGCAGGCAAGATTTGTATCGTTCTCAGCCGCCCAGCGCGCAACCTCAGGACGACTGGTTGTAATCCATGTCGGAGGCTGAGGACGTTGGTGTGGCCGCAACATCAACGGGACTTTGTCTAGTTCAAAGTGGTCGCCTTTGTAGGAAAGAGCCTGAGCTCCTTCCTTCATCGCTTGGATGACGATCTCGCTGGCTTCGAGATAGCGCGATGTCGCCACCTCCTCATCAATACCGAAAAAGCTCCATTCGATTGGTAAGGAGCCGCGCCCCATGCCCAACTCGAGCCTGCCACCGCTCAGATGATCCAGCATGCAAATTTCTTCAAACGCACGTAACGGATGATAAAGGTTCAACAGCATAACCAAAGGACCGAGACGAAGATGCTGCGTGCGCTGAGCTACGCTTGCTAGAAATAGATTCGGCGAAGGTCCTCTGCCGTGGGGAGTACAGTGGTGCTCTGCGACGTGATATCCATAAAAGCCAAGGCGATCGCAGACCTCTGCCAACTTCATCCGATCTTCATACTGGCGCGCAATCTCCCTTCCGTCTTCGTCCAAATGGTCGAAGATACCAACCATCAGCTTTGCGGGAAGAGAGTTTGTCATTTAAATGTCTCCAAGTTTGGCGGCGAATTTTCGGTGACCAAGACCGGAGGGTTGCCCCGATGTCTTTCGCCAGGAATCATCGAAAAGCTGCTGGTTCTAAAAAACGATGCTGACGCCGATGAGCTGATCATAATACTCACGTTGAAATGACATTGAATCATTCGTATTCATGTATGACTTCGCGGTGGGTAACACCCCATCTCGCATACCCACAGCTCCGTTCACTTTTGAGAAGCCAAGGATTGGCAAAGATCGGATAGTGGTTGTTCAGCTTTTGTGGCGACCCAAATGTGTTAAAGCTGGTATTCGGTTTAATGCGACGAGGCTCCTGCAGTAGGCGAAGAAAGGACCCAGAGCTATGTCTCGGCGCTTGATTGGCAGACGAGAGCGCCTTCTGCAGTTCCATGTTGGCCATGTTCGTCTCCATTTACCGGCCAGGTCTGTGACCTTGCCCTCGGCTGCTCTCGGTGGAGCAACATCATGGGGTCCCCAATTCATAATCGAGGTGTTTAATAACATCCCATGGCTTCGTAAAATTGATTGTTTGTATGGCATTGATCCACCAGGTGAATAACCAGGAATCTTCACCGTCAAAGGGTTGCTGATCGAACTAGCATACGGTCGACCCAGGCGAGATCACGGCCCCTTCCGAAGGTGGAAGGATCAGGAGCCAGTGCGGTTTTGGCCGCAGCGCAACAGCGCCGATACCAGAAATAGATGTGACGCAGTTGGCTTCCGCGTCTTTCGTGCACGCTGTTGTATGTCCTTAACATTCCCCATCTTAACTTCATAGGATCACAGGTTTTACGATAGGGAAATTGCTCTCAACCCTTCAAACTGGACCAATTTTGGTTAGAGTTTTCCGGTGCATTTTCCTGGCTGGGAAAAGGAACGGAACACGATGAAGGCATCGCAGTTTTCGGACGCTCAGAAGGCGTTCATTTTGAAGCAGGGTGATGAGGGCGTCTCGATCGCGGAGATTTGTCGCAAGGCGGGGATCAGTCAGACGACTTACTTCAACTGGAAGAAAAAGTACGCCGGCATGTTGCCGCCAGAGATGAAGAGGCGCAAGCAGCTTGAGGACGGGAATTCGCGATTGAAGAAGATCGTCGCGGATCTGACGTTGGACCGTGAGATGCTGCAGGACGCCATCCGCCGAAAGCTCTAAGGCCTGAGGGGTAGCGGGAGGTGGTGTCATGTGCCGCGATTGGGCGATCTCGATCCGGCGTGCCTGTGGCGCGTTGAACTTCGATCGGTCGACCGATCACTACATCTCTCGCCGCGCCGAGGCCGGTCTAGACCTGTGAGCGCGGGTGCGCTACGGCTATCGTCGCGTGCATGTGCTTTTGGAACGCGAGGGTTGGGGCACCAACATCAAGCGAACCTATCGCATTTACAGGGACTTGGGACTGCAGCTGCGGAATAAGACTCGGAAGCGCCGTGTTAAGGCGAAACTTCGCGAGGATCGGCAAATGGCTGTCGGACCAAATGACGTGTGGGCGATGGACTTCGTGCACGACCAGCTCGCAACCGGAAAGAAACTGCGGGTCCTGACGGTGGTCGCCACCTTCTCACGCTATGTTCCCGCGCTTGATCCGCCTCACAGCTATCGAGGTGAAGATGTCGTGCAGACGTTGGGACGGGTGTGACGATTTTCGTTATAGTGCGCACTATGAGTCCGATTACGCAACATACGTATTGAACCCTCATTCTCTAATCGAGGCGCCGTTACGTGGAACCGCATTTCCTTTCCCGAGAAATAACCTACCTCACGGCATCTCTATGAAAGGTGACGAGGCGTTAGGTTTGACTGGCCCGTCCACGCGTCTGTAACGGCTGCCCGATCTTCCAAAGCATGCTTGTGTCGATCTCAAGCTCGACTCCAACCTTGCCCGCACCTGTGACTACGGTAGGATAAGAAAAAAGGGCGGTGTCGATCAGTACAGCGATCTTCTGGAGACCGAATGGTGATACGCTTCCTGACGGGTAGCCGAAGAGATCGAGTACCTGTTCTTTCTGAGCAAGCTCGGCTCGTTTCCATCCATACGTGCCAGCAACCGCTTTCATGTCAATCTTTGAAGGTGATGGCAGCAAAACGGCACAAAGGTGGCGCGCAGGATGAGACCGTCGCATCACATCGTTCGCTTTCTGCTCGGCAATAATCATCGTCTTTGCAACGCGCCCCACGGGAACGCCGATAGCGGAGGCTAAATCGGAAGGAGATGTAATAGGGGTGGCGAACTCACTATAGCGCCACAATCGTACCGTCGACGCTCCGATCTGGTGCAGTTCAGCAAGTACGTTCGGATGAACGTCCAACATAGTCGTTTCCTTCCGGTTCACCTGGTAGGACGATCGAGGATAGCTGTTTCAGCGACTGCGAGTACAGCCCTCTTGCGAGTAAGTTTCAGGCGGTTCGCTCCAAAAGCTGCCTAATGCGGCGGCGACCCTCGTTCCCAAAAATACTGAAGTAAGCCTCCAGGCACTTATCGCTATCGAGCATGAAAGGAGCATCATATTTGGTGATATGCCGAATAGCCAAGGCTGGAACCGTTGTGTCGAGCGGTCGAAACATCCTGTTGTGCAAACCGGGCTCCGGGCAACCTGGATAAAATTCACCGATCATGAAACCTTCCTGAATGAAGTCGGGCTTCAGCCGTTTTTGCAGTTGACCAATCCTGATGATCTCTCCTTCATCCTGTATTCCAGGAAGGGCAATGATAATGGCCTTATAGATCCAGTCGCCCGTTCGATCGTTGAAGGACTTTACGGGTTTCATCTGGCTGAAGACGGCGAGCATACGCGCCAAATCGTTTTCGATTTCGTCAACTGCAACAGCTTGCGACGCGGCAACCCGTAAAAGCCCCTTCGTCAGAGCCTCGGGAACGAAAGGGCAAACGCTCCCGTCCCGACCTAAATGAGGATGTGGATTGGAGAGGAATTCTGAGGCATACCGAGCAAATTTCTGAAGAGCTGCGTTTGCATACTCATCATAGGCGTTGTATCCCGCATCAATATTCTTTTCCAGAATTTCGCCCACTGTCATCAATGGACCAATCGTCCCGAAAGGTTGGCTGTAATCTTTCCAAATCTCTTTATTCATTTCGGATCCCTGGTTCGAAAAGCCACGTGCAAAACGGAAGGTCGGGCTCTTGCATGCCAGCTCGGGCGGCGGGCGAGCTGGTCGGGGGCCAATCAAGAGACCGACCTTCCATCGGAAGCGAAGCTCCCGAATTTTTGGTAGCACTCGTAGTTACACTTGTGTAACTGTTTTTTTAAATGGATGTGAAAACAAGAGCGGGGGCTCGTGCACGAGAAGGTTAGTCTCACGACCGCCCGCAAATTCTTATATTCGTCGTAGTTATGAAGACATACATATGATAAATGTCGCCGCGATGGGATCCGGTAACAGGCTTTGGGTGAAAACAGAACGACCCATTGCGCAGAGGCGTGGCCGTGGCGAAGACAACACGAAGAGAAATATATACGCCAGAACAGATCGACGTCGGCGTAAAGCATAAGCTTGAGAAAATTGACTCGTTTTTGTCAGATCTCTTTAGCGAAAATTCCGAAGAAAAACTATTCCTGAGGAATATTCTTGGATTGATGCTTAAAGTATATCATATGGACGCCAATAACAAACCCATGACGAAGATGCAGGCGTGTCGCTATCTGCCTTTCAAAAACCAGACTGTTTGCCAAAAGTATGTCGAGGCAGCGCATTTGCGTGGGTTCATCGACATCACTCGGGATAAAACGGACAAACGGCGTCTGATTGTTGTTCCAAAGGAGCCGTTGGTTGTCTATGTCAATGAATATATAGCTGACTTCCTTGATGACTGCCGTAGAGCGATTGACAGTGCCGCTCAAGTAGCTACGCTTCCTGAGGAAGGGATGGCAACGGCAAGTTCTTCATCTATTGATAAATCGCCAGCGTCTTCTGGGGCACCTGTGGGTTCCTCTCAAAAGAGAGTCGATCGAAAAGCCAGGAAATTTTAGCGAGTTTTATTGTGGGAAAGCAAAAGTAAGAAGCCGGTCTCGCGCGCGTTTATCCTTTCATCAATCAAATGTTTCCTCCGTAAACAAGCTTCATCGAGGTAACCCGCTTCGCTTAACCGGCCTGACGGCCGGTGCAGGCGCTGCTAGGGGGAGCGGCTGTATCGTCGTTTCGGCCAAGAAACTGCGCGGGAAGTTCGGCGGCATCCTCAGCCTTATCACCTTGGCATTTACGCTATCTTTTTAGGCGAGGCGGAAACCGCTGACGCGGTCCTCCATCTCTTGGTCGAGACAGTGTGACCTGCCACTGAATTTTCATCCTGCGTCTGACCTGCCACTGAGAATTTCTGAACCGCTCCCAAACGTTGGACCACCGGATGCTAGAGTTTCCGGCTTCATTCAGGGAGGCGGGCTGGTTGCGCCTCCCGAATTCACCAACGAGATCGGCACCTTGT
>NZ_LODW01000099.1 GCF_002914525.1 Rhizobium hidalgonense | reverse complement strand
AATACGAGTAGAATCAACACCGTGCGCCTTGTCCACCAAATTTAAACCGGACAGCAGTGGGTCAAGCCCGAGGAGGACGGAGGGTGGGGTGAGCCTGGGAGACACATAGCGGCGGAGCGACTATGGGCGAATTTGTTTCGATCAGCAGTCGTTGGCATGCCACCAATCCGCCGCCATCCACCAGCCCTTCTCACCCGATCACCCACCCCTCGCCCCGCGCAACGCGATCAGCCCCGCCGCAGCCACAGCAATTGCTGCGGCGGCATCTGGCGGAGATGTTCGTAGTCCATCACCGTGACGTTGTAGACCGTGCTCCTGACCTGCGGGCCGCCCTGGCAGCGCAACTGTCAGGCCTGGAGCAATTCCAGCAAAGTGCACAGCGATTTTGCGTCCGGAATTGCGTGAAAAGGCTCGGTTGCTGAGGCCGGCGACCATCCTCGCCGCTGGCGGCTCGCTTCAAATCATTTAGCCGCCGCTTTTGCTGTCGCAAACATCGGCGTCACCTTGTCACCCTTCGACATCTTTTTTATCTCGTTATTGTAAATGTCGCCGTTGTATTGATCGTCGCCCGAAACGTTCTTCGTCCATTTTTGTTTACCCACACGCCACCACGCTTTGCACGGTTGGTAGACATAGGTGACGTCGCCGGCCTTATTCTTCCAGTCCGATTTGAAGCAGAACGTATTTCCGGTTACGGTCCACGTGCCGTCTGCATAGCCGTATTCTCCCTTTTTCTTTCCGACTTTAACGCCTTTCAACGTCCCGTCTGCTGACCAGGTGTAATAGACCATCCCGTCTCCGACATCATATTTGACCGAATTGCCGACGTAGAGATCCTTGACTTCCTGTTCGGACAATTCAACGGCATTTTTCGGCAGCTTACCTTCATCTTTTGCGAAGGATGCCGATGGACCTAAAAGCGTCACAGAAATAACGGCGAGTACTGACAGCTTCATCATGGCTGGTTCCTCCAATTGCCGTTGTGACGGAACACCTTTTCGGGATGTTCGCCAATTCGCCTGATGTAGCTAACGGCGTTAACCCTGCTGCTACGTGTCGCCTGCCGTTGCGATATGCGTGTTCACCGCGCAAGTGTTGCGCTCGATCGGCAAGGCGTTTGTCGAAACCGCGCCCCCAACCTCCGTCATCCCAGGCCTTGCGCCTGGGATCAATGCTCGCAGCTGATGGAGGCCGGCGTGGATCCTCGGGTCAAGCCCGAGGAGGACGGAGCATGGGTGAGCCTGGGAGACACATAGCGATGGCGGACCGGGCGAATTTTGCTTCGGTCAGCAATCATTGTCACGTCGCCATCCATCAACCTTGCCCCACCCGATCACCCACCCCTCGCCGCGCGCAGCGCGATCAACCCCCGCCGCAGCCACAGCAGTTGCTGCGGCGGCATCTGGCGCAGATGTTCGTAGTCCATCACCGTGACGTTATAGACCGTGCTCCTGACCTGCGGGCCGTCCTGGCAGCGCAGCAGGATGGCCTGCAGCGCCATCATGCGGTTGCTGGCCTTGCGGGCGCGGTCGGCGAGGCTTTCGGTCACTTCGCCTTCGTGGCCTTTGACGGCGAAGAGCGATTGGGCCCTCGGGCTCGGGGCGGGGATGCCGGTGGTCTTGTGGTAGCGGGCCATCGCCTCGGCATAGTCGTCGCCGGCCTGGCGCTGTTCGGCGGTGATCAGGCCGTCGAGAAACATGCGGCCGAGCGTATAACCGGCAAACGGGCTCTTGACCGTCTCGTCGCTGACCGTCCGGCCGAAGCCGTGGATGCGGCGGCGGGCTGAGATCGCGACGCTGATATTGTCCTTCTCGGTCTCGAAGGGCTTGATCTTGCCGCAGGGAAACCGCTCGACATTGGCCTTGCGCGGCCGGCCGGCGCCCTTGTTTGGCCGTTGTGTCTTAACCTTGGCTGCTTTGCCACCCATGCTGATTGTCCTTCTATCGAATGATGCCGTTGCGAAGTGCGGCGGCGACCAGTGCGGTATCCTTGAAGACGCCGAGTCTCACCTTGGCGTTTGATATGTGCGTGTTCACCGTGATCGGCGATATGCCGAGAATGGTGCCGATCTCGGCGGCGGTCTTTCCCGCCGCCATCCAGCCGATGATTTCGGTTTCGCGCGGGGTGACGGTCCTCACGATGGCCGGGCTCATGATGGGCGGGCTTGTGGCGCCGGCCCATCGATGCAGGGCACGCGCGGCATCGTCACCTCAGCACCCGACAGCGTCACCCGCGTGACGCGGTCGGGATGGCGGATCGGCGCCGGCGCCGGGCAGGTCTCGGGCGGCGCATACCTGATGGCCTGCCGTGCGGGGAACCTGTCGCGGTTGCGGTGCGCCATGTTGATGACGGTGTTCTTTTTCGATCCGAACAGATCGGCGATCTCTCGTGCCGAGCGCCCCGCCTGCCAGAGCTTCTGCGCCTCGACGATCTTGTCTTCCGTCCAGAATAGGCCTCTCATCTCAATGCCTCCTCGTGCCGTGCGGCTTTTGCAATGATCGGGTTGTCGGGGAACATTTCCGCCAGTTTCCGCCTGGCGCTGCGGCTGCCGTTCGCCGCGTCGCGCAGCAGCTGCATCTTGTAGGCCGCGACTTTCGGCTGCGGCGTCTCGGGCTGCCGCGTAAGGCGCGGGCGGCTTTGCGCTTCGATCGCCGCCTGCTGACGGCGGCACTGCTCGGCAAAGCTGGCGCAGCTCGGGGCGAAGGCGCGGTTATGGTTCTTGACCTTTCCGGAGATGAAGAGTTTGGCGGCCTGCCAGACAGCCTCCGACGGGATGCCATCGATCGCCAGCAGATAGGCGCGGATCTGCATATCGGGATCAGTGCCTGATGATGCCGGGAAACCCGAAAGCATCGCCGCTATGACCTTCACCGGAGAGGAAATCTCTTGCGGCATCGACTGTCGTCCTTCTCGGGCTGCTGTTGATCGATTGGGCTTCCCTCGCCTTCTCCTTGAGGTACCAGTCGCATTTGATCGCCTGCCAGCCGCGGAAGATCTGCATCTCGGCAGCACCGGCCGGATCGCCGGTCAGCAGATATTCCCTGGCCTGGATCTTTGCGGCGTAAGCCGTCAGCGGCCGCTTCAGCGTGCGCTTGCGATGCTCGATGACGGCTGCCGCCAGCTCCTCCCCCAGCACCGGGCCGAGGATGTCCATGATGTCCTTGCTCATTGTTTCCTTCGCCATGCATTTTCCTTTCCCGGTCGATCGAGCCACGCTCAAACCCCCAGCCGCCGCTGGCCGCCGGCAAAATTGACCGGCGTGCCGGGCTTGAGACGGCGGCCAAACCGGTGGATTTCCGCACCGGCATGAACCTCGTGGGCGGTATCGCCCTTCTCGGCGCTGCGCAGCCGGTGGATCTCGATTTCCACCGACGGCACCGACATGCCGAGGATGGCGGCGATTTCGATGTAGTCCCTGCCGGTGCGGAAAAGCTCGAGCGAGTTCATGCCAGTGTGATCCTTCTTGTCCATTTCGAGCGCAGCGCGGCGTTCCCGCCGAAGCGGGGCTGCCAGCTGCCTGATGTGAATGCATCGACGGCGACCGGAGCGCCGGCGCTGTTACGGGAGCAAAGGCTCGGGTCGCCTGCCGGGCCGCCGTCCGGGGTATGGACGCCGGCGTCGCCGAGGGAGGGCAGCGACGCCGGCCGCCGATCGCCGTCAGGGAGGGGTGACGCCGTCGGGATCGGTCAGCAGAGAAGAGCCTGGATCGGCGGTCCGCCGCATCTCTTTCGGGTTCGTCTGCCGGCCGCAGGTCTCGCAGTGGCGCTCGATCACCTCGGCGATCGACAGCGCCTTGCCGCAGTTCGGGCAGCCGGTGTAGTGGGCGCCGCAGCGCCGGAGGCTTGGCCAGTTGTTGATGATATCGCTGTTTGTCATGTCGATTAGGGTACAATTAATACCCGATATGTCAAGCGTAAAAGGGCATGACATATACCCTAAACTAGGGTATTTTTTATATCATGTTGAAAGATCAGGAACAATTTGAGCGCGAAGAACGCGCAAAGCGGCTGGTCATGGCCAGGAAAAACGCGGGCTTTGCCGGGCCGAAGGCGATCGTCGAGCGGTTCGGCTGGAATGCGAATGTCTACAAGGCGCATGAGTCCGGCCGCAACGGCTTCGGCATTGCCGATGCGAAGAAATATGCCCGCGCCTTCAAGGTCAATCTCAACTGGCTGCAGTTCGGAACCGGCAACGCGCTCGATCCGGATGAGCTGCCGGTCTCCGTCGCCGACGTGCCGAAGATCTCCTGGGTCAGCGCCGGCCAGCTGAGCGAGCAGGCGCCGATCACCGACTTTTCGGAATTCCCGACGGTGGCAGCGCTCGATCTGCCGGACGGCGAATGGATCGCGCTCGAGGTCGAAGGCAATTCGATGAACAAGATCTCACCCCCCGGCTCGATCATCTTCGTCAACCTTCGCGACAAGCGCCTGGCGCCGAACGCGCTCTATGTCGTCGCCGACGAGACCGGGGCCGCCACCTACAAGCGCTACCGCCCGAACGACGACCCGCCCTTCCAGCCCGCCTCCTACGAGGATGTGCCGCCGCCGCAATTCCAGGGCGCCGTCACCATCGTCGGCCGCGTCCGCCGATCGATCATCGAGATGTAAGCCGTTGCGAATAAACCATATTCATTAGGGAAAACAAGATGATCCGCCCTTCTTCGCGCCGGCAGAATTTGGTTCTATATCGTCACATCAGCGGTATCTCTGCTGGCCTTCAGCGCCGCGCGTGAGATGTACGGCCTGTAGGATCTCGCTCCGACTTTCTCCCGATCCGGCGACCAGGATCGTGAGAGGCATCCCTCCCCTGAAACTACACATTGCGGAAGCTGCGGACGCCACCCGCGTCAGTCGCCGGAATGGAATGAATGGCTGCGAGCAATATCCTTCGGCAGCCTCTCTCCCCCAGATCGTAAAATTGGGCATCCCAAGGCCCGGGCTCGATCACCGCGTCGGCGATTTCGATCTCGTTGCGCCTCCGTTTTTTCGCAGCATCAGATTCCAGGATAACCTTGTTTCTATCTTTCTGTCTTCGATCCTGAAGGCTGGCGAGGGAGGGTTCCGGCCAAAGCTTCCCCCTACCCCATGAGCAAAGCCCATGAAGCCGGGAGAGCATTGGCCAGGGTCCTGAAGGCCGGAGCCGGGATGGGACACGTGCCAGAGGGGCCATTCGCTTCGCCCTCGTCCTGATTTTCTGACAGCGCACTTAAGGACTTTCGCTTCCCGCGCCGCTGGGCTTCGTCAGCTCGGGAGTTGCACCCGGTCGCCCAATCACTTGGCCCAGACATACGCCTATGATTCGTACCTCGTCAATCATTAAGGTATTTTTTATACCTTTTACGGTTGACGTGATTGGGTATGATATATACCTTTACCTCGAGCCGATACGGCAGGCAGAGGACAGGGCGATGCAGCACATCCGCAATATCGAGACCGAGGAAAGCAAGCGCGGCGCCCGCTGGAATGGCGCGCGCGGGACGAGCGACTGCAGCGCCTATATGGCGATCGAGGCCCAGCGCATGGGTGCTCTCGGTTTTGCCTATCTCCGCCGTCCCGAACATTCGGTCCGCGGCCCATCCTGGCTGCGCGGTGCGAGTGCCTCCGTCGAGGAGCATTACCGCTATGCCCGCGAGATCATGGGCATGACCGATCGCGACCAGCTTTACGCCTGAGGAAAACGCAGATGTCGTCAGACTGCATCGTCAAGGCTTTTTCCGGCTGCGCCTGCCCAGCCGGTGAATGCGCGGAAAAGCCCCTCACCTCGCCGCCGGTCACCTTCATCTCCTGGCGCAAGCAGGCCATCACCTGCCTCGCCTTCGGCTTCCTCGCCGCCATCGTCACCGCCGCCTGGTTGGAGACACAGTTCAAGACGCAGGATCTCGCCGATCAGGAGCGGGTATCATGGAAATAAGCATTGCTCGATATCGCCGCTCAGGAGCTGAACTTGATGTCGCTCGCCTTGGCCGCGGTGATGAAGGCCCGCCGCACCTGCTCGGGTTCGGCGGCATCGTTGAAGACGTCGAGCACCAGCCCTTCGGCAACCTTGGCCGCCGGCGTCTGGTCGGGCCAGTCGTTCAGTAAGGCATTGCCGGCCTGAACGACATTATAGACCGTCCTCACCTTGCCATTGATGGTGATCTTCACCGGTTTGAAGCTTCGTCGCTTGCTCATGGCCCAGTATCTCACACGGAACGCGACTCAACGAATCACTTTGGGACTCGTTCCGGTTGAGGGAGCCGTCTTGCGTGTTATTGTCGATCAGAGCATCAAGGAAATCGGCCGTAGCTCGAAACGTGCCAGAGCCGCCCTTGATGTCGCTCGCCCTGGCTGCCGGCTAAACGCCCGTCGCGCCTGCTCGGCCTCGGTGGCATCGTTGAAGACATCAAGCACAAGCAGTTGGGCAGCTTTGACCGCGGTTCCTTCTCATCGCAGCGCCTCACGCACCGATCTGAACCCGAGCTAAACCCAACCTTCCAAGAGAGATCGTGATATGGTTGGCGTCCAATTTGGCGAGGGGGCTATGCTGAAAAATCCCATAGTTGGACTGGCGGTTGGCGCGCTTATGGTTTTTGCGCCCCACGCAGGTGCGACTGCCGACCCGCTCCCCAAAGGTTTTGAGCGCCACAAATTCAACGGATCGGTCAGACCGGAGGTCAAGGACGGCGTGACCCGGTTCGAGATATTCGACCGTCAGTGTTCCAATGTCGACTATGGAGATGGACGCGGCGAAAATGATTGTCGCAATGGCAACGTCCGCTCGACGATCCGCTATATGCGAGACATGAGGGTTGGCGAAAGCGTCGAATACAAGTTTGATTTCCGGCTCGATCCGGCTTTTGCCTACAAGGGCTGGCACAACAACTCCGCAAATGGCTTTTATCCCGATGGCTGGGACAGCCATTTGCGCCTCGCGTCCTGGGAAGGACCGGCAATCCACAATTTCATCTACATGCTGAAAGCCGACACGCGCAACGGCGTGAACTTTCTCGCCCGCCAGTGCCAGAAACCGGGAGATTTCGGCAAATGGGCGACATTCTCGCTGAAAATCCGATGGGCAAACGATGAGAGCGGATGGGTTACGGCAAGCTGCGACAACAAGGTGATCTACGCCGCCGAAGGTGAAGCAACCAACCAAGCGCCGCATTGCTGGGAATCGAACGAGTGCGAGCCGCAATCAAACCGCGACCCGAAATCATTCAACTTCATTCTCGGCCCGGTGATGATGGGCTGGGGCAACGAATGGAAGAACTATGACCATCATACGTCCCAGTTTGACGTGGTGCAGCCGGATGGTATCGGCATCGATGTCCGCAATGTCAGTGTGACCCGCGGTGTCAGCGACTATTCCGCCGAACAAGCAGTTTTGCTCAAGAGGTTGCAGCACCAACTGGTTCATTTGGGCTGCAAGCCAGGGAATGTCGAGGGCAAGCCTGACAAGGCAACACGGCAGGCCGCACTCTCTTGCCGCAAGTTTGAGAGCGGGCTTCCCGAGGCGCTCAATCTGACAACGCTGCAAGCCTTCGCTGACGCCTATGCCAAGCCGGAGACCGCAAGTCTGCCTTCAGGCAACGCCGCGGCCGGTGCCGAAAACGGTTCGTCAAAACCGAGGACCTATATCAAGCTGGGCGAAATGCTTGCCATGAAGACAGGCAAAGACACCAAGGTGAATTCCAACTTCTTTGGCAAGATCAAAGGCGCCAGGAAGGGGCAGAACGAACTGGACTTCATCATATTGGGGCAGTTCGACTACACTGACAACAGTTTCAGTCAGCTGTCATTTCTTCTGCAAGACAATCTCTCCAAGGCCGAAGTGAATGCCGCGGCCAAGTGCGGCTATGGGACGATCCGATTTCCAGACGGCACAGATCATTTGGAGATCGTCATGCAACGGTCCGGAAACACGTTCTCGTCCCCGCCAAGAACCGACTGCTTGATCCAAGCGCTCGGCAAACGACCGGCATCGCAGGTTCCCTACCTTACCGAGGGGTTTGCCGATCTGGCTAAATCGATGGTCTCCGACGGCGGCTGGAAGAAACTGCGGCATGAAGGTTTGAAGATATTTGTCAAACGTGTTGCCGACGGTGAAATCACGGTCGGCGGCTGAGATCGCAGCACAGAGCCGCACGCTGCTTCTTCTCCAACCGCGTTCCGGCCGGAATGATCGGTACTGACACGAGATCTCCAGATCAGGCTTCGCCGGGCCGCGACAACGTGCTCCCGGCATTGCGTCGGTAAGCCGCGCCGCCGTTCAAGGCGATCCGACGACCGCCCGTTCAAACGGTCGCCGGTTCGGCTATTTGGCCGCGTGCCAAACTCCCCCAACGCCATCGCCGTTGGCTTCACCGGCTTTCTTATCCTCGACATAGGTGTAGAGCGGCTTGCCCTCGTAGGCCCACATCTCTTTGCCATCCGCAGCTTTGACCAGCGTCCATTCGCCTTCTGCCTTGGCCTTGGCTCCGGCGTGGAACGCCGGCCACTTCTTCAGGCAATCCTTATCGCAGTTGGATTTGCCTTTTGTATCTTTGTCGAAGGTGTAAAGGACCATGCCCTTTTCAGTAGCCAGGACCTTGCCCATTTTCGTCTCCACCGTCTTGGCAGGCTCGGCCGCAAAAGCAGACCCGGCTAAAGCAGTTAACGCACCTATCGCGATCAATATCGTTCTCATGATTTTTCTCCCATCCGGCAGTGCCGGCGGAATGCCAGCAGTGCCGGACTAACTTAGAAAAACGCCCAACTATGAAAGCAGTTCCGTCCACGGGGGACGAACATGACAGGCCAGCAATGGTTATAACGTCCGCGAAGCGCCAATGACGGTTATCAGCGGCAGAGTCTTCCGCGTCATTCGAGCCAGCCCTGTGGCGCATAGCCGACGCGATCTCAGAGGCGGCGAAGATGTGGGGCGAAATTATTCACAGCCTCACGAAAGCTGGGTAAGGCTCGTTTGCGTACCAGCTTTTCACGACTACGCATGAACGACAGGATCGTTACCAGCCGAGACGTATCATTCGGTATTCATGAGATAGAAAATTTCGGGAAACATCAGCAACCATGATTTTCGGCAATAATGACCGATGGTTACGACTGGTCGGAGTGGAGTGATTCGAACACTCGACCCCCACGTCCCGAACGTGGTGCGCTACCAGACTGCGCTACACTCCGTGACCAGCGGCGCTTCTATAGAACAGCCTATCTGGTTGCACAAGCACCAAATTCCAAAAATCAGGCGGAATTTTTGACGGGTTGATGACAGGGGCTTCGGGACGCTGCTGCTGCAAAAAGACACACTCGGAGCAAATCGTCGGGAAGTGCCAAAGGGGCAATTTTCTTTTGCCGGGTTCCGCGCTAAAGGGCTCGACGGGACAGGCGAAACCGCCGGTAAACAGCGGATTCGCAGCCACTGCGCTAGAGACCAGGGACAACACGATGAAACTCCGCACCATCACCGCGGCCGGGCTTGCAATTGGGCTTGCCGGATGCACGACCATACCTTCCGCCGGCAATCCGATCGAGGCCCGCTGGGTCGGCAAATCGGCCGGCATCTTCTTTGCCGCCTACGGGCCGCCGATCAGCGACAGCGAGCAAGGCGCCACCACCGTCTATACCTGGCGCGGCGGCTACAAGACCGTGCGCATTCCGGCAAAATATGCCGAAGGCGCCGACGGCAAGCGCGGCAAGCAGATTTCGTCGGCCCGCACCGCCTATCTGCGCTGCCAGGCCGAAATCACCACCAGCTCGGATTACACGATCCGCGACATCCGCACCGTCGCCGACATTCCCGGCGTCAACGGTCCGTCCTATTGCGCCGAGTTCCTGGCGCCCGAACAGAAGTAACGGACGGTTTGTCCGGCATATGGGGACAGGCGGCCTGGTGCCGCCTGGGACCGCCGGTACCCTCTGCCCCTGCCGGGCATCTCCCCCACAAGGGGGCGATCGGATGGGCTTTAGGGTTTCCCGTTTACAACACCGCTCGTCTTTTCAGACGAATCTGCGCATCGGTCAGCGAGGGACGAAGTGTTCGCCTCCTACCAATCTCCCCCCGTGCGGGGGAGATGCCCGGCAAGGCAGAAGGGGGTTCCACAGGATGCGACGCCCCATGTCTGCCCACGCGCTGAGTGGTCTCGATAATCGGGATCGTTATACCCCCATTCCCTCATTCCGAGAACGATAGGAGACCGTCGGCGCCGAGACCACCGCTAAAGCTCAGCCCTCCGCCGGCCCGTAAAGGCCGAGCTGATCGAGAAGCGATCGCTGCCGGTCGGCGTTTTCGACCAGGAGGCTGGTGTAGCGTTCGACGATGCGTCCGCGGTGAGCCGGGTCGGAGACGGCCGACAGCGCGCCTGTGATGGCGGCGATCCTTTCCGAGGCCTGGCGCAGTTCTTCGAGCAGCTTTGCCTTACCGCCGGCTTCCGCGACGACTTGCTTCGTCACCTTGCCGATGCCGGCCGGCGTGCGGCTGCCGGCCGAGACATAGCCTTCCGGCAGGTCGCCCTTGAGATTGACGACCGATTTGAAGCGGATGACGTCGAAGATCTGGTCGACCGCCTGCTTGGCGCCGGTCACCCGCGACGGGTGGTCGGTGTCGGCGGCGGCATGCGGCAAGAGCTCAAGCTTGCCCTTGTGGCGCTGCTCGAGCGGCAGGTAGGGCAGCATCGGGCCGCTCAGCGTGCCGGTCGCGGCATCGCTGAAGAGGTCGGCGTCGATGGCCGCATGGGCGATCTTGCCGGAGGCAAGGGCTGCGTCGAGCGCATTGGTATCGACGACTTCGCCGCGGTCGTAATTCACCAGCACCGCGCCGTCCTTCATCGCACCGAGCACCTTCGCGTCGACGGTGCCGGCATTGGAATAGATGCCGGTCGATGCGTCCAGGCGGCCGAGGCCGATATGGACGGAGAGCACGTCGGCGCCGCTTGCGGCTTCGACCGGGCTTGCGGCATAGTTAAAGCCTTCCGCCTCGATCCAGCGCCGGTGATGCTCGCGGGCGTAGATCGCCACTTGCATGCCGAAAGCCTTGGCGAGCTTGGCGACTTCACGGCCGATATTGCCGTAGCCGAGAACGGCGAGCTTGCGGCCCTCGAGCTTTGCCGTCGGGAAATCCTTGAGCTGACGGCCGGTATCGAAATCGCCGCCAGCGACCATCCGGTGCAGCCGGTCGACCGGCAGGTCGGGAACGACCTTGAGGATTGCCTTCACAGCCATCTGGGCAGTCGCCCGGCTGTTGATGCCGGGCGTGTTCATCAGCGCCGCAGTACCGCCCTCGCCATTGCCGCCGCCCCAGGAGGCCGAGCCCATATTGCCGGTGCCGGCACCGATGCGCACGCCGCCGAGCGGGAAGACCGCAGCCTTCGGGATGAAGGTCGCCGCCGCGATCAGCGCGTCGTACTGGCCCTTGTCGGTTTGCGGCAGGATCTCCGCCTCGGTGCTGAGGTTCGGCTGGTAGAAGAAATGGATGCGGCCTTTTTCAAGCCCGGCCCGATCACTGAGCGGCCCGAGATGGAAGCTGCCGCCCTTCTCCTCGATATAGGCCTTGATCTCGCTGTAATCAGGCTCGCCATTAGCGCCGAAGCGCAGGCCGACGAGATCGGCGATCAACACCGTATAGGCGTGGTTCGGATCGTCCTTGCGCACGGCGCCAGCGGCCTTGGCCGCGGCGTCGAAGGTCACGCCATTCTTTGCCAGTTCCTCTTCGAGAACGACGATCTTGGCTCTGAGATAGGCGTATTGCAGGTTTTCCAGAAGTGCCACGACATCTTCGGGCTCACGGATGCCGCCGACCCAGGCGCGGTAATCGCCTGGGGTGCCGGGGAAGGCGTTGACGTAGCGGGCGGCGTCGAGGCCCGGCTCGTATTCGCCGTTCGGATGGGTGATGCCCTCATAACCGAGCAGCTGTTTCGAACGGGCGATGATGCGGGCGTGGATGCCGGCATCGGTGATGTCGTCCTCGACCTTCAGCAGCGTCACCGCCGCACCGCGGCGGTCGGCATCGGTGACTACAAGCGACAGCAGCGGATGCGACTTGACCCATTCGTCGATCACGGCGCGGTTGGCGGCGGAGCGGCGGTTGAGCTCGACGACGGAGCCGACCCGGGCCTCCGACTGCAGCAGGCCGAAGGTGGTCTCGGCAAAGGCGAGCGCGCTATAGGTGTTGATGACGCCGCCGAGCATGCGGTCTTCGGCCGGATCGTAGAACGGCCCGGCATCGACGGAGCGCTTGGCCGAAAACGGCTGGCGCGGATCGATCGGCGGCGCGATCTTCAGCTGCCGCGGGATCGCCCAGGCCGGATCCTGCTGATTCTTCTCGATCAGCGCCAGGGCATGCGGCGTGAAGGAGGCAACGAAATAGCCGGAGATGCCGCCGATCGCCTTCTGGAACGGCATGAACAGGCAGCACTTCGCCATCACGGCGCTGACCAGTTCAGGCTCCCAGGGCATGGCGCCGAGCATCGAGGTGGCGTCGAACACCGCATGGCGGTTGGCCGGATCGCCGTCGAGCCAGTTCAACAGCTCGTGGATTTCGCTGCTGGTATAGGCATTGGCCCCTGTGGTTTCGTGGCCGACGCCGACGAAGATCGACACGCCGAGCGCCGTCAGTTCGGCCGCGGTCGGGATCACGCCTTCGGAGGCGGCAAAATGGATGCGGCTCTCGCAGCCCTTTTCGGCGAAGCGCTGCATCTCGATCAGTTGTGTCGCCCAGGACTGGCGGAAGAAGCCGGCCGCCTTGGACGGATCGCTCTCCGGCCGCGGCGTATCGACATAGACGCGCTGGCCGGCATCGTTGGCATTCATCAGGTGCTGGATGCAGACGGTGAAACCGCTATGGCCACCGCCGAGGCCGACCGCCATGCGGTTGACCTTGGGAAAGCCGAAATAACGATGGATCGCCCGCATCATGTCGGTCAGGATCTTGTCGGCCGGATAGCCGCGATGCATGCTGCGGGAAATTTCGGCGGTGGTGAAGCCGCCGATATCGTTGCCGCGGTCGTCGAACTTGCGATAGGTCTTTTCGATCCAGGCATCGAAGGCGATGCGCCGCAGGCGGCTATCGACTTCATCGGTCGTCGCATCGGTGATCGGCCCGACGCCGAAGAATGGGTTGGACGGCAGTCTCGGCGCACCCGACGCGGTCTGTCGAAGGGCGTTCAATCGCTGTTCCTGCATGTGCGCGATATCTGTCATTGCCTGCCTGTCTCTGTCCGGAGCTGAAGTTGCCTTCATGGTGAAGCGACAGCCCCGGCGACACAACCTCATATGCGCCGAACGACAGGCCAAAGGCGTCATCGGGGTATCGTTGATGATGGCGCGATGGGTGGGGGGACGCGACGCGCGTTCCTGCCTGGAGATCGGCGGTACTGGGATGACGGAGGAGAAGTGGTGCTGCCGATGAAGGAGCAGAGGTGGTGCCGCGAGCTGCATCGCCGGTGCGTCTGGCAACAAAGCCAACCACACTCTCCGTCATCCCAGGGCTTGACCCTGGGATCCACAACCAAGGACGCGGACTTCTATTTCTCTGCCCCTATCCACCTCGTGCCAGCCGCATGGATCCCAGGGTCAAGCCCACTGCTGTCCGGTTTAAATTTGGTGGACAAGGCGCACGGTGTTGATTCT
>NZ_LODW01000098.1 GCF_002914525.1 Rhizobium hidalgonense | reverse complement strand
CGACTCGAGGTGTGATAGCTCCAGTCTCCTAAATCCGCTTTGAATGGACAACCTCCCGAAAGCTCACAACTAGAGCCTGCGCGCTCCGAGTACGCCAAGTGGCGGAAACGCGAAGCTTTCATCTCGCGCAGCGTTGGAGCCGGTTGCGGCAATGGTATCTGCATCACGTGCCCGGGTCTGGTCCGAGCGATGAGTGCGGCCGGAAGTGGTTGTAATCGTCGGCCCAGCAATGGCGCTTCGGGCATAATCGCAGCCGAGGAACAGGCTTTGGTTGACCATCTCGTCCCGCATCCGGCCGTTGAAGCTCTCGACATTAGCGTTTTGCATCGGCTTCCCGGCGTGATGCCGTGCGACTCGACACTATGATCCTTCGACCTGGCAAGGATGGCATTCGAGGTGAATTCCGTGCCGTTGTCGGAGACGATCATCCCCGGTTTGCCGCGCCGTTCGATGAGGACCGACAGTTCGCGAGCGACGCGACGACGCAAGATCGAGGTGCACGGGATCGCCGCCAGGCATTCGCGGGTCACGTCTTCGACGAAGTTGAGCACGCGAAACCGCCTTCCGCAAGCGAACTGGTCGTGAACGAGATTCAGCGAGCTTCGGGCATTGGCCTTCGCTTCGACCAGGATCGGGCCACGCGTGCCGACAGTGCCGCCCCGGCTTTTCTGCTTGCGAACGGAAAGTCCTTCTTCGCGATAGAGCCCGTAGATGCGGTCGACCCCAACGGCGCTCCCCCCCCCGCCGAAGCCGCCGGTCGCCGGTCGCCGGTCGCCGGTCGCGAGGTCGCGCAATAGGGCGACTTCTTTATGATGTGGGCGCGCCTGCCCGACCAACGCTTCGATCTTTTGTCGCGCGTCATGCATGACCATGCACTCATCGGCGGCTCTAAACTGCGTGATGTCGTAGAGACAGTTCGGTTCTGCGACACCCAAACGATCGAGCTGCGCGAGCGCGCCGACCGTCCGGCGCGGCAGGCAACGTTGTGCCTGCGCTTCGGCCAGGCGACGATCAGGCGACCGCAAAACCTGCGCGAAGAAGGGCTGCCCGACGGGGTTAGGCTCAGTTGGGTCGAGGTCGTCGAACCGGACGCACCCGACGGTGTCGAGCCCTTGCATTGGCTGCTCTTGACCACCCATGCGCTCTCCAGTGCGACTGACGCCTGGCAGATCGTCGCTTGGTACAAGCAGCGCTGGATGATCGAGCAGTTCTTCCGGGTGATGAAGACGCAGGGCTTCAAGATCGAAGACAGCCAATTGCAGTTAGCGCCGCGGCTGGAAAAGCTCGTCGCCATCGCCGCCAAGGCCGCGGCAATCGTCCTCCAACTCGTGCAGGACCGCAGTGGCGGCGATCCTCACCCGGCAAGCCTGGCAGTCAGTCCCCACGAGATCAACACGCTCGCCGCCCTCGAAAGCCGCTTCAAGGGCAAGACCAAGCTGCAATCCAATCCCCATCCCAAAGCTTCGCTCGCCTGGGCCGCTTGGATCGTCGCCAAACTCGGCGGCTGGAACGGCTATGCCTCCTCCAAGCCGCCTGGACCCATCACCTTCTTCAACGGACTCAAATACTGTGCCGATGGCTGGGCCTTGCGAGATAGGTATATGCCTCAGTCGTTCGGTGGAGAAATGTTCCACTGGATCATTTGCTTTTGGTCACGAACAAAATCCAGCGACCAGCGGGCAGAGCCTTCGCGTTGGCCAGGATCGGTGCGCGCGTGCCTGCAAGTTCGCTTACGGAAGGGGGTTTCGCGTGCTCAACATCGTCGATGACGCGACGCGAGAATGCCTCGCGGCGATCCCCGGACACCTCGATCTCCGGTCGTCGCCTCGCTCGAAACTCGCAATGATCTCTCCGACAACGGCACCAAACTCACCTCGAATGCCATTCTTGCCTGGTCAAAAGACCATAGGGTCGAGTGGCTCATTGCGTCACCTCGCCCAAGATAGCGGTTGATGAATTCTCCCAGTGTTGTGGAAGTGCCGCCGCGAATCAGCCCCGTAGATTCCGGCGCTGCGGATGGCAGCAGGTAGTTGTTCCTATTGCGTCCTATCCATGCGGCGCCATCGCCCACTCGCGATTAGCCGGCACAGCCGGCCGCCTTGCGATTTGCCGCGCCGGTGCCAATGAATTGATGAAAGGCGGCTGCCATTTCGTGCGAAGACTTCGCTCCTGGTCTTGTTCGTGCGCGACCTTGGGCGCGTTCGTATTGAGATCACGGTCTACTGTTCCCCTAAGAGGCGTCATTTGGCTCGGGAGCCAGACGGTAACCGGCACAATGCCTGCGACAAGCCGCCTTTGAAAGTTGGTGTTTTCCAAGAGGTTAGCTTGGTGGTCAGCTGACCACAACCGAAATCCTCAACGGCAGGAATAACGATCAGCCGCACTTACCCAGCCCTCAAACCGCCTTGCCCGTTGGCCTTCAACAACGCCATTATCATCGGGCCAAGCGAGAATTCACCGCGCTCACTTCGGCGCGTTAGATCCCGCAGATAGCCTCCAGGAGAGTTGATGAAGTTAGCCCTTTCCAGGATGCACGCAATTGCCACCGCAGCATTCTCCGGTCCTAGCGCCTCGCAGGCATCCTGGTAGGCGGAAGGGCTTACCCCCAGCATAGATCGAACCACCACAGCGGCAGACATCAGATCTCGCCAGCTTCCCACGCCGCGCGGTGCATAGTCGCTGATCATCGGGCACGCCTTGAGCACCAATCCCAAGGGGAACGCCCTTTGCGATTCATTCTTCGGCTGAAGGCTCAAGCTCGCCTTTGCCCCCTGCTCCTTTTCGGAGCGTGGTTCAGATTCATTTACGGATTCGGGTTTTGAATTCTGTATGTGCTGCTCGATATGAGCAGCATTGGTGCTAATTTTTTCAGCATTCTCGAGGTTTTCCAAACGATTAAGCACTGCCTCACGGAGCATCTCCATTTCATTGAGAACGCTAGTGACCCCTTCAAGGGTCGGAACGCGCGGAATTCTGCTCGCGAGCGCAATGTAGATGTCCTCGGTCGTCTTCCAATCGCCGTCGGCGCCCTCGACCATTGCAGCAGTAATAAGTTTGCGAACATCCCGCCGGCAAATTGTAAGGCTCTCTTTGGCTTTCCTGAGCGAGGCTCTCTCGGCCGCCACTCTTTGCGCCAACATCGCCAACTCTTCCGATCGCGCCAGGAGGGGCGACAGGTCGAAGCCAAAAGCATTCTCGATCTGGCCATCGTCGCCCTTGCGGGCGAAGCGCTTGCCATTGGCGCTATCCTTACGGACGATCAACCCCGACTCCACCAGAATGGCAATATGCCGCCGCAACGTTGCGCCCGCCATTGCATGCGCCCGAAGCGCCAGTTGGGCATTCGAGGGGAAGACAATCAATTGTGCATCCTGACGCAACTCATTGTCAGGATAAAAACTCAAAAGTGCGTCAAGAACAGCCAGACTGTTCGACTGGATCTTGAGCAGTTCCATCGCGGCGGAAGCGTCTCTCAACACTTTCCACTTATCGGCAGCTTTTCCATGCTTGATTTCCATTGCCGCCTGGCGCCGCACGAGCGCAAGCGTCATTGGCCGCCGCCCGAACGGCGTCGCTACATTCCCCGACTGCATTGTCTCTCACCTTTCAGCAGGCAAAGGAAATTCGCTCACCAAAACGGCGCCAAAGACTCTTGACGAGGATTCGAGGAAATGCGATTCTGTTCTTGCTACAGAGACAGAAGGGCTTCCACGACGGCGACGTTGAGGGAGCTCTTTTCTTTTGCGGGTTACACTCCCTGTTTCCGTTGATGCTTTGCGCGATGCTCCTGGTAAAGCGCCGGCAAATGCTCGAGTACGAAAGCCGCGAAATCCGGCGTGGCTTTCCTGTCAATGGTAATTTCTAGCTTGCTCTTGCTCTGCGTGACCTGCGCAAGCCTGTCGCCATCGGGGGTCGACAGGACGTCTGGCAACCCGCGCGCAGTCCGACGCGGTTTCAGATGGTCGATCACTGCCTTGAACCGTTCCGACGACGGCAGCGCCTGCACCTCCTCCGAGGCAGCATATTTCGCAGCGCCTGCCGGAGGCGATGCTTTCTCAACCAGCTCTGCCAATTGCTGCCAACTTGGGCGTCCAACGCCTGGAGCGGCGCCGATGGCATCGATCAATTCAGAGGGGAGGGCGTCAACAAGCAGGAGCATCTTCGACAAGTTGCTTTTATCGATTGACATAGCCGCGATGACGATTTCTCGTGGAAACTGCTTGTTTAGCTTGTGTGCGAAACGTGCCTTTTCGATGAAGGTGAGGTCTTCGCGCTCATTGTTTTCCTGACCCTGTGCGACAACCAACTGCTCGTCCGTCAAGTCTCGAACAACCGCCTTGACCGGCAGTCCTAGCTCCGAAACGGCGCGCAGCCGGCGGTGTCCAAAGGCAACTTGGTAGTGCGCGGGTTTAACGGGATGAGGTCTCACAAGGATTGGGACCTGCTGTCCTTGCTCGCGGATGGATGCAAGAAGTCCTTCGATATCACCTTGCATGCGATCCTGAACGAAGGACGGCTCGATTGACGACGCGTTCAGTTCAACCACGGCCTGACCTTCGGCGAGACGCCGCTCGATCTCCTCGGCACGACCAAGACGATCATTTTGCTCGCGCAACGCGTTACCGATGTTTGCAGTCAGCTTCGTCGCTGGATCTCGTTCTTTTCTGGTCACGCCGAGAAGCGGCATGGAGCGAGTCTTTGCCGCTCTGTGTTCAGCAGCTGATGAGCTGTCGGGCGCGTCCGTGGTGACGTCAAGGAGGTGCTTCCGACTCATGTGGTTCTACCCCATGCTTTTTTGATTAGAGTTTCGATCTCGTCGTTGACGGCGTTCATCGCCTCTAAGGCCCGATCATAGGTCGAGCGCGTGAACTGTCCGCGCTCAACCTCAAAGAGGGTTTGATTCGTCAGGCCAGCGTCCGAAACGGCGGTCGTCTTGAGCATCGGAAAATTGAGGACATTTTCGCCGAAGATCGAACGCAGATAGCCCACCATCTGGTTCTGCGGGCCATCGCTCGGTTCAAAACGAGTGACGAGGTAGCGCATCCAATTGAACTTGAACTGGGCGCCTGCGTTCTCGATTTCCCGAAGGAGATTCGAGGTCATCGCCAGAAACTGGTTCATCGACATTACATCCAACATCTGGGGATGGACGGTGACGAGGATCGAGGTTGCGGCGGTCAGAGCTGAAAGCGTGAGATAGCCAAGTTGGGGAGGGCAATCGATAACGACGACATCGTAGTTGTCCGCGATGTCTTCGATGACCTGACTGATCCGACCGTAAAAAAGCGTGTCACCTTCCTTCCGGTTCATAAGCGCGCGCGGGGTATCGTGCTCAAACTCCATCAGTTCAAGATTGCCAGGAATTAGATGAAGATCCGGGATGTACGTTCCTCGGACAACCTGCTCGATTGGGACCTGCTCGTCATCATACCGGATGGCGCCATAGAGTGTTTCGTTCGGACCAACGTCAGTTTCTGGCTGACTGCCGAAGAGTGCGGAAAGGCTTGCTTGGGGATCAAGATCAATCGCGAGAATCCGGTAGCCACGCATTGCCAGGTACTGTGCCAGATGCGCGGCTGTCGTCGTCTTGCCCGAGCCGCCTTTGAAATTCATCACCGAGACGACTTGAAGCTGCTCCCCCGTGCGACGATGGGGCAGGTAGCGCCGGTTCCCGCGGCCAATCAGGTCCAGGTGCTTACGGATTGAATGAATATCTTCGATCGTGAACGTGCGTCGACCGCCAGGGCTCATACTAACGTGCAGTTCAGGCATTTCCGAAGCAGTTTGTCTAAGATAAGACTCACCGATGCCAAGCAATTTTGAGGCTTCTGACGGTGCAAAGGATCGAATGCCCTTTTCGGACGTCGGCGGGAAGACCTTGAGATGATGTGCTTGAAGTTGGCTGGAGAGAGCGTCAGCATGACGCTCCATCAATGCGGTCAACCCTTCGACGACCGGCGCTGTGTTTGCTGCGGTTTTCGCCATCTCAAAATCCATTTCCTGCAAGTGGCGGAACTTTTCGCGAAACCGCTAAAGTTCCGCCACTAGCTATTAGAGCCGATTCTGCATTTTGAGCAAGGGGTTTTAGGTTAACGAAAGGCTAACGTGGATAAACCCGAACGTAGAGTAAATGGATTTTTCCGTTTATATCCTGCAGCTTAGCAAGACCGCGGTACCGATTGGTCATGGTGTGTTTTATTGTGAATCCTACAAATGTGCCCCGGCGATTTAGACGAAAAGCAGAAGACCTCGGCAAAGTCGGTGATCCCCTTGCCGCGACTCACTCGCACAAAACCGTAAGCATTCGACAACGGACGCCCGATTCCAATTCGTGCAGAGTTCCCGGCGCCTAACGGCGGCGGAGAAATTCATGCAGGTATTCGCGATCTCGACACCAAAAATTTACTACGAAGCGTAGCTGCTTCAGGACGATCATAGGCTACGTGCGAGGATCTTTTCCACTCGCACTTGGGATGTAGAAGTAGTCGACGAGTGCGAGGCAGATGGGGTTGACGCTCTCGCCCCGACTGCCATCCTGGATGTCACCGCGGCTGGACCACTTGCAGGATGTGCACGCGATTTGTCTGCGATGGGACCGACCATGCTGGTAGACGTATTTCCGTCTCTGCTCCCGAAGGGCCGCCTGAACGCCAATCCCCTGATGGTCTAGAGTTCTCGCTTTTGCGTCGACACCTCGAAGAGTGGAGGGGAGGGGAGATGGTTCCGTTCACGAGGCAACGCTGACCTTGTTCGCCGGCATCGTAGAATGGTGCCTGGGAGGTGGTCTCAGCGAAGTCGTTGCGGTAACGGATATCAGGTTCGAGCGAACTCTTGCTAGCGTCGAATGGCCTCTCCCGCGCTTGGGGCAGCCAGAGAAGATCGTTGCCACCACCGCCATCGCAGGCACGCGTCCAGCAAACGCTGAGACCTTTCTGATGTTGCGGCCGCCCAACTACCGATCTAGTTGCCGTCATCCTTCTCGGTGCGACTCGGATTGTTGGTCTGTTCGGTTCGAACCGGTGCGCCACGAAGGATGAAGCTTTGGACGATGTGGCGATAGGCTCTTAGGAGGGTTCGCGCGGGCAGATGAGGGAAGGCGACATGGCATCTTCGCAGAGATGAGGATGCATCGAAGAACGGGCTGGTAAACCGCGGCTCGTGTTTGAGGCTGGTGGCATTGACGCGGCCCAAGCGCTCCACTCTACCTTCAATAGTTTCGTCGCTCCTTGCGCAAGGGAACACTTCTGCCGCTTGAAACGTCCTTTGCCGTTTGCGCCGACGATATCTCCGAGAAGCTTGTCAAGACCCAGGACATAAGCAAGCCCGCCAGCAAGGCACGTGATTTCATCAGCTTTCTGACTGCCGCCTGTGGTTGTTGGCTAGATTCTGGATGCAAGTAAGTGTACATATTAGGATAGTCGGTGTGTCGGGGAGCGAGAGGTCTCGTATGGAGGTTCGTGGACTCGTAATTACTTGCCCCCGCAAGGTTGAAGAATGGACATTGTCGGTTCCACTCGCCGTATCGTCCGAAGTCGGTGTGCGGATAGAGTTGTGTGGACTCTGCACACCGGAGCAACGCGTTTATCGGGGCGCCAAGCCGACTTACCCCTATTGGGGCGGGCACGAGTTGTCAGGCACGATCGTGTCTCTGCCGGACGATGTACCGGATGGCCTGCGCGTAGGAGACCGCGTTGCGGTGCTTTTAATGCGCAGATGCGGCCAATGTCGTGCCTGCCGCCTCGGACTGGACAACCACTGTGCATATTTAAATCCTAAAGCGAGAGGAGGGGTGCCGCAGGGGCCGGGGGGATTGGCCAATTTTGTGGGCGTACCCGCCTATCAGGTTTTTTCCGTACCTTCCTTTTTGGCTCCCGAGCGTGCCGCGTTAGTTGAACCTGTCGCCTGCGTGGCACGCGGCATAAATAGGGCGCGTGCAAAGGCTGGAGACACTGTGGCCGTCATCGGCGGAGGCACGATGGGCCTTCTCCATTCGATACTTCTGACAACCAAAGGATGCGACGTTTACCTTTTCGATGACGACGTGGCAACGCATGGGCCTGTGATGTCGACCGGCGCCCATGCAACGGGGTCAGTTCATTCTCTGTCTGATCCGAAACTCGTCGAGAAATTAACGGATGGCTGGGGCTTCGACTGCATCTTTTGCACGCGCTTCGGTGTCAGAGGCATTCAGGGGGCCATAGCTGCGGCGTCACGCGGTGCCAGGATTGTACTCTACCAATCGATTCCGACGTCCGATTTGTTATCGGTAGGCGCTAACTTTCTGCATTACCGGGAAATTGAACTGATCGGCACCATAGCCCAAAGCGCGGACGACGTGAGAAATGCCATTCGAACCATCGTTGAACATGCCGCACGCTTCGACGTGCTGCAGGTCAATCTTTGGCCCTCGTCAAACGCCCAAGAGGCATTCGAGCAGGCGCTCGATCCACGTGTTAATCGCGTGATGCTAGATTTCAGGTAATGCTTCTCAGCGTGCCTGCAGCGCGCCTGCAATTTCGTTGCCGATCGAGACTACTTCGACACTGTCGGGGAAATTGTCGGTACGTCCGACGCTGTCGGTCACAACGATGCGGTCGATCTGAGACCGTCCCCAGTTTTCGTTCAGCGACGGCGTGAATATGGCATGGGCTGCGGCAAGGGTTATCTTGCGAGCGCCTGCCGCTTTGAGATGTGCGGCGGCTGAAAAAGCCGTCTGACCACTGTTGATTTCGTCGTCAATCAGGATGATCGTCCGGCCAGCAACGTCCCCCAGAATCTCGACGCTCTCCCGAAAGTCATCATCGTCTCTGCGGTGCTTGCGCATGACAGCGAATGGGCAGCCGAGCAGGGCCGCCAAGTGCTCAGCTCGCTTCGCTCCGCCGAAGTCCGGTGAAACGACCATGTCGCCATCGACGGCCGCAGAACCGAGATGGCGAACTAGGGCGGGAGCGAACTGAAGATTGACGACAGGACAGGCAAATGCGGCGCACAGCTGAGGAACATGGAGTTCGAAAGTTATCAGCCGATCTATACCGAGCGTTTCGATAATCCCCGCAAGGATTCGCACCGGTACAGGTCCGCCGTCGAAGGCAGGGCGATCCGAACGCGAATATGGGAGGTAGGGAAGAACAGCGGTAATCGTGCGGGGACCCCGCGCCCGCACGGCACCAAGCGCTAGGAACAACTCGAAAAGACGATCATGAACGCTGTCAGGAAATGTTTGCACGACCACCACATTTCCGCCAAGCCCGCCGTCGCGCGGAGTGACAGCCATCTGGCCATTGCTGAACACCTGCGTGTTTAGGATCGTTATTCCTGACCGCGTGAGGGCCCGATGGACTGTTGACGCAAACTTTGCAGAGGTTTCGGTTGCTGCGATACGAAGGTCGTTCGCCGCAGGATCTGTACGATATGGTGACTCGGGCGCCATATTTACGCCAGCTCAAGATCGTTAACAGTGGGAATAGACAGCAGTTTGGGCAACACGTCGCCCCAATCATGTTGAAGTGGTACCTCGGTTTGATCAGGTCGAATGAGCTCTAGGAACTCGGACGGTATGTCTATCCCACAGATGCGCTTCATCTGCGTCAGGACGAAATATAACGCCGGCCTCATCTCGTATTTGTAACCTATCGCAGCGACCTCCGCCCAGCTAATATTCGCCATTTCTTTGTGTAGAACCGCATGAAGATCGCCGAACATCAATAGTCGAAGCGAATTATAAAGGAAGGCCTCGTGATAAAGCCTGGCCGAAAGGAACCAGACGGCGCCAGTCGCGGATTGGACCTGCAATATGCGGCCTAGACCGTTTGCAAGACGCACGCCTGACCATATGTCTTCGACATCGATGCCGACGGAGAGATTTACATGCATATCAATGAAGATGGGCATGTGCAGCTTCTTCGCGGAATCGATGTATCCCTTTACGTGGCGGTAGCGCAGCTGGCGTGGCACCGCGGGACCAGGGAACGGAGATTCAACGGATTCTATCCTTACAAACACCGGCAAGGAATAGCTTTCGCGGAAGGTTTCGTCATCGAGTTCCTTTCGTTCCGGATGCCAGTTGCCATTTGAAGGGTCGAAAATACCGTGCCGGTAGCCGAGATCGAACATGAGCCGCTGCACGCGCTGCGCGTCAGCGGGCTTGACCATGATGTCGAGATCGGTCATCGGCCGTAGGAGTGGATCGGGATAGTGGAGAAGCGCGAGATCTGGTCCCTTCACCAGGAACCAGGCGATGCCGGCCCGATCCAGCGCATCCATGATTTCTGGCAGATTGCGAAATTCGAGTGCGGACCTGACCTTTGACATGACAGTCCAGCACTGAACGTAATGCGCCGCCTCAGTAGGCAATAGTGTCAACAAATCGAGGCGGCGCAAGTGATTCTCAAGCAGCGGCACCGTCCGATTATGCTCGGCGCGCCATACCACATAGGGCCAGTTGACAGGCTCCTTGCAGAGACGGACCAAACGCTCTTCATCCTCGGGTCGTAGGTAGGCCCGGCAGGTGATCAGCAAAATAGAGTCTTCTGGTGACAACCGAAGCATCGCGGAGACTCCTGATACGGCTGCGTGATTTATTTCGAACTTTCCGGGCTGCCGAATTCGGCTAGTGTCTGCCTCAGGTCGGCGAACTGTTGTTCGAAGGAAGCGAAACTCTGGTCGACGTTTTGTCCAAGCAACTGTTCAAGGCTGAGCGTTTCTTCAGCGCGTTCCTCTTGTCCAGACATAAGCTTGTAAACCGAACTTACCGGCAGCAATCGCGACAAGAGTTCACCACCGCGGCCCGTCTGGGCGCTGTCCCGAATTTGCCGGATGCAACTTTCGGCAAGCAATCCGTCAATCACGATTACCAGCTTGCCATCCTCTTCGTCAACGGCGTAGCCAAACAGTCGGGAACTAGCCATTGCCGCTACCTCTGAACCTTCTTGAGGTCTTCCACTTCACTGCGTATCTGCAGCAATTGTGCCTGAGCCGAGAGAAGTTTGGCGAATGCGGCGGTAACCGCCTTTGCCGATTGTGTGTCGGAACCAGTCATCCTAACCGGTCCTCGCCCAATGCGGCGTCCTACAAGACCTGAATCGGCGGCGCGCGGCCAATTGGCTTTGCCAAATTTCTTCGAGGCGGTTATATCAACGTAGTAGTCTTGTAGTTCGCCGTTAGCAGCGAGTGAGCCGGATTTCGACCGTTGCGATCTGCGTGACACCTTTAGCGATTGCTCTAATTTTACAAGGCCAGCCGTCAATTGCTGAGCTTGGTCATCCAAACCCGCCTGCAGCCGGGCGAGTCCTTCCGCAAGACGAGAAATCACCTGGGCTTGCTGGGCGGCTGCTTTGTTGCCGGATCGTATCGCGTTGTTCGCAAGTGTGTGCGCCACACCCGCCGCACCTCGGAAAGCTCTGCTCATCCTCAATCCTCCACGTTATTTTTGTTGACCTGGTTAAATTACGTCGTCGACACAGCAATTATTACGTCGCGCCTCCTGCGTTAGTGAGTGTGTTGCGCAGCAGCCGCGATTTCCTCCGAGAAGTTATAGACAGGAGCTTCGGCGGCGGGCCGACGCTCTTTCGCTATAACTCCGCGGCGGTAGGTGGAATCTTTCGTCGGGTCCACCAGGGCGTACTCCGGAAAACCTCCGTTATTGTAAAGTTCCTGGCACAGCGGATAGGGCGCGTCCTTTTCACCATAGTGCGACCAGCTACTCATCTTGCAGACGCCGCGACAGACTGGATAAAACACGCAGTTGCCGCAGACGCCCTTAACCTCGCCACTCACCACCTCGCGTAGCTCATGGAAGAACGGGCTGTTGCGCCAGATTTCCATCAAGGGCATTTCGAAGGCATTGCCGGCGATCATTTCCGGATCATCGTAGGAGGCACTGCACATCGAAACTTGTCCGTTCGACAGTATGCCCAGTACGTTGTCGCCCCAACCGCAAGTATGCACGCCGTTCAGATACTTGAGAGGCATCAGAGCCGGCGGCAGAGTCATGTATGCAGCGCCACTCTCAAAATGGGGAGATTTCAAAAGATCGCCTATCAGTAGCTCGCATTCCTCCAAGCTTATCGCATTGTCCTCATGGCTGCGCGCGTTGCCCATCGGATGTATGTTGAGCAGCGTCCGATGCTTCTTGATGCCCCAGCCGAGCACCAAATCTATAATCGAAATCACCTTGTCATAGTTGTTGCGATAGGCACTCGTCGTTACCACTGTAGAGATGTCAGTTTTTCCAAGCCGCTGCAGGACAATCGCAGTCTTGGCGAACGCACCCGATTTTGCTCTGAAAGCGTCGTGCGCCTCTGGGTCGAAATGGTCGAGGCTGATGAAGACCGTCAAATTGGGGAGCCTACTTAGCTGCTCGATCGTGAACTCGTCAAAGAGGGTTCCATTCGTCTCGAAAACCAGCTCCTTCAGCCCACAGGATGCGAGATATTCCATGACTGCCATGAATTCCTTGTGAACCATCGGTTCACCCGGAAACCTTAACCTTGCGCAGCCCATTGGGTAGTGCTTGCTCGATCAGTCCTTGGATCGTCTCCAGGTTGAAATCAATGCCCTTGGCCTTGGACCCGACGCCTGCGATGTAACAGTGGTGGCATCCCAAATTGCACTTGCGGGTTAGAAACAGATAGATCGTTTTAATTTCGTTTTCCGAGACGACTCGTTTCGAAAGTTCACTTGTGACGAGGGCCTGTAGCGTCTGACTGGTTACATGCACGTCCTGCGGTGTCGAAAGCCAATCAGGGGTATTCATGCGCTTGCCTCCTCACGTCTATGCTGCTGCGCTAGCACGTCATCGCACTGATCACTGGTGCGTCGTCCAATTGACGCCTGCCTTTCAAAACTTCGATTTCGAGTATGAATGCGTATCCGGCGATCTCTCCGCCTTGGGACTTGACAAAATTCCCAGTCGCCCGAGCAGTGCCACCCGTCGCTAGAAGGTCATCAGCAATCAGGCATCGCAGGCCGTCACCGATGAGGCCGGCAGTTACCTCCAGGGTTCCGGAGCAGTATTCACAGCTGTATTCAAATGAGAGGACGTCCCCCGGCAGTTTACCGGGTTTCCTTACCATGATGAAACCGCAACCAAGCCTATCAGCCAATGAGGCGCCCAAGATGAAACCACGCGCATCAACCGCCAAAATGGCATCGATTTCTGTTCCCGACACTTGGCTTGCGACGGTAGAAACGACTTCGCCCAATGCACCTCTACCAGCCAGCATAGGCGCTATATCCTTGAACAAGATCCCGCCTATCGGAAAGTTGGGAAATTCTCGTAATGCTTCTACACCGGATTGGTTAATCCGTGACGCCCCGCTATTTGGAACAGCTACAATCATTTTACTATCCCCCACATGTAACCATCTAAGAGCCTCGTAAGGTGCGATGGCCTCGCGCACTTTGTGGCCAGCCACCAGATGCCATGGGCCCTGGCAAGCTTATCAGCGGCGGCGGCCGCCGCGCCTACCACGTTCCTCCGGGCCGGCACGGGTCCGCTCTCTGACCAGATCACGCCGGAATTCGCCAGCGCCGCGAACAGATGAAACATCAGTCGGCCGCATAATGTTGTCTCCTCGAAAGAAGCTCCGATCATGATTCGTCAAGCCCTGATCTTAGTGCCGAGTCAACTTTACGTCGCTTTGGGGTTCGTCAGGACCTTGTCAAAAGCATCCTTGACCGGCTTTGAGATTTCCTCCACCGCCCTGCTTGAGAGCACCCGGACT
>NZ_LODW01000097.1 GCF_002914525.1 Rhizobium hidalgonense | reverse complement strand
ATTTTCGTAGACTCTGCTTAGACCGCCACTGAGCCCTAGACACAGCATGTTGCTCTCCAGTTCGTTTCGGAAGGTAGGTCGCTCTGGCCTGGCCACCGGCCTTCGTAGTTTCATAGGGTGGCGCTTGACAGTGCAGCTAGAGCTCACGGGGTCGAAGCCGATACCATTAGTGACCGGCGCGGCGACATTGCCGACAACCGATCCTGCGCAACCTTCTTGATCATTGTTGCGACGCCGCACAGAAACCCGGGCCGAAGCGCTTGCAGCAGAACTGCCTAACCTATCCACATCACTCAATCCTTCATATTTCGGCCCGACAGCCGCAAGAAAACATCACGAGGTTTGGTGGCCCTGCAAAAGGCGCAGACCAAGTCCTCGCGGCTGCGAGCGCGCCTGCTCTGGCTTCTAGTGATTGTGGGAGATGCACTCACAGGTTAGTCGACCAGGGAACAGTGCTTCTTGTGAGAGCCCTATCAGCACTGAAACGGGAGAAGCAACGGTGAAGATTCTGCCCGATCACGACCAGCGTAAGATAACAATCGAGGCCAGGCAACTGACAGAGGGCTCCAGGTCGAATTTCCAGCATCGTCTCCGCACCTGTGGACCCATTTTTTTAGAACTCCACATAATCTACACAGCGCTCTTCAGCGTTTTCTAAGGGCAATCGTTTTGAGCAGTAAAATCGTTTTTGTGGATGGAATGCGTGCAAAAAGGAATGGGTGGATCATAGCAAGGCGAGCGGCACTTTCAAACAGCGGTCGTGATGATCAACGTTTACGGCAAATCCGCCTCCGACGTCGGTGCCGACGACCGACCTCCGAAATCCTCGTGTATCGTCGTACCCGCAACACTCCTTCTCTACTCTGGTTTTCAGCCGATAAACCTAGCCGCAGCTTCGCCAGTCGGCACGTCGATAAGCGTGATCGGGCTTGCTGCAAGGAAACGGCGTTGGTTGTTGGTCGGCGCTGCCGCATCCAGCACCGCAAAACGTGGTGCGTTGGATCGCGTCATGATCCGTCGGGCGTAGGTGCGCAGCATCTGGTCGTTGAAGCGGCAGCCGATGAAGAAGAGCCTCTGTTGGTGCGCCGCTCCTTCACCGCTTCGCTGACCCACCTGAGCGGCGGAACTCCTTCCGTCGCTGATGAGGCCGTTGATGGCCTGCTAGCCCGGCCTTCCGGTGGGTCGGCCGGCATCGAGACAGGCGATTATTACGCGGCGGGCGCGGCGCGCGAGGTTTCGATGCGCTTCAGTCCATCGGTGATGGCCGCGAGCCCTTCCCGCAGCGTCTGCCCTATAGTGCCCGGACCGATGTCGATTGGAGGATTGTCAAGCATGGCTACAATGTCGCTGCCGTTGAGATAATCGAGCTTCTTCTGGACTGTGGTTCGGACACGCTCGGTCGCGCTCGACAGTGCCTCACCGTTGCGTTCGGTGATGGCGGAGAGCTGATCTGAAAGCTCTCCTCCGAACTGCAGGAAGATGTCGTCGACATACCTCCACGTTCCGCCGCGGGCTTCCACATCGACCATCTGGTTGATCTTGCTCTTTACCTCATCCCGCAGCGTCAAGGCAGCGTCGAGATGAGCCTGCCATATAGCTATGATACTTTCGACCGAGTTCTCGATGGATTTGGTCCTTTCGGGCTGGTCTGCGATGCCAAGAAGGACCAGAAGTTGATCATCGTTACCGAGCCGCGGGACCACCGCTGCGATCAGACGCTCCACAACCGCGCGCCTACGGGCTGCATCGCCTAGTTCCTTCGGCCATTGCGACGACACTATCTTCGCAATCCTCTCAGAATTCGCGTTCTCTAGCGGATAAGAAAGCTGTCGCTCCTGAGCCTTTGCCTTGATCAGACGGAACAAGGACTCTACTACCTCGTCTTGATCGAGAGCGCCCGTTGGAACTCTGTTCAGATCGATCCCATTCACCACGACCTCTTCGCGGCGGTCGCCGTTTGTCTCGCCCTGCCCCGCCCCATCGGGCATGTCATCCACATATTGAAGATTTCGCAGATTCTCAGGATAGGCCAGCATCAACAGAAGTCGGCCGGCGAAGTTGTGCAGCGTTGCCTCCTGCTCTTCCGGAGGCGTCGCAGCCAGCACACGTTGCAGCCAATCCGCGATCTTCGTGGTCAGATGGGACAACTCTGCGGTCTGTCCCGCGCCAATTTGCGCGCTGAGACTTACTGCGTGATTGGAAATGGTCGCGGCCGCGGCGGCAATGCCCTCCTTCACTTCCGGGAGAAGCTGCTCCAGGAGCTCAGCCCCGCCTTCACGCTTGCTTCTCTCTTCGGTTTCTTCAACACTCCCTGCAGAGTTCCCTTCCGCGCTATCGAGCGCCGTCATCGGCCGATTGAATTCTTCAGAGTCGTCGGGTGGAAGAAATTGGGAGTTCTCCTCGGCGTTCATCTCAAACTGCTGAATGTCTTCTTCAGTTAAGATTCCTGCTTCCTGCATGTCAGGCAACCTCATGCGGAAGTTCACGAAATACTTCTTCATCACCTTTTGGACCTGCGGGAACCCGGCCTTTCCACCATCAGCCAACTTGACGAGGATAACGCCGTTTTCGTTCATCCTGCCCGTGCCTCTCCGCAGAAGCGAAAAGTTCTCCTTACTACTATCCTCATCATCTTCAAAAGGCATGTTTTTCAAAGTTTGTGCCAATCCATTGAGCTTTTTCTTACTCACCAGGACAGCAGGCTTCCGCAGATCGCCAACCGTGCCGACCGCAAAGCAGAACTCCAAATCCGCTCTGTTCTTCGTCTGGTCGATCAACTGCAGAAATTTCTTCGCTCTTGTCCTATTGTGCTTCATTCCGGCCATTATATCTCTCCAGTTTCCTGTTCTAGATCAGTGTACGTCGGTTGATAGGGTGGGACAGGATCTGATCACCCAACTTCCCGAAGATCTGCCTGATGGAGGTGACCGCGCTCTCCAGCGGTCTAGTCGAGCGGGAAAGCGGCGCGCCGAGATCAAGCGACGATCGCCGCCAGTCGCAGCCGTGACCGCCTCCGATCCGGCCGGCAACCGACATGCCGACCTCTCCCGCCGCAGACCTGCGTGGGCGTCTCGTGACCCCATAGGGCTTTCCCAGCGCCAGTCGGATGCTATCCCGGCGTTCATAAGAAATCTGGACATCGGAATTCTGACAGCAGATTGCGGGACAACGGGCTCATCACGCTGTCAGGCTGGAGGTTAAAAACCGCCCAATGGCGACCGGACACCAGTCGTACCTGAATAAGGTCCCCTCCTCCCAATGGCTGCTTATCCGCCTCATTTAAGAGGCGAAACAGCGCCCAATGGCCGCTCTTAGAGAGGGTGGCGCCTTGAAAACCGATGAAAGCGACGGAAGCGCCGCCGACGCCGCCGGCCGTAGGCCAATGGAAATGCATGGCCGCGGCGGCCGTTCCTCGTCGATGTTCGAGGCGCTGGCCGTCGATGTCTACCACCACCTGGTCTGTCAACGGATCGGTCTCGGCGACGGTGAGCAGGAATCCAACTGACACCTGGCCGGCATCATCGAACATGGTGTCGCGGATCGTGGCTGCCCGTTGGAACTGGGCCAAGGTATTGCGGCCGATAGGGAAATCGACACCGCTCGTTGGCCGAAACTGCCACGAACCTTTGGATTTGTCGACGAATGGGGAAAGGTTCTCGGCGAAGAAAGTGTCGATCTCCGCCTTGCGGCCGAACAGCCGGGCGAAATCGCTCAAAGGGATATCCCGGCGGGATCCGCTCGCGAAGGGATACCGTCCTTCGGTAGCCCGTCGGCACAAATCGCCGGGGCCGCCCGCCCAACCGCTCGCCAACCCGCGCCTCATGCCGCTGACGGTTAGGTCCGAGCTGTGGCGGCTGAGGCCGAGGATCCATTGCCGGATGGGTTCGGGCAGATCGGCCGCCCCCGCCTCGATCTGTTGGATGGCGACGCCCGCCTGCCCGTTGTGTTCCAAGATGTTCGAACCCGCCAGCCCCTGCGCCTGGCTGAGGGAGCGATACAGTTCGCCGAGATCCCGGAGAGCACTGTCGATCGGCGCCTGCGCGCCCGCTTGGCTGTTCGACGGCACTTCGACCAGCTGGTGCAGCCACCGGAAATGATCGCCCATATAGAGCTGGACGTGAGCTTCAGGCGTGTCCGCGGCCGGTTGAGACCGGAACAGTGCCTCGAGCTCGCTTGGCAACACCTCGCCCTGGGGGACACTGTCACCTTTCGTCAAGCCGTCCTCGGGAGCCGGTGGTTGCTTGAGCTTTAGCTCCTGCGCCGCCGCGAAAAGGAACAGGCGCATTGGTGACGTCGGCGCGGACAGCGTGTTCAAGGTGCGCAGCGCGTCATCGATACCCCCAGACGGGCGGATGGACATATCGCCAATGAGCTGGTCCCAGCGCAACGCGAACTCCTGAGCGTAGAGATCCGCCGCCGAACGCCGCAGCTTCTGGCTCACATCACCGGCTGCAATCGGCGCGACTACCTGTGAGTCGAGAACCCAGCCTTCTGCAGCGACAGCGTCAGCCACTTGCGGCAGCAATCGCAGGAAGGTTCCGTAAAACCCCGCCCTCGTGTAGATGCCAGGAACCCCCTCGCTGAGCGGCTGTCCCGATTTGCGAGCCAGGACGCCCTGCGCCAGCGGCCCGGCATGGTCGGCCAGACGCCAGGTTGGCGCCCGCGAGGCTTCGGGACTGGTCGCGATGATGTCGAGGACGCGGCGCGCCATCGAGACGGTCTGGAGCTTCGCGCGGCTCCTCTCGATCAGTTCGCCATTAAGCTCACTATGGGGCAGCGGCCCTTCCATGAGTGCATCCAGGTGATCAGCGAGCGCGCTGCGCAGGCCGGCATCGGCTTCGGCCGGAAACATCACTCGCCAGTCGGCAGCCATCCAGTTTTTGACGACCGCGCGCTGGAGCGGACCCTGCTGACCCAGCATCAGGTAAACCTTTAACGCCTGGTAGACGAACTGATCATCGTCGTGCCGCTCGACCAATAAGGTTTCCAACCGGAACATCAGCCGCGGCAGCAGGATGGTGTTCACGGCGCGGCGGTACGCCGCGAGCGTCTGAACCTTGATTTTCTTACTCTGGTCGAGACCCGAACTTGATAGGCGGCCGCCCGCGCTGTCGCCGTTGGCATCACGCAGCCGCTGAAGCAGTGGCAGGATGGGTCGAAGATCGCCACTCTCAACCCGGTCGAGCTTCAGCTTTTCAGCCCCTCTGGCATAGCTGCCAGCCATTAGGCGAACGCTCTCGATCAGCTGAACATTCCGAATATAGCTGAACGTCCATAAGACGCTGGCGGTAACAATGACCGCCGCTATCATCGTGTAGGCGCCGTACCGGATCCGCCGCTGGCGCCGATCGAAGCGGTGATTGGCATCGACGAGCCCAGCTTCGGCGAAAACGACTTCGCGCAGCAGCCGGCTGATGAAATAATTACGGCCCGGGCCACGAAGCGCTGTACAGGGCGGCTGAGCGATCTCGAAGGTCTGAGATCTGGCGTTCGCAACTCGATCGAAGGGCATGCCAATTTGCGTGCCGCTTAAGAAGTAGACGCCGCGGAGCATAAGCGGTTCCTGGAACGAATTCCCGCCAAAGGCTTCCTTCAAGAACTGTTGCGTCAGGTGCTTGAGGCTAGCGACCTGCTGTGGGAAGCCGAACATGAGCGCACGACGCTGGAGGTTGCTTTCGTGCTGCATTCGTTCAAGCAGCCTTTCGTTTAGGCGGCCAACAAGCGCATCGTATGCTGCGGCAAACGCCATCGGATCGCCTTCGTCCTCCGACGCCTCTTGCGCAAAGGTGAACCCCCACACCGCCTCCCGCCCCTCGCGACCCAGATCGTCGAAGAATTCAACAAATCCCGCCAGCAGATCGCTCTTAGTGAAAAGCACATAAATCGGCAGTTGCAGGCGAAGCTCCCTGTACACTTCGAGGAGCCGCTCACGGATACAGCGCGCGCGATCGGCGAGCACTTCCTCGGATGTAGAATTCAGCTCGCTGATTGCGATCGTGACTAAGACACCGTTCAGCGGCTGCCGTGGCCGGGAGCGTCTGAGCATACGAAGCAAGCCACGCCAAACCGCTTTGTCCCGGTCTGCATCACCCTCCTGTATCGTGTAGCGCCCAGCAGTGTCGACGAACACCGCGTCATCGGTGATCCACCAGTCGCAGTTTTCCGTACCCGCTAACCCACCGGCGGCTCTCAGACCGGACCTCGCCGCCATCGGAAAGCTGAGCCCGGAATTGACTATTGCTGTGGTCTTCCCCGAGTTGGGCGGACCGATCATCACATACCAGGGCCGCTGATAGAGCCACCGCCTGCTGATACCTCCTGCGTAGCGGCGCCCCTTGAGTGTGGTAAGGGTCTCGCGGAAACGATGACGAATCGCCTCCAGCTCTCTTTCAGCAAGCGTGCTGGCTTGCCCCACACTTCGGTCGGAAGGCCTTGGGTCTCCCTTCTTCTGCTCGGCCCCACCCGCGTCCAGCGCTCCCGACACTCGTGATTGGACGAGGTCTTCAAAATAGGCCTGAACCTTGTAAAGCTGGGACTGGATCAAGTAGATCACGGTGTATCCGACCGGAATCAGCATCGATGCCGCGATCTGGCTGCGAAGGCTGTCAAGCGGCGCAAATCCTCCGACCGAGATATGCGGTCCGAGCGTGAAGATTAAGGCACATACGATCGCCGCCCCGCCGACACGGAGCCATTGCCACCTAAGCGCTTTCTTGATTGACTGCATGGCTTGTCTTCATTGTGTCTTTGTGATGATGATTTGAATCCGACGGTTCCGCGCGCGGCCCTCGGGCGTGTGGTTCGAAGCGACCGGTTCTCCGCTCCCTCTGCCCTCTTCTCGCACGCGGCCTGGGTCATCCATCATGGATTTGATAATCTCGGCAGCTGCGCTCGCACGCGCGAGCGAAAGGGAATCGTTTGAAGGGAAGGCGAGTGATTGCACCGGAATGGCGTCGGTGTGCCCGGTCAGGAGGACCGATCCCGACTCACCGTTCAGAGAACGACCAATTCGTAAAAGAAGCGGCAGGAACATTTTCTTCACTTCCGGACTAGCAGAATCGAACATCCCGGAGGCGCGAATGATAACGACGATCTGCTGTGGGTCCTCGGACACAGTGACAAGCCCTTCGCGGATTTCGGGCTCGAGGAAGTTACGCAGTCGGTCGCTGCTCATAACAACCTTTGGTGGCAATGCGATTCTCGCCGATCTGACAACGCCGTTCGGCGGCAATGTCGCGATATCGTTGAAGACAGCGTCGGCGCGGGCATTTAATGCATGCAGGAGTCCGGTATAGATCGAGAGGAGTAATCCTGCCCCAAACGCTACGACGGCCCAGATTGGAACGATTGTGCGGCGTGGCTTCGGATTATTTGAGTTCCTCCGCCAGTGCGGGGATAGTTCGCGCTCGAAGTCACCACGGGCTGCTCGGATCAGGCGGTAGACGTCTTCGCACAGCACACTGAGCTCTGCGGCTCCTCCCGCAGTGACGCGGTAGCGGCCTTCGAAGCCCAACCTCATGCAGTAGTAGAGCAGCTCCAGCAGTTCTATATTGATGGCCGGTTCATTTTTCAATTGCGTCAGCAGATCGAAGAAGCGCTCGCCGCCCCAGGTATCGCTGAACAGCGATCCCACCAAGCTGCGCGTCGTCCAGACGCTGTTGCTGCCCCAGGCTGTGTTCAGAACGATGTCATCGATGGTCGCGCAGAGGGCGTATTTGCAGACCTTGATCGCTCGCGAGGGCAATCCGAGCGGCGTGATCCGACGCTCAAAAGCATCGATCTCCCGCAGCACCCTAAGGCGCAGTGCTTCAACGTCGATATGGCTAGCACTGCTCTTGAGCTGAGCGCTGAGACCCAGCAGCGCCGCCGCGGCCGCGACCAGTGGATTAAGTCGGTCGAGCGCAAGCATCTCCCAGGTAAGTTCGTCCGCCACTGGCGATGACGGCGAAGGGACAGCCAACTGCTCCTCGGCGTGAAGGAGGACGAGTGGCTGGGATTTTGGCATCGTTTCCTCAATCACCATCATCAACCCGCCCACTTCCCTTCGGAGCGGACGCTCTCATCGTGGGATCGGCGGGCGGGTCGACTACGCTCTCGCACTGGGCGCGCGAAGTCGGCGCCGAAGCTCCGGAGCAAATCGGTTTCGATGCTCGATACGACGTCATTGAAGACGCGCACGTACGCACTCCGGTTTCGCGCCTTATGGTTGCGGTGCAAAAGGGAACGGGGCCGCCCCATCGCCTTCTCGATCCCTGCTAGGGACAAGCGTGCACGGACGCTGGACAGAGCCTTCTGCACAGCCGCGAATGACACGTCATGCGTCCCACGGTCGGTGAAGGCTTGCTCAACGGCCAGGTCTCCGCGGAGGGACCCGCTGGAGTCATTGCACAGAACTGCGCGCAACGCCTCACCGACATCGGGAACGAGACTCAGGGTTTTTTCGTCGGAACTCTTATTTCTGAATAATTGTTCGCCAGCTCTCGCTCGGAGAGTATGCTGTGCAGCGCGGCGGAATACAGAAGCATTTTCCCTGCACGATCCAGCACGCTTACGATGCCGGCATTCCGGACATCTGCCAATGATAAGCCGCAGGCGGCAAGGAAAGCCGTGACCGCCGCTCGATGATTCTTGGCGAGATGATTGCTCCACCTTGGGTTGCGTCAAGATGGGGGCCCGATCTGGCACACTGTCTGCGTAGATATCCCACGGACTTCTCATCATGCCCGCCAGCGCGTCTAAACGAGTGCCTAAGAACGGCAATGGTAGGAACTCGCCGTCCCTCAGGTCCAGCAGCGCTTCTTCACCCCGGGTGCAATTGCCCGCCAGGAGCGACGAGGCCGTTTCGAGGGGGCCAAGAAGACTCAACTCCTCACTTGTCGCTGCAAGTTGTCCCTCCGGTTCGGCGGCACTCTCCGCAATGGATATCGAAGGCGACACCGCGACGACATCGGTCATATAGGCGCCGATCTGAATAACATCGCTGGTTTTCCGGGCGACCGGCGCCTCTGACGGAAGCGGCACCGCCTCGTCATTTTGACATGTGTCGTCGCGGCCTCGGTCGATCAGTACGTATCGCCGTGCCATGCACTCGATTGAGCAGTGGGATTTCGAGACCATCTGCTGATCATCCGGCAGAACCAGGCTGTTGCCTGCTCGGCTGGTAGTCAGTCCACCAGCCGCGTCGCCCGGCACGAGATATTCCGGAAAACTACATCTATTGCTGTGTACACGTAGCGTGAGGGGCATTGGTGGGCTAACTCAAATGTGGGTTCTGTCCGGCTCGGATGGCCCAGAGAGCCATTTCGAGATTTGGGAAGTCGCCAGCAACGTGCAGCGCCAAGCCGGCGGATTGGGGCATATCCTTCCAGAAGCGGCTATTTTGATCGATCTCGAAATAGCTGAATCCAACATGGAACGGGATCTGACGCGGCGCGACCGGTAGGGGATTGATGATAATGCCGGGCAGTGCGACATTGACGAGTTCCGTGATTTTCTCCGCCGGGCCGATCTTAATCTGAGACGGGAACTCGCGCCGGAGGCGCTCGACCTCAATATCAGCCCGAGCAGCCAGCACGAAGCTCGAGGTCGTAAAGAGAGAGCGGTCGGCCACCTCAGCCACATGGACACCGTATTTTTGCCGCTGCAGCGGTACGGGGACCGCAGTCTGCTCAATCACTGCACCCAGCGAAGCCCGGATCGACTGTATCACTGGCAAAAACGCCTCCGCGAGAGAGTCGTGCTTGTAAACACCAAGGGTCGGGGCACGTTTATCGACGCGGGCGAACGTGGCTAGTTCACCCGCCAACTGGAGCATGAGAACATACAGCGATTCCGGATTTACAACGGCGGCCTTGGACAGGTGGCAGAAGTACGGCTCGTACCGATTGATCGCCTGCAGCAGAAGGAAGTCCGCGAGCTCTGCAACCCGGTTCGTTCCCGACTGGGAGACCCGAGTGGCCAGAGCTTCACCACGATGGTGAAGCAGGCCGGTGATCTCAGTGATGTAGTTCGAGAGGACCCGGGAGCTGGCGCAGTCGGGGGTTGGCGGCACGTGCGTTTCGTCCAGAATGATCTGTCGGTCGGCCCGGACCTCTATGATACGGGCGATTGGGATGCAAGTGTAGCCAGACCGGTCTGCCGCGTCCGGCAGCAGTCGAAAATCCAGCCTCGCTACGTCGATGGAGGCGCTGCCTCGCTCGCCAGCGTTGGTGTCGACAACATCCTCAGTGGAGACTGCGAAGCGGATAGGTACGTCAATTCCCGCTTGCGCGTCGGTTTCAAGAGCGCCGGGTTGATAAAACGGTACCGCCAAGTGAATAAGCGAATCTCGAAAATCCGGCGGAACGTCGTAGGGAGTTGGCTGGTTGGCTTCGTCAGGAATACTGAAGGGCATCCCGTCCTCCAAGACGCCGCGAGCCGCTTCGATGGCGATCTTACCGAGACCAAGCAGCTCTCGATTGAGCCGCAGCTCGCTGATACCCCACCCGTACCCATGCAAAACCGCCGTCCTGCTGCGCACCAGCTGTTCGACGTGACGATCGGCCTGCTGAAAATGCTGCGGGCGGAGGAACAAGCCCTCCGACCAGACGACCCTATTATTCCACGACATTCAAGACTCGCCTCGCGTCCACCTGACAGAACGGCTTTCTCCGTAAAAGTAGCAGAGCTTCACTGCCCCCTTGCATGCACATCTGATATCCAACAATGCGCTGGTAGAAGGGCATCGCGTGTCGGGACAGCTCAGATATGCAAGCGCCGAAGCTCATCAGGATTGGTCATGAGCCCCCTTGCAGCGCGACAAGCAAGGGGTCTCATCTAGACTGTCGCTCAGTAGCCCGTTGCCCTCAGAGCCTTATTGGTCGTTCATGTTCACACTGACCTACAACGCGCCAATTCGCCTGTCCTGTCACTCGTACGGGATGAATCTCGCAAATGACCGCCCGGAAGCCTTGAGACCCGGCGCCGCAAGTACGGGGCCAAAAGAGCAGCGCAACAGGCAAGGTGACACGTGATGCGCATTGCCTCGTCGAAAATGTTCCTGAATACGCTGAGGCAGTGCCGCCGCCAACATCGTCTTCACGCGCCGCCGCCCCTAAAGCACCTTGACGACCAGTTTAGCGATTAGACAACCACCTCCTGGACACGATCCACGAACCGGTTGCAGTCCCGGTTCGCGCCAGGTGCGGGATAGCAGCCCTGGCGGCATGGATCATTCATGCGGCGAAGATAGGCATTTCCACATTTGGTGATGCCCAATAGCTAGCGAATGGGATATGCGCTGCGCCTCATGTTGGCGCGCGAGCACATGCAAGATGGCACGGTGGAGATCGACCGTTTTCATCTCGGTGAGCGACCGAGAATGGATCCGGACGGTCTACCGCCTGGACGGGGCCGAAAAGGCCTTTCGATACATGCAGGGCGCGCGACGGCGAAAGGGATCGAACCGCAACCTGCCTGATGGGCGGTGAGGCGTTCATGGCGATTGGCAAGAGCTTTGCTACGCATGAGAACGTAAAGCATTCGAGCCGCGAATTCGTCCAAGTCGCCGTCCACTCGGTGGGAGGTTTCAAGTCCCGGGTCCGCCGCACCATTGCCGGCGTCTTTCATCATATCAGCCCGCAGCATGGCTTGTCTTTCCACGAGATCGGCTTCCGCTGGTCACAGCGCATTGTTACGGGCCAGGCAGTGCGGATACTAGTCACGGGTGCCGCCGGCGCTGCGATTGCTGCAAGTCTTTCGCGCTATTACCGGCCGGCAATGCGCAGAAGTCCGGATGCCGGAATCATCGTTAAATCTCCCAGCCTTTTGTGATAAGGCCGCGTTGTTTAGCGGAAGCCAGCAAGGAGTTCGAAGACGAAGGCCGACCTCACTGGCGCCGCAATTGGCGACAGTTGCCACTACCCTGGTATCGTTGGGCCAATCCCACCATAGAAGAGATCATGTCGATGTTTCGTCGTAACCGGCTTGCGCGGCACCGGCGGCCGTCAGCGTTGATAGCAATCCGTGCCGATCGCCACATCAAGCACGGACCTCCGGTCTGGAGAACGGGTCGTCGCTGCATCTCTCGAAGGATCGCCGCTGTCGTTATGGGTTCACGCAGGAGCTGCGCCATAGCCGCTCACTAACCGGATGCGAGCATATCACCTGTGCATGCAATCCAATACCGGGACTGCGCTAGTTTGAATCGCGGGCTCTTCTCCGTGGTTTTTGAGGTTCTGCTGCAATGATGCGTTTACGCTACCAGTTATCAACGGCCTGGCCATGTCTTCGGGATCTGCCGGCCTCCCGTCACCTGAGCTCGATTCCGCAGAGCCGCCCCATGCCACAACAGCAAAAAACGGGACCCACGGTGATTGAGCGGCGTCCGAACGAGGCTCGGCAAGCTGGAGCGGTCGATGGTCGCAGTCGCGCCCCTTGCACTCTGGTTAAGTCGCTTGAGCCCCTGATAAATTCTGACCTTCCGTCAGCAGTCGGTGCCCGACAGCTGACCCCTTGTTTCCTGAAGGCCATATCCCAGGGGGGTGAGCATGGTTGACAGGGACCCTCGGACTAAGGGGCAGGGCTCTTCGCGGCCGGATGAGGGCCGGCACCCAGCGGATCAAAGAGCGCAGTCTTCAGTGGCGCGTGTCGATCAAGTGGCCGACAACTTCAATTCGGACGACATCTGGCAAGAGAATTCGGTATTGCGTTACGTGGAAAGGCTAAGCGTCGACCAGCCAAGCCCGCCGACCGAGCTTCAAAGCCCTGAAGAACAAACCCCGCAAATGATGGCTGACATGACGGAACTGACGAGAGTTCCGGTCGTCCCGGCAGAGACCGCGTTCAACCTCACGAGGACAACAGATGAATACAATAATGCCGATCGCACTATTCACCTCGTCGAGGGCCAGCCGCTGGAGACTGGCCCTCAGCGCGGGGGGCTGCATGGCCTTGGGAATTTAGAAGCCTCAGCGGTTGCCGGGCCCACCGAGGTGCCGGGTGGAAGAGAGGAGCATTCGGCCATGTCCGAGGTGCCCGCGGAGCCCAGCGATCCGACCGGTGGCGGGCGCAAGAGGCGGACTACTGAGAAGGACGCAGATCCCAGGCCCAGCCGCAGGCAGACGTTATATGCTCAAAGGCCGCTGGCGTTGGCGCCTGATCTCAGCGCCGCGAATGCCGGCATAATCGTGGGGGCCTCAACGGGCGATCTCGTCAATCGAGCGGCGTTCCGGACGGTGTCGGCCCAGGACCAGGCGAGGCTGGACGAAATCGCCAGGCAGACACCGCGGCAGTCGAGGCAGAGCAAGGGGGCGTGGGCGGACGCGCTGAAGGCGGCCCATCCCAATCTCAGCGCCGCCGATGCCGCCGTAATCGTGGGCGTCGTAAAGCGGGTTATCGCCAGGAGGGCGGCGTATCGAACGGTGTCGGCCCAGGACCGGGCGAGGCTTGACGAGATCAAGGCGGCGACACCGCAGCTGCCGGGGCAGAGCAAGGGGGCGTGGGCGGACGCGCTGAAGGCGGCCCATCCCGATCTCAGCGCCGCCGATGCCGCCATAACCGTGGGCTCTTTTAAGGACGATATTGCAAGGAGGACGGCGTTCCGGACGGTGTCGGCCCAGGACCAGGCGAGGCTGGACGAAATCGCCAGGCAGACACCGCAGCTACCGGGGCAGAGCAAGGGGGCGTGGGCGGACGCGCTGAAGGCGGCCCATCCCGATCTCAGCGCCGCTGATGCCGCCATAATCGTGGGTGCCGTAAAGCAGGATATTGCTAAAAGGGCCGCGTTCCAGACGGTGTCGGCCCAGGACCAGGCGAGACTGGACGAAATCGCGGCGGTGACACCGCGGCTGCCGGGGCAGAGCAAGGGGGCGTGGGCGGACGCGCTGAAGGCGGCCCATCCCGATCTCAGCGCCGCCGATGCCGCCATAATCGTGAATGCCGTAAAGCAGGATATTGCTAAAAGGACAGCGTTCCAGACGGTGTCGGCCCAGGACCACGCGAGGCTGGACGAAATCGCCAGGCAGACACCGCAGCTACAGGGGCAGAGCAAGAGGGCGTGGGCGGACGCACTGAAGGCGGCCCATCCCGATCTCAGCGCCGCCGATGCCGCCGCCATCGTGGGCGCCGTAAAGCGGGTTATCGCCAGGAGGGCGGCTTTTCAGACGGTGTCGGCCCAGGATCAGGCGAGGCTGGACGAAATCGCTAGGCAGACACCGCGGCTGCCGGGGCAGAGCAAGGGGGCGTGGGCGGACGCGCTGAAGGCGGCCCATCCCGATCTCAGCGCCTCCGATGCCGCCATAATTGTGGGTTCCGTAAAGCATAATATTGTAAAAAGGGCGGCGTTCCGGACGGTGTCGGCTCAGGACCAGGCGAGGCTGGACGAAATCGCCAGGCAAACACCGCGACAGTCGAGGCAGAGCAAGGGGGCGTGGGCGGACGCGCTGAAGGCGGCCCATCCCGATCTCAGCGCCGCCGATGCCGCCACAATCGTGGGCGCCTTAAAGGACGATATCGCCGTGAGGGCAGCGTTCCGGACGGTGTCGGCCCAGGACCGGACGAGGCTGGACGAAATCGCGGCGGTGACACCGCGGCAGGGGCGGAGCAATGCGGCCTGGGCGGACGCGCTGAAGGCGGCCCATCCCGATCTCAGCGCCGCCGATGCCGCCACCATCGTGGGCGCCGCAAAGGACGAAATCGCCAGGAGGGCGGCGTTCCGGACGGTGTCGGCCCAGGACCAGGCGAGGCTGGACGAACTCGCTAGGCAGACACCGCAGCTGCCGGGGCAGAGCAATGCGGCCTGGGCGGACGCGCTGAAGGCGGCCCATCCCGATCTCAGCGCCGCCGATGCCGCCGTAATCGTGGGTGCCATAAAGCAGGATATTGCTAAAAGGGCGGCGTTCCGGACGGTGTCGGCCCAGGACCAGGCGAGGCTGGACGAAATCGCGGCGGCAACACCGCGGCAGGGGGGGAGCAATGCGGCCTGGGCCGATGCGCTGAAGGCGGCCCATCCCGATCTCAGCGCCGCCGATGCCGCCACCATCCTGGGCACCTTTAGGGACGATATCGCCAGGAGGGCGGCGTTCCGGACGGTGTCGGCCCAGGATCAGGCGAGGCTGGACGAGATCAAGGCGGCGACACCGCAGCTGCCGGGGCAGAGCAAGGGGGCGTGGGCGGACGCGCTGAAGGCGGCCCATCCCGATCTCAGCGCCGCCGATGCCGCCATAGTCGTGGGTGCCGTAAGGCGCGATATCGCCGTGAGGACGGCGTTCCAGACGGTGTCGGCCCAGGACCAGGCGAGGCTGGACGAAATCGCTAGGCAGACACCGCAGCTGCCGGGGCAGAGCAAGGGGGCGTGGGCGGACGCGCTGAAGGCGGCCCATCCCGATCT
>NZ_LODW01000096.1 GCF_002914525.1 Rhizobium hidalgonense | reverse complement strand
GGGGCGTGGGCGGACGCGCTGAAGGCGGCCCATCCCGATCTCAGCGCCGCCGATGCCGCCATAATCGTGGGTGCCTCGAAGAAACGGATAGCCAGGAGGGCAGCGTTCAAGGTGATATAGGACGGCTCATGACTCATCACCACATTCCCTAGGAACTGCACCATCATGTGCGTTGGTTGTCCACCACGGGATTGCATGAGCATGTGAGAGCGCCGAATTTTTCTTCAGTCTGGAGGCCAATACCTGGCTCGAGATCGATATTTAGGGGCACGACGGCCGGCGCATTCCGGCTGACTAACACGCCGAGAGCGACCTCGTCTTCGACGGTCGGGAGCGCAGAATGTCGGCTCGCATGCCGCTGCGACCATCAGCCCGCTCCTCGCAAGATTGGCGCCAAGGCCGCCGTCGAACGATGGCGACGAGGCAAGTTTTTCCAAAACTTTCTTTAGCATAGAGGTAGAAGGATCGCTACAGCGGGGTTGCAGTGCGCGGGCGGCTAGGGTGACTAAGTGCGTGCACTCCACGACCGTCAAACGGGGTCGGTGTCCGTCAATTCGAAATCGCAGGGATCTGCACGAGAGACCGCGTGGTTGCCCTGCACGACTAATGGAAGCAGGGTCGACAGTCACGTTGGGATGCGGTAGGTGCGCGATAGAACGGGGGATTGGCGGCGGGACTCGATTCTTTTTAGAAGATCACGCAAAGCCGCATCACACCCATTGTCAAAAGTAAATACCGCGACGATGGTTATTAACCTTCGACTTCCGTCGAAAACGGCAATGGCGCTCACGAAGGAGGCCGGCCGCTGCGAAACCCCGCCATCTCCGCACCCCACTCCTTCGCTCCAACTGGGAGCAAAATGAATGAGGCAACGTGCGAATCTCGGGGAGCATCGTTACATGCGGTCAATACGGATCTCATCCAGATTGTCGCCCTATATGCCTCGTGCGGCGGTCCGGCGGAGCGCAGGAGTATAATGCCGTTGAAGTGCTCGAGCCGTTCTACCACTGACGCCGGGTCGCTGCACGCGCGATGGACCGCCGGCTGGCCGCTCGTTCGATGAGGGTCCGCGCGCCGACACCCCCAAGAGCGATCGCCGAGGACGCCATCCACCTTATGCAGCAACTGGCGCGGAGGCGGCCGCGCGAAGACTTCGTAGTTGGAGGCCTTCAGGCTCACGTTTGCAACGGTACTCCGCAGGTTGCCCTTTGCAACGACTGCCCGACGATGTCAATTCAATCTGGCTGAGCTTGTACCGTCAAGTTTATCCAGTTTGGGGTTCGCTCCAGCGGTGGGTTGCGCATCTGCGGCGGCATCGGCGGGTTTAGGTGCGGAGACCATTCCGGCTGCGCAGCACTGCATCACGTCGCGGGTTGCCGATCTGGGCGAACTCTGCAGGGTTAGTTAGCCGAGGCCAGAGTGCTTGGCTTGCCACGCTCCTCGATAACCCGATCCAGTCCACAGGCGACCGCAGGCCGGAGAGCGAAGTATCGGCGACGAGAGTCCGGCTTTCCTCACGACCATCAGAAGCCTGAACCCGCGCCAACGATCATTGGCAGCCAGCGGGATCAACACCAACGCTTGCCTTTCGCTCGTTTCCGGCCACGGCGCTTGCGCATCGTGAGCTTCTCCTCCCGATGGACCCGGAAGAGCTTCTTGTTGTTCACAAGGTGTCCCTCGCGCCTGAGCAGCACATAGCTGCGTCAAGATCCGAAGCGGCGGCATTCACGCCCCAAGCATTCACGACATATACGAATGTCGATTGTGCATGAGCAATCGCGTCTGCTCATTGCTAAACATTGAGAAACAGAGGCGCGACGATCTTTTATGTCGGGAAAACTGGGATTTGGGTCATGCTCGATGCAGATCATCTATTAAAACCGATCAGCGACGGCAACGCATGCGGGGATGCTCTCGATTACGATTTGAGCTTCCTGGAGCTGGAGATAGCGTCGCATGGCAAGCCGCACCAGCAGATAGGCGACTCCATCGCCACCGAGGAGGCTCCCGATTGGACAGAGGTGTGGCGGCTTGGCCTCGACCTTTCTGCCCGCACTAAGGATCTAAGAGTCGGAATCTTGCTCACACGATCCGCCCTCAGTCAGTTCGGCTTCTCTGGTCTAAGTCGGGGGCTTGAGCTGCTCGCGGCCTATGTCGAGCTCTACTGGTCAGAGCTACATCCGCGACCGGATCCAGAAGATGACGAAGATCAGACCGTTCGCCTCAACGCTCTAGCGAGCCTCTGCGATCTCTCCGGGCTCTTGGCAGAAATACGCCAAGTCCCACTCACCTCCTCCAGGCAATTCGGGACTTTTACGCTCCGCGATTGGGCTGGTGCGCTACGGTCCCAATCTACGGAAATTGATCGTTCGACCATCGAGCACGCCTTCATCGACACCGATCCACTGCAGCTCGAGCAGATCAGCACTGGTCTCCACGCCAGCCTGGCAGCCGCCACCCATCTAGACGCGAGTGTTCGGCAGCACGTCGCGAGTGACGAGGCCGTTCGATTCGACCCTCTGATAGTGCTACTCACCCAGGCCAAGGATCTGGTCGACGCCCATCGGAAAAGGGCCCAGCCTGCAGCCCCGGCATCTCCATTGCCAGACTCTAGCAAGGCCTCTTACCCCGAAGTGATCCGCAACCGCGATGACGTTGTCGAAATTCTTGGCCGCATTTGCCACTGGTACCAGGTGAATGAGCCCGCGAGCCCGCTGCCAGCCCTCCTGGAGCGCGCGCAGCGACTTGTCTCGAAGGACTTCATGGCTCTTATCAAAGAGTTGGCGCCAGAAGGGGTTGCCCAATACCGTTCGATTGCCGGTCTGGCGGTCGGCGAGGGCACGTGACGTGCGCAATCTTCCCTATCAGGAGAGTGGAACACATGACAAAGGCGAGTAGTCAAAAGTTCATCGCGCGGGTTCGTCCGCCTCGCGTACAGATCGAATACGACGTCGAGACCTATGGCTCTCAGAAGAAGGTTCAGCTTCCCTTCGTGGTCGGCGTGATGTCCGACCTCGCCGGCAATGCTGCCGAGCCGCTTGCCCCTGTCGCGGAGCGCAAGATGATGGAGATCGATATCGACAATTTCGATGATCGGCTCAGATCGCTGAGGCCCAGGGTGGTGATGCGGGTGCCGAACCTATTGACCGGAGAAGGCCAACTCGCTGTCGACTTGACGTTCGAGCGGCTCGAAGATTTCTCGCCGGCGGCCGTGGCGCGCAAGGTCGACAGCCTTAGCAGGCTGCTCGAGGCGCGAACGGAGCTCTCCAATCTGCTGGCCTATATGGACGGTAAGAACGGTGCCGAAGAGTTGCTCACCCACTTCCTCGCGGATTCGGCACTGCTAAGCGCCCTCGGCAATGGCATCGAGACTGAGAAGCCTGATGCATTGGTTGCCGCTCCGCCATTGGCATCCCCAGACACAGAGGAGGACTGATCATGATGCCTGCAGATGCCACAGATGTACAGGTCGCCACCGTTGATCTCGGCGATTTCACCCGCATGCTTCGATTCGAGTTCAAGATCCGCTCGGACCACTCCCGTGACTTGGTGGAGAGTGCCGTCCGAACACTGGCCGAGCAGGCACTTCAAAACACGTCGCTAATCAGCGACGATGTCGTCACGACTATCCAAGCAATGATTGCTTCGATCGACCAGAAGCTTTCTGCACAACTCAACGAGATCCTCCATCACGAAAATTTCCAGCGCGTGGAATCAGCTTGGCGGGGCTTGCATCACCTTGCCATCAACACCGAAACCGATGAAACGTTGAAGATTCGCGTTCTCCCAGTTTCAAAGGTGGAGATGTCCCGAACTCTGCGGAAATATAAGGGTGTCACCTGGGATCAGAGTCCGCTATTCAAAAAAATTTACGAAGACGAATACGGCCAAATCGGCGGTGAACCCTATGGCTGCCTGATTGCCGACTACTATTTCGACCATACCCCACCGGACGTAGAGTTGCTTTCGGGACTGGCGCAGATCGCGGCGGCGAGCCACTCACCGCTTATATCTGCCGTCTCACCACATCTGCTGCAGATGGATTCTTGGCGTGAGCTTGCGAACCCGCGTGACATCACAAAAATCTTCCTCACGCCCGAACATGCCCCTTGGCGGGCGTTCCGCGAGAGCGAGAACTCTCGGTACGTGGCCCTGACCTTACCACGCACCCTTGGCCGGCTGCCCTACGGGGCCAAAACCAACCCGGTCGATGAATTCGCCTTCGAGGAGGACACAGACGGCGGCGACAGCGAGAAATACCTTTGGACGAACGCAGCCTACGCCATGGGCGTAAATATCACGCGCTCGTTCAAGCTCTATGGCTGGCTCTCCAGAATTCGTGGCGTCGAATCCGGCGGCTTGGTCGAGGGTCTGCCGGTACATACCTTCCGCAGCGACGACGGTGGCGTCGACCTAAAATGCCCCACTGAGATCGCGATCAGCGACCGCCGTGAGGCCGAACTGTCCAAAAACGGTCTTCTACCGCTGTTGCACCGCAAAAACACGGACCTCGGCGTATTTATTGGCGCTCAAACTATTAACAAGCCGGTCAAATACGAAGACCCCGACGCGTCAGCGAACGCCGAACTCAGTGCCCGGCTACCCTACATCTTCGCAACCTGCCGCTTCGCACATTATTTGAAGTGTATGGTCCGGGACAAGATTGGCACGTTCAAGGAGCGCCACGAGGTCGAGGAGTGGCTCAACCAATGGATTCAGGGCTATGTCCACCCCTCGCCCGAGCTTGGGAGCGAAGAGAGTAAGGCACAGCAGCCGCTCTCCTCAGCCGAGGTCAAGGTGGAAGAGGTCGAAGATAATCCCGGATATTACGTTGCGAGATTTTACATGCGGCCACACTACCAGCTCGAAGGCCTAACCATCTCTTTGAGACTTGTCTCGCGCCTGCCATCCGCCCGCAAGGACTGAGAAAACCCGCAGATGATTGTGCTCCGTTCTCGGCGCCAAAACTCCGGAATAGCTGCCCCGGGCTGGCCGATGCAATCCAGGCCCAATCAGATCAACGAGAAAAGGAAAGTCCATCATGGCGTTCGACGCGGTTATAAAATTCACGCAAGCGTCCAAGGACGGCATTTTGCCCAAGGGCGAATCTATCATTCTAAAGGACGGTATCACCCTAGCGGACGAATGGAGCTTTTCACTCGAAAACAAGCTGAACATTGGGCCTCATACCGCCGGGGCGGGCGCGGGCAAGGCCGAATTCGAGGTCTTCACTATCAAGAAGCAGGTGGATACGTCATCGCCCTCTCTGTACGTTGCCTGTGGTCGCGGCGCCCACTTCAATAGCGTCGAACTGAAACTTTTCAAAGCGACGGGGAGCGGACAAGCTACATCAGAATCGAACCTGTTCTTGCACTGGAGTTTCAACATGCTGGTAGTCGAGAAGGTCGAGTGGTCCTATGCGGAAGAGGCCCCCGAGGAGACGATCACATTCCGGTTCGGCGCCTGCAAGGTCATTTATTACAGGCAGGATGAAAAAGGCGCTCTTACCAAAGCTGGCGAGGGCATCTGGAACCAAATCGCGAACAGCACCGACTTCAATAGGCTCGTCGGCTGATGGGGCCATCGGCAACCCGGGAATATTCGGGGCTGCGCGCGAAAACGACAGATCGACTCGTCGCCATTGCACCTGGAGATTGTAACATGGGCAGAGATGTTAAGCGGGATCTCGTGCAACCATCCCTCCTGGACCGGCTTACGGACGATGAGCCGCGCAGCTCGTGTGAAGCGCAGGACAAGCGCAGCTTCTCTGTTCGCCAACTGGAAGAGGTGATTCTACGCGATGTTTCCTGGTTGTTGAACACCAATCAATTGGGTGCAACCGTAGATCTACAAGCGTACCCTCACGTAGCGGCCAGTGCACTTAATTATGGTGCCTGGCCTCTCAGCGGACAAATTCGCGAAGGCATGGATAAGAGCGCATTGCGCGAAGCGATAATCGAGAGCCTTCAGCGCTTTGAGCCGCGTCTCTTACCGGACACCCTGAAGGTCACGGTCCTGGACGATGGTCAGGGTTGCGGCACTTTTCGCTTTAGGATCGAAGCCGATCTGTGGGCGCAGCCATTGCCGGTGCGAATGGTGATGCGTACGGAGGTAGATTCCGAGCTCGAATCCGCCCGCGTTCATCTCGGTACAGAGATAAGCTGATGGATCCCCGGCTCCTGCGACTGTACAACGACGAACTTGCTTATATGCGCGAGATGGGGGCCGAGTTCGCCCGTGCATTCCCGAAGGTCGCCGCCCGGCTCGGGATGGAATCAGCGGAGGTCGCCGACCCCTACGTCGAGCGGCTTCTGGAAGGCTTCGCTTTCATGGCGGCGCGGGTGCAATTGAAGCTTCAGTCTCGCTTTCCGGAATTCACCCAGCACCTCCTGGAGATGGTCTATCCGCATTTTCTACCGCCGCTCCCCTCGATGACGATCGTCCGTTTCGAGCCCGACCAGGATGCCGGACGACTTGAAAATGGATACCTCGTGCCGCGGGGAACCAAGCTTTTGGGCCGTCTTGCTCCGGGCGCCGTCACACATTGCGAGTTCCGCACGGCCCATGATGTGCATCTCTGGCCAATTGTGGTGAGCGCTGCCGATTATTTTTCGACGCCGGGGCAGATCGCCGCACTGGATCTTCCGGCCCGGCAAGATGCGAAGGCTGCTTTGCGACTACGCCTTCGTACCACCAATGGCATGCCGTTCAATAAACTCGGACTAGAGGCTCTCACACTGCACCTAACAGGCCCCGGTGGCATCGGCGCCGCACTCGCCGAACAGCTTCTCGGTGACGCATGCAATATCATAGCCCGTCCGGTCGGCCGGCCTATCCCTTGGCAGGAAAAGATTCCGGTTCATGCGCTGCAGCAACGCGGTTTGGAGCCGAGCTGTGCTCTCCTGCCCGAGGTGCCACGCTCTTTCGACGGGTACCGTCTCCTACAGGAGTATTTCGCCCTCGCGGAGCGGACGTTGTTCGTCGAGGTTAGCGGGCTGGCAGACGCAGTAGCCCTGTCAACTGCCGAGACCCTTGAGATCGTCTTCGCACTCAGACGTGTCGAGCCACGGCTGGAACGACAGCTCGGGCCCCAAAATATCGTTCTCTTCGCAACGCCCGCGATTAATCTCTTCGAACGCCAGGCAGATCTCGTCCACGTGAGCGACAAGAACACCGAGCATCATGTGATTGTTGACAGGATGAGGCCGCTCGACTTTGAGGTCCACTCGATCCTCGAGATGAGCGGAGACGGGGCGAAAAACGAAGCGGCTCCCGTGAGGTTCTACCCGTTCTATAGCATCAGCGCGCACGGTCAGGAGGAGCAGCATTCCAGATACTACGCGATCCGCCGGGAGCAGCGCCTCATGTCGGAGCACCAGCGTCTAAATGGCGCGCGGACTGGCTACATCGGCAGCGAAACGTTCGTTTCTCTAGTTGATCGCCAGGCGGCTCCCTATTCGGCGGAACTCCGGCATTTGTCTGTAAACTGCCTGTGCTCGAACCGGGATCTGGCGCTGCTGCTGCCGATCGGCCGGGACGAGACAGACTTCACCCTGGAAATCGGCGCTCCAGTTACCGCCACCCGGTGCGTATCGCCCCCGAGCCGACCGCGCCACTCCTTCGCCAATGGCGATATCACTTGGCGATTAATTAGCCATCTTTCACTGAACTACCTCTCGATCAGCAATTCCGATAGGAACGACCACCGGGGCGCAGAAGCGCTACGTGAACTCCTCCGCCTCTACGTCGATCCAGTCAATGCCTTCGCCTCACGGCAGATCGACGGGATCCGGGAGATTCGGTCCAGGCCTGCGGTCAGGCGATTGTCCAGCGGTGGACAAGCCGCCGTAGCACGTGGGATTGAGGTTGGTATCATCCTGGACGAAGCGGCCTTCGAAGGCGTTGGCATCTTTCCGCTCGCCTCCGTGCTCAACCAGTTCTTCGCGAAATACGTATCCATCAACAGCTTCACCGAGATGGTCGTCTCGACGCTACAGCGCGGGGAGGTAATGCGATGGCCGACGATGGCCGGCCGCCGGGCGATCCTTTGATTTCGGGGGCACTCGGCGACTTCCTAAGCTCGCTCAGGGCCGAACCGCATGCCTGCGACTTCTTCCAGGCTCTGCGGCGGATCGATGCAATCTGCTCAGATCGGCCTCGGCTGGGAGAATCGAGCGGTCCCAGCCTGGATCGCGTGCGGATCGCCCAGCAGCCCTCCCTTGCATTTCCGACTCGATCGATCGCGGGCGTGACTGCGCACGAGGAGAACGACCCCGTAATCTCCACCTACGCCTTCGGCTTGTTTGGACCCCACGGTCCCCTCCCATTGCATCTGACGGAGTACGCCCTTCTCCGGCAGCACAACGCCGCGGATGAGACGCTGATCCGATTTGCTGATACCTTTCATCATCGAATGGCCTCGTTCTTCTTCCGCGCATGGGCGGAGGGCGAACCGACCGTGAGCTATGACAGGCCACAAGAAGATCGATTTGCCCTTCAGCTCGGCGCGCTAGCCGGCTTCGGGATGACCTCCCTGCGCGCGCGGGATGCTATGCCTGATCTGGCCAAACTCCACTTCACCGGCCGTCTCGCCTCACACACCCGCAACGCCGAGGGGCTCGCTGCCATCCTCGCCAGCTTCGTCGAGGCGCCGGTTGATATCCGTGAATTTGTCCCAAAGTGGGTGGATCTGCCCCGCATATCGCTCTGCCTCCTGGGCCGCGACCCGGCCACGGGCACGCTGAACAGCAACGCTATTGCAGGTGCGAGGGTCAGAGTGTGGCACCATCGGTTCCGACTCATTGTGGGTCCCCTCAGCCTGGCTCATTACGAATCGCTTCTGCCCGCAGCTCCCGGCCTTAAGTCGATAGCGGAGATCATCTGCAACTACCTTGGAGATGAACTTGACTGGGAGATTAACCTCGTTCTCCGTCAGGAGCAGGTCCCGGAAGTGCAGTTGGGTCGCTGCGGCAGACTCGGATGGTCCAGTTGGATGGGCAAGAGGAAAACGCGCCAGCACGCCGATGACTTGACAACTACCCCGACTGACCGGGGCCCACCGGCTGCCGCATGGCACTCTCCTGAAACGGACATCCATGATGCGGCGGGCCCGCTCGACCTTCTTTTCGGGCGGGGAGAAGATCTCCTTGGCGAGATCGATCTGGAACGGGTGAATGGCCCACGTAACCTCGATACCAAGTGCGGCGGCACGGCGGGCGGCGGCTTGGAAGGCCCGTTATGACAAGCATCGGAAGCTCGACTCTCTTCAGTAAGCTCAACGCAAACTGCAATGGGACCGCCAAGGCCCTTTGCAAAATTCGCCGTGACGCCTCTTTGGAACGTTATCGCCATTTTGACGCCCTTGAGGCTTCAGCAGCGGAGAGGCCTATCGAGCCGACGATCGCGGCGAAACTCGACCACCGTGGTTGTCCGCTCGGGCGCTGCGCCCTGGGCCTGGTTGAATCTTCCAGGAGACACGTCGTCGCTAGCACCGCCGGAATCCGCCAACTCATCGATGTTACAAGGCCGCATGGCGAGATTTGGGTGGGACTTAGCGTGGGTGAGTTCCAAGAGACCCACACGCTTTCTTCACCCCGCCCTCCCCCGCTTGGCTCTGACGATGCGGGCCAGCAAGACATCTTGGCTGAGCAACGGTCGGCGATTTCGATGCACGAAATAAACGCTTTTCGGCATCTTCGCCGATGGCTTCGGCAGCATCCTACTCACGCCATCGGGCGCAACCGCGCCTTCTCATCAAATCTGCGGAACACACACCACCATGGTCGAGTCAAGAATCGAGAGTCTCTTAAGGCACAATCGTTTTGTTGCGGTCACTTCGGCCGCGTCCGAGTTGAATGAAATCTCTCTCCGGCGGCTCAGTGGCACCGAGCGGCTGGGGGAACCTTTCCTCTACGAGGTGAAGCTCGCCAGCCGCAATCCAGTTCAGAACTTTGCTACGATCCCCGGTCAAAACCTGACAATCGGCCTTAAGCTCAAGGACTCGCAAACGCGCTTCTTCAACGGTGTTGTTACGCGCTTCCAATATCTCGGCCTCGACGATACCGAGCACCTCAACTACGTGGCGCAGGTGCGGCCGTGGATTTCATTGCTCGAGCATCGCTCTAACAGTCGGGTCTTTCAGAACAAGACGAGCATCGAGATCATCACCACGATTTTTCGAGAACATAAAGGCAATTTCAAGAATCAGACCGCCCGACGGTTCCCACAGCGCCCATATTGCGTCCAGTACGATGAAACGGATCTGGCCTTCGTCAGCCGCCTCATGGAGCAGGACGGCATCTACTACTATTTTGAACATGCTGAGGACCAACATGACCTGGTGCTGGTCGACAACGCCGCGAGTCACATGGCCTGCACGCCTGAGATCGTAGAGACCCACCACAATCTCAGGCCTGCCCGAAGTCTTTACCAAGAAGATGTCATCCTGCATTGGGACGAGGTCGTATCGCTACAGCCGAACAAGGTCGTTCTCAGGGACTATGACCATGAGAAGCCGATGGCAGAACTGACGTCTGTCGCGCGTGTTCCTCCCGTGAGGACAGGCGGCATTCCGCCATGCAAGCTCACGGGAAGCGCCATCACCCGACCGCGGGAGAGCGTGGCGGTCAGAACGGGCGAGACCTCGTCGGCAAGCAGCGGCTGCACGGCAATGCGGGAGGTCTTCGAGTATCCAGGCCAGTATACAAAAAAAAGCGATGGCGATTTCTACGCCACCATCCGTGCCGAGGAACTCGCCTGCAACGCTTATCGCGCGCGGATCGAAAGCACTGCGCGCCAGATAACGACCGGGTCATTATTCAAGGCGGCAAATCCCTTCTACTACGGCCAGGTCGGTTCCCGCCCGAAACCCACCGATCGCTTCCTGGCAGTCGGACAGGACTTCACTGTCATCGGTGAGGTGGGGGACGATCTCACTGCGGACACCGTGGGGGGGAAGGGCGTGCGGTTCCTCTATCACAGCAACGTAGAGATTATCCCCGCGACCACCCAGTACCGACCGAGGCGCCGCACACCGGCGCGGTTGATTCACGGACCGCAGACGGCCGTCGTCGTGGGCCCCGAGGGCGAGTCGATCGCGACGGATAAGTACGGCCGTGTGAAGGTTCAGTTCTTCTGGGACCGAGAAGGCGGAAAGAACGAGAACAGCTCCTGCTGGATTCGGGTGGCCCAGAACTTCGCTGGTAAGGGTTTTGGCAACCTGGTCGTCCCACGGATCGGCCATGAGGTCGTGGTTGATTTCATCCACGGCAATCCCGACACGCCCCTGGTGACCGGCGTCGTATACAATGGCTCAAATCTGCCGCCTGAAACCCTGCCGACCGACAAAACGCGGTCGACCTTCCGGACGCATACCGATGGCGGCGCCGCTAATGCCTACAATGAACTGCGCTTTGAGGACAAGCAGGGCCGTGAGGAGGTCTATTTGAAGGCCCAGAAGAATCATACCGTCGAGGTCGGGAATATCTACAGCATCGACGTCAAGAGACACTTCCTCCTGACCTCGGGCGGCGCCGCGCCCGACTCCCCTGCCGCAGCGGCCTTAGGTAGCCGCGTCGAGGTAACACCCGACAAGATCCGCCTTGTAGTATCGGGCAGAACCGGCCCGCAGGCCATCGAAATCAGCGGCGATGGGATCGCCATTATCGGCACGATGATTGGCGTTATGGCAACGCCTCCGCGGCTCGGGTCCATCGTCTCCATGCCGCCGCCGACACCGGGTCCACCCACGCCGTCGATAATGAAGCTTATTGCGACACTCGGGCTGCCGCCTGTTACGCCCGAGTGACACGATGTCAAGGTGAACTGGTTCTGGGCCTCGGCTGTCCGGAAGTCGTTGCCTTTAAGTCGGCAGGGCCCTGCAGGCGTAGAGAAAAAGCGTAACGGCTTCGGCGTCGTAAGCTGACCTACCAAATCAACGTGACACTGCGAGATTGCCCGAAAATGAGGAAAGGTTATCGCGCGTGAGCGTTTGTTCCGGGAACTTGCGCCTCAGTTAGATGGAGTTGCCACGCGAAATCGGCCGCAAGCGGCTCCAAATGCGTCTGGTTTAGGTCTCCACCAAGCTGGAACTGGTGGATGAAATACCTTTATCACTCGGCGTCACGAAATTGCGATCAGGGGCGCGGGCGGCGCAAAAATCAGCGTTCTCGATCTGGGCGTTACAGCGCTGCTTTGCAGGGCGGGCTCTCGCCTCGAAGCGCTTCTGGCGGAGCGTGGCCGCCTCGAGCAGCAGTCGAAGCCTTTCACCATGCTCGAAGGTGTCTCGCTTCTATTTGCGTTTCGAGTTCCTGATAGGCGCTGGCCATGCCTGTCAGGCCGAGTTTGCGCAGCATGTCAATGGTGGGATTGTTCAACGTCGCGATAAAAATCATGCGCTGTCCAGCTCGAGGGAGGACGCTGGCCATGCCCCCGAAGCATAACGGGATACGAATTTGGTATTGGAAGGAAAGGTCGCGACGGAAGTAACATCAGCAGTGACGCAATGACCTAAGGAACGACGCAATGTACGGCAGAAGGCAGGGGGGTGTTGGCAATAGTTCCGAACAAGGCGGTGAAGACACCTTTAACTGGGTTGAAGGCTTGACTGGCTCCTCGTCCGGCGAAGCGGCACTGAAAGAAATTTTACTGGCCTGGGCGGAAGACGGGCAGCAGGAGCAGGACGAGGACCGGCACGAGGCAATGGCACGGATCGAGGCCTGGACGGAAACCCGCAATTTTCGTGCCCCCCTGAACTTAACATCGCTGTCCCTAACGGCACTGCCCCCCACCTTACCGGCCGGCCTCCAGCGGCTCAACGCCAATGACAACCGGTTGGGCAGGCTGCCCAACAACCTCCCGCCCGGTCTGCGAAAGCTCTCTGCCTGCGACAACCAGCTGACCACGCTGCCTGAGGTTCTTCCGGACATGCTCGAGACGCTCTACGTCGACGGCAACCGGCTGACCAGATTGCCGAACGAGCTTCCTTCCGGACTAAAGTATCTCTACGTCAACCACAACCGGCTGACCAGTTTGCCCGATAACCTGCCGCCTGAGCTCAGGGAGCTTCATGTCACCCGCAACGAAATCGCGCACCTGCCGGAGAATCTCCCCCTCGAATTGACGGATCTCCGCGCCGAACTCAATAATATAATTCGCCTGCCCGAGCGCCTTCCTGCAAAGCTCACGAGGCTCGAAGTCCCTCACAATGAACTGACTAGCCTACCCGAGGACCTCCCGGCCACCCTAAAGTGGCTCAGCACCGACAGTAATGAACTGACCCACCTGCCCCCTAACCTGCCGAGGGGGCTGGAGGAGCTTAGCGTTCGTGGAAACAACCTGAGAGGACTTGGCGACGGGCGAACTGCACTGCCGTACATTCTGTCGCAGCTTCCGCCTCATTGCAAAGTGTACCTGAATAACAATCCGCTGCCAGATCGACTGCGGGCGCACCTGAGCGCGCAAAGCGGGACGAGCCTTCCGCAGATCTTTTTGTGATGCTGCCTGACAAACGGGCCAAACTAGGTCCCTGCGTTTTGAGTAAAAGGCCTTTTGCCGAAGCCATGGCGGTGGGGTGCAGGCCAGGTATGACGCGTGCGGATCAAAAACAATGAGTTTGCAGGTTTATGCCGCTCGCCGGAATGTGTTGAGTTGTGGAAGCAACAGACGTCTCACTGAAGACTATGGCCGGAAAGCCCAGGCTCGGCACTTGTGTCCTTCGGGCGACCTTGCATGCGAGCCAGTTCGTACAAAGGATTACCCGCTATCGCGTACCAGGAGGTGCGACGCTTACGGCCTAGAGGCATTGCCGCCGGTTGGAACGTTCGGAAGCTGGACCCAGATTTCAACAGGCCTCAAGCGCATCCACCATTTCCACATGGTCCACCCCCAGCATCGCGTATTCGTTGATCTAACTACCCGAGACTCCAGCCTACGGGCCTATTTGCATTCGTCGGCGATCGACGACTCTGTCGCCTATTAGTTGAAATAGGGTTTCGTGGCGAGCCAGCAGAGGAACAGCCCATGGATGAGAAAAACAGCCCCATTGTTTGCATCTCGGGTGTAGACGAACGAAAGCTCGGCGCCGCTCTAATCGCGGTCCAATCGGCATTTAGTGTCGCGATTGCGGAACTATCGAAGCTTCACAAAGGGAACAGTCCTCAGTGGTTCGAAGACCTGGAGGAGGTGGTAATCGCTAACGCAAAAGGCACAGTCACCGAGGGCATCTCGCTGGATGTCGAGGTGGAAAGCCTCAAATTCGGCATCGACGTCCTTCGGGCGATCTTAGATGTCAGCCGCGTTGAGCTAGGCTTTGCAGCAAAGGAATAACCTTTCGCCCAAACGAGGTCTCGATGCTATTTGGCGCCGGAGATGTTCGATGCACACTCGAACCTTCGCATGAGTACCGCGCTCGTCGCCAAAGTCGCCCGCATCGTCACCAAATGGTACGGTCGTCCGACAAACCAGGAGGTCTTGCCGCAGATGATCGACGATACGACCTATGCATGGCGCACCGGCGTTTTTGAGGCAACGCGCGTTTTCCATGCGGAAGACCCGGGCGGACCAACCTTCATCGGGGGCAATTTGCGCAAGCCGGACTCCCATGGAAGACAATAACTTGTCGGACGCTGGGCGCACGAGACTGAGGGACTCAGCGTTGAAGATGTGCCGACAAGCTCGGCATTAGCGATGCACCCTGTATAGCGGGCAGCGACCGCCTTGCCATGCTTGAAGATGCCCTGAGCCGACACGCCCACAGTTGATAAAGATGTCGACTCAGTACCGCCGGCCGCTCCTCACCTTCTACCTTGCTGAGCCGCCAGCCATTGCGGCTCGTGGCAAGGATTTTTCGGACTCTTCCCGAGAATATGCACAACGCGACGCAGCGCTTGTCGACCCGCTGTTTCGTGAAGTTCGCGCTCGCCAGGAAATGGTGCGTGATGAGCCCTTTGTAAGAGTCACCCTTGCGCCGGCAGTCCGAGACCTCCCCGTTCATCTGGTTCGTCGTCTGGAATCGCAATCGATCGATGATCGACCTCCGCCCCTTCGTCGCAGGGATACACATCAAGTGGCATTGACCTGGACAGCGACCGCTCGCGCTGGAGCGCCGAATACCGGCGGCGCATTTCACCGGACGCAATCGACCCTGCCGTCCAAAGAGCGACCAGTTCCATGAAACCCGGGTCTTCATCGATCCGGATTCCTCGCGCCTTCCAACGCGCGATGACCCGCTCGGCTATGTCCCTGCGTGAATCCATTACCACTTCCCTGCCCCCTGCCCCCTACGCGGTTAGATACCAAGATGGTGGGTTCTTCGCCAGTTCAAACCGTCCAATATGTCACGCCGGCCGCCCGCGATCCGTTTTCAGGAGCTTGTTAGCTGGAGCTATCGAGATCGCAGGACACACTTTCCAGCTCTCTCCCGACCTGATGGTCCCCGTCACCATCTTTTCCGTCCATGAATAAGGTAGGCCGCCCCCGATCAGTCCAGGCGATTTAAGTGCGAGTCCGCTTTTACGTCGCCTTGAGGTCCGTCAGCACCTTGTCAAAAGCATCCTTGACCGGCTTTGAGATTTCCTCC
>NZ_LODW01000095.1 GCF_002914525.1 Rhizobium hidalgonense | reverse complement strand
GTCCAATTGACCATCGAACCAGGCGCGCCGGCGCTTCAGGACGTCCGGTCGGTCCTGCTCCAGTGCGTGGGGGTCTTTTTTAAAGGTCCACCCACGGCCTCGGAGCCAGGCGCCAAGTGCGCTGCGGCTGATCTTCACCTGCCGCTCGACGGACAAGCGCTCAACCATCTCACCGAGCGTCACATCCCTACGCTCGTCGATCAACGCGACAACGAATTCCTCGTGTGCATCCACTGCCGAAGGTCGTCTCCAGCCCTGTGGCCGAGCAGTTAACTCACCCTCTTTCGCTCTTGCGATCCAGCGGATCGCTGTCGAAATCCCAACACCGAAACGAGCCGCAGCCTGCCGAGCCGACATGCCCGACGCAGACGCTTTCAAAACCCGTATTCGGAGATCATCACTCAGGGCCTGTCCCATCATCCACCTCTCCGCTGTGGATGTTGAATCAGCTTCGGTCGCTCTCGTCACCTCACAATCGATTCATCAATCGCAGGACATGCTCTAGCAAGAGTTTCAGATGAAGCGCGATAGTCGTTCAAAGACCGGGGCTCAAATGGTAGATTCCACACACATTCACTTCAATTCAGGAGGCAAAACTGTGTCCGAAGAGAGACTGCTGGCGCAGGAGCCTTGAAATTCAGAGCACGGCAAGAATGTTGATGCGGCTTACATCGCGCGCGGGGTTCCGATTGGAGCCGCTGTCTGCCGACAGTCAAGCTGAAAAGGCGGCAATTCGGCGAACTCAAAGTGCGAGTTGTTCTGAACGATCTTCGGCCGGGAACGTGTGATGTCGACCTTGCGTCGGAAGAGCCGATTGCGGCCCGGCTCCCCAGCAAAACGGCTCCAAGTCTGAGGAAAGGGTCGCGCTTAGCGCCCTGCAATCGCTCAGGCCGTTCAAGGCCGCGGAGATGGAGAACGTCGCAAGTTTTGCAGGAGAAACAACGACATGGCGATCATTAAACTAAATGCGAATAAAACCAGGCCCGTCTCCTTGCCTGAGGAGCCGCGAGAAATTCACACAGAAGCGTTCAGCATCAATCACCGCTCAAACGGTTTCACGAGTTTGGATCTCGAAATGATTGAACTGGAGAATTTTGTCCTCCGGTGCCCGCTGCCCGAAGAGAATCTCGCAGGAAGGATTTAAACGATGGATCCGAAAAGCGAAGACAATGGGGAAAATATCCCTGTGACTGGCGAGCGCGACTTCGAAAATGCTGTTGTCGTCGATCCCAAGCGTCAAAGGAAGGAAGCACTAGACTCAAGCACGACTCCTGATATCGAGATGACGGGTAGCCACGAAACTTTCGAGTTCGACATCCCCGGGACCCCAGCTCACACGGAAAATGTAAGCTCTCAGTTCGACGAGATGCTTAATTCCCAATCCAGTCATGATTCCCATAGCGTCCACGGCAATCAGTCCGAAGTGGACAATGAGTTATCCAGCCTGTTCGCCAATATGGTTTTGCCTGGCCATGATCGGCGTGCAGACGAGTATATTCTGGTGCGGCAAACTGGACCGGATGCGTTTGCCGGTACGTCTAAAGGTGATCTTGAGCATCTACCCACCAAAGCGGAATTCAACGCAAGCTGCCGCCTCTATAGGGACGGGGCCGGCAATTATTATCCCCCGCCTCTCGCATTTGAAAGAATTGACGTCCCGGCGGAATTAAGCGCGAGATGGCATAACCTTGAGCCAAAAGACCAGGATAAGGCGCGTTTTCAATACAAGTTGGAAGTCTGGAATCGTGCTCACGCAGAGATGGGCGTCACGGGTACGAATATATTCTATCAAACAGATAAGAACATAAAGCTCGATCAAAATTACAGATTGAGGCCTCAAGACAGGTACATACAAACGAAATATGGCCCCCGAGAGGTTCAGAAGCGCTACGAACACCAATTCCAGGCTGGCTCGCTTCTGCCTGATATTCTGATCAAGACCCCGGAAAATCATGTCCATCTAGTGTACAGGTCTGCCGGTGACAAGTTCGCCAATAAGTCCTTTGCGGAGTTCGAGCGGATAATAAAGACTAAGTATGGTAGTGACACCGAGATCAAGCTGAAATCGAAGTCGGGTATCATGCATGATTCCAGGTATCTGGAGTCATGGGAACGGGGAGCTGCGGATATCCGCTTCGCGGAATTCGCAGGAGAGAATCGAGCTCACAACAAAGCTTTGCCGCTTGCGACCATCAATATGGGAGGGCAGCCGGATGGGCAGGGAGGAACGACTCGCGATCGCTTCGTTAGCGTCGATTTCCTAATGCAACACGCCCCCAACTCGCCCTGGTCGCAAGCTTTGAAAAAGGGCGAGCAATGGGATCGCGTTCAAGTCCTTGCCCGCGATGGTAATCGCTATATGACCCCTGCCAGATTGGAATATTCCGATCCGGAGCATTTCGCTCAGGTGATGAATCGAGTTGGACTACCCCACTCGATGGGCCGACAAAGCTATGCGAATTCCATAAAATTTGAGCAGTTTGCCGGGCAGGCGGCAGTGATTGTTGCGAACGGCGCAGATCTACGTGACATTCGAGATCTTTCTTCGGAAAAGCTGCAACAACAGCTGACCGAGAACAACGTTCTCATTGCGGACCGAAATGAGAAAGGCCAGCGAACCGGTACCTACACGAGTGCTGCGGAATATAAGCGGCTCTTAATTAAGTTACCAGACGACGCGGCCCAATTGCTTCGCGAACCGACCGATAAATATTCGCGTGATTTTGTCCGTCCGGATCCCGTGGTACGGCCAATCGTTGATAGTCGCCGGAACTACGAAAATCGACAGCGTGGTCAAAGCATAAACGGGCTGTGACGTTCCGCCACTGCGGGAGCGATGAGACCTGTACCGTCCGAAGTAGCTAGTGAAAGAGCTCAGCCGTGGTCAGCATCACAAAAAAGACTGTCACCAAATCGCTTACAAGTGACATGCGTCGTGCCACCAAGCGCCTGTATGAGCAAATGTGTAAAGCGTTGCTTACGGAAGAGAACGCAATGAGGCGGCAGGCACGGCTCGAGATGCCGAAAAAGAAGCGAAAATATACTGTCGATATGGAGATGGTCGACAAGCTGGACGCCGGCTTTCGAGGTGAAATAAGCTATAAAATTTTTGGAAATAAGCAGCTTCGAATCGACCGCCCAAAAGAACTAACCCGTGAGCACGGTATCTTTGAAAAAACGAAGAAAGTTCTAAAGCGCAACGCAGAAACGGGCGCAGTTTATTTGAGCCTTCACGAAAAGAAGAGTTGGGCTAGGGTTACGAGCCATCAGTACGCTGAGGACGGCACTCTTCGCACGAAGCATGTAAAATATCGAGACGGGCGCTTCGAGGAAAAGTGGGAGCGGGACGAAACCGGTTCCCTTGTCCGGACACGGTATGTCAACCGAGGCAGGCTCAGTGGTCGGCTGTTTCGGCCTGTTTCTGAGGAGCTGAGTGCGCCTGAGCCTGGCGGACCAGAGAACAGACTCTACCGCAAACTGACTCGTCAAGTAGGGTCCAGGCGGGAAACATTTGAGCGGGACGACAAAGGCGGCCTTGAGCTAGTCGGCTATAAACGCCCCGGCTTTTCCAGGAATACAACGAAATCGGAAGATCGCCATACCTCGCAAACGAAGATTCGGAAACTTGGTGGGACATTCAGCAAATCTTACAGGTCCCTCCTGGACAAGGAAGGCAACGAAGTAGGCCGAGATATCCTGAGTCACCGTCGGATGTTCAACAAGAGATCGGCCATCTACGATGAGTCCACAAAGCAATTGACAAGCATTAAACACACCTTCGGCAAAATTTATAAGAGTGAGTCGCAATACCTGAGCGCTGAGATAAAGAAAGTCTCAAAAAAGATACTCGGAGTGACGGTTCGTCGGAAACTGACGGCATTGAGCGAACCTGAACTTTGCGCGCAGAGACTCCGTGTTTCGGAATCGGTCGAGCATAGGAAAGCCTGGCAGGAGCCCACCGCTATCACCAGATCTTCGCCAAGGGAGGATCCTAGCATCCCTTTGGTGTCGAAGCCGGACCGGACTGACCGAGTTCGAAACGGCCGTGGTGTCCAGACCGAAGCCAAACTCACGCTCGTGAACGACAAACCAGTTGATCTTGCTTCACAAAACTCCCCCCTATTTCTCCAACAGGCATCAGAGCAGCAGTTTGGTTTGCAACCACAATCTCCGTCGTCAGCAGTGCATTTTTCGGATTCGGCTTCTAAGGCGGAAGGGGTTACACTAGGCAAAGGTCCAATATCGCAGAGTCCTCGTCGCGGCAATGAACGGGAGGTGCGATCGGAAGAAAATCTTGACAAGTATCTCGGACATTCCGTCTCGTCAAATGAGTCTCTGTCGGAGATCACGCTTCATGGATCGCCGCAAAAACCAACACTAACCGGCTTGCGGGAAACGCCACCACACTCATCCTTGGATCTGCAATCGTCTGACGCCATAAACGATGCTCAGGCTCCGCAGGTAACTTCTTCAGCGGTCAGTCATCAGTCTGCTCCGGAACAAGAGCTCTTGAGTTTTTTGAATGGTGTGCCAGCCCCAGTGCATAGTGGCGGAGAGCGTATTGCTGAGCACAACCGAGATGTTGCTGCATCAAATGCGGCTTTTGATCCGCAGTCATTGTTCGGCGAACCAGACTTGTCACGCGCTTCGGAATTAAGGCTGGAATTTCCAGCGCAAGGCGACCGTCTATCGGATGCGGAACAGCAAGCGTTGCTGAACGGGTTGCTGGCTATACCGCTACCGGCTCGTTCTGCGAAGATGAATTCCGAACGATCGATGATTTTGGAAGGTTCACGGAGTCGAGAGCGGCCCGTGTCAGGAGGGCTTTCGCTATAGAGTGGGAAATGAGACACCCCGGCAAGGCGCTTCACGCCCTCACCCTCGGCCACACAAAGTTATCGATGATTTGTAAACTCGGAACAAATTTCTTCGATTCTGCGAAGGTCTTCTCCACTAGGATCGGGTTGTTCAAGACCAACCTGACGGAAAGACCACCGATGACCAATGACATGATGAGCGTGCGCTCCTCGGATTTTGCCGAATGACGATCCGCTACGAAACCAGGCGCAGCGATGACCATGACCTTCGAGAGCGGATGAAGGCGCTGGCGCATGAACGCCGCTGCTTTGGATATCGACGCCTTCATGTGCTGCTCATGCGTGAGGGTCGCCTTGTGAACCACAAGCGGCTCTTCCGGCTCTATCGGGAGGAGAAGCTGTCAGTGCGCAAACGTGGCGGCCGGAAGCGAGCGATCGGCACACCCGCGCCGATGCTGATCCCGATGGCAGCCACTGATCGATGGTCGCTGGACTTCGTGTCGGATTAACTCACCGATGGTCGCAGGTTCCGGGTGTTTGCGGTCGTCGGCGATTGCACCAGGGAATGCCTGGGCCTCGTCGCCGATACGTCCCTTTCCGGCCTGCGGGTTGCCCTTGAGTTGGACCGGATCATCGAGGAACGAGGCAAGCCGAAGATGATCGTCAGCGACAAATGGCAGCGAGTTCACCAGCAACGCGATCCTGCAATGGACGGATTGGACCAAGGTGGAATAGCACTACATCGCACCGGGTAAGCCGATCCAAAATGCCTTCATCGAAAGCTTCAATGGGCGGCTGCGAGACGAATTCTTGAATGAACGCTAATCTCGGCACTGACCCATGTTGCTCGCTCAGCGCTTTCAAACTGGCGCAGCGATTATAATCCTGTTTCATAACGCCCATCGTTTATGTTGTGGAAGAGAATAGGTTTTCCTGATCTGGATGCGATCCTGTGGGGTGTCGAGGGTTCTGCCGGGCGCGATCGAGGATCTGACGTGCTTGCGGGGTGGCGAGTTTGGAACGGCTGAAGATCCATGGGCCATCGGGTAGCGGATGAGCCCCCTCAATATCGCCAGCCTCGGCCGCCAGACGCGGCGTTTTGGCGTTATCCCGACCAACTTCGCCGCACCGCCCAGATTAAGCCACGGCTCGACCCCGTCGACCTGGGGACGGAAGACCGGAATCTTGCGATATGACCTCAGCGCGGTGACCCGCTCCCGTGTCCACCGATTGCCATTGCCGGTCGTCAGTCCGTTGCGATTGAGGACACCGGCAATCACATCATCATTGGCGATAAGGACGAGCTGTCGTACGGCGTCGACGATATCCTCAGGCTGTCAGTACCGGCGCAATACTCCCCAATAGTGCCGTTTGAGTCTTCCCCAGGTGCTGCGGCCATCGGTCTTCCGGGGCGCGCCCCGGAAGACCGATGGCCCGTCATCGCCGATACTCCTTCCGATGGTCGGAAGGGGATGTTGGTGATCAAGCTGAGGGAGACGATCATGATCCTGGATCTGCATCAGCAGGGGCTGACGGTGTCAGCTATTTCCAGAGAAACAGGCATCGATCGCAAGGCGGTGCGCAAGTACATAGAGCGAGGCCTCGAAGCTCCAGCCTATGGTCCAAGAAAGCCTCGGGCGACGGTCATCGACCCGTTCGCTTCATACCTGCGGGAACGGGTAAAATCCTACCCTGGTCTGACGGCAGTCGATTATTTCGAGAACTGCGTGAACGAGGCTATACCGGCGGCTACACGGCTGTGACGGATTTTCTCCGCGAGGTTCTCGCCTTCTACGATGCCATCGGCAAGGTCCTGGCGCAGGAGGGCCGCCCATGAGCGCGACCCTTGATTCCATTCCGTCCATGATCGATCGTATCCCTCATGATCTCGTCGGCCTGAAGATGCCACGTGCACTCGAAGCTCTCGACCATGTCGTTCGACGCGTCGAGCACGGTGAGCTTTCCGCCCTGGAAGCCATTGATATCCTTCTCTCCGAGGAACTCACCTTACGCGAGAACAGCCGGATCAAGACCGCACTGCGAATGGGTAGGCTTGCCACGATCAAGACGCTCGCCGGCTTCGACTTCACCTTCCAGCCTTCGCTCGATCGCGATCGTATCCTCACCCTGGCGCAGCTCGGCTTCGTCGATCGTCATGAAGCCGTTCATTTCCTTGGCCCACCGGGAACAGGCAAAAGCCATCTCGCCACAGCGCTCGGCGTCGAAACCGTGAAGGCCGGAAAGAGCGTGTATTTTACGACGCTCGCCGATCTCATTGGTTCGCTTGCCCGTTCCGAACGAGAAGGCAGGCTTCAGGATCGCATTCGCTTCTTCTGCAGGCCAAGCTTGCTGATCGTCGACCAGATCGGCTACCTGCCGGTCGTCCAAGGCGGCGGCAATCTCTTCTTTCAGCTCGTCAACGCCCGATATGAACGCGGCGCGATGATCCTGACGTCAAACCGCGGCTTCGCGGAATGGGGCGATGTGTTCGGAGATCCCGTCGCGACGGCGCTGCTCGACAGATTGATTCAGGAGATGCCGAACTCGCGGCACAGCGCCGCAATCTTCTCGCCATCCAGAACCCGCGCAACGAATTTGAGACGCTCGTCCATGAGATTACACTCCTGCCAAGGCACCTTTGCTCTCCTCGCAAAGGCCAAAAGTGTAACCCATGTCTCCGGTATGAACTGTCACCCTTCTCTCGGGAAGGACACTCACGGATCGGTCGAACATCCACGCCGGGACTTCAATAAGCCGATCAGAAGAAGCGCCAGAAAGGCTGCAGCGAAAAATAGCCGTTCCTTTGGTCAGCGCCTCATGGACGTGGACGAACTGACCGGACCAGGGATGCCACGGATACAAAAGCTCACGAACCTCCGTCCCGTGGGTGTTCTGTCGTCGTGTTGTACAATAATTTCCGGCCCTCGGCTGGATGACACCTGCCGAGTTCTCTCAAACAATCAACCCGCGACTTGATGCGGTGCTGCGCAGCCGGAATGGCCGCACCGCAACCCGCCGTTACCGCCCCGAATACAGCAACCGCTGGAACGAATTCAAAATTGGATAAAACTTAGGGGCAAGGTCAATCACCGAGTAAGCTCCCGGAAAGGGCCGCCTTCCAACGCTGATGTGAATATCGGAAGTCGTAGAACCGCTGCTGTTTGCGTCGGTGTCCAGTCCCAAGCCAGCAATCGCTCCAGCCTGCTGAACCGCAACCTGTCTCGGCTTTGGCGTCCCACAGACTGGCGTCTGCCCGCTCATTTGTTTTCGTTCTTTTAATTTGCAAGCAGTTCAATGAAAGACGGTTTCGCTGTTGTTATAATGATTGCGATTGTAATAATATAAACTGAAATTGTGGAAGTATAATATTGATTTGGGATTTAATAGGACTAGGCTTTCCATTGCTCCTGGCGGCGAAGCCCCGGACGGAACAAAATCGTTCCAATTCCATGGAGGAAGTCATGGCGCAGGCCAAACCGGCTCCGTATGATACTGCTACCGACCAGCATAATCGCGTGTGTATCGACGGCTTTAAGGTCGTAAGCACGCGTTTGCGATCGGCTGAATATGAGACCTTCTCCCACCAAGCGCGCTCGCTGGGACTGTCTGACAGTATGGCCATGCGCGTTGCAGTGCGCCGCATTGGGGGCTTTCTCGAAATAGATGAAAAAACGCGTGGTAAGATGGAAGGTATTCTTTTGTCCATGGGAACGCTTTCAGGCAATATTGCCGCCCTGTTGTCTGCTTACGCGGATAATCCGCGGCCGGATTTGGAGGCCCTGAGAGCCGAACGTATCGCTTTCGGCAAGGCGTTCGCCGACCTTGACGGCTTGCTCCGTTCTATTTTGTCCGTATCCCGCCGGCGTATAGATGGTTGCGCTATGCTGAAAGACACATTGCAGCGCTGACGTGGCACCCGCCCGGGAGCATGTTCGATGCCGGATCGACCTCAGGTTATCATTCGCATAGTACCTGATGGTGGAACTAGGACCCTCCAGCAGATCATCAATCAGCTGGAGTATCTCTCCCGGAAGGGAAAACTCGAGTTGCAGCGTTCAGCCCGGCACCTCGATATCCCCGTGCCGCCGGATCAAATCGCTGAACTTGCCCGAAGCTGGGTCCAGGAGACCGGAGTTTATGACGAAAGTCAGCCGGATGAGCGAAGGGAACAGGAGTTGACCACGCATATTATTGTAAGCTTCCCCCCGGGCACAGGTCGAGCAGATGCTTATGCGGCGAGCCGCGAGTGGGCAGCCGAGATGTTTGGGTCAGGCAACGGGGGCGGGCGATACAACTATCTTACGGCCTTCCACGTTGACCGCGATCACCCGCACCTGCATGTCGTGGTCAACCGCCGCGAACTTCTGGGACGTGAGTGGCTGAAGATTTCGCGGCGCCACCCGCATCTGAATTACGAAGCCTTGCGCATGAAGATGGCCGAGATTTCGCTCCGCCACGGCATTGTCCTTGATGCCAGCTCACGAGCAGAACGTGGTATCCTTGAGCGTCCGATGACTTACGCCCAGTTCCGGCGCCTTGAGCGGCAGGCCAGCCGGGTCCGGTTCGACGATGCAGATACGGAACAGGGGTCACCGCGTGAAGATCATCCCTTGCAGGACCAACCTGTGGATACGTTGCCTCCTGCCGGGCCTTCGAGCAAATCGAAGGCCGCAGTTCAACCGTCCGTCGCACATAACGCGTCGCCCGTTCCCTTGTTGGAGAGCGCAGGATTCGTTCCGGCGGGCAACCTCGGTGATGACGCACCAAATGCTGTCCGGGACGGCGCATGCAAGCCAAGGGACAATTCCGGAGTTCCTGGCACAGCAAACCAGAATGCGGTGCAGTCGCCAGACACCGCGCAAGAGAATCCAAAACGACGACGCGATGATGCTGGCGAGCCGAGTGGGGCAAAGGGCGGGAGATCAATTGCCACCGAGCCGGAGACAACCGCCCGGGAGCAGAACGATCGCAATAACCCCGCAACATTGCTGGCCGCCCCCCCCAGGTCACTGTCGTTGAATGACACCGCCCGTAGCGGATCGGCGACTGATTCACTGCCTGCGGTTTTCGAAAGCCAGCAGCAGAGACCGCTTTCCTCGAAGCGGGCACTTGAGGACGAGGCACCGGGTGACCGAAAACGGGCAAGGGATGGGAGCAGCCAGGATCGTCGCCGGGATTAGGACGCAGGTAAGGAGCCAATCATGACCCATGGGCAGTTCACCGATTATCGCGCGCGTCCGGCGCTGACAGTCTCGGACGACGGCCATGGAACGGCAACAATCCCGGCGCTGGAGGGGCAGATCAAGGTACGGGGCGGCGGAGAGGGCGCGGCAGTCGCGGCCGATCTGCCGACACGACCGAATGAAGGAGTGCACCCACATATCAGGGAAATGCCGGCGAGTACTGCTGCCGGCCTCATCGAGGCCGCTGCGGACTCGCCTGGCGCATTCGAAGCGACTGCAAATGTACCCGCCATCCTGCACAATAACAAAGGTGATTTCCGCGCCGCCATGCAGTACTTGCGCTCGCTTGAACCGGAACGATCAGACAGGCGCGCCGGTGAACCTGCCATGTCGCCGGAGCCGCCAGCACGGGCCGCGAAGCGACTGCGCGGAAACCAGTCCCCCGGCTGGACAGTCAAATCGGCCGTACAGCGGCAAAGCGCGCTCGGCAGTCTCTGCCAGCCGAGCAACGCCCATCCGAAGCGAGTGTATACAACATTCGGCCACCGACAGAAACAACACGGGGAAACTGGCAGGAAAGCTCATCAATTCCGGACGCCACTCCCGTCTCCTTACCCCATTCGGGTCCACCCGCGCATTGGTTCGGGAGGGATACCGATACGGATAGAAACTCGGCTGATACCATTCCGCTTGCGAACTGGGGGGTGGAGGAGACCGTGAAGCCGAAAATCTTGCGGTTCATGCGAACACTCCAACTTCCGACACGATGAGAGGTTCTCGCAGCGTGACACATACCGAAGTTCTGGACGATGCCGGCAGTACCCGCACGAAAGAACTCCACAGTCGTTTCCGCGAAGAAACGACCCCCGGATCATCTCAGGGGTTATTTCCGGGTACGCAAACCTCGCCACAAGGTCGCCACGAGGATATCCCCGACCTGAACGAAGCAGCTCTGGCCGAAATCGATGCGGCATACGACGCCCCGTTGAGAATGCCCGGGGGGACGACGAGTGTCATACCGGATATGCAGTCCGGATCAGGCGAGGCATTCCCCGGGGTCGTGGACGGGCCCTGCGTCGATCCGGAGATGCACGCTGTTAAACGCCATGGACTCTTGCCGCAAGCACCGGAGTGCGCTGCAGCGGAGCCCTGTGGCTGGCCTGGCTTCACATCGGCCGATCTTGAAAAAATCGATGCAATCGTGAGTTTTCGCTCGGACGGTTGGTCCCCGACGCGAAACATTCCGCCGAAATTCACCGCGGCTGGTCCCGACAGCGTCTCCCGGAATGGGCGCGCTGTCAGAAATTCGCCCGGGATGCCGGCCTGCGACACGGCGCACGCCGGGAATTTTCCGATCTGTCCGGCGCTGAAACGGCTCACATCAAGAAGTGTGCGCGGCTCGCAACGACCACTGCTGAAAAGGGAAAGCAACAGATATCGTCTCCGGCTGACCTGCGGTCCGGTTCAGGCAACCCATATCCCGACGCAATCAGCCGCCGGTCATCTGCCCACGATGTCCCACGATGCCAGTCAACTGACGTCATTGTGGCTCCGCGAGCCCGAGATGATCTGTAACGAACTAGTAGCAAGCGCTTGCCCGACGCCGGTTGCCTGCATCGCCAGACCACGAAAAAACGTCGGGCACGCACCCGCCAGGTTTCATGATACCGCTCCTGTTCCCGGACACCATCGTCCTAGCAGAAGGGGTAGGTTCACGCCTTTTGATGATGTGATGCTGTCGGAAATCGACGGCTGGATGAACGGGACCGCGGGAGCCGGCCACCGGCCAGCCGACCGGAACCGCGATCGCGTGAAGGTTACGACCGTTGGGTTCTGTTCTGGCAGCGCCCGGACCTCAAACGCGATTTCCGATTTGTCCCGCAGTGTTTGGTGAAGAGATGAACTCGAGCAAGAGCACGCCCCTACGTTTGGCCGTTAGTGTCGTATGCTCGCTGGCAGCCGGTCTTTGTGTTGCAAGCTTGTATGTAACGTTCCGCCAAGGCTTTAATGGCGAAGCGATGATGACCTTCAGTGTCTTCGCCATCTGGTACGAGTCGCCGCTCTATCTGGGGCATACGACCTCGGTATTCTACTACGCTCTGGCCATTGTCGTATCAACTTCAGCCGTCGTTCTACTCAGCCAACTGTTCGTGTCGCTGCGCAACCGCGAGCATCATGGAACGGCTCGCTGGGCAGAATTCGGGGAAATGCGACGTGCCGGCTACCTGCAGCGTTACACCAGTATCAATGGTGCGGTGTTTGGCAAGACCTGTGGTCCCCACTGGTTCGGCAGCTATCTGACCAACGGCGAACAGCCCCATAGTCTGGTCGTCGCGCCGACGCGAGCCGGCAAGGGCGTCGGCGTCGTCATTCCGACGCTGCTGACCTTCAGGGGCTCGGTGATAGCACTCGATGTCAAAGGTGAGCTTTTTGACCTGACGTCCAGGGCACGAAAGGCAAACGGCAACGTCGTTTTCAAGTTCGCGCCTCTGGATCCGGAGCGACGGACCCATTGCTACAATCCGGTTCTCGATATTGCGGCAATGCCTCCCGAGAGGCAGTTTACCGAGACACGCCGACTTGCTGCAAACCTTATCACTGCGAAAGGCAAGGGAGCGGAAGGCTTCATCGATGGCGCACGAGACCTTTTTGTTGCGGGTATCCTTGCTTGTATCGAGCGCGGCACTCCGACAATAGGCGCAGTCTACGACCTTTTTGCCCAGCCTGGCGAGAAGTACAAGCTTTTTGCGCAACTCGCGGAAGAAAGCCAGAATAAGGAGGCTCAGCGCATCTTTGACAACATGGCGGGCAACGACACGAAAATCCTAACCTCCTATACGTCGGTGCTCGGCGACGGCGGTCTCAATCTTTGGGCTGATCCGCTGGTCAAGGCAGCGACCAGCCGATCCGACTTTTCCATCTACGACCTGCGTCGCAGGAAGACCTGCGTTTATCTTTGTGTAAGTCCCAACGATCTTGAGGTCGTTGCGCCGTTGATGCGCCTTCTTTTTCAGCAGGTCGTGTCGATTTTGCAGCGATCCCTGCCAGGGAAGGACGAGCGCTACGAAGTTCTGTTTCTCCTCGACGAATTCAGGCATCTGGGCAAACTTGAGGCCATCGAGACCGCGATCACCACCATCGCCGGATACAATGGCCGTTTCATGTTTATTATTCAGAGTCTCTCCGCGCTGACGGGTACCTACGACGAGGCGGGCAAACAGAACTTTCTCAGCAATACCGGTGTGCAGGTATTTATGGCCACCGCTGACGACGAAACACCGACATATATCTCGAAGGCTATCGGGGAATATACGTTCAAGGCGCGCTCGACCTCCTATAATCAGACACGCATGTTCGACCAGAACATCCAGATCTCCGATCAGGGGGCACCGCTTTTGCGCCCCGAACAGGTGCGCTTGATCGACGACAGGAATGAAATCATCCTCATAAAGGGGCACCCGCCACTTAAACTGCGAAAAGTGCAATATTACTCGGATCGCGCGCTGAAGCGTATTTTCGAAGCCCAGACCGGTTCGCTCCCCGAGCCAGCGCCCCTTGTGCTGCCGGAGAACATCAATCGCGGAGACCTGGAACAGCCGACTGTCCTCGCGGCGGCGCGAGAGCCCGGCGACAAGGATTTTGTAGGCGACAATGCGGAAACCGATGGGTACAACGGCAACTGCAATCACGACAACGATGGGGCCATCGGATTTGATATCCCGTACGGCCCGATTGAAATCGACGATCTGGAGGAATACGCCAGCACAGCTTGTGTCACCGCCGATGCCGGCCCGTCTGCCGAAGTCGCTCCGGCTCTGGTTGCGCAAGAACAATTGCTGAAACGGATAATCGCGCTTCAGCAACGGTATAGGTCTGGCTCGTCAAACCCCGGGGATTGATTTGAAGCAGCGTCGTTCGGCATCATTCGATGCCGGAGTCGGTCAGATATTGCGGTTCGATCGATGCGGTGCCAGACCTAGACATGTCCTGCGATTGATGAATCGATTGTGAGGTGACGAGAGCGACCGAAGCTGATTCAACATCCACAGCGGAGAGGTGGATGATGGGACAGGCCCTGAGCGATGATCTCCTAATATGGGTTTTGAAAGCGTCTGCGGCGGGCATGTCGGCTCGACAGGCTGCGGCTCGTTTCGGAGTTGGGATTTCGACGGCGATCCGCTGGATCGCAAGAGCGAAAGAGGGTGAGTTAACTGCTCGGCAGAGCTGGCTCGGGAAATCTACACAGCTAGGATAAGTGGAATTTCTGCCTGACTTCGGCTTAGATGCCGGGAACAGGAGCACTGCTGTCCGGTTTAAATTTTGTCACCATTGGAGGCTCATCTGGCCGGGATTTCCGGGAGGGCTGTGGCGTGGCTTTAGCAGGCGGTCGATCCTTTTGCGGTGCATCAGGTTGGTGCGCACCAGGCGGGCGAAGGCCAGCGGGCTTATGATGGTGGCCTGGTCGGCCTTTGCCATCTGCAGCAGCAGATAGGCGATCAGAGCGACGGCCACCTGGATGCGCACGGCATTTTCGCTGTTGCCGAGGAAATGGCGGATCTTCAGCGTCTGCTTGACCCAGGGGAAAAACAGTTCGATCGCCCAGCGGCGCTTGTAAAGCGCGGCGATCTCCTCGGCCGGGGCAGTAAGATCGTTGGAGAAGATGCGCAGCACCTTGCCGGTTTCGATCCGCTCGCCGATCTCGCGCACCGGCCGGTTCATCGGGTTGCGGCGGCTCTTGGCCTGACGCTGCGGCAACAGGCCGATGCGGTCGAACAGGATGCCGGCATCCTCGTTTGCCGCCTGCTCGGCGCTCACCGTCAGTTTCGTGTGGGACTTTAGGCGGCTGACGATGCGGCAGCCGGCGGCGTCCAGCTTCGCCCACCAGCCGAAGTCGTAATAGCCGAGGTCGAAGACATAGGTGGCGCCGGCCTCGATCGGCATCTCCTTGGCGGCGGTGATGTCGTTGACATTGGCCGGGGTGACGGCCGCGTAGATCGGCCGTTCGGCATTGGCATCATAGACGACGTGCATCTTGGCGCCGCAGGCCTGATCGGAAAAGCGGGCCCACTGCGATCCCGCCCCGGAAAGTGGCAGACTGCTGCCGTCGATCAGATAGACCGCCTCGCCGACGGCCCGCTTGAGGCCGCGCCCGGCGCGGGCCAGCATCTGCGTGAACAACTCTGCAAAAACGGCGCTCGGACGCAGGCCGTTGGCATCGGCGAAGGTCGAGCGCGACACCGGGCGAGCGCCGAGATGGTAAAGGCGGGCACTATGGCTTTCCAGGGAGCCGACGATCTCGCGCGGGCTGACGGCACCGGCAAGCTGGCCGTAAAGCAGCGCGATCAACTGGCTCTTCGTCGACAGCCGCCGAACGTGCTTGTCGGCCTGATGCTCCTCCACAAGTCTTTCGAACACCGTCCACGGAATCCGCTTCAACAGATCATGAAAGACGCTATTGTCATGCCGCACGGTGTTGTTCCTCTTTCGTGTTGTCAGTACCGGAGCATACTCCCCAATAGTGCCGTTTGAATCTTCCCCAGGAGCTGCGCCGCTGGTCTTCCGGGGCGCGCCCCGGAAGACCAGCGGCGCGTCATCGCCGATACTCCTTCCGATGGTCG
>NZ_LODW01000094.1 GCF_002914525.1 Rhizobium hidalgonense | reverse complement strand
TGCTGGTTCTAATGCCAGAACATCGCCTGATTTGGCCGATCAGCAAAAACAGCTCACCGTACGCTCACCAAGGTTTCGGGCGGGACGAACTTTCTGGAGATTAAGGTCCAGCGAAGGGGAATCCTGATTCGCCTGCCGGAGACCAGCTTGGTGGACGCTGAAGAGAAAGTGCGAAAGATACCCGAGACGCACGGATGGGGGCGATTGAAGGACGAAATCCGCATTTCGAGCGCTCCCGATGTCAAATACGCGCTTCCGTTTGTAGAAGCTGCATGCCGGACAGAACTCAGGAGTCTAGATTAAGCTAAATTAGAACGTGCATGATCTTTCAACCGACCGGAATAACAGGCTCAAGGCGGAAACTGCGAATGACCGCCTTGACAGGATTCGAACCCAAGACCTGTCTTAATCACATCCTATACGATTGGAATCATTATAAATTAGCTCGATTGGTACCGAACATCGGTTACGGACTGCCACGACGTCTTTCATAGCGTTGTTCTTGCCCTTAGGGCGTCGACAACATCCAATTCAAATAACCCAGTCAGGTTGCTTTTTGACGCGCCTGTTTGATGCGTCCTCAAGAATGTCCCCTGTAGAATCGCGGGATCTGATCCGCATTCCAAAGCGGCTCCTCAGCATCGCTAATTGCCCGCTGACGAGCGCGGTCAGCCATCCATAGCCGGTACTTCTCTTCAGGATGTTCCTTTGCGAGCTGCTTGAGAGCCTGATATGTCTCTTCGCCCGGCATTTCGGCGAGAAGGTTGAAAAGCTTGTTGCGAGCATCCTGTGCGTTGTCGCGCAGGGTCGGCGAATAAACACCCGTTCCTGCGCGCTCGATGTCGTCTTCGGCCCGAATGAAGCGATGCATAAGCACATAGAGGGTCTTGAGATGAGCGGCGCTTCGATAGCCGGACGACATCGCATTGCCTCCAAATCGCGTCCCCATAAGCGAAACAACAAAGTGCTGCGCAAATTCCGGGGCCTCATCGTCAAGCGCCTCAAGCTCGGCTTGCAGAACCGGAATTGCCGCTTCAGGGTCATAGGCAACCCAGAGCGCATACCAGCGGGGACGATTGTCGCTGTCACCTGAGTTAAGCCGGGCCTTCGCAAGGTCGGCAAGGCCTTCCCATGGGACATCCTGAAGGATTTTCAGGCTGTGCCTAAGAGTATCACTCGTGACGGGGCGGCCGGTGAGGAGCCATTCAAACAGGAGCGGGGCGATATCGGCCTGGAGCCAGGGCGCCCGATTGTCGATATCACTGAGGATGTGGTGAAAGCCAGGCGGCCGCTTGTTTGCCTCAGCGAGTTCCCAAACGAGTTCCTTCGTTACGGCGGCAAGTCCCTGCTCATGATGGGCACGATAGAGGGCTTCGAACCATCGAGGGAAACCGTTCAGCTCCCATGTAACATATCGGAACGCGTGGGCGGCCTCCTCTTCGGAAAGACCAACCCCAAACGAACCATCCTCTGTCGACTCGATCTCCAGCCCGATTAACGCAAAAATCAAAGCGTGGGGTATAGAGGATCCATCAGCACCCTCCGACTGGAGTTTTGGGTCATAGTGGCGCCAGTGTTTGATAGCCGCGTCGCGGAAGGCTTCAGCGACCTTCGCCCCAAATTCTGGCACCAGAGACTGCCAGTTCGAGCGTGCGTCGTAACGGGTCCAACCCTCGCCTTCGATGCTCATCATGAGATGGTATTGATCGCCCGTGATCTGCCCCGGCTCAGCTCCGCTCGGATTACGGATACGGTCCGGGTTCTTCTTGAGTTCACTGATCCATGCCGCCCGATCGCGCGCGGATTTGCGCTCGCGGCGCGCATGCTTGCGCTCGAAGTTCCGATGTTCGATTTCCCAGTCGGCGACTTCTCGTGCTGGCGGATGGAGCCAGAGATCGAGTTGAGCTTTAAGCGCCGGTTGGCCGGCGACTGCTTCGACAAGCTTCTCGGTCCAATCCCCTCTCTTGCTGTTCTCAAGATACAGCGTGAAGCACCGCGAGAGCGCAAGCCGCCTGTCGTCAGGATTTTCGCGTGAGGAGATCCACGAAAGGCAGCGATCGAAATCATCGGCTGAGAATGCCCAATAGCGCTCATACATCGTCAGCTGCCAATCGTCGGTTAGTTCGCCGCCCTTGGACTGCTGGCGGGCCCTCCGCTCATCAGCATTTTGCCAATAGAGTGCGTCGTTGAGATCCTTCCATCGAGGCACCAGCTCGCGAAGCCGGCTGTTGTCCTGACCGTCGCTGTCATGGTCCCAGAACTTCGCCGCCTGCGCCTTTGTCAGAATGCCGATGGAGCGACCGTCGAGAGCAGAGGCAGATTTCGCTCCAACAAGTCGTTCGACGGCGCGTAGCGCCGATGGGAGGAGCCACGAATACTCCGAGGACACAACGCATTCGCCGCGCTCGATATGTGGTTCCCGGCCCAACAGCTCGTCAAAGCCGACGATGAGGGTCAGCAGTGGTTGCTCGGGCACACTGTCGGCCATGACCGGCAAGCCATCGACAAATTCGTGCAAGGCTTGGCTTAACCCCGTAATTTCGAAGCGGCGTTTGGGCTGCGTTCGCTCGATTGCGCGCAGGGCGAAACCAACAGAAGTCAATGTTGCAGGAAGATTGAGGATGATCTCTGATGCTACTTGCCGATCAAGGGGTTCTGTGGATGCGAGCAACTTACTTAGAAGAGTGTCTTTCTCGGCCTCTCCCGCGACCGCCATGACGGCCCTGATCGCAACGATTTGAGTGTTGAGGTCGCGGGACCGATCCGGTGCGATTTCTGCGAGGATCGGTAAGCCGGCCTTGATTTTTCCTTGCCAGACAAAACGGGCGAGAAAGAAAATCGCGTCGTCATTGTCTTTGTAGCGCGCCAAGAGCTCATCGGTTTCGGCGGAAAGCTCGTTGGTAGCAATGCGGGTGATGGCAGCATTGTCCATCCAGGGACCAGTTTCATCATCGGCCGCAATCCGTCGGACGATATCGAAAAGCATGCGACGCTTAATATCTAGCGGAAGGCGTGAGGGATCGCCTCCCTCGGTAGCGATTTCAGGGCTGATAGCCAAAGCCTCATCGCGAATTCGATCATCAAAGAGGATCAGCCAGGCGAGCGTCGGCCGTAGCCTCGGAACTATGACCTTTTCCCCGTAGCTGTTACGGAAGAAAAGGTTCTGTATCCGCTCTCGGCCCTGCGGCTGAACTGCGATCGAAGCAGCCCATTCTGCAGATAGAAGTTCGCGCATATCGCGATGTCGGAAGCGGACGCTTCCATAGACGATATCATCGAACACACCCGTTTTGAGAAGAGCGGCAATCTCTTCCTCTGACCAATCGGGCAGGACGACCGAGGGGTCAATTCGATCGACAGTCACGAGCTCACCTGGAAGAGAGATTACGCTCTTTCCGGTCAGTGTCGCGGCTGCAGCTAGTGCCTGCACACCGTGTCGCAAGCGATCTTCCGGAATTCGGATAGTCGATCCATGAAAGGAAAGTGGCTTGATTTGAAGTTCAATGACGCGCTGGAGGACATCGCGGCGATTGTCGAGCTGCCGATCAGCCTGCCATTTTTCGATCAGAGAGCGCAGGTCGAACGGCTTCTCGGCGAGAGACATAAGATCGGCTCGCTCGATCGCGTCGAGAAACGACTCGATATCCCCGACGGAATAGTAGCTTGCAAAGAGCCGGATTTCGTCCCTTTTCAGAGGCCCCAAACGAAAGACCTTCAAGGCGCTCTCAGGTCCCGGCTTCGGAACGGGCTCACCAGAAGGGAGATCTTCCTCGTCGTGTGCGTCCTGGGCAAGGTACGGTAGGTGCTGCTGAATGAGGCTCCGATCTGGCAGAGCTTGCCAGGCATCTTCCCGGCTTGTGATATAGACATGCGCTCGCTCACGCGCCATGCGGATGCGCGAACCGAAAATCTTTATCGCGTCCTCGAAAGCCCGCGGGGTCTCAAGTTGCGCCTCGTCAACAGAATCCAGAAAAAACCAAGCCTCCTCGGTCGATGCAAGCCAGCTTTCAAACGCCTCCGCGGTGCCGATTTCAAAGGCGGTATCGAAGGTGTTATTAAGCTTCTCGATCCGGATGAAAAAAGCCTTTTTGCCCTTTTCAGCAAGCTTGCGCGCTTGATGGCGAGCTTCAAAGGTCTTTCCGGCACCAGGCTCTGCCAGAATGAGGACGCGATAGAGGCTTTCCAAAGCTCGCCAATGCTGGGGAGTGCCTCCGGCTACCGGGCTAAGAAACTCCCAATCCCCACGCTGTGGTGCCGCTGGAAAGAACCGCCTGACGAGGATGACTGTCTGATCCTTCATTTGCCTGACCCCGCATTGGCTGGATAGAGGTTTGGAAACCACCGCTCGGCCGTGTCCGCCGAGAAGGCGAGGCGAAGCGGCGACCTATGCGAGGTAGCGGAAAGCATTCCCCGTTCGACGAGCGCCGATGTGACGTTACGCGCCGCCCTCTCCTCATAGCCGGTAATCATTTGAATTTTCGAACGCTCCACCTCGCCAGCCAGGACAGCCTCGCGGAGGACCTGGAAACTGCCCTTGGGGAGTTTCTTGGCGCGGATTTCTTCCTCGATGTGGATTTCGATGCGCATGAGTAGCTTATCGGTCTCGATTAGGCTGCTCATGAACCGGATCTGGTCGATCGCCTGGTCGAGGAAAAAGTCACAGAAAGCGACCAGCCCCCGATGGGTGAGATTGCCCCTCCCGTCGCGATCGCCAGCACGCGGACCATCGGCAGCCATGAGAAGCGTCTTATATTTCTTTTCGTCTCGCGCAAGACCCCGGGCGACCGACCAGAGGCTCGTCCCGACGCCAAGGCGCTTCAAGAGCGCATGCGACATCAGACGCGCCACACGGCCGTTGCCATCGAGGAAAGGATGAATCCAAAGAAAGCGATGATGGACGGCCCCCACAGATTGGAGTTGCTGCGACCGGGTTAATGGCGGACTCTGATAGGCCCTATCGAACCGGACCATAAAACGCGGCAAATCGATTGGTTCGGGTGGTAGATGGCGGCCAACTTGGACGTCCCGGTTTCGCCACTCTCCGGGAATGATTGGCACACGTTCTCCAGTCGTGCGATTGGACACCCATAGCATCTCCGGGGGAAGGCGCGAGCAGAACTCCTCATGGAGCCAAGACGCATAGGCGGCGGAAGCCGGCCAGACGTCTGGATCGTCGCCGATATCGATCAATTTCTGGACGTGGATATGGGCGACAGCTTCCTGCTGAAGCTCTCGCCGCTCAGGCTCCTCCGAGAAATCGTTCGCAAGCGCGCGATCGATGTCGCGTGGATGCGTGTCGTGCCCTTCGATAAGATTGGAATAATAACAGTTCATAGAACGTACGAGGTCACCAATCGAACCAGCCAAAATCGGGTGAACACGGCCAGCCAGCTGATTGGCCTCGCCAACTAGCGTCAAAACTTTATCTCCAAGGGCGCCCTTGTCGTCCGAGGGCACCAACGGTTCCATAAACGCAATATCCATACCGGATTAATGCCGGTTTCTGTGCCGCTTGTAAAGCGATGAAAATCAACACTGTATTAGCGTTTAGCTTAACACATTTTGCCGGTTTCTGTGCCGGTTGATTCGGAAAAGGAGTCCAAATTTTTTGGTTCTGTCCGGCATAGGTTATGAGCCTGATAGAGGCCCGCAAACTTCAAGCTAATTTGATTATGACTCGATCTCAAAGCAGCAAGAGTGCCTCGTTGCGTACGAACGCGGCGCTTCAGTGTTTCTGTGCCAGCGATTTTTCAAGAGCGTTCACTTGATCCAAGTTGGACGGATCCGCTGTGGAAAGCCCCAGTACCGCGACAGTTCCTTCTTCGACTTTCACGGCTTGCAATGGAATGATCCAAAACGTTTTCACCTTACCGCAGAGGTCTTGTTGCGGCGCCGCGGCGAAAATCGGCTTCCCAGCCGCGTCGATAGCAGCTTTCAATTTATCGATATCTAGCTTGCCATCGATAGCGGTTCCAGCGTCAGATGCGGACTGCTTAGAAGCGGCAACCAGCACCGTGCCCGGGACATCCCCACTTAACAGGCGTCGCAACTCCTTGAGCCGGGAAGAAAACCGCCGTCGTCGTCTTCACGCAACAAAAGGCGGATGACCGACGTTCTTGTAAAGTTGAACCACCTTACCTTTATGAGTTGTTGGCGGCTATCGACGGCGAACACAACGGTATGCAAATTTCGCGGGGGCCGGACCTGAAAAGCCAAGCGACAAAATTCTTCGTTGCAGCCAGGAATCTGTGTAACATCCACGTTGCAATGGGACTGGGGGGCATGGGGTGCCATTCTACATACGCAAGTCAGTCAAGGCGGGACCATTCCGGTTTAATTTTTCCCAAGGAGGTATCGGCGTCTCTGTCGGCGCGAGGGGCTTAAGGGTCGGTACCGGACCTCGGGGCCACTATATCCATGCCGGACGAGGTGGACTATATTATCGAGCGTCACTTGAAAATGCTGGCCAACGTCGACACAGAGTTGCCAGCGAGCCACCGCCCGCTCAGGTCACTTTTGAAGTACCTGCGGTCAACATGATCGAGTTCGAGTCCGGCAACGTCTTGTTGATGCGAGACGAGAACTTCGGCGAATTGTTGGACGAAATCAACGCGAAGGCCAATCAATGGCGGATGTCGGCGCTTTTCGGATGGCTCACGGCTCTCCTCGGCATCCTTGTGTTGGCGAAAGCGCCGCCAGTGGGGATTTGGGTCCTGATCGCGACCCTTCCCGCCTGGGCGGTAGGGTCGTGGCTCGACTCGTACCGCCGATCGACAGTTCTCTTTTATGATATCGATGGCCCGGTCGAGCAGGCATACCAGGAGACGATCGCAGCTTTCGATGACTTACGCTCCTGCGCCGGGAAATGGCATATCGAGGCTGGCGGTGCGATCAACGATCTAACGACCTGGAAAAGAAATGCAGGCGCATCCCACTTGGTGAAGCGAACTGCCACGAAGCTCGTCTACGCTTTGCCGAAGGTCATCAAGAGCAACATCACACCGCCCTCGGTACATGTTGGCAAGCAGGTCATATATTTCATGCCCGACGTTGCTTTGGTCACCCACAACTCGCGCTTCGGTGCACTGTCATATTCTGATCTCCGCGCTCGCTGGCAGGCGTCCCGGTTTATCGAAGATGGTCATGTCCCTCATGACGCGAAGGTCGTCGATCGCACTTGGCAGCACCCCAACAAGAATGGCGGGCCCGATCGGCGTTTTCGGAACAACCGCCAGCTGCCTGTCTGTTTGTACGATACCCTTCATCTGCAAAGCGACAGCGGTCTCAACGAGGTACTGGAATTTTCGCAAGTGGGAAAGCTGGCGAGATTCGTCGCCGGTCTCCAAGCTTTAGCGAAGGCAAGGATGGAGGCTGCACAAGCCCCGAAAGCGATCCCATCGACCGCGACGTCAGTATCGCCACCAGTGGCACCAAGTTCGCCTCTGCCGGATGAACAGAGGCGAAAGGGCGCTGTACCTGCTATAGCCCTCATCATTGGGGGCATCTTTGGACTTCCTATTGCTATCGCCGCACTCCAAAACGCGGAGAAATCGACTAGGCCCGTCACAACGCAGGCCACTGCTCCCACCGGTTCGGGGCAAGTCGCATCGTCATCATCAACGCCGGGAAGGCCCGCGGCCTCCGCTACTGGTTCAGCACAGGGGTCACCATCATCGTCGACGATGGTGACCCCTGCCACAACCCCTTCTGGCTCCGCTTCGGAAGCCGGTAAGCCGGCACTCCCTGTCCAGGCACCGAACGATGACGCTACGGCAATAGTAGATGATCCGGCATTTTCGACACTTTCCTCCCTTCGGGCTGATCAGGAGCCGCCACCCGATCCTGCGATCTTTGAGGCGCTTGCGGCAGCCGCGACCGCGCCCGCCGCGTCTATATTGGACGCAGCATCAGAGCCGCCTGTCGCGCCTTACATCGCCCCACCGGAACCAAAATTTGCCTACATGAAGCAACCCTTCCAACTGAGGGATGGACCCGGCACAAAATATATCCCGGTCGGCGCAGTCGGCCAGAATGCGTTGCTCGCCGTCCTCGAGACGGAAAGCGGATGGGTCCATGTCTCTGGTGGTCCGTCAGCGATGGGATGGGTACCGAAGGAACTGCTTGGTCAACGGCCGGTTTCGCGTCAAACAACCACGCCCAAGGTGCGAAACACCTTCCAGTCCGGTGGTCGGACTTATTGAGGATTGCACGGCCCCCAAGTCGCATCGGGTTTGCGGCACCAGCCGCTGTTGGTCAATTCCGTAAGAAGCAGTGCTTGTGAATTACAAGCGTCCTCTGCGTACGACAACGAGCACGCAGCGTTGTCGGTCAGCCAGCGACGAATAATCCGATCTGGTCCAGCCACCGAATTGTCCTTGGTCGTGATCTTACCGTTCTCCGCCAGAATTTTGTGGGTCGCGGGGTCCCATGTCATCACCGCGTTCACCGCGCCAGAGGCGGATTTTTTACGTGAGGGGCTGTAGGTATACCAATCGACCACCGCGAAGACGGTGCAGATATCAAAGCATGCTGCGTTTGCTGTGCCAGACCGAACGGCATAAATGCGCACAGGCCACCGTTCAGCGAACTGTTGCTTCTCGTTTAGGACGTCTGCCTTCGAGCGCTGGGTGCCGTAATAAACAATGGAGTCCCCATAGTTGTTCGCGAGGAAGAACATTCCTTCATTCGTCGACCAGGTCCGCTGCATTTCCTGGAAGAACTGAAGCGCTGCATCGTTCAATGCTGTCGAAGGAAGCTCGTTGGATACGGCGGTCTCTTCCGCAGTCGGTGCCGCGTAGGGGGTAGGCTGACCAGTCACGAGACCAAAGCCAGCCATATCGATCAGCGACAGCACCCGTCGATCGCCGTCGGCCAGACCGGTGACAAATGTGAACAAGCTGGGATCGAGGCCCATCTCCGCCAGGTAGGCTTTGTATCTATCGGTGCCGGTTTGCTGGCCCGAGCTTCCCGGGGAAAAAAGCGTCCGATCAACGATCACGGAGGCGTCTTCCGCGAAACGCTGCACTCCGCCGGCAAATGCGAATAAGCATGCGGCCTCGCATTTCGAACCCGAAACCTGCAACGTCGAAAGCTTCAGCCGACGAATAGCCCGGCCGTATCCGATCGCGGCATCCGTATCCCCGCCCGGCGAATTGAATGCGATGAATCTCGGAATGCTGTTCTCTATTTCGGCTTCGAGCTTTTCCGGACGATCGCTTGGCTCGAACGTTCCTTGAACCAACAAAATGTCGTTGTTCGCCGCTTTCACATGAGCAAATCTGATCACTGCGTGACTCGGGCTTGGGATCAGCGCGGCCAATAAAATCAGGCAAGAAATGAAGACAGACGAGCGCATCGCTCCCTCCCCAATCTGATCGGCTCAGTTTGTTGAAATTCCAAAAGCTGTGAGAACTTGAGGCGTGATCGTTCCGGTCACCTTCAGCCCATAGGCATCCTGCATTTTATTAAGTCCAACCCTCGTTGCGGCATCGACCTGCCCTGTTACCGGACCGCGGTAATAGCCATAGGCAACCAGAGCAGTCTGGACCTGAATAACAACACGGCGAAATTTGTCCGAGTTGCCTGGCAACGTCTTCAGCGGCAGTGGCGCTGTGTTCACCGATGAAGATTGCGGGGCAACCTGCGTCGGATAGCTGTCAGTCGACGTCGGTATGTTAGGAGTAGTAGGAAGACTTCTGATGACCGGTCCCGGATTGGGCGAATAGCTCGGTGTCGGGTCGGGCTGCGTATAGGTCGTGCTGTTGTTGTAGTCGCCACGCGGCACAACGTATCCGCCACCAGAGCCCGATGCATGGCTCGCGTGACTAGCATGACTGCTATGACTTGCGTGGCTCGAATGCGAGCTATGGCCTGCGAGAGTGTAGACCTGCTTGACTTGCAGCCGCTCAAAGAGGGTTGGTTCTGGCTTCTTGTTGGTAACGCCGACAAGTGGCGTTGCATCGCTTTTCGATGGCATGAACCCAGCCGCAATCAATGACGGCACCAGGTAAGCCTTGCGCTTTTTCATTGTCGTGACAGTCCCCCAAACCCCTCATCAGCTTTATACCATTCAAAAAATCCACCACAAGTAGAACGCAACTTACATTCACCGCACTCTTCGAGGAATTTGTTCTTCCAATCTGATATCGTGCCTGGTGCCAGATGCCGGTACTCTAGGGGAACTGTGCAAAGAGGGAAATTATATAGAAGAGTCTGGATACCGCGGCCAATCGCGAGATTGATGGTGCTCCGTAGTTCTCGGAAATCCAGCGACGTATCCTTGAACGAATCCCCCCAGTTCATTCTACCGTAGCCGATATTTTCTAATTGCATTATGGCCCAGACATCGATGAACGGAAGCCGGGTCGAGACGTACTCCGCAAGCCGTGGCAACACATCCCAGTTCTGCTGAAGGACCACCGTCCGAAGCTCGACGGCAGCGCCCACCCTCATCAGCGTCATGAAATTCTGCGACAACGTTTCAAAGGCACCCCGCTTTGCAACGATGCTGTCGTGAAGTTCGGCGTAAGGTGCGTACAGGGGAATGCCCCACAGCACGCGATCTCTTCCGATCTCATCAATTAGGACGATGTCACCAGGTTCGAAAAACTGGCCGTTTGTCAGAACATGAAATGAGATATCGGGTCTGGCCTTCGCGGCGGCGACGAGGAATTGAAATAGTCTTCGTTTGTGCAGCAGCGGCTCGCCGCCAGATATCGTGATGCGCGCGTTTTCCGGGGCCAAGGTGGCGGCGACTGTGAATTGGTCGAAGAGGTCGACGTGATATTTCTTGGGAGGCTGCGAGCACATCACGCAAAGCTGGTCGCATTGCTCGGTAACCAGGAAGGTGTTGTGCCTCGACCTTGCTCGCAGCAATCGATGAGCCGAGTTTCGACCTGGAACCAGAAGGAGCACGTCGCCGTCAAGATCAGTTTGGGGATCGCAGTAGACGCGAAGCGAATAGCCCGCGAGATCGAAGGTTTGACTCTGGTGGTCACGATCGATCAGGACAGCATCATGCTCACTCTCCACCGCGTCCGTGCGCAGGCGAACTATACTTGGATGGTCGATTGGGACGTCACCGATCTTGAGCCGCAAATCGATCATGTGTGTATCGGGGCGAGCGAACAATCGAACTCCGGGATTCCGGCCCATGCCGCGAGGCTCTTGTGGGCTTTTTTGTCATCCGAATAGAGCAGCTCAAATATCTTGTCGAAGATCGCGGTGTGGCGTCGGCAGAAGGTAGTGTCACGCTTCCTCACGTCGATACGACCATACCGGGAGAGGTCATCGATCACGTCAATGCCGCAGGCCGCCTGGTATGGACAGTGGACGCAATCTGGATGGAACGAGTTAGTCGCTTCCTCATTCAGGACATCCAGCTTTGCCTGATCGATCCCATCCCAAAGGTTGCCGACACTCAGGTCGATCTGCCCCACTCTCGTCACCATCCTTGCTTCGTCCGACGGATAAAGCGTGCCGTCGAAATCGATGACTATGTAGTCCTTACCGAGGATGTTCGGGTTGCGAAGGTCCACATGGTGGTTATGGCCGCCGCGTAGAATCCGGCGAAGACAATGCGTGAAGTAGAATTCCTCGACAGGGAAATCTGCTGTCCAATTGTGCTCAATCAACGCATCGATGAATCGGCCATGATAGTCATTCCATCGCTCATCCATGCCCATTGTCTGGTATCGCTTCCGAGCGAAACCTTGGTGGTTGATAGGCCGGAGGAAAATGGAACGAAAGCCGAAGTCGCCGAACGTCTCAATGATCTGGTTCGGGGTTGGCAGGTTGTTGACATCAAGCGTGGGCAACGCCGACACTTTCCCTTGCCCTAGCCTTCCGATCGCATACCGAAGGTTAGAAACAAACTGGTGGGTGTCGCGGGATGTGATTGTCCGCTGCCGTTGGTGAGCCGAAAGTTCGCCATCAAGCGACGTACTAACGAATGTGTCCGAAGCGTCGAGAAACGCCCAGGCGTCAGCGGAAATAGACTGCAGATTGGTGCAAACGGTGAAGCATACGTCCTTGAATTTGCGCCGCGCAAACTCTCGAACCGTCTCCAGCAGATCCAATCGCAAAAGCGGTTCGCCGCCTTGAAACTCGATTTTCGCACTTGCCGTGTCCATGCCATCGAGAAAACGAAGAACCTGGGCGAGCGTGTCCTCGGTCCAGTCAAACCCACTGGTGTTTTCGTTTACCCGCGACACCTGGCAGTAGCCGCACGCCAAATTGCAGCGAAGTGTCGGCACGAGAATGACGTAGTTAAGCTCCTGCGGACGATGCAGTCGCTGTGCCCACCGATATGCAAACCCCATATACGCGAGGTCGCCTACTTCATCGAATGCGTGCCCGCTTGTATGAAGAAACTCGGTGTCTGAGGTGGTCAAATTGCCACCGGCGTATCGCTCAAGGAACCTGCCATCTGCCCGGAAATACCCTCCGGCGTCATCAGCGAATAGATAATCAGAAGCCAACCGCGTGAATTTCAGTGGGAAAACGGTCATCGCCCGAGAACACCGCTGATGAGAGCCCGTCGAAGGGGAAGCGTCTCCGAATAGATCTTCTCACGGTAGAGGCAGTGGTGAAAATTTGCGATCAACGTGTCGATGGGCGACGTACCGTCATCGGATAGAGTGATTTGCTTCGAGACCTCGACCCTTGCCGCAGCATTCGCTGCATTGAAACGAAGGATTGCCGCAGCAAGGTGAGGTCGATGCGCTTCATCGACATCGATCAAAGTGCGTCGTTCAAATCTCTGGATCGGCGTGCTGGATTCTGTTCTTTCCATCGGACAATGGCGATCGACTTCCCCTCCGCATCACTGTAGCAACTCAGCCGCTAGATCACCAGATGGTTGTATTGCATTTTCCCGAGAATAACAGGGTGTCCATCACTCATCTTCTGGGGCCGGAAATCAATTCTGACGGAAAGTGATCTCGATTCCGCAGGACAGGGTGGCGCTCACCGCAAAAAAAATCCTGAACCGAGAGGCGGCATAGGCCAGACGGGCCACTGCCTGAGTGCTTAGCCTCGGTCCGAATAATCTGTCGGCTCATTTCGCAGCGTGCTCTGCTTGCAAGTAAACCGACGCTTGAGATCTTCATACGTCATTAACTATATGAATAAATGATGTTCTTTTCCAAAACCGAAGCAAAGTTAAGATTTGTTTCCGTCATCGCTATGGTATCGGCGCGCATGGTTCACTTCCGATAAGTACTGCTTATCGGAGGTGATGGATTTCAGGCCGTAGATCAGTTTGTCGGTGGTCCAGGATCGCCGGAAACGCCCGGTTTCCCGGGCTTCTAGGGTGATTTAGCCCCGGATGACCGGACTACCCAAGACAGAATTCAACGGCCGCAGTCGGCGCACGTGGTCCCGCCTCGCTTCCGGAATTATGCGTCGGCGCTCTTCAGCAGGGTTCTCTTCTCGCAGCCATCTCCGAAACCGCTGCTTTTCCAGCATTTCCGCCAGAGAAGCCCGCGGACGCGCGTTTGCTCATCCGGACGCTCCGTTGCTCGTCTGCGGCGGCATTTCGAGTCTGGCGGGCTGCTATTCAATGCCTAAAACACGCTTGCAACTGTTCGATTTCTAACGCATGCCTTATCTGTACAAACTACTTCGAGACAGGGCCGTTACAAGCGCGATGGCAAAGCCACAAACATTTGACAACCAACAATCTCCCAAGCGGCTGATCGGTTATGCCCGGGTGTCGACGGATGAACAGGTCCACGATGCCCAGTTGGACGAGCTGCGTGCAGCCGGCTGCGATCGGATCCATCAGGAGCATGGTTCCGGAGCATCGCGGGCTCGACCGGTGCTGACGCGATTACTCGCTGAACTTAGCGCCGGCGACGTCCTCATTGTCGTGCGCCTCGATCGACTGGCCCGATCCGTCAGTCATCTCTTGTCGGTGATCGAGGACCTCGAGGCCCGCGGCGTGCATTTCCGGTCGATCCGCGATCCAATCGATACGTCGACCCCGCAGGGCATGTTTTCCCTTCAGGTCCTCGGCGCCGTCGCGCAGCTCGAGCGGGCGCTAATCGCTGAGCGTACCAAAGCCGGCATTAAGGCGGCGAAGGCACGCGGCAAGCTTCCTGGAAATCCCGGTCTGCGAGAACGACGGCCGGAGGCGATCAAGGCAATCTCGCAGGCACGGGAGAAGCTCTATCTCGATGAACTCATTGCATCGGCGCAGACGTGGCTGCCGATGGTGCGTCAACTCCGGCCGCAGCACAGTTGGGACAATGTCGTGCGGGTTCTCAATCGCCGTGGCCACGACTGGACCGTCGAACGCCTTCGTCGCGCTGTTCATCGCATGGTACGCGAAAAGCTCGCGGAGAAGGAACTCCTTGCTCGATCCCCTCGCCGGGCTCCCGAAGACTATCTGATGAAGCTGGTGGCGGCAATTGCCATTGCCGATCCCAACCTGTCGCTGCGCGACATTGCCGCGCAACTGGACCAGATGGGAGAACGGCCTGTGCGCAGCGGCAAGAACTGGCAACCGTCCTCGGTGCGGGTCCTGCTGGACGAAGCCCACCGATTTGGCCTCATTCGCCGTTGAGGGCATGGTTCATCCGACGCCCGATGGCAGAGAGTCTTTTCTTGTCGCTATTCGACTGCATAGCCGTCAGGTCCGGCCTTTGGGGATCTGTAGCGCCAGGACCGCTAGTCGCTATCGCTCCGCGGTTTCAGCTCAGCGCCTACATCCTCGCCGCGGAGCCGGCTTCCTCCGCCTGCTCGCCCCCTCCCCCGGAACGTGCTGAAGGCTTCAGCCGCGGTGATTATGATCCGCAGAGGCGCGCGGGCCATGACCCTCGGCGGCGCGGGTAAAAGCAGAGGACAGCCGCTCCCCTCGCTACCAAAAAGCCGTCTCGGCTGCACGACGAATTCGGGCGCGAGCCGGAACTCAGTCAGACAGTATTTGTTTCTTTTACAATCCGTCCGCGTTTCGGCGTTCTTTCAAGGATGCTCGACAATTTGATTGAGCCATTTGTCCGCGCCGCCAGCTATATTTCCTACAAGAATGATTACGGCCGAAGATCTGCAAACATTCGTTTTACGACCAGCAAATTTCGACTGTCCTCGAAGCCTGGGAGGTCTTCGTCCTGAAGCATCCTGCGGAGACCGCCGTTAAGATTACAAAGCAATGTCTCCTTTCAGTCGTGACAAACACCGCGATTGTTCGTTCGAACACGAAGCCGCTCAATCGGCTCCGTGCATCAACTGACCTTACTACACCAGCCGCATAGAAGGGCTGTCGGCCATTCTACCCGGGCAACCATGACCAATGCCCTTAGAACGTCATGTACGATCAAAAATGACCGCCAAGACCCCGCGACCCATGGCGGCGACAGGACGGTACCTATCTCTACACAACCGATCTTGTGAGAGGTGGCGCGAGGAGCGGGTCATGCGCCGTCCATAGTAGCGCCCGAAAATGTCGTTTCTTTTCAGAGTGTTGTAGCCGTGGTCAGCTGACCACCGGAAAAGCAGCTGTTGGCAGTGCGTCCCACCCCAAAAGACTTGCTGGCCCACGACAGCAGAGTCTGGCGAAAAACCTCGATCAGTGGACCCGCTGACCTAGCACTCAATCCTCTCCGGCGGCGACTAGATGTGGAGCCTCAACAGGTTGTCCTGGGTAAGAGCGAGCCTAGTGATTGGTGGTTTTGAGTTTAGA
>NZ_LODW01000093.1 GCF_002914525.1 Rhizobium hidalgonense | reverse complement strand
GTTCGTCCTAAGCAAACAAACAGAATCACAACTGGCTGATTTCACTCAACTCTTTTTCGGTCAGGCTCTGAGACGTCCGGATGATCGAGGTAGAAACAGAGGCCATCAAAATAGTCACCAAATAATAGGTAAAGCCAGCGCGCCGGCGTCTATCTCTTTACGGACTTCATCGAACACCCGCCGGAATTTTGCACGATGGCGTGTGATCATGATTTTCTGAACCATAGCCTGGATGAGCGCCATCCAGGGGACCCATACCCTTAGGAAGCGGTGAGGATTCTTGGTCGACATTTCTTCCCATCTGGCGTCGATACCAAAACCAGCTATGACAAGCGAGCGCAGTCCGGCATTGTCCGGTTTCAGTGTTTGTGCTTTGGCAGTGATGGCCTGAAGAGAGCTGGATTTCGTTCTTGGCTCGGCGAGCAGTGCGGCAAGTCCGTTATCGATGCCGAGCAGTTTGCGGCGATTCAGGTCTGCGAGGGGAATTTTCAACTTTTCGGCAAGGTCGTCCACTGTCGCATAAACGACAGCTTCCATCTGCTGCAGGTATTCTCTTATCTTGTTCTTGAAAATCGCCCTGACAGCGGGTGCGCTCAGATATGCAAAGGCGAGCTTAGAACTACTATGATCGCCCTTGGCCCGAGTTAAGCCGATGTTGCCAACATCGCTCTCTGCATCGACGTTATATTTCGTCCGCTTTATGCTTCTGCGCGTGAGCGGCAAGCCGCCCAAAATAGTATGTGCCTGATGCCGGTCTAGGAAACATCTGAATGCATCATAAACCACTCGGTTCAGACCGCGGGCACCGCGAGTCAACCAAAGCTTGTTGGATTGACGCGCCGCGATTTGGTGTCGGATATCAGCGGTCATCGACTTATACGCGAGGATGACTTGATACGCTGTGATGGCTCCCTTCTGCTTTAAGAGGATTTTCGCGTCTTGATCAGGATTGTCTTCGTCCCCCCCAGCATCAACGAGAGCAGCATTCCTGAGCTTTCCCTGTGCACGGTTTTTCTTGGATACGATGGCACGGACCGTGATGCTGTTTTTCTTGATTTCCCCGACGAACGGATCGAGATCCATGTTGAGTACAGTAGACGCTTCCCAGCCGGTGTCGATTTGCACCAAGGTTGCGGCTGCCATGAGCGTGTCTCCACAAGGCTCAGCAAGCTTCGCAATAAACTCGACACCACCTGCTTCCTGCAAGAGTCTGTTGAGGGAGAAACGAGATACAGGAATCTTACGCCGATGATAGAGGGTGATGAAAGCACGCAGAGCAACGCCCCTAACGTAGTCCTCAGTTCCTTCCAACAGATCTGCCAATCCTCTCTTTCCACGAGCGTGCGCTCCGCGAAGCGCTGCCCGCGCTCTCATTGCTCGCACGATCATTCCGGGCGACGGGATGTTCGGGTTGGCCAAGAGCCTGTTGCGCTCTTCGAACCGGTCTTGAGCGGACTTGAATACCTCGACCAGAGATGATCGCAGCGCTTCAAGCACCGTCCTATTCGCAATATGAAACTTAAGCGCGTTTTCGCGATCGTTATCGCCATCGAGTTTCAGGCGCCCTGCCTCTATCAACAACGTCGCAAAGCATGGAGTTTTTACTTCTGTATCGTCGCCATACATTCCCTGAGTGCTCAACTCTACACTCGGTAGGACATCCAGCATCGCAAAACGGTTCAGACAATTCCGCAGGGTTTCAAGGTATTTGATAACTGAACTTCCACCTGCGTCGGTGAATGTGGTGTCATCTGGATCGAGCATGCGCGCACGTAGGCGCCCGACGTAATCGCTAAGCCACGGCCGTGGAACCAGTTTGCAGCTAGACAACGCACCGAAAACGGATTTCGCGCTGTCATCGGCTGAGAGCGCGATATCTCGTAGCATTCGCTTAAACAACCGGAACTCGTTGTAGGTGGTCTCCTCGTTGATGTCGTTGTAAATCTTCTCCCAGTACCCAACGAGCCGCCTGCAGGCTTCGTAGCCGTACATCGGTACGAGATCGGTGAAAGGATATGTTCTCTTATGGCGGGCGATCAGTGCCTTGCATTGCGGAGGAAAGGCTCGAACCGCATCTGGCGCGTCTACGTTCATGTCAATGCTCCGATCGTATATATGGCAAAGAAACATCCGCCGCGCAGAGAAGGTTCTGCGACGTTTCCCGAAGGATTCGATGCTATTCGCTATTGCCTCAATGAAGATTCGCGTGTATTAGTCTAATTGTTGACAATGCGCAGCAAGCAAGCCTCCTAATTGTACCTAGCATTTTCTTTGTTAGAGAAATGCGCAGCGAGGCTATTCGCAAACAACGCTTCAATCAAGCCTAATCGTTAAGAAAAATAGTTATAGACTCAGGTTTTAGAGCTGTACAAGTTTCAGCTCCTGTGAGTGTCCAAAGGACCCTGTGCGAATCGCATTGATATGCCGTACTAGCCCCCGGTTTTTCGGAATCCCAATGTACACAGACCCACGGCTGGTGCGTACGCGTTTCGAATAGGGGTGTTGGGTTCGAACCCCTCTTTACAGAATGAGAATCTGTCGTCCTAACCGATAGACGAAGGGCGCAGGCAATTCAGTAAAATAGGAGCGAGCACCGGCTTATGCAAGCGGATGCGATGGCTTCTGTGCGGAGAGAAAGTGGCACGCCCTAGGGGAGTCGAACCCCTCTTCCCAGAATGAAAATCTGGTGTCCTAACCGATAGACGAAGGGCGCTTCCTTCGTGGTGGCGCCCTTATAGTCAGGCGTTTTGAATCCCGCAAGCGGCAATTTCGGTTTTCTTTCAAAAAAATGACAAGAAATCCGAATGCGCTCGAAAGGCTGATTATGAAAGCTGAATCAATAGGCTGCCGGTTGTTTCTTTAACAAGACGCGGCCGCGCTGCCGTAACGTCATGCGAAAAGCGGGCCGCCGTCAGATCGCTCTTGCGGTCGCCATGGGCGCGCGTTTGCCGCCGCAGCCCCAATTCCAGTCGCGACTTTTGCCGGTATCGAGATGGACCGAATCCGTGTGGCAATAGGTGCCGACGCCGCCGCGGTTCGGCAAGGAGCGGATATAGGCGGCGATATCCCATTTGGTGACGCCGTCGATCTGGATGTCGGCCGCTTCGCAGCTTTTGTGCATCGATTCGTCGGCGCCGCCGACCAGGCGATTATGCTCTTCGTCCCGATAGCCTGACGTGACGATGACAGGCCGGCCGAAATGGCTTTCGACCGTTTTGATCACGTTCAGCAGCTCGGGCTTGAAGCAGCCGACCTCGACCTTGTCGTTCTGGACATGCAGGCCGTTCGGCGCGATCCGCGTCATGCCGGGCAGGGACGCTTTTTGCAACAGGCCGGAGAGGCTGCCGAGCAGGTTCTGCTTCGGCGCGCTGTAGAGCGCATTCATCGTCGGGGCCGGACTGCCGTCCGTCGCCAATGACGCCGTTTGGACGGGCGCCAGCTGTGTGCTGCCATTTTGCGAGGATTGCTGCGGCAGCACCGGCTCCGCCGGCTGTCCTGATGCGGGTTGCTGGCTGTAGACGCTGCTTCTCGCGGGTGCTGCACCCTGGACCGGTGCATAGGCCTGCGGCTGGATGACCGTCGACGTGCTGTTGTTCTGCGGCGCCGGCTGGTGCTCGGAAAAGATGCTCATCGCCTGCGCGTTGATCCGGGTCGACTGCAGCACGAGCCCGCCGATATTGGCAGGCGCTGCCGCCGCCGGATCGGCCGGCGGGACGGGGGCATTCGGATCCGCTGTCATCGTCTGGGGCGAGGCTTGAGCGCCGGAAACATTGACGAGCCGGGGATCCGTGTAGACCGAACGTGGGGCGGGGCTTGCGGGTGCCGCCGCGGCAAGCTGCGGTGCGGCTGCCTGCGGTGCCGGAACCGCTGCGGCCGAATCGAGCGCCTTCTTGTCCGACGCGCAGCCGGACAGCGCCAGCACCGAAGTGGCGATCAGCAAAGCGCCCGTCAGGGGCATCCGCATCTCAATGTTACGCAAGCGACAGTCTCCCGTTGATGCGGAGAATGGCCGAAAACCGCCATCTTCCGCTTCGAGTCGCCAGGAGATTGCCCGCGGGGCCGGATCGCGGCAAGCGTCAAGGCGCCGGCCGGACCCGAAATCGCAAAAGCCGCAAGCCTCGCAAAAGCCTTGCGGAAAAAAGCCTTACCAGGCGCCGGTATTACCCATCGAGGCCCAGGGTTCGGCGGCGGCCAGCGGGCTGCCCTTCTGCAGGATTTCGATCGAGATGCCGTCGGGCGAGCGCACGAAGGCCATGTTGCCGTCGCGCGGCGGCCGGTTGATGGTGATGCCGTTGTCCATCAGATTCTGGCAGGTTGCGTAAATATCGTCGACCTCATAGGCGAGGTGGCCGAAATTGCGTCCTCCGCTATAATCTTCCGTATCCCAGTTGTAGGTAAGCTCGAGGCAGGGAGCCTTTTCGCTGCGCGCACGGTCGAGATCGTCGCGAGCGGCCAGGAAAACCAGGGTGAAGCGGCCCTTCTCGTTTTCGTGGCGGCGAATCTCTTCCAGGCCGAACAGCGTGCTGTAAAAGGCGAGCGAGGCGTCCAGGTCTTTGACGCGAACCATTGTATGGAGATAACGCATTCTATCTACTCCTTTATTGGGTCTGGCTTTTTCGGCGTGCTGAGGTCAGCTTCGGGCAAGTCATCGATATAAAATGTGCAGTTGGGAATAACCGAAAACTAGGACTTGCGCTTATCCGTTACCAAGATGTTAATCTTGATTTCAAGAATCAGTTAACCGTAACAGTGTGACGCGTATTCGAGGGGCTGGCGAAATGGCTGATAGGATTTCATCGAACGAATACTCCGACCTTGACGAGCTATCGGCAGAGGCGGTCGATCTTGTTGAAATCACCGGCGTCGTCAAGTGGTTCGACGTCGCCAAGGGTTTCGGCTTCATCGTGCCCGACAACGGCATGCAGGATGTTCTCCTGCACGTCACCTGCCTGCGCCGCGACGGTTACCAGACGATCCTCGAGGGAACGCGCATCGTCGCCCTCATCCAGCGCCGCGAGCGCGGCTACCAGGCTTTCAAGATCCTTTCGATGGATCAGTCGACTGCGGTTCATCCCTCGCAGCTGCCGCCGGTGCGCACCCATGTGCAGGTCACCGCGACGAGCGGGCTCGAGCGGGCGCTGGTCAAGTGGTTCAACCGCACCAAGGGTTTCGGCTTCCTGACGCGCGGCGAGGGCACGGAAGACATTTTCGTGCATATGGAAACGCTCCGCCGCTTCGGCCTGACCGAACTGCGCCCCGGTCAGGTGGTGCTCGTCCGCTTCGGAGACGGCGAGAAGGGCCTGATGGCCGCGGAAATTCATCCCGACATTCCGAGCCCGGCCAGCCGGTCGCATTGATATGCGTGACCCAGTCCTGTTTCATGTGATCAGAAGCGCCTTCCTGGCGCTTTTTTTCATGGTCACGCTGCCGGCTTTCGGCCAGGAGCAGATGCGCTTCGACAAGGAGCCGCTGCTCATCCAGACCGCGGCGGGCAAGGTGCTGCATTTCACCGTCGAGATCGCCTCGACCCCCGATCAGCGCGCCTACGGGCTGATGTTTCGCAAAGTGATGGCCGATGATGCCGGCATGATCTTCGATTTCGACGAACCGCGGCGCGTCACCATGTGGATGGAAAACACCATCCTGCCGCTCGACATGCTTTTTGCCGACGACACCGGCACGATCCGCCACATCAAGGAAAACGCGACGCCCTATTCGCGCGATATCATCGATTCGATGAGCCCGGTGAAATACGTCGTCGAACTCAACGCCGGCATCGCCGCCAAACTCGGAATCAAACCGGGCGACAGGATCGTCAGCGCCACGACGACGAAGAAGGCGAAGTGACTGCGCGCACCCGACAATGCGGGTCATAAAGCGGCTGCCAAAGTTTCAAGATATGAGATGGTAGTGGCGACCCCTGCAGGAATCGAACCTGCGACAACCTGCTTAGAAGGCAGGTGCTCTATCCAGCTGAGCTAAGGGGCCGTCCGGCGGCCGCGTTCAGGGAGCGCGACCGGATGCGGCAGTTCTGGACGAGAAAACTCAATGCGTCCAGGGTTGCGTGCGGGTATAGCGGAAATTATCCGGATAGGCGACAACCTGGCGGACTGGATCCTTCGGGGCGATGACGCGATATTCAATGCCGTTGCGCTGGGCATAGGCTTCGGCCAACTCCTGCGTTTCGAAGGTGAGTTTCACCTGTTGGCGCGTGTCACCGGAAGAGGTGTAGCCCATCATCGGATCGATCTTGCGCGGCGACTCCTGATCGAATTCGAGCACCCAGAGATGGGTCTTTGCCTTGCCGGACTGCATGGCGGTCTTAGCTGGACGATAGATCTTGGCAGACATGACTGCGGCGTCTCCGACTATGCGGGCAGCGCCCGCCTTTCATGGTCTCACTCCCGTCGCCGGGGATTGCTTCGTCGCTAGAGATAGCACGAAGAGATGAATTTTGCTTATCCGCGAATCCTGGGCTTTTCAAGAAAAAAGGCGGCGCACGACGCGCTGTCGATCCCATCACGATGACGAGGGTGATGCTGCGAAACACGGATATCGGCGGACAGGCCGGCTGCGGATATCCTCCCCGTGTCCAGCCGCCGCTTGACGCCCAAGGGTTCCGGCCGGTTGCGCGATATTACCGCCTGTCTCATGTTGTGATAACAACCTGATTGCCGCGGCAAGCCCGCGGTACTATTTACGGCTCAGTCAATTTCAATGGATTTGCAGTCATGATGAGACGTTCGGCCGAGTTCAACGCCATCGTGCTAGGGGCTGTCATTACGGCTTTCTTTTACGTTGCCATCAGCTATGCCCAATATATCGGCTTACTCGAACGCGGCTGAGGCAGCCTTCTACTGACGCCTAGTTACGCCGACAGGTGCAGAATGGCAGCCCATCACGATTTTTCTGTATGCATCCAAATATCAGGCGGGAAATCTGCTCCCAGGGCTGGATTTATGGGTTGCGACGGCGAAGTGAACCGTGTATCTCCCGCCCACGGCACGGAGTGTAGCGCAGTCTGGTAGCGCATCTGGTTTGGGACCAGAGGGTCGGGAGTTCGAATCTCTCCACTCCGACCATTTAACTGAGCCTCACACACCAGGCAGAATGGCCGTTTGGTTGCGCCGTATTGTCGTGTCTCCGCGGCTTGATCTCGGATCCGCACCCGGTCGCTCCATGTTTTGGATCTTGATCATTCGAAAGCGGGCGGCGTGGGCTCTGTGGCGGACACCCAATGCACCCACACACGGACCCCGCGACCTTTTTCATTGGCATTCCGGGCCTCAGGCTTGCAAGCGCCGCAACGTCCACATTCTCGTTCGCTGCCGCCCTTCCTGTCCTCTATAAATGCCTGCGAACACAGCTGCGGCCAGGCTAAGAATCAATTCTCGCTTCGGCATCAAAACGTCAGCCATCCTCTGTGTCCTCCGCTGTCGAGCCGACATCGAACACATGCCACCCTTTCGGACTTTCAATGCGGGGAAAAATGGCGGCGCCCATGCGCTCTGCCTGATCCGTGCGAGGATAGATTTTTTGGCCTCGGCCCATCGACGAGAAACGCTGGTGAAATCCCATTCCCTTTAATAGGATGGAAGCGACCCTGCGGGCCACGAACCGTCCGATCCGATGGAAGGCGGATGTATGGCGAATTTCTCAGGCGAGATTGCTGTCCATGACAATAGGCGTCGCGAAAGATGGGTGTCCGAATCGTGCTCATAGGCTTCCCGGGTGTTGGGAAGTTGACCATCGCGAGAGAGTTGAATGCGATGGTTTCGGCAAAAATTGTCGACAACCACTGGATCAATAACCCGATCCTGCGTCTGCTGGATGAGGATGGAACGGCCTCGCTTCCAAAGGGAATATGGGAGTTTACAGGTCGGGTTCGGCAAACCGTCCTTGATGCAATCACCGCTTATGCGCCGTCCGCCAATTTCATTTTCACGCATGCCGGCTTGGAGGGTGATGAGCGGAGCCTTGGTACCTTTCAACAGATCGCCGGTGCTGCCGAAGCCTGCGACGCAGTTTTGGTGCCGGTGCGATTGCTGTGTGACGAAGAGGAGCTGGCTCGCCGGGTTTCGAACCCCGAGCGACGCGAAAGGTTGAAATCCACGGATGTGGCAGCCTCGAGGGATCGCAGCCGGAGGGCGGGGGTTTTCGACCCACTGCACCCAAACACATTGGTGCTCGACGTCACTTCCGCATCACCGGCAAAAACGGCCATCGCGATCCGGGATCATATTCTAAAGGTCCTTGGCGACCTGTCCGTCTGAAATTCGTCGGAGTTGATTCTATTCGCGCTACGATCGTCGATGCGCCTGACGGCGGGAGGTGAGGTGTTCTGACGAGCTATCGGCTTACGCAAAGCCGGCCCGAAAGGCCGGCTGACGCCTGCCGAAAAATCGCAGCGCGCGGATGGGGCTCCCTCATCCGCGCGCCGAAGTAGCCGATTTTGCGGCCCGCGTGTTGTGGCGATCGGACGACCGCCACAACGGGGACAGTTACAGGAGAAAATCGCCTGCCCCCAGGTGGACGAGGCCCTTCAGCTGAACCTCGAAGTCATGAACACCGTCGCCGTTCGTGTCGGCCTGGATAACGGTAACATCGTTCGCGGTTCCGGACTGATCGTCATAGTGCCAAGCGAGCGCGCCAGCCTTGTGGTCGAACAAGGCATTCTCCTGTGCTTGGAAATGGAAGGTTCCATTGCCCGCCGCAGAGCCATTCGCATCGATCGCCGAGAGGTCGATCTTATCGATGCCGTGCTGGAAGTCGGTGATGACGTCGCGGTTCAAGCCGGACCCGGTTTCCGTCGGTGCCTTCAAGATAAACGTATCCTCGCCGGTGCCACCGGTCATAATGTCCTTCCCGGCTCCACCGATGAGGAAATCATTGCCGGCGCCGCCGTCCAGCTTGTCCGCGCCAGCCCCGCCAGTGAGAACGTTGCCGCCGCCGTTGCCGCCGGTCAGTACGTCGTTGTAGCTTGAGCCGGTCAAGTTTTCGATGCTGGCGATTTTGTCGCCGGTCGCCTGGCCGCCCGATGCGACCTTAGTCGCCAAGTTGACGTTGACCGCGTCGGAGCCCGCATAGCTGGCCGTGTCATTGCCAGTACCGCCGTCGAGCACGTCCGCGCCGGCCCCGCCCTTCAACACGTCACTACCGCCGAGACCCTTGAAGGTTTCGTTGCCACCGTTGGACTGACCGGTGTGCGGCAGGATGTCATTGCCGCTGGTGCCGATGAATTCCTTTATCGGCGCGGTTGGCGTTGTCGGTTGCGTCGGCGTGGTAGGTGTCGTCGGTTGCGTGGGCGTGGTTGGCGTTGTCGGTTCCGTGGGCGTGGTTGGGGTTGTCGGTTGCGTCGGCGTGGTTGGTGTTCCCGGGGTCGAGCTGGAGCCCGATTCGTAGGCACCCATATCGACAGTTCCAACGACGCGAGCGTGGCCGTCCAGGTCGACCGAGCCGACGCCGTATTTGGCGGTTCCGCCGTCGATTGCTGCCGAGCCGGAGCCGAGGTGGAAGTTGTCGCTCGCTGCTCCCAGGAATTTCGGGTCGATGCCGAGCTTGTTGCCGTTCGCCGCGCTCGGCATAGCGTTGCCGCCGTCGGTATTGACCGAGGCCTGGCCGGCCGTGCCGTTGTAGGTGTTGTTGTTGGCCCAGACGACGTTGGCGTTGGTATAGCCGCCGTACGACGTGTTATCGACCGCAGTGTTGTTCTTGTTCACCGACGGGTCGGCTACGGCGATGTTGTTGATCCAGGTGTTGTTGCTCGACTGCGCGTTGCTGAGTTCGCCGCGCCAGGTGCCGTCGTTCAGCAGGTCCTGATTGTTGTGGTATGCGGTGTTGTTTTTCACCGTGACGGAGTCGCTCCAGGTAACTTGGATGCCTTTGCTGCCGTTCTCATAGACGAGGTTGTTGTCGACCAGGGTCTTAAATGTGTAGTTCGGATGACCGCTCGTCTGCGTGCTCTGGAAATCGTCGATGATGATGCCGTTGCCATCGGTGTGCGCACCCGACTTCGTGACGTTGTCGTGCGAGATGTTGTTCCGGATGATGTTGCGGAAGCTGCCATCGTCCGGCGCCCCGGTGATATTCCGGTTCTGGTAGAGAGAGATGCCTGAAAACCAGCCGGCACTCGCATTTTTGTAAGTCTCGTTCCCTTCGATCGTGATGAAGTCGGATCCGGCGAAGGCGATGCCGGACGCACCGTTGTCGTGGGAAACGTTATTGGCGATCTTCACATGGTGGACGCCATCACCAACAATGCCGTGCGAATCGCTCCCGTAGACCTCGAAGCCCTCGACCGCTACATAGTTAGCAGTGATGTTGATACCATTTGCGCCGCCCGATGCTGAGTGGATCACCGCTCCACCCGGTACCTCCGAGCGCAAGGTAATGTAGCCGGCGGCCGAACCATCCTTGTACATGTTCACCGACTCGTTATAGGTGCCGGCGCGCACTACAACCTCGTCGCCGGGCTTAAGGTCCGACGCCATCGCGTCGCTGATCGTGCGAAATGGGGAGGAGGCACTGCCGTTACCACCGCCGCTGCCAGTCGTCGCTACGTAGTATGTCGTCATTGTCTTGTTCCTCAACCTTAGCGTTGTCTTTACCGATTACTATTTTTAGTTAATCAGGGGTTACGGCGGCAGGTTATAGGGCGGTGTTTTCGAGGGCGCAACAGCAACGCGACAGTAAGTGCTTGAGAAACATAGCCATATTCCTGCCACATTATCCAAATCGATCTGAAGTTACGATTTGAAATATTTGGTGAATTTCGAGTCGCCCAAAATGTGGCACAATATATGTCTCGCTTACCGCGAATTATTCTTTCTGCAACTATAGCGAAATGCATCTTTTGAAAACATTGGAGAAATTTGGCGGGGGTGAGTGGATTCCTTCCGTCAAAGCGGAATAGTCATTTTTTTTCTGAATTTAACAATTTTGCGCAGTTTCGCCCTGCAATTGGCACCGATCGAGATGGAAAAGGGAGGGAATGACCGTCGTCGATTCGGGCCAAACCCATTGCCCGGCGCCTCAGGCGGCACCGCATTTCCCTAGAGAACATCCGGCTGCGGTGCGACTATACTTTCGGTTTCCGCTGAGCCTGCGTCATGTCGAGATCCTGCTTGCCAAGCGTGGTATCGATGTTTCGCAAGTTCTCTGGTTTTGCTCGCCGCGTGTAAAGAAGCCTGTCGACGGTCGCCGCAGACCTGTGAGTTGTCCTGGTCGCAGCTAAAGGATGGGGACACCTGTTGAAGTCGGATGGCAGCGGTGATGGCCGCCAACTCGACATACGCATCCGGCAGTCCTGGGGATCAATGGTAGCGGACGCTTCCGAGAGCATCGGCCTTACCAGGGCCGTCCTCGATACGACTTACAACGGCAACGACACATACGTAAGGCATGATTGACAACAGCGTGCCGAGCAGGTCGCCGACGGCTTGCAACGACGAGACCGAAAGCCGACGAGCGATCCGGTTTTAACGGCCTTGGAAAATCCTGATGATCTTCGGAGTAAAGCGGTGCTGTCTGACGTCGACGACGTCGTCATAGGTGAGACGGCCGGAAACCACGGCTGCAACAAATCGCTCGCATGCAACCCTCGGAGCGTCCTTGTCCGAAACGTTTGTCACAATTCCGGCGCCGCGACGGCCGTTTGCATCAAATCCTTTCGCGCAGTCTTTCACGGCCTCACTTCTCGCCCTTGAACTGCCCTGCAACAATGTGACGTAAGCATCATAGTCCTGACGTGTCGGCACGCAGCCGGTCAGAAGTCCTATGGCAATCATTACTGTTACGATACGAGCGCGCATTATTATTCCCTTAAATATCCAATGATTGGCGTCCGATGTTTATTTCGATTCGCGTGAAGCGGGAAAGACCATCCGCGAAATTGGCCATGACGATCTACGTCAAGGCGCTGCGGAGCAGGTCCGAATTGATTTTTGGATGCTTCTCGGACGGATGATAAGCTCCAACGAGGGCCGCCGTTACCATGAGACACACCGCAATGGACGATGCGACGAGACTCAGGATGGGGACGGATGATTTCCGCGCCGCCCAGAAAAAAACAAAACCGGCCGCGAACGCAAAGAACCAAAAGACCAGGACTTCACCCATAATTCTTGCGAATATCTCGAGTGCTCCGGAGGATACCGAAATCACGGTGTCTAATCCTCCAAGCCAAAGCACGGTGTTCATCACAACATCCGCGATGAAAGCCAACGCCATCGATGCTATCAAAAACCGTGACAACAAGTTTCTCCACTAAATGTTTAAGTTGTCTTTTTGCCAGAAGCATCTTTCGATCCTATTAGCTGGACAGCTAAAATGCTTACGAGCGAGCGGCAGCCGCCTCAACAGGCATGGTCACGTCGGCGGGCGGGGGCTTGATCTGATAGGCCAACGGTCGTCACGGCGATCGGTTAGCAACTGTGCAGCGTCCGGGAGTTATCGCTCCGTCCTTATTTCGCCGCCAATGATGTGAGCATCCCGACAAGCATGCCGGCAAATGCTTTCGCATTCCCCGGCTGTGACGGCCGCCCTGAGACTATTCTCAGCGATCCAGAAAATGCTCGAAGTAAACTTCGGGGATCGGGTAGGCGTAGACGCCTCGGTCGACGAAGCCGCGTCTATAGAGGCAGTCTCGGAGTGCCGCGTTGTAATGCAGGCTGCGTGGATTCGGTGAGCCGCGGTGCCATGAACCTGCCTCCGGCACGCACCACCGGAGCGCTTTGTCGTACCGAGCCAGGAGGACCGGGTCGGTGTCGACGCGAATGCCGCTGTAGGATTGATAGTTTGCAGGAGATTCCGCGGCCGAAATACAGCCCAAGCTAAGTGCAACGCCAACGACTGCCATCAATCTCATTGGATTTCATTCTCCCGTGATCGATTATCGAAGTAATCGAGCGGAACGTTATTGGTTCCAGTGCCTGCGGGCAAGGGGGACTGATGGCCTCTGATCCGAGTTGCGTGTGCCCGGGGTTGCCGACGCTCCGCGACAGATGAACCTCTGTCGCGAAGCGCCGGCAGTTCTCGCTCATCGATCAATCCAGCAGATCGGCAGGTACTTTGCCGCCATTTTCCGACAGGCGTCTCATCAGCGCCTTGTGCAGCCACATATTCATTTTTGCGGAATCACCGGTGTCGCCGGTATAGCCGAGTTCAGCGGCAAGTTCCTTGCGCTCGGCCATGCTCGCATCCATCCCGACCGCTTTCATCAAGTCCACGATCGAGTGGCGCCAATCGAGTTTCTGGCCGCTCTTTTTCACGGCCGCGTCGAGGATCGGGACGATATCGACATTTGCTGAGGCCGTGGCCGTGGCCGGCTTGCTCTGAGCGGGAGAGGCCGCGGGCGCGGGACTGGGCGCCGCCGACGGCGAGGCGGGAGCCGGGGCGGGCTGCGTCTTTGGCGCGCCTGATGCAATCGGTTCGGCTGCTTTCGCTTCTCCGAAGATGGCGTGTTTGATCTTGTCGAAAATGCCCATTCTTGAACCTCCAGTTCCATCAGATGAGAACATGCTGAAACATGGACTTCCTGCCTGATATATCCAGACGGAAGGGCGTTATTTTTAGCGGTCTCAATCAGTGATGGAATCCGGCTCTGAGGCAAGGTGCAGGCGATCTGCAAAATCCTGTGAAAGGGTCAATCGCCACCCAATCGCATAGAGAGCTGCACGTTGCTTGCGGGCACTGAAGATTTCTACGCGGCCGCGGGAAAGAAATACTGGGCCGATGCACCGGTCGCCGTAAGACATGTTCGCTTTCGGCACGGTCGAGCTGCCAATTCGTATTCCGATAACCGTGAAAGATCATTGGACGCCGCTCAGCCGACTTGCCGTGCCGTGCTTTGAAACATTCGTCATCTCCTCACGTTGCCTTGCCATGGATGTCTTGCAGGCTGCAGTCGTCCAGACGATCGAAGGCACGCGCGTTCCTCGATTTTCGATTGCCGGGCAAATCGCCCGGCGAATGGAAACGGAGGAAAAAATGACTCATAATCACAGTAGGCTATCGCTGGCGGTGCTTGCATCCACCTGCGCCCTGCTTGCGATGCCGGCAAGCGATGTACACGCTCTCGATGTCGGCGTATCGGTAAATGCCGGCAAGGCCGTCAGCGCCGATGTCGGGGCATCACTTGGCGGCGGCAGTGGCGTCAGCGCCGGGGCCAATGCGTCCGTCGGCGGATCGAGCGGCCTCAATGGTAACGCGACCGCCAATGCCGGCGGCGGCCGGGGCGTTGATGCCGATCGCAATGCGGGGGCCGCCGGCGGCGATGGTCTCGACGCGAACGTCAATGTCAGGCTCGGCGCCCGGCGCGACATCAATGCTGATCTCAATGCACGCATCGGCGGCTCCGATGGGCTTGATACCGACGCCACAGCCTCGGTCAGGCGCGGCAGCGGCGCCGACGCCAATCTCACCATCGGCGGGGCAGGCGGCAGCAACAAATCCGCGGCTGAGGGCAACTTCAGCCCATCGCAGGCTCGCATCCTGGACGATTTCCGGTCGAGGCCGGTCAATGAGCAACGCAAGATGCTTGTCCGTTGCGCTGATATCTCATCCCCGGGCGGCTCGGCCTCAGGCGGCTCCGATTCCGGTCTTTCCGGTCTCTGCAGCCTGCTGCAGGCGTCAGCGTTACGTTGAACGTAAAAGACCCGCCGAACCGGAAGGGCGGCGGGTCTTTCAATGGCGTCAGTTCCCAAGCTTAATGCAGGATCTGGCTGAGGAAAAGCTTGGTGCGTTCGTGCTGCGGATTGTCGAAGAATTCGGCCGGCGAATTCTGCTCGACGATCTGGCCTTGGTCCATGAAGATAACGCGGTTGGCGACTTGGCGGGCAAAGCCCATTTCATGGGTTACGCAGAGCATGGTCATGCCTTCCTCGGCAAGACCCACCATGGTGTCGAGCACTTCCTTGATCATTTCGGGATCGAGCGCCGAGGTCGGCTCGTCGAACAACATGATCTTCGGGTTCATGCACAGCGACCGGGCGATCGCCACGCGCTGTTGCTGGCCGCCGGAGAGCTGGCCCGGATATTTGTTAGCTTGCTCCGGGATCTTGACCCGCTTCAGGAAGTGCATGGCCACTTCTTCGGCCTGCTTCTTCGGCATCTTGCGCACCCAGATCGGCGCCAGCGTGCAGTTCTCGAGGATCGTCAGGTGCGGGAAGAGGTTGAAGTGCTGAAACACCATGCCGACTTCGCGCCTCACCTCGTCGATCTTTTTCAGATCGTTGGTCAGTTCGGTGCCGTCGACGATAATGCGGCCCTTTTGATGCTCTTCCAGGCGGTTGATGCAGCGGATCATCGTCGATTTGCCCGAGCCCGACGGGCCGGCGATAACGATGCGCTCGCCGCGCATGACCTTCAGGTTGATATCGCGCAGCACGTGGAAATCGCCGTACCACTTGTTCATGTTGACGATATCAACTGCAACTTCCGTTGCGGAAACGGTGAGCTTTTTAACTGGAGCTTCAGCCATGACTATTTTCCCTCATTCTTATCGTTTGTGGCCGGTATCAAGATGGCGTTCCATGAAGCCTGAATAGCGCGACATGCCGAAGCAGAACAGCCAGAAGATGAAGCCGGCGAAGATCAGACCCGTGATCGGCGTGACGGCGCTTGCCCAGTTGGCGTCGGAGAAATTCAGCTTGACGATACCGAGCAGGTCGAACATGCCGATAATGGTGACCAGCGACGTGTCCTTGAACGTTCCGATGAAGGTGTTGACGATGCTCGGGATGACGAGCTTGATCGCCTGCGGCAAGATGATCAGCCGCGTCTTCTGCCAATAGCCGAGGCCAAGCGAATCGGCGCCTTCGAACTGTCCTTTCGGGATCGCCTGCAGGCCGCCGCGGATTACTTCAGCCATATAGGCCGAGGTGAAGATCGAAACACCGATCAGCGCCCGAAGCAATTTGTCCACGTTCCAGCCCGTGGGCAGGAAGAGCGGCAGCATGACGCTTGCCATGAACAGAACTGTGATCAGCGGAACGCCTCGAATGACCTCGATGAAGGTAACGCAGAGCATCCGGATGACCGGCATCTTCGAGCGGCGCCCGAGCGCAAGCAGAATTCCACAGGGTAAGGAGACGGCAATACCGACAAAGGACAGGACGAGTGTCACCATCAGGCCGCCCCAGAGTGGGGTGTCCACCACTTCGAGGCCTAAGCCGCCGTGAAGAAGCCAGAAGGCGATGACCGGCAGGACTCCGAACAGAAGAATGGCGTTCAAACCCTTGCGCGGCACCGACGGGATCAGCATCGGAACCAGCAGCAGAATGAACATGATCCCGACGATCGCCGGCCTCCAACGCTCATCGAGCGGATAGCGGCCGAAGATAAATTGATCGTACTTGGCGCTGACGAAGGCCCAGCATGCACCACTCCAGCCATCGGGCTGGATGCCGCCCTGGATCGTCGTCGCGCAGAATGTGCGGTCCGGCCCCGACCATACAGCCTGGATGAACAGCCAGTTGACGAGATGCGGCACTGCCCATGCGATCAGCGCAAGAGCCAGGATCGTCAGGATGATATCTTTCGGGGTTGCCAAGAGATTGCGGCGTATCCAGGCGGCGGCTCCACGCTCGCCACGGGGCGGCGGTTCGGCGGCAAGGATGGACGTTCTGACGAAGGGTTTATCGGCGACCGACATCTTATCTCTCCACCAGTGCCATCTTAGCATTGAACCAATTCATGAACAGCGACGTGAGAATGCTCAAGCTGAGATAGACGATACCCCAGATGCACACGATCTCGATCGCTTGACCGCTCTGATTGAGGATTGTGCCGCCGACGGCAACGAGATCCGAGAAACCGATCGCGATGGCGAGTGAGGAGTTCTTGGTCAGGTTCAGGTATTGGCTCGTCAGCGGCGGAATGATGATGCGCAGTGCCTGCGGCACCACGACGAGTCTCGTCACACCAGACGGATGCAGCCCCAGCGCACCGGCTGCCTCGGATTGCCCCTTCGGAACGCCGCGAATGCCGCCACGAACGATCTCGGCGATGAACGAGGCGGTATAGAAGGACAGGGCGAGAAACAGCGATATAAATTCGGGGCCGACGACGGAGCCGCCCGTCAGGTTGAACTTTCCGGCGATCGGAACGTCGAAAGTGAGTGGAAAGCCGGAAACAACGAAGACCAGCAGCGGCAAGCCGACGATCAGCCCGATCGATGCCCATACCGTGTGGAACGGCTGGCCGGTTGCGGCCTGGCGCTTGTGGGCCCAGCGCGCCATGACGATGGTGGCGACGATCGCAACTAGCAGGGCGATGCCGACTGCTATCATGCCTGTCTCGAAGATCGGCTTCGGGAAGGCCAGTCCTCTGTTGTTGAGGAACATGCTGAACGGCAGCGCCAGCGATTCGCGAGGCTGCGGCAGGACGGAGAGAACCCCGAGATACCAAAAGAAGATGACGAGCAGCGGCGGTATGTTGCGGAAGATTTCGACATAGACCGTGCAGAGCTTGGCAATCAGCCAGTTGTGCGACAGCCGGCCTATCCCGATCAGGAAGCCGATGATGGTCGCCGTGACGATACCGCTCACCGCCACCAGCAAGGTATTCAGAATGCCAACGAGAAGGGCGCGTGCATACGTCGAGTCGCTTGAATAGCCGATCAGCGACTGGCCGATTTCGAAACCGGCGCGACCGCTCAGAAAGCCGAAACCCGATGCCGTATTGCTGCGGGCAAGGTTCACGGCCGTGTTGTGGGCCACCCACCACACAAACGCCACGAGAACGACGATCGTTAGAACCTGGAAAAATATGCTCCGGTATTTCGGGTCGTACATTGCCGACCGGAAACTCCAGCCGGTGTCATGCAAAGGTGTTCTATCCACAGCCCCATGCGTCATGCCGCGCCAATCCCCTTGTGCCCGTTTTCGGGCTTTCTTTTTGCTTTTGACGATGGGAGGGCGGCTTGGCCGCCTTCCCGGATTTCATGCCGAAGTTCTATTAACGAACCGGCGGTGCGTACTGGATGCCGCCCTTGTTCCAGAGAGCATTCAGGCCGCGTGCGATCTTGAGCGGGCTTCCCTGGCCGATATTGCGCTCGAAGATTTCACCATAATTGCCGACGCCCTTGATGACGTTGGCGGCCCAATCATTGGTCAGGCCCAGATCGGTACCGATCTTGGTGTCGGCCTCGCTGCCGAGGAAGCGCTTGATATCGGGGTTCGGCGAGTTCTTCATCTCGTCGACATTTGCCTGGGTGATGCCGAACTCTTCGGCATTGATCAGCGCATAAGCCGTCCAGGAAACGATATCGAACCACTGATCATCACCCTGACGGACGGCCGGCCCAAGCGGCTCCTTGGAAATGATCTCAGGAAGGATGACGTGTTCGTCCGGATTTTTCAGCGTCAGACGCAACGAATAAAGACCGGATTGGTCGGTCGTGTAAACGTCGCAACGACCGGCGTCATAAGCCGCGTTGACCTCAGGAAGATTTTCGAAGACGACCGGATTGTACTGCAGATTGTTCGTCTTGAAATAATCGGCGAGGTTCAGTTCCGTGGTCGTGCCCGACTGCACGCAGATTGCGGCGCCGGAGAGTTCGAGAGCCGACTTCACGTTCAGGCTCTTGCGCACCATGAAGCCCTGGCCGTCATAATAGGTGACGGGACGGAAGTTGAAGCCGAGTGCGGTGTCGCGATTAATCGTCCAGGTCGTGTTGCGCGAGAGGACATCGATTTCACCGGACTGCAGAGCGGTAAAGCGTTCCTTCGCATTTGTCGGCGTGTACTTGACCTTGGTGGGGTCGCCGAACACGGCCGAAGCGACGGCCTTGCAGAAGTCGACGTCGAAGCCGGCCCAATTGCCGGAAGCGTCAGGTGCGGCAAAGCCGGTAAGGCCGGTGTTGACGCCGCACTGAACGAAACCCTTCGCCTTGACGTCTCCGAGAGTGGTGGCCGAGGCGGCCGAAGCGCCAAGTGCCAAAACTGCTGCGCCGAGAGCGGCGGACAGAAGCGTGTTCTTCATTTTTTTCCCAACCTTTTCCGTTGTCTTATCTTTTCTTGTGGGAGGCCCGGCGGAAAAACCTGCCGCTCCCATGTGTCTCGACACCCTCCCGGCGCGAGTGAGTCTATCACAGTCGCAAATGTCACTATGGTCAAGTGTCGCCATCAATAATTGCGGCAAAATTCAGAATTTTGGTCGATTGCGCCGCATTCGAAGGCGGCTGACTATGAAATAGGCGTCCGATTGCGGAAAAATAACGCGAAAATCCAAATTTTGTCGTCCGAGAGTGTCGCCTGCAATCCATCGTCAAGGGGTTGACCGGAAACGACGCGGCGTCCAAAAGTCTGGTTTTGCGACCCCTCGCCAAAGGCTATTCCCGACATGAAAGACAAAGACAGCGTGCTGCAGAACGCCGGGATCAATACCCGGCTGACCCATATCGGCAACGACCCTTTCGACTATCATGGCTTCGTCAATCCGCCGGTCGTGCATGCCTCGACGGTGCTGTTTCCGAATGCGCGCACGATGGAGACGCGCTCGCAGAAATACACCTATGGAACGCGCGGCACTCCAACGACCGATGCGCTCTGCGAGGCGATCGATGCACTCGAAGGCTCGGCCGGCACGATCCTGGTGCCCTCGGGTCTTGCGGCCGTCACCATTCCGTTCCTGGGTTTCGTCGCCGCCGGCGACCATGCGCTGGTCGTTGATTCGGTCTATGGCCCGACCCGCCATTTCTGCGATACGATGCTGAAGCGCCTCGGCGTCGAGGTGGAATATTACGACCCGGCGATCGGCGCCGGCATCGAGACATTGTTCCGCCCGAACACCAAGCTCGTCCACACCGAGGCTCCCGGCTCCAACACCTTCGAGATGCAGGATATCCCGGCGATCTCGGCAGTGGCGCATCGCCATGGCGCCGTCGTCATGATGGACAATACCTGGGCGACGCCGCTCTATTTCAAGCCGCTCGATCACGGCGTCGACATTTCCATCCACGCGGCGACGAAATACCCGTCTGGCCATTCCGATATCCTGCTCGGAACGGTATCGGCCAACGCCGAGCACTGGGATCGGCTGAAGGAGGCGAATGGCGTGCTCGGCATCTGCGGCGCACCCGATGACGCCTATCAGATCCTGCGCGGTTTGCGCACCATGGGCCTGCGCCTCGAGCGGCATTATGAAAGCGCGCTCGCAATCGCAGAATGGCTGGAGAGCAGGGAGGACGTCGCCCGCGTGCTGCATCCGGCCCTGCCGAGTTTCCCTTCTCACCATCTCTGGAAGCGCGATTTCAAGGGCGCCAGCGGCATCTTTTCCTTCGTGCTCGCCGCCGATGGCCCGGAAAAATCCAGGGCAAAGGCGCATGCCTTCCTCGATGCGCTCAGGATTTTCGGCCTCGGCTATTCCTGGGGCGGCTTTGAAAGCCTCGCCCTGCACGCCTACCTCAATGATCGCAAGGTCGCCAAGGCTCCGACCGATGGTGCGGTGATCCGCCTGCAGATCGGCATCGAGGATGTGGTTGACTTGAAAGCCGATATCGAACGGGGTTTTGCCGCCGCAAGCGCCGTCTGACATGCTATGCTTTATGGCAGACGCAGAGCCCGGTAGCCGTAGATCCAGTCGAGGTCCGTCGCCAGGCTTTGCGGCGGCTTGAGGCCGAGCACGAGATCGCGGCCGATGCGGATCGGTCCTTTCGCATGATAGGCAAACCGGTTGAAGGCGCCGCGCTGGCGAAGTTTTGCGATGCGTGGGGCTCGATGGCTTTCAAAGAGCTTAAGGGCTTCCGCCGCCGGGCGATCGGAAAGAAACGCAGCAAGTTCGTAGCCGTCTTCGATCGCCATGGCCGCTCCCTGTGCGGCAAAGGGCATCATCGCATGCGCGGCATCGCCGATCAGAACCGTCTTGCGGCCGTCCTGCCATGTGCCTGATGTCGTTTCGAACAGCGGCCAGAAGCTCAGCTTCTGGTGTCTTTCGAGCAGCGAGACGATCGTGGAATTCCAGCCGGAAAGACGCGCGAACAACTGCGCGCGCTGCTCGGCCGTCGCCTCGCTTTGCCAGGCCTGCGGCGCGATATTGCCGGCGGTGATCGCCACCATGTTGAAGCTGGCGATCTCCCTCAAAGGGTAGCAGACAAGATGCGCCGACCCGCCGAGGAAAGCGCAAACGCTTGCCCGGTCGAGGAAATCAGGCGCTTCGGTTTCGGCAATGGTGAAGCGGTAGGCGATATTGCCGGAAAACCGCGGCGAGGGGCTGCGCGGAACGAATTGCCGCAGCTTCGACCAGACGCCGTCGGCGCCGATGACGACATCGGCGTCCCGTCCGATAGCCGGCAGGTTCGATTCCATCCGGATGCCAAGGTGAAGCCGGCAGAGCGGATCGGCCTCGACCGCAGCCAACAGGGCTTTCTGCAATGTGCTGCGATGCAGGACGCCATAGGGAGCGCCCCAGCGCTGCCGCGCGAATGTGCCTGCAGGCACGGCCGTCAGCTGGCGAAGCGAACTGCCCGAGATCAGCCGGATCGTCTCCGGCTCGAGCCAGACCTTTGACAGCCCTTCAAGGATACCGAGTTCGGCAAGGATGCGCGAGGCGTTGGGCGAAACCTGCAAGCCTGCGCCGATGTCGGTGAGTTCGCCCGCCTGCTCGAAGATGTCGGAGCTGATGCCGCGGCGCGAAAGCGAAAGCGCTGCGGTCAGTCCGGATATTCCGGCGCCGATGATGGCGGCATGTTCGACCGGCATTGTCCGTCCGATCCGAAATCTGGACGGGTTAGGCCGCCTTCACATGGAAAACGCAGCCGGCCGGGTTGGTCTGGCTGGGCTTGAGCGCGGAATTGAAGCGATAGAGCGTCGAGCAGTAGGAGCAGACCTTCTCGTTGTCGTCGCCCATGTCGATGAAGATATGCGGATGGTCGAACGGGGCCGAAGCGCCGGTGCACATGAATTCCTTGACGCCGACTTCGATAACCCGGTGACCGCCGTCGTTCTGGAAGTGGGGAATGTTGTGGCCGGCCATGTCGCTCTCCGAATGCTTGAAATCTGCGCGGACCTTATAAGCGTTCGCCGCAAATGTGTAGAGCCAAAGCGCCGCGGTGCGCACTGTTTTTAGGCACAGTTTTAGCCACAGTTTTTGGCTTCACGACGAATGGCGGCTCGATTATGGTCGCGCCAAAAGGAAGACCCGATGAACCTGAACACGCCCGCATTTTCAAGCTTCACCCATGACGGATTGCAGCTCGCCTTCTTCGACGAGGGCGATCCGGCCGGCGTGCCCGTCCTGCTGATCCACGGTTTTGCCTCGACTGCAAACGTCAACTGGGTGCATCCGGGCTGGCTGAAGGCGCTGGGGGATGCCGGCTATAGGGTGATCGCCATCGACAATCGCGGCCACGGCGCCAGCGATAAGCCGCACGACGCCGAAGCCTATCGTCCCTGGGTGATGGCCGGCGATGCGATCGCTCTTCTGGACCACCTCGGCATCCCGGAAGCCAATCTGATGGGCTATTCGATGGGCGCGCGCATTTCGGTCTTTGCCGCCCTTGCCAATCCGCATCGCGTCCGCTCGCTGGTGCTCGGCGGCCTCGGTATCGGCATGACCGACGGTGTCGGCGACTGGGATCCGATCGCCGATGCGCTGCTTGCTCCCTCGCTGGAGGACGTCACGCATGACCGCGGCCGCATGTTCCGCGCCTTTGCCGAGCAGACGAAAAGCGACCGCGTCGCCCTTGCCCAATGTATCCGCGGCTCGCGCGATCTCGTGCCCCGCGCGGATATGGGAAAGCTCGACATGCCGGCGCTGATCGGCGTCGGCACCAAGGATGACATCGCCGGCTCGCCGCAGGAGCTGGCGGCGCTGATGCCCGATGCCCAAGCGCTCGATATTCCAGGCCGCGATCATATGCTCGCCGTCGGCGACAGGGTTTTCAAGCAGGCCGTGCTGGCCTTCTACGCGAAAGTCGCCGGCAGGTGACATCATCGTGATGCCGAAAACCCATGCTAAAAAACCATGGCGACGGCACCCATTTATGTTATTGGCGTTTTCCACTATATATTGGCATTCCGCAAACGGCATTCCTGTTGGCAACGAGGAGAGCGGCGATGGTCGCCAAGACTGATATTCGTGCTTTTGAGACAGGCCATCCGCTGAAGGTGATGGATCCCATTTGGGACAGCCTGCGCGAGGAAGCCCGGCTCGCCGCCGAACGGGACCCGGTTCTCGCCGCCTTCCTCTACTCGACGGTGATCAACTACCATTCGCTCGAGGAATGCGTCATTCACCGCATCTGCGAACGTCTCGATCACCCTGATATGCAGGCGAACCTGCTTCGCCAGACCTTCGAGGAAATGCTGCTCGATTGGCCGGAATGGAGCTCCATTCTGCGCGTCGATATCCAGGCCATCTACGATCGCGATCCCGCCTGCCTGCGTTTCATGGAAGCCGTGCTCTATTTCAAGGGCTTCCATGCGCTGCAGACGCACCGTCTCGCCCATTGGCTGCTGAACCGCGGACGGCGAGATTTCGCGCTTTATCTGCAGAGCCGCTCCTCCAGCGTCTTCCAGACCGATATCAATCCGGCCGCCCGTATCGGCAAAGGCATCTTCCTCGATCACGCCACCGGCCTCGTCGTCGGCGAGACGGCGGTGATCGGCGATAATGTCTCGATCCTGCACAACGTCACGCTCGGCGGCACCGGTAAAGAGGGCGCCGACCGCCATCCGAAGATCGGCAGCGGTGTCATGATCGGCGCCGGCGCAAAAATCCTCGGCAATATCGAGATCGGCTTCTGCTCCCGCATCGCCGCCGGCTCCGTCGTCTTGAAGGCGGTGCCGCCGAAAAAGACGGTCGCCGGCGTGCCGGCCAAGGTCGTCGGCGAAGCCGGTTGTTCCGAGCCGTCGCGCAACATGGACCAGGTGATCGGCGCCGATATCTGATCGGCTGCCGGAAAAAGGATCGGGAACAGTCGGCGGACCTCAGGCGGGGACGGAAATTGCCAAGTGGCAACCTTGCCTTTACACCGCTGCTTTTCCTGTGCAAGAAGCGGCCAATCAAGACCGTTTACGGAGATGACAGAGTGAAGCCAGAAGAAATCAAGAAGCTCGACGCCTATTTCAAACGCATGCTCAACCCGCAGATCGTCGTCAAGGCGCGTCCGCGCAAGAATGACTCTGCGGAAGTCTATATCGGCGAAGAATTTCTGGGCGTCGTCTATATCGATGACGAGGACGGCGACCGCTCCTACAACTTTTCGATGGCGATCCTCGACGTCGATCTCTGACGCGTTCGAAGCTTTCAAAGGGACCGAACGGCGCGATCCGTTCGGTCTTTTTTCGTTTTCTGGGCCTGGGATCAAAATTTTTTTGAAGCTTCCGGTTGTGCTGATCTGATATATATTAGCAAAATCAGTTAAAGACGTACGTGCCCCGGCGCGCATCCTTTGTTATATTGTTGTCATGCAACTTCAAGGTGTTTTGCGGCGCACAAGACTACTTGACTATTTGTGCGTTGCGGTTACCCTGCCGCCATCCCACAGCCCAACGGAGGACGGTCATGTTCAACTTCGACGATGCAAACAGGAAGAGCAAGGAAGCCGTCGACACGGCGCTGAGAACCTATTCCGATACGACCAGGGGCTTCCAGGCGATCGCCGCCGAAGCCGCTGACTATTCGAAGAAATCCTTTCAGGACGCAGTGACGCATTTCGAAACGCTGGCCGGCGTCAAGAGCTTCGAGGCCGCTTTCGAACTTCAGACCAATTACGTCAAGTCCTATTTCGAAGGCCTCGTCTCCGAGACGACGAAACTCAGCGAGATGTATGCCGATCTCGCCAAATCCGCTTACAAGCCTTACGAAGCGCCGATCGCCACTGCCGTCGCCAAGACCACCAGGCAGGCGCCGCCGGCCACCCCCGCCGCTGCATGAATTGATTGCGACGGCGCAACCTGCGCTACATATTGAAATTTAAAGACCGGCTACGCATCTGTGGCCGGTCTTTTTTGTTTCCACTTCGCTGCTGCACCTGCGTGGGATCGGTCGGGGACTTTTTTGGTCTTTCCCGTGCATGCCGGCCATTTCTTGATTGCAGTGACTGACAGGGGGCTTAAAATCGGCCTATTATGAACTAAGTTAGTGTTTCAGATATTCGGCGGGAAAAAGCACCCTCCCATGCTCCGCCGGATTGCTTGAGGAATGAATGACAATGATCGCAAAGCCGATCCGGATGCAGAACGACAGCGATAGGAACGGGGAGAACGGAAATCGAACCTCGGTCATCACACGCACCAAGCCGAAGACCAAGAAGCCCAATCTCTACCGCGTGCTGCTTTTGAATGACGACTACACGCCGATGGAATTCGTCATCCATATTCTGGAGCGTTTTTTTCAAAAGGATCGTGAAAGTGCCACCCGCATCATGCTCCATGTCCATAACCACGGCGTCGGCGAATGCGGAATATTCACATACGAGGTGGCGGAAACGAAGGTCAGCCAGGTGATGGATTTCGCCCGGCAGCACCAGCATCCGCTGCAATGCGTCATGGAAAAGAAGTGAGGATCTGAACGTGCCAACATTTTCGCCTAGTTTAGAGAAGGCGCTCCATCAGGCACTGACCTTTGCCAACGAGCGGCATCACGAATATGCGACGCTCGAGCATCTGCTGCTCGCCCTGATCGACGATGCCGATGCGGCCGCGGTCATGGGCGCCTGCAATGTCGATCTCGACGCGCTGCGCAAGACGCTCGTCGAGTATGTCGATAACGAACTCTCCAATCTGATCACCGGCTATGACGAGGATTCGAAGCCGACCTCCGGCTTCCAGCGTGTCATCCAGCGCGCCGTCATCCACGTGCAATCGTCCGGCCGCGAGGAAGTGACCGGCGCCAACGTGCTCGTCGCGATCTTCGCCGAGCGCGAAAGCCATGCCGCCTATTTCCTGCAAGAGCAGGAGATGACCCGCTACGACGCCGTCAACTATATCTCCCATGGCATCGGCAAGCGCCCGGGTGCTTCGGAAGCTCGCCCCCCGCGCGGCGCCGAGGAGGAAGCCGAGAGCAGCAAGCCGACGGCGCGCGGCGGCGAGGAAGAGGGCGGCCCCAAGAAGCAGCAGGATGCGCTCAAGGCCTATTGCGTCAATCTCAATGAGAAGGCGAAGGGCGGCAAGATCGACCCGCTGATCGGCCGTCACGCCGAGGTGAGCCGCACCATCCAGATCCTGTGCCGCCGTTCGAAGAACAACCCGCTCTACGTCGGTGATCCCGGTGTCGGCAAGACGGCGATCGCCGAAGGTCTGGCCAAGCGCATCGTCGAAGGCAAGGTTCCCGAAGCGCTCGCCGATGCGACGATCTTCTCGCTCGACATGGGGACGCTGCTCGCCGGCACACGCTACCGCGGTGATTTCGAGGAGCGCCTGAAGCAGGTCGTCAAGGAACTGGAAGAATATCCGGGCGCCGTGCTGTTCATCGACGAAATCCATACGGTGATCGGCGCTGGCGCCACTTCCGGCGGCGCGATGGATGCATCGAACCTCTTGAAGCCGGCCCTGTCGTCGGGCGCGATCCGTTGCATCGGTTCGACCACCTACAAGGAATACCGCCAGTTCTTCGAAAAGGACCGGGCGCTGGTCCGTCGTTTCCAGAAGATCGACGTCAGCGAGCCGTCGATCAATGATGCGATCGAGATCATGAAGGGCCTGAAGCCTTATTTCGAAGAGTATCACCATCTGCGGTATTCGAACGATGCCATCAAGTCGGCCGTCGAACTCTCGGCCCGCTACATCTCCGACCGTAAGCTGCCGGATAAGGCGATCGACGTGATCGACGAGACCGGTGCCGCCCAGATGCTGCTGCCGCCGTCGAAGCGCCGCAAGCTGATCACCGAAAAGGAGATCGAGGCGACGGTCGCCACGATGGCGCGCATTCCGCCGAAGACCGTCTCCAAGGATGACGAAGCGGTGCTTGCCAATCTCGAGCAGGAACTGCGTTCGGTCGTCTACGGCCAGGATATCGCCATCGAAGCCCTGTCGACCTCGATCAAGCTGGCGCGCGCCGGCTTGCGCGAGCCGAACAAGCCGATCGGCGCCTATGTCTTCTCCGGTCCGACCGGCGTCGGCAAGACCGAGGTGGCAAAGCAGCTGGCATCGTCACTCGGCGTCGAACTGCTGCGCTTCGACATGTCGGAATATATGGAGCGGCACACGGTGTCGCGCCTGCTCGGTGCACCTCCCGGCTATGTCGGTTTCGACCAGGGCGGTCTTCTCACCGATGGCGTCGACCAGCACCCGCATTGCGTGGTCCTGCTCGACGAAATCGAGAAGGCGCATCCCGACATCTATAATATCCTGCTGCAGGTCATGGACCATGGCACGCTGACCGATCATAACGGCAAGAAGATCGACTTCCGCAACGTCATCCTGATCATGACGACGAATGCGGGCGCATCCGAAATGGCCAAAGCGGCGATCGGCTTCGGCTCGTCCAAGCGCACCGGCGAAGACGAGGAGGCACTGACCCGCCTGTTCACGCCGGAGTTCCGCAACCGTCTCGACGCGATCATTCCTTTCGCGGCGCTGCCGACGGCTGTCATTCACAAGGTCGTGCAGAAGTTCATCATGCAGCTGGAGGCCCAGCTTTCCGAAAGGAACGTCACCTTCGACCTGCATGAGGATGCGATCGCCTGGCTGTCGGAAAAGGGTTACGACGAAAAGATGGGCGCTCGCCCGCTTGCCCGGGTCATCCAGGACACGATCAAGAAGCCGCTGGCCAACGAAATCCTCTTCGGCAAGCTGAAGAAGGGCGGCGTCGTCAACGTCACCGTCGGCCCCAAGGAAGACGGCAAGCCCGGCATCGTGCTGGAGGCCATTCCGGATACGGCGCCGATCAAGCCGAAGCCGGAAGCCGAGGTCGTCCATCCCGAAGCCGATGAAGATGGCGATGGCGAGCTGAAGACCAAGGCAGCGCCCAAGACCCGCGCCAAGACAGTCCCCCAGGCCGAGCCTGAAGTCCGCGACGCCCCGAAGAAGGGCAGCACGGTTCCGAAGGTTCCGCGCAAGAAGTGAACTTTCGTCACAGAATGAAAAAGGCCGCGTCACTCGCGGCCTTTTTGGTTTTCGCGTCCTTGTTAGACGGTAATGACCTTACGCCAGTGCCGCCCTGATCTTTTCGGCATGGGCGGCAAGCACGGCGCCATCCTCCATCTTGCCGGAATGCGGCTTGAGTGCTGTGCCCTCGTGGCGCGGGATGACGTGGAAATGCAGATGAAAGACCGTTTGCCCGGCCGCCGGTTCGTTGAACTGGGCGATGAACACGCCGTCAGCATCGAAGACGTCCTTGACCGCATTGGCGACCTTTTGAACGACGGTAATCGCATGGGTGAGGGTGGCTGGATCGGCATCGAGGATGTTGCGGGAAGGCGCCTTTGGAAGGACCAGCACATGGCCCGGCGCCTGCGGCATCACATCCATGAAGGCGACCGTATGCTGGTCCTCATAGATGCGGTGTGAAGGAATTTCGCCGCGCAGGATCTTGGCGAAGATGTTGTTGTCGTCATAGGCGCTGGTCATCGCAAAATCTCCTCATTTCCTGTTGATCGGGTAACGCGCCCGGCAGGGCGGCGTCAATCCTCCTGCTGGCGCTCGCCCTTGCGGAACGGGCTGTGCTCGGAGAGCACCTCGCTCATCTGTTCGACATCGGCGCGCTCGCGGGCGAGATAATCGCCGATCGCCCGGCGAAGGCCGGCATGGGCGACATAATGGGCCGAATGCGTCGTCACCGGCAGGTAGCCGCGGGCGAGCTTGTGTTCGCCCTGGGCACCGGCCTCGACCCGTTTTAGCCCTTTCGAAAGCGCGAAATCGATCGCCTGGTGATAGCAGACCTCGAAATGCAGGAAGGGATGATCCTCGACGCAACCCCAGTGACGGCCGTAGAGCGTATCTCCGCCGATGAAGTTGATCGCGCCGGCGATATAGCGCCCGTCGCGCTTGGCCATGACCAACAGGATGTCGTCGGCCATGCGCTCGCCGATCAACGAATAGAATTTGCGGGTGAGATAGGGCCGGCCCCATTTGCGCCCGCCGGTATCCATATAGAATTTGAAAAACTGGTCCCAGATGCGTTCCGTCAGGTCACGGCCGGTCAGCCAGTCGATGCCGATGCCGTTTTCGAGGGCGGCGCGGCGTTCCTTGCGCAGAGCCTTGCGTTTGCGCGAGGCAAGCGTTTCGAGAAACTCCTCGTGATTGGCGTAGCCGTCATTGATAAAATGGAACTGCTGGTCGGTGCGGTGCAGATAATCATCCATCTCGAAGACGCCGATCTCCTCATCAGGCACGAAGGTGACATGCGCCGAGGAGATGCCGAGCCGGCGCACCACCTCCTTGAGGCTTTCGGCCATCGCGCTCTGGATCGGCAGCCGCTGCAGTCCCTCGGCAACAAGAAGACGCGGGCCCGTCGCCGGCGTGAACGGAATGGAGCATTGAAGCTTGGGATAATAACGCCCGCCGGCCCGCTCGAAAGCGTCGGCCCAGCCATGGTCGAAGACATATTCGCCCTGGCTGTGGTTCTTGAGATAGCCGGGCAGGGCACCGATCAGTTCGCCGCGATCGGTCTCGAGCAGCAGGTGGTGGCCGAGCCAGCCGGTCTCGGCGCTAGCCGAGCCCGATTCCTCCAGTGATGATAAAAATGCGTGCGAAACGAAGGGATTGTAGGCAAGCGTGTTGCCACTCTGCGACGCCCCGGAAAGCCTGGACCAGCTCTCCGGGGAAATCGCGGTGAAGGAGCGTTCTATGCGAATGGATAGTTCGTCAGTCATGCGGCAGATGCGAAGCCTGTGGGAGGATGGTCTCGGCTCTGTTTCAGTCTGCGCATCATATTGGCCAAAAAGCGAGCGTCAAACCGCACGCGGATCGAAACCTTCGAAGGTCATCTGGTCTGCGTTGGCGAAGGTCCGTCGGCGCGCCTCTTCGTCGCGCACCGTCCAGGTGATGACGGGGATGCCCTTTTTGCGTTCGCCGGTGATGAAGGCGTTCGGCAGCTCGTCATAATAATAGGAGATGAAATCGAGACCGATATCCATCGCATCCGAATGCGCCGCAAACTCTTCTGGCGTGTTGCCGTTGGCGGTCAGTCCGAGTGGGTAGGGGGCCTCAAGTGCCTTCAGATCGCGCAGCAGCCAATGGTCGAAGCTCATCAGCGCCACTTTGCCCTCATAGCCCTCGAGCACCTCGAGAACGGCTTCGGCAAAACCCTCGTCGTCGGCCTCACGGCCCTTGAGCTCCAGCACTAGAGGCACCTTGCCCTGAACGAGATCGAGAAGTTGGCGCAGTGTCGGCACCTTGTCGCTCGTGCCGCCGATGGCGATCAGTCCGAGCTCACGGGAGGTGCGCTCGCGGATGTCGCCGGTGAGATTGCAGAGCCGCTGCAGGTCCTCGTCGTGAAAGACGACCGGCACGCCGTCGGAGGCGTAATGTAGGTCGCATTCGATCGCAAAGCCGGCTTCGACGGCACGCGAAAAGGCCGAGAGCGTGTTTTCCCAGACGCGTTTATTGAGGTCGTGATAGCCGCGATGGGCGACCGGCACGTCCCGGATCCAGGCCGCATTGGTCATTCGGCGATTTCCATGATAGCATCGATTTCGACGGCGGCGTTCAGCGGCAGGGCTGCCATGCCGACGGCGGCACGCGCATGTTTGCCGGCCTCGCCGAGCACGCCGGCAATCAGGTTCGAAGCGCCATTGATGACGAGATGCTGCTCGACGAAGTCGGGCGCCGAGGCGACGAAGCCGTTCAGCTTGATGACGCGCCGGATGCGGCCGAGATCGCCGCCAAGTGCCGCCTTCGCCTGGGCAAGGATGTTGATGGCGCAGAGTTCGGCGCCGCGCTGGCCGCTCGCAACGTCGACGGTCTTGCCGAGATGTCCGGAGACGGCGATCTTGCCGCTGTCGAGCGGCAACTGCCCGGAGATGTAGAGAAGATTGCCGCTGATGACATAGGGAACGTAATTTGCAGCGGGGGCTGCGGCTTCGGGCAGGGTTATCCCCATCTCAGTCAGGCGCTTTGCAATTTCATCGGACATTTTCGTCTCCGCTTTTGTTGTCAATTCTTCAAAAATTATGCATCAAGACTAGAATCTTTAATATGACAGGTTCGAGCCTCGATTTGGCCGAAAGCGTTCTTATAACATCGCGACCGAGTCCAACAGGAGTTAATGAATGTTCCGATCAGGTCTTGTCGCTCTGCTTCTCGCCAGCGTTTCCGCCAATGCATGGGCGGCCGCGCCTGCGGTAAGCGCTGCGATCGCGACCGGCCTCGTCGCACATCGCGCCGTCTACGATCTGGAACTGAAGGACGCCTCGGACCGCTCCGGCATTGCCGGCATGTATGGACGCATGGTCTATGAGTTCGACGGCAACTATTGCCAGGGCTTCACTACCAACTTCCGTTTCGTGACGCAGATCGACACTGGCGACAGCGTCCGCGTCAGCGACCAGCAGACGAAGACCTTCGAGAACCTCAAGGACGGCAAGTTCACATTCGACACAAAATCCTTCACCGACGAACAGCTCGACAAGGAGGTTAACGGTGCGGCTCAGGATCAGCCGGATGGCGTCAAGGTCGATCTCAAGCAGCCGTCGAGCCGCGAACTGCAGCTTGCCGAAAGCCGTTTTCCTACCGAACATATGCTTGACGTGATCCAGAACGCCAAGGATGGCAAGCGCTTCTTCGAAGCCCGCGTCTTCGACGGCTCCGATGACGGCGACAAATCGCTGGTAACGACGACGATCGTCGGCAAGCAGCAGACGCCGGTGGCCGAGGAGGCAGATGCCGGCAATGCCGGCGCTTTCTCCAAGACGGCCTTCTGGCCGGTGACGATCGCCTATTTCAACGAGAATGCAAAATCGGATGCCTTGCCGGTCTACCGCATGTCGTTCAAACTCTATGAGAACGGCATCACCCGCGACCTGACGATGGATTACGGCGATTTCGTCCTGACCGGCAAGCTCGCCAAGTTGGAGCTGCTCGATCGCAACGCCGAGGTTTGCAAGTAGGCACGGAATCGCGCCTGTCTTCAAACTCTCTCATCAGATTCACCGTGGTCGGCGATCGCCGCCGTCTCGTATGTCCTCGTGTAGACAATTGCAGCGCAAGCCCTTGGGAGCTGCCACCGGCAATGCCGACGGTTCCATATCGCTTGACGCCGATCGAGGCCGATGCGTCCGTTTCGACACCGTCTCGTCCAGTGCCGGGCGAATGAGCGGGGATTTTTCGGCATAAGCCTTGCTTTTGCGCCAAATCGAATGTATGGGCACCACCATTCCACACGTAAGGCATGGGATTGTCCGGGAGAAATCCGGATCGTTCCGCCCGGTGGCATCCTCGAAGAGGATGCTGTTCGCCTTGCGGAGGTTCAACCGGAAAAGGATACAAAGGCATGGCATTGCCCGATTTCTCTATGCGCCAGCTTCTCGAAGCAGGCGTCCACTTCGGCCACCAGACGCACCGCTGGAACCCGAAGATGAAGCCGTACATCTTCGGCGACCGTAACAACATCCACATCATCGACCTGGCCCAGACCGTTCCGATGCTGTCGCGCGCCCTGCAGGTCGTCAGCGACACCGTTGCCCGCGGCGGCCGCGTTCTGTTCGTCGGCACCAAGCGCCAGGCGTCGGAGATTATCGCCGACAGCGCCAAGCGTTCGGCCCAGTACTACGTCAACTCGCGCTGGCTCGGCGGCATGATGACGAACTGGAAGACGATCTCCAACTCGATCCAGCGCCTGCGCAAGCTCGACGAGATCCTCAACGGCGAAGCCCAGGGCTTCACCAAGAAGGAACGCCTGAACCTCGAGCGCGAGCGTGAAAAGCTCGACAAGGCTCTCGGCGGTATCCGTGACATGGGCGGCACCCCGGACCTGATGTTCATCATCGACACCAACAAGGAAAAGATCGCGATCGACGAAGCCAAGCGCCTCGGCATCCCGGTCGTCGCCATCATCGATTCGAACTGCGATCCGGACCTGATCGACTATCCGATCCCGGGCAACGACGACGCATCGCGCGCCATCGCTCTCTACTGCGAGCTGATCTCCCGCGCCGCCATCGATGGCATCGCGCGTCAGCAGAGCTCTTCCGGCCGCGATCTCGGCGCGTCCTCCGAAGTTCCGGTCGAACCGGCTCTCGAGGAAGCAGCCGAAGGCTGATGAAAGCCGGCGGATCGAAAGTTCCGCCAAAGCTTGCATGACTGGGAAAGGCCGCTCGCGACTCATCGAAGTTCGGCGGCCTTGCCTGTTTCAGGGCGAGGGCATCAGGCTCCCCGCCGATTAAGTTTCGTTATGACGCGTCTTCATCACGCTGTCATACATACAGGTACATTTCGTGCCTCAATCCGGTGCCGCGCCGCGCTTTGCGGCCCACCGTTTGAACCGACAAGAGGAAGCTAATGAGCGAGATTACGGCTGCAATGGTGAAGGAACTGCGCGAAAAGACCGGCGCAGGCATGATGGACTGCAAGAAGGCTCTTGCTGAAACCGGCGGCGACATGGAAGCGGCAATCGACTGGCTGCGCGCCAAGGGCATCGCCAAGGCCGACAAGAAGTCGGGCCGCACCGCTGCCGAAGGCCTCATCGGCGTTTCGAGCCAGGGCACCAAGGCCGTTGTCGTCGAAGTCAACTCCGAAACCGACTTCGTCGCCCGTAACGATGCCTTCCAGGATCTCGTCCGCGGTATCGCCAAGGTTGCTGTCTCCACAAACGGCAGCGTCGACGCCGTGGCGGCTGCGACCTACCCGGCCTCCGGCAAGTCGGTTTCCGACACGATCAAGGACGCGATCGCAACGATCGGCGAGAACATGAACCTGCGCCGTTCGGTCGCTCTCTCCGTCGAGGACGGCGTCGTCGCCACCTATATCCACAATGCTGTTTCCGACGGCCTCGGCAAGCTCGGCGTTCTCGTCGCGCTGAAGTCGACCGGCGACAAGGAAGCTCTGAACGCAATCGGCCGCCAGGTCGCCATGCATATCGCTGCGACCGCACCGCTGGCGATCCGCCCTGAGGAAGTCGATGCCGCCGTCGCCGAGCGCGAGCGCAACGTCTTCATCGAGCAGTCGCGCGCTTCCGGCAAGCCTGACAACATCATCGAGAAGATGGTCGACGGCCGCATGCGCAAGTTCTTCGAGGAAGTTGCCCTTCTCTCGCAGGCTTTCGTCATCAATCCGGACCTGACTGTCGCAGCCGCCGTCAAGGAAGCTGAAAAGGCCGTCGGCGCGCCGATCGAAGTCGCCGGCATGGCCCGCCTTCTGCTCGGCGAAGGCGTCGAGAAGGAAGAGACCGATTTCGCAGCCGAAGTTGCGGCTGCCGTCAAGGGTTGATCTTCCAGCCATAATTGGGAAAACAAGAGGGGCATCGCGTGACAACGCGGTGCCCTTCGTGTATCGGGCATTCACGGCAATTTACGAGGAGCCAAGATGTCTTTAGAGCCTGTCTATAAACGCGTTCTACTCAAGGCTTCCGGCGAAGCGCTCATGGGTAGCCAGGGTTTCGGGATCGATGTTGCGGTGGCGGACCGCATTGCATCCGATATCGCCGAGGCAAGGCATATGGGCGTGGAAGTCGGCGTCGTCGTCGGTGGCGGCAATATTTTTCGCGGTGTCGCGGTCGCGTCCAAGGGCGGTGACCGGGTCACCGGCGACCACATGGGCATGCTCGGCACCATTATCAATGCGCTGGCGCTGGCGACCTCGCTGCGTAAGCTGAACATCGATACGGTAGTGCTTTCGGCCATCTCGATGCCCGAGATCTGCGAGAGCTTTTCGCAGCGCGCGACCCTCTATCACCTGTCGATGGGGCGTGTGGTGATCTTTGCCGGCGGCACCGGCAACCCCTTCTTCACCACCGATTCGGCCGCAGCGCTGCGCGCCGCCGAAATGGGTGCGCAAGCGATCTTCAAGGGCACGCAGGTAGACGGTATCTACACCGCCGACCCGAAAAAATATCCCGATGCGACTCGTCTCGATCGCCTGACGCACCAGGAAGTGCTGGACAGAGGGCTTGCGGTAATGGACGTTGCCGCCGTGGCGCTCGCCCGGGAGAATTCCATTCCGATCATCGTCTTCTCGATCCACGAGAAAGGCGGTTTTGCTGAAATCCTGACGGGCGGCGGCCTCAAGACCATCGTCTCCGACAACTGATATAGACTGCGCCGCTTTATCGGGCGCAGCCATCGCGACGCGCTTTATACGGGAGCATCGACATGAGTGAAGGTATCGACATCAAGGAACTGAAGCGCCGCATGGACGGCGCAGTTTCCGCATTCAAAAGCGACATCGCATCGCTGCGCACCGGCCGTGCTTCGGCCAACATCCTCGATCCGGTCACGGTCGAGGCCTATGGTTCGCGTATGCCGTTGAACCAGGTCGCCAACATCACTGTGCCCGAGCCGCGTATGCTGGCAGTTTCCGTCTGGGACAAGTCGATGGTCAGCGCCGTCGAGCGCGGCATCCGCGAATCCAATCTCGGCCTCAACCCGATTGTCGATGGCCAGAACCTGCGTATTCCGCTGCCGGAGCTGAACGAGGAACGCCGCAAGTCGCTCGTCAAAGTGGCGCATGATTATGCCGAAAAGAGCAAGGTCGCGATTCGCCACGTTCGCCGCGACGGCATGGACGGCCTTAAGAAAGCCGAAAAGGATGGCGTAATCGGCCAGGACGAGGGCAGGGCGCAGTCGGAACGTGTACAGAAGATGACGGACGAGACGATTTCCGAAATCGACCGCTTGCTTGGCGAGAAGGAAAAGGAAATCATGCAGGTCTAGTGGATCTGTGCCTTTGCCTGGAAAGACCGGACGGGAAATGTCGGAATCTGTATTTGTGACTGTGCCAGAGCATGTTGCCATCATCATGGACGGCAATGGCCGTTGGGCCAAGCAGCGCGGCCTGCCGCGCACAATGGGCCATCGCAAGGGCGTCGAGGCGGTCCGCGAGACAGTGCGCGCCGCCGGCGCGGCCGGCATAAAATATCTGACCCTCTTTGCCTTCTCCTCGGAGAACTGGCGCCGGCCGGAGGCCGAGGTCTCCGATCTGCTTGGTCTGCTCAAGGCTTTTATCCGGCGTGACCTTGCCGAGCTTCATCGCCAGAATGTGCGGATCAAAGTGATCGGCGACCGCCACAGCCTGCGCAGCGACATCCTCGGCCTGCTGCTCGAGGCGGAGGAAACGACCAAGGACAACACGGCGCTGACGCTGGTCATCGCCTTCAACTACGGCTCGCGCGACGAGATCTCCCGGGCTGTGGCGAGCTTGGCGAGGGACGTCGAGGCCGGCCGCCTGAGGGCGCAGGATATCACGCCATCGCTGATCAACGCCCGTCTCGATACGGCCGGCATTCCCGATCCAGACCTCATCATCCGCACCAGCGGTGAGGAGCGGCTTTCAAACTTCCTCCTCTGGCAGGCTGCCTATTCGGAATTCATCTTCATTCCGGAATATTGGCCGGATTTCAGCCCCGAAATCTTCCGCCAGGCGCTCGAGAAATTCGCCTCCCGCGACCGGCGCTTCGGCGGCCTGTCGTCGCAGGCAGCCGCGGTCGGCACCTGATGCAGCAGGAATTGAAGCTCCGCATCGTTTCAGGACTTATTCTTGCGGTCATCGTTCTTGCCGCCACCTGGTATGGTGGTTTTGCCTTCCGCATCTTGGCGGCCGTGATCGGCCTGCTGATCTATTATGAATGGTCGACAATTACCGGCGTCGCGCGTGATTGGGTCGCCAATGCCGTCGGCTGGATCGGTCAGGCGGCGGTGGCCTTCCTCGTGCTTGTCGGCAATTTTGAATTCGCCGCCGGCATGCTGGTCGGCGTCACCGCCGTCGGCATAGCGCTGATCATCCTGCACGGCACCAGCCGCTGGTTGCCGGTGGGCCTGTTTTATGCCGGTGCCACCGGCTTGGCGCTTGCCGCGATCAGAAGCGATGACCGGCCCGGCCTCTATGCCATGCTCTTCGTCTTTGCCGTCGTCTGGGCAACCGACATCCTTGCTTATTTCGTCGGCAGGGCGCTTGGCGGACCGAAGCTTGCGCCTTCGATCTCGCCGGGAAAGACATGGTCGGGCGCAATCGGCGGTGCCGTTTCGGCGGTTGCAGCCGGCGTCGTTCTCGTCCACTTTCTCATTCCTGGCGCGGAAATCATCGCTGCCGTTGCGGCACTCGTTCTCTCGGTTTGCAGCCAGTCGGGAGACCTGTTCGAATCGTTCATCAAGCGGAAATTCGGCGTCAAGGATTCAAGCCGTCTCATTCCAGGTCACGGCGGCGTCATGGATCGTGTCGACGGACTGATTTTCGCCTGTTTTTCGGCGTTCTTGCTTGCTGGACTATTTTCCCTGATAAGGGGGACTGCGATGACGTCGCTCGGCGCGGCTCTGTTCGGCCTTTGATGACGCGGCAGCCTGACGGAAGGAACTGTTGGAAGTGATGACCGATATATACGCATTCCTGATGGGGAATATCGTCACCTTCATCCTCGTGCTCTCGCTGCTCGTCTTCGTGCACGAGATGGGCCACTACCTCGTCGGGCGCTGGAGCGGCATCCGCATCCTGGCCTTTTCCGTCGGTTTCGGTCCGGAAATATTCGGCTTCACCGACCGCCACGGAACGCGCTGGAAGATTTCGGTGATCCCGCTTGGCGGATACGTCCGGTTCTTCGGCGACGAGGATGCTTCCAGCAAGCCAGACACGGACAAGCTCAATGCCATGTCCGAAGAGGACAGGGCGCGTTCCTTTGCCGGCGCTAAGCTGTGGAAACGCGCCGCGACCGTCGCGGCCGGCCCGATCGCCAATTTCCTGCTGGCGATTGCCATCTTCACCCTGCTTTTCTCGATTTATGGCCGTTCGGTCGCCGATCCCGTCGTTTCCGAAGTCAAGCCGGATGGCGTAGCGGCTGCGGCCGGCATCCTTCCCGGCGATCTCTTGGTCGCCATCGACGGCGGCAAGGTCGAAACTTTCGACGACGTGCGCCGCTATGTCGCCATCCGCCCGAGCCAGCAGATCGTCGTCACCATCGAGCGCGGCGGCCAGAAGCTGGATCTGCCGATGGTGCCGCAACGCGTCGACATGACCGACCAGTTCGGCAACAAGATCGAGGTCGGCCAGATCGGCATCGTCACCAGCAAGGAAGTCGGCAATTTCCGCCTGCAGACCTACACGCCGTTCCAGGCGATGCGGGAGAGTGTGCTCGAGACCCGGGATATCGTCACCGGCACCTTCAAATATATCGGCAACATCTTCGCCGGAACGATGCGGGCCGACCAACTGGGTGGACCGATCCGCGTCGCGCAAGCCTCGGGCCAGATGGCGAAGCTTGGGATAGGGGCGGTGTTGCAGCTTGCTGCCGTGCTTTCAGTTTCGATAGGATTGCTTAACCTGATGCCGGTTCCGGTACTTGATGGCGGCCACCTGATGTTCTATGCGGTGGAAGCGCTGAGAGGGAAACCGCTGGGCGCCAAGGCTCAGGAAATCGCATTTCGCATTGGCTTGGCCATGATACTGACATTGATGGTTTTCACGACCTGGAACGACATTAGCCTGAGCTAAGGGTAAACGCGCAAGGCAGGGGAATTACTATTTATTTACGATGTTTCAAGGCTGTAGTGGCGAATGGGTCACGCTTCGAAATGAAGTAAACAGAAATTAACGACCTCCCTTGCTTGTATGTCAAAAGCGGGTAAAACGACACACGTGACCGGAATCGGGTTCTCCTGGGGCCGGGGACGAGGGAAAAAAAGGTAATAGGTGAAATGAAGGCTGGTTCAAAGTTTTTGAACGCAGTATCGGCGGTTGCGCTGTCTGCTAGTGTTGTTGCTTCGGGCGCAGGTGCTTTGACGTTCGTTTCCGCCACGGCCGCCGAAGCCGCGGTCATCCAGCGCATCGATGTGCGCGGCGCAAGCCGCGTCGGCGCGGAAGCAGTCCGGTCGAACCTCACCATCGCTCCCGGAAAGAGTTTTTCGAACACCGATATCGATGACTCGGTCAAGCAGCTCTACGGCACGGGTTATTTCTCCGACGTCAAGATCTCGGTTTCCGGAAGCACGCTTGTCGTTAACGTCCAGGAAGCCCAGCTCGTCAATCAGGTGGTCTTCAACGGCAATCGCAAGATCAAGGACGACAAGCTTGCGACCATCGTCCAGACGCACGCCGCCGGCCCTTACAGCGACACCCAGATCCAGTCCGACATCCAGTCGATCAAGGATGCCTATGCCGCCACCGGCCGCAGCGAAGTCGAAGTGACGACGCAGGTCGTGCCGCTCGGCGAAGGCCGTGTCAACCTGGCCTTCGTCATTAACGAAGGCGACCGCACCAAGATCGATTCGATCAACTTCGTCGGTAACAATGCCTATAGCGCCGGCCGCCTGGCTGCCGTCATCGCCACCAAGCGTTCGAACTTTCTGTCGTTCCTGACCCGCAAAGACGTCTACAACGACGACAAGCTCCATGCCGACGAGGAAGCGCTTCGCCAGTTTTATTACAATCGCGGCTATGCCGATATGCGCATCGTCTCTTCCGATGCCAGCTTCGACGAGGCGACCAACAAATACACGCTCACCTTCAACATCGAGGAAGGCCAGCGTTACGACTTCGGTCCGGTGACCGTCCAGTCCACCGTCGAAGGCGTCGGTTCCGAGCAACTGCAGCCCCTCGTGCGCACGAAGGAGGGTCACCTCTACAGCGCCAAGGAAGTGCAGAAGTCGATCGAGGCGATCTCCGATCAGGTGGCCTCGGCCGGTTATCCCTTTGCGCGCGTCACGCCGCGCGGTAACCGCGACCTCAACAACAACACGATTGGTGTCGAATACCTGGTCGACCAGGGCGAGCGCGCCTATGTCGAGCGCATCGAAATCCGTGGCAACAGCCGCACACGCGACTACGTCATTCGCCGCGAATTCGATATGAGCGAAGGCGATGCCTTCAACCAGCAGATGATCACCAAGGCCAAACGTCGCCTCGAAGCGCTCGGTTACTTCTCGTCCGTCAATATTTCCACCCAGCCGGGCAGTTCGCCAGACCGTGTCGTGGTGGTTGTCGACGTGCAGGATCAGTCGACAGGTTCGTTCGGTGTGGGTGCAGGTTATGCCGCCGGCGGCGATGGTCTGCTGCTCGAAGCCTCGATCGAGGAAAAGAACTTCCTCGGCCGCGGTCAGTACATCCGCATCTCGGCCGGCGGCGGTCAGGAAGGTTCGCGTGCTTACGGCGTTAGCTTCACCGAACCCTATTTCCTCGGCTACCGCCTGGCTGCAGGCTTCGACGTCAACCACAGCGAGACGTCGAGCAACGACAACTACGACTACGAGGAAACCAGCGTCGTGCTGCGCGTCACCGCGCCGATCACCGAGGATTTGGCGACGACCTTCCGCTATAACTACAAGCAGATGAAGTATGACGCGGATAACAACGATCTTTCCGATCTGTCCGCTCCGTATCAGCACCTCGTTGAGGATAGCCCGTGGACACGGTCTTCGGTCTCCCAGACGCTGACCTACAACACGCTTGATGACACCGTCCTGCCGCGTGAAGGCATCTACGCGACGGCGACGCAGGAAATTGCCGGTCTCGGCGGAGACTCGCAGTTCTACAAGATCTACGGCAAGGCCCGTTACTACCACCTGCTCGCCGACGATGCCGATATTATCGGCTCGGTTTCGGCCTCGGCGGGTTATGTCATCGGCTTCGGGGAACACCTGAATGTCTTCGACCAATTCACGCTGACCAACGGCGATATTCGCGGCTTCGAAAACAAGGGTATCGGCCCGCGCGTTTCCGGCACCAACGACGATCCACTGGGTGGTACGACTTACTTCACGGCATCGGCCGAAGCGACCTTCCCAATGCCGGGCTTCCCGCGTGACTTCAACCTGCGCGGTGCGGTTTTTGCCGATGCAGGCACGCTGTTCGGCAATGACGTTGACCTGAGGGGCGACGGCATTGACGGTGAAGACGCCTCTCTGCGCGCTTCGGTCGGTGTCGGTGTCGTCTGGCAGTCTCCCTTCGGTTCATTGCGCCTGGATTACGCGATCCCGGTTCTCAAGGAAGACTTCGACAAGACGCAGAACTTCAAGTTTGGCATCAACAACCAATTCTGATATCGGCAGTCCGGAACTGTAAGACTCAATTCCGTTCTGGAGCATTGCCGATGGAGCAAAACGTTTTTTTTCTGCCCCATGAAGGTCTGAAGCTCGCTGAGCTTGCAGAGTTTCTTGGGGCGGAACTCGCCAATTCCGATCATTCAGATGTTGTCGTCAGGTCCGTTGCCCCCGTCAACCGGGCGCGGGCGGGCGATCTCTGTTATATCCTGTCGCGCCGCAACCGTGATGAACTAGCGACATGTGAGGCCTCGGCGGTGATCTGCGACAAGGCGCTCGCCGACCTCGTCCCCGAACATATCCCGGTCATCCTGTCGTCCAATCCGCATGCGGCCTTCGCCATGGCGGGCGGTGTGCTCTATCCCGCGGCATTGCGCCCGGTCGTTTTCCCGCCGGGTGAAAGCGAAATCGCACCCAGCGCTGTGATCGACCCGAGCGCGAAACTCGAAAAGGGCGTGATCGTCGAGCCGCTGGCCGTGATCGGCCCGCATGCCGAGATCGGCGAAGGGACGCGGATCGGCGCACACAGCATTATCGGTCCAGGCGTCAAGGTCGGCCGGGATTGTTCGATCGCGGCCGGTGCGAGCATTCTCTGCGCGCTGATCGGCAACGGCGTCATCATCCACAACGGTGTGCGCATCGGCCAGGATGGTTTCGGTTATGCACCGGGTCCGCGCGGCATGATCAAGATCGTCCAGATCGGTCGGGTGATCATCCAGGATAATGTCGAAATCGGCGCCAATACCACGGTCGACCGCGGCGCCATGGACGATACGGTCATCGGCGAGGGCACCAAAATCGACAACCAGGTCCAGATCGGCCACAACGTCCAGATCGGCCGCCATTGCGCCATCGTTTCGCAGGTCGGCATCGCCGGCAGCACGAAGATCGGCAACGGTGTGCAGATCGGCGGCCAGGCCGGGATCAAGGGTCACGTGACCATCGGTGACGGCGTGCAGATAGCCGCCAAAAGCGGTATCATGACCGATCTTCCCGCCGGCGGACAATATGGCGGTGTCCCGGCACGGCCACTAAAAGACTATCTGAGAGAGGCCGCACTGCAGGTGTCGAAAAGCAAGCTGCGCGGAAAGAACCCTGGAGGCAAGCAAAATGACTGAGGAAGCCACTACAACGCTTTCTTCGGCTGACATCATCGAGATCATGAAGCTCCTGCCGCACCGGTATCCGTTTCTCATGGTCGACAAGATTATCGAGATCGACGGCGACAACAGCGCGGTCGGCATCAAGAACGTCACGGTGAACGAACCGCATTTCACCGGTCATTTTCCGGAAGCTCCGATCATGCCCGGCGTTCTCTTGATCGAGGGCATGGCGCAGACCGCAGGTGCGATCTGTGCTAAGAAGGAAGGCCAGCCCGGCAACCTCGTTTACTTCATGACCATCGAGAATGCGCGTTTTCGCAAGCCCGTCGTGCCCGGCGATCGCGTCGAATTCCACGTCAAGAAGCACAAGCAGCGCGGCAACATCTGGAAATTCCATTGCGACGCCAAGGTTGACGGGGCGCTTGTCGCCGAAGCCGATATCGGCGCGATGATCGTTCGTAAGGAACAGGCATGAGCACGATTGCCGAAAGCGCCCGCATTCATCCGATGGCTGTCGTCGAAGACGGGGCTGTGATCGGTGAGGGCGTCAAGATCGGTCCCTTCTGCCATGTCGGGCCGCACGTCGTCCTGCATGAAAATGTCGAACTCTTGTCACATGCGGTCGTCACCGGCCGCACCGTGATCGGCAAGGGCACGCGCATCTTTCCGATGGCAGTCATCGGCGGCGATCCGCAGAGCGTGCATCACGGCGGCGAGGAGACGACGCTTTCGGTCGGCGCCAACTGCACGATGCGCGAAGGCGTGACGATGAACACCGGCACGGCCGATTTCGGTGGCCAGACGATCGTCGGCGACAACAATCTCTTCCTGGCCAATTCTCACGTCGCGCATGACTGCAAGGTCGGCAATCACGTGATCATGTCGAACAATGTCATGCTCGCTGGCCATGTCGTCATCGAGGATCGCGTCATCCTGGGTGGTGGCTCAGCCGTTCACCAGTTCACCCGCGTTGGCCGTCAGGCCTTCGTCGGCGGGCTTTCGGCGGTGAGTTACGACGTCATTCCCTACGGCATGTTGAACGGCAACCCCGGCCTGCTGAGCGGCCTCAATGTCGTCGGCATGACGCGCGCCGGCGTCGACCGCGCCGTCATTCACCGGGTGCGCCGCGCCTACAAGTCGATCTTCGAAGGAACGGCCTCCGTCCGCGAAAACGCCGCCGCCATCCGCGATGAATATGCCGATTGCGAGCCGGTGGTCCAGATCCTCGATTTCATTGCGGCCGACAGTGATCGTGCCTTGTCCTCGCCGACCCGGGGGCAGAAGGGCTAGTCCTGTGGCTTTTTCCAGCGACACCGCTGCGGGCCGGCTGGCGATCATCGCCGGCGGCGGCCTTCTGCCTTCCTATGTCGCCGAAGCAGCGCGAGCGGCGGGTGAAAATCCGGTCATCTTTGCCCTGAAGGACGAAAGCGACCGACGCTGGGAAGGCTATGACCACGCCGTCATCGGGATCGGCGATTTCGCAGCTCTTGATGCGTTGCTCAATCGTTATGGTGTCGGCCGTGTCGTGATGTCGGGGAGTGTGGCGCGCCGGCCGGAGTGGCGCGAGGTGCGCCCGACGCTACGCGTTCTGATGAAGATGCCGGCTGCCATCCGCACGCTGCTGTCCGGCGGTGACGATACGGTTCTGCAGATGGTGATCCGGCTGATCGAAGGAAACGGCCGCCGTGTCGTCGGCGCCCATGAGATCGCCCCCGATCTTCTTGCGGCCGTCGGCCCGCTGGGCACAGTGGCGCCCGGGGAGGAAGATCGTCGCGATATCAGCCGCGCGGCCGAAGCCGCGGACACGCTCGGCCGGCTCGATGTCGGGCAGGGCGCTGTCAGCATCGGCGGTCGCATCGTTGCGCTGGAAGGGTTGGAAGGCACGGACGAGATGCTCGAGCGTGTCGCGGGTCTGAGAGCCGCCGGGCGCATCTCGCCGCGCCGCCGCGGCGCGCTCGTCAAACTTTGCAAGCCGCAACAGGATATTCGCGCCGACCTGCCGGCGATCGGCGTCTCCACCGTCCTGAACGCAAAAAGCGCCGGTCTCGGCGGCATCGCGGTGGAGGCTGGCCGCTCGCTGGTGCTCGATCGCACCGCCGTCATTCAGGCCGCCGATGAGGCGGGGCTTTTTATCTGCGGCATTGATCGCGGGCTGCCGGCATGGGGGTTCGAATGAACGGGGCGCCGCTGAAGATCGCCGTCATTGCCGGTGAGGTGTCGGGCGATCTGCTCGGCGCCGATCTGATTGCCGCCCTGAAGCGGATTCATGACGGACCGATGAAACTCGTCGGCGTCGGCGGCGAGGGGCTGCAGGCGGAAGGCCTGAAATCCCTCTTCGATTTCTCCGAACTGTCGATCATGGGTATCACCCAGGTGCTAAGCCGGCTGCCGAAGCTCTATAGGCTGATCCGCCAGACGACTGCTGCGATCATCGCTGCAAGGCCTGACATTCTCGTCATTATCGACAGCCCGGATTTCACCCATCGCGTCGCAAAGCGGGTTCGCACCGCGCTGCCCGATCTGCCTGTCGTCAATTATGTCTGTCCGAGCGTCTGGGCCTGGAAGGAATATCGCGCCACGCGCATGCTCGGCTATGTCGATCATGTGCTTGCCGTCTTGCCCTTCGAGCCGTCAACCATGCAGCGCCTCAATGGGCCGGCAACGACCTATGTGGGGCATCGCCTGACCGCCGACCCGGCGCTGCTGGAGACCCGGCGCCGGCGCGCCGGCAGACAGCCCGGCACCGGCGCGATCCTGCTTCTGCCCGGCTCACGCTCCTCCGAGATCCAGAAGCTCCTGCCGCATTTCGAGGTGGCAGTGAGCGAACTCATTGCCCGCAACGGGCCGATGCGTTTTATTCTACCGACGGTGATGCACAAGGAAGGGCTTGTCCGCGAATTGACGGCGAAGTGGGTGGTCCAGCCGGAGATCGTTATCGGCGCGGAAGCGAAATGGAAGGCCTTCGCTGAAGCCGATGCAGCCATGGCGGCGTCCGGAACCGTTATTCTTGAACTGGCGCTTGCCGACGTTCCCGTCGTCTCCGCCTACAAGGTCGACTGGATCATGAGGCTGCTGACGTCGAGCATCAAGACCTGGACGGGAGCACTACCAAACCTGATTGCCGATTATGCGGTCGTGCCGGAATATCTAAACGATGTCGTTCGCGGAGCAAGCCTCGCACGCTGGATGGAAAGGCTCTCGGCCGACACCTACCAGCTGAAGGCGATGAAGGAAGGCTACGAACTCATCTGGCAGCGCATGCAGACCGAAAAGCCGCCCGGCGCCCATGCCGCCGAAATCCTTCTCGACGTGCTGAGAAAGAAAAAACCCGGTCGTTTCTGACCGGGTTTCTTTTTGGCTGTGAAGCGATCAGCGCTTCGAAACCGGGATGTAATCGCGCTTCGGTTCGCCGACATAAAGCTGGCGCGGCCGGCCGATGCGCTGTTCAGGATCCTCGATCATCTCGTTCCACTGCGCGATCCAGCCGACGGTGCGGGCAAGCGCAAACAGCACGGTGAACATGGTCGTGGGGAAGCCCAGCGCCTTCAGCGTGATGCCGGAATAGAAGTCGATGTTCGGATAAAGCTTCTTCTCGATGAAATATTCGTCGGTGAGCGCGATGCGCTCCAGTTCCATCGCCACTTCGAGCAACGGATCATCCTTGATGCCGAGCTCGCCGAGCACCTCATGCGTCGTCTTCTGCATGATCTTGGCGCGCGGGTCATAGTTCTTGTAGACGCGGTGACCGAAGCCCATCAGACGGAAGGGATCGTTCTTGTCCTTGGCGCGGGCGATATATTCCGGAATGTGTTCGACCGAGCCGATCTCGTTCAGCATGTTGAGCGCTGCTTCGTTGGCGCCGCCATGGGCGGGGCCCCAGAGGCAGGCGATGCCGGCTGCGATGCAGGCGAACGGGTTGGCGCCCGACGAACCGGCAAGACGGACGGTCGAGGTTGAGGCGTTCTGCTCGTGATCGGCATGCAGGATGAAGATGCGGTCCATGGCGCGGGAAAGCACCGGATTGACCACATATTCTTCGCAAGGCACAGCAAAGCACATGCGCAGGAAGTTCGAGGCGTAGTCGAGGTCGTTCTTCGGATAAACGAAGGGCTGGCCGATATGGTACTTGTAGGCCATGGCGGCAAGCGTCGGCATCTTGGCGATCATGCGCAGGCTGGCGACCATGCGCTGGTGCGGATCGGTGATGTCCGTGGAGTCATGATAGAAAGCCGACAGGGCGCCGACGCACCCGCACATGACGGCCATCGGATGCGCATCGCGGCGGAAGCCGGTGAAGAAGCGGCTCATCTGCTCATGCACCATGGTGTGGTGCGTGACACGATAATCGAAATCCTTCTTCTGGGCGGTGGTCGGCAGTTCACCGTAGAGAAGCAGGTAGCAGACTTCGAGGAAGTCGCCATGCTCGGCCAGCTGCTCGATCGGATAGCCGCGGTGCAGCAGCACACCTTCGTCGCCGTCGATATAGGTGATTTTCGATTCACAGGATGCGGTCGACGTAAAACCCGGATCGTAGGTGAAGGAAGCGGTGTTCTTGTAGAGGGCACCGATATCGATGACGCTCGGACCGATCGTGCCGCTTTTGACGGCGAGGTCGACTGATTTGTCACCGATTTTTATTGTTGCGCTTTGATCCGTCATGCTGATCCTCCGAACTGGCGGTGGCGCCATAAAAGCGCCATAGGGGTTAAGCGTCCTCAGCGATAGCTATATGATCGCGAAGCTAATGCCAAGTTACCGTGACGGCTTTTTGTGCATTGCGGCATCACCTTTTAGGCACTGCAGCGATGAGCCGCAGGCATAGCGGAAGCCAATGATTCGACTGGTCTTTTGGCACTCTCGATTTTCCCTCATATTTCAATCGATTATTCTTGCTCGTTTTGATTGAAGGTTGCATTCTGACTGCCGGTGCGGGTGATCTTGGGCGGGGCATGGAGGAATTGACGACAGCCGAATTGCGGCCGGAAGCGGGCGTGGGCCGTGCCGTTCCGCCGGCTCTTCCCGCGATTGCGATGGTGACCCGACCGGCAAGGACGCAATCGGAGACCCCCTTGCGCCATCGACTGCCGGCCACCGGCCGGCAAGTGCTGCGTGCCGGAGCCTGCATGCTGGGCGAAGAGGCCGATCACGGCCGCCTGCTGCTGTTCTCGCCGGTCTTCCTCGGCGCCGGCTCGGCCTGCTGGTTTCTTGCGGCATGGGATTTTCCCTTCTTTGCATCGCTGCTCTGTCTGCTGGTGCCGGCGGCTGCGGTTTTCCTCGCCGGCCGCAGCCGGCCGGCATTGCGCGCAACTTTCCTGGCGCTGGCGTTTTTCGCCTGCGGCATGCTCTCGGCCCAGTTCGAGAGCTGGCGGGCTTCGACTGTGATCCTCGATTCAGCGGTGACGACGACGGTCACCGGCCGCGTGGAACGGCGGGAAGGCGACGGCCGGGGGCGCTGGCGCTATATTCTTGCCGTCACCGGCACTGAGGCACCGGAACTGAAGCGGCAGCCGGGACGCATCACCGCAATCGCCCGTGGCGCCGATGCGCCGTTCGAGATCGGCGACATCATCACCGGCAGGGCGCGGCTGACGCCGCCGGCGGGCCCGGCGCTGCCCGCGCTCAACGATTTCTCCTTCGGTGCCTATTTCGACGGCATCGGCGCCAACGGTTTCTTCTACGGTGCGCCGAAGAAAGTCGACTTGCAGGCTGGTCCACAGGCGGCAAGATCGACGTCGGAAGCTGTGCTCGAATGGCTTTACCAGTTGCGCAGTAGCATTGGCGACCGCATTCGGTCGATCCTGCCCGGTGATACGGGCGCTTTTGCAGCTGCTTTGGTGACCGACGAACGGCGCGCCATCTCGAAGGCGACGACGGAGGCGCTGCGCCAGTCCGGTCTTGCCCATATCGTTGCGATCTCGGGCCTCAACATGGCCCTGTCGGCAGGCATTTTCTTCGTCGGGTTCCGGATGCTGCTCAGCCTGTTTCCGGGCGTTGCTCAAGCCTATCCGACAAAGAAAATCGCCGCCGCCGGCGCGCTCATCGCCGTCACCGCCTACTTCCTGATATCAGGATTCGGAGTCTCGGCCGAACGCGCCTTCATCATGATGGCCATCATGCTGATCGCAGTCTTCTTCGATCGCCCGTCAATCAGCCTGCGCAATGTCGTCCTCTCGGCTCTTGTCATCATCGCCATTTCGCCCTCGGAAGTCCTGGGCCCGAGCTTCCAGATGTCCTTTGCCGCGACATTGGCGCTGGTATCGGGCTATCAGCTGTGGAAGGACCGGCGCATCCGCGAAAACGCTTTGCTGAAGCTGCCGATCATCAGGCCGGTCGTTGCGGTCGCCGGTTTCTTCGGCGGCGTCTTCCTGACCTCACTGATCGGCGGTTTTTCCACGGCGCTGTTTTCGATCGAGCATTTTCATCGCCTGACCGCTTACGGCCTGCCGGCAAACCTCGCGACGATGCCGATCATCTCTTTCATCGTCATGCCGGCGGGGCTGCTGGCGATGTTGCTCATGCCTTTCGGTCTGGACGCGCCGCTCTGGAAGGTGGTCGGCTTTGGCCTCGATATGGTGATTGCGGTTGCCAAGACGGTGTCCGGCTGGGGCGGCGATATTGGCGTCGGCCGTCTCCCCGCCTGGTATTTCGTCGTGGCGGTGGCAGGCTTTCTGCTGCTGACGCTGCTCCGCACCCGGTTGCGCCATGCCGGCACTTCGATCCTCGCCGCCTCGACGTCCATCGTGCTGCTTCTGCCGGTTCCCCGGCCGCCGGATCTGGTGATTTCGGAGGATGGCAGTCTGGTTGCAGTCGTCGCGGCTGAGGCAATGGCTTCCAATCGCGAAAACCCGCCGGATTTCATTTTCGACCAATGGCAGCGAGCGCTGGTCCTGCCGGCGCATTACCCGCCGAAGATGCTGGATGGTCCCGCTATTCCGCCGGAGGGAGACGACCGCCGCGTCAGGCTTTCCCGCGATCAGCAGAATGAAGCGAGGACGGCGATGCGGGCGGCGGCCGCGGGCGGTGAAACAAACCGCTTTTCCTGCGTCAAGAAGGCCTGGTGCACATCGAGGCTTGGCAATGGCCGTATCGTCACGGTCATCGACAATGCCGCTTATCTCGGTCCGGCCTGCGATGCGGCCGATATCGTCGTCACATCAGTCCGCCTGCGTTTCAACAGCTGCCGTTCAGGTGGGACGCTTTTTACCGGTGAGACACTACGGAAAACCGGTTCAATCGAGCTGCGCTTCGCAGACACCGGCTTGGAGGTCGCAACCGCATTCGAAACCCTGTCACGGCCGTGGATGCGCCATCGCGCTTATGACTGGCGCAGCAACAGTTTTGTCGAATCTGGCCTGTCCAGTGTCAGTGGTAGCGGCGAATGAGGCCGACGAGCTTGCCCTGCACCTTGACACGATCAGGTCCGAAGATCCGGGTCTCGTAAGCCGGGTTGGCCGCTTCAAGTGCGATCGAGGCACCCTTGCGGCGAAAGCGCTTCAGCGTCGCTTCCTCGTCATCGACGAGGGCAACGACGATGTCGCCTGGGCTTGCGGTGCTGCCGTTGCGGATGATCACCGTGTCGCCATCAAAGATGCCGGCGTCGATCATCGAATCGCCTTTGACCTCCAGAGCATAATGCTCGCCGGAGCCAAGCATATCGGCCGGAACGACGATATCGTGGGTGTTGTTCTGAATCGCCGAAATCGGCACGCCGGCAGCGATTCGGCCCATGACCGGCACCGAGACCGAGTTGCCGTTGTCAGCAACGGGTTTTACAAGCGCGGGAGCGGCGACCGGCTGGGGCTTGCCGAGGCTGCCCTCAATGACGCTCGGCGAAAAGCCGCGCCGGGGCTGGATGCTGGGGCTATAGGCCTCCGGAAGCCTGATGACCTCAAGCGCCCTGGCGCGGTTCGGTAGACGGCGAATGAAACCGCGTTCCTCGAGCGCCGTGATCAGGCGATGAATGCCGGATTTCGAGGCCAGATCGAGGGCATCCTTCATCTCGTCGAAAGACGGCGGAACGCCGGATTCCTTCATGCGCTCATGAATGAAAAGGAGAAGCTCCTGTTGTTTGCGCGTGAGCATCGACGTCAGACCCCTGATTGAAACAAATCCAGAACAGACACTATATGTTCCATATGTGTTCCGCAAGTAGCTAATTTTCCGTAAAACTTGCCGCCAACTCGTTGAGATATTTATTTTCATTCGCCGGATTGGCACACATGTCTTGCTTTGGGGGTGGCGCTGTCGCACATCTTTTGTCGTTTGAGGGAGGGATATCATGAACGAGTATTCCGCCATACCGCACCCGCTGGATCATGTCGTGCTGCCCGTCGTCAATATCGATCTGGCCCGCGAACGGCTGGGCAAGCTCGGCTTCACCGTTGCCGCCGATGCCCGCCATCCCTTCGGAACGGAAAATGCCTGCGTCTTCCTTGCCGACAAGACCTATCTGGAGCCGCTTGGTATTGCGAGCGTCGAGGAGAACGAGGCGTCGGCGCGGCAAGGCAATGTCTTCACCGCCCGCAACCGGGCCTTCCGCTTCCGTTGCGGCGAGGAGGGGCTTTCGGCGGTGGTTTTCGGCACCGCGGACGCCGGCCACGACCATAAGAGCTTCGCTGACGGCGGATCGAGCGCCGGCGAGATGCTGCAATTCAGCCGGCCGATGAAAATGCCGGATGGTTCCAAGAGCGTCGGCAGCTTCAAACTGGCTTTTGCGGGCGATCTGCGGGCGCCCGATTTCTTTCTCTTTACCTGCCAGCGTATCAATCCCTTGCCGGCCGATCGCGGCGCGCTGGAGACGCATGCCAATGGCGCAACAGGCATTGCCGAGATCGCGCTGTGCGCGCCGGACCCCGCTGCATTCGCCGCCTTCGTCGGTCTTGCCGCAGCGCAATCGGCCGTCGAGAAGACCGGTTTCGGCGTCAATATCGCCGCGTCGAATGTAAAAATCAGCCTGATGACGCCGGAAGGGCTGGAGGCTTATTTCGAGATCGCCGTCTCATCCGCCGACCGCGGCCTGCGCGGCCGGGCTATCCTCTTTGCCGTCGCTGATCTTGCCGTGACAGAAGCGCATTTGGCTGCTAACGGAGTGACCTACACGCGCAAGAACAATCGCATTCTGGTGAAGCCGGCGCCCGGGCAGGCACGCTCTTCGCCTTCGAGGAAACACGATGAGCACTGATACGAATTCTGAAGTCAGGATCGGCGAGGGCGCAGGCCAGGTCACCTTTTCCAATGCTGGCCGCCTGTCGCTGATTGCCGGCCCCTGTCAGATGGAGAGCCGCGACCACGCTTTCATGGTTGCCGGGACGCTGAAGGAGCTCTGCGCCAAGCTCGGCATCGGCCTCGTCTACAAGAGTTCCTTCGACAAGGCGAACCGGACTTCGCTGTCGGCCGAGCGCGGCATCGGGCTTGAAAAGGGCATGCAGGTCTTTGCCGATCTCAAGAAGGAATTCGGCTTTCCGGTCCTGACCGACGTTCACACCGCCGAACAATGCGCCGAAGTGGCAAAGGTGGTCGATGTCCTGCAGATTCCGGCCTTCCTCTGCCGTCAGACCGACCTTCTGATCGCCGCTGCCGAGACCGGCCGTGCCGTCAATGTCAAGAAGGGACAGTTCCTGGCTCCCTGGGAAATGAAGAACGTCCTGAAGAAGCTCAACGCCAGCGGCAATCCGAACGTACTGCTCTGCGAGCGCGGCGCTTCCTTCGGCTACAATACTTTGGTTTCCGATATGCGCTCACTGCCGATCATGGCGTCGATGGGCGCCCCCGTCGTTTTCGATGCGACCCATTCCGTCGCGCAGCCCGGCGGGCAGGGCGATTCCTCCGGCGGTCAGCGGGAATTCGTCGAAACGCTGGCGCGCGCAGCGGTGGCGACCGGAATTGCCGGCGTTTTCGTTGAAACCCACCAGGACCCGGACAACGCACCGTCCGACGGCCCGAACATGGTCTATCTCAAGGACATGCCGCGGCTGCTGGAAAAGTTGCTCGCCTTCGATGCTGTCGCCAAGGCCTGACAGTCAAAAGCCTGACATGTTCGTGCTATAGCGACGATCAGACACGCAGGTCGATGGCGTCGCAATGCGCCATTGTAATTTGCCCGCCTTCGATTATGACAGGCTTCGAATGATTGATCACCCACCGAGCAGGAAGAACCCATGACTGCAATCACCGATATTATCGCCCGCGAGATTCTCGATAGCCGTGGTAACCCCACCGTCGAAGTCGATGTCTATCTCGAAGACGGCAACATGGGCCGCGCGGCCGTTCCCTCGGGCGCTTCCACCGGCGCGCATGAGGCGGTCGAGCTGCGCGACGGCGGCAAGCGCTACCTCGGCAAGGGCGTCCAGAAGGCGGTCGATGCCGCCAATACCGAGATCTTCGACGCAATCGGCGGCATCGACGCCGAAAACCAGATCCAGATCGACAACATCATGATCGAGCTGGACGGCACGCCGAACAAGTCGCGCCTCGGCGCCAACGCCATTCTCGGCGTCTCGCTCGCCGTCGCCAAGGCTGCCGCCCAGGCCTCCGGCCTGCCGCTCTATCGGTATGTCGGTGGCGCTTCCGCCAGCCTCCTGCCGGTGCCGATGATGAACATCATCAACGGCGGCGCCCATGCCGACAACCCGATCGATTTCCAGGAATTCATGATCCTTCCGGTCGGCGCCGACACCATTGCTGAAGCCGTGCGCATGGGCTCGGAAGTCTTCCATACGCTGCGCAAGGAACTCGCCGCCCAGGGCCACAACACCAATGTCGGCGACGAAGGCGGTTTCGCACCGGGCCTGAAGAGCGCTTCGGAAGCCCTCGACTTCATCATGAAGTCGGTCGAGAAAGCCGGCTATAAGCCGGGCGAGGACATCTACCTCGGCCTCGATTGCGCCTCGACCGAGTTCTTCAAGGACGGCAAATACGTTCTCGAAGGGGAAGGCCGCACGCTCGAATCTGGCGCCATGGCCGAATATCTCGCCGAACTCGCCGCCAAGTATCCGATCATCTCGATCGAAGACGGCATGGCCGAAGACGATTGGGACGGCTGGAAGACGCTGACCGACCTGACCGGCAAGAAGACCCAGCTCGTCGGCGACGATCTCTTCGTCACCAACTCCGCCCGTCTTCGCGATGGCATCCGCATGGGTGTCGCCAACTCGATCCTCGTCAAGGTCAACCAGATCGGCTCGCTGACGGAAACTCTCGACGCCGTCAACACGGCGCACAAGGCAGCCTACACCGCCGTCATGTCGCACCGCTCCGGCGAGACCGAAGATTCAACCATCGCCGACCTCGCAGTCGCCACCAACTGCGGCCAGATCAAGACCGGCTCGCTGTCGCGTTCCGACCGTCTTGCCAAGTACAACCAGCTGATCCGCATCGAGGAGGGCCTCGGCCCGCAGGCTCAGTATGCCGGCCGCTCGATCATCCGCGGCTGATCGAATCTGCTTTCGACGACTTCACCCGCGCCTCACCGGCGCGGGTTTTTTATTGCCGGCGGTTACGGTCAATGAACGGTTAATCTCTGCGCGTTATGCTGAACGAATTGGTAATGCGTTCAAGAGCATGCGTGTATGTGGACAAAGCATCATAAGAAGAGAAAGATCGGCCGCTTCGTCATTCCGGCTATGACGGTCGCCTTCCTTTCCTATTTCGGTTATCATTGCATTCACGGCGATTACGGTCTGCGCGCAACGGAAACGTTCGAGCATCAGCGTCTCGCGCGTGAAAAAGAGCTTGCGATCTTGAAGGCAAAGCGCGAACATCTTGAAAATCAGGTCGCGCTGCTGAGTGATGGCTCGCTCGACAAGGATATGCTGGACGAAAAAGCGCGCTATCAGCTCAATATGTCGCGCGCGGACGAGATCGTCATATTCAACCATTATTCCAATTAACCGGAATTCAGTTAATTGGAATTTCTCGTGTGTTTCCAATAATTTAGTGCCGAATACGAGCCATGCAATTATGGCATTGCTGTGGTCATATTTCTTCCCTATGGTACGCGCCACCGAGAAACGACAAACCCATAGGGAGGGTTGAATGGCGCCGCGAAAGACCGCGACCGTTTCCAGCCGCAAGACTGCAGCTAAACCGGCAGCCAAAGCATCGAATGGAGGCCCCGTAGCCGACTTCGATCGCGACGAAGAGCTCAAGGCCTATCGCGAGATGCTATTGATCCGCCGCTTCGAGGAGAAGGCCGGCCAGCTTTACGGCATGGGCTTCATCGGCGGCTTTTGCCACCTTTACATCGGTCAGGAAGCTGTCGTCGTCGGCATGCAGATGGCGCAGAAGGAAGGCGACCAGGTTATCACCGCCTATCGCGACCACGGCCATATGCTGGCGACCGGCATGGAAGCACGCGGCGTCATGGCTGAACTGACCGGGCGCCGCAGCGGCTATTCCCACGGGAAGGGCGGCTCGATGCACATGTTCTCGAAAGAGAAACATTTCTACGGCGGCCACGGCATCGTCGGTGCCCAGGTTTCGCTCGGAACGGGCCTTGCCTTTGCAAACCACTACCGCGGCAACGGAAATGTCTCGATCGCCTATTTCGGCGACGGCGCCGCCAATCAGGGCCAGGTCTACGAGAGCTTCAACATGGCCGCTCTTTGGAAGCTGCCGATTGTCTATATTGTCGAAAACAACCGTTACGCCATGGGCACCTCGACCGCCCGCGCGACGGCTCAGTCGAACTACTCGCTGCGCGGATCCGGCTTCGGCATCCCCGGCATCCAGGTCGACGGCATGGATGTTCGCGCCGTCAAAGCGGCGGCCGACGAGGCGCTCGAACATTGCCGCTCCGGCAAGGGCCCGATCATCCTCGAAATGCTGACCTATCGCTATCGCGGCCACTCCATGTCCGATCCGGCGAAGTATCGCTCCAAGGAGGAGGTGCAGAAGATGCGCTCCGAGCAGGACCCGATCGAACAGGTGAAGGCACGCCTCATCGAAAAGGGCTGGGCCTCCGAAGACGATTTGAAGGCGATCGACAAGGATGTCCGCGACATCGTCGCCGACAGCGCCGACTTCGCCCAGGCCGATCCGGAGCCGGATGCATCCGAGCTCTATACCGACATTCTGCTCTAATCGGGGAGGGAACCCATGCCTATCGATATCCTCATGCCCGCCCTCTCTCCGACGATGGAAGAAGGCACGCTGTCCAAATGGCTGAAGCAGGAAGGTGACAAGGTCACTTCTGGCGACGTGATTGCCGAAATCGAAACCGACAAGGCGACGATGGAAGTCGAAGCCGTCGACGAAGGCGTCATCGGCAAGCTGCTCGTCGATGCCGGCACCGAAGGCGTCAAGGTCAACACCAAGATCGCCGTGCTGCTGCAGGAGGGCGAATCAGCCGCGGATATCTCCGCCGCCAAACCGGCTGCAGCCGCCGCTCCGCAGGTTGCCCAGGAAGAGAAGCCGACCAATACCGGCTCCGCTTCCGCGCCGCTTCCGGCCGAGCCGAAGGCCGTCGTTCCGAACGATCCGGAAATCCCGGCCGGCACCGAAATGGTATCGATGACGGTGCGCGAAGCGCTGCGCGACGCCATGGCCGAAGAAATGCGCGCCAGCGACGACGTCTTCGTCATGGGCGAGGAAGTCGCCGAATATCAGGGCGCCTACAAGGTCACCCAGGGCCTGCTGCAGGAATTCGGAGCCCGTCGTGTCATCGATACGCCGATCACCGAGCACGGCTTTGCCGGCGTCGGCGTCGGTGCTGCTATGGCCGGCCTGCGTCCGATCGTCGAATTCATGACCTTCAACTTCGCCATGCAGGCGATCGACCACATCATCAACTCGGCCGCCAAGACGCTCTATATGTCCGGCGGCCAGATGGGCGCTCCGATCGTCTTCCGCGGACCGAACGGTGCTGCTGCCCGCGTCGGCGCTCAGCACAGCCAGGACTATGCTGCCTGGTATAGCGCCATTCCCGGTCTGAAGGTCGTCATGCCCTACACGGCGTCCGACGCCAAGGGCCTGCTGAAGGCGGCGATCCGCGATCCGAATCCGGTCATTTTCCTCGAAAACGAAATTCTCTACGGCCAGCATTTCGACGTGCCGAAGCTCGACAATTTCGTCCTGCCGATCGGCAAGGCCCGCATCCATCGTCCGGGCAAGGACGTCACAGTCGTCTCCTTCGGCATCGGCATGACCTATGCGACGAAGGCGGTTGCCGAACTGGAGAAGCTCAGCATCGACGTCGAACTGATCGACCTTCGCACCATCCGCCCGATGGACCTTCCAACGGTCATCGAATCAGTCAAGAAGACCGGCCGTCTGGTCACCGTCGAGGAAGGTTATCCGCAGTCCTCCGTCGGCACTGAAATCGCCACCCGCGTCATGCAGCAGGCCTTCGACTATCTCGATGCGCCGGTGCTGACGATCGCCGGCAAGGATGTGCCGATGCCTTATGCCGCCAATCTCGAAAAGCTGGCGCTTCCGAACGTCGGCGAAGTCGTCGATGCGGTGAAGGCTGTTTGCTACAAATAAGGGGAGGGTATTTCGATGCCGATCAATATCACGATGCCCGCCCTCTCTCCGACCATGGAAGAAGGCAATCTTTCCAAGTGGCTGGTCAAGGAAGGCGACACGGTCAAGTCTGGCGATGTGATCGCCGAGATCGAGACCGACAAGGCGACGATGGAAGTCGAAGCCGTCGATGAAGGCACGGTCGCCAAGCTCGTCGTTGCCGCCGGCACCGAAGGTGTCAAGGTCAATGCGCTGATCGCCGTTCTCGCCGCCGATGGCGAAGATGTCGCCGCTGCCGCAAGCGGCGCGGCTTCCGCCGCTCCGGCAAAGGCCGAGGCCGCCCCCGTGCCTAAGGCCGAGGCTGCACCGGCGAAGGCTGAGGCTGCACCGGCTCCTGCCGCTGCAGCCGCGTCGGTTTCAGCCGATGGCAACCGCACCTTCTCTTCACCGCTCGCCCGCCGTCTGGCCAAGGAAGCCGGTATCGACCTTTCTGGTGTCGCCGGCTCCGGTCCGCATGGCCGCGTCGTCAAGAGCGACGTCGAAGCTGCCGTTGCCGGCGGTGGTGCCAAGGCCGCGCCCGCACCGGCCGCTGCCGCGCCGCAGGCTGCCGCCGCTCCGGCTCCGGCCGCAGCGCCGAAGGGCGCTTCCGAGGAAGCCGTGCTGAAGCTCTTCGAGCCGGGCTCCTACGAGCTCGTGCCGCATGACGGCATGCGCAAGACGATCGCCAGGCGCCTGGTCGAATCCAAGCAGACGATCCCGCATTTCTACGTCAGCGTCGATTGCGAGCTCGATGCTCTGATGGCGCTACGCGCCCAACTCAACGATGCGGCGCCGCGCAAGGACAATGCCCCGGCCTACAAGCTTTCGGTCAACGACATGGTCATCAAGGCCATGGCGCTGGCGCTGCGCGACGTGCCCGACGCCAACGTGTCATGGACCGACAACAACATGGTCAAGCACAAGCACGCCGATGTCGGCGTCGCAGTCTCGATCCCCGGCGGCCTGATCACACCGATCATCCGCAAGGCCGAGCAGAAGACGCTGTCGGTCATCTCCAACGAGATGCGCGATCTCGGCAAGCGCGCCAAGGACCGCAAGCTGAAGCCCGAGGAGTATCAGGGCGGCACCAGCTCGGTCTCCAACATGGGCATGATGGGCGTCAAGAACTTCGCCGCCGTCGTCAACCCGCCGCATGCGACGATCCTCGCGGTCGGCGCCGGCGAGCAGCGGGTCGTCGTCAAGGGCGGCGAAATGGCGATCGCCACCGTGATGTCGGTGACGCTGTCGACCGACCATCGCTGCGTCGATGGCGCGCTCGGCGCCGAGCTGCTCCAGGCCTTCAAGGGCTACATCGAAAACCCGATGGGCATGCTTGTCTGATAGCAAAACGGAGGCGGAAATGAGCAAGACCGTTCTTTGCTATGGCGACTCGCTGACCTGGGGTTATGACGCCGAGACGATCGGCCGTCATGAGTACAAGAATCGCTGGCCGAGCGTGCTTCAGGCAGCGCTCGGCAGCGAGGCGCGTGTCATCGCTGAAGGCCTGAACGGTCGCACGACCGCTTTCGACGACCACCTCGCCGATTGCGACCGCAACGGTGCGCGCGTCCTGCCGACAATCCTGCAGACGCATGCGCCGCTGGATCTCGTCATCCTCCTGCTCGGCACCAACGACATGAAGCCGGTCGTTGCCGGTTCCGCCTTTGCCGCCTGCCAGGGCATCAGCCGCCTCGTGCGGCTGATCCGCAATCATGCCTGGCCCTTCGAATTCGATGGACCGGAGATCCTGATCGTGGCGCCGCCGGCGATCTGCGCGACGGGCAACGTTCCCTTCGCCGCATCCTTTCCCGGCGGCATCGAGGAATCGGCAAAGCTTGCAACGCTTTATCGCGATCTTGCCGACGAACTCGGCTGCGGCTTCTTCGACGGCAATTCCGTCGCCAGGACCACGCCGATCGACGGCATTCATCTCGATGCGGAGAATACGCGGGCGCTCGGGCGCGGGCTGGAATCGATCGTGCGGATGATGCTGGGGATCTGAATGGCCGCCTTCATCGCGCTGCGGCAGGCCTCACGGCGGGATGCCTCGGAGCTGGCGATCCTGGCGGATATTGCTTCGCACGGTTTTGCCTCCTGGCTCTGGTTCGCCGATGTGGCGAATGGCGTCAGCGACACGCCGCTGGAGCGGGGCCGGTTGAAGATGAGCGAAGAGGAGGCTGTCGGCGGCTGGCGGGATTCCGTCATCGCCGAGGCCTATGGCGAGGTCGCAGGTGTGGCGATCGGCCATGCGCTCGACGAGAGGATAGGCAATATCGAGGCGACGATTCCGGCGACCGCGCCGATGCTCGCCTTGCAGAAAACGGTTGTGGGAAGCTGGTTCATAGGCAGTCTCGGCGTTTATCGCCATCTGCGCGGCATCGGCATCGGGCGGAGGCTGCTGGACGATCAGATCGAAAGGGCGGATTGCCGCCCCGTCAGTCTCATTACCGCAAGTGATAACGAGGCGGCTCTGTCGCTTTATGGAAGAAACGGATTCCTGGAGGCTGCGCGCGCCAATGCCGTGCCGCTCTTCGAAAACAGCAAGAGACACGCGTGGGTGCTCATGACCCGCAGCGCAGCGTAACAAAAGGGCAGGAAACACATGGCTGAATCCTACGACGTCATCATCATCGGCTCCGGTCCCGGCGGCTATGTCGCCGCCATCCGCGCCGCTCAACTCGGCCTCAAGACGGCGATCGTCGAGCGCGAGCATATGGGCGGCATCTGCCTGAACTGGGGCTGCATCCCGACAAAGGCGCTGCTGCGCTCGGCCGAGGTGCTGGATCACGCCAATCACTTCAAGGATTTCGGCCTTGTTCTCGACGGCACGGTCAAGCCGGATGCCAAGGCCGTCGTCGGCCGCTCGCGCGCCGTCTCCGCCCGCCTCAATGCCGGCGTCGGCTTCCTGATGAAGAAGAACAAGATCGACATCATCTGGGGCGAAGCAAAAATCACCAAGCCAGGCGAGATCGTCGTCGGCAAATCGTCGAAGCCCGTCGTCGAGCCGCAGCACCCGCTGCCGAAGAACGTCAAGGGCGAGGGCACCTATAGCGCCAAACACATCATCATCGCCACCGGCGCCCGCCCGCGCGCACTGCCCGGCATCGAGCCCGACGGCAAGCTGATCTGGACCTATTTCGAGGCGCTGAAGCCGGATGCGCTGCCGAAGTCGCTGATCGTCATGGGCTCCGGCGCGATCGGCATCGAATTCGCAAGCTTCTACCGCTCGATGGGCGTCGACGTCACGGTTGTGGAAGTCATGCCGACCATCATGCCGGTCGAGGATGCCGAAATCACCGCCATCGCGCGCAAACAGCTGGAGAAGCGCGGCCTCAAGATCTTCACCAGCGCCAAGGTCACCAAGGTCGAGAAGGGTGCCAATAGCATCACCGCTCATGTCGAGACGTCAGATGGCAAAGTCCAGCAGATCATCGCCGACCGGATGATTTCGGCCGTCGGCGTTCAGGGCAACATCGAAAACCTCGGCCTCGAGGCGCTTGGCATCAAGACCGATCGCGGCTGCGTCGTCGCCGATGGTTACGGCAAGACCAATGTCGCCGGCATCTATGCGATCGGCGACGTCGCCGGCCCGCCGATGCTGGCCCACAAGGCCGAGCATGAGGGCGTCGTCTGCGTCGAAAAGATCGCCGGCCTGCCGAATGTTCATCCGACAGACAAGGGCAAAGTTCCCGGCTGCACCTATTGCAATCCGCAGGTCGCCTCCGTCGGCCTGACCGAAGCCAAGGCCAAGGAACTGGGCCGCGACATCCGTGTCGGCCGGTTCTCCTTTGCGGCGAACGGCAAGGCGATCGCGCTCGGCGAAGACCAGGGAATGGTGAAAGTGATCTTCGATAAGAAGACCGGCGAGCTGCTCGGCGCCCATATGGTCGGTGCGGAGGTCACAGAGCTTATCCAGGGCTTCGTCGTCGCGATGAACCTCGAAACGACCGAAGAAGAGCTGATGCACACCATCTTCCCGCATCCCACCGTCTCGGAAACGATGAAGGAAGCGGTGCTCGATGCCTATGGCCGCGTCCTGAACGCTTGATAATTTCCACGGCTGCCCTCTATCCCGAGGCGGCGAAGCCGTCCTTCAGGATGGCCTAGGTCATCCCTGGGGGCTGGAAAAAACGAAAGGAAATCATCATGTCTATGGAGACGCAGGCGTTGCTGGTGTTTTTGCTGATTGGCCTGGTTGCAGGCTTCCTCGCCAGTCTGGTCGTCGGTGGCGGCGGCTTGATCAGATGCCTGCTCAGCGGCATCATCGGCGCCTTCGTCGGCGGTTATCTGTTCAGCGCGCTCGGCATATCACTGGGCATTGACAACGCGCTGGTCGTGCAGATCATCCACGCCACGGTCGGCGCCATTATCGTGGTGCTGATCGCCAGGGCGGTCGCTTGAGGCGCAACTGAAGGGCAAGTTGAGGGTAGGGGCAGGCATGGAAGGCGTAGGCTGGATTTCGGCAATCATCATCGGCGGACTTGCGGGCTGGCTGGCCGGCAAGCTGATGGAAGCGCGGTACGGGATTTTTCTGAACATCGTGCTCGGCATCGTCGGCTCGGTTGTTGCAAGCGCCATCCTCGCGCAGTTTCACCTCGCCTTGGTCGGCGGCAGGCTCGGTTACTTCGTGACGGGTTTCCTTGGCGCCTGCCTGCTGATATTTCTTGCGCGGCTGGTGCGGCGCTAGGTCCTGATGATTTGCCGCACAGGGGCGGTAGAAAGCTGAAACTGCAATGGTGACCATACTCGACACGATCAATCCCGACGCCAAGCGCGTGCGCCATCCCGAGAAGGCGCATCGGCCCGATACTGAGGTCATGCGCAAGCCGGACTGGATCCGCGTCAAGGCGCCGACCTCCAAGGGTTATGCCGAGACGCGCGCGATCGTGAAGGAGCACAAGCTCGTCACCGTCTGCGAGGAGGCCGGCTGCCCGAATATCGGCGAGTGCTGGGATAAGAAGCACGCCACCTTCATGATCATGGGCGAGATCTGTACCCGCGCCTGCGCCTTCTGCAACGTCGCCACCGGCAAGCCGAATGCGCTCGACATGGCCGAGCCCGAGAATGTCGCCAAGGCGGTCAAGGAGATGGGCCTATCCCACGTCGTCATCACCTCGGTCGACCGTGACGATCTTGAAGACGGCGGCGCCGAACATTTCGAAAAGGTGATCTGGGCGATCCGCGCGGCCTCGCCGGCAACGACGATCGAAATCCTGACGCCCGACTTCCTGAAGAAGCCGGGTGCGCTGGAGCGCGTCGTCGCCGCCAAACCCGACGTTTTCAACCACAATATGGAAACGGTCCCCGGCAACTATCTGACAGTTCGCCCCGGTGCCCGGTATTTCCATTCTGTCCGCCTGCTGCAACGGGTGAAGGAACTCGATCCCACCATGTTCACCAAATCGGGCATCATGGTCGGCCTCGGCGAGGAGCGCAACGAGGTGCTGCAGCTGATGGACGACCTGCGCACTGCCGATGTCGACTTCCTGACGGTCGGCCAGTATCTGCAGCCGACCCGCAAACACCACAAGGTCGAAAGCTTCGTCACACCAGACGAATTCAAGTCCTACGAGACCGTCGCCTACAGCAAGGGCTTCCTGATGGTCGCCTCCAGCCCGCTGACCCGCTCGTCCCATCACGCCGGCGACGATTTCGCCCGGCTGAGAGCGGCGCGCGAGAAGAAGCTACTGATCGCCGCTGAGTAGGATTCGATGCCGCTTTATGACCGCATCCTGGTCATCGGCTGCCCCGGCAGCGGCAAGAGCACGATTGCAAAACAGCTCTCGCAAGCGCTCGGCCTTCGCTACATCTCCATGGACCGTGACTTCTACTGGCTGCCGGGCTGGAGAAAGAGACCGCGCGACGAGATCGATCGCCTGATCGCCAAGGCGGTGGCGGAAGAGCGCTGGATCATGGATGGAACCGGCCTCAGTTCCTTCCATCTTCGCCTGCCGCGCGCTGATGTCGTCATTTGGCTTCGTCTGCCCAGATATGCATGCCTCTACGGCGCCGTCTCAAGAGCATTGCGTTATTTCGGGCGCAACCGTCCCGAGCTGCCTGCCGGCTGTCCAGAACGCCTCTCCCTCGGCGCACTCGCCTATATCTGGAATTTCGAGCGGGACGCCGTGCCCCTGATTGAGGCAGCACTTCGGGAGCATGTCGCCGGCATCGCCGCGCACGGCCCCGGCATACCCGTTCTGCAGCTAAAATCCCGCCGCCAGATGCGTGAGCTTCTTGATCTTCTCGGCCCGCCCGCTTAAGTGCCGCCTATGCCGCAATTCGAAACCCATCGCCCCGTCCCGCACACGCCCGATCAGATGTTCGATCTCGTTGCCGATGTCGAGCGCTATCCCGAATTTCTGCCGCTCTGCGAAGCCCTCGCCATCAGAAGCCGCAAGGAGCGCGACGGCAAGATCCTGCTCGTTGCCGACATGACGGTGGGATACAAGGCGATCCGCGAGACCTTCACGACGCAGGTGCTGCTGAACCGTGCCGAGCGCGTCATCGAGGTCAAATATATCGATGGCCCGTTCCGGTATCTCGAAAATCGGTGGCACTTCGCCGAGACGACGACCGGCGGCTGCACCGTCGATTTCTTCATCGATTACGAGTTCAAGAGCCGCATTCTCGGGGCGTTGATGGGCTCGATGTTCGACCGTGCCTTCCGCATGTTCACCGAAGCCTTCGAAACGCGCGCGGGCAAGATCTACGCGGCGGTCTGATGAGGCAATCAGCCGGCGAGCAGCGAGTGCACCATATCAAGCGCCGTCCGGACCGTTGCCAGCCGAACCTCGCTGCGGCCGATATCGCCATAGAGCATTTTCCGATGGATCAGTGCGCCGCTGCGTGACTTGGCGGCGAGATGCACCAGGCCGATGGGTTTTTCCGCCGATCCGCCGCCGGGGCCGGCAATGCCGGTGACGGCGATGGCGATCGCGGCGCGCGAGCGGAAGAGGGCGCCGTGGGCCATCTGCCGCGCGGTCTCTTCGGAGACGGCTCCGAAGCTGAGTAGCGTTTGCTCCTGTACCCCGAGCAGTTCGATCTTGGCGGTATTGGTATAGGTGACGAAGCCGCGATCGACGACGGCGGAGGAGCCGGATATCTCGGTCAGTGCGCCTGATATCAGCCCGCCGGTACATGATTCTGCAGTCGAGACCATCAGCCCGGCGGCGGTGAAATCGCGGATGATCGTCTCTGCCGCTGACAGAATATCCTGCGGGAAAAGACTCATCGTTTCCCCCCGCGATAGACGACGGTCGCCGTGGCGATCGCGGCGATACCTTCGCGCCGGCCGACGAAGCCGATCGTCTCGTTGGTCGTCGCCTTGACCGAGCAGCGCTCTATATCGATGCCGAGATAATCCGACAGTTTTGCCCGCATGGCCTGGCGATGCGGGCCGACTTTCGGCGCCTCGGCGATCAGCGAGACATCGGCATTCATGATCGTGCCGCCGTGCTCGCGCACGATCCGGGCGGCATGCTCGAGGAAGATCCGCGAGGCCGCGCCCCTCCACTGCGGATCGGATGGCGGGAAATGATCGCCGATATCGCCGGCGCCGCAGGTGGCAAGCAGCGCGTCGGTCAACGCATGCAGCGCGACGTCAGCATCCGAATGGCCTTTAAGTTTCTGGTCATGCGGAATGAACACGCCGCAGAGCGTGACGCCGTCGCCGGCTTCGAGTTGGTGCACGTCGTAACCGTTGCCGGTGCGCACGTCCGGAAGCGACGAGATCGACAGCTTGTCGTCGGCCATGGCGATATCGCTCTTGACCGTGAGCTTGACGTTGTCGGCCGTCCCCTCGACGATCGTCACCGGAATGCCCGCCCATTCCGCGATCGAGGCGTCGTCGGTGAAATCGCTTCGCCTGCTCGCCGCGGCCCTCTCATGCGCATCGAGAATCGTTCCGAAAGCGAAGGATTGCGGCGTCTGCGCCGCGTAGACATGCTCGCGCGAAACCGTGGTCAGCACGGTACCGGCGCTGTCGACGCGTTTCAGCGTGTCGGTGACCGGGATCGCCGGCAGCACCGCTTGAGCGCCGTCGCCAAGGGTCGCGGCAATGCGGTCGAGAAGCGCGTTGTCGAAGAACGGTCGCACCGCATCGTGGATCAGCACATGGCTGATTTGCTTGTCCTTGAGATATCTGAGGCCAGCCAGCACCGATTGCTGCCGGGTCGGACCCCCATGCACCGTTGTGATCGGCGTTGCGGAAATGATATGGCGGAACGCCTTGGCAAATAGCGCCTCGTCGTCGGGATGTATCACGACGACGATCTCGGTCGTGGCTTCCCATGTCATGAAGTTTTCAAGCGTATGGACGATAACCGGCTTGCCGCCGATCAGGCGATATTGCTTGGGGCCTTCCTTGGAGGATCCTGCGCGCTCGCCGCGGCCGGCGGCAACGATGACAATTCCTGCCGATATCGGTTGCTTGGAAGGCATTTGCAGCATAAATCCCCTAAATTATGCGGAATTGACCGCAGTGCTCTAACCTCTTGCTTTGGCCTTTTCCAGCATCTGCCCGAAAAATATCGATTCCGATCCGAGCCCCCTTGGCAAGACAGGGAACAATGGCTAAAAATAATGCAGTTCCATGGTTTGCCTGAAAGATAATCAATTGATTTCCAAGGACCTCGCAGCGCCTTTCCGAGTAGGAGATGTCTCCGTGCGGAACCGCGTTGTGCTGGCGCCGATGTCCGGCGTCACCGACATGCCCTTTCGCGAACTCGCCTGGCGCTTCGGCGCCGGCCTCGTCGTCACCGAAATGGTGGCGAGCCGCGAGCTCGTCAACGATACGGCCGAATCCTGGTCGCGGCTGAAGGCCGCGGGATTCCGGCCGCATATGGTGCAGCTTGCCGGCCGAGAGCCGCACTGGATGGCAGAGGCGGCAAAGATCGCAGCCGATCACGGCGCCGATATCATCGACATCAACATGGGCTGCCCGGCTAAGAAGGTGATCGGCGGTTATTCCGGCTCGGCGCTGATGCGCGATCCCGATCACGCGCTCGGCCTCATCGAGGCGACCGTCAAGGCCGTCGACATTCCGGTGACGCTGAAGATGCGCCTCGGCTGGGACGAGAATTCGATCAACGCGCCCGAGATTGCGCGCCGCGCCGAGGCGGCCGGCATTCAGCTCGTCACCATACATGGCCGCACCCGCATGCAATTCTATGAAGGCCGCGCCGATTGGGATGCGATCCGTCACGTCCGCGAGGTGATCTCCATTCCGCTGACCGCCAACGGCGATGTGGAGACCGCTGCGGACGCGCAGGAAATCCTGCGCCGCTCCGGCGCCGATGCCGTGATGGTCGGCAGGGGCTGCCAGGGTAGGCCGTGGCATGCCGGCGTCATCGCTGGTGCGGCCGCGCCGCGACCCGAGGAGATTGCCGATATCGCCGTCGAACATTACCGCATGATGCTGGATTTCTACGGCGAGGCGGTGGCGATCCGCCATGCCCGCAAGCATCTCGGCTGGTATCTCCAGCGTTTCGCACCTGATATCGCCGGCGATGAAAAGGCCGGCATCATGACCTCGCGCGATCCGCGCGAGGTGACCGCGCGCCTTTACGATGCGCTGGCATCCGCAGTTGTCGATAGCCGGGAGGCGGCATGACGAAGGATACGACTTCTCCGCTCGATCACGCCGGCGGAACCGTCGCCATGGCCGTGCTCAACGCCATCCAGAACCCCGTCATCATGGTCGACGAATCCGGCTTCGTCGTTTTCGCCAATTGGGAGGCGGAGGCCTTCTTCGGCGCCAGCGCCTCGCATCTGGCGCGTTACCGGATCTCGACCTTCATTCCCTTCGGCAGCCCGCTGCTTGCCCTGATCGACCAGGTGCGCGAGCGCAAGGCGCCGGTGAACGAATATCGTGTCGACCTGAGCTCGCCCCGCCTCGGCCAGGACAAGCTCGTCGACCTTTACGTCGCCCCGGTGCTCAGCGAGCCCGGCGCCGTCGTCATCGTCTTTCAGGAACGCTCGATGGCCGACAAGATCGACCGGCAGCTGACGCACCGCGCCGCCGCCCGCTCGGTGACCGGCCTCGCTTCGATGCTGGCGCACGAAATCAAGAACCCGCTCTCCGGCATCCGGGGCGCAGCCCAGTTGCTCGAGCAGTCGGCGGTCGACGACGACCGGGCGCTGACCCGACTGATCTGTGATGAAACCGACCGCATCGTCTCGCTGGTCGATCGCATGGAGGTTTTTTCCGACGAACGCCCTGTGGACCGCATGCCGGTCAATATCCATTCCGTGCTCGATCATGTGAAGGCGGTCGCCAAGGCAGGTTTTGCCCGCAACATCCGTGTCACCGAGAGTTACGACCCGTCGTTGCCGGCCGTCTATGCCAATCGCGACCAGCTCGTCCAGGTCTTCCTCAATCTGGTGAAGAACGCCGCCGAAGCGGTCGGCGACCGGCCGGATGGCGAGATCATGCTGACGACGGCCTATCGCCCCGGCATACGTCTCTCGGTCGCCGGCACGCGCGAGAAAATTTCGCTGCCGCTCGAATTCTGCGTCCACGACAATGGCCCCGGCGTTCCCGCCGATCTGCTGCCGCACCTCTTCGATCCCTTCATCACCACCAAGACGAACGGCAGCGGCCTCGGCCTGGCGCTCGTCGCCAAGATCATCGGCGATCACGGCGGCATCATCGAATGCGACAGCCAGAACAGCCGCACGACATTCCGCGTCCTCATGCCGGTGTCGAAGGACGCCTCGCTCGAAGACGCCTCTTCCGCAAGCTCGACAGGACCTTCTCGATGACAGCTACGATCCTCGTTGCAGATGATGATGCGGCCATCCGGACCGTGCTCAACCAGGCTCTGAGCCGCGCCGGCTATGACGTTCGCATCACCTCCAACGCCGCTACCCTCTGGCGCTGGATTTCGGCAGGTGAGGGCGATCTGGTCGTCACCGATGTGGTGATGCCCGACGAAAACGCCTTCGACCTGTTGCCGCGCATCAAGAAGGCGCGTCCCGAACTGCCGGTCTTGGTCATGAGTGCGCAAAACACCTTCATGACTGCCATCAAGGCTTCCGAGAAGGGCGCTTATGATTATCTGCCGAAGCCCTTCGACCTCACCGAGTTGATCGGCATCATCGGCCGCGCGCTCGCCGAGCCGAAGCGCAAGCCCGCCAAGCTGGAAGACGACGTACAGGACGGCATGCCGCTGGTCGGCCGGTCGGCGGCGATGCAGGAAATCTATCGCGTGCTCGCCCGCCTGATGCAGACCGACCTGACGCTGATGATCACCGGCGAGTCCGGCACCGGCAAGGAACTCGTTGCCCGCGCGCTGCATGATTACGGCAAGCGCCGCAATGGCCCCTTCGTTGCGATCAACATGGCGGCGATCCCGCGCGACCTGATCGAATCTGAACTCTTCGGCCATGAGAAGGGCGCCTTCACCGGCGCGCAGACCCGCTCGACCGGCCGCTTCGAGCAGGCCGAAGGCGGCACGCTCTTCCTTGATGAAATCGGCGACATGCCGATGGATGCCCAGACGCGGCTGCTGCGCGTGCTGCAACAGGGCGAATACACCACCGTCGGCGGCCGCACGCCGATCCGCACCGATGTGCGCATCGTCGCCGCCACCAACAAGGATTTGAAGCAGGCGATCAACCAGGGCCTGTTCCGCGAGGATCTTTATTACCGCCTCAACGTCGTGCCGCTGCGCCTGCCGCCGCTGCGCGACCGCGCCGAGGATATTCCCGATCTCGTTCGCCATTTTATCCAGCAGGCGGAAAAGGAAGGTCTCGGCTCCAAGCGCTTCGACCAGGAAGCGCTGGAACTGATGAAGGCCTACGCCTGGCCGGGCAACGTCCGCGAGCTGGAAAATCTCATCCGCCGTCTGATGGCGCTCTATCCGCAGGATGTCATCACCCGCGAGATCATCGACGCCGAACTGCGCTCCGACGTGCCCGACAGCCCGATCGACAAGGGGCCGATCCGCAGCGGCTCGATGACGATCGCGCAGGCCGTCGAAGAGAACATGCGCACCTACTTCTCGGGTTTCGGCGAAAACCTGCCGCCGCCCGGCCTCTATGACCGCGTGCTGACGGAAATGGAATATCCGCTGATTCTCGCTGCGCTGACGGCAACACGCGGCAACCAGATCAAGGCAGCCGATCTTCTCGGTCTCAACCGCAACACTTTGCGCAAGAAGATCAGGGAGCTCGGTGTCTCGGTCTACAGAAGTTCTCGCACCGCCTGAATGAAAAGAGGGCGGCGGGCCCTCATGTTGCCCGCCGCCCACTTCCTCCCGGCGTCCGCCGCCACGGTCGGGAAGAGAATTGAATCTAGCCGAGCTGGGCCGCGGTTTATATCCGGGCGGACAAACAAAAGCGCAGTGTCATTCAACAGTCACAGAGCATTTGCGACGTGCGGTTTGCCGTCGGACGAATGTCATTGAAGTTGCTGCGGTCGTGGCCGCGGCGCCTGTGGATAGGCTGTGGATAACAAGTGGATGACAGGGGTCGATCGGCTGGCGATAGCGTCCCAGTTCCATTTCCATGTTGCCAATCCGTTCCGAATCTCGTCATCTCCCTTTGCTGCTGTCGACCTCCGCCGCAAACGTCGTCGATTGCATGCAACGGGCGCTCCGGCTGATGTCGTCGAGCGCCCTTTTTCTTTGCGGAACCTCCTCGCATATCGCCGTTCATGCCATAGATTACGCCAGTCGGTCGTCGATCGATCGCGCGGCGCCGGTATCGGCCGGCCCAGTTTCATAATTTCGGGAGCTGCATGATGGAATATCGTCGTTTGGGTAAGTCGGGTCTGCAGGTGAGCGAGTTCTCCTTCGGCTCATGGGTCACGTTCGGCAAGCAGGTCAACGGCGGCGACGCCGTCGACCTGATGAAACTTGCCTATGACAACGGGGTGAACTTCTTCGACAATGCCGAAGGATATGAAAGCGGCAAGTCTGAGATCGTCATGGGCGAGGCGCTCAAGTCGCTTGGCTGGAGCCGCGACAGTTTTGTCGTCTCGAGCAAGGTTTTCTGGGGTGGCCAGAAGCCGACGCAGCGCGGCCTGTCGCGCAAGCATGTGACCGATGCCTGCCACGCGGCGCTCAAGAGGCTTCAGGTCGACTACCTCGACCTCTATTTCTGCCACCGCCCGGATATCGACACGCCGGTCGAGGAAACCGTCCGGGCGATGCACGATCTCGTCGCCCAGGGCAAGGTGCTCTACTGGGGGACGTCGGAATGGTCGGCGCAGCAACTGACGGAAGCCTACGCCGTTGCCCGCGACTTGCGCATCACGCCGCCGACCATGGAGCAGCCGCAATACAACATCTTCGAACGCCAGAAGGTCGAGGCTGATTACCTCCCGCTCTACGAGCTGATCGGCCTCGGCACCACGATCTGGTCGCCGCTCGCCTCGGGCGTCCTGACCGGCAAATACAATAACGGTGTGCCGGCCGACAGCCGCATGAACCTGCCGGGTTACGAGTGGCTGAAGGAAAGATGGTCGAGCGATGCGGCCCGCGCCCAACTCAAACAGGTTGGTGAACTGGCAAAGCTCGCCGATGAGATCGGCATGTCGATCACCCATCTCGCACTTTTGTGGTGCCTCGCCAATCGCAACGTCTCCACAGTCATTCTCGGCGCCTCGCGCGCCAGCCAGCTGCAGGACAATCTGGCCGCCCTTTCGCACAGGCAGAAGATGACGCCTGAGGTAATGAACCGGATCGACACAATTGTTGGAAACAAACCGGAAGCCCCGCGTCGATTCTAGAGCCTACGGCGCAAGGCTGTGCCGTGGGTGCTGCCAACGGTATGCGTAGAAATAAAGATCTAAAGCGCGAAGCGTATCCGCAGATCGCGACGCGCTTTAGATGAGACAGAATTCCCTCTACGAGCCAGACCACAATCGTAGAGCGAAACGGTGGCGAAGCGCGCGGAGGCAGGTGGGGTGATGCATTTCTTGGAAGTCTTCGCGGTCGGATGTCTTATCGCGGCAGCGATTTTTCATGTCTGCATGCTCATCGCTTTCGAGCAACTGACAAATAAGATCAACAAATACGGGCCGAATCTTGTCACTAAAAGCTCGAAGGCACTCCCCCAAATAGACCCGAACAGCCCGCTTATTCCGTTGGAATTGAAGAATAGGTTCCAGCTTTATAGGCAGGCTTGGATGGTCGTCATTGCAATATTCATTATTCCCGTTGTCATTTATGCGGTGACGAAAGCCTATGTGAGTTGAGGCTTTTGGGGGAGCAATGCATTGAGAGTTTTCCTGACCTTGCTGGCGGCCCTATTCCTAACCAGTGCCTGGACGTTTATCCGGTACAAAACCGCAGGCCATACGTGGGAGGGTGTGTATGATTGCGGTGATCGAGGGCCGCTGAGTGACGGCGAATTTATACGAGCAGCCGTATCTCAAAGCATCCAGGCCTCAAAAAATTCCCCGTATTATCGGCAATCCTCAAGCTTGAAATCGAATTATATTTTTGCGGGGAAATTCATATCGGATAATCCGGAGTGCTGCAGCATATACCGCGGAAATCCCAATGATTACTTCACTCCGGAAAGTTTCAGCGAGTATATGACGAGAACTGTGGCCAGGATCGTCAAGATTCAATTCATCAAAGAGAATCGTTCGAACGGATCGTATTTTGGAATGCCGGCGGCTTATTACGTGAAGATGGACGCGTGCGGAAATCAATTGGATTAGACATGCGGAAATCGTCGTGATTTAGTAGCGCTCGCGTACGGGCCCGATGACTTCTAATAGGTGCGGCCCTGCAGGGAAATATTTGCACGCGATTCATCAAAACAGGAAGTGCGGGCAATATAGGTGAACTATGATGGCGGAGCCAACTTCGAGTACAGCCAAACGATCTCCAGGTTTCAGCACCGCATCTGTCGTTACGGCCCTATCGCTTTCCGTCTCCATCATGACGTACTCGACGATGGCCGTTGCATTTAGCGGCAAAGAAACGTTGCAAATTCCAAAGATATTTCGGGCAGTAAAACTGCAAGACTGCAATCAGTACCGTGACGGGGAACGTGCTGCCTGCGAAACGGCCATACTCAATCTTGGATACTTTAGTTGGGGCGTGGTATTCGCGGCGTGGGGTTTCGATCTCGCCCCAAGGATAATGCGGGGCGATCTTAACGCGTTCCACGATTTAGTAAAAAGCGATCCTGTCTATTCGACCCAAAAATCAGCGGTCGAGGCCTTCTTGAACAAACCTTTCAAAATTTGCGATTCTGAAAACTGCGGAAAATTTCTCGGTCTGTCAGAACCGGAGTTGGCCGCCGTGTCAGAGGAGTTCGACGAGAGCCGAACGGCAATGCTTTGTCTTCTCAAACGAGATCGATCGAAAGACAAGCCGGGCGGCGCTCTCCACGACCGGACTTTGCTCACCGACGTTGAACAAATGCAGCGCGGTTTGATCCCAATCTGTGCGCCAGTACCGACTACTGTTGAATATATTCTTCGACGAGCTTTCCGCGACTAAAGGCTATCGTGACTGGCTGCTCAGTGCGGCTTGACAATGTGACCGGGTGCGTTGCATTTTCGCCACAATGCGTTGCTTAAAGGTCACGCAGGGTTTTGGACATTCGCTCCCGATCGAGTCGTTGCAGCGCTGGCTTTTTAAGCCGGCGTTCTTTGGTTTCGATCGGATGGCGAGGGCGGCGGGTGCCGTCTGAAGAGAGGCCGAATGACGCAGGATGGGGTATCGCCGCCGGCGGCGGGCGAGGCGGTGACCACGGTGACCGATCGGCGCGCCCTTTTCGCCGTGCCCGGCCTGGTGCTTGCCGGCGGCGCGCTCCTCTGCGCCACCGCGACCCTGTTTGTGCTGCTCGGCCTTACACCGATCGCGCCGACGTCGCATGTCGTCATCACCTCGGTAATCGTCAATTCCTTCTTCGTCCTGACGCTGCTGGCGCTGATCGCCCGCGAGGTGGCAAGGCTGCTTAAGGCGCGGACCCGCGGCCGGGCAGCCGCCCGCCTGCATATCCGCATCGTCGTGCTGTTCTCGATCGTCGCGATCACGCCGGCGATCCTCGTCGCTATCTTCGCCAGCATCACGCTCAACGCCGGCCTCGACCGCTGGTTTGCATTGCGCACCCAGTCGATCGTCAGCTCGTCGCGCAATATCGGCCAGGCCTATATGATGGAAAACGCCAGCTATCTGCAGGGGCAGACGGTTTCCATGGCCAACGACCTGGAGCGCAACCGCGCGCTTTACAGCCTCGACAGGACGGGCTTTGCCGACCTGATGACGCGCCAGGCGAGGGGCCGCGGCCTGCTCGGCTCCTTCCTCGTCGAGCGCGACGGTTCGGTCGTCGTCCAGGCCGACATCACCACCGAAAAGCCGTTGCCGGCAATCCCGCAGGACGCGCTCGAGAAGGCCGCGGCCGGCCAGCCGACGCTGATTCCGCCCGGCGTCACCAACCTCGTCGGCGCCATCATCAAGCTCGACGCCATCCCGGGCACCTTCCTCTATACGGTGCGCGCCGTCGATCCCAAGGTCATGGGCGCCATGCGCATGATGGAGGAGAACGCCACCGAATATCGATCGATGGAAGCCAACCGCTTCTCGTTGCAGATCGCTTTCGCCGTGCTCTACATCGGCTTCGCGCTGATCGTGCTGCTCGCAGCGATCTGGACGGCGATCGCGGTGGCCGACCGCATTGTCCGGCCGATCCGGCTCTTGATCACGGCGGCCGACAGCGTGGCATCGGGCAATATGGATATCGTCGTGCCGGTGCATTCCGTCGATGGCGACGTCGCCAATCTGTCGCGCACCTTCAACAAGATGATCTCGGAAATCCGCACGCAGCGCGACGAGATCCTCGAGGCAAAGGACGAGGTCGATGACCGCCGCCGCTTCATCGAAGCGGTGCTGTCGGGTGTTACCGCCGCCGTCATCGGCGTCGAGCAGGACCGCCGCATCGCCATCGTCAACAGTTCGGCCGAGACGCTGATGTCGCTGTCAGCCGACGAGATGCTCGGCAAGCAACTGGCCGACATCGCCCCTGAGGTCGATCAGGTGCTGACCGAGGCGGCGTCACGTCATCGCGGCGATTTCCGCAAGCAGATCGCGCTGGTGCGCGGCGGCACGGTCAGGACGCTAAGCGTGCAGGTCACCCGCGAGGAAGTGCGCGATATGAGCGAATCCTATGTGATTACGCTCGACGACATCACCGACCTCGTCATCGCCCAGCGCTCGACCGCCTGGGGCGACGTCGCAAGACGCATCGCTCATGAGATCAAGAACCCGCTGACGCCGATCCAGCTTTCCGCCGAGCGCATCCAGCGGCGTTACGGCAAGCAGATCGACCAGGCCGACCGCACCGTCTTCGACCAATGCACCGAGACGATCATCCGCCAGGTCGGCGATATCGGCCGCATGGTCGACGAATTCTCCGCCTTCGCCCGCATGCCGAAGCCGACCAAGGAACCGAGCGACCTGCGCGATATTCTGCGCGACGCAATCTTCCTGCGCGAGATGGGCAATCATCACGTCAGCTTTGCGCAGGATTTCGGCGAGCAGCCGCTGGAGGGCCTGTTCGATAGCCGCATGCTCGGCCAGGCTTTCGGAAATCTAATCAAGAATGCCGTGGAAGCGATCGAAGCCGTTCCGAGCGACGAACGGGACGAACGCAAGATTCTCGTTCGCGCCGCCTTCGATGCCGGCCGCGACCGCTTCACCGTCGATGTCATCGACAATGGCCGCGGCCTGCCGGTGGAGAACCGCCACAGCATTCTGGAGCCTTATATGACGATGCGCGAGAAGGGCACCGGTCTCGGTCTCGCCATCGTCAAGAAGATCATCGAGGAACATGGCGGGCAGCTCGAGCTGCACGATGCGCCCGCCGATTTTGATCGGGGAAGAGGGGCCATGATCCGCGTGCATCTGCCACGCCGGGATCCGACGCCCTCCGCTCCCGCAGCCAATGACAAGGAAAGCGTTTATGGCCTCTGATATTCTCGTCGTCGACGACGAGCACGATATTCGCGAGATCGTTTCCGGCATCCTCTCCGACGAGGGACACGAAACGCGCACGGCCCATGACAGCGACAGCGCACTGGCGGCGATCTCCGACCGCGTGCCGCGGCTGATCTTCCTCGATATTTGGATGCAGGGCAGCAAGCTCGATGGCCTGTCGCTGCTCGACGAGATCAAGACCCGTCATCCGGATCTGCCCGTGGTGATGATCTCAGGCCATGGCAATATCGAGACCGCCGTCTCGGCGATCAAGCGCGGCGCCTTCGATTTCATCGAGAAGCCCTTCAAGGCCGACCGGCTGATCCTGATTGCCGAAAGGGCGCTTGAAAATTCCAAGCTGAAGCGCGAAGTCTCCGAGCTGAAGCGCCGCACCGGCGACGCACTGGAACTGATCGGCACATCGGTCGCCGTGTCGCAGCTGCGCCAGACGATCGAGAAGGTCTCGCCGACCAACAGCCGCATCATGATCCTCGGCGCATCCGGCTCCGGCAAGGAACTCGTGGCGCGGATGATCCACAAGAAGTCGGCTCGCGCCAACGGCCCCTTCGTGGCGATCAACGCTGCCAACATCACGCCCGATCGCATGGAGGTGGCGCTGTTCGGCACCGAGGGCACGCCCGGCCAGGCGCGCAAGATCGGCGCGCTCGAGGAAGCCCATCGCGGCATCCTCTATCTCGACGAAGTCGGCGAGATGCCGCGCGAGACGCAGAACAAGATTCTCCGCGTCCTGGTCGATCAGCAGTTCGAGCGCGTCGGCGGTTCCAAGCGCGTCAAAGTCGATGTCCGGATCATCTCTTCGACCGCCTATAATCTCGAGAGCCGCATCACCGAGGGATGGTTCCGCGAGGATCTCTATCATCGCCTCGCCGTCGTACCGGTGCGTGTGCCCGCACTTGCCGAGCGGCGCGAAGACATTCCCTTCCTCGTCGACCAACTGATGCGCCAGATTTCCGAGCAGGCCGGCATCCGTCCGCGCCGCATCGGCGACGACGCCATGGCCGTACTGCAGGCACATGACTGGCCGGGCAACATCCGCCAGCTGCGCAACAATATCGAGCGGCTGATGATTCTGGCCCGCACCGATGGGCCGGATGCGCCGATCACTGCCGACATGCTGCCGACCGACCTCGGCGACATGCTGCCGAAGGTGTCGGCCAAGAACGATTATCACATCATGACGCTGCCGCTGCGCGAAGCCCGCGAGATGTTCGAGAAGGACTATCTGATCGCCCAGATCAACCGCTTCGGCGGCAATATCTCGCGCACCGCCGAATTCGTCGGCATGGAGCGTTCGGCACTGCACCGCAAGCTGAAGTCGCTCGGCGTCTGATCCTTTCCGGCGGGGCCATTGCCCCGCCGCATTCCCTTATCGCTTTCCGAAGACCAGGTTTCCCATGCCGAGAATTGCCTATGTGAACGGCCGCTACGTCAAGCATTCCGATGCCAGCGTGCATATCGAGGATCGCGGTTACCAGTTCGCCGACGGCGTTTATGAGGTCTGCGAGGTCCGCCACGGCTATATCGTCGATCTCACCCGCCATCTGAACCGTCTCGACCGTTCGCTCAGCGAGTTGCGCATTACCTGGCCGATGGGCCGGGCGGCGCTGACCCAAGTCATTCGCCAGACGCTGCGCCGCAACCACGTGCGCGACGGGCTTTTCTATCTGCAAGTGACGCGCGGTGTCGCGCGGCGCGATCATGTCTTTCCGGCCGAGGGCACGCCGCCTTCACTCGTGATCACCGCCAAGAGCACCGATCCCAAAATCATTGCCGCCAAGAATGCCAACGGCATCAGGGCGATTACCGTTGCCGACAATCGCTGGGACCGCGTCGACATCAAATCCATCGGCCTGCTGCCGAATGCCATGGCCCGCCAGCAGGCCAAGGAGGCGGGCGCCCAGGAGGCGATCTATGTCGACGCCGACGGCATGGTGAAGGAAGGGGCGGCGACCAATGTCTGGATCGTCGATCCCGATGGAACGCTGGTCACCCGCCCGGCCGAACACGGCATCCTGCGCGGCATTACCCGCACCACGCTGATGGATGTCGCAGCCAGGCTGGGCTTGAAGATCGCGGAGCGGAATTTCTCCGTTTCCGAGATGCTCACTGCTCGCGAGGTCTTCCTCACCGCAGCAACAAGTATTTGTTTTCCGGTCGTTTCCGTCGACGGCCAGGCCATCGCCAACGGCCATCCGGGCAGCGTTTCGCAGAAAGTCCGCGAGGCCTTTTTCGACGTTGCGGAAAAGATTGCGATTTGATACCAAGATTTGCTGGACAGGTGGAATGAGGGTGCCGCCGGTCTTGCATGGAGAGGTTGATTGGTATTCTACCGGCCAGATCGGGTCGGCAATAAAGAAAGAAGCGGCGCGATGGCGGAACGTTCTCAGAATCTGCAGGACTTATTTCTTAATACTGTTCGCAAGCAAAAGATTTCCCTGACAATCTTTTTGATCAACGGCGTGAAACTCACGGGCGTTGTTACGTCTTTTGACAATTTCTGTGTTCTTCTTCGCCGTGACGGCCATTCGCAGCTCGTGTATAAGCATGCGATCTCGACGATCATGCCGGGCCAGCCGATGCAGATGTTCGAGAGCGAAGAAGCAGCGTCCTAACAGGATCAGCCGTCATTTCGACACGCGATACCAAGAACGATTCGATCATCCCTGAGGCCGCCAAGCACAGGGACGACATGCGCGCGACTGTCGTCGTGCCGGTTCTGAAGTCGCGCAGCCGCGGCGGCCAGAGCGAATCGGCCTCGACCCGCACGCCGGAAAGCCGGCTCGAAGAGGCGACCGGGCTTGCCCTGGCGATCGATCTCGATGTGGTCAATGGCCAGGTCGTGCCAGTCAACGACCCGAGACCGGCGACGCTGCTCGGCACCGGCAAGATCGAGGAGATCAAGGCGCTGCTCAACGAGCGCGATTCCGGTCTCGTCATCGTCGATCATCCGCTGACGCCGGTGCAGCAGCGCAATCTCGAAAAGGAATGGAACGCCAAGGTCATCGACCGGACGGGCCTGATCCTCGAAATCTTCGGCCGCCGCGCCTCCACCAAGGAAGGCACGCTGCAGGTCGATCTCGCCCACCTGAATTATCAGAAAGGCCGGCTGGTCAGAAGCTGGACCCACCTTGAACGCCAGCGCGGCGGCGGCGGCTTCATGGGCGGCCCCGGCGAAACCCAGATCGAGGCCGACCGGCGGATGCTGCAGGACCGCATCATCAAGCTCGAACGCGAGTTGGAGCAGGTCGTGCGCACCCGCCAACTGCATCGCGCCAAGCGCCGCAAGGTGCCGCACCCGATCGTAGCACTCGTCGGCTATACCAATGCCGGCAAGTCGACGCTGTTCAACCGCATCACCGGCGCCGGCGTGCTGGCCGAAGACATGCTCTTTGCCACGCTCGACCCGACGCTTCGGCGCATGAAGCTGCCGCACGGCCGCACGGTCATCCTGTCCGACACCGTCGGCTTCATCTCCGACCTGCCGACCCATCTGGTGGCCGCCTTCCGCGCGACCTTGGAAGAGGTGCTGGAAGCCGATCTCATTCTGCATGTCCGCGACATGTCCGATGCCGACAACCAGGCGCAGAGCTCCGACGTGATGCGCATCCTGAACGACCTCGGCATCGACGAGGCCGAAGCCGACAAACGGCTGATCGAGGTCTGGAACAAGATCGACCGGCTGGAGCCGGAGGTCCACGACGCCATGGTGCAGAAATCATCAGGCGCCAGCAACGTGGTGGCGGTTTCCGCCGTCAGCGGCGAGGGTGTTGATACGCTGATGGACGAAATCAGCCGCCGCCTCTCCGGCGTGATGACCGAAACGACGATCCGCCTTCCCGTCGACAAGCTGGCGCTGCTGCCCTGGCTCTACGATCACGCCATCGTCGACGCCCGCGAGGATAATGAGGACGGCTCGATCACGCTGGAACTGCGGCTGTCCGAAACCGAAGCCGCCGAACTCGAACGCCGCATCGGCATCGGGCCGAAGCCTGCGAAAGAGGATTGGGAGCGGTAAGTTCGGCGCGGCCAGCCCCTCATCCGGCTGCCGCCATCTTCTCCCTGCTTGCGGGGAGAAGGGATATGCCAGCCCGGCCTCCTCAATCTCGACGTTGAATTTGGCACGTCCCCTCTACCCGTTTACGGGGAGAGGGTTAGGGTGAGGGGCAGCATCCGCACGAAGCCGCAGGTGTCAACTCATTCGGCCCCGGCCGTCACAGCTCGTTCGATCGCCTTCGCTGCCTGCCAGATCTCTTCCATGCGTTCGAGACTAGCCGCCTCAAGCGTCTCGCCTTCCGCATCAAGAACATGCTCGATATGATTGAATCGACGCCTGAATTTCGTATTCGTTCCGCGCACGGCCTGTTCCGGATCAGCCTTCACATGCCGGCCGATATTGACGACCGCGAAGATCAAATCGCCGAGTTCGTCGCTGACTTTCGCCCGGTCGCCGTCTCTCAGCGCCACCCGTAATTCGCCGATCTCTTCCTCGATCTTGTCGAGGATCGGCTCGGGCGCCGACCAGTCGAAGCCGACCTTGGCGGCGCGTTCCTGCAGCTTCAGCGCTTCTGTCAGGGCCGGGAAACTGCGCTGCACCGAGCCGAGAAAGCCGCCCTTGAAATCCTCGGTGATCCCGCGCCGCGCTCGCCGCTCGGTGCGCTCGCGTTTTTCCGCCTGCTTGATCTCGTCCCACTGGATCTTGACGGCGTCGGGCGTATCGGCGTCCGAGCGGGCAAAGACATGCGGGTGGCGCCTGATCATCTTGGTGGTGATGGCGTTGACCACGTCGCCGAAGGAGAATTCGCCGGCCTCCTCGGCCATGCGGGCATGGAAGACCACCTGCAGCAGCAGGTCGCCCAGCTCGTCGCAGAGATCGTCCATATCGCCGCGCTCGATCGCGTCGGAGACCTCATAGGCCTCCTCGATCGTATAGGGCTTGATCGTCTCGAAATTCTGCACGATGTCCCAAGGGCAGCCGGTCTCGGGATGGCGCAGCGCCGCCATGATCTCGATCAGCCGCGAAATGTCTTTTGAAGGTTCCATGGTGCCTCAATTAAGCGGAATATCGTTGGCGCTCTTCGACGACTGATAGCTGGAAGACAGTGCGTCGTAGCGCGCCTTGATGCGGGCGGTCTGCGCCTTCAACGCCGTCTTCAGCGGAGCCTCTTCGGTCTCGACCAGATCGGCGATGGCAAAACTGTTCCAGAAGGCGTTTTGCCTGCGATAGCCGCCCGGTTCAAGCCCGAAGACCTCCTTCAGGATCTTCAGGTCGTGCGGAATGGCGAAGGCATCGCGGGAATCCTCGTGACTGAAGAAGTAGTAGAAATTATCGAAGCCCGCCCAGGTGATCGCCGACATGCACATGGTGCAGGGTTCGTGCGTCGACAGGAAAATCAAATCCTTGGTCGCCGGCTTGTCGCCAAGCTCGTAGAAGCGCTTCAGCGTGTGCACCTCGCCATGCCAGAGCGGATTCTCCAACTCGTTGTTGGTCTCGGCGACGACGAGCGAAAGATCGGATTTGCGCAGGATCGCCGCGCCGAACACCTTATTGCCAAGCGAAACGCCGCGCTCGGTGAGCGGCAGGATATCCTCTTCCATGACCGAAAGCAGGCGGGCGGCGATGGTCTCGTCAGGCATTGGCATCTCCGGTTTTCCCCGCAGTCTATCGTCTTGGCGGCGCGAGCGAAATGCGCCAAACGCCGGTAGACGCCGTTTATCACAGGCTTTACAGTGCGCTGCAGCAAATGCGCTCACCTGTGCTGTTTCGGTCAGCATGGGTGACTTTTCTCAAATCATTGATGACGCGAGCAAAAGAATACGCGCGTATTGGGACTTTCGAATTTCTGTTCCTTCAATCCCTTGTCGATCAAGGGCATATTCTGGCAACTTCGAAGTGGATTGATGATGCCTTCCAAGACTGAACAGCTTTCGGTATTTCCCGCCTTCTTTCGCGTGGAAGGCCAGAAGACGGCTGTCTTCGGCAATGGCGACGAAGCTTTCGCCAAGGTGCGGCTGCTTCTCAACACACGAGCGCGGATCATCGCCTATGCCGTCCGGCCCGAAGCCGATTACCACGCCTTCCTGATTGCCAACCGCATCGAGACCGTGCGCGCTGCCTTCTCCGCCGAGCAGGTGGAAACGGCAGCACTCGTCTTCGCTGCCACCGGCAATGAAGCCGACGACCGCGAGATTGTCGATGCCGCCCGCGCTGCCGGAATTCCGGCCAATGCCGTCGATCAGCCCGACTACTGCGATTTCTTCACGCCGGCGCTGGTCAATCGCGCCCCGATCGCCGTTGCGATCGGCACCGAAGGGGCGGGGCCGGTTCTGGCCCAGATGATCCGTGCGCAGATCGATCAGCTTCTTTCGCCCTCGCTCGGCCGGCTTGCTGGCCTGGCGACGAGCTATCGCAAATCCGTCGAGCAGCTAGTGCCGCGCGGCGTCTCCCGCCGCGTCTTCTGGCGCCGCTTCTTCTCCGGTCCCGTTGCCGATGCGGTCGCCAACGGCAACCTGCCGCAGGCCCAGCATGCCGCCGACCGGCTGCTGCGCTCGATGGACAAGGTCGCCGGCCATGTCTGGCTGGTTGGCGCCGGTCCGGGTGCCGAGGATCTGCTGACGCTGCGCGCCCAGCGCGTGATGATGGAGGCCGATGTCATCGTCTATGATGCCCTCGTGCCGCAGGCGATCGTCGATATGGGGCGCCGCGATGCCGAACGGCTTTCGGTCGGCAAGCGCAAAGGCTGTCATTCCAAGTCGCAGGAAGAGATCAACGAGCTGCTGGTCGATCTCGGCCGTCAGGGCAGGCGCGTCGTGCGGCTGAAATCAGGTGATCCGCTGGTCTATGGCCGGGCAGGCGAAGAGATGGCGGCATTGCGCGCCGCCGGCATCACCTATGAGGTCGTGCCCGGCATCACCTCGGCCTTCGCCGCCGCCGCCGATTTCGAGCTGCCGCTGACGCTGCGCGGCGTCGCCTCCTCGCTTGTTTTCACCACCGGCCATGATCTGACCGGCGACGTGCTGCCCGATTGGGCAAGTCTTGCGGTCTCCGGCGCGACGATCGCTGTCTATATGGGCCGCACGGTTGCTGCCTCCGTCGCTGAGCGGCTGATGCAGGCGGGCATTCCCGCCGAGACCACCGTCGCCGTCATCGAAAATGCCAGCCGCGCCGAGCGCCGCCTGCTGCATGGCACGCTTGCCGATCTGCCCGATTTGCAACATCGCGACGAATTGACCGGGCCGGTCATGGTCATTATCGGCGATGCGGTCGCCGGCGCCAATTTCGAACTGTCCGAGCCGCTGGTGCGTGCCAACGCCCGGCTCGAGGAACTTGCAAGGAGCTGAATATGGGTGACAAGGTTCTGACGGCCAACCGGCTGACGGACGGCATTGCCGTCTGGCTGGATGCGAACGGGAAATGGTCCACCTCGCTGCAGGAGGCGCTTGTCGCTCGTCACAACGAAGCCGTTGAGGCGTTGGAGGCGATCGGCAAGAAATCCTATGCCGATAACGAGGTGGTTGACGTCGCCGTCGTCGACGTTCAGGAAACCGACGGTATTCTCTGGCCGCTCCGCCTGCGCGAGCGCATCCGCGCCCAGGGCCCGACCATGGAATACGCACCGGGCTACGCTCCTGCCGATCCCGAATTCATTGCAGTCTGAGGAAGACGATGTACCGTTACGACGAATTTGACCATGCCTTTGTCACCGAGCGCGTCGAGCAGTTCCGCGATCAGGTTCAGCGTCGCCTTGCCGGCGAGCTCGCCGAGGATGCGTTCAAGCCGCTGCGCCTGATGAACGGCGTTTACCTGCAGCTGCATGCCTATATGCTGCGCATCGCCATTCCCTATGGCACGCTGAGCGCGCGCCAGATGCGCATGCTCGCCCATATCGCCCGCACCTATGACCGCGGTTATGGTCACTTCACCACGCGCCAGAACCTGCAGTTCAACTGGCCGAAGCTCTCGGAAATCCCCGATGCGCTGGCCGACCTCGCAAGTGTCGAGATGCATGCGCTGCAGACCTCGGGCAACTGCATCAGAAATGTGACGGCCGATCACTTTGCCGGCGCTGCCGCCGATGAGGTCGCCGATCCCAGACCCTATGCCGAAATCCTGCGCCAGTGGTCGTCGGTCCACCCGGAATTCTCCTTCCTGCCGCGTAAGTTCAAGATCGCCGTCACCGGCGCCGAGCGCGACCGCGCTGCGATTCAGGTCCATGATATCGGCCTGCATTTGAAGACGAACGACAAGGGCGAGATCGGCTTTGCCGTCTATGTCGGCGGCGGCCAGGGCCGTACGCCGATGATCGCCAAGCTGATCCGCGACTTCCTGCCCGAGGAAGACCTGCTCTCCTACACAACCGCTATCGTGCGCGTGTACAATCTGCACGGCCGCCGCGACAACAAGTACAAGGCGCGCATCAAGATCCTCGTGCACGAAACCGGCGCCGAGGAACTGACGCGCCAGGTGGAAGCCGAATTCGCCGCGCTGAAAGATACCGAACTGAAACTGCCGGAAAAGGACGTGGAGGCGATCGCCAGCTATTTTGCCCTGCCTGATTTGCCTGAGCGCGCTGAGGGCTGGGAAAATCTCGCGCGCTGGAAGAAGGCCGACGCAGGCTTCGCCCGCTGGGTCCAGCAGAACGTGCAGCCGCACAAGAATCCCGATTACGGCATGGTGACGATCTCGCTGAAGCCGATCGGCGGTATTCCGGGCGACGCTACCGATGCGCAGATGGATGCGATCGCCGATCTCGCCGAGGAATATGCCTTCGACGAAATCCGCGTCAGCCACGAGCAGAACCTGATCCTGCCGCATGTGGCGCTGGCCGATCTCGAAGCGGTCTATCGCGGCCTCGTGGCTATCAATCTGGCCGAAGCCAATGCCGGCCTGATCACCGATATCATTGCCTGTCCGGGGCTCGACTATTGCGCGCTCGCCAATGCGCGCTCCATTCCGCTGGCGCAGGAAATCTCCCGCCGTTTCGGCAGTGCCGAGCGCCAGGCCGAGATCGGCGAACTGAAGATCAAGATCTCCGGCTGCATCAATGCCTGCGGCCACCACCATGTCGGCCATATCGGCCTGCTCGGTGTCGAGAAGAAGGGGGCCGAACTCTATCAGATCACGCTCGGCGGTTCCGGCGACCAACATACCTCGATCGGCGAGATCATCGGCCGCGGCTTCGAGCCGGACCGGGTGACCGATGCGATCGAGACGATCGTCGACACCTATCTCGGCCTGCGCCTCGATCCGTCAGAGATCTTCCTTGCCACCTATCGCCGCGTCGGTCCGCAGCCTTTCAAGACTGCGCTCTACGGCTCGGCGGCGGAAGCGGCATAAGGAGGGGATGATGACGAAGATCTGGAGAGAAACCGGTTTTGTCGAAAACGATCCCTGGGTGATCGAGACGGAAGAGGTGAAGGCGACCGGTGAGCAGAAGCCGCTGCTTAGCCTCGACGAGCTGCTCGCCAGGGCCGATGAAAGCAACGATGTCGGCCTCGGCGTGCTGATCAAACCGGCCGACGACGTGCGCCGGCTGGAGCCTTACCTCGATCGCCTTGAAATTATTGCCGTCGCCTTTCCGGCCTTCAATGACGGCCGCGCCTTCAGCCATGCCTCGCTGCTGCGGCAGCGCCTTGGTTACACCAGCGAACTGCGTGCTGTCGGCGACGTGCTGATCGATCAGGTGCCGCTGATGCTGCGTGTCGGCATCGACAGTTTTTCCGTGACCAACGCCACGGCGCTGAAGCGGCTTGCTGAAAACCGTCTTCCGGCCATTCCCCATCATTATCAGCCGGCGGTGCGTGACGCCGAAGCCGGCAAGGGCTATAGTTGGCGCCGTCAGGCGAAGCCGGCCGCATAAGCGACCGGTCCGCCTTTTTACGATGGCGGAATGATAGCATGAAGACATTCGAAGTCGCGGTGATCGGTGGCGGTCTCGCCGGCATGATCGCTGCAATCGCGCTCGCCCGTGGCGGCCGCAGCGTGGCGCTGGTGGCACCCGTTGCCGCAAAGGAGGACCGGCGCACCACGGCGCTGATGGATCAGTCGATCCGCTTCCTCGATCGCCTGACGCTTTGGGAAAAACTGCGCCCGGCCGCCGCTCCTCTCAGCAGCATGCGCATCATCGACGGCACCGACCGGCTGTTGCGCGCGCCGACCACGACCTTTCGCGCCGCCGAAGTCGGCCTCGATGCCTTCGGCTATAATTTTCCCAACAAGGCTCTGACCGAGATCCTCGAAACGGCGGCGGCCGGCGAGGGCAATATCACCCGCTTGACCGAGATGGCCGAATCGATCGCGATTTCGAATGAAGCCGTCTCGATCACGCTCGCCAACGGCGAGACGGTAACGGCCGATTTTGCCGTCGGTGCCGACGGCCGCGGCTCGAAGCTGCGCGAGACGGCAGCAATCGACACCCGCAAATGGTCCTATCCTCAATCGGCCATGGTGCTGAATTTCGCCCATTCGCTGCCGCACCAGAACATATCGAGCGAATTCCACACCAAACACGGCCCCTTTACCCAAGTGCCGCTGCCGGGTGGCCGTTCCAGCCTGGTCTGGGTGCAGGATCCCGCTGAGGCGGCGAGTCGCATGGCATTGCCGCTCCCTGAACTTGGGCGTCTCGTCGAGGCGCAGATGCAGTCTATGCTCGGCAAAGTGAGCATCGAGGAAGGCGTCCAGGTCTGGCCGTTGTCAGGCATGATGGCACATCGTTTCGGCAAGGGACGAATCGCGTTGATCGGCGAAGCCGCCCATGTCTTCCCGCCGATTGGCGCGCAGGGGCTGAACCTCAGCCTGCGCGATATCATGGCGCTTGCCGATATCCTCTGCGACCGGGCCGAATTGCCGGTGCCGGCCGATGCCGGCGACAGCTTCGACCGCAAGCGCCGCGCCGACATCATGACGCGCACGGCCAGTGTCGATCTTCTCAACCGCTCGCTGCTCTCGGATTTCCTCCCCGTTCAGATGCTGCGTGCCGCCGGCCTGCACATCCTTGCGGCCCTTCCGCCCCTGCGCAGCATCGTCATGCGCGAGGGCATCGAGCCGGGTCGCGGCTTCCGCGATATTCCGGATGCCCTAAGGGAGAAGCTGAAACGGAAGAAGGCCTGAGCGGATCGCGATCAGCCAGAGCGAAACGCTTGCCACCGACAGCACCGTGGTGATCAGGATCGTCGCCGAGGCGCGCTCCTGCCAGACGCCATATTGCTGGCCGATGACGAAGACGTTGGTCGCCGTCGGGAGGCAGGCGAGCAGCACGGCGGCCTGGATCCAGACCGGATCGAAACCACCGACGGCCGTCAGTGCGATGAAGACCGCGATCGGATGCAGGATCAGCTTCGCCGGCACGATATAGGAAATCTCAGCCGCCCGCTTCAGCGGCCGCAAAGCCAGCGTCACGCCCATGGCGAAAAGCGCGCAGGGAGCCGCGGCCTGGGCGAGGTAATCGACCAGGCGCTGGAACGCCAGCGGTTGATCGATATCAAGGGCGGCGACCGCAAAGCCTGCCGCCGTCGATAGAATGAAGGGATGCAGCGCGACCTTGCGGGCGATATCGGCGGCAAGCCGGCCGGGTGAACGCTTGTCGTCGCCGGCTGCCGCCATCAGCGCCGGCGCCACGATGAAATGCAGCGCATTCTCGAAGCAGATGATCAGCGCCACCGGCACGGCGGCACCTTCGCCGAGTGCGAGCAGCGCCAGGCCCGGCCCCATATAACCGATATTGCCGTAGGCGCCGGCAAAGGACTGGATGGTGCAGTCGGCAAGCGAATTGCCGCGCAGCACGCGGCCGACGGCAAACAGCAGGATGAAGACCGCATAGGTCGCGGCGATATCGGTGACGATGAAATCGACGCGCGTCAGCTCTTCGATCGGCGTGCGCGAGACCAGCTTGAAGAACAGAGCGGGCAGGGCGGCATAGATGATGAAGGTGTTCAGCCAGCCGAGCGCCTCGGCCGGCTGCTTCGTCGCCTTGGCGGCGATGAAACCGATCAGGATCAGGCCGAAGAACGGCAGTAGCAGGCTGACGATATCGGCCAAGAGGGCTTCCAGAGCGCTGGGATGATCGGCGGGTCAGGATCTGACTTAAGCAATTCCAGCAAAAGTGTGTAGCGGTTTTTCGTCCGGAATTGCGCAGAAACAAGAGCAATTCCAGCAAAAGTGTGTAGCGGTTTTTCGTCCGAAAATTGCTCAACAAACAAACCAGTAGAGCGTGGACTCATTCACGCGATGAGTACACGCTCTACGACCCCAAACCAATAAGCGATCGATCAGTAATCCCAGAAGGCCGCCACCCAGCGAAAGGCGTCGCCATCGACCGCCACCCGGCCGACAGACGGGAACGGCAGGTGAGTGGCCACCAGTTGCTCGCCGGTCTCCGCCAGTTCCCGCAGAAGACGGACCCGAACGCGGACCGCCTCCTCGGGGTCGTGTTCGAAGCCATTGAACCAGTCGGGGTGTTCAAACCCGACAGCGAACACGGCATCGCCGGCAAACATCAGCCGGTCGCCGCCGGACGCCAGGCGGATCACGCTGTGCCCGGGGGTGTGTCCGCCGGTGCGATGGACGACCACACCAGGCGCCACCTCGTACTCCTCGTCGAACAGCCTGAGATGGCTGCTATACTCTTTGGCGAACCGCTTTGCGGCCGCCCGAAGCGCGTCCGGAAACCCCGGCGGCATGGAGACCCGGGAGAAATCGGGCGCCTCCCAGAACTTGACCTCGGCCGCCGCCACGTGGATCCGCAGGTCCGGACGCAACTGGTCCTTCACCCCGTCGACGAGCAGCCCGCCAATGTGGTCCATGTGCATGTGGGTCAGCACCACGTCGGTCACCGAAGCAAGATCAATGCCGGCGGCCCCCAGTCGCTTGATCAACTGTCCGGCCCGCGGCAGGTGCAGGTCGGGGTCGATCCCCAGCCCGGCGTCGAGAAGTATGATCTGCTCGCCGCTGCGCACCACGACGACGTTCAGCGCCCAATCCAAAGCGTCCGGCGGCAGGAACATGTCTTTCAGCCAGGTCGCTCGGACGGCGGGATCGATGTTGTGTCCCAGCATCGCGGTTGGGAGCGGTAGCACTCCATCGCTGACCACCAGCACCTCGATATCGCCGATATTAAGCGCGTAGCGCGACGGAACCAACTCGTCGAGCCGATGTCTGCCGGGGTGTGCGGTGTTTTCCAGGCTCATCTTTGTCTCAAGGTTCATGTTCGTCTCCTTCTGACCGCCGCCTTAAGCACGGCACCGACGACGCTACAGGGAGGCCTGTTTTCGGTCGATTGGGTCGAGGGATAGGCCTGGTAGGGCCAAGGACAGGGCGAGCTATACCACCGCATAGGTCTGTCATTCAGGTTGCGGGAACCGGATCGATCGACCAGTCGCGCCTGAACTAGCCGATCTGCATCAGGACCGGGAAGGTCTGCTGAAACCAGATGGCCACATCGCTGACCCATCCAAACAGGAAGGCAAGGCCGGTCAGCACGAGGAAGACACCCATCACCTTTTCCACCGTGCCGAGATGGCGGCGGAAGCGCGACAGGAAGCGCATGAAGGCGCCGGAAAAGCCGGCGGCGATCCAGAAGGGGATGGCAAGGCCGAGCGAATAGACAGCAAGCAGTCCGGCGCCGGAGCCGACCGTCTCGCGCGAGGCGGCGACACCGAGGATCGCGCCGAGCACGGGGCCGATGCAGGGCGTCCAGCCGAAGGCGAAGGCAAGGCCCATAATATAGGCCCCCGTCAGCGTCGCCGGCTTGCCGCCGCCCTGGAAGCGCGCCTCGCGGGCAAGCAGGCCCAATCGGAAGACGCCGAGGAAATTCAGCCCCATGACGATAATGATCAGCCCGCCGATCTTGGAGAGAAGATCGAGATGCTGGCGAAGCGCCATGCCGATGCTGGAAGCCCCGGCGCCGAGCGCCACGAAGACCGTGGCAAAGCCGAGCGTGAAGAGCAGTGCCGAGAACAGCACGCCACGCCGGACATCGGGCGCGACCGCAACGGCACCACCGCCGCGGAACTGCTCGACTGAAATGCCGGCCATGTAGCAGAGATAGGGCGGGACGAGGGGAAGCACGCAAGGCGACAGAAAGGAAAGCGCCCCGGCTATCAATGCGCTCCACAGGGAAATATCGGCAATCGACACACATTCTCTCCGGCTGCTATCTGCGTGATGTTCCTAGCTTTGCAGGTCCGGCATTGCCAATCACCTTTTCGCGCGCGCAAGATATGTGTCTTGCGCCCCGCAAGAAATGTGCAGATCGCTGAAAAAAGCCGAATTTTTCGGTTGACCGCAATGGGTCGCCTGCCTATGTTCCGCCCACTTCCAGCCGGGGTGCTTCACACCCACGGAGAGGGAGAGCGTAGCTCAGCCGGTAGAGCAACTGACTTTTAATCAGTAGGTCTCGGGTTCGAACCCCGACGCTCTCACCATCATTTCCAAGAACTGGTTTTTCGATTTAGTGTCGCCGTCCGGCCTCACTAATTCATGTGGTGTGGCCACCGATCGTGAATCGAATCTGCGGCAGCTTTGTCACCATCCCATATGAAGCTGGCAAAGCCGAATGCCCCCTGTCGGCGCTGCCAGTGGCGTCCCGTTATCGCGTTCTGCCGCTTCGGGAAAACGCCCAAACAATTTTAAGACGTACAGTCACCGCGAGTGTGGCCTTGTTGCTACAGCTATTTGTTGGTGAATATTATATTATGCTTTTATTCTAATGCATGAGGTACAGAAAATGAAGTTGACTATCGCCACCACTTTCCTCGCACTCGTCGCATCGACCGCTTTTGCAGCGGATGCCGTTCAGGATATCCCGGCCGCTCCCGTTGCGGCTGCACCTGTCTTCACTTGGTCCGGTCCGTACTTCGGTATCGACGGCGGCGCCGGGTGGCTTAACGGTGATTTCGATTTCGGCGGCGGCGCCAGCGCTTCTGAGGATTTCAACGGCGGCGTTTTCGGCGCATTCGCCGGTTATAACTTCCAGTTCGACAGCATTGTCGTCGGTATCGAAGGCAACGTGGAACACAACTGGAATGAGGAAGATGTCCTCGGAGCGGAGATTGGCACGGATTGGTCCGGCGCCGTTCGCGGTCGGGTTGGCTACGCCTTCGACAAGGCGATGATCTATGGCGCAGCTGGCTGGACCGCCACGCGCGGTTACGTTGACGTGCCGGGATTCGACAAGGAAACGGAGACCTTCAACGGCTACACCGTCGGGGCTGGCGTCGACTTTGCCATCACCAACAACATCTTCGCCCGTGGCGAATACCGGTACAATGACTTCGGCAAGCAAGACATTCTTGGTGTTGATGTCGACCTCGACCAGCACGAGGTCAAGTTCGGCGTCGGCGTAAAGTTCTAAGAACTGCCGCCCAGTCGGGAGCAGGAAAGCCTCGCCGGCTCGGCGGGGCTTTTGTATTTTGGCGACCCAAAGCATGTCGCGCAAAAGTGTGCAGCGGTTTTGCGACAACGACATGCGTAAAAACAAAGACCCAAAGCATGTCGCGCAAAAGTGTGCAGCGGTTTTGCGGCAACGACATGCTCATGTCGCATGAATCAAGTTTGGCGCGACGTGGTTTAGCGTCGGAATTTATTTTCGATCCGCTGCGCGAGCGCGGGGTAACGCGACGCGAGATGAAATCTGCCAAAGAGACAGGAACCAACTTCCACAGCAGTCCGTTTTCTTCTCATCAAGAAACTGGAGAAATCGATCATGGATTGGAATCGTGTCGAAGGAAACTGGAAGCAGGCGAAGGGCAAGATCAAAGAACAGTGGGGCAAACTCACGGATGATGATCTCGACCAGATCGCCGGCAAGCGCGACCAACTGGAAGGCAAGATCCAGGAGCGGTATGGCATCGAGAGGGATCGTATTAGGCGCGATATCGATGACTGGTACGGTCGGCAGACTTGGTAGTACCTGAGCAAGGACCCGGTGGAAGCCGGGTTTTTGCCGAAGGGGCCAAGGTGGCCGCCGCCATTATTTCCTCATCTGCTTAGCCTCCCCAGCGGGCAAATGCTGTCGGATGTCAGGAGTATCGACCAAAAGCTAATAGAATGGCGCCGAGCGCGATAACGGCGAGGGCTGGCCAGTTCTGGGATAGCCCGAGGAACCTGAGGCCTTGGCGCCGTGGTTCCAGTGTGGTGCCACCCTGCGGCAGTTGATGCGGATTACTCGGTTTTCGACCAAGTACCGACGAAAAGAGAAAGAGAAGTCCGCCGATGATGAGAGCGGCTCCGATCAGGATGACCCACATGGTGGCCTCCGCTAACGACAAGGATGTGAGGTAAACCAAATCCGGGCTCGATCGTTCCGGCAGCCTCGGCGCAAATGCGAACCGGCCACTGCCTTTTGAATCCTCGGAACAAACACGCCGGTATTGAATTTGGCCGCTGATCCATATTGGAGATCCTGATGGACAAGACACCGAAGACGGCTATCCGCGGAATGATGTTATACGTGCTGGCTCTTCTCGTCCTGGGTGTTCTGGCGGGCGCCATATACACAATCTATGGCCACCCCGGCGATCCGTCCGAGCGACCTGCCGCTGAGACGATTCCGCAAAAAGCCCCGCCTCCGCAGTGAGATAATTTCCTCATCGAGAACAAACGATGACCGCTACGGCGTCTGCCACGTCCGGCGTGCACCTGGTCAGGTCGTATTGAAAGGCCTGCGTTTAACTGCAGAGGTCCAGCAAGCGGCAAGAAACATGGCTTTGGAAAGCAAGGCGGAAATCCTGTCGCAAGTCCTTCCAACCAGTAAAGAGCTCAATTTATAGGGGGAACAACCTACGACACCGAAATCGGTGCCGGGGTCTGGATCTATCGAACCGCTGTTCCAGATGCCATCCGGCAGGTCTGCCTGGAACACCGAGATACTGCGTGGCGCAATCGAAGCAGAGGAGTTTTCGGATGAAGGAACATGCGGTGGTGATTTCAGGAGGAGGTCCGACGGGGCTGATGCTGGCAGGCGAACTGGCATTGGCGGGCGTTGACGTTGCCATTGTCGAACGCCGGCAGAACCAGGAGATTGTCGGTTCGCGGGCCGGCGGGCTGAGCGCCCGCACGCTCGAGGTTCTCGATCAGCGTGGAGTGGTCGACCGGTTCCTTGCGGAAGGGCAGATCGCCCAGGTCACGGGTTTTGCAGTCACCCGGCTCGATATCAGCGATTTTCCGACCCGGCACAATTATGGGCTGGCGCTGCGGCAGAAACACATCGAGCGCATTCTGGCCGGCTGGGTCGGCGAGCTGCCGGTGGCTATCTATCGCGGCCGAGAGCTGACGGGCTTCGCTGAGGACGATACCGGCGTCACCATCGAACTCTCCGTTGGTGCTTCGCTGAGGGGAGGCTATCTCGTCGGCTGCGATGGCGGCCGCAGTCTGGTTCGCAAGATGGCCGGCATCGAGTTTCCGGGGTGGGATGCGACGACCAGCAACATTCTCGCCGAGGCCGAGATGGAGGAGGAGCCGCCGCTCGGCGTCCATCGCACGGCGCTCGGCATGCATGCCTTCGGCCGGGAGGAATACGAAATTCGCGACGGCAAGGTGATCTTTGCCAGCGAAGGTCCGGTCAACGTCATGGTGACCGAAAAGAATGCCGGTGGCACGGGCGAGCCGACGCTCGGTGATCTCAGGCAAGCCCTGATCGAAACATGCGGCACGGATTACGGCATCCATAGTCTGAGGTGGATTTCCAGGTTCACAGATATGTCGCGTCAGGCAACGGCTTACCGCAAGGGCCGGATTTTCCTGGCCGGCGACGCCGCGCATGTGCATTCTCCAGTGGGCGGGCAGGGCCTCAACACCGGTGTTCAGGACGCCGTCAACCTCGGCTGGAAGCTGGCCCAGGTGGTGAAGGGAATATCGCCGGCAAGCTTGCTCGACACCTATCATGCGGAACGCCATCCGGTGGCCGCCCGGGTGTTGCGCACGACGATGGCGCAGGTCGCGCTGCAGCGGACCGATGACCGCACCGAAGCCTTGCGAGATATCGTTTTGGAGCTCCTCGCCATGCAGGAACCCCGCAAGAAGATCGCCGCCGAAATGTCCGGATTGGCCATCCATTACGACCTCGGCGAGGGGCATCCGCTGCTTGGCCGCCGCATGCCGGACCTCGACCTCACCACATCAGATGGCCCTCTGCGGGTCTATGCGCTGCTGAAAAATGTGCAGCCAGTGCTCTTGAATCTCGGCGCGCCTGGCAGCCTCGACAACGGGGCGTGGTCTGGCCGCGTCCAACGGGTTGACGCCGGCTATGACGGCGTGTGGGAGCTGCCGGCGCTCGGTGCGGTGTCGGCCCCAACCGCCGCGTTGATCCGGCCCGATGGCTACGTGGCCTGGGTGGGCGAGGGGACGCCGGATGGTCTGCTCGAGGCGATGACGACCTGGTTCGGGCAACCCGACAAGGAGACGCCTAAACCTGGTTAAGCGGCGAGGCGGATCGAACCGCCATCCGATATCGCCTCGGCCTGCGGCATGGGTTTGCCGCGGCGCTCCCATGTCCGGCGGCTGATGCCGAAAGCCTCCCAGGGGCGCGCCTGGCTGAAGGAGTTGGCGAGATAGTCGGCTCGGGCAAGCGCGCCGGCGGCGCGGCGTTGCTCGTCTTTCCGATTTCGGTCGCGTTGCCGCCGCTTTTCCTTTTGCAGTTTTGCTCTTTTCGCCTTCGGGACATCGAAAGCGCCGATCGTGCGGATATCGAGAGTGCACCGTTCGGCGTAGCTCAAATGCAGAGCGTGGCCGAGCGCGTCGGCCGACAGCGAGGAAAGCGCACCTTCGTCCGCTCGAAGATGATCTCCTCCACGGCGGCTTTCCCGGCCCAGGGAAGCCATCTCGCTGCCCAGCCGAGAACCACGTCCACGAACTCCTGCCCGAATTCGACAAGGGCGAGGCTGGCGATCACCTCGACATAGATCAAAGCATCATCCGCCTCGGGTACGATGTCTCCATGGCGATGCCTGATCAATTTTTCGATCTCGCGCATCCGGCCGCGGAAATGGTTCCAGCGGCCGCCCCACGCACGGCGCTGCACCGCCTTATACCCCAGCAGGCAGTCGCCGATTTTGATGGCTGAGACATCCCGGACAAGACCATCCGAATGATCGGCTTTTACAGCCCGCTTCCTGGATTGAGTCGCTTTTTCTGCACCAAGACGTTCCATCGATTTCCTCGCGACCGGCCCAGGGAAGGCAAACGCGTGACTATAAAACAAGTCGAGGGGGGTGATGTAGCCTAAGGATACGTCATTCGGTGGATTGTTTGACGAAACGGCAATGGAGCGCGGTTCCCTCGGCGGACAACACGCGCAATAGGCCAGCCAAAGCACAGAGCCGAGTCGCTCCGAAGCTTATCGATCTATCGGCGCCAGCGGTCTCATCTCCATCTGATTGCCATGGAGAGAAGGCCCTTCGCCACAATTACATTAATCAGCGAAAGCCGAAGAAGCTCAAAACCGCGAGCACAATGACGACAGCGCCGACAATCCAGATTAAATTGTTCATGGGGACCGTTCTCCTGTTTGAATCGAGCCAACCGTGACCCGTTGACTTAACTGCGGGGCGGGCTTGGAGTTCCCTGACAATCCTATTGCTGCAGCGCGCCGCCTCTCACGAGGCAGTCATAGTGTGGCTGTTCCCTGTGGCATTCGCAGCGATGCCGCGCACCAATGTCGGCCGCGGCGCTTCAATAGCTGCATGAGCGCGCGTTGCCGGGTCTGAAACCACCCGCGCAAGCGGGGTTGATCGATGTGTCCCGTTGATACTGGAAGTCTTCACGATCGTGCTTGGCGGGCGAGGTGCAGGAAGACGTGATCGCCGACACGCCGAGCAGCGCGCCGATGGCTACGAATGTCAGAAATCGGTTCATCTGGGCTCTCCTTTGCGGAATTGATTTTGGTCATAGTCTACCGTGCCGTCACCAGCCTATACGAAACATCAGGCACGATTGATCACGCTTGGCTGAACACGTGTGCGATGGGTCAATCAGCCTTGAGCTTGTGCATTTGACCTTGATCGCTGACCAATTCACTCAGGATAATCTCATCGAGCTATTCTGCCGTTATGGAAGTAGTTGCGGAAGCTTTCGGCGAAATTCGGGCGATTTTATCTTGAATAAATCGAGGATTTTCAGTAATATTATCCCATAAAAAAGTAATATAAATGGGAGGTTACTATGTCGGAAACTCGGTTCGATCCGGTTTTGCTTCATCGTCAGCATTTCATCGCTGAGATCACATGTCTCGATGAAATCATCGATTTCCTGGATGAATGGCCGGAGGATAAACGAGGCCTGGCATATGACACGCTGTTGAAGGCGTGCCGGGACACGGCTAGCGGCCGTTTCCCGCTGAGCGCTGCACGCGAGAATTTTCGGCGTTTTCTGAAGATGTCGGGTGTGCTTGCCAAGGTCGAGGGCGCGCCCAAATTCGAGCAGCTGATGGGCGATCGAAATATCGGCAATGCTTGATAAGTTTGAATGAGCAGAGACGCGCCGTCACATCATGTGCGGCGCGTTCTGGTGTCAAAATCGGCTGGCCGCCGGACGCGTATTTCTGCGCACAATGCGTAGCGATCGCGGGGGATCTCGACGGATCTCGACGGATCTTAGGCAGTCGCGCCATTCGCCCAGTCACATCGGAACACCATCACCGGCTTCGAAAAGCCCTTGAGCCGCCGGCGCGATGCGTGACCAAAGAGATCGGTGGCGCCATACTCCCGAAAGATATTCTCCGAGACGAGGATCTGGTCGCTGGATGCGGCCGCACAGAGCCGTGCGGCGAGCTGTACGGTCGAGCCGAACAGGTCGTTGCTATCTTCGACCGGCTCGCCGCAATCCAGCCCGATGCGGATATGGATAGGCTCGGTGTTTCCGCCGTTGTAACGCCGGAATTCCTGCTGGATCGCCATGGCGCATTCGACGGCCGCCGTTGTGGCGGAAAAGGCCGCCATGATGCCGTCGCCGGTGTGCTTGACTTCGCGGCCGGAATTCTGGCCGAGGCATCGGCGCACGATCGCATCATGGGCTCTCACCATCTCAGTCCCGATGCGGTCGCCGAGCCGCGCTGTCATCTCGGTCGATCCGACGATATCGGTAAAGAGGATTGCCCGGTGGCCGGGATCCACTTGCGCCGAGGATTGGCCAGGCGCCGGTTCGGGATCATGAATTCGGCCGAGAAAAGCCTCGACCGCGGACAAAGCGACCTCGACAATCTCGCCGGCGACCAAGCCGTGCGCCTCACGATGCACACATTGGGCGGTTTCCATATCGGGCGCATCCACGAGACAGAAGGCTGTCCCACGCCGCTGGTCGAACCAATAGGTGAGGAACTTGACGCCGTAGCGATCCTGAATGTCGAGATCCATTCGATGCGCCCGCGCAACGTCGGCCGCCGACGTTCCCTCGAGAAAATGCCGGTCCATGAAGATAGGCATAGAGCGTCCTCCCAGATCCGCCGCGTGCAGGGGATGGCATTGTACGATCTGGATGCTGTCGCGTCCACTTTTCGCACAATCAATGAATGATTATTGAAGTTGTTTCTTCCAGAAAAGTCGCGGAGTTGCTGTAAATTCTATAGAATACTCGGGAAAGGCTGCGTTTTAATGAGTGGGCTTGGCGGGAGAAGCCTGATATTTACCATAATCAGTCGTTTGATAACCAAGTGCGGGGCTTTCGAAGCCGATCGGAGCGCTTCAAGTGTTGCATGTTTTCAAGCGCCTGGCTGGAGTGGGCAGGCGGCATGCCCGTTCCCGCCGCCATCGGCACGCAAATTGCATCTCTAACTCGTAAGCTCACCGAAATTAGAAAAGCTGTAGTGAAGTGAGACAGACGGCAAATTTTCGACCGGTCGGCTTGGCCTCAATGGGGCTCGGCCATTATGCCGTTATTAATTCTGTGTGGGACGCCGCGCGAACGCTGCTGCACGACTGGCCGGTCGATGACGGCGAAGATTATCTCGAAGCCGTGAAGTCGTGCCTGGATGCGATTATCGGCGATCTCCCGCCGGATGAGGTGCGGGCGTCCTTCATAAGGGCTGCGCAGGAAGCCGGCATCGCCGTCATCGAAGCTGCGGACTGAACGTCCCCGATCCATCGTCCTCACCGCCAGATCCCCCTGACTTGACTTTTCCAGCCGAAGGTCTAGCTTAGAACAAAACAGGAACATTGGAGATGGTCATGACACATACGGAACAAGTGATCGCCAACGCCCTAGCCCTTGTCGAAGCGTCGCGTGCGGCGCGCGAGCGCGATCAACTGCGACGCGCCGCCTGGCAGAGAAAGGTCGAGCTCAGCCGGCCGCTGCCGCGTCCGGTTCAATTGCCATTGGCGCTGAACTGATGCAGCCGGCAAAGATCCTGGAACCCGATACGATTTGGCCGGATCCGGCTTGGCCCGATCCTGCCTGGCCCGATCCTGCCTGGGAAGTCGAAGCCGTGCTGGCCTGGCATGACGACAATGCCAAGGCGGCGATCCGCTCGCTGCTCGACGACTGCAAACATCTCCGCCGGCAACTGGCGCTGGCGGAGCGGGCGATGAGCCGCGGGATGACCCGCGGTTGGACGCCGCGCTACGAGCGCGACGCCCTCTAACAGCGCTTACCACCGTTCAGACGCGCCTCACGAAGGGCGCCGAACGCGTTGACGGATCTGCGCCTAGCCACTGTCGACGGACAATTCGGAGCCTGTAATCGATCCGGGGAAGTCGGCTGCGGACGATGAAAACCCGGTAGCATTCGCCGCCAGTCAAGGCGCTGCGGCTGAGCTATGGCAGTGTCGGCCGAACACAGTGCATCGCCCATCGAATTTCTTTCATCGAGGACCGGGTGGCGCGCGCGTCGACCTCAGCAATCCGCATAGTCGGGCGACGGCTCGGCGTCGGCTTGGCACTCACGCATCATGTGCGAAACCGACATTTGCCAGATAGGCTTCCAGCGCCCGGGTATCGGCCGCTGCGACGATGGCGCCGACATAACCGTCCGGACGCACCAGCACCCAGTCGCCTGGGGCTAGGCCATAGGCCTGGCGGAAATGCCCGCCTTGATCCATCAGGTCGGCACGTTGGCAAATCCTGTGGATGTGCAGCCCCGGGCGCGGCGGTATCGCGAGTTGCTCGACCTCATAACCGAGCAGCGTCCAGTGCGTGCCCTTGAACAGGTCGAACAAACGTCTCGGCTGACCGGCCGCACCGGTCAGCGGTGCATCCGGCGCACGGTCGCCTGCCAGCAGGCCGCCGCGCCGCGCCGGCTTTTCCAGCGCAAGGGACGACTCGGGATAGCCGATATCGAGCTGATGAACCTCGCGGCCGCGCCGCATCTCGCCGCGCTTCAGAGCATCGAGCAGCCTCGTGGCAAGACCAAGCATCGCCGCCGCGATCGGGCGGCGCTCTTCCTCATAGCTGTCGAGCAGCGCATCCGGGGCGCCGGCGGCGACCGCCGCCAGTTTCCATCCGAGATTATAGGCATCCTGCACGCTGGTATTGAGACCCTGTCCGCCGGTCGGCGGATGCGTATGGCCGGCATCGCCGGCCAGGAACACGCGGCCGAGCCGGTAGCGATCGGCAAGCCGGGCGTTCATGTTGAAGGCCGAGGCCCAGGAAACCGATCGGACGTGAAGATCGTCGCGGCCGGTGCGCTCGTTCACCAGCGCGGCCAAACCAGCGGCCGACAGGTCGATCTCGCCGACAAGCGGGATTGGCCCTTGGATCTGGAACAGATCGGTTCCCGCCAGCGGGCAAAGTGCCAGCTGTCGCTGCATGTCGCCTTCGCCGAAGCGATGCCAGGCGTCGCGATCCAGCCCCGTCAGCACGACATCGGCGACGATGGCGCGCACGCCGAGTGTCTTGCCGGGAAAGCCGATATCGAGCGCGTGGCGCACGAAGCTGCGCCCACCATCGGCGCCGACGAGCCAGCGAGCGCGGATGGTTTCTTCCCCGGATCGGCCCTTGAGCCGCGCCATTACGCCCGCATCGTCCTGTTCGAAGCCGATGAGTTCACATCCGAATTCCGGGCGGTGCCCCAGTTCGAGCAGACGCTCGCGCATCACGCCCTCGGTCAGGAACTGCGGCACCATCAGCGGCAGATGGTAGGGTTCGGCAGGCGTCGGCGCTTCACCCAGCACGACGTCGGATTCGCTGAAGCTTCCATCGTCGCGATATTCCCGCTGCTTGGGATAGGTGCCGCCGAGCGCGACGATCCGGTCGAGGATGCCGAGATCTTCGAAGACTTCCTGTGTGCGCGGCTGAATGCCCTTGCCGCGGGAGCCGCGGAACGCGTCGTTCAATTTTTCGATCAGGCGGAAGTTGACGCCGCGCCGCGCCAGCTCGATTGCCAGCGTCAGCCCGGCCGCGCCAGCGCCTGATATCAGCACATCGACCTTAGAATTCGGTGTCATTGCAATCTCCATATGTGTATTATGCACATAATAGGAGAATCGATATGACGGCGTCAACAAGAAGTGTGCAAAATACACATATTTCCGAAAAGCTGCGCGAACTGCACGGGGCTTTGATCGAGATCGTCAGCGTCATGAACCGGCCGCAGCGCGACGAGCAGATGGTCCGCGAGGCCGGTATTTCGCTCGACCGCGCGCTGTTTCCGCTCTTGGTCACGGTGGAACGCCTCGGTCCGATCGGTGTGGTCGAACTCGCCGACCGCGCCGGGCGCGACTACACCACCGTTAGCCGTCAGGTTGCCAAGCTCGAAAGCCTCGGCCTGGTCGAGCGGCGCGGAAGTGCTGCCGATCGCCGTGTGCGCGAGGCGGTCATCAGCCCGAAAGGCAAGGCCATGACCGACCGCATCGACGTGGCGCGCGAAAGGATCGGCCGCGCCATCTTCGAGCGCTGGGACGAGCACGAATTCAATGAACTGGTGCGGCTGATGCGGAGGTTCGCAGAAGATATCAGCGTCGATCCCGGCGACAGCACGTCGGCCCCGCATGATGAGCGCGAATGATCGTGGAACGCGCGAAGCCATTGCACCGGCGTGTCTCCAGTGCTTTTCTAGCGCCTCTGCAATTCAACGCTCTCCGGTGATTCCCAATGTTCGATATTCTGTGGCGCGGCCTGGCGATCGGCGCCGGCGCAACCATCCTCATGGACCTCTGGGCAATCCTGCTCACCAAGGTCTTCGGCCAGACGCCGCCGAACTGGGCGCCGGTCGGCCGCTGGTTCTGGCACCTTCGCCGCGGCAAGGTCTTTCACGACAGCATCGCCGATGCCGAGCCCTATGAACATGAGCTGGCGCTCGGCTGGATCAGCCATTACGCCGTCGGCATTCTCTATGGGGTGATTTTTGCACTCATCATGGGGCAGGGCTGGCTCGCCGCACCGACATTCCTTCCCGCCTGGATCTTCGGCATCATCACCGTCGGGGCAGGGTGGTTCCTGCTACAGCCGGGCCTCGGCATCGGCTGGGCCGCGTCGAAACATCCGAACCCCAACAAGGTCCGGTGTTTCAATCTGCTGGCGCATACGGTGTTTGCATTGGGGCTTTATGGTACGGCGTTGATCCTGCGCTGAGATCGCCAAGACCCCTCCCCACAAGGCCCTTGTGGGGAGGGGTTGGGGAGGGGTTTTTACAAACCATCTGAACCTCGCCTCATCGCGCCGCCCAATTGGCCCCGCGGCGGAAGATGGTTTTCATCTCCGGCACGTCGAATTCCTTGGCCTGGTGGCCGAGCGAGGAATAGAAGACGCGGCCCTTGCCGTATTTGCGCTTCCAGACGACAGGCATGACGACGCCGTCGATCCAGTAGGCGTGTTCGCCGGTGAATTTCGTCGTCGCCAGCACCTCGTTCGAGGGGTCGACATGCATGTAATATTGCTCCGACGTATAGGGGAAGTCGGCAATCCCCTCCATCAGTGGATCGTCGGGCCGGGTGATGTTGACGGTATAGTCGATGATGTTGCCGGGGTGAGCCACCCACTGGCCGCCGATGATGAACTGGTAGTCGACGGAGTCGCGGAAGGCATCGCCGGCGCCGCCGTGATAGCCTGATATGCCGACGCCGCTTTCGATCGCGGCGGCGAGGTTCTTGACCTCCTCCTTTTCGATCTTCGACATCGTCATGATCGGCACGACGAGGCTGAGATCATGCACCGAAGGGTCGGCAAGCGCCTCGGTGCCGTGTTCGAGATAGACCTTGAAACCGTCTTCCTCGAGCATGGTCTTGATGATTTCGGCGCATTCCTGCGGCTCGTGCCCGCTCCAGCCACCCCAGACGATCAGTGCTTCACGCATTCTCTTTCCTCCTGAAACTTATTTCGCCAGCCGTCCGTCGATGATGGATTCGGACAAGGGGGCAGGGCGTTCCACCGTCGTGGTAATCGTTACCGTCCGACCGGTCTCGGACGCCGTTTGGAAGGCTTCCATGACCTCGAGCACATGCAGTGCCAGATCGCCATTGGCGCGGTGCGGCCGGTTCGAGCGGATCGCATGCGCCATGTCGGCGACGCCGAGAGAGCGGAAATTGCCCTCGGCATACGGCGCGGTGACCGGCTGGTCCTCGAAGGCGCCGCCCTTCTTCAGATATTCGACAGGGCCGGCAAACTTGTTCGGGTCGGGGACGATAAGCGTGCCCTCAGTGCCGTAGACTTCGAGCGGCACGTGCTTGTGGCCGGCGACGTCGAAGCTCATGGCGATCTGGACGACGGCGCCGTTGGCAAAAGCCATCATGCCGGCGACATGGGTCGGCACATGCACGGGGATGCGCTCGCCGTTGCGCGGCTCGCTGGTCACGAGCCGTTCGGTCCGCGGCGTCGTCGCAAAGCCGGCGACCTGAGAAACCGGCCCGAGAAGATTAACGAGGTCGGTGATGTAATAGGGACCCATGTCGAGCATCGGCCCGCCGCCGACCTCGTAGTAGAAGGCCGGGTTCGGATGCCAGCGTTCATGGCCCGGGCACATGAAGCTTGCCGAGCCGCCGACCGGCTGGCCGATGACGCCCTGGTCGATCAGCGCGCGCGCCGTCTGATGGCCGCCGCCGAGGAAGGTATCGGGGGCCGCACCGATGCGAAGATTGCGGGCGCGCGCCGCCTCGGCCAATTTTTTCCCTTCCGCGAAATTAATCCCGAGCGGCTTTTCCGAATAGGTGTGTTTGCCGGCTTCGAGCGCCTGCATGGCGACTGCGACATGCGCCTTGGGAATGGTCAGATTGACGATGATCTCGACCTTGGGATCGGCGAAAAGCTCCTCGATCGACCTGGCGGGGACGTTGAATTCCGCAGCCTTCGCCTCCGCCAGTTCGCGGTTGAGGTCGGCGACGCCGCGGATCTCGAGAATGGGGAAGGATGCCATCGCCTTGAGGTAGGCGCCCGAAATATTGCCGCATCCGATGATGCCGATACCGACTTTGTCCATGAATTCCTCCATTGATCGTGGTGTGTGCGCCGCTCAGAGCGCCGGCCCGGTGGTGCTCCAGGGCGATTCGTAGAGTTCGTAGAGCGCCACCGCCGCCGCACCCTGCGCCCAGAAATCATCGCTCGAATCGTCGAAGACGAGTTCGCTCACCCCGCGCAGCGAGGGCGGAATGGCGAGCGCATAGGCATCGCGCAGGCTGTTGAGAAAGGGTTCGCCGAGCGCCAGGCTGGAGCCGACCAGGATCACCCGCGGCGGCGCAAACAGGGTGACGATATTGGCAATCGTCAACCCCACGGCTTCGCCGGCGCGGATGGCAGCACTGATCAGCCGGTCGTCATCGGCCTTGATCAGCGCCTGGGCATGGGTCATGCCGCGCCCGAGGCGGATCGCTTCAGCAAAACGCCCGTCGGTCTGTTGTTCGCCGAGGATGGCGCTTTCGCCGGCCTGGCTGAAAAGCCGCACCACGCCGTTCGGCCCCATGCCGAGCACAAGGTCGCCGAGATTGTGGCTGAGGCCGCCGGCGCCGCGGAACAGGCGGTTGCCGTGCAAGACGCCGAGCCCCAGCGTCTGTTCCAGCGAAATCAATACCATATCCTCCAGATCCCGGGCTCTTCCGAACCAGTGATGGCCGAGCGTGATGGCATGCGCGTCGCTTTCGACGATGGTCGGCGTTGCCAGCCGCGTCGACATTTCGGCGGCGAAATCGACATTGATGTCGCGAAAGATCGGGCTGCTTCTGATGTAGCCGGTGCGGTGCTCGATGACGCCGGGAAAACCAAGGCAGATACTTTCGACATCCTCCAGCGACAGCCCGGCATCGACGACGCAGCGCCTGACCCCGTCCTCGACCAGATCGGCGATGACGCCGATCGGCTGCCGGTCGATGCGGATCGGCAAAGTGAGCTTCGACAACACGTCGCCGCGGAAGTTGGTGACGACGAAAACCATCCGGTTGGCGGCGATCTTGCCGCCGACCACCCGGGCCGCATCGGGATTGAGCTCCAGCGCCACGCGTGGCCGCCCACGCACCGCCTCGTTGCGGATGTCGCCTTCATGACGCGGCAGGATCAGCCCGTCGTCGAGCAGCGAGGCGGTGATGGCCGAAACGGTTGTCGTCGAGAGCTCGGTCCGCTCGCTGATCTCGATGCGCGAGATCGGGCCATGGCGCCTGATGGTATCGAGCACGTTCAAGCGATTGATCGCGCGCATCAATTCTGGGTCTGCAGTCTTCATGAAAATTTGCCGGCAGTAGGTTCGTTATGCGAGCCAATATTTTTAACGGGTTACGAAATAAATAACAGGCAATTCCGCGGAGCTGTCAAGCGTAATTGACAAAAATTAACGCATTGGGTTGACATCCGGCAAAAGGTCCGTTGAATTAATCCGCATAGGGGAAAAATTGTGAGGATAGGTCCCCTGGGAGGAAAATCATGAATTGCATGCTGAAGAATGCCGCTTTCGGCGGCAGGCGCATCGTATCCATGGCCGCGGCAGCCGGCATGTTGCTGGCCGGAGCCGGGGCCGCCTCGGCGACGACGGTGGTCAAGTGGCTGCATCTTGAAACCGACCCGAAGAACCTCGCCGCCTGGGAAGACATCGTCAAGAAATACGAAGCCCAGCATCCCGACGTCGACGTCCAGATGCAGTTTCTCGAAAACGAGGCCTTCAAGGCCAAGCTTCCGACATTGCTGCAGTCCGACGACGTGCCGGATTTCTTTTTCAGCTGGGGCGGCGGCGTCCTGAAGCAGCAGTCCGAGACCGGCGCGCTTCAGGATGTAACGACGGCGCTGGATGCCGATGGCGGCAAATTGCGCAAGGCCTACACGCCGGCTTCGGTCGACGGCCTGACCTTTGAAGGCAAGACCTGGGCGATCCCGTACAAGGTCGGTCTGGTCAGTTTCTTCTACAACAAGGCGCTGTTTGCAAAAGCAGGCGTCAAAGCCGAGGAGATCAAGACCTGGACCGATTTTCTCGAGGCGGTGCAGAAGATCAAGGCGGCCGGCATCGTGCCGATTGCCGGCGGCGGCGGCGAGAAATGGCCGATCCACTTCTACTGGAGCTATCTCGTTATGCGCGAGGGCGGCCAGAAGGTCTTCGAGGCGGCCAAGAACGGCGAGGGCGAAGGGTTCCTCGATCCGGCGGTCATCAAGGCCGGTGACGATCTCGCCCAACTCGGCAAACTCGAACCTTTCCAGCCCGGCTATCTCGGCGCAACCTGGCCGCAGACGCTCGGCGTCTTCGGTGACGGCAAGGTGGCGATGATCCTCGGCTTTGAAGCGACCGAAGCCAACCAGCGGAAAAATGCCGGCGACGGCAAGGGGCTTTCGCCCGATAACATCGGCCGTTTCGTCTTCCCGACGGTCGAAGGCGGCGCCGGCAAGCCGACGGATACGCTCGGTGGCCTGAACGGCTGGGCGCTCACCAAGAAGGCCTCCAAGGAAGCCATCGATTTCCTCGCTTTCCTGACGAATGCGGACAACGAGCGGGCGATGGCCAAGGCTGGCATGCTCCTGCCTGTTGCCGTCGGTGCCGATGACGGCGTCGTCAACCCACTGCTGGCCGAATCGGCCAAACAGCTTGCTGGCTCGACCTGGCATCAGAACTTCTTCGACCAGGATCTCGGTGCGGCGGTCGGCCGTGTCGTCAACGACGTCGCGGTGGAAATCGTCTCCGGACAGATGAATTCCAAGGACGGCGCCCAGATGATCCAGGACGCTTTCGAACTGGAACAATAACCAGCGCCCGCAGTCCCCTGCCGGCGCTCCAGCAGTGGAGCGCCGGCATCGCTGCCGACGAAATGCGAAAGCAGGAACCATGGCCAATATATCAGTCCTATCGACACCGAGTGCCGCAAGGCCGGCAAGACGAGCCGCAAACAGCAGGAGCTCGGTCGCGCACGACCGCTTGACCGTGCTGCTCATCTTTCTGCCGCCGGCGCTGCTGCTCTTCACGCTCTTTGTCATCATGCCGATGGGCGAGGCGGCCTGGTACAGCCTTTACAAGTGGAACGGCTACGGCACGCCAACCGAGTTCATCGGGCTGCGCAATTTCCAGGTCCTGTTTCGCAACGCCGCTTTCACCCAGGCCCTGTTCAATAACGGCCTGATCATCGTCATCTCGATCTGCATCCAGGTGCCGCTCGCCATCTGGCTGGCGACGATGCTGGCGCACCGCATTCCCGGTGTCGTCGGTTACCGCCTGATTTTCTTCCTGCCCTATGTGTTGGCCGATGTCGCCGCAGGCCTCATCTGGCGTTTCGTCTATGACGGCGATTACGGCCTGTTTGCCGCTATTTCCAACTTCTTCGGCTTCGCCAACCCTTACGTGCTCGCCGACAAGGACCTGGCGATCTATGCCATCCTCGGGGTGATCGTCTGGAAATATTTCGGCTTCCACATGATGCTGTTCATCGCCGGGCTGCAGTCGGTCGACAAGAGCGTGCTGGAGGCGGCCGAAATCGACGGCGCCACCGGCTGGCAGAAGTTCCGTTACGTCACCCTGCCGCTGCTCGGCTCGACCCTGCGCCTTTCGATCTTCTTTGCCGTCGTCGGCTCGCTGCAACTCTTCGACATGATCATGCCGCTGACCGGCGGCGGACCGTCCAACTCGACGCAGACGATGGTCACCTTCCTCTTCACCTATGGCGTCATGCGCATGCAGGTCGGCCTCGGCAGTGCCGTCGGCGTCGTGCTGTTCGTCATCTGCGTGACGCTCGCCTTCGGTTACAAAAGGATCTTCATGCGCCATGACTGATATGAGCTCTTCCGTCCGCATGAGGACATCGACCCGCATCTATCTCTACGTGTCGCTGAGCCTGATCGCCGCGATCGTGTTGGTGCCGCTGCTGACGACGGCGCTCGGCGGCTTCAAGACGCTGGGCGACCTGCGCACCAATCCCTTCGGCCTGCCGACCGAGTGGCAATGGACGAATTATACGGACATTCTCTTCGGCGAACGCTACTGGCTGCAGATCGGCAATTCGCTGATCATTGCAGCGCTTACTGTGCTGCTGACGCTGATCGTCTCGTCGATGGCGGCTTTCGCCTTTGCCCATGTCCGCTTCTTCGGCTCGTCCTTCCTACTCAATTATTTCCTGCTCGGGCTGATGTTTCCGGCGGCGACCGCGATCCTGCCGCTGTTCATCCGCATCCGCGACCTCGGCCTGCTCAATACCTATTGGGGCGTGGTGCTGCCGCAGGTGGCCTTCGGCCTCGGCATGAGCATCCTGTTGTTTCGAAACTATTTCCGCAATCTTCCGGAAGAATTGTTTCAGGCGGCCTTCGTCGATGGTTGCGGTTATATGAGGTTCTTCTGGCATATCTCGCTGCCGCTTTCCCGGCCGATCGTCGCCACCGTCAGCATCATCTCCTTCGTCGGCAGCTGGAACAGCTACATCCTGCCGCTGATCATGCTGAACTCGGAATCCAAATATCCCTGGCCGCTCGGCATCATGGTCTATCGCGGCGAATACGGCACGGATTGGCAGCTGGTGCTGGCCTTCATCACCCTGACCATCCTTCCCACCATCATCGTCTTCTTCGTCGCCCAGAGACACATCATCGCCGGGTTGACCGCCGGCGCCGTGAAGTCCTGAGCCGAACCATTGGAGGTGTTATCATGGCATCCGTTGAACTGAACGACATTCGCAAGGCCTATGGCGCCGTCGACGTCATCCACGGCATTTCTCTTCATATCGAGGATGGCGAATTCGTCGCCCTCGTCGGGCCGTCCGGCTGCGGAAAATCGACGCTGCTGCGAATGATCGCCGGCCTCGAAGAGATCACCGATGGTGAAATCGCCATCGGCGGCAATGTCGTCAACGCCATGACGCCGCGCGAGCGCAACATCGCCATGGTCTTCCAGTCCTATGCGCTCTATCCGCACATGACGGTGGCTGAAAACATGGGCTTCAATCTGAAGCTTGCCGGCGTCGCCAAACCGCAGATCGAGGCCCGCGTCTCTGAGGCCGCCCGCATGCTCGATCTCGCCACATTGCTCGACCGCAAACCCGCCCAGCTGTCCGGCGGCCAGCGCCAGCGCGTCGCCATGGGCCGCGCCATCGTGCGCAATCCGGCCGTCTTCCTGTTCGACGAGCCGCTCTCCAACCTCGATGCGAAACTGCGCGTGCAGATGCGCTCGGAGATCAAGACGCTGCACCAGAAGGTCAGGACGACCTCGATCTATGTCACGCACGACCAGATCGAAGCGATGACGCTCGCCGACCGCATCGTCGTGCTCAATCACGGCAAGGTGGAGCAGCAGGGAACACCGCTCGAACTTTACCGGAAGCCGGCCAATCTGTTCGTCGCCGCCTTCATCGGATCGCCGGCGATGAACATGCTCGACGGCACGGTCGACGGTGTAAACGGCGAACCCGCCGCCCGCCTCGAAGACGGCACGGCGATCCGCCTCGCGCCCGACCGCAAGGTCAAGGCCGGCCAGGCCGTCACGGTTGGCCTGCGCCCCGAACATCTCATTCCCGGCATAGCGGCCGGCACACCGCTCGCCGGCCGCACCATGCTGGTAGAACCGACAGGCGCCCAGACCCATGTGGTCTTCGATCTCGCCGGACAACAGGTGACCGCCATCGTCGACGGCGAATACCCCGCCCGCTACGGCGCCGTGTTCGAGGCAAGTATTGCCAGCGATCAGGTGCATGTTTTCGACCGCGGCAGCGGTGTAGCGCTGTAGGTGAGGCCCGCCGGCGCATGCGAATATGCTCGACCGAAGAGATTGCCGAAACAGCCCCTCACCCGTAAACGGGGCTAGGGGACGTGCCACGCGAGAGGTGGCGAGAAACGGAGAGGCCGCGGCTTGTCCTTTCGCCCCGCTGGGCGGGGAGAAGGTGCCGGCAGGCGGATGAGGGGCATCTCGGGCGTAGAGTTGTCCGGGCCGAGGATGACCTAAGGAGCTAAGAAGAGCGAAGCGCCGCCCTCAATCTCCGAATTACTCAGCCGCAATCCGTTCAACACCGTTGGCCTGGACGATCTTCTCCAGCAGCGCCAACTCCTCCTGAGTAAGATCCGTCAGAGGCGGCCGAACCGGGCCGGGATTCTGCCCGAGCACCCGCAGGCCGGCCTTGATGATCGAGACGGCGTAGCCCTTCTTGCGGTTGCGCAGGGCGACGAAGGGGAAGAAGAAGCTCTTCAGGATCTCGTCGACGGTCGCCTGGTCGCCGGTGCGCAGGGCGCCGTAAAAGCGCTGGGCCAGCGCCGGGACGAAGTTGAAGACGGCCGAGGAATAGGTGGTCACGCCGGCGGCGAAATAGGCTTGTGCATAGACCTCATGGGTCGGCATGCCGCCGACATAGACGAGGCGATCGCCAAGCAGCGTGGTGATCTCGATGACCTTGTCGACATCGCCGACGCCGTCCTTGAACCCGATCAGGTTCGGGCATTCCTCGGCGAGCCGCGCAATGCTTTCAGCCGTCAGCACGGCGTTATCGCGGTTATAGACGATGACGCCGATGCCGACCGATTGGCAGACCGCCTTGACGTGGGCGATGAGGCCGGCCTGCTCGGCAAACATCAGATAGGGCGGCAGCAGCAGCAGCCCGTCCGCGCCTGCCTTTTCGGCCGCCTTTGCGATCTCGATGGCAAGCGACGTGCCGTAGCCGGTTCCCGAGATGATCGGCGTCTTGCCGGCCGACGCCTTGGCAGCCTTGACGACTTGCGGGATCTCGCTCGGGCTGAGGGAGAAGAATTCACCGGTGCCGCCGGCGGCAAACAGGGCCGCAGCGTCGTAACCGGCAAGCCATTCGACATGGCGGCGGTACTTCGCCTCGTCGAAAATGAGCTGGTCGTCGAAATGCGTCACCGGAAACGAGAGGAGACCACTGCCGACGGCCTTCTTCAATTCAATCGGGTTCATCATGAAAGTCCTGTTCCTTACCTGTTGAAATTGGCCGTCTCAGGCGCTTTCGAGCGTCTGCAGAAGGGCCGCGATATAGCCGTAGCAGTAGGCAAATGCGGTGGCGGAAGGGTCCTTGCCGGAAACGGTCGGCACATGGTCGGGCATCAGCATGTATTTGAAGCCGACTTCCTTGTAGATCCTGGCCGAGCGGACCATGTCCATGTCGCCCTCGTCGGGGAAGGTCTCCATAAAGGAGAGTTTGCCGCCGCGGATATTGCGGAAGTGAACATTGAAGATCTTGTTGCGTTCGCCGAACCAGCGAATGACGTCGTCGATCTCCTTGCCGGGATTTTCCAGCATTTCGCCGATCGAGCCCTGGCAGAAATTCAGGCCGTGATAGGGGTTTTCGCGCATCAGCACGAACTTCTTCAGGCCTTCGACGGTGCCGAGCACCCGCGTGACGCCGCGAAAGCCCGGCGGCGTATAGGGATCGTGCGGATGGCAGGCGAGCCTGACGCGATTGCTTGCGGCGACGGGAACGACACGTTCGAGGAAATAGTCGATCCGTTCCCAGTTTTCGTCTTCGGAGAGCACACCGGCAAGACCGGGTGCTGCCTGCTGATCCGTCTTGTCCCAGCGGAAGCTGGCATTCATCGATCCGCCGCGCCCTGGTTCGTCCGGTGTGCGGGGAATGCCGATCAGGTTGAGATTATATTTGACCGCCGGAATGCCGGCCGCCGCGGTATTCTCGATCAGCTTGCAAACGGCGTCGATCTGCCTGTCGCGCTCCGGGCCGGCAAGCAGGATATCGGGATAGGACGCCTTCTCGATCGGTTGCGAGGGCAGCGGCAGCTGGATCATGTCGAGAATCAGGCCGAAGCTTTCGACCTTGTCGCGGTGGCGCTCGAGGTCGGAAAGCGTCCAGCTGCTCGGTTCTCCCGGCGGGTCGGCGTTGATATGCTTCACACCCAGTTGCGCGAAGATACGATAATCGTCGTCATCCCGGGCGGCGACCTGTGTTCCCAGATACATTTGAGTCTCTTTCGAAATTACACAATGTCATATGACATAATATGAATTTGGAAGAGAGTCGAGCCCTATTGCTGTTCGGCGAGCATCCGGTAGCGACGTTGGCTGGCCAGCATATGGGCGCGCATCGCCTGGCGGGCGCGTTCCGGATCCTGATCGGCGATGGCCGAGAGAATTTCCACATGTTCGGCATAGACCTTTTGCAGATAGTCCCGGTCATTGGCCTCGGGCAGCGTCGGAAACTGGCCACGGGGGATGGCCTTGGCGCCGAAATGGCGGAGAACATCGACATAGAATCGGTTATTGGTGGCGGCGGCAATCGCCATGTGGAAGGCGTAATCTGCCTCCACCGTCTGTTGTCCGGCTTCAATCAGTTGCGCCATTCTGCGATTGGCCTCGCGGATGGCCGCCTCCTGCTCGGCGGTGCGGCGATAGGCGGCGATGGCGGCCGCTTCACCCTCGGCCGCCATGCGAAACTCCAGCAATTCCAGGGTTTCCGGAATGCTTTTGATTTCCACCGGCGTCAATGACAGCACCGAATGCGCCTTCGGGTCGGCGACAAAAACCCCTTTACCCTGAATCGGTTTGACGAAGCCCGCCGACCGGAGGTCGGCAATCGCCTCGCGAACCACGGTGCGGCTGACGCCGAAGGTGGCCTCCAGCTGCGGCTCGGTTGGCAGCTGGTCGCCGACGCGCAACTGCCCCGTTTCGATTTGCGCCCGCAATTGATCGATGACCTGCTGCGCCAGTCTTTGCCGGCCACGGCTGAGTATTGTCATTTTCCGCTCCCAAACCCCTTGGCATCAGGTCGCCCGCTCAGGTCTTGCAAATCATATCAGACTTCGTTAAATCATAATACGACATACGGGCGACATAATATGTCTTTTATAGTAATCCAGGGAGGACTGACAATGAAGCATTTTTCTAAAAGCTTGTTCGTCGGCGCCGTTTTCGGCGCCCTGACGATCGCTGCACCGCAGCTGCAGGCTGCGACCCCGCAGGATCAGCTGGTGATTGGTACATCGCTGGCCCAGGTTCTATCTCTCGATCCGCAGCAGGCGACCGAAGGCAAGGCCGTCGAGATCATGTCCAACCTTTACGACCGGCTGGTCGCCAGCACGGCGGACGGCAAGATCCTTCCGCAACTGGCCGAAAGCTGGAAGGTCGACGACAAGGGCATCACCTTCACCCTGCGCAAGGCCAATTTCGCCTCCGGCAACCCGGTCACCTCCAAGGACGTGGTCTATTCGCTGGCCAGGCTCTTGAAGATGGATCAGGCCGCCGCCGCCAACCTCAAGCGCGTCGGCTACGACAAGAACAATGTCGACAAGCTCGTCACGGCGGTCGACGACCAGACAGTGCGGATCGATCTCTCCGAGCAGGTGACGGCGGAGCTTCTCCTCTACCGGCTGACGACGACCACCACCAGCGTGGTCGACAGCGTCGAAGTGGAGAAACATGCCGTCGACAATGACTATGGAAACGCCTGGATGCGGACGCATTCGGCCGGCTCCGGACCCTTCACCCTCAATCGCTGGTCCCCGAACGAACTTGTCATTCTCGATGCCAACAAGGATTATATGACCGGCGCGCCGAAGATGAGGCGCGTCATCGTCCGGCATGTGCCTGAAAGCCAGGTCGAGCGGCTGATGCTTGAGCGCGGGGATATCGATATTGCCAGCGCCCTGACCGCATCGGATCTCGCAACGTTCCAGGACAAAAAAGGTTTTGCCATCCAGCGCATTCCGACAGGCGGCTTCTACGTGCTGTCGATGAATGCCGGCAACCAGTACCTCTCCAATCCCAAGGTCCGCGAGGCGATCGCCTACGGCATCGACTACAAGGGCATCGAGAAGACGATCATGGGGCCATACGGGCGGGCCAGAAACGTTCCCGTTCCCGAGAATTTCGAATATGCCATCGCCAATCCCGACTGGCATCTCGACGTCGAAAAATCCAAGCAGCTGCTGAGCGAGGCGGGTTTCAAGGACGGCTTTTCGCTGACGCTGAAGACCATTGCGCAGACGCCGCGCATCGATCTTGCCACCGCCATCCAGGCATCGCTTGCCCAGGTTGGCATCAAGATCGACATCCAGCAGGGCAATGGCTCGGAAATCATTGCCGCTCATCGCGCCCGGGATTTCGATCTGCTGATCCCGCAGACCAGCGCCTACATGCCGAGCGTGCTCGGTTCGATGGAGCAGTTTTCCTCCAATCCCGACAATTCGAAAGAGGCCAACAATGCCGGCAACTTCGTCTGGCGTTCGGCCTGGGATATTCCCGAACTGACGGCCCTGACGGCGAAGGCATCGATGGAGCCGGACGCCAAGAAGCGCGGCGAACTTTACGTTCAGATGCAGAAGATGTTCGTCGAACAGAAGCCGGCCGTGCTGCCGCTGTTCGAGCGCTTTGAGCCGATCGTCCTCAACGGCAAGGTGCAGGGATATATCGGGCATCCGTCTCAGCTGACGCGGCTCGAGAACGTGACCAAGGTAGAAACCCAGTAAGACTCCCAAGGCAAGCCGATCATGAAGGAACTCTCCGTAGCCGAATTTGGCCGACGCCTGGCGCATTTGCTGGTCAGCCTGTTCATCCTCCTCTGTGTCACCTTCGTGATCGGCCGCGTCTTGCCCAACGATCCGGTCGGCGCGATCGTCGGCGAACTTGCCGATCCCGCCGCCTATGCGGCGATGCGGGCGCGCCTGGGGCTCGATCTGCCGATCTACCAGCAGTTTTTCCTTTATCTGAACGGGCTGGCTCATGGTGATTTCGGCACGGCCGTGCTCACCGGCAATCCCGTCTCTTCCGACCTTGCCCAGGCGTTTCCGGCGACATTCGAACTGGCGACGCTGGCAGTGATCATCTCGACCTTCGTCGGTGTCCCGCTCGGGCTCACCGCCGCCCTGTTTCGCGACAGCTGGATCGATAAGGTCGCCCGCGTGGTCGCACTCGTCGGCCATTCGATCCCGGTCTTCTGGTTCGGCATTGTCGGGCTGGTCATCTTCTATGCCGGCCTCAACTGGGTCGGCGGCCCGGGCCGCATCGATGTCTTTTACGAAGGCCTCGTCACGCCGCGAACCGGCCTCCTGCTGATCGACAGCCTGCTGCAGGGCGAGAGCGAAATCTTCTGGAATGCGCTCGGCCATATCATTCTTCCCGCCGTCATCCTGGCCTATGCGGCGATGGCCTACATCACCCGCATGACCCGCAGTTTCACCCTGGAGCAGCTGAGCCAGGATTACGTCATCGCGGCCCGGGCCAAAGGCGTCAGCCCGACCGGCACGATCTTGCGCCATGTCCTGCCGAACATTGCCGTGCAGCTGATCACCATCCTGGCCATTTCCTATGGCGGGCTGCTCGAAGGCGCTGTCGTGACCGAGATCGTCTTCTCCTGGCCGGGCATCGGCCAATACATGACGAACGCCCTCATGATCGGCGACATGAACGCCATCGTGGCTGGCACCATCATCGTGGGATTCATCTTCATGCTGTTAAACTTCCTCGCCGACGTCGCTTACGCCGTCTTCGATCCGCGCATGCGGGAGGCAGCCCGATGAGTGACGCCATCCGCAGTGACATTCAGATCCGCCCGCCAAGCGTGTCGACCCGCATCGCGGCGTCGTTTACGCGCGCCGGCCGCAAATTGGCTGCCGAGCCGCTTGGCCTTGCCGGCTTCGTCATCCTCGGCCTGCTCTGCATCGTCGCGATCTTCGCGCCGCTTCTGGCGCCTTACGATCCGGTCGTGCAGGCGCTGGGCGATGCATTGCAGCCGCCGAGCCTGGCACACTGGGCCGGCACCGACGAATTCGGCCGCGACATTCTGAGCCGGCTGATCTTCGGCACGCGCATCACCATTCAGACGGTGCTGTCGATCTCGCTGATCGTCGGGCCGATCGGCCTTTTGATCGGCGTCGTCGCCGGCTTCTTCGGCGGGCGCACCGATGCGCTGCTGATGCGCGCCACCGATATCGTTCTGTCCTTCCCGTCGCTGATCCTGTCGCTCGCTTTTGCTGCAGCGCTCGGCGCCGGCCTGACCACGGCCATCATCGCGATTTCGCTGACGGCATGGCCGCCGATTGCCAGGCTCGCCCGCGCCGAAGCCCTGGTCGTTAGAAATGCCGATTATGTGGTTGCCGCCCGCCTTTACGGCGCCTCACCGATCCGCATTCTTCTGCTCTACATCGCACCGATGTGCGTGCCATCGGTCATCGTTCGCCTGACCCTAAATATGGCGGGCATCATCCTGACGGCAGCATCACTCGGCTTTCTCGGCCTCGGCGCCCAGCCGCCGGCGCCGGAATGGGGGGCGATGATCTCCAACGGCCGCAAGTTCATGCTCGATTATTGGTGGGTCGCCGTCATGCCGGGTGTCGCCATCCTGCTGACCAGCCTTGCCTTCAACATCGCCGGAGATGCTCTGCGCGACCTTCTGGATCCCCGCCATGCCAGATCTTGAAATGAAAGATCATGATTTGCAGCCCGTTCTGTCCGTCAAGGGATTGAGCGTCCGTTTCGGGCGAGGCGCCGTGCCCGCCGTTTCCAACGTCAGTTTCGACGTCGGGCGCGAACGTGTCGGCATCGTCGGAGAATCCGGTTCCGGCAAATCGACGACGGGTCGCGCCATCATGCGTCTGCTGCCGCCGGCCGCCGTCGTCACCGCCGAACGCCTGGATCTCGGCGGCGATCCGTTGCTGTCGAAGAGCGAGCGGCAGATGGGCGCGCTACGCGGCAAGGATATCGCCCTGATCATGCAGGATCCGCGCTATTCGCTGAATCCGGTGCTCTCGATCGGCAAGCAGATCGCCGAAGCCGCGCGCCTTCACCTCGGTCTCGGCAAGAGCCAGGCGTTCGACGCTGCCCGCGCCATGCTGGAGCGCGTGCGCATCAGCGATCCCGATCGGGTCATGGCGCTCTATCCCCACCAGATATCCGGTGGCATGGGCCAGCGCGTGATGATCGCAATGATGCTGCTGGCCCGGCCGAAGCTTGTCATTGCCGATGAACCGACCTCCGCACTGGATGTCAGCGTCCGCAAGGACGTGCTGCTGCTGCTCGACGAGTTGGTGCGCGAAAACAACTCCGGCCTGCTGTTGATCAGCCATGACATTCGCATGGTCGCTGCTTTTTGCGAGCGCATCATCGTCATGTATGCCGGCCGCATCGTCGAAACGCTGACCAGTCTCGAAGAGGCCCGCCATCCCTATACGCGCGGGCTGATAGCAGCACTGCCCGACCCGAAAAACCCGGTGCGGCGGCTTGCGGTTCTCGACAGGGCAAAACTCGATCTGGAGGCGGCGCAATGATCAATGTCCGCGACCTCGATGTCGTCTTTGCCTCGGGCAAATCAAGCAATCATGTCGTCCGCGGCATCAGTTTTCAGGTCAACCAGGGCGAGACGCTCGGCATTGTCGGCGAATCCGGCTGCGGCAAATCGACGGTTCTGCGTTGCCTCGCCGGCATGGAGGCGGGTTGGACCGGGCAGATCGAGCTTGGCGGCAAACCGATCGGCAAGAGGCGCTCGCGCGAGGAGCTGAAATTCGCCCAGATGGTGTTTCAGGACCCTTACGGATCCCTGCATCCGCGCCATCGCATCGGCACCGCGTTGGCCGAGCCGCTGCGCGCCATGGGCCAGTCCGAGATCTGGTCGAAGGTCGAAAGAGCCTTGATCCAGGTGGGATTGCCGGCAAGTTTCGCCAGTCGTTTTCCCCATGAGCTTTCCGGCGGCCAGCGGCAGCGGGTAGCGATCGCCCGGGCGCTAATCCTGTCGCCGCCGATTCTGCTGCTCGATGAGCCGACATCGGCGCTCGACGTCTCGGTCCAGGCCGAAATCCTCAACCTGCTTGCCGATCAGCGCGAGGAAAAGGGACTGACCTATCTGCTTGTCAGCCATGATCTCGCTGTCATCGCCCATATGTGCGACCGGGTGCTGATCATGAAAAACGGCGGCTTTGTCGACGAACTCACCAGGGCGGATCTGCAGGCCGGCACCACCCATGATGCCTATGCGCGCGAACTGTTCGAAGCGAGCTTTATGGAAGCTTGATATTTCGCGCTGGTGCGCCACCGACCGCTGCAACGCTGCCTCTTTCGACGAGATGGCAGGCAAGCTCGACGCGGCGCCGCGGTGTCGCAAGGCCGAGCATCATGTCGCGCAGCAGGTCGAGCGCGGTGGCGCCGAGTTCGCGCATCGGAATATGCACCGTCGACAGCGGCGGGTTGAGAAAGGCCGATTGCGGCAGGTCGTCGATGCCCATGACGGAGACGTCCTGCGGCACGGCATAACCCATCGCCTGCAATCCGCGCACGGCGCCGGTGGCAAGGCTGTCGCCTGCCGTCAGGACGGCGGTGAAGGAGAGGCCTTTGTCGCGGACGAGGCGGGTGAGGGCTTCGGCCCCGAGTTCCGGCAGCCAATCGTCGACCTCGAGCACCAGATCGGCATCGGCCTTGAGCCCGTGATGCAGCAGAGCGTCGCGCCAGCCCTCCAGTCGCCGCTCGATCGTCCGTCGCCCCGGCCGCAGCATAAACAGGATGCGTTTATGGCCGGCCTGGATCAGCCGCTCGGCGGCAATGAAGGCGGCCTCGCGGTTGCAGGGGGTCACACTCGACAGCCGCATATAGGGATCGTCGCTGTTGACGAGCACGACGGGCTTTCCGAGGCCGGCGGCCCCCGCCAGCATGTCCTCCTCGTCGACCGTCAGAATCAGCATGCCGCCAAAGCTCGGATCGTCCCGCATCTCGGCGACGACGCGGGCTTCATCTCCTTTGTCGGCGATAGGGCGCATCGCCACCTCGATGCCGAGAGCGGCCGCCCGCGCGTTCAATCCCTCGAGCACGTAGAGGGTGAACTGGTTGCGGACATAGTCGATCATCGCCGCGCCGGAGGCAACGAGCATGACCTTCTTGCCGGCGACACTTGCCGGCAAGGCGTAGCTGACCGCGCTCGCCGTTTCCAGCACCAGCTTGCGGATCTCGGGCCTGACGCCCTTCTCGCCGGCGAGCGCTCGCGACACCGTGCTGATCGATACGCCGCAGCGGGCGGCGATGTCGTCGAGGCGTGTGCGCCTGCCCTTTTTCTGCTCCGTGGCCATGACATCTCCTCGCTCCCTGTCTATTGTGCAAAAATCTTTCAGATTGCGCAAATGGAATGCCTATGCACAATTGCTTTTAGGAGTCCGCGACAAGCGACAGAGCAGGGAGGCTTTGAAGATGCGGTTTGACGGCCAGTCCACGCGTCGGTGTTTTGCCCGGCGTCTTAAGGTTCGAGCGGGCTAAACATGGCCGCCGAGCAGCAATCCCATCTCCGCCGCCAGACTGCGAAACAAAGGCCGATCGTCTATTGGCAGCTGGGCCATCTCTCGCAGCAGCGCTACGACGTCGCCGATCGGCCGATGGAAGGCAGCATGGATCCGTTCTTCTTCGTCACCAAGACGAAGAACTTCATCCCGCACGAATATCCCTGCCGCACTGAATTCAAGAAATCCTTCTCCGGCCGTCGGCCGCAGCCGGCAGCCGAATTCGAAGCAAGCCGCTGGTGGCTTCCCTTTGCCTCTCCGCGTGTGGATCTCTCGGGCTTCTGGTTTCGCCCGACCCGCATCGGCTGCTGGGCGCGCACCTTCCTCGATGCCCGCTCCGCGGGTTCGGCTAGGCTTCGCCTGTCGACCTGTGGTGGCGCGATCCTCTTCGTCAATGGCGCCGAGCAGGGCTTCATGGCGCCTTACGAGCGCAATCTGGAAGCCCAGCAGATCCTCGAGGTCGAGCTCGCCGTCGGTCTCAACGAGATCCGCGTCTATGTCGACGATCTCGCCGAACGCGACGCCCGTTTCTATTTCCAGCTGGATTATCTCGAAGGGCCGGAGGTCGAAACGGCAGTCCCCGTTCCGATCGCTGCCGGTGATGCCGATGCGCTGGAGGCGATCCTCGAAGGCATGCGCTTCGACCGCACCGCCTATCTCGGCGAGGACGTGACGATCCTGTTTCCGGCGCCGCTACCGGTGGCGCTCACCTGCCATGTCGAGATCGAAGGCGACTTCATGTCGACAGAGCGTTTCGATTATGATTTCGCGCTGGAGAAGGGCGCAACCAGGCTGGAACTCGGTGCCTCGGCTGATATGCCCGCCGATTTCCGCCATTTCCGCATCGCCTTCAAATCAGGCGAACTTTCGCTCGGCCGCACGCTCGGCGTCGAAATCTGTCATCCCGAACGCCAGGGGCAGGCGCCCGCCGCATTGGCGGACCGTATCGCCGAGGCGCTGGCCGAGGTTGCTGCCCATTCCGAGCCGGATACCGTCTGCGCTTTCGCGCGGCTGGCGTTGGGGCAGGGTGGCGAAGAGACCGAGGCAATGATTGCGGCGATGCTGCCTGTTATCGAGGACTGTCACGACTGCGCCGATTTCGTGCTGGTGCCGCTGCTGTTTGCCTATACGCGCTGGAGCGATCTGCTGTCGCAAGGCCTGCGGCAGAGGATCGAGCACGCCGTTCTCCATTATCGCTACTGGATGGATGAACCGGGCAATGACGTTCAGTGGTATTTTTCGGAAAACCACGCGCTTCTCTTCCATACCGCCGCCTATCTCGGCGGCCGGCTTTTTCTCAATGCCGTTTTTGTCCGTTCCGGCCGCACCGGCGCCGAGCAGATGAAGGTCGGCGAAGAGCGCGTCCGCGCCTGGCTCGATCACTTCGAGAAATGGGAAATGGCGGAGTGGAATTCCGTTCCCTATTTCCCGATCGACCTCAAGGGCCTGACGGCGCTCGCCGCCTGCGCGCCGGATGAGACGATCCGCGCCCGGGCGAATGCCAGCATCGTTCGGCTGATGGAGATCGTCGCCCGTTCGGCCCATCACGGTATGCTGACTGGCAGCCAGGGCCGCTCCTACGAACATACGCTACGCCCCGGCCGCTCGGTCGAACTGTCGGCCATCGCCCGGCTGCTCTGGGGCCGCGGCTGGTACGGCCGGCGCGTCCACGCTTTGCCGCAGCTTGCTGTCTGCATCCGCGATCACGGCCTGCGTTTTCCCGAGGAGTTCGCGGCGATTGCCGCGCATGACGCCGACGACGCGCGGGAGTGGACCTTTTCCCAGGGCGAGAACCGTTTCGCCGCGCTCTATCACTACAAGACGCGCGACACCGCGCTCGGCACCATCGCCCATTATCGTCCCGGCGCCTGGGGCTACCAGGAGACAGTGCTGCATCTGCGCTTGGGTCAGCGGCCGGAAGCACAGATCTGGATCAACCATCCCGGCGAAACCATCCAGTTCGGTTATGGCCGGCCGAGCTTCTGGGGCGGCTGCGGAACGCTGCCGCGCGTGCATCAGTATCGCGATCTCGCCATCCTCGATTTCAACATCCACGAGGGCCAGCCGGATTTCACCCACGCCTGGTTCCCGGTCGAAGCCTTCGACGAAACGGCGGTCGGCGGCAATCTGGCGCTCGCCCGTTCCGGCAACGGCCTGGCGCTGCTGATCGGCAGCGGAGCACTGGTGCCGGTGAAGGAGGGTCCGACGACGGATATGGAGCTGCGCCTGGCCGCACGTAAGAGCCGATGGATTGTCCGTCTCTCCGATCTCGATCGGGAGGGCGACCTTGCCGGCATGCAGGCGCGTTTCGCGGCACTCCAGGCCCACCGAGACGACAAGGACGCACTGATCGTCGCCGATCCGGATTATGGCCAGGTCATCTTCGAAGAGGACGGCACCGTGTGCGCCGAAGGCCGTATTCTGAGACCTGCGGACTGGTCGGTGCGGGGAGAAGCGGTACATCTGGAGATATCAGGCAGGCAGCCTCGGCGCGCCGCCTCGTAGACGACATGTCCGGCAGGTGGAGGACCTGGCCGGGCGCAGGAATTCATTGGTCAAGAGGAGGAGAAAATGACCAGAATGAAATCGATTGGCGCGGCCTTTGCTGCGGTTCTCTTGAGTTCCGTTGCCGCCCATGCCGGCGACGTGCGCATCATGTGGTATTCCGACGGCGGCGAGGGTGCTGTCATCAAGGATCTGCTGGCGCGCTTCTCGAAGACCAATCCCGATGTCAACGTCATCCTCGACGAGGTTTCCTATGACGTCGTAAAGGAACAGCTGCCGGTGCAGCTCGAAGCCGGGAAGGGGCCCGATATTGCCCGCGTCACCAATCTGAAGGCCCAGGCCCAGCATTGGCTCGATCTTCGCCCGCTGCTCGCCGATGCCAAATACTGGGACGACAATTTCGGCGCCCAGGCCGACTGGATGCGTCCCGATGGCTCGAACGCCATCACCGGCTTCATGACGCAGCTGACGCTGACCGGCGGCTTCGTCAACAAGACGCTGTTCGAGCAGGCCGGCGTCGAAATTCCCGGCCCAAAGGCCACCTGGGATAATTGGGCAGTCGCCGCCAAGAAGGTCGCCGACAGCCAGAAGGTCTTCGCCATGGCGATCGACCGCTCCGGCCATCGCGTCTCCGGCCCGAATATTTCTTACGGCGCCAACTATATCGCCGCTGACGGCAAGCCGGCGCCGATCGACCAGGGCTCCAAGGATTTCCTCAGCCGCTTCGTCAAGTGGAACGAGGACGGCACCATCAACAAGGATGTCTGGGTCAGTGCTGCCGGCACTACCTATCGCGCCGCGGCCGACGACTTCATCAATGGCGGCCTGGCCTATTATTATTCGGGCAGTTGGCAGATCTCGGGCTTTGCCCAGAAGATCGGCGACAGTTTCGATTGGGTGATGGCGGGGAGCCCCTGCGGCACGGTCGCCTGCACCGGCATGCAGGGCGGCGCCGGTCTCGTCGCCGTCAAATACACCAAGAACCCCAAGGACGTCGCCAAGGTGATGGACTACCTGGCAAGCGCCGACGTGCAGAAGGAGTTCGCCGAGCGCAGCCTGTTCATTCCGGCGCACAAAGCTGTGGCCGCCGGCCAGATGGACTTCAAGACCGACAATCCGCATGTGCAGGCGGCGCTGAAGGCCTTCGTCGAGTCGGCCGCCCAGACGGCGGCACCCGCCATGAAGCTGCCGGGCTGGAAGTGGTCGGACGCCTATTACAGCGCCATCGTCGCCCGCATCAGCCAGGTGATCGCCGGCGAAATGAAGCTCGACGACGCCTATGCCCGCATCGACGAGGACATCAAAGCCAAGGTTGGCGGCAACTGACGGACGAACGGATGGCGGACAAAACGGTTTCCTCCGAACCACCTGTCAAAACCGGCCTGCGGCAGGCGCTGATTGCGCCTGTCCGGGTCGCCATGGGCATCGTCGATATTCCCATGCGTGCCTGGCAGAAGCTGACGGGGCTGAACGGCATGGCTGGCGTCTTCCTGGCGCCCAACATGCTGATCTTTTCCGTCTTCGTGCTGCTGCCGCTGGTCATCAACTTCATCTATTCGACGACGAGCGGCGGCGCCATCTTCCTGCCGAACAGAACCTATGTCGGCGCCGAGCAGTACCGGATCCTGTTTGATTGCCGCTCCTATCTCGATCCGTCGACCTGTGCGGCCGACACGTTCTGGGCGGCCGTGCGCAACACCGCCGTCTTCGTCGTCTTCCAGGTCTCGGCGATGCTGATCACCGCACTCGCAACGGCTTTGATCCTCAATCGCGAGCTTTCCAATCGCGGCTTCTGGCGCGCCGTCTTTTTCTTTCCCGTGCTACTGTCGCCTGTCGTCGTCGGCCTGATCTGGAAGTGGATACTGCAGCGTGAAGGCCTGTTGAACTATGCGCTCAGCCCCTTCGGCTTCGAGCCCTTCTCCTGGCTCAGCGATCGTTTCTGGGCCTTCTTCTTCGCCGTCTTCGTCTCGGTCTGGGCGCATATGGGCTTTTATGCACTGATCCTGCTCGCCGGCCTGCAGGCGATCCCCCGGGATCTCTACGAGGCGGCGGCGATGGACAAGGCAAGCCCCACCCGGATCTTCCGGCGGATTACCCTGCCGCTGCTGATGCCGAACCTCATTGTCGTCCTGGTGCTGGCGCTAATCCGCGCCGTGCAGATCTTCGACGAGGTCTTTGTGCTCACCGGCGGCGGGCCCGGCACCAGCACCATGTACATCACCCAGTTCATTTACGAGACCGGTTTTGCGAGTTCGCTGCGCAATCCGGGGCTCGCCTCGGCCGCTTCGATCCTGATGGGCATTGTGCTCGTCATCCTGACGCTGGTCCAGCTCGGCGTCAGCAGCCGCAACGAGAAGAAGGGGACACGCCAATGAGCGCCGTCGGCACCTTTCTGCTGCGCCGCCGCGGCCGCGGCTGGCACTGGACTGATGTTGTCACCTGGATATGGCTGATCTCGGGCGTCTTCCTGATGTTCGGCCCGGCCGTCTGGCTGGTCTTTTCCTCGTTCAAGACGCCGGCAGCACTCGCCGAATTCCCGCCATCCTTCCTGCCCTATGTCACCGAGCAGGCCGTGGTGCCGGGCTACGACAAGCCATTGCCGCTTTATAATGTCACGATGCCGGATGGCAGCAGCCGCCAGCTCGCCGAAGTCCGCCGCATCGGCATCATGGGCCAGATGGTCGATCCGAAACAGCCGGGCGACATCGTCAAGGTCAACATCAAGGACCGCACGCCGGTGCGCCAGGTCGATTTCGCCGGCGGCAATTACACCGAACCGTTTCAGCATTTCGATTTTCTGCTGTTCCTGCGCAACTCGGTTTTCGTGACGGTGGTCGCGACAGCCATCACGCTGCTGGTCAATTCCATGGCCGCCTTCGCGCTGTCGAAATACCAGTTCCCCGGCCGCACCGCCGTCATGCTGATGATCCTGGCGACGCTGATGGTGCCGCTCTCGGTCATCGTCGTGCCGCTCTATTCCGTCATCGGCACGCTGAACCTTTTCGACAGTCTCTGGGGCGTCATCCTGCCGACGGTCGCCACCCCGACAGGGGTCTTCCTGCTCCGGCAATATATGCTGACCATCCCCGACGAACTGATCGACGCCGCGCGCATGGACAAGGCCAGCGAATGGCAGATCTACTGGCGCATCGTCCTGCCGCTGTCGGCGCCGGCGCTGGCGGTGTTGGCGATCTTCTCGGTCGTCTGGCGCTGGAACGACTTCCTCTGGCCGTTGATCGTGCTGTCGCGCAAGGAGCTTTACACGCTGCAGGTCGGCCTCAACGTCTATGCCGGCGAACTCAATGTGCAATGGCACTACATCCTCGCCATGACCGTCGTCTCGATGATCCCCGTCGTGCTGATCTTCGTCTTCCTGCAGCGCTTCATCACCACAGGCATCGCCGGCTCGGGGCTGAAATAATATGAAACAGGAGAGTACATGAGCGGGCTCGAGCTCAGAAATATCGTCAAGAATTTCGGCGCCGTCGAGGTCATCCGCGATGTCTCGCTTGAGGTCAACGACGGCGAGTTCGTCGCTTTCGTCGGCCCGTCCGGTTGCGGGAAATCGACACTGCTGCGATTGATCGCCGGCCTCGACAAGCCGTCGGGCGGGAGTATCGCCATCGACGGCAAGGATGTCACCGAGATCGGCGCCGCCGACCGCGGCCTTGCCATGGTCTTTCAGTCCTATGCGCTCTATCCGCATATGAGCGTGCGGGAGAACCTCGCCTTCGGTCTCGAGAATACCAAGGTGGCGAAGGCCGAGATCGAAGCGCGCATCGCTGATGCCGCGCGCATGCTGGAGATCGAGCCGTTTCTGCAGCGCCGTCCGGGCCAGCTCTCCGGCGGCCAGCGTCAGCGCGTCGCGATCGGCCGCGCCATCGTCCGCCGCCCGGATGCCTTCCTGCTCGACGAACCGCTCTCCAATCTCGACGCCGAACTTCGGGTCAGCATGCGCGCCGAACTCGCTGCCCTTCACGCCCGCCTGAAGGCAACGATGATCTACGTCACCCACGATCAGGTGGAAGCGATGACACTCGCCGACCGCATCGTCGTGTTGAGAGGCGGCCGGATCGAGCAAGTGGGAACACCGCTGGAACTCTACAACAAGCCGGCAAACCGCTTCGTCGCCGGCTTCATCGGCGCGCCGCACATGAATTTTCTGGAAGGGTCGGTCGTCGGGCACGAAGGCGGTTTTACCCAAGTCGAAACCGTCGGCGGCCATCGCCTTTCCGCGATCGCCCAGGAGACGCGCCCGATCGGCGAGAGGATAAGCATCGGCATACGGCCACAGCACATAACCCTTGCCGACGGAGCGAGCGCGAGCAAGCTGGACACGCGGATCACCCTTGTCGAGGAACTGGGTTCCGAAACCGTTGTCCACGCCGACACGGCCGGCAAGAAGCTGATCGCGGTCTTCGCAGGCCAGCAGCAGATGAAATCCGGCGACAGCCTGCCTCTGCATCTCGACCCGGCTGTGCTGCATCTCTTCGGCGAGGATGGTCGGCGTCTGTCTTGACGCCTCAGCGTCCAATCCACGAAGGCGCCGTTCGTCAAATCGTAGCTTCGCTCTGCCGTCCGCGCGAGCAACTTATCTGCAGCCAAAGTCTGAGGGCGAAATAACCGCAGGCAATTAGCAACGAGGGTACGGCAAGGATCAAAAAAACAGATAAAAGACGAAAATCACTCTGGCCGCCGTCGAAAAGTAACAAAAAGTAAATCAACATAACCACGCATAAAGAAAAAATAAATGTTAGAAACGACCAGAAAAATGGGCGTGAATGTACTTGAATGTATTTAAGAGAATATAGGAAATATATCGCGAGCATGACGGGTATTGAAAAAATAAATTTAAATACAAATGTTATCACTCCGATTCCTTCAAAGAACAACGGAATATGGGCTAATGTCATGCCCACGAAGTAGGATTGAAAGAGCAGGCCTCTCTGAGGCATTCCGAGATTGAGTTTCTTCATATTTTTCGTGGCCGTGTCAGATCTATGATGCTATCGAAATGCCCACCCAACTTCAAGGATCACGAAAAAGCCCGCGCCGAAGCGCGAGCCCAATTTTCACGTAACATCAGCTTTAGTGTTGGTTATTCTTGTGGCTTTGCTGACCTGCCTTAACATGCTGTTCATGGCTTCCGCCGCGGGTTCCGCTGGACTGCGCGTCGCGGCCGCCTGATGAGGCGCTGCGGGCATTGGAGTCTTTCTTGTGACTCTGCTGACCGGTCTTGACGTGCTGTTCATGGGATCCACCTTGGTTTGCCATACGGTTCTCCTTAGGTTTGAACGAGGCCACGTCGACCTCAGGCAAAGAACTACGCTCCGGCGCATGCGTTCCCCACGTTAATATTTTGTGACCTCCTATCGATAGGAGGGATGAGGAAGCGGACCGGGCGGGTAGGGAGCTCGCCTGCCATTTCGTTGGCCATCAGGAGAAAGCGGAAAAATCCCGATGTTCTCCGGCACCGCCGCGTCCGCTTGGCGCGACCCGCAACCTCGAATTGACAATGCGCGTGGCCGCAAGAAGGTTCCCGACTAAACCCCATCGCTCCATGCCGGAAAGGCTCGGCGCAGCCCATCGGCTCTTTCCAATTCAGCCTGTCGCTCTAGCTTAAAGGGTATGGAAAGAAAGGAGAAACTCATGACCGACGCACCGAATACGGCGACCCCGGCGCGAAGAGTGTTGCGGGGCCGCCCCTACAGCATCAGCGAATTTGCCAGGAAATATCGGTTGGACGACAAGGAGGCGAAACGCCTCTACGACAAGTTCGGTCCCTCCGCCACCGAACTCGATCTGTTGATGGCGGCAAAGCGGCGCCCGCCGGGGCTGCCTACGAGCCTCGACGCCTGACGCCCGCGATGAGCATCCGCACCGGAAGCTGCCTATGCGGGGCAGTGGCCTATCGCGTCGAGGGTGAGCCATTGCGCGTCGGCCTTTGCCATTGCGCCGATTGCCGTAAATCCAGCGGCTCCGCCTTCGTCTTCTTCGCGGTCTGGCCGCGGCAGGCTTTTTCCCACAGCGGCGAGATCGCCACCTTCGCCGGCCGCAGCTTCTGCCCGACCTGCGGCGGCAGGCTTTTCTGCCTCAGGGACGATGAGGCGGAAATCCGTGTGGGCTCGCTCGACAATCTGCCGACCGACCTCGCGCCGGACTATGAAGTCTGGATCAAGCGGCGCGAAGCCTGGCTGCGTCCGCTGCTCGGCGCCGGCCAATATTCCGAGGATGCGGACTGACGAGCGCTTTCGCACCAAAACTTGACTTTTATTACCAATATTTCATTTCCCCCATCCGCAATTCCGTGCCAGTTCGGCGGCAACGCTAATGCCCGGTTCATCTGCGCTGTGCTTATTTCGCTGCGGACCGAGACGGCCGCTGACTGATCGAGGATGACATGAACGATACCGGAACCGGCAAGAAGACCGGGGCGCAGACAGACGGCGCATCCGACCTCGCGGCGGTCCTTGCCGCATCGCGACGGCAGGGCAAGCGCAGCCGCTGGCGTGGACGCCTGCTCATCCTGCTGATCCTCATCGCCGCGGCCGCCGCCGCCGCCTATTTCTATATGGACCGCGGGCAAAGCGAAGTGAGCTATGCCACCCAGCCGGTAAAACGCGGTGGCCTGACGGTGCTCGTCACCGCCACCGGCTCGGTGCAACCGACCGAGCAGGTTGATATATCGAGCGAACTTTCCGGCACGGTCCGCGACGTCAATGTCGATTACAACAGCACGGTCAAGGCAGGCGAGGTGCTGGCTCTTCTCGACACCAACAAGCTCGAGGCGGATGTGAAGAGTTCGCGCGCCAAGCTGAATTCCGCCAAGGCGAATGTCGTCAAGGCCGATGCCGATATGCAATCGGCAGGCACCTCGCTCGAGCGGCTGAAGAGCCTGGTCAAGAGCAACGTCTCCACCCAGCAGAGCCTCGACGACGCCACCTACAAATATGATTCGGCCGTCGCCGCCAAACAGATCAACGAAGCCGAAGTGCTGGCCTCGGAGGCCGACCTGCAGTTGGCCGAGGTCAATCTCGCCAAGGCGAAGATCATCTCGCCGATCGACGGCGTCATCCTCACCCGCGCCATCAATCCGGGCGCGACGGTCGCCGCCTCGCTTTCGGCGCCTATCCTTTTCACCATCGCCGGCGACCTGAAGAAAATGGAGCTGCAGGTCGATGTCGACGAGGCCGATGTCGGCCAGATCGCCGTCGGCCAGAAGGCGAAGTTTTCGGTCGACGCCTATCCCGACCGGACCTTTCCCGCCGAGATCGAGCAGATCCGCTTCGCCTCCGAAGTGGTCAACAATGTCGTCACCTATAAGGCGGTGCTTTCGGTCGACAATGCCGACCTTCTGCTGCGCCCCGGCATGACGGCGACGGCCGACGTCACCGTCGAGGCTGTCAAGGACACGCTGATGGTGCCGAATGCGGCACTGCGTTATGCGCCGGCACAGGGCGAAAGGCGCGGTCGCGGCATTTTCGGGATCTTCGGCCCGCCACGCCAGCGCGGCGGCAATGCAGGTCAGGCGTTGACGGGCGCAGAGCGGCGCGTCTGGGTGCTGCGCGAAGGCCGGCCCACCCCTGTCGTCATCCAGGTCGGCTCGTCCGACGGCCAGTTCACCCAGGTCGTCTCCGGCGACCTTAGGGAAAATGACGCATTGGTGACCGACGCCACGACGCGTGCGAACTAGGCGGAGAAGTGGGATGGCTAACCCGCCACTCATCGAATTCAGGCAGGTCTCGAAAATCTACGGCGAGGGCGAGGCGGCCATCCGCGCGCTCGACCATGTCGATCTGGCGATCAACACCCATGAATTCGTCGCGATCATGGGTCCATCCGGCTCCGGCAAGTCGACGGCGATGAATATCCTCGGCTGCCTCGACGTGCCGGCATCAGGCGATTACGTCTTCCAGGGCATCCCGACCAGTGGCTTCGACCGCAGCCAGCTGACGCTGTTGCGCCGTCATATGCTCGGTTTCGTCTTCCAGGGCTTCAACCTTCTGTCGCGCACCTCGGCGGTGGAAAATGTCGAGCTGCCGCTGATCTATCGCGGCATGGCGGTGCGCGAGCGGCGCGAACGGGCCCGCGAAGCGCTGGCGCTGGTCGGCCTCTCCGGCCGCGAACATCACAAGACCCAGGAACTGTCAGGCGGCCAGCAGCAGCGCGTCGCCATCGCCCGCGCCATCGTCACCGAGCCGGCGCTGCTCTTGGCCGACGAGCCGACAGGCAATCTCGACACCAGGACCAGCGTCGAGATCATGGACCTGATGACCCGGCTGAACCGCGAGCAGGGCATTACCATCGTCATGGTCACGCACGAACCCGATATCGCCGCCTATGCGCAGCGGCTGCTGCGTTTCGTCGACGGCAAGCTGGAGACCGAGGTCGAGCATCGCAGGAGGGCGGATCATGTTCTTTGAGACGCTGAAGCTGGCACTACGCGCCATCAGCCGCAACATGCTGCGCTCCTTCCTGACCGTGCTCGGCGTCGTCATCGGCGTTGCCGCCGTCATCGCCCTGGTGACGATCGGCAACGGCACCACCGCCCAGGTCTCGACCGAGCTGTCGCGGCTCGGCACCAACATGCTGTTCGTCCGTCCTGGCCAGTTCGGCCCCGGCCGGGCGAGCTCCGAGGCCAAACGCTTCAGCATCAAGGATGTCGCCGCCATCCGCGACCAGATCGGCGGCCTCAGGGCCGTGGCGCCGCTCAACCAATCAACGGCAACCGTGATATCAGGCGGCCAGAACCATTCGACCAGCGTCTCCGGCACCACTAACGACTATTTCGTTGCCCAGGACTGGAACCTGGCGCTCGGCCGCATTTTCACGCCGGCCGAAGAACGCGGCCAGTCCCGCTGCATCATCGGCGAAACCGTGCGCTCGCAGCTCTTCGGCGCCGCCGATCCCACAGGCCAGCAGATCCGCGTCGGCAAGGTCTCGTGCCCCGTCATCGGCGTCCTTGCCAAGCGCGGCCAGTCCGGCATGGGCACCGACCAGGACGATGTCGTCATCATGCCGGTCAAGGTGTTCCAGCGGCGCATCAGCGGCAGCAGCAATGTGCCGCAGATCATCATCTCAGCCCGCGACGGCGTCTCGACCGCCAAGATCCAGGCCGATGTCGAAAATCTGCTGCGCGAGCGGCGCAAGATCATTCCCGGCCGACAGGACGATTTCAACGTCAACGACATGACCCAGATCGCCGAGGCAATGACCGGCACGACGACGCTGCTGACCGGCCTGCTCGGCGCGGTGGCCGCCATCAGCCTGCTCGTCGGCGGTATCGGCATCATGAACATCATGCTGGTCTCCGTCACCGAACGAACCCGGGAAATCGGCATCCGGCTGGCGATCGGCGCGCTCGAAAACCAGGTTCTCACCCAGTTCCTGGTCGAGGCGGTGGCGCTCTCGCTCTTCGGCGGCATCACCGGCATCGTGCTCGGCCTGAGCCTCGGTCTCGTGGCGGTCACCCTCTTGAAAGTCCCCTTCGTCTTCAGCCCGATGATGGTCGCCGTCGCCTTCCTCTTCTCCGCCGCAATCGGCATGATCTTCGGCTATTTCCCCGCAAGACGGGCAGCACAGTTGAACCCCATCGAGGCTCTGCGGCACGAGTGAAGCGCGATCGCAAGGGTTGATCGAGGGCAGGGCGCGGCCTGATATTGGGGGTGACGCGGCGTGGCTCTTTACGCGAGGGTGAGTTTGGCAGAACGCCAACCTCATTCTCCGTCCTCTCGGTCTTAAGCCGAGGATCCATGCCACTGCCGGTGGATGCTGTGAGCATGACGGAGGGTGGGGCGGAAAAATGAGTTCTTTCGTAGCGTAGACGCCTGAGTCCACGAAACTCACGCCGCTGTTATCTATTTGTCTCTATTCTGATATTTCAATGCCGACTTGTCTTCGGCTTTTTGTCGTGCAACCATTTGATATATCAGATCGGCGCCGGATTTTCAGCATGCAGACGTCACAGAGTCATCTCGCCTATCTCGCGCTGGAGCACCTGATCGTCACACTGGCGCTGAAGCCAGGCGCGCTCGTTACCGAAAAACAGCTGATCGACATGGCGGGCCATGGGCGCACGCCGGTGCGTGAGGCGATCCAGAAGCTTGCCTGGCAGGGGCTGATCCTGGTGAAGCCGCGGGTCGGGCTGCAGGTGGCTGGGATCGCGCCCGAGGATCATGGTAATGTCATGCAGGTGCGCCGTGAGCTGGAGCCGATTGCGGCAAGCCTTGCCGCCAAACATGCGACGGATGAGCAGCGCCAGCGCCTTAACGACTGCGCCGACGCCATGGACGAATGCGCCGTCACCGGCGATCTCGCCGGCTTCTTCGCCGCCGATAAAGCCTTCGACGAAATCCTCGAAGAGGCCTGTCCCAACGGCTTCATCACCGCCGCGCTCGGTCCGGTGCAGACGCATTCTCGCCGCCTCTGGTATTCCACCGCGAACCCGGAGCGCACCGACCGCGCCATCACGCTGCACGTCGCCGTCATCCGCGCCATCCATCAGGGCAGGGCGGAAGAAGCGCGCGCCGCCATGGCGGTACTGATCGACTATCTCGCCCGCAAATAAAAGCGGCCCCGTTTCCGGAGCCGCCGTCAGATCTGGTTGTCGGAGAAAACCTCAGCCGACGAAAGCGCGCTCGATGACGAATTCGGCAGGCTTGCTATTGGCGCCTTCATTGAGGCCGGCCTTTTCGAGCAGTTCCTTGGTGTCCTTCAGCATGGCCGAGGAACCGCAGATCATGCCGCGGTCGATCGCTGGATCGAGTGGCGGTACGCCGAGATCGGTAAACAGCTTGCCCGACGAGATCAGGTCGGTGATGCGGCCGCGATATTCGAAATCCTCGCGCGTGACGGTCGCATAATGGCGCAGCTTGTCACCGACCACTTCCTTCAGCAACTCGTCGTTCTCGATCTCGTTGACGAGGTCGAAGCCGTATTGCAGCTCGGCGACATCGCGGGTTGTATGGGTGAGGATGACTTCCTCGAACTTCTCATAGGTCTCGGGATCGCGGATCAGGCTGGCGAAAGGCGCAACACCCGTTCCCGTCGAGAACATATAGAGACGACGGCCCGGCGTCAGCGCGTCGAGCACCAGCGTGCCCGTCGGCTTCTTGCGCATCAGCACCTGGTCGCCCGGCTTGATCGCCTGCAGATGCGAGGTCAGCGGGCCGTCCGGCACCTTGATCGAGAAGAACTCGAGCTCTTCGGCCCAGGCGGGGCTGGCGATCGAATAGGCGCGGAAGACCGGTTTGCCCTCGACCATCAGGCCGATCATCGCAAATTCGCCGGAACGGAAACGGAAGCCCTGCGGCCGGGTCATCGTGAAGCGGAAGAGCCGGTCGGTGTAATGCGTCACAGCAAGCACCGTCTCGGCATAGACGCCGGCGGGGATGGACGTGGCGAAGTCTTCGGTCTTTGCAGGCGCGTTCATTTCGGTAGCGGATCCCGTATTCGTCGGATGAACTGTCGGATGCGAGCGAGATATTACAAATCGGGCCCGAATTAAAGGCATTCCATTCCACGCGACGCTCCAGAAGGGAAATATGCATGTCATCGTCAGGATTCAATGGGGAGGGAGGGGCAGGCGGGGAATGTCGTTTTCCCGCTGGCGAAGCCCGGCAAAGGATGCATATTAGAGCGGCGCGCCGCAACTGCATGCCGGTTTTCAGCAAAAACGGTGCGACAACAAAGACCTACGGTGTCGGGACCCGATTCAGGAAGAGGGGTCGGGCGATGTGTGGCGAATAAAGACGCTTGCCGGGGCGAGCGCGATAGGGCGGTCGGGGGAATATGAAAATTTTCAACTACAAGCGCGTTCCTTACGCGGAGATGCGCGCCTTCTCAGTCCATATCCTGACGGCCTCGGGCTCCTTCCTTGCCTTTCTCGGCGTCGTTGCCGCTGCCGAACACCGCTTCATCGACATGTTCTGGTGGCTGGGCCTTGCCCTGCTCGTCGACGGCATAGACGGACCGATCGCCCGCAAGGTGCGCGTCAAGGAAGTGCTGCCGAACTGGTCGGGTGATACGCTCGACAATATCATCGATTACGTCACCTATGTGCTGCTGCCGGCTTTCGCGCTCTATCAGAGCGGCATGATCGGCGAGCCCTGGTCCTTCGTCGCCGCCGGCTTGATCGTCGTTTCGAGCGCCATCTACTATGCCGACATGGGCATGAAGACGGATGAGTATTTCTTCTCCGGCTTCCCCGTCGTCTGGAACATGATCGTCTTTACGCTGTTCGTTATCGATGCCAGTGCCATGACCGCGCTCGCCGTCGTCATCGTCTCGGTAGTGTTGACCTTCCTGCCGATCAATTTCCTGCATCCGGTCCGGGTCAAAAGGCTGCGCCCGCTCAACCTCGGTGTCTTTTTCCTCTGGTCGGCGCTCGGCATTTTTTCGCTGCTGATGCATTTCGACACGCCTGAATGGGCGCTCATTCTCTTCATCGTGACCGGGCTCTATCTTTACGTCATCGGCGCGGTGCTGCAATTCTTCCCCGCTCTCGGACGCGAAACAAAGGACGGTTGAGATGACGAAGACGCAGGCGGTTTCATTTTCACGGACGGGCGGGCCTGAGGTTTTCGACTATGTCGACGTCGATCTCCCCGAGCCATCGACCGGTGAGGTGCAGATCCGCCAGGCGGCGGTGGGCCTCAATTTCATCGATGTCTATTTCCGCAACGGCTCCTACAAGGTGCCACATCTGCCGTTCGTCACCGGCAAGGAGGGGGCCGGCACCGTCACGGCGGTCGGTCCCGGTGTTACGGATTTCAAGCTCGGCGATCGCGTGGCCTATGCCAGCGCCGACGGCGCCTATAGCGCTGAGCGCAATATCGACGTCCGCCATCTCGTGCATGTGCCTGATGGCATCGAACTCGAAACGGCGGCGGCGATGATGCTGAAGGGCATGACCGCCGAGTATCTCTTGAACCGCACCTTCAAGGTCGGCCCTGAAACGGTCTTGTTGTTTCATGCCGCTGCCGGCGGCGTCGGACTGATCGCCGGCCAATGGGCAAAGGCGCTCGGCGCCACCGTCATCGGCACGGCGGGCTCCGAGGAGAAGATCGAGTTGGCGCGCGCCCATGGCTATGACCATGTGATCAATTACAAGAGCGATGATTTCGCGAAGCGTGTCCGCGAGATAACCGGCGGCAAGGGTGTCGATGTCGTCTATGATTCGATCGGCCGCGATACTTTTCCACAGTCGCTCGATTGCCTGAAGCCGCGCGGCCTCTTCGCCTCCTTCGGCCAGTCCTCGGGGCCGATCGAGAATTTCACCCTTGCCATGCTGGCGCAGAAGGGCTCGCTCTATGCGACGCGGCCGACACTCTTCACTTACATCGCCGCGCGCCAGGAACTGATCGACAGTGCCAAAGCGCTATTTGATGTTGTGCAAAGCAACAAAGTGCGTATCAATATCAATCAAACCTATCCGTTACGTGAGGTTGGGCGGGCTCACGCGGATCTGGAAACAAGAAAAACAACAGGAACGACGCTGCTGATTCCATGAGATCCGAACGGACCGGTTGGCAGAAGAAATGAGGGGAACGTGTCGCCATTGAATGTGCCGGATTCCGGTGCGTTATTATCCGTGCAGAAGCTGACGAAGTTTTTCGGTGGCTTTGCCGCCTGCAATGAAATCGATCTCGATATCGCGCCGGGCGAAATTCACGCGCTTCTCGGCGAAAATGGCGCAGGCAAATCCACCCTGGTGAAGATGCTGTTCGGCGTGCTGGAGCCGACCAACGGACATATCCTCTGGCAGGGCGAGCCTGTTGCGATCACCTCGCCGGGTGAAGCCCGCAAGCACGGCATCGGCATGGTCTTCCAGCATTTTTCGCTGTTCGAGGCGCTGACGGTTGCCGAAAACATCGCGCTGTCGCTCGATGACGCCGTCCCGATCGACAGGATCGCCGAAGAGGCGAGGACGCTGTCGCAAGCCTACGGCCTGCCGCTCGATCCGCATGCCCATGTCGCCGATCTCTCGGTCGGCGAGCGCCAGCGCATCGAGATCGTCCGGGCGCTGCTGCAGAACCCGAAGCTGATCATTCTCGACGAGCCGACCTCGGTGCTGACGCCGCAGGAGGCCGACAGGCTGTTCGAGACGCTGTTCAAGCTGCGCGCCGAGGGCCGTTCGGTTCTCTATATCAGCCACCGCCTGGAAGAGGTGCAGCGCATCTGCGATCGCGCCACGGTGCTGCGCCATGGCCGCGTCACCGGCGCCTGCGATCCGAAGCAGGAAACGCCCGCCTCGCTTGCCCGCATGATGGTCGGCAGTGAGGTGGCGGCCGTCACCCATCCCGAACGCAGCAACAAAGGCGAGGTGCAGCTGGCCGTTGCCAACCTTTCCGTCGCCGCGCGCACACCTTTCGCCATGCCGCTGCGCGATGTCTCGATGACGGTGCGTGCAGGTGAAATCCTGGCGATTGCCGGCGTTGCCGGCAACGGCCAGAGCGAACTTTTCGATGCGCTCTCCGGTGAATATCCGGTCGACTCGGCCCATGCGATCGTCATCCGCAACAGGCCCGTGGGGGATCGGGGCATTACCGCCCGCCGCCTGCTCGGCGCCGGCTTCGTGCCGGAGGAGCGGCACGGCCATGCCGCCGTCTCCGCCATGAAACTGTCGGACAATCTGGTGCTGGCCCGCAGCCAGTCGGATCGCAAGGCATTTCTCGGTCTGCTCGGCATCATCCGCCACGGCGCGGTGAAATCCGCCGCGCGGCGGATTTCCGAAGCGATGGATGTCCGCAAAAGCGGTGATGATCCGGCGGCCGGCTCCTTGTCCGGCGGCAATCTGCAGAAATTCATCGTCGGCCGCGAGCTCGACCGCCAGCCGGCCGTCCTCGTCGTTAACCAGCCGACCTGGGGTGTGGATGCCGGGGCTGCAAGCCGCATCCGCCAGGCTCTCGTCGATCTTGCCAGAAATGGTTCGGCCGTCGTCGTCATAAGCCAGGATCTCGATGAGATATTCGAAGTGGCGACCGATATTGCCGTCATCTCCGAAGGCCGCCTTTCCAGCCCGTTCCCGGCGGGCGAACTGACGCGTGAAAAGATCGGCCTGCTGATGGGCGGCCTGCATCAGAGCAGCCCCGGTGCGGAGGCAGCGCATGCGCATTGAACTGGAAAAACGCCCCGACGTCTCGAAGCTCTACGCTTTCGTCTCGCCGCTCCTGGCTCTTGTCCTGACGCTCGCCTTCGGCGCCATCATGTTCGCCATGCTGGGCAAGGACCCGGTCGAAGCACTGGACGCCTTCTTCGTCGAGCCGCTGCTCGAGGTCTGGTCACTGCATGAGTTGGCGATCAAGGCCGCACCGCTGATCCTGATCGCCGTCGGTCTCGCCGTCTGTTATCGCTCGAACAACTGGAATATCGGCGCCGAAGGCCAGTTCACCATCGGCGCCATCACCGGCTCCTATCTGCCGATCGTCTTCTACGACTGGCATTCGCCGCTGGTGCTGCCGCTGATGCTGATATCAGGCGCGCTCGGCGGCGCGCTGTTTGCGGCTATTCCGGCGCTTTTGAAGGCGCATTTCAACACCAACGAGATCCTGACATCGCTCATGCTGGTCTATATTGCCCAGCTCTTCCTCGACTGGCTGATCCGCGGCGCCTGGCGCGATCCGAAAGGCTTCAACTTCCCGGTCTCGCGCGATTTCGCTCCGGAAGCGGTGCTGCCGGCGATCTGGGAAGAATCGGGCCGCGCCCATTGGGCCTTCATCTTTGCAATTGTGGCGGCCATCGCCGTCTGGTTCATGCTGCGTTATACGCTGAAGGGCTTCGAGATCGTCGTGCTCGGCCAATCCGATCGGGCAGGGCGCTTTGCCGGTTTCTCCTCCAGGAAGATGATCTGGTTCAGCTTCCTGTTCTCAGGCGCTCTTGCTGGCCTTGCCGGCATCAGTGAGGTCTCAGGCTCGATTGGCCACCTGCAACCGGCGATCTCGCCAGGCTACGGTTTTACCGCCATCATCGTCGCCTTTCTCGGCCGCCTTAATCCGCTCGGCATCATTGCCTCGGGCCTGGTGCTGGCGCTCACCTATCTCGGCGGCGAGGCGGCACAGCTGTCGCTCGGCGTCTCCGACAAGGTCACCCGCGTCTTCCAGGGCCTGCTGCTCTTCTTCGTGCTCTCCTGCGATACACTGATCTATTACAAAATCCGCATCGTCTGGTCGCGGCTAAAGGGCGGGGCGGCATGAGCATCTTCGAAGCCATTCTGCTGACTGTCATCACCGCCTCGACGCCGCTCGTCATCGCCGCCCTCGGCGAGCTGGTGGCCGAGCGCTCGGGCGTTCTGAACCTTGGTGTCGAAGGCATGATGATCATGGGCGCGGTCGCCGCCTTTGCCGGCGCCCAGCTGTCGGGCTCGCCCTACGTCGGCATCGTCTGCGGCATTGCGGCAGGCGCGCTTTTCTCGCTGCTGTTTGCCTTCCTGACGCTGACGCTGGTGGCGAACCAGGTGGCGACCGGGCTGGCGCTCACCCTTCTTGGCCTTGGTGTGTCCGGCATGCTCGGCGAAGCCTATGTCAGCGTGCCCGGCATCCGGCTGGAAGAGATCGTCATTCCCATACTGTCGGATATTCCGCTCATCGGCCATGTGCTCTTCAGGCAGGATCTGATCTTCTATCTCTCGATTGCGCTGGTGATCGGCGTCAGCTGGTTCCTGTTCCGCAGCCGCACCGGCTTGAAGCTGAGAGCGATCGGCGACAGTCACGGCTCGGCCCATGCCCTCGGCATTGACGTCATCCGCACGCGATACCTCGCGGTGATGTTCGGCGGCGCCTGTGCCGGTCTTGCCGGCGCGCAGCTGTCGCTTGTTTATACGCCGCAGTGGGCGGAGAACATGTCGGCCGGCCGCGGCTGGATCACGCTGGCGCTTGTCGTTTTCGCCTCCTGGCGGCCGTGGCGGGTCTTTGCAGGCGGTTATCTCTTCGGTGCGGTCACCATTCTGCAGCTGCACGCGCAGGCCTTCGGCCTCGGCATTCCCTCGCAGTTCCTTTCGATGCTGCCCTATGCCGCGACTATTGTGGTTCTCATCATCATTTCTCATAATCGGCGAACGACGTTGATCAACACGCCCGCGTCGCTCGGAAAAGCCTTCGTACCGGAGCGATAAAGCAACAACAACAGACGGGTTTCCAACTTCAAACCAACAGGGGTTACTATGAAGAAGTTAGCACTCACACTCGCCGCCTCGGCTGCCGCCGTGATCGGCATCTCGTCTGCCGCACAGGCCGCCGACAAGACGAAAATCTGCTTCGTCTATGTCGGTTCGCACACCGACGGCGGCTATTCCCAGGCTCACGATCTCGGCCGCCAGCAGGTCCAGGCCGAATTCGGCGACAAGATCGATACGCCTTACCTCGAAAACGTGCCTGAAGGACCGGACGCCGAGCGCGCCATCGAACGCCTTGCCCGCTCCGGCTGCAAGCTGATCTTCACCACGTCCTTCGGGTTCATGGATGCCACCGTCAAGGTCGCCGCCAAGTTCCCGGATGTGAAGTTCGAGCACGGCACCGGCTACAAATCAGGCCCCAATCTCGCCACCTACAATTCGCGCTTCTACGAAGGCCGTTACATCCTCGGCCAGATCGCCGCGAAGACCTCGAAGAATCACGGCGCCGCCTACATCGCCTCCTTCCCGATTCCGGAAGTGGTGATGGGCATCAACTCCTTCGAGCAAGGCGCCAAGTCGGTCGATCCGAGCTTCAAGCTCAAGGTCATATGGGTCAATACCTGGTTCGACCCGGGCAAGGAAGCCGATGCCGCCAAGGCCATGGTCGACCAGGGCGTCGACGTGCTGACGCAGCATACCGATACGACGGCGCCGATGCAGGTTGCCGAAGAACGCGGCATCCACGCCTTCGGCCAGGCGTCCGACATGATTGCGGCCGGCCCGAAGGCGCAGCTGACGGCAATCGTCGACACCTGGGGAACCTACTACTCCAAGCGCGTGCACGCGCTGCTCGACGGCACCTGGAAGTCCGAGCAGAGCTGGGACGGCCTGAAGGACGGCATCCTGAAGATGGCGCCCTACACCAACATGCCTGACGACGTGAAGAAGATGGCCGAGGAAACCGAAGCCAAGATCAAGTCGGGCGAGTTGCATCCCTTCACCGGCCCGATCAACAAGCAGGACGGCACGCCCTGGCTGAAGGCCGGCGAGAAGGCCGATGACGGCACGCTGCTCGGCATGAATTTCTATGTCGAAGGCGTCGACGACAAGCTGCCGGCACAATAAGCCCTCCTCAATTCGCAGTTGCGAAGGGCGCCCCTCTGTGGGCGCCCTTTTTTGCTGCAGTGCATCCCAAGATTCCGATTTACAAAAGTAATACTATATGATTTTTTGACCCTGCGCCGCGAGATGCGGCTTGGGAGGAAATCATGAAATTGAAGACTGCACTTTTGAGTGCCACGATTCTTGCTGCCTGCACGTTCGGTTCGGCTTCGGCCGGTGGCTTGACTGTCGGCTTCTCGCAGATCGGCTCGGAATCGGGCTGGCGTGCGGCTGAAACGACCGTCACCAAGGAACAGGCCAAGAAGCGTGGCATCGATCTGAAGTTTGCCGATGCGCAGCAGAAGCAGGAAAATCAGATCAAGGCTCTGCGCTCCTTCATTGCTCAGGGCGTCGACGCCATTCTCATTGCGCCGGTTGTTGAAACCGGCTGGGACGACGTTCTCAAGGAAGCCAAGGAAGCCAAGATTCCGGTTATCCTTCTCGACCGCACTATCAAGGCTCCGGACGATCTCTATCTGACGGCTGTCACTTCGGACCTGACACACGAAGGCAAGGTCGCCGGCGACTTCCTGGTCAAGACCGTCGGTGACAAGAAGTGCAACGTCGTCGAGTTGCAGGGCACCACCGGTTCTTCGCCGGCCATCGCCCGCAAGAAGGGCTTCGAAGAGGCTCTCGCCGGTCATGACAACCTCAAGATCGTTCGCAGCCAGACCGGTGACTTCACCCGCACCAAGGGTAAGGAAGTCATGGAAAGCTTCCTGAAGGCCGAGAATGGCGGCAAGGATATCTGCGCTCTCTACGCCCATAACGACGACATGGCCGTCGGCGCCATCCAGGCGATCAAGGAAGCCGGCCTGAAGCCCGGCAAGGATATCCTCGTCGTCTCGATCGACGCCGTGCCCGATATCTTCAAGGCCATGTCCGAAGGCGAGTCCAACGCCACGGTCGAGCTGACGCCGAACATGGCAGGTCCGGCCTTCGATGCCCTCGATGCCTACCTGAAGGACAAGAAGGCGCCGGCGAAGTGGATCCAGACCGAATCCAAGCTCTACACGCCTGCCGACGAGCCGATGAAGGTCTACGAAGAGAAGAAGGGTCAGGGCTACTGATCTGATGTGACGCTGCTGCAATCCCTGAATCGGGATCGATTGAGGGAGACATGATGCAGCATTCAAGCGCTGTAGAACCGCACCGGCCCATCATGGACCGGTGCGGAACTGCCTTGCCGCCTTGGGACGTCATGTCCGGCCGCGGCGCGGCTTTTGCCGTCAATATCAGGAAAACAGAGCCCTATGATTCACGATTTCGAGAATGTTCTCGCGGCTTCCGGAATATCGAAATTCTTTCCCGGCGCAGTGGCGTTGGACAAGGTCGATTTCACGCTGCGCAAGGGCGAAGTGCATGCGCTGCTCGGTGAAAACGGCGCCGGCAAATCGACGCTGATCAAATGCATCACCGGCGCCTATCATCGTGACGAGGGCAGCCTGACGCTCGATGGCCATGAAATCAATCCAGCCAATACGCTCGCCGCCCAGAAGCTCGGCATCGGCACCGTCTACCAGGAGGTCAACCTCCTTGCCAATCTGAGTGTCGCCGAAAACCTCTTTCTCGGACGCCAGCCAAGGCGTTTCGGCATGACCGACGTCAGGGCGATGAACCGCAAGGCGCGCGAATTGCTCACCGGCTACGGCATCGATATCGACGTCACCGCCGAGCTTGGCCGTTTCTCCGTCGCCGTCCAGCAGGTCGTCGCCATCGCCCGCGCCGTCGATCTTTCCGGTAAGGTGCTGATATTGGACGAGCCGACGGCAAGCCTCGACAATCAGGAAGTCGCGTTGCTCTTCCGCATCATCGAGGACCTGAAGAAGCGCGGTCTAGGCATCGTCTTCATCACCCATTTTCTCGAGCAGGTCTATGCCATCAGCGACCGCATCACCGTGCTGCGCAACGGCAAGCTCGTCGGCACCCGCGACGCCGCCGATCTGCCGCGCCAAGGCCTGATCGCCATGATGCTCGGCCGGGAACTCGCGCACGTCGAGGAGACTGTGCGCGAGCATAGCCTTGCCGCCGGTGAGGTCCGGTACCGCTTCGCAGGCTACGGCAAACGCGGCAAGGTCAAGCCCTTCGATCTCGATGTACGCGCCGGCGAGGTGGTCGGCATTGCCGGACTGCTCGGCTCCGGCCGTACCGAAACTGCCGAACTGCTCTTCGGCGTCGAACATGCCGACAGCGGCAGCGCCACGATCGACGGCCAGCCGGTGACGCTGTCCAGCCCGCGCGCCGCAATCGAAAAGGGTTTCGGCTTCTGCCCCGAGGACCGCAAGACCGACGGCATCGTCGGTGACCTGTCGATCAGGGAGAACATCGCGCTTGCGCTGCAGGCCCGCCGCGGCTGGACGCGGCCGCTGTCGCGCGCCGAGCAGAATGCGCTTGCCGACCGCTACATCAAGGCGCTCGATATCCGCACCACCGATCGCGAAAAACCGATCCGGCTGCTCTCCGGCGGTAACCAGCAGAAGGCGATCCTTGCCCGCTGGCTGGCCACCAATCCCAAGTTTCTCATCCTCGACGAGCCGACCCGTGGCATCGATGTCGGCGCTCATGCCGAAATCATCCGGCTCATCGAACAGCTCTGCGCCGAAGGCATGTCATTGATCGTAATTTCATCGGAACTTGAAGAGCTTGTCGCCTATAGCTCACGTGTTATCGTGCTTCGCGACAGGCAGCATATCGCCGAATTGACGGGCGAACGTATCACCGCCGCCGGCATCGTCGATGCCATTGCCGCCGCCGAGCACAAGAGGGAGGAAGCATGAAGTCCTCCCGGAATGCGCTGGCCTATCGCCTGGCGCCGCAATTGATCGCGCTGGTTGTCATTCTTTTGTTGAATTTCATAACGTCGCCGCAGTTTTTTAATGTCGTGGTTCAAAACGGGCGCCTCTATGGCAGCCTCATCGACGTGCTGAATCGCGGCGCGCCGGTGGCGCTGCTGGCGATCGGCATGACGCTGGTGATTGCCACCAAGGGTATCGACCTGTCCGTCGGGGCGGTCGTCGCCATCTGCGGCGCCGTCGCTGCATCGTCGATTGTTTCGGGAAATTCAGTGGCCTACACGATTTTCCTGACATTGGTGATCGGTATCGCCTGCGGCGTCTGGAACGGTTTCCTGGTGGCCGCGCTCAATATCCAGCCGATCATCGCCACGCTGGTGCTGATGGTCGCTGGCCGCGGCATCGCCCAGCTGATCACCGAGGGCGCCATCCTGACCTTCAACGATGATGGGCTGACCTTCTTCGGCAGCGGTTCCATGGCCTTGCTGCCGATGCCTGTGGTCATCTGGTTTCTCGTCGGCCTGCTCGTCATGCTGCTCGTGCGCCGCACCGCACTCGGCATGCTGATCGAGGCCGTCGGCATCAATCGCCGCGCCAGCACGCTGTCCGGCATCCGAACGCCGGTGCTGCTGATGGCCGTCTATATGCTGAGCGGGCTCTGTGCCTCGATCGCTGGCATCATCGTCGCCGCCGACATCAAGGGCGCCGATGCCAACAATGCCGGCCTCTGGCTCGAACTCGACGCCATCCTCGCCGTCGTCGTCGGTGGCAATTCGCTGCTCGGCGGACGCTTCAGCATTGTCGGATCGCTGATCGGCGCGATGATCATCCAGGCGGTGAATACCGGCATCCTGTCTTCCGGCTTCCCGCCTGAGTTCAACCTGATCATCAAGGCGGTCATCATTATCGTCATCCTCGTCATCCAGTCGCCGGCGGTGCAATCGCTCGCCATCTTCGCCAGCCGCCGGCAGAGCGGAAGGGAGTAGCCGAAATGAACTCCAAATACCTGCCGCTGCTGGCGACCATCGTCATCTTCGTGCTCGCCTATGCCGGCTGCACGCTGCAATATCCGAACATGCTGTCGACCCGCGTCATCGGCAATCTCCTGACCGACAATGCCTTTCTCGGCATTGCCGCCGTCGGCATGACCTTCGTCATCATCTCGGGCGGTATCGATCTGTCGATCGGATCGGTCATCGCCTTCACCGGCGTCTTCCTGGCAGTCATCCTGCAGAAGACCTCGATCCATCCGCTGCTTGCCTTTGCGATCGTGCTCGTCATCACCACCGCCTTCGGCGCGGTCATGGGCGCAATCATCCACTATCTCGAAATGCCGGCCTTCATCGTCACGCTCGCCGGCATGTTCCTGGCGCGCGGCATGGCCTTCGTGCTCTCGATCGACAGCATCCCGATCGATCACGAATATTATTCGACGCTGACCAGCCTCTATTGGCGCCTGCCTGGCGGCGGCCGGCTGACGCTGATCGGCGGCATCATGCTTCTGGTCTTTGCTGTAGGCATTTTCATCGCCCAGCGCACCCGCTTCGGCACCAATGTCTATGCGCTCGGCGGCGGCCCGCAGACGGCGCGGCTGATGGGTGTGCCGGTCGGCCGCACGACAATCCAGATCTATGCGCTGTCGGGCTTTCTGGCAGGCCTATCCGGGATCGTTTTTTCGCTGTACACCTCTGCTGGTTATTCTCTTGCAGCAGTGGGCGTCGAACTCGACGCCATTGCGGCGGTCGTCATCGGAGGGACGCTGCTGACCGGGGGCGCGGGATTCGTGGCGGGAACCTTGATCGGTATCCTGATCCAGGGGCTCATTCAGACCTACATCACCTTCGACGGCACGCTGTCGAGCTGGTGGACCAAGATCCTGATTGGCCTCCTGCTGTTTGCATTCATTCTGATGCAGAAGGCGATCCTGTTCGTTTCCAGTCTGAACAAGAGGTACGCTTGAGGGGGAGACGGATCGCTTGCGCAACAAATTGGACGAGACACGGAAGACGGGGCGCAGAACCCGGACGAGCCACGCGCAGGTGGTCGACGAGCTCGGAAAGGAGATCGTCGCCGGCACCTATCCCGTCGGCTCGATCCTGCCCGGCGATACCGAACTGGCGCAGCGCTTCAAGGTGTCCCGTACCGTCTTGCGCGAGACGATGAAGACGCTTGCCGCCAAGGGCATGGTCGTCGCCAAGGCGCGGGTCGGTACGCGTGTGACCGAGAAGAACCTCTGGAACATGTTCGACAGCGAGATCATCGCCTGGCACTTCGACAGCGGCGTCACGGAAGAGTTCCTGCTGCAGCTCTATGATATCCGTCTTGCGGTCGAACCTTTCGCTGCCGGTCTCGTCGCCGAGCGGGCGAATGCGGATGATATCGAGACGCTGCGGGCACTGGCGCTCGATATGGCGGCGAGCGGCCACACTGCCGACAGCCTGGCGCTCGCCGACCTTCGTTTTCACCTGGCGCTCGCCGAAGCCTCGCACAATCCCTTTATGCGCACCTTGGGCAGCCTCATCGAAGCGGCCCTCGTCGGCATGTTCCGCATGAGCACGCCGCCCTCCGAAAACGGCTTCGCCAATATCGCCGATACCCACATGCGCATCGTCGATGCCATCGTTTCCGGGGATAGCGCTGCCGCGCGCCGCGCGATGGAGATCGTCATCCTGGATGGCCGCCATCATGTGCACGAGGCCTTCGCCGCCCGCGGTTCGGAGACCGTCAGAGTGCCGATTTCGACCTAGATTTCACACTGGCAAAAAGCTTTTGCGTGTCTGCAGCGCCGCGCATCTTTCCGGGCGCGCGAAGGGCGCTACAAGGCTTTCAATCCACGCAGCGTGCTTTCCGAAAATCGATTCCGATTTCAGCAATTATGCAGTATGAGGCAACAAAGCCGCCTCATGGCGCGGATTCGCGGAGCAGATCATGGAACGTACTTGTCTTGCCGTCATCCTTGCCGCCGGTGACAGCACGCGGATGAAATCCTCGAAATCGAAGGTGCTGCATCCGGTCGCCGGACGACCGATGATCGCCCATGTGGTCGAGGCGGTCGCCTCCGCCGGCATTTCGTCGGTCGCCCTTGTCGTCGGCCGTGATGCCGAAGATGTGGCAAAGGCCGCAAGCGTTGCCGGCGTCGGCATCGAATCCTGCCTACAGAAGGAACGCCTCGGCACCGGCCACGCGGTGCTAGCGGCGCGCGAGGCGATCGCCAAGGGCTATGACGATATTCTCGTCACCTATGGCGACGTGCCGCTGCAGACCGATGGACCGCTGAAGGCCGCCCGCCAGGGGCTTGCCGATGGCAGCGATATCGTTGTCATCGGCTTCCACACCGATCGCCCCACAGGCTACGGTCGCCTGCTCGTCAAGGACGGCGAACTGATCGCCATCCGCGAGGAGAAGGACGCGACCGATGCCGAGCGCACTGTGACCTGGTGCAACAGCGGGCTGATGGCGATCAACGGCAAAAAGGCGCTCGATCTTCTCTCGCGCATCGGTAATGCCAACGCCAAGGGCGAATTCTATCTGACCGATCTTGTCGAGATCGCCCGGTCGCTCGGCGGCCGTGTCACCGCCGTCGATGCGCCAGAAATCGAGATGACCGGCTGCAATAACCGCGCCGAACTCGCCGTCATCGAGCGCTTCTGGCAGGAGCGCCGCCGTCACCAGATGATGCTATCAGGCGTCACCATGATCGCGCCGGAGACGGTGTTTCTCTGCTACGATACCGTCATAGGCCAGGACGCACTGATCGAGCCGAATGTCGTCTTTGGCCCCGGCGCGGCAATCGACAGCGGCGCCGTCATTCATGCCTTCTCGCATATCGAAGGCGCTCATGTCAGCCGGGGCGCGACTGTCGGCCCGTTCGCGCGGCTGCGGCCGGGTGCGGATCTCGCTGACGGTTCGAAGGTCGGCAATTTCTGCGAGGTCAAGAACGGCCGGATCGGCGAGGGCGCCAAGGTCAACCATCTCACCTATATCGGCGATGCCGTCATCGGCGCCGGCAGCAATATCGGCGCCGGCACGATCACCTGCAATTATGACGGCGTCAACAAGAGCGAGACGGTGATCGGGCAAAACGCCTTCATCGGTTCCAACTCCTCGCTGGTCGCGCCGGTGACAATCGGCGACGGCGCCTATATCGCCTCCGGCAGCGTCATCACAGTCGACGTGCCGGCTAATGCACTGGCGCTCGGCCGCGCCCGCCAGGAGATCAAGCCCGGCCGCGCGACGCTGCTGCGCGAGCGCGCGCTTGCCATCAAGGCGGCGAAGAAGGCGAAGAGCTGAGCGGCCTTGCGTAACCGGCGGAAATTGAAAGTGACCGCCGAGGTGATTGAGAAATAAGCAGAAATCGTTAGGACTGGCCTCGTTATCGAAGCCTTTATGGGGAATATATTGCATGTGCGGCATTGTGGGGATCGTCGGAAATCAGCCTGTTGCCGGGCGCCTGGTCGATGCGCTGAAGCGTCTCGAATATCGCGGTTATGATTCCGCTGGTGTCGCTACCATCCATGAGGGGGTGATGGATCGCCGCCGTGCCGAAGGCAAGCTGTTCAATCTGGAAAAGCGCCTCGACGCCGAACCGCTGCCCGGCGTGGTCGGCATCGCCCATACGCGCTGGGCGACCCACGGCGTGCCCAATGAGACCAACGCCCATCCGCATTTCGTCGAAGGTGTGGCCGTCGTCCATAACGGCATTATTGAGAATTTCTCCGAGCTTCGCGACGAATTGACCGAAGAGGGCGCAGTCTTTCAAACCCAGACCGATACGGAAGTCGTCGCCCAGCTGATGGCAAAACATCTGCGCGAAGGCCTGGAGCCGCGCGCCGCCATGCTGCAGATGCTGAACCGGCTGACCGGCGCCTATGCGCTCGCCGTCATGCTCAAGGCCGATCCCGGAACGATCATGGCCGCCCGTTCCGGCCCGCCGCTTGCCGTCGGTTATGGCCGTGGCGAGATGTTCCTCGGTTCGGATGCAATTGCGCTTTCGCCCTTTACCAATGAGATCACCTATCTGGTCGACGGCGATTGCGCCGTCATCACCCGCGACAGCGTCGCCGTCATCGATTTTAGCGGCAAGCCGGTCAAGCGCGCCCGCCAGATCTCGCAGGCGACCGCCTATGTCGTCGACAAGGGCAATCACCGCCATTTCATGGAAAAGGAAATCTACGAGCAGCCGGAGGTTATTTCCCACGCGCTCAGCCATTATGTCGATTTCGCCGAGAACACGATCGGCGCCAACGCCGCTGCGATCGACTTCAAGGCGGCGACCGGCCTGGCGATCTCGGCCTGCGGCACCGCCTATCTCGCCGGCCTCGTCGGTAAATACTGGTTCGAGCGTTATGCCCGCCTGCCTGTTGAAATCGACGTCGCTTCCGAATTCCGGTACCGCGAAATGCCGCTCTCGCCGTCGCAGGCGGCACTGTTCATCTCGCAGTCCGGCGAAACCGCCGATACGCTGGCATCGCTGCGCTACTGCCGGGAGAACGGCCTGAAGATCGGCGCCATCGTCAATGTCCGCGAATCGACGATCGCCCGCGAATCCGACGCCGTCTTTCCGATCATGGCCGGCCCCGAAATCGGCGTCGCCTCGACCAAGGCCTTCACCTGCCAGCTTGCCGTGCTGGCATCGCTGGCGATCGGCGCCGGCAAGGCGCGCGGTACGGTGAGTGCCGATGAGGAGAGGGCGCTGGTGCGCCATCTCGCCGAAATGCCGCGGATCATGAGCCGGGTGCTGAACCTTATCCAGCCGCAGATGGAAAGCCTGTCGCGCGAATTGTCGAAATGCAAGGACGTGCTCTATCTCGGCCGCGGCACCAGCTTCCCGCTGGCCATGGAAGGCGCGCTGAAGCTCAAGGAAATTTCCTATATTCACGCCGAAGGTTATGCCGCCGGCGAGTTGAAGCATGGACCGATCGCGCTGATCGACGAGAACATGCCAGTCATCGTCATCGCCCCTTACGACCGTTTCTTCGAAAAGACCGTCTCGAACATGCAGGAGGTCGCAGCGCGGGGCGGCCGCATCATCTTCATCACCGACGAGGCCGGTGCCGCCGCCTCGAAACTGCCGACCATGGCGACGATCACTCTGCCTGTGGTCGACGAAATCATCGCGCCGATGATCTTCTCGCTGCCGATCCAGCTGCTCGCCTATCACACCGCCGTTTTCATGGGCACCGATGTCGACCAGCCCCGCAATCTGGCGAAATCCGTGACCGTGGAATAAGCCTGCAGAGCCCCGGCCTTCGCGCCGAAACATATTGTGCGGGACCCCGAATTCTGGCAATTTTGGTCGGCGGACAAAGGGGGAAGGGCCGGCGTTCCGGCCTGTCCAGGACCGAGATGGAGTTCATCAGTAGAGATGACCGACAATGCCCCCAGAATGCCGGTCGCGACCCGGCTGAGGAATAATTTTCTCGCAGGCCTGATCATCTGCGCCCCGATCGCGATCACCATCTGGCTGACCTGGACCTTCATCCACTGGTCGGACAGCTGGGTCCGACCCTATATCCCGGCGCGCTGGAATCCGGAAAGCTATCTCAATTTCGCTATTCCCGGTTTCGGCCTGCTGACTGCCGTCGTGCTGATCACCGTCGTCGGTTTTCTCGGCAAGAACCTCATCGGCCAGAGCATCGTCGGTTTCGGCGAATCGGTTGTCCAGCGCATGCCGCTGGTGCGCACGATCTATAGAAGCGTGAAGCAGATTTTCGAAACAGTGCTGAAGGAGCAGTCGAACTCCTTCAAGAAAGTCGGCCTGATCGAATATCCAAGTCCGGGCCTCTGGGCGCTGGTCTTCATCGCCACCGACGCCAAGGGCGAGATCGCATCAAAGTTCAATGCGATGGGCCAGGATATGGTCGCGGTTTTCCTGCCGCCGACGCCGGTGCCGACGGCCGGTTTCCTCGTCTTCGTCCCGCGTGAGAAGATCGTCGTGCTCGACATGTCGCCGGAGGATGCCGCAAAGTTCCTGATTTCGGGCGGCCTTGTGGCGCCTGAACCGCCTCAATCCGAGCCGAAGCCGAAGCAGTTGCCGCGGCCGAAGCCGGTGGCGGTTTCGAAGGCTGATTAACCGGCTCTCAGGAACCGGATCGCCTCGTCGCGGCGGAAGAGGTAGAGCAGGGTGCGGATCGCCGTTCCTCTTTCACTGGTCAGTTCCGGATCGCGCTCGATCAGGTAGGCCGCATCCTTGCGGGCGATTTCCAGGAGGTCGGCATGCGCCTCGAGGCTGGCGATGCGGAAGCCCGGCGTGCCGGACTGGCGGGTGCCGAGCAATTCACCTTCGCCGCGGAGTTTCAGGTCCTCCTCGGCGATGCGGAAACCGTCCTCCGTCTCGCGCATGATCGACAGCCTGGCATGGCCGGTCTCGCCGAGCGGCCCCTTATAGAGCAGGATGCAGGTCGAGGCCTCGTCGCCGCGCCCGACGCGGCCGCGCAGCTGATGCAATTGCGCCAGGCCGAAGCGCTCGGCATGTTCGATCACCATGATCGTCGCATCCGGCACGTCGACGCCGACCTCGACGACGGTGGTGGCGACGAGAAGCCGGGTCTCGCCGGTCTTGAACGCCATCATCGCCGCATCCTTCTCCTGTCCGCTCATCCGGCCATGGATGAGGCCGACATCCGGGCCAAGCGCTGAGACGAGCGTCGCATGCCGCTCCTCGGCCGACATCAGGTCGAGTTCTTCTGATTCTTCGACCAGCGGGCAGATCCAGTAGGCTTTCTTGCCCTCGGCAAGCGCGCTTTGCAGCCGCCCGACGATCTCGCCGGTCCGTTCCATCGGCACGGTGATCGTCTGGATCGGTTTGCGGCCGGCCGGTTTCTCGGTGAGCTTGGAAACGTCCATATCGCCGAAGGCGGCAAGCACAAGCGTGCGCGGGATCGGCGTCGCCGTCATCACCAGCATGTGGGGTGAGATACCCTTGGCCGTCAGCCTCAGGCGCTGATGCACGCCGAAACGGTGCTGCTCGTCGACGACGGCCAGCATGAGGTTGGCGTACGCGACGCTGTCCTGGAACAGCGCATGCGTGCCGATGATGATCTGGGCGGCGCCCGAAGCGATGCGCTCCAGGATCTCCTCCCGCTCGCGCCCCTTGGTGCGCCCGGTCAAGACCTCAATGCCGAGCCCTGATGAGGCGGCGAATTTCGATATCGTCGCATGGTGCTGCCGCGCCAGGATTTCGGTCGGCGCCATCAGCACCGCCTGGCCGCCGCTCTCGATCACTGCCGCCATCGCCATCAGCGCCACCAGCGTCTTGCCGGCGCCGACATCGCCCTGCAGCAGCCGCAGCATGCGTTCGGTTCCGGCCATGTCCTTCAGAATGTCGGCGATCGCCTCGTTCTGGCTACCGGTGAGCGAGAAAGGCAATGTCTTCAAAATCTTGCCGCTGATTTCGCCGGTCGCATGCACCGGCTGCCCCGCCACCTTGCGCAGCCTCTGGCGCACCAGGCTGAGCGAAAGCTGGCCGGCGAGGAATTCGTCATAGGCAAGCCGCCGCCGGGCAGGCGCCTGCGGGTCTATATCGGAAGGGTCGCGCGGCTCGTGCAGCATGTGAAAACTGTCGCGGATCGACGGGAGGCCCTGTTTCTCAGTCAACGCCAGGTCGATCCATTCCGGCAGTTCCGGAAAACGCGGCAGGCCGGCATCGATGATCTTGCGCAGAGTCTTCGGTGAAAGCCCCGCCGTCAGCGGATAGATCGGCTCGACGAGCGGCAGGTTCTCCGCCTCCTCGGCCCTGACGATATAGTCGGGATGCACCATCGAGGCGCGGCCATTGAACCAGTCGACCTTGCCGCTGACGGTCACCTCCGCATCGACAGGCAGCTGCTTTTCCAGCCAGGCCGCCTGTCCCCGGAAGAAGACCAGCGTCAACTCGCCGGTTTCGTCATGCAGGAAGACGCGGTAGGGGACATTGCTCTTGCCGCGCGGCGGCACCTGGTGGCGGTCGACGCGGGCGGTGATCGTGACGATGGCGCCTTGCGGCGCCAGGGCGATCCCCGGCTGGTTGCGTCGGTCGATCAGCGAAAAGGGCGCGTGGAAGATGAGGTCGATGACCCGGCAATCCTCCGGCGTCTCGCGCCCGAGCAGCTTGACCAGCAGGTCGGCAATCTTCGGGCCGACGCCCGGAAGGCCCGAAATGGGGGAAAACAGCGGATCGAGAATGGCGGGGCGCATGCGGTCAAAATGCGATGAACAATGCGGCCTTGGCAAGGCTGACAAGCCGCTTTCCAGGGTCTATAGAGGCGCATCAACAGGAAGGTAATGCCATGACAGGTGTCACGCTCACGAGTGCCGGTCTCGACCAGCGCCGCCGCCGGATCCTTTTCCGTTGCTGGCATCGCGGCATTCGCGAGATGGATCTGGTCTTCGGCCAGTTTGCCGAAGCCGAGATCGCGACGCTCTCGGATGCCGAGCTCGATGAGTTCGAGACGATCATGGCAGAAGAGGACAATGATCTTGTTCGCTGGATCATGGGAACATGGCCGGTGCCCGAACGTTTCCAGACGCCAATGTTTGCCCGCCTTGCCGCCTATACGCCCGATTTCGACAAGCCCCTCAGGACGCCGGAATGATCCCAGGTTTTGATGCGAAGAAGCTTGCGGCCATTGCCGAGCCGCTGACGATCGGCAATGTGCCTGCCGGCCTCGAAACGCTGCTGCTCGCCGAGCTCGCCCGAACGGGAGAGCCGGTCGCCTATGTCATGTCCGACGGCCACCGCATGGCTGATCTCGAGCAGATGCTGAGCTTCGTCGCCCCCGACATTCCGGTTCTCACACTACCGGCCTGGGACTGTTTGCCCTATGACCGCGTCTCGCCGAGCGCCGACACCTCGGCCCGCCGCCTTGCCGCACTCGGCGGCCTGATTGCCCATCGGAAAAAACCGCATGCCGCGATCGTGCTCGTCACCGCCAATGCCATGCTGCAGAAGGTGGCGCCGCAGGATGTCATCGAAAGCCTGAGCTTTTCGGCCCGTCCCGGCAACCAGCTGCGCATGGACGATCTCGCCGGACGCCTGGAGCGCAACGGCTTCGATCGCGTCGCGACCGTTCGCGAGGTCGGCGAATATGCCGTGCGCGGCGGCATTCTCGACGTCTTCGTGCCGGGTTCGGAAGAACCGGTCCGCCTCGATTTCTTCGGCGACACGCTGGAATCGATCCGCAGCTTCGATCCGGCTAGCCAGCGCACGACGGGCCAGGTCCGCTCCCTCGATCTCAATCCGATGAGCGAGGTGACACTGACGCCGGATACGATCAGCCGTTTCCGCAAGAACTACCTCTCGGCTTTCGGCGCAACGACGCGGGATGACGCGCTCTATCTCGCCGTCTCCGAAGGCCGCCGTTATCCCGGCATGGAGCATTGGCTGCCGCTTTTTTACGAGAAGCTCGATACCGTCTTCGACTATCTCAGCGGCTTCCGTGTCGTCACCGACCATACGGTGCGTGAAGCGGCGGAAGAGCGCTCCAAGCTCGTTTTCGATTATTACGACGCCCGCCTGAATTCCGGTCAGCCGGCCAAGAGCCAGATGTCGCAGGGCACGCCCTATAAGCCGGTGACGCCGGGCCAGCTCTATCTCGACAGCAAGCTTTTCGCCAAAACCCTCGACGCGCTCGGGGCGATCCGCATCAGCCCCTTCAACGAGCATGAGGGCGAGGCGAGGCGGGTCGTCAATATCGACGCCCGCCAGGGCCAGCGCTGGGCCCGCTCGAATGCCGAGGGCGGCGGTGATGCCGAACGCATCAATATCTTCGACGTCGTCGTCAAGCATATTGCCGACCGCCGCGCGGCCGGGGCGAAAGTGCTCGTCACCGCCTGGACCGAAGGCTCGCTGGAGCGCCTGCTGCAGGTGCTGAACGAACACGGCCTGGAAAAGGTCAAGCTGGTCGAGGCATTGAAGGATGTCGGCTCGCTGGCGAGAGGTGAAGCCGCGGCTGCCGTACTCAGTCTCGAATCCGGCTTCGAGACCGGCGACCTCGTCGTCATCGGCGAGCAGGATATCTTAGGCGACCGCATGGTACGCCGCTCGAAGCGCCGCAAGCGCGCCGCCGATTTCATCGCCGAGGTCGCAGGTCTCGACGAGGGCTCGATCGTCGTCCACGCCGAACACGGCATCGGCCGCTTCATTGGTCTGCGGACCATCGAGGCGGCTGGTGCCCCGCATGCCTGCCTCGAACTGCAATATGCCGACGAGGCCAAGCTTTTCCTGCCGGTCGAAAACATCGATCTGCTCTCGCGCTACGGCGGCGAGGGCACCGACGCCCAACTCGACAAACTCGGCGGCGGCGCCTGGCAGATGCGCAAGGCCAAGCTCAAGAAACGCCTGCTCGACATGGCCGATGCGCTGATCCGCATCGCCGCCGAGCGCCTCACGCGCCACGCGCCGATGCTGACGACGCCGGAGGGCCTCTATGACGAGTTTGCCGCCCGCTTCCCTTATGACGAGACCGAGGACCAGGACAATGCCATCGAGGCGGTCCGCTCCGATCTTGGCGCCGGCCGGCCAATGGACCGTCTGGTCTGCGGCGACGTCGGTTTCGGCAAGACCGAAGTGGCGCTGCGTGCCGCTTTCGTCGCGGCGATGAACGGCGCCCAGGTTGCCGTCGTCGTGCCGACGACATTGCTCGCCCGCCAGCATTTCAAGACCTTTTCCGAGCGCTTCCGCGGTCTGCCGGTGCGCATCCAGCAGGCCTCGCGCCTGGTCGGGGCCAAGGAGCTGGCGCTGACCAAGAAAGAAGTGGCAGACGGCAAGACCGACATCGTCGTCGGCACCCATGCGCTGCTCGGCGCCGGCATCAAATTCGCCAATCTCGGCCTGCTCGTCATCGATGAGGAACAGCATTTCGGCGTCAAGCACAAGGAGCGGCTGAAGGAGCTGAAGAGCGACGTGCACGTGCTGACGCTGTCGGCAACGCCGATCCCGCGCACGCTGCAGCTCGCCATGACCGGCGTGCGCGAACTGTCGCTGATAACCACGCCGCCGGTCGACCGCATGGCGGTGCGCACCTTCATCTCGCCCTTCGACAGCCTCGTCATCCGCGAGACGCTGATGCGCGAGCACTATCGCGGCGGCCAGAGCTTCTATGTCTGCCCGAGGCTTGCCGACCTCGCCGATGTGCACGCCTTCCTGCAGTCCGATGTGCCGGAGCTGAAGGTCGCCGTGGCCCATGGCCAGATGCCGGCTGGCGAACTCGAAGACATCATGAACGCCTTCTATGAAGGCCGCTACGACGTGCTGCTGTCCACCACGATCGTCGAATCCGGCCTCGATGTGCCCACAGCCAACACGCTGATCGTCCACCGCGCCGATATGTTCGGCCTCGCGCAGCTCTACCAGTTGCGTGGCCGCGTCGGTCGGTCGAAGGTGCGCGCCTTCGCGCTCTTCACCCTGCCGGTGAACAAGGTGCTGACCGCAACTGCCGAACGCCGGCTGAAGGTGCTGCAGTCGCTGGATACGCTTGGCGCCGGCTTCCAGCTGGCAAGCCACGATCTCGATATCCGCGGCGCCGGCAATCTGCTGGGCGAGGAGCAGTCCGGACACATCAAGGAGGTCGGCTTCGAGCTTTATCAGCAGATGCTGGAAGAGGCGGTCGCCGAGGTCAAGGGTGTCGACGAGATCCACGACACCGGCTGGTCGCCGCAGATCTCCGTCGGCACGACGGTGATGATCCCCGAGAACTATGTGCCCGACCTGCATCTGCGCATGGCGCTCTATCGCCGTCTCGGCGAAATCACCGAACTCAAGGAGATCGACGGCTTCGGCGCCGAGATGATCGACCGTTTCGGGCCGATGCCGATCGAAGTCCAGCATCTCCTCAAGATCGTCTACATCAAGTCGCTCTGCCGCACCGCCAATGTCGAAAAGCTCGATGCCGGCCCGAAGGGCGTCGTCGTGCAGTTCCGCAACAAGGAATTCCCCAACCCGGCCAACCTCGTCGGTTATATCGGCAAGCAGGGCGCGATGGCGAAGATTCGCCCCGATCACAGCCTGTTCCTGACCCGCGACCTGCCGACCCCGGAAAAACGCCTGCAGGGTGCGGCTGTTATCATGACGCAACTGGCCGAGATGGCGAAGTAAAGCAATTCCAGCAAAAGTGTGCCGCGGTTTTGCGTCCGGGATTGCTTGAAAAAAAGGGAGACGGAGATGGCGACATATAGCGCGACGATCGCCTGGCAGCGAGGCGACGAGACCTTCACCGACAACCGCTACAGCCGCGCCCACCGCTGGACCTTCGACGGCGGCATCGAGGTGAGGGCGTCTTCGTCCGCTCACGTGGTTCCGCTGCCCTATTCCGCCGAGGACGCCGTCGACCCGGAAGAGGCCTTCGTCGCCTCGCTCTCCAGCTGTCACATGCTCTGGTTCCTTTCGATCGCCGCCAAACAGCGCTTCTGCGTCGACAGCTACACCGATGCCGCCGAGGGCGTGATGGAGAAGAACGCCGAAGGCCGTCTCGCCATGACCGTAGTGACACTCCGCCCGCATGTCGTCTTCAGCGGCGAAAAGCAGCCCACATTGAGCGAACTCGAAGCCCTGCATCATCGCGCCCACGACGAATGTTTCATCGCCAACTCGGTGAAGACCGAGGTGCGCTGCATTCCGGTTGTGGGCGGAATCTGAAGCCACGCTGGGATCTCTCCAGCGGCTTCCCGGACCTGCTTCACTTATTCACGGAATTGAAATGGCTTTAGATCAAACGACTGTAGTTGATGCCATCGGGGTCGATAATGCGACAGGCGAAGTCGTATTGACTATCACGGATCACCTTGAATGGACAGGGAGGGATAGTGAGCACCTTCTGTTGCTAAAAGAAAAGCTCAACGCTTATTTAAGTTTTGTTGAGATCGGTGAGATGTTGGAAACATACCCCGACGCCAAAGGCAGGGCAGTGTTAATAGACGTTGTGTGCAAGTTCCCGCCGGACGAGCAAGCCCAAGGCTTTTATAATCAGCTTTCACAGGTCGTCGAAAGTGCCGGAATAAAACTCCAACAGCGGTTGTTTAGCGCATGTTCGCTTTCGGCGATGAATTGACTTCGCCAAGGCTTGAGCACTGCGAAATCGTCTGCACAATTTTGTCGCGGCTCTTCGATTTCGATTCGCATCGGCGCCTCAGTTGAGACCCGATCGCGCCTCGGCCTTTGCCTTGGCGATATCACGCAGCGCATTCGCCAGCACATCGGGGGTCTGCGCGCCGCTGACGGCATATTGCTGGTCGAAGATGAAGAAGGGCACGCCGTTGACGCCCATTTGCTGTGCCGCCTTGATCTCGGCGACAATCAGGTCGCGATCGGCATCGGAGGCAAGCAGCGAGGCGATGACCGAACGGTCGAGGCCGGCCTTTCCGGCAATATCGAGCAGTATGGCATGGTCGCCGACATTGCGGCCTTCCTCGAAATTTGCCTTGAACAGGGCCGCGACGATGCTGTCCTGCTTCTCGCGGCCTTCGATCATCGCCCAGTGGATCAGCCGATGGGCGTCGAGCGTGTTCGGGCCGATTTTGATCGCCTCGAAGTCGAAGGCGATGCCGACCTCGCGGCCGTAATCGGCGAGCATCTTGTGGGCCTGCGCCACGCGCTCCTCGCCGCCGAGCTTCTCAGCCAGCGCCTTCTTCTGGTCGACACCTTCCTTGGGATAGTCGGGATTGAGCCGGTACGGCCGCCAGTTGATGTCTACGCCGATTTCGTCCTGCACTTCGGCGATGGCGAGTTCCAGTCGCGCCTTGCCGAGATAGCACCAAGGGCAGACGACATCCGAGACGACGTCGATGGTGATACGCTCCATGATGATCTTCCTTATCTGTGCGTTCGGCGTTTGGCCGCTGTTATTGCACGCTTGTATCCCACCAGACCGGCAGCTGATAGCCATTAAGCGGCACGCTGTCGGGACGGCCGATGCGCTTGCTGTGGGCCACCCATTGCTGGTCGATATGATAGAGCGGCAGCACGTAGTGGCCGGAGAGCAGCAGCCGGTCGTAGGAGCGCACCGCCGCGGTGAAATCCTCGGCCGAGCGTGCCCTGAGCACGTGGTCGATCAGCGTGTCGATATCGGGATCGTTGGCGCCGGCAAAGCTGTCGGTACCCTCGCGGGTGCGCGCAGCCGACGACCAGCGGCCGAGCTGTTCGTTTCCAGGCGACAGCGAGGAGGTGTAGGACTTCATGATCATATCGTAATCGAAGCTGTTCGTCCGGCTCTGATACTGCGAATCATCGACGGTGCGGATCGAAGCGGCGATGCCGATCGTCTGCAGCGAACGCTGGTAGGCGATGGCGAGCTTCTCCTGGTCGGCATTCTGCGTCATGATCTCGAAAGCGAGCTGACGGCCGGAGGCATCCAGCATCTTGCCGCCCTGGATCGTATAGCGGCCCTGTTTCAGCAATTCGACCGCCTGCTTTAGTACATTGCGGTCGCGACCGGAGCCGTCGGTCACCGGCAGTTTGTAGGTCCCGTCAAGAATCGCGGGTGCGATTTTGTCCTTGATAGGCCCGAGCAGGGCAAGCTCGGCCGCATTGGCGGGAACGCCGAAACTCGACAGTTCGGAGTTCTGCCAGAAGCTCTGGGTGCGCTTGTAGGCGCCGGAATAGAGGTTCTTGTTTGCCCATTCGAAATCGAACACCAGCGACAGACCCTCGCGCACCTTGGTGTCGGTAAAGATCGGCCGGCGGGTGTTGAAGACGAAGCCGAGCATACCGCTGGGCAGTTTCGGTGTGTACACGTCCTTGACGACAGTCCCCGAGGTGACGGCGGGGAAATTATAGGCATTGGCCCAGTGGCCGGGATTGCCGTCGGGATAGACGTCGATATCGCCCTTCTTGAAGGCCTCGAACAGCGTCGTATCCTGCAGGAAATACTGAACGGTGATCTGGTCGTAATTGTCCGTGCCGACCTTGGCGGGAATGTCCTTGCCCCAGTAATTCGGATCACGCTCATAGGTGATGCTCTCGCCGGGCTTCACCGTCTTCACCTTATAGGGCCCGGAGCCGACGGGCGGCGTCAGCGAGGAACGATCGAAGGTCTCGGGATCGATCGCATGTTTCGGCAGCACCGGGAAAAGACCGAAAATCAAGGGCGTCTCGCGGTCGGCCTTGTCGTTGAAGGTGAAGCGCACGCTGTGTTCGCCCACCTTTTCCATCTTCGCGACGACGTTGAGGCGATTGGCGAAGGGCACGCGGCCTTTGTCGCGCATCAGCTCGAAGGTGAACATCACGTCCTCAGGCGTCACCGGCTGACCATCGGCCCATTTCGCCTTCGGATTGAGGTTGAACTGGATGAAGCTCCTGTTGTCGTCCCATTCGACCGTTTCGGCCAGCAGGCCATAGAGCGTGAAGGGCTCGTCGCGGGAGCGCTGCATCAGCGATTCGTAGACGAGATTGCCATATTCCGGATCCCACATGCCGCGCGCCGTTGTGCGCATGCTCTTTAGTATGAACGGGTTGAGGCTGTCGAAAGTGCCGACGACGCCGTAGGTGATCTTGCCGCCCTTTTTCACGTCGGGATTGACGTAAGGAAAGTGCTTATAATCAGCCGGCAAGGCCGGCTCGCCATGCATCGCGATGCCATGCAGCGGCTCGGCGGCAACAGCGCCGCACAGCAGCGACAGGACGAGGGGGACGACGATCCGGAGCATTCGGCAATCCTTGCGACCACGAAAACGGGCATGATTCACCGCGGAGATTATCATGGGGTCGAACGATTCCAACACGAAGCGGCGATTTCTTTGGCATCGCGACGAAATGCGCCTCAAATTGCCAAAGAAATGCTGGATATCTTGAACGCTGCGATGTAACAGGTGAACCCGAAGTTTCGGGGTCATGCATTTGCCTTATTTTTTTAAGAGGTGGGTGCCGAACGACCCGATGGTTGGGGCGGCAAGTCGCTGCTCCGAACGGATATCAGGAGACGGAATTCGTTATGATGTTCAAGTCTGAAAAGAAAATGCGGGCAGCACTGTCCGTTCTGGCAGTGATGTTCGGCGCCGCTTCGGCTCCGGTCTCCTCCTTCGCCCAGGATGCGGCGGCACAGGCTCCGGCCGATGCTCCGGCGCAGGCCGCCGGCGCTCCGAAGCTCGGCTGGTACAAGACCTGCAGCAAGCAAGAAGACAACGACATCTGTGTTGTCCAGAACCTGATTCTCGCCAATGGCGGCCAGCTTGTCACGGCCGTCGGCCTGATCTCGGTTACCGGCAAGATCAACCGCAAGCTCCTGCAGGTGTCGGTACCTACCGCACGCCTGATCCCCCCGGGCATCATCATGCAGATCGACGGCGGCAAGGGCCAGAAGCTCGACTATGCCGTCTGCCTGCCGGACAAGTGCACGGCTGAAATTCCGCTGACCGATGCGATGATCGCCAGCCTCAAGAAGGGCAGCGACGTGATCTTCACCTCGATCAACTTCCGCCGCGCCCCGAACCCGATCAAGATTTCGCTCGAAGGCTTCACCGGTGCTTATGACGGCGAACCGGTTTCCGAATCCAAGCTCGCTGAAAGCCAGCGCAGCCTGCAGGAAGGCATGCAGAAGAAGGCCGAAGAAGCCCGCAAGAAGCTGGAAGACGCCCAGAAGGCAGCCAAGGCGCAGTAATCCTGCCGCCATATTTGAATAAAAACCCGGCTTCGCGTCGGGTTTTTTGTTGATAGGTCCCCCTTCGAGGCGTTGGCGAGGGACCGAGATCTTGCGGCTTGTCCCTGCTCCCCGTCATCACGGGGAAAAGGTGGCGGCAGCCGGAATTTTGCGCCAAAAGAAAAGGCCTCGCTGGGAGAGGCGAGGCCTTGTTTCACTTGCCGGGCAAGCCGATTTTAATGGGCGAAGCTCATCTTGGGTTTGAACTGCCCTGACGGGGCCTGATCGAAAATCTGATAGATCTGCGGATTGCGAAGCGGCGTGCCGCTTTCATCGTTCGTCAGGTTCTGCTCCGACACATAAGCGACATATTCGCTTTCGTCATTTTCGGCGAGCAGGTGATAGAAGGGTTGGTCCCTGCTCGGGCGCACTTCGGCCGGAATGGAATTCCACCATTCCTCCGTATTCGCGAACTCCGGATCAACGTCGAAGATGACGCCGCGAAACGGAAAAACCTTGTGCCGAACCACTTCGCCGATACTGAACTTTGCTATTCTTTCTTTCATGGTACGACTTCCTTTCATCACCAAATTTGGTGATTGGTGCCGCGCAAATCAAGATTTTTGCGCGAACGCGTCACATGAACGTCATATCCTCCTGCTGGCGTCCATGACCCGGGGAGGGGAAAGCCCCGGCGAACCGGGGCATTCCTTCTTGGCAGCCGGTTAGGCTGAATAATACATGTCGTATTCGACCGGATGCGGCGTCATTTCGAAACGCATCACCTCTGCCATCTTCAATTCGATGAAGGCATCGATCTGGTCGTCGTCGAAAACGCCGCCGGCGGTCAGGAACTTGCGGTCCTTGTCGAGGCTTTCGAGCGCTTCGCGCAACGAGCCGCAGACGGTCGGGATCTTCTTCAGCTCCTTCGGCGGCAGGTCGTAAAGATCCTTGTCCATGGCCTTGCCGGGATGGATCTTGTTCTTGATGCCGTCGAGGCCGGCCATCAGCATGGCGGCGAAGGCGAGATAGGGGTTGGCGGTCGGATCCGGGAAGCGGACTTCGACGCGCTTGGCCTTCGGGTTGGAGCCGAACGGAATGCGGCAGGAGGCCGAGCGGTTGCGAGCCGAGTATGCCAGCAGCACCGGCGCCTCATAACCCGGAACGAGACGCTTGTAGGAGTTCGTCGACGGATTGGTGAAGGCGTTGATCGCCTTGGCATGCTTGATGATGCCGCCGATGTAGTAGAGGCAGCTCTCGGAGAGACCGGCGTATTCGTCGCCGGCAAAGGTCGGCTTGCCGCCCTTCCAGATCGACTGGTGCACGTGCATGCCCGAGCCGTTGTCGCCGAAGATCGGCTTCGGCATGAAGGTCGCCGTCTTGCCGTAGGCATTGGCCACCTGGTGCACGACGTATTTGTAGATCTGCATCTTGTCGGCGTTGCGCACCAGCGTGTCGAACTTGATGCCGAGTTCGTGCTGGGCGGCTGCCACTTCATGGTGATGCTTTTCGACGACGACGCCCATTTCGGAGAGCACAGTCAACATTTCCGAGCGCATGTCCTGGGCGCTGTCGACCGGCGGAACCGGGAAATAACCGCCCTTGACGCGCGGGCGATGGCCGAGGTTGCCGGTTTCGTAATCGGTGTCGTCGTTCGACGGTAGTTCGGTCGAGTCGAGCTTGAAGCCGGTATTGTAGGGATCGGCCTTGTACTTGACGTCGTCGAACACGAAGAATTCGGCTTCCGGGCCGACGAAGATCGTGTCGCCGATACCGGATGCCTTGAGATAGGCTTCGGCCTTCTTGGCGGTGCCGCGCGGATCGCGGTTATAGGCCTCGCCGGAGACCGGATCGAGGATATCGCACATGATGACCATGGTCGACTGAGCAAAGAACGGGTCCATATGCACCGTCTCGGTATCGGGCATCAGCACCATGTCGGACTCGTTGATGGCCTTCCAGCCGCCGATCGAGGAGCCGTCGAACATCACGCCGTCAGCGAACATGTCCTCGTCGACGCAGACAACGTCCATCGTCACATGCTGCAGCTTGCCCTTTGGGTCGGTGAAGCGCAGATCGACGAACTTTACGTCGTTCTCCTTGATCTGCTTCAGAATTTCGCTTGCGGACGCCATTAAATACCTTCCTCCGATTTACGATGACAATACATGGCTGCGCTGACCGTATCGAACTTTGCGCGCTTGGCAAAGTGGGTCAGATGGCGTCGATGCCGGTCTCGCCGGTACGGATGCGGATAACCTCTTCGACGTTGGAGACGAAGATTTTTCCGTCGCCGATGCGGCCGGTCTGCGCCGCCTTGCGGATCGCATCGATGACCGCTTCCGCGTTCTCGTCGGCCAGCACGACCTCGACCTTCACCTTCGGCAGGAAATCGACGACGTATTCGGCGCCGCGGTAAAGTTCCGTGTGACCCTTCTGACGGCCGAAACCCTTGGCCTCAGTGACCGTGATACCCTGCAGGCCGACTTCCTGAAGAGCTTCCTTCACTTCGTCCAGCTTGAAAGGCTTAATGATCGCTTCGATCTTTTTCATGAGAAAATGTCTCTCCGCTTCTCCCGTTATGGCAGGAATTTTCCCGCTCGCCGGATATGATGCAGATATCGTGCCAGTTTGAAATCCGTCTTCCTAAAAAAATCCGCGAATTTCGCCGAAACCGCCGCATTTGCGGAGATTCTGATGTCGATTTGGTGACAAAACTGCCGCAAAACTCTGCCCTTCGATCAAAATCATATCGAAAGTCGGAAAAAACCTATGTTTAAGGAGTCGCGCAATCACGTCTGGGTAGGATGAAAAGATAGGCAAATGCACAAAATTAGTTCGTTTCTTTAATTTTTCAGGCGGTTGTTTTTTAGGCGTTTTTCGATTGAATAGACCAATGAGTCACCAACTGTCCGACCTTCTTCTCACGCCTGCCGAGATGGCCGCAGTCGATGCGGCGGCTGCCGCATCCGGTATTGATTCTTTTGGCCTGATGGAAAGGGCAGGTGCCGCGGTCGCGGCTGCGGCCCTGCGCCTTCATCCCGGCGCGCGGCGCTTCGTCGTGCTCTGCGGGCCGGGCAACAATGGCGGAGACGCCTATGTGGCAGCAAGGCACCTGCAGGAGGGCGGAGCTGCAGTGGCAGTCCTCCATTTTGGCGATCCCTCCAGGCTGAAGGGCGATGCCGCCCGCGCCCACGCCGGCTGCGCGCTCCAGGGACAGGAGCTCTACCTCTATAGTCCCGAAAGCGGCGACGTCGTCATCGATGGGTTGTTTGGCGCAGGGCTCGGCCGCGACGTGCCGGCCGAAGTCCGCGCGGTGATCGAGCGGGTCGCCGAGGCCGGTCCTCCGGTGCTCGCCATTGATCTGCCCTCCGGCCTCGATGGCCGTACCGGCAGGGTGCTGGGTGCGGCCTTCAAGGCGCAGAACACCATCACCTTCATGACCCGCAAGCCCGGGCACCTGCTGATGCCGGGCAGGGAGCTTTGCGGTGAACTGGAAGTCTTCGATATCGGCATTCCCGCCCGCATCGTCAGGGCCGAGGCAAGTGGCGCCATCGACGAAAACAGGCCTGACGCCTGGAGGGCGGTGCTGCCGGTCGAGCAGCTGGAAACCCACAAATACAAGCGCGGTCATCTGGTGGTGTTTTCAGGCGAGGCCGACAAGACGGGGGCCGCGCGCATGTCGGCGATCTCGGGCCTGAAGGCCGGCGCCGGCCTGGTGACGATCGCCGCCCCGCATGCGGCGATGGCCGCCAATGCCGCGCATCTCACAGCCGTGATGCTGCATGCCATTGACGACGAGGCCGAACTCGATGCCTGGCTTGCCGACAAGCGGCTGCAGACATTCGTCCTCGGTCCCGGTTTCGGCATCGGCGCCAGGGCACGCGGCTTCGTCACCGCCCTTGCCGATCGCCATCTCGTGCTCGATGCCGACGGCATCTCCTCGTTCAAGGACGATCCGCAGCAGCTTTTCGATCTTTTCCGAGGCGAACCGCGCCTGGTGTTGACGCCGCACGAAGGTGAATATTCGCGGCTCTTTCCCGATATCTCAGGCGACGATGGGCTGGGGAAGGTGGACAAGGCCCTGGCCGCTGCCCGCCGCGCCAATGCCGCGATCGTCTACAAGGGCGCCGATACCGTCATCGCCGCGCCAGATGGCCGGGCGCTGATCAATACCAACGCGCCCGCCTGGCTTGCCACCGCCGGATCCGGCGATGTGCTCGCCGGCGTTATCGGCGGATTGCTCGCGCAGGGCCTGCCGGCCTTCGAGGCCGCCGCCGCCGGCGTCTGGCTGCACGGCGCAGCCGGCCACCGCGCCGGCAAGGGGCTGACGGCGGAGGAACTCGCGGCCCACGTATTGCCGCTCTAGCCCGGTCGGGGCATAACCGCTCCGAGATTGGGCTGGCTTATTTCGCCAGCGCCTGCTGCAGGGCGATCGCCCCATGCGGCGCATTCACCTTGCCCTCATGGATCATGAAGGCGAAGACGTCGCGCGGCTCGGCCTTGACCTTGCGATCCCCGTCGATCAGCGGCAGATCGTCGGGGACCTTGCCCTCGGCCCAGGTCTCCAGCCGCTTTGCCCAAGCCTCCAGGTCCTTGTCGGGATAGCAGGTCGGAATATCGTCCGAACCCTTCTGCAGCCTGGCATAGACGAAATTGGCCGTGACATCGGCGATCATCGGATATTCGAAATGTTCGGCGCAAACAGGCGCCACGCCATATTTGGCAAGCAGCGCCACAAACTCCGGCACCTTGAAGGAATCGTGCCGGACCTCGACCACGTGGCGGAGCGCCAGCCCGTCCTGTTTTGTCGGCAGCAGTTTGAGGAAGGCCTCGAAATCGTCCGGATCGAACTTCTTCGTCGGAGCGAACTGCCAGAGCAGCGGCCCGAGATGATCGCCGAGTTCGCTGATCCCCGATGACAGGAAACGCTCCATCGATTCACCGGCTTCGGCAAGCACCCGCCGATTGGTGACGAAACGCGTCGCCTTCAGTGAAAAGATGAAACCCTCGGGCACGTCGGCTGCCCATTTGGCAAAGACCGCCGGCTTCTGCGTGCTGTAATAGGTGCCGTTGACCTCAATAACCTTCAACTGGCGGCTGGCAAAATTCAGCTCATCCTTCTGCTTCAGGTCATCGGGAAAGAAATGCCCGCGCCAGGGCTCGAAGGTCCAGCCGCCGATGCCGGTGCGGATAGTGCCGGATTTCGTCATGTCGTCCTCCCCGTTCGCAGCCGTTCTGGCCGCATCGATCTCTTTCGTCACGTCGACGAGCGACCATCCTGGCCGATATGCGCTCGGCCGGCGACCCGTTCCCTGAAATCCGAAGGCACTGTAGAGGGCACCGGGATCGGTGGCGCACCGAAGAGATGGGTATAGAGCAGATATGCGGCTGCCGTCAGTGTCGCGATCGTTTTGAGATCATCGGGCGACGCCAGCCGCATCGTCATTCCGCCGCAACCGCCTTCTTCGCCGGCCGCCGCTCCAGCAATTCCTTCAGGAAATGTCCGGTATAGGAGCGTTTCTCCTTGACGATCGCTTCGGGCGTGCCGACAGCCACAATCTCTCCGCCACCATCGCCGCCTTCGGGACCGAAATCGAGCACCCAGTCGGCCGTCTTGATCACTTCGAGATTGTGTTCGATCACCACCACCGAATTGCCCTGGTTGACCAGTTCGTGCAGCATTTCGAGCAACTTCGCGACGTCGTGGAAATGCAGGCCGGTCGTCGGTTCGTCGAGAATATAGAGCGTGCGCCCCGTCGAGCGTTTCGACAGCTCCTTGGCCAGCTTGACGCGCTGCGCCTCGCCGCCGGAGAGCGTATTCGCCTGCTGGCCGACCTTGATATAACCGAGGCCGACATCCTTCAGCGATTGCAGCTTATCGCGCACGGCCGGCACCGCCGCGAAGAAATCGACGCCTTCCTCCACGGTCATGTCGAGCACGTCGGCAATCGACTTCTGCTTGAAGGTGACGTCGAGCGTCTCTCTGTTGTAGCGCTTGCCGTGGCAGACATCGCAGGTGACATAGACATCCGGCAGGAAGTGCATCTCGATCTTGATGACGCCATCGCCCTGGCAGGCTTCGCAGCGCCCGCCCTTGACGTTGAACGAGAAGCGGCCGGGCTGGTAGCCGCGCGCCTTGGCTTCCGGCAGGCCGGCGAACCAATCGCGGATCGGTGTGAAGGCGCCGGTATAGGTCGCCGGATTGGAGCGCGGCGTGCGGCCGATCGGCGACTGGTCAATGTCGATCACCTTGTCGATATGCTCGAAGCCGTCAATGCGGTCGTGATCGGCCGGGTTTTCACGCGCGCCCATGACGCGCCGTGCCGCCGATTTATACAGCGTCTCGATCAGGAAGGTGGACTTGCCGCCGCCGGAAACGCCGGTCACCGCCGTGAACACGCCGAGTGGGATCGATGCCGTAACGTTCTTCAGATTGTTGCCGCGGGCGCCGACGACCTTGATCTCGCGGCCCTTCTTCTGCTTGCGGCGCTCGTTGGGAACGGGAACGCCGAGTTCGCCCGAGAGGTATTTGCCGGTCAGCGACATCGGACTGTCCATGATATCCTGCGGCGTGCCGTGGGCGATAACCTCACCGCCATGAATGCCGGCAGCCGGGCCGATATCGACCACGTCGTCGGCCGTCATGATCGCGTCCTCGTCATGTTCGACGACGATGACCGTGTTGCCGATGTCGCGCAGGTGCTTCAGCGTATCGAGCAGCCGGGCATTGTCGCGCTGGTGCAGGCCGATCGACGGCTCGTCGAGCACGTAGAGCACCCCGGTCAGCCCCGAGCCGATCTGCGAGGCAAGCCGGATGCGCTGGCTTTCGCCGCCAGACAGCGTGCCCGAGTTGCGCGACAGGCTGAGATATTCCAGGCCGACATCGTTGAGGAAGCGCAGCCGGTCGCGGATTTCCTTCAGGATGCGCACCGCAATCTCGTTCTGCTTGGCGTTGAAGCTCGCCGGCAGCGTCTCGAACCAGTCGCGGGCGACGCGGATCGACATGCCGGTGACTTCGCCGATATGCAGCGTGCCGATCTTCACCGCTAAGGCCTCCGGCTTCAGGCGGAAGCCGTTGCAGGAAGGGCAGGGAGCAGCCGACATGAAGCGCTCGATATCCTCGCGCGCCCAGGCGGAATCGGTCTCCTTCCAGCGGCGCTCGAGATTGGTGATGATGCCCTCGAAATTCTTGTGCGTCGTATAGGAGCGCGCTCCGTCGGCGTAATGGAATTCGATCTTGTCTTCGGTGCCGTTGAGGATAACGTCCTTGGCTTCGTCGGACAGATCGTTCCAGCGGGTGCCGAGCTTGAAGCCGTAATGTTTGCCAAGTGCTTCCAGCGTCTGGTTGTAATAGGGCGAGGTCGATTTGGCCCAGGGCGCGATCGCGCCGTCGCGCAGCGTCCGCTCGGGCTCGGGCACGATCAGGTCCGGATCGATCTTCTGCTGGGCGCCGAGGCCGTCGCAGGTCGGGCAGGCGCCGAAAGGATTGTTGAAGGAGAAGAGTCTGGGCTCGATCTCCGGGATCGTGAAGCCGGAGACCGGGCAGGCGAATTTCTCCGAAAACAGCACGCGCTCATGCGTCTCGTTCAGCGATTTGTTGGCCGAGCCGCCGGCCGAGGTCTCTTCCGGCGGCAGCGGCTTGTCGGCGAATTCGGCAACCGCCAGCCCGTCGGCGAGCTTCAGGCAGGTCTCCAGGCTGTCGGCCAGGCGGGCCGAAACATCTGAGCGCACGACGATGCGGTCGACGACCACGTCGATGTCGTGCTTGTATTTCTTGTCGAGCACCGGCGCCTCGGCGATCTCGTAGAACTGGCCATCGACCTTGACGCGCTGGAAGCCTTTCTTCATCAGCTCGGCGAGTTCCTTCTTGTATTCGCCCTTGCGCCCGCGCACGAGCGGCGCGAGAATATAAAGACGGGTGCCCTCGCCGAAATCGAGGACGCGGTCGACCATCTGGCTGACCGTCTGGCTCTCGATCGGCAGGCCGGTCGCCGGCGAATAGGGAACGCCGACGCGGGCAAACAGCAGGCGCATATAATCGTAGATCTCGGTGACGGTGCCGACCGTCGAACGCGGATTGCGCGAAGTGGTCTTCTGCTCGATCGAGATCGCCGGCGACAGCCCGTCGATCTGGTCGACGTCGGGCTTCTGCATCATTTCGAGGAATTGCCGGGCATAGGCAGACAGGCTCTCGACATAACGGCGCTGGCCCTCGGCATAGATCGTGTCGAAGGCCAGCGAGGATTTGCCCGAACCGGAAAGACCGGTCATGACGATCAGCTTGTTGCGCGGCAGATCGAGATCGATGCCCTTGAGATTGTGCTCGCGCGCGCCGCGGATGGAGATCGTCTTCAGTTCGCTCATCGTCTCAGCTTTGGTCCTTTGGGATAACAGCCCTTATTTAGTGATGCCGACCGGCGAGTCGAGGCTGAATGTCCGCTACAGTCAAGGTTTTCGATTCTGTTGACAGGATCATACGGATAAACTAGAACAAAGAAAGAACAAAATTCCTGATGAATGCATGCGGCTTTCTGATGGGATAAACATGTGGATTAACGACCGTTCACGCGCATCGGCGGTCCGCGATGGTTTAAGGTGCGCTGATCGATTAACGCCGCCGGGCAGGGCGGCAGGCAGGGTGAGAAGCATGGCTGGTAGCGTAAACAAGGTAATTCTGATTGGAAACGTCGGTGCGGACCCGGAAATCCGCCGCACTCAGGATGGCCGGCCGATCGCCAATCTTCGTATCGCGACCTCGGAGACCTGGCGCGACCGCAATTCCGGCGAGCGCCGTGAAAAGACCGAATGGCACACCGTCGTGGTCTTCAACGAGGGCCTCTGTAAGGTCGTTGAACAATATGTGAAGAAGGGCGCCAAGCTTTATATCGAAGGCCAGTTGCAGACCCGCAAGTGGCAGGACCAGCAGGGCCAGGACCGCTACTCCACTGAAGTGGTGCTGCAGGGCTTCGGCTCGACGCTGACCATGCTCGACGGCCGCGGTGAAGGCGGCGGTGCAAGCTCCGGCGGCGGCCGTGGCAGCAGCAACAATGATTACGGCGACGATTACGGCGCCCCGGCTCCCTCCTCATCGCCGAGCCGCGGCGGTGGTGGCGGCGGTAACTTCTCGCGCGATCTCGACGACGACATCCCGTTCTGATCAACCGCTTTTCCTAGCTTGGAGAAGAGTTGAGAGCATGATGCCTTTGAATGGCATCATGCTCTTTTTCTTTGGAATTGCGCCGTTCAATGCGGCGTCGCGCTGATGAGATTGAGCGCGGCTTTTGCACCGTCAACGACGAATTGCACCGCAAGGGCGGCGAGGATGACGCCTAGGAGCCGTGTGAGGATCGCCCTGCCGGTGACGCCGAGGAAGCGGTCGAGCCTGTCGGCGATCAGCAGCATCAGGAAGGTCAGCAACAGATTGGCGGCGATGACGCCGATCAACTGGGCTTTTTCGACGGTGGTCGGCAGAGTGCCGGCCAGCAGGATCGTCGCCGAGATCGCGCCGGGGCCTGCGATCAGCGGCAAGGCGAGCGGGAAGACGGCGATATTTTCGATGTGATCCTTGGTGACGGCAGCCTCGCTGGCCTTCTCCTTGCGCTCCTGCCGCCGCTCGAACACCATCTCGAAGGCGATCCAGAAGAGCAGCAGCCCGCCGGCGATGCGGAAGGCGCCGATCGAGATGCCGAGCACGCCGAGAACGCTTGCGCCGAACAGGGCGAAGACGGCGAGGATGATGAAGGCGATGGTCGAACCGCGCAGCGCCACCTGAGTGCGCTCGGCCCGGCTCATGCCCGTCGTCAGCCCCAGGAAGATCGGCGCCAGCCCCGGCGGGTCGATGGTGACGAGCAGCGTCGTGAAGGCGTTGATCAATTGGTCGGCGCTTGCCATCGTCTCTCCGAAACCGCATATAGTCACAAGGTTTTTATGATTGTGAAGCGGGGATTCCGATTTGGCAAATATCCCGCGGCCGCCGGCAGCGGATTTGTCCGCTCCCGCCCCGCGACTTGTATGTTTTACCCTCTTTAAGCCGCAAAAGCCTGTTCAAAACGCACCGTGAAATTGGCGCGGGAACAGGCTTTCCGCTATAAATCTTCAAGTGATTCTAGAAGAGATCGTGATCTGTTTTGACTGAGCAAACACCCCCCGGCGGCGGGAAGCTCCCGCCAGGCATCGAGCCCATCTCCATCATGGAGGAAATGCAGCGGTCGTATCTCGATTACGCGATGAGCGTCATCGTCAGCCGCGCACTGCCCGACGTGCGCGACGGCCTGAAGCCCGTGCACCGGCGCATCCTCTACGGCATGTCCGAGCTCGGCATCGACTGGAACAAGAAATACGTCAAATGCGCCCGCGTCACCGGTGACGTGATGGGTAAATACCATCCGCACGGCAATTCCGCGATCTATGACGCGCTTGCCCGCATGGCCCAGCCCTGGTCGCTGCGGCTGCCGCTGATCGACGGTCAGGGCAATTTCGGCTCCGTCGACGGCGATCCACCGGCGGCCGAACGTTACACCGAATGCCGCCTGGAAAAGGCGGCCCATTCGCTGCTCGACGATCTCGACAAGGAAACCGTCGATTTCCGCGATAACTATGACGGCACACTCTCCGAGCCGGTCGTGGTACCGGCCAAATTCCCGAACCTGCTCGTCAACGGCGCCGGGGGCATTGCCGTCGGCATGGCGACCAACATCCCGCCGCACAATCTCTCCGAAGTCATCGACGGCTGCATCGCGCTGATCAACGATCCGGCCATCGAACTGCCGGACCTGATGCAGATCATTCCCGGCCCTGACTTCCCGACGGGTGCAAAGATCCTCGGCCGTGCCGGCATCCGCTCGGCCTATGAGACCGGCCGCGGTTCGGTGATCATGCGCGGCGTCGCCGCCATCGAGCCGATGCGCGGCGATCGCGAGCAGATCATCATCACCGAGATTCCCTACCAGGTGAACAAGGCGACGATGATCGAGAAGATGGCCGAGCTGGTGCGCGACAAGCGCATCGAAGGCATCTCCGATCTGCGCGACGAATCCGACCGCCAGGGTTATCGCGTCGTCGTCGAGTTGAAGCGCGATGCCAATGCCGATGTGATCCTCAACCAGCTCTACCGCTATACGCCGCTGCAGACATCCTTTGGCTGCAATATGGTGGCGCTGAACGGCGGCAAGCCGGAACAACTGACGCTGCTTGACATGCTGCGTGCTTTCGTCTCCTTCCGCGAGGAAGTCGTTAGCCGGAGAACGAAATTCCTGCTGCGCAAGGCGCGCGACCGTGCCCATGTATTGGTCGGCCTTGCCATTGCCGTCGCCAATATCGACGAAGTCATCCGCGTCATCCGCCAGGCGCCCGATCCGCAGTCGGCCCGCGAAGAACTGATGACCCGCCGCTGGCCGGCCGAAGATGTCGAGAGCCTGATCCGTCTGATCGACGATCCGCGTCACCGCATTAACGAGGACCTGACCTACAATCTCTCCGAAGAGCAGGCCCGCGCCATCCTCGAACTGCGCCTTGCCCGTCTGACGGCGCTTGGCCGCGACGAAATCGGCGACGAACTCAACAAAATCGGCGAAGAGATCAAGGATTACCTCGATATTCTCTCGTCGCGCGTCCGCATCCAGACGATCGTCAAGGACGAACTGATTGCCGTCCGCGACGAATTCGGCACGCCGCGCCGAACCGAGATCGTCGATGGTGGCCTCGAAATGGACGATGAGGATCTGATCGCCCGCGAGGATATGGTCGTCACCGTTTCGCATCTCGGCTATATCAAGCGCGTGCCGCTGACCACTTATCGCGCCCAGCGCCGCGGCGGCAAGGGTCGCTCCGGCATGACCACTCGCGACGCGGATTTCGTTAGCCGGCTATTCGTGGTCAATACCCATACACCGGTTCTGTTCTTCTCGTCGCGCGGCATCGTCTACAAGGAGAAGGTCTGGCGTCTGCCGATCGGCACGCCGACCTCGCGCGGCAAGGCGCTGATCAATATGCTGCCGCTGGCACCCGGCGAACGCATCACCACCATCCTGCCCTTGCCCGAGGACGAGGAGAGCTGGGACAATCTCGACGTCATGTTCTCGACGACGCGCGGTACGGTTCGCCGCAACAAACTGTCGGACTTCGTCCAGGTCAACCGCAACGGCAAGATCGCCATGAAGCTCGAGGAGGAGGGCGACGAAATCCTCTCCGTCGAGACCTGCACGGAACGTGATGACGTTCTGCTGACCACGGCGCTCGGCCAATGCATCCGCTTCTCCGTCGACGACGTTCGCGTCTTTGCCGGCCGCAACTCGATCGGCGTGCGCGGCATCAATCTCGGCGAAAGCGACCGCATTATCTCGATGACGATCGTCGGCCATGTCGATGCCGAGCCGTGGGAGCGCGCCGCCTATCTGAAGCGCTCCGCCGCCGAACGGCGTGCCACGGGCGTTGACGAGGAAGACATCGCTCTGGTCGGTGAAGAAGTCACCGAAGAGGGACAACTCTCCGACGAGCGCTACGACGAGTTGAGAGCCCGTGAACAATTCGTACTGACGGTCTCGGAAAAGGGCTTCGGCAAGCGTTCGTCGTCCTACGACTTCCGCATCTCCGGCCGCGGCGGCAAGGGCATCCGCGCCACCGACACGTCGAAGACAGGCGAGATCGGCGAGCTGGTCGCGGCCTTCCCCGTCGATGACGGCGATCAGATCATGCTGGTTTCCGATGGCGGCCAGCTGATCCGCGTGCCGGTCGGCGGCATCCGCATCGCCAGCCGCGCCACCAAGGGCGTCACCATCTTCTCGACGCACAAGGACGAAAAGGTCGTCTCGGTCGAGCGCATCAGTGAACCGGAGGACGACGAGACGGAGGAGGCTGTCGAGGTGGCCGAAGGTGCTGCTGCCGACGAAGGTGCTGCCGGTGAGGCGCCGATTGCCGATGGTGGTCCAGCCGGGCCTGCCGAAGAATGATCAGATGAACGGGGCGGCTTCGGGCCGCCCTTTTCTTTTCAGGTCGCCTTTTCCTTTCAAGCCGGAATGGTCGCCACATCCAAAGAAAAAGCCGGATGCTGGGTGCATCCGGCTTGAAAGGCCTCGGGCAGCGGAAGGGGGCCGCTCAAGGTGGGGAAGGGGTTGGCAAAAAAGGAAAGTTAGAACGCTCTATGTTTTTCGTTCAGCGCCTTGACCTCGTCACCTTCGCGCCGGAGCGCTGATATCGTCGAGGCAACAGACACTATGAACATGACGCTGATGAGGGCGGTGAGCACTGTCAAGATCGTGAACATAGGCATTCCTTTCCTGGGGAGTTGCGTTGTCGCCCCTCAGTACTGGCCCAGTACGGCCGTCCGGGCCGAAGCATAGGGACCATAAACCTTGGACGTATCAGCCTTCTGATCATAGAGCGCGACAGTTGCGGTCAGCATGCCCGTGACCATTACCATCCAGAGCACGTTAATCATCGTAATCTTGCCGGGCATCTTTAGTCCTTCCTGCCGCGATAATCGCATCTATGTGTCGGTTGAATGAACGCATCCGTTTTAAAATGGTTCCGCCGGATGTTGAGGCGGTGTTTACCAATGCCGATCTGAAGCCTCCTTGAATGTCTCGTTCATCTGGCGTTCAGATTCGAACGTCGTTTCTTTCACGTAGGCGGCCTTGCGCCCGCACGATCGCCGCGTGCTCGGCAAGCGCCGGCCGCACCCAGCTGACCTCGTATCGATCGGCGAAATAGCCATAAGCCATCTCGGCGGCCAGCGAGGAAACGACGGCAAGTGCAACGAGCACGATCAGCATGGGTCCGGTCTTTCGGGGAGCGCCGGATGCCAGAATGGCATCGGCTGTCTTGATGATTTGAATTAAGCAGATCCTGTCTGAAACCGCCTTGAACGGGTCATTCATCCGCCGTTCAACCGTCCGGGATGGTTGCCCAAATCACTTGCGGGAAGGCGGCATCCGTGACAAAAGGCGTCAAACAACGGTCGGGCCAGATGACGACAGCTTTTTATCCGGGGTCCTTCGACCCGATCACCAACGGGCATGTGGATGTTCTGGTCCAGGCGCTGAACGTCGCCGAAAAGGTGATCGTTGGGATCGGCATCCATCCCGGCAAGGCGCCGCTGTTTTCCTTCGAGGAGAGGGCCGAGCTGATCCGCCTTTCGCTCGCCGAAGCGCTGCCCGGCAAGACCGGCGATATCGCCGTCGTCGCCTTTGACAATCTGGTCGTCGATGCCGCCCGCACCCATGGCGCCACGCTTCTGATCCGCGGGCTTCGCGACGGCACCGATCTTGATTATGAGATGCAGATGGCCGGCATGAACAGGACGATGGCGCCCGATATCCAGACCATCTTTTTGCCGGCGGGCACGGCCTCTCGGCCCATTACCGCCACATTGGTCCGCCAGATCGCCGCCATGGGCGGCGATGTCAGCGCCTTCGTGCCGGCCGCCGTCTTACAAGCCCTCACATCCAAGCGCCAAAATTAACAACTACAAAGACTTGCAAGACAAAGACGAGCAAGCGCAAAGACCAGGCGGAACCCGCCGCAATGGAGCCCACATGAAACTCTTTTATCTCGCATTTGCCGGCGTATTGTATCTCGCCTCCTTCGCCGGCGATGCCTTCGCCCAGTCGGCCGATCATTATCTGACCGTGCAGTTGAAGGACGGCCCTGTCGTCATCCAGCTCATGCCTGAGGTGGCGCCGAAGCATGTCGCCCAGATCGAGGCGCTGGCCAATAAGGGCGAATACGACAACGTCGCCTTCCACCGTGTCATCGAGGGTTTCATGGCCCAGACCGGCGACGTCAAATATGGCAACATGGAAAAGGGCTTCGATGCCAGCCTTGCCGGCACCGGCTCCTCCGACATGCCCGACATTCCGGCTGAATTCTCCAAGACCCCGTTTGTGCGCGGCACGGTCGGCATGGCCCGCTCGCAGGATCCGAATTCCGCCAATTCGCAGTTCTTCATCATGTTCGCCGACGGCTCCTTCCTGAACGGCCAGTACACCGTCGTCGGCAAGGTCGTTTCCGGCATGGAGAATGTCGACAAGATCAAGCGCGGCGAAGGCCAGAACGGCGAAGTCAAAAGTCCCGACCGGATGATCAAGGTCACCCTGGGCAAGAAGTAAGTTACGAGAGAAACAAGAGGAGAAGATTATGGCCGAGATCAAGGATCCCGAAAACACCATCATTCTGGAAACCACCAAGGGCAAGGTTGTCATTCAGCTTCTGCCGCAGGTCGCCCCTGAACATGTCGCCCGCATCAAGGAACTCGCTCGCGAGAAGGCCTATGACGGCGTCGTCTTCCACCGCGTCATCCAGGATTTCATGGCCCAGACGGGCGATGTCGAATTCGGCAAGAAGGGTTCGGAAACCTTCAATCCCGGTCGCGCCGGCATGGGCGGCTCCTCGAAGCCGGATCTGAAGGCTGAATTCTCCGCGACCACGCATACGCGCGGCACCTGCTCGATGGCCCGTTCGCAGAACCCGAACTCTGCCAACTCGCAGTTCTTCATCTGCTTTACCGATGCGCCCTGGCTGAACAAGCAGTATTCCGTCTGGGGCCAGGTCATCGAAGGCATGGACAATGTCGACAAGATCAAGCGCGGCGAGCCGGTTTCCGATCCGGACTCGATCGTCTCGATGCGGGTTGCCGCCGACGTCTGATTGTGATTTCTGCTGAAACCCGCCCTTGCGTGACTGCGCGAGGGCGGGTTTCGCTTTGAAAGTGCCCTAATGCGCGTAGACCTTTTCGATTTCGATCTGCCCGATGAACGCATCGCGTTGCGGCCCGCCGAGCCGCGAGACAGCGCGCGCCTGCTCGTCGTCGATCCCAATGCAGGCAGCGTGCTCTCCGATCATCGCGTCAGCGATCTCGCCTCCTTCCTGCGGGCGGGCGACGCACTTGTTTTCAACGATACCAAGGTCATTCCCGCCCAGCTCGAGGGCATCCGCCATCGCGATGGCGCCGGCGGCCAGCAGGTGTCGGCGACGCTGCATATGCGCGTCGGCCCGAGCCGCTGGAAAGCCTTTGCCAAGCCCGGCAAGCGCATCAAGGAGGGTGACCGCATTTCCTTTGGTCATAGCGGCGAAAGCTGCTTCCTCGGCTCGCTCGATGCTACCGTCGAGGAAAAGGGCGAGGCTGGTGAAGTGACGCTCGCCTTCGATCTTTCCGGCCCGGCGCTCGACGAGGCGATCGCCGCCGTCGGCCATATTCCGCTGCCGCCCTACATCGCCGCCAAGCGCCCGGAGGACGAGCGCGACCGCGCGGATTACCAGACAATCTATGCTCGAGAAGACGGCGCCGTCGCCGCGCCAACCGCCGGCCTGCATTTTACGCCTGGCCTGTTCGAAGCGCTCGACAGAGCCGGCATCGAACGCGATTTTGTCACGCTGCATGTCGGCGCCGGCACCTTTCTGCCTGTGAAGGCAGACGATACCGCCGATCACAAGATGCATCTGGAAACCGGCACCGTCAGCGCTGAGGCCGCCGCACGGCTGAATGCCGTCAAGGCAAGGGGCGGGCGCATCATCTGCGTCGGCACCACCTCGCTGCGGCTGATCGAGAGTGCCGCGGAAGAAAGCGGCGAGATCAAGCCCTGGGCCGGCGCCACTGGCATCTTCATCACGCCCGGTTACCGCTTCAAGGCGGTCGACATGCTGATGACCAATTTCCATCTGCCGCGCTCGACGCTGTTCATGCTGGTCTCGGCCTTTTCAGGCTTCGAGACCATGCACGCGGCCTATAATCACGCCATCTCGACAGGCTACCGCTTCTACTCTTACGGCGACGCGAGCCTTCTTTTCCGGAAAGATACATGACAGAGACCTTCCAATTCACGCTTGACAAGACCGATGCCGGTGCTCGCCTCGGAAAAATTTCCATGCCGCGCGGCGAAATCCGCACGCCGGCCTTCATGCCGGTCGGCACCGTCGGTACCGTCAAGGCCATGTATCTCGACCAGGTGCGCGAAACCGGCGCCGACATCATCCTCGGCAATACCTATCACTTGATGCTGCGCCCGACGGCTGAGCGCGTCGCCCGCCTCGGCGGCCTGCACAAGCTGATCCGCTGGGAGCATCCGATCCTGACGGACTCAGGCGGTTTCCAGGTCATGTCGCTCTCCGGCCTGCGCAAGCTCGACGAGCAAGGCGTCACCTTCAAATCGCATGTCGACGGCAGCCTGCACCATATGTCGCCGGAGCGGTCCATCGAAATCCAGGGCCTGCTCGGCTCCGACATCCAGATGCAGCTTGACGAATGTGTGGCGTTGCCGGCCGAGCCGAAGGAGATCGAGCGCGCCATGGAAATGTCGCTGCGCTGGGCCGAGCGCTGCAGGGTCGCCTTCGGCGAGCAGCCGGGGAAGGCGATGTTCGGCATCGTCCAGGGCGGTGATATTCCGGCCCTGCGCATCCGTTCGGCGCAGGCGCTGAGCCAGCTCGACCTCAAAGGTTATGCGATCGGCGGCCTTGCCGTTGGCGAGCCGCAGGACGTCATGCTGCAGATGCTGGAAACGACGCTGCCGGTGCTGCCCGGGCAAAAGCCCCGTTACCTCATGGGCGTCGGCACGCCGGACGATATTTTGAAGTCGGTCGCCCGCGGCATCGACATGTTCGACTGCGTCATGCCGACCCGTTCCGGCCGCCACGGCCTGGCCTTTACCCGCCGCGGCAAGGTCAATATCCGCAATGCCCGCCATGCCGAGGATATGCGCCCGCTCGACGAACAGTCGAACTGCCCGGCCTCGCGAGACTATTCCCGCGCCTATCTCCACCATCTCGTCCGCTCCAACGAGGCGCTCGGCGGCATGCTGCTCTCCTGGAACAATCTCGCCTATTACCAGGAACTGATGCAGGGCATCCGCAAGGCGATCGCCGAAGGTCGGTTCGCCGATTTCATGGCGGAGACGCAGGAGGAATGGGCGAGGGGCGATCTCCAACCCGTATGATCTGCCCTCTCGTGGTGACGGTCACCTGCTGCCGATATCTTCTGTTCGTCAGGCCGCAGGAGTGCAGCTTCCAACGTCCGCCGGCTTGACGCGGCCGGCCTGAAGATCGCTCCATTGCGGGATCGACGGGTCTGGGCCACCGATCGACGCCTCAAACGCGGCACGGTCCAGCTTGATCAGCCGTCCGCTCGCAAGGATGCTCACCATCTCTTTCTTGTCGACATAAGCCAGGCTGGCATCCAGCCGGCAGAAGAACCGCTTGCTGCCGTTTGAGACGACCCAACCGTAGCCGCCGGCCTTCCCCTTGGTGAGTTTGCCGATGGCGTAATCCTGCCCTTTAAGCTTCGAAAAGGATTCCGCCTGCGCAATCGTCGGCATGGCGGCGACGCCGATCACCGTAGCGGTGACCAACCACTTGAAGGAAAGCATCGAGTTTCATCCCCGGATTGAAAGACCTGAGCCCTATACGTTCCGGGAACGACGGACACAACTTTAATCTGCAGGGATGTTTAATCCACTAGATGCCCTTGCTGTCGGCATCCGGCATGATCTGTACGCCGTTGATCCTGTAGCTGCCGTCCGGCTGGCGGGTCATCTGGTAGATCGCCGTCCAGTCCTTGCCGTCGCGGCCTGAGATCAGCACCTCGTGATAGATCAGCGCACCGTTGTCGATCGAGCGGCTGCGGCCAAAGGCGTAGTTGCCGGGATGGTAGACCGGTTCGTAGCTCTTCTTGACCATGGCGAAGAACAGGTTCTTGTCGGGATACATCGCCCTGATGCCGGGAGCGGCGAAGGAATAGGCGGTCTCCGCATCGTCCTTGAGGAAGGCTTTGATCTGTTCCTCGATCATCGCCCGCGTCGTGTCGATCGGATCTTCGGCGCGGGCCGAGATGGCGGAGAGTATGGACGCGGCACACAGAATGACGACTGCGAAGAAGGCGCGCATGGGTGATCTCCAGCTCCATCAGGAAAGGCATCCCTGATGGAGCAGAAGTGTAGGCGATTTTCCGTTTAGGGAAAGCTGATTTACGACCAGCGCCGGAAGAGGGCGCTGGCATTCACCCCGCCGAAGCCGAAGCCGTTGGTAATGGCATAGTCCATCGCCACCGGCCGCGCCGTCTTGCCGACAATATCGATGCCGTCGGCATCAGGATCGGCCTCAACCAGGTTGCGGGTCGGCGGGGCGATCTGGTCGCGCAGCGCCAGGATGGTGAAGATCGCCTCCAGCCCGCCGGCCGCCCCGAGCAGATGGCCGGTCGCCGATTTCGTCGCACTGACGGCAATGCCGCCATCGCGCCCGAAGACCGTGCCGATCGCGGCAATCTCGCCTCTGTCGCCGACCGGTGTCGAGGTTGCATGCGCGTTCAGGTGCTTGACCTCAGAAGCCGCAATCTTCGCCTGCCGGAGGGCGGCCTCCATCGCCCGGCGTGCGCCGTTGCCGTCTTCGGGGCCTGACGTCATATGGTAGGCGTCCGCCGCCGTGCCGTAGCCGACGAGTTCTGCAAGCGGCGTAGCGCCACGGGCAAGCGCATGCTCGAGCCTTTCAATGACCAGGATGCCGGCGCCTTCGCCCATGACGAAACCGTCGCGCGCCGTGTCGAAGGGCCGCGAGGCCAGCTCCGGCGTCTCGTTGAAACCGGTGGAAAGTGCACGCGCAGCAGCAAAGCCGCCGAGGCTCACCTTGTCGATGCAGGCCTCGGCGCCGCCGCAGATCGCCACATCGGCTTCGCCGGAGCGGATCAGCCGCGCCGCATCGCCGATCGCCTGGACGCTGGCCGCGCAGGCCGTCACCGGCGCGCCGAGCGGCCCCTTGAAGCCGTAGCGGATGCTGACCTGGCCGGCGGCAAGGTTGACGAGGAAGGACGGCACGGTGAAGGGCGACAGCCGCCGCACGCCGCGCGCCTCACCGATCCGCACCGCTTCGGCGATCGCCGGAAAGCCTCCGACCCCGGAGGCGATGATCGTCGCGGTGCGCTCGCGTTCGCCTTCGCCAGTGGGCATCCAGCCGGCCTGTTTGACTGCTTCCTCCGTCGCCGCCATGGCGAAGTGGATGAAGCGATCCATTTTCTTCTGGTCCTTGGGCGTGATGGTGCGGTCCGGATCGAAGCCGGCCTCTGCATCCTCACCGATATCAGGAACGACACCGCCGACCTTGGCTGAGAGCTCGCCGACCACATCCTCGGTAAGCACTCTGAGACCCGAGGCGCCGTCGACGAGACGTTTCCAGGCGGGCTCGACGCCGGTGCCCAGTGGCGAGACAAGTCCCATGCCGGTGACAACGATGCGATCCATTCTATTCTCCTTTTTAGGCGTCGATGCCCAGATACCAGGCGCGCATGCGGGCAATCCGCGCACGCACCTCGTCATCGGCGGCGGGGCCTGCAAGCAGGCTGGTGTTTTCGGGTGTCACCTGTTCGCCGGTCCGCGTGTCCACAAGCACCGTCTGGCGCGATTTGCCCGCGGTATCGCCGAGCAGAAAGGCGAGGTCTTCTTCCGGAATGTGCCGGCTTCCCCAGGAAAACAGCGTCATCAGCACCGGAAAGAAATCGCGGCCCTTGTCCGTCAGCACATATTCGTAGCGGGCAGGGCGCTGATGGTAGAGACGCCGTTCGAACAGCTCCTGATCCGTCAGGTGCTTGAGCCGCCGCGTCAGGATGTTCGGCGCCACGCCGAGGCTCTTCTGGAAATCGTCGAAGCGCGAAAGTCCCTGAAAGGCGTCGCGCAGGATCAGGATGCTCCACCAGTCGCCGACGCTGTCGAGCGCACGCGCCACCGGGCATTTGAAATCGCTGAAGCTCGTCCGTTGCATACCGCAGTCACTATATCAGTGACTATCATTATGCAAGTTACTATCGGACATCACCTTCGAAATACCGGGCGAGCAGTACGCCGGCGACGAGCATGCCGGCGGCAACGAAGATCGTGTCGCCGGGCGTGCCGATGTAGAGCGGTCCGATATTGGCAAACAGCAGAAAGGCGATGAGGAAATTCGCCCAGCCCCAGACGACATTCGCGATCGGCGAGCCGAGCTTGCCCCTCGGCGCCATTGGCAGACGGAAAGGCCGGCCGCTGACGCCGTTGACGAAATGCGGGATGCCGGCGGTCATAAATGCCGCGGCGATGAAATGGACGATATAGGCAATCCAGGGCAAAGGTTTCTCCGGCGCTGCGAGTGGCGTCAACGGAGGAATGTGGCCGGGAAAGTCATGCCGGCAAGAGCAGCCTGGAAAAGCGCGCGCTGCGGCAGCCCGCCGCCGAAGGGCGACGGGTCGGCCGGATCAGACAAGCACGAAATCTTTGAAGTGAAGCGACGGAGAATTGTCGAGATCGGCGATATGGATCGCCGTGCCCGCCGCACTCCCATCCGCGTCAAAAGATAGGATGCCGCTCGCCTGATCGTAGATCAGTCTGTCATCCGCCTCGAGCGCTTTCGCGCCGACAACGAAATTCTCCTCCGAAAATGCGGACAGGCTGAGCGCGGCGAAAATCGAATGGTCGAGCAGCAGCTTGTCGCCCGCCGTGGCGGAGAAATCCCGGATCTTGTCGACGCTGATATTGTCGGGTTTCACATCGAAGACGAAGCTATCGCTGCCTGCGCCGCCGGTCAGAATGTCGGCGCCGGCTTTGCCGATAAGCTTGTCGTTGCCGAGCCCGCCGCTCAGCTGGTCGGCGCCTTTGCCGCCATTGATCGAGTTGCTGCCGTCGTTGCCGGTGAGAACGTTGGCCGTGTTGTTACCGACAGCGTTGAGATTGGCCGTCCCGGTCAAGGTCAGGTTTTCGATCGTTCCGGCCGTGCGCTTCGGATCGGCCAGGCTGAAGGAGATCGAAGCCTTGACGGTGTCCTTGCCGGATGCCCCTGTTTCATCGGCAAAATCACCCGCATTGTCGATCACGTAGGTGTCGTTGCCGCCGTGTCCCGACATCCGGTCGGCGCCGGTGCTTCCATCGAGGATATTGTTGCCGGAATTGCCGACGAGTACATTTGCCAGCGCATTGCCCGTGGCATTCACATTCGCGGTACCGGTCAGCGTCAGATTCTCGACCTCGCCGATCGTATGCGCCGTATCCCTGAGGCTGAAGCTGATCGACGACATGACGGTATCCGTCCCGCCACCCTTGCTTTCGTCAACGATTTGCGTGGGGTTGGTTACGGTGAATGTGTCGTTGCCCGCGCCGCCATAGATATGGCCGGTGGCCGGCGGCGGCGTGGTGGCGCTACCGCCTCCGATGTCGATGATAACGGGATGGTCGACGACATCCACGGTCAGGGACGACACATTGCTGAAGCTCTTGATCGCCGTCGTCCCGCTCAACGGATCGAAAATCTTCACAGAGCCGAACGAGGTCCCGAGATTGACCTTGACGCCTGTCGCCGCGGCCTGAATGGCCGTGTCGGTGGACTGGTTCCAGATATCGGGCTCGTTCCAGATGATGATCTGGGAGCTTCCGTCCGATTTTTCCGTAAGCAGGCTGTGCGCCGAGGAGGGCATGCCGTCGATCGAATAGTTGAGAGTGCCTGCGCTGAAGCTTGCCTTCTGAACACCGTCGTCCGCCAGTATTTCGGTCAGATTGTGGATCGCCGTCGCAGCCGGCTTGGCCGAATAGTCGAGATGAAAAAGGCCGAAATGCTTTTCCTGATTGGCGCCCTGCGGATCGGAATAGGCGTCGAGCAGCTCGTAGAGGAAGGTCTGTTTCGATCCGAGGGCTGCGCCGTCCATCAGCGTGTTGAGCAGAAGTTTTGCCTGCGTCGCTTCGCTGACACCTTCCCAGCCGCCATTGGTGTCGGCGGTGAGCGAGGTATGGTAGCCGGTCTCGGTTATCGCCAGCGGCTTGCCCGGATCGGCAGCGCGCTGAACGCCGGATTCTCGGGAGAGCCATGAATATGGCTGGCCGCCATCCTTCGCATAGGTGTGGATCGTCGTGTAGTCGGAGGCGGAGGCAACCGTATATCCGGTAAAGCCGAGGACCGGGATATTCTTCAGAAGCGGATCGGCATTGACGGCGGCGGACAGGTCCTTCTGATAGGCAACCGCTGCGGCCTGGCCGCTCAGGCCATGATAGCTGACCGGCCAGTTGTTGACCTCGTTCGGCCCCTCGATGCCGACGACCGAGCCGGGATGGGCCTCAACGAAGGCGTGCAGCCGCTGGGCCACGCTGGCGGGGTCGACCTCCCGCTGGGCGCTGAAGACGAATTGCACGCCGGCGTCGGCCGCATTGCCGAGATGTGTTTGGCCGTTAGGATCGGAAGCGGAGTTGGGAGCGTGATCGCGAACCGTGCCAAGGCCGAGATAATCGAGTGCCTTAACGACTTCTCCGACATTGGAATATTTTCCGTCGGTATAGTCGATATGTGTATCGATGCCAAAGGAACGGATAATATCGTTTATTCTAACGGCTTGGGCCATAGGTTCTCTCCCGATTTACGAGGGAATTGGCCATGGGAATATATCCCCCACTTGCTGTCCGCCAATTCGATTTAATACACGAGGAGGGACGTGTAGCGCTGCCCGTTAACCATGATTTATTGTTCTGAATGTGGCCCGTATCGGCCAGCAATTTACCCAATAGATTATCAATCTTTACTTGTATTTTTCCGGCCGGGCGGCAGATCATGCCTGGGTGAGAAACGGCCACACAGTCAGAGCCGGGGGAATCCGAAGTATCTGGAGGTTCCGATGACCGTCCGACGGCGAGGATTTCCTCGTGGTCGGATCGCTGAACGACGCTGCCTTCCAGCATGGCTATCGGCTGCGCAGCGAGCGTCTGGGAGACGGCCTCTGGGAAGAGATCTTCAATAGCGATGCTGAGACTTATGGCGGCTGGAATGTGGCAACGGCGGCGCAAAGATCAGAGCCACGGCGGGAATGCTCGAGGCCGCGCTGCCTGCATCAGGCGTCCTGGTGTTTCGCAGGCTGTGACGCGTCGCGCATCACGCCTTCCAAGGCAGCAGGCAATGGGTGCGCACGCCGCTCAGGCAAATCCGACCGGCAGGTTTTCCAGTTGTCTGCCGGCACCGTAGTCGCGCTCGTGCTGAGAGCGGCGGCGGCCGTCGCGGCGAGTGGACAGATCGATCCGGTTTTCGGCAAAGATCCCATCGGGATAGGTGCCGGTAGCATGGCAATCGGTGTCGATTTTAGGGGCAAGGATTTTCAGGATCATCGGGGTTCCTCCGCGGCGCACCATCAACACTCGGAAAGGCCGCTTCGTTCCCTTTATAAACTCTGAATTATTAATAAATTAACCATAAGCGGCACGGAGAGGCTAGGCGGTTGCCAACCTCCTGCCCACACACGTCGGCGCTGAATGGCCTTGCCGTGGAACTCACCGACTGTGATTGCCGTTGATATCGACGGACACAGGAGGTTTTCATGCAGTTGATCGATACGCGAGTGTCACAGGCCGGTGACATCTTCACCGTCGAATTCTTGGGCGAGGGAGGGGAATCGATCTCCGTCAAGATCGACAACTCTCACGGCGAACTCGACCACTCCAAGGCCGTCGACCACGCCAAGGTGATGATGGTCCAGCTGACCAGCTTTGCGGGCGGGGAGGCGGATGGCAGCATCAATCGTTACGATGCCCTGAGCAACGGCAATTTCGACGAAGGCAGCAAGGGCCTGATCGGCCAGCCGAGTGCACGTTCGAGCCACGACGCCGAAATGCTGGAAGAGGAGCTCGAGGAAGGCCTTGAGGACAGCTTTCCGGCAAGCGATCCTGTCTCGGCAACGGTTTCGTCCATTCCCGCCAACGCACGACGGCACTGATCGTACCGCGTTTTAAATTCCAAATGCCAGAGAAGGCTGCCCGTTCCGGCGGGCAGCCTTCTCCTTGCATGACAAATCGATGTCAAAACTGAGAAACAGCTGAAAACCGCGGATGTCTGATTGACATGGGAGCCTTCTAGAGAGGGCCCGAGAAGGGAGTGCGCAGGATGCGCTTCCCAGGTCTCGGAGACGCGCTCATGAAAATCATTCAGATCACCGACACCCATTTCAGCCCGAACAAGCCGCATTTCAACGGCAACTGGGCGCCGCTTCTGAACTGGATCGAAAGGACCGGCGCCGACCTGCTCGTCCATACCGGCGATCTCACCGTCGACGGTGCCGACAAGGACGAGGACATCACCTTTTCGATGGATCTGATGCGCCAGGTGTCGATCCCAATGCTGATCGTTCCCGGCAATCACGATGTCGGCCATCTCAAGGATTCCGACCAACCCGTCAATACCGAGCGGCTGGCCCGCTGGCGCAGCCTTGCCGGTGACGATCGCTGGCAGGAGGATGCGGCCGGGTGGCGCTTCATCGGCTTGAATTCGCTGCTTCTCGGTCATGAGGACGAGGAGGAAGAGGCCCAGTTCGAATGGCTCGCCAAGGCATTCGAAGAGAGGGCAGGGCGGCGCGTGGCCCTTTTCGCCCACAAACCTCTGTTCGTCGATGCACCGGATGAAGGCGATACCGGCTACTGGAGCGTTCGTCCGGTCCAGCGCCGGCGGCTCTATGATCTGATAGCAGCCCATGACGTGGCGCTGTTTGCCAGCGGCCATCTCCACTGGGCCTGGCAGGGACGTTTCGACAATACCCAGCTGATCTGGGGTCCGTCGGCCGCCTTCATCATCGACAAGATGGAGCGCGAGATGCCGGGCGAGCGCCTGATCGGCGCCGTCGTTCACGAGTTCGATACATCGGTCGAAAGCGAGATCGTCGCCGTCCCAGGCATGACTGCTTATGTGCTCGACGACGTCGTGCACGAGGTCTACCCCCAGGCGGTCAAGCAGCGGGAGCCCGTCGAATGAGCGCGCTTTCGCTTCGCGGCATCGCCAAGGCATTCGGCGGCAACCAGATCCTCAATGGCGTCAGCCTCGATGTCGGGGCGAGTGAATTCATCGCGCTGGTCGGCCCCTCCGGCTGTGGCAAGAGCACGCTGCTGCGCGTTCTCGCCGGCCTCGACCATGCCGACCGTGGTGAGATCCTGATCGGCGGACGAGACATGTCCGGTGTGGCGGCTGCTGAGCGCAACATCGCCATGGTCTTCCAATCCTACGCACTCTATCCGCATCTGACGGCCTCGCAGAATATTGCCGTACCGCTGGCGATGCGCCGCCTGTCGAGAATGGAGCGGCTGCCTTTCGTTGGATCATTGATGCCGGGCCAGCGCGCCACCCGCGCGGCGATCGCCCGCGACGTCCGGGAGATGGCGGCATCGCTGAAGATCGACCACCTGCTCGACCGCAAGCCCGGCCAGATGTCGGGCGGCCAGCGCCAGCGCGTGGCGCTCGCCCGCGCCATGGTGCGCCAGCCGAGCATCTTCCTGATGGATGAGCCGCTGTCCAATCTGGACGCCAACCTGCGCGTCCACGCCCGCGGCGAAATCGTCGAACTCCATCGCCGCGCCGGCGTGCCGACGCTCTATGTCACCCATGACCAGGCGGAAGCGCTGTCGATGGCCGACCGCGTCGCCGTCATGATGGGCGGCCGATTGCTGCAGATCGCAAGTCCTCAGGTCATCTATGACGATCCGGCCCATATCGAGGTCGCCCGCTTCATCGGCCAGCCGCGCATCAACCTGCTTCCCGCCTTTGCCGAAGGCGGTGTCGTTCTCTGCGGCGGCCTGCGGCTGACGCTTGAAAATGCACCCGACAGCAAGATGCCGGTGATGCTCGCCATTCGCCCGGAATTCGTCTTTCTCGCCAAGAGCCGGCACGACGGCCTTGCGGCCCGGATCGAACGCCTCGAATTCCTGGGGTCCGAGGTCATCCTCCATTGCCGGCTCGACGCGATCGGTGAGACGATCATCGCCAAGGTACAGCCGTCCGAAGCCTCCGGGCTTGCGGCGGGCGATGCCGTCGGACTGCGATTGTCGCCAGGCCGCACGCTGATCTTTGCCGAGGACGGCAGCCGGCTGGCCGGCTTCGTTGCGAGTGGTGATGCCGGACTCAGCGCTACTGATGCCGGGCCTGCTGGCAATTCCGATGCCGAGCGGGAGAGGGCGCATGGCTAGCGTCGCCTCCCTGGTCATCCCTGATAGTGCCGCCATTGCGCATCGCCGCAGTGAGGCCCGCATCGCCTGGATGCTGGTGCTGCCGGCGGTCGTCCTGCTGTTTCTCTTCGTGCTGTTGCCAGTCGCGGCTGTCGTCGCCCTCGGTTTCACCGACTTCGAACTCGGTTACGGCAAGTTCCGTTTCGTCGGCTTCGAAAATTACGCGCACCTGATCACCGACCGCACCTTTCGCAAGTCGCTGTGGAATACGACGGTCTATACGGCGATCGTAGCACCGGTCTCGATCCTTCTCGGCCTCGGCATCGCCATGCTGATCGAGAGTGAGACCGCGGCGCGCAGCTTCTTCCGCACCGCCTACTTCCTGCCGGTCGCCTCGCTGATCGTCGCCATGGCGACCGTCTGGCAATATATGTTCCACCCGACGATCGGCCCGGTTAACGCGCTGCTGGCGCTTGCGGGATTGCCCGGCCCGAACTGGCTGGGCAGCTCCGGCACGGTGCTTTACAGCCTGTCGATCATCGGCGTCTGGCAATCGGCCGGCTTCAACATGGTGCTATTCCTGGCCGGGCTGACGGCGATCCCGCGCGAGCTTTATGCGGCAGCCGAAGTCGACGGCGCCAGATCCTCCTTCGACCGCTTCCTGCTGGTCACCTGGCCGATGCTCGGACCGACGACGCTTTTCGTCATCACCATCAGCATCACCAATGCGGTCAAGGTCTTCGAGACTGTGAAGACGCTGACCGAGGGCGGCCCGAACAAGGCGTCTGAGGTGTTGCTCTTCACGATCTACCAGGAGGGCTTCGTCTACCTGCGCGTCGGCTACGCCTCGGCAATGACGGTGGTGTTTCTGCTGATCCTCGTGGTGCTGATGTTCCTGCAATACCGCATTCTCGACCGCCGGGTGCATTACACATGATGGCGAGCGCTTTTTCCCTCGGCAGGATCATCCGCCTGAGCCTGCTTTCCGTCGGGGCGATCATTTTCCTCGCGCCCTACATCTTCATGATCTCGGCGGCCGGCAAGACGCAGAGCGACATCTTCACTTCATCGCTGTCGCTGATACCGGCGCATCTCGCCTATGCCGAGAATTTCGCCAAGGCCCTGAGCCGGGTGCCGATGGCGCGGCTCTTGTGGAACGGCGTCGTCGTCTGCGGGCTGATCTTCTTGCTCCAGGTGCTGGTGGCGATCCCCTGCGCCTACGCCATGGCCAAGCTGCGCTTCGCCGCCGCCCGCGCCATGATGGTGTTGGTCATGCTCGGCCTTCTCGTGCCGATCCATGCGACCGCGCTGCCGCTCTATGTCGCTTTCAACAGTACCTCGCTGCTCAACAGCTATGCCGCTCTGGTCGCGCCCTTCACCATTTCGGTCTTCGCGATCTTCATGTTCCTGCAGTTCTTTCGCGCAATGCCCGACGATCTCATCCATGCCGCCCGTCTCGACGGCATGTCGGAGCTCGGCATCGTCGCCCGCGTCATCGTGCCGAATGCCTGGCCCGCGGTCACCGCCTTCGCCATCTTCTCGGTCGTCGCCCATTGGAACGATCTCTACTGGCCGCTGATCGTCATCAGCAAGCAGGACTATGCCACGCCACCGCTTGGGCTGATGTATTTCCGCGCCGCCGAAGCCGGCGACGATTACGGCGCGCTGATGGCCGCGACCCTCATCATTACCCTTCCCCTCGTCGCCGCCTTCCTGCTTGCGCAGAAGCGGTTCGTCGAGGGCATCACCATGACCGGTCTCAAAGGCTGACCGGCTTCAACCAGGAGAACGAGCGATGAAACAAATCACCCAGCTTCTCGCCGCAGCGGCCGTCTCGATGGCAATCGCGCTTCCGGCGCATGCCGAAACGACGCTGACGGTTCATTACCCGATGCCGGGTTTCTTCAAGGACGTGATGGACACGATCTCGAAGAAATTCATGGCTGAGAGCCCCGATATCAAGATCCAGTTTGCCAGCCCCTCGGCAACCTATGAAGAAGGCATCCAGACGATCCTTCGCCAGGTCGGCACCAGCGAAATGCCCGACATCACCTTCATCGGCCTGAACCGCCTGCGCATGCTCGACGAACGCGACGTCGCCGTCGACCTCGGCCCGCTCGTCAAGAAGGACGGCAACATGGCCGAGCAGGGTTTCTCCGACACGATCCTCAAGCTTGCCCAGGTCAAGGGCAAGCAGGTAGGCTTGGCTTTCGCCACCTCCAATCCGATCATGTATTACAACGCCGATCTCGTGAAGGCGGCCGGCGGCGATCCCGACAATCCGCCGAAGACCTGGGACGAGGTCATCGCCCTCGGCGGCAAGATCAAGGCGCTCGGCAACGGCGTCGACGGCATCGATTTCCGCTGGCAGGGTGACGACTGGATGTTTTCCGCACTGCTTTTCGGCGCCGGCGGCAAGATGTTGAGCGACGACGAAAGCAAGGTTGCCTTCAACGGCCCGGAAGGCGAAAAGGCCGTCGAAGTTCTGCATCGCCTCGTCACCGAGGGCGGCATGCCCGTCTTCACCAAGCCTGCCGGCGAACAGGCTTTCGCAGCCGGCAAGGTCGGTTTCGAATTCCAGACAACGGGCGCGCTGCGCAACACCATCAAGAATGTCGGCGATAAGTTCGATCTGCGCACCGCCAAGATCCCGCTGATCGATCCGGTCAACGGCCGTCTTCCCACCGGCGGCAACGCCGTCGTCATCCTGACGCATGACGCCGCCAAGCAGGATGCTGCCTGGAAGTTCGCCAAATTTGCCGCCGGCCCCTACGGCGCCTCCGTCGTCGTGCCCGGCACCGGCTATGTCCCGAACAACGAGCTTGCCGCCAAGTCGCCGGAATATCTCGGCGACTTCTACAAGCAGAACCGGCTGTTCCAGGCAGGCCTCAGCCAGATGCCGGTGATGATCCCGTGGTATGCCTTCCCGGGTTCCAACGGCGTCAAGGTCACGCAGACGATCGTCGACAATCTCTCGCGCACCGTCGACCAGTCGGCCGAGCCGAAGGAAGTGCTCGACGACGCGGCCGCCGATGTCGAGGGCATGCTGCCGCGCAGCTGATGATCCTGCCCGTCAGGGAAGAGGGTAGGGCCGCCACGCCAAGCGCGTGGCGGCCCTTTTGTTTCGAAGCTTCAGATGGCGCGCACCGTGCCACCGCGGCGAAGCGTATAGGCGACATCGAGATGGCGGGCAGGGGCGGCGTTCTCCGCCATGTCGAGCAGCAGCGAGGCGGCTGTCGCCCCCATGCTCGCATCCGGCATTTCGATTGTCGTCAACGGCGGATCGATCAGCCGACCGATGGCGATGCCGTCGAAGCCGGCAACCGAAACATCCCCGGGCACCGACAGCCCCTCCCGCTTCAGCGCGCCGATGACGCCGAGCGCCAGAAGGTCGTTGGAGGCGATGATCGCAGTCGGCGCCAGCGAGGTCATTGTCGTACCGAGATCGAGCTGGTCATAGCCGCCGACGAAGGGGATCTGCACGGCGTCGAGCGGTGTCAGTCCGTTCTCCGCCATGGCGTCGAGATAACCCCGGTGGCGAAGGCGGGCGCGGTCGGAAGCGGCGAAATTGCCGGAGAGGACGAGAATGCGGCGATGCCCCATGCCAATCAGGAAGGTGGCGATCTCGCGGCCGGCGCCGCGATTGTCGGCGGTGACGGCCGCCGGAAACTGCGCGGTCGGCAGGTTGTTGAGCAGCACGGTCGGCGGCAGCCTGGCCAGCAGCGCCTCGCTGGTCGAGGGATCGCAGACGGTCAGGATCAGCCCGGTTGGCCGGTCGTTCAGAAGTGCTGCGACGGCATCGGCCTCGCGCCCCGGATCGTAATTCGACTGGGCGATCAACACGCCATGGCCGGCCACCAGCATGCGGTTCTGGATGCTCGACAGCGACGAGGCAAAGACCGGATTGGTGATGCTTGGAATCAGCACGCCGACCACCGGCCTGCGCCCGATCCGCCCGGCGGAGAGGCCGGCCGGGCGATAGCCGAGTTCTGCGGCGGCGCGGCGCACCTTGCGCACCATCAGCTCGCTCGCCGGTCCATTGCGGTTGAGGACCCGGCTTGCCGTTGCCAGCGAGCATCCGGCCCGGAATGCGACCTGCTGCAATGTCGCCATCGAAAACGCCTCCTGGTGACAGATAAGGCGCAATCCCTTAGGAGACTTCGATGACATTGGTCTGACATTGGGTGAGGCGCTAGCCGAAGTTTTCGCTTCTCGTCGTCTCGCACACAGGGAAGTTGAAGAAAAATGCAACCTGTGGAATAGTCAGATCAACGCGATCCCCCCTTCAAGCTCATCCCTGGACAAGAATGTTTCACAAAATGGAATGCTCCGCCGCCTGGCGGTTTCTCGCGACGGTCGCCCTTGTCGCAAGCTTCGCGTCGTCGACCTATGCGGACACCCTGTCCACGCCCTGGCCGCAAACGCAAAGCGACCTCCAAGCCGACACCAACGTCCATTTCGGCACGCTTGCCAATGGAATGCGATTTGCGATCATGCGCAATGCCACGCCACCCGGGCAGGCAGCGATCCGCCTTCGTATCGGCTCCGGCTCGCTTGAGGAAAACGACAACCAGCAGGGCCTGGCGCATTTTCTTGAGCACATGGCCTTCAAGGGTTCGACACATGTCGCCGAAGGGGAGATTATCCGCATTCTGCAGCGCAAGGGCCTGGCCTTTGGGCCTGATACCAACGCCCATACCTCTTATGATGAGACTGTCTATGCGCTCGATCTTCCCGAGGTCGATGCCGACACGGTTTCGACGGGCCTGATGCTGATGCGGGAGACGGCGAGCGAGCTGACCCTCGATGCCGGCGCCTTCGATCGCGAACGCGGCGTCATCCTGTCGGAGGAGCGGCTGCGCGACACGCCGCAATATCGCGCCGGGCTCGGAATCATGAATTCGTTGCTCGCCGGCCGGCGCGCGACCATGCGCGCGCCGATCGGCAAGACCGACATCATCAGCAATGCCCCCGTGGATCTTGTCCGTGATTACTACCGGGCCAATTACCGGCCCGAGCGGGCGACGCTGATGGTTGTGGGCGATATCGACCCCGCGGCCATGGAAATCGAAATCCGGCAACGCTTCGGCGACTGGAAGGCCTTGGGGCCGCCGCCTGCAAAACCGGATCCTGGCACATTGGAGACGAAAGGCGAAAGCGCGGACGTCCTCGTCGTTCCCGGCGGCATGACCAGCATACAGGTCGCCTGGACGCGTCCCTATGACGCCGCGCCCGACACGTTCGCCAAGCGCCGCGCCGGGTTTATCGAAGATCTCGGCCTGTTGGTGCTCAAGCGTCGGGTGAGCACCATCGCCAGCAAGGCGGACGCCCCTTTCATCAGTGCCGGCGTCGGCTCCCAGAATCTGCTCGATTCCGCGCATGTCGTCCTGATCGCGGCGAATTCCGAGCCGGATAAATGGCAGGCGGCGCTCAAGACCATTGATCAGGAACAGCGGCGTATCCAGGAATTCGGCGTTGCGCAGGCAGAGATCGATCGCGAAATCCTCGAATACCGCTCTGCCCTCCAGGCTGCCGCAGCTGGCGCCGCGACGCGCACGACCACCGACATCGCTTCCATGCTGGCGAGCAGCGTCGATGACGATCAGGTTTTCACATCGCCCGCCGAAGACCTTTCGCTGTTCGAGACGATAACGAACGGCGTCACGGCGGCCGAGGTCAATCAGTCCCTGCGGCAAGCTTTCTCCGGCAATGGTCCACAGGTCGTGCTGCAGACCGCGCAGTCACCCGAGGGCGGAGCCGATGCGGTTCGGCAAGTCTATAATGCTTCAAAGGCTATTGCTGTCTCGGCATCAACCGGTGCAGCCGACGTCGCTTGGCCCTATACTCATTTCGGCGAGACCGGCGCCGTGGTCGAACGCCGCGCCGTCGATGATCTCGGCTTGACCATGGTGCGCTTTTCCAACGGCGTACGGCTGACCGTCAAGCCGACCAAGCTGCGCGCCAACGAGGTGCTGGTGCGCGAAGATGTCGACGGCGGCCGGCTGGAGCTGTCGCAGGACCGTCCCGCCCCGATCTGGGCATCTCCGGCCGTCGCGCTATCAGGCGTGAAGGCGATGGATTACCAGGATATACAGAAAGCGCTGACGGCCAACATCGTCGGCATCGACTTCTCGGTCGGCGACAGCTCCTTTAAGTTCGACGGTCGCACGCGGACGGAAGATCTTGCGACGCAATTGCAGCTGATGGCGGCATACACTTCCGATCCCGCATACCGCCCAGAGGCATTCAAGCGGGTGCAGCAGGCCTATTTAAGCGGCCTCGATCAGTATCAGGCGACCCCCGGCGGCGTTGTCAGTCGTGATTTCGCAGGTCTCGTGCATTCCGGCGATCCGCGCTGGACCTTCCCTAATCGCGCTGAGTTGTCCGCCGCTAAGCCGGAAGATTTCGAGACCCTGTTCCGGCCTATGGTTTCCAACGGCCCGATCGATATCACCATCGTCGGCGACGTCACGGTGGATGGCGCAATCCGGATGACAGCTGAAACCTTCGGCGCTTTGCCGCCGCGGCCGGAGGCAGCGCCGAGCAATGATTGGGGTGACGTGCGTTTTCCGGCGGCGAACAAGACGCCCGTCTTGCTGACCCATAGCGGCAGGGCGGATAATGCGGCCGCTGCCTTCGGAGTTCCGATCGGCGATTTGCTCTCCGATCTGCCGCGGTCGTTCACGGCCAATATCGCCACCCAGATTTTCCAGAACAGGTTGATTGACCAGTTTCGTATCGCCGAAGGCGCAAGCTACGTCCTGGAGGGTGACACAAACCTGTCACGGGAAATTCCCGGCTATGGCTACGCGTTTTTCTACGTCGAAACGGAGCCGGCAAAGATCGCGCGCTTCTATGCACTTGTCGCTGAAGTCGCCAACGACCTGCGGTCGCATGGTGTCTCTTCGGACGAGTTCGCACGCGCCCGGGAACCGATCATCGAGACACTGAAGCACCAGCGGCAGAGCAACGAATATTGGATTGAATATCTGCGCGGCGCTCAGACGGATGAGCGCCGCTTGGACCGGATACGCGACAATCTCAGCGGCTACGACAAGATCACCCCCGAGGATATCCGCGAATTTGCCGCGACCTATTTCAACCCGGAAAACTTCTGGAAAATGGAAGTGCTGCCTGCGGCGGTACGATAGGTGCTTCGAATGGTATAGGTTGAACCGTCGCCAGCAAACGGAGGTCCGCTGCGAGCACAAGGAAATTCCGCGATCAGCTCCGCCGTCTCTCGGCCATCAGAAACACCGCCAGGACACAGCTGAGCAGGCCAAGGGAGAACGGCAGCCCTTGATGTCCGATCAGTTGCATCGCCAATCCTGCCGCGGGCGAGCCCGCCATGCCGCCGACTCCCCAAGCCAAGGCGAAGGCCGCGTTGCCGGCGATCAGGGCCTGGCCGGTAAAACGCTCGCCGAGCTGGATCAGCGATAGGGTGTAGATCCCGAACGAGACCCCGCCCCAGACGAAAACCAGTGGCCAGATCAGCCATGCGTCGAAGACCAACGGCAGCAGCAGGCAACCGGCAAGGCAAGCCAGGACGCAGAATGCCATGGTGGGCTTCGAGCCGAACAGTTCGGCGAGGCGACCGAGCAAGATCTGCATCACGGCATTACCGGCGATGAAACAGGTGAGCAGCGAAGCGATGCGTCCCTCGGCGCTGCCGAGCGCCGCGCCATAGACTGCGAAGAGAGAAAGCAGGATCTGTTCGAAGGCGGCAGCTGTGAAAACCGCAAACAACAGCAGCGGCGCCAGCACGAGAAAGCCGCCCAGCGATGTTGCCTCGCCTTCACCAGGCATCTTTGGCACGCGTGGCGCGACGGCAATCACGATGAAACCGCAGGCGAGGAAGGCCGCGATGCCGATCACGAAGGGCGGCCAGCCCTCCGTGCCGGTGAGGCCGAGCGACAGCGGCCCGATGGCGAAGCCTGCTGAAACGATCGACGAATAAAGGCCCATGATACGGCCGCGCCGCAGCGCCGGCGTGATCGAGATCAGCCACGTCTCGCTGATCACATATAGCGGATTGGCGAAGACGCCGAGCAGCAAGCGCAGCGGCATCCAGGCCCAAACATTCTGCATTAAGCCAATCACAATCAGGGTGAGGGCGGCCAGGATCGCACACAGAATGGCCAGCCGCGCCCCGCCCAGGCGCCGCGACAGCGCCGGAATGAAGGGCGCCGATACGATGAAACCCAGCGGCGTCATCGCCGCCGACAGGCCGATCAGGCCAGATGTCGTTCCCTGCCGCTCCAGGATGAAGCTCAGCAGGGGATAGGTCAGCCCCTGCGCCACGGCGAATACCGTGACGGTCGCGATGATCCCAGCCATCGCCGCCCATGGGATGCGGGCCCTCGTCGGTGATGGGATAGTTTCGGCACTCATGCAGATGTCCTCGCTCAAGAGGATGAATTCTGCGGGAAATGGCGAGCGCCGTAATTAAGGTCTCCCAAAAAGTTCTCAAAAATTTCCAAAAGGGCTAAACAAGTCAGGATCGAACGCAGGACTATCAGGAAATGACCGCCTCACCCACTTTTCTCGGCCTTCCCAATCGCCTCGCTGATGATCGTTTGCCCCGCGCGGTGATTTTCGCGGCTGCCCACGGCACCACCTATCCCGGCAAGGACAGCAGCGGCTATGCCTTGGCCGCCGGCGCCATCCGTACTGCAAGCCAGATCGATGCCGGGCTCGTCGAGCACTGGGATTTCGATCTCGGCGGTCCGCTGTTCGGAGGCAAGCCGATCTCATGCATCGACGCCGGCGATGTCGAAACCACCATGCACGACAATATCGGCAACAGGGCTCGGATCGAGGCGAAGACGCGTGAGCTATTGGCGCTGCCGGCCATACCGATCCTGCTCGGCGGCGACTGTTCCGTGACCATTCCGTTCCTTGCCGGCTTTGCGGCGCAAGGGCCGGTCTGGGTCCTGCAGATCGACGCCCATATCGACTGGCGCGACGGGGTGCATGGCGAACAACACGGCTATTCAAGTCCGATGCGCCGAGCGAGCGAGATGCCGCATGTCGCCGGCATGGTGCAAGTCGGCCTGCGCAGTGTCGGCAGCGGGCGCACCGCCGACGTCGAAGCGGCGCAACGCTATGGCAGCTGTTTTGTGACCGCTCGCGAGGTTCATAGCCAGGGCGTCGGCGCCGCCCTCCAGCATATCCCGGACGGAGTGCAGGTCGTCGTCACCCTTGATTGCGACAGCATCGATCCGGGCATCATTCCGGGCGTGGCGGCGCGTACCCCCGGTGGCCTCACCTACACGCAGGTGATCGACCTGATCGCCGGCCTCGGCAGACGGGCGAGGATCGCGGGATTCGATCTTGTCGAGCTCTATCCTCCCGCCGACATCGCCGGCCTGTCGGCGCTCACCGCCGCGCGGGTCCTCGTCAATGCGATCGGCGCCATCGTCCGGCAGACTTGATCCTGCTTCGCACAGCAAGCCACGTGTATGGGATCACGAGCGAGTTTCATCCAAGCTTTAAAGACTCTAGGATAAGCCTATGCAGGAGTTTCATTTTGCCTTTGGTCCGTTCGTGCTTGATCCGGCTGCGGGAACGCTCCTTCGGAATGACGATCCGGTTGCCGTCGGCCATCGCGGGCTGAAGCTGCTAGCGGCGCTCGTCGGGCGCGCCGGCGAAATTCTCGGCAAGGCGGAGTTGATGGATGCGGCCTGGCCCGGCAGGGCCGTCGAGGAGGGCAACCTCACCGTCCAGATCGCGCAGCTGCGAAAGCTGCTTGGCCCGGCTGCTGACGGCCGCCAGTGGATTGCCACGGTTCCGCGCGTCGGCTACCGCTTTACCGGGGCAATGCATCAGCTCGGCGCCGTCAAGCCGAAAGCTTTGCCGCTGCCCGACCGGCCATCTATAGCTGTGCTGCCCTTCGTCAGTATCAGCAACGATCCGGAGCAGGAATTCTTCGCCGATGGGTTGACGGAGGACCTGATTACCGACCTCAGGATCCCGGGCTTGTTCGTCATCGCCCGCAATTCGGCTTTTTCCTACAAGGGAAAGGCGGTCGACGTGGGAGAGATCGCCGAGGAACTCGGCGTGCGTTACCTCCTCGAAGGCAGCGCCCGACGCGCAGCAGGGCGGGTGCGCATCAATGCCAAGCTGATCGACGCCGTCAGCGGCGATCACCCATGGGCGGAACGCTTCGATCGCAGCCTCGACGATATCTTTGCCGTTCAGGACGAGGTGACGGAGAAGATCGTCGAGGCGCTGCTCGGGCGGCTGCGCGCACCACCGCCGCGCAAACGGCCAAGCAGCCTCGAGGCTTACGATCTCTGTGTGCGGGCGCGCAGGCTGATGGACGATTCCCCGCAGGCGGCTGAGGAGGCGCATCTGATGCTAACACGCGCCGTCTCCCTCGACCCCGATTATGCCGAGGCCTATCGCTGGCTTGCCATGAACCACTGGATGGGATGGGTTCATAGCGGCGGGCCGACGGAATCCCGCCGTAGTCTTGCTATGGAACTGGCGCAAGGCTGCCGCGATCGATCCCAACGATGCCGGCTGCCGTTGGGTCCTGGCTTACCTGCTTGCTTATGATCGCGATTTCGAAAAAGCGGATGCCGAATTCGCCAAGGCGATCGAGCTCGATCCGAACGAGGCCGATACTTTTGCGGCGCTATCCGACATCACCGTCCTTGCCGGCCGGGTCGGGGAGGGGCTCGAACACATTCGCAAAGCGTTCCGGCTGAACCCGTTTCCGGCAAGCTGGTACTATCTGACGCTCGGTCAGGCGCAATATGCGGCCGGGCAATATGCTGCCGCCGTCGAGACGCTGCGCCGCGACGAGACCTATCGCACAAGCTCACGCCGTTTCCTGGCGGCAAGCCTTGCCCAGCTTGGGCGGCTCGACGAGGCTCGCGCCGAGACCGACCTCTTCCTCGTCGCGAACCCGCATTTTTCCATCCGTCACTGGGCAGAAACCGAGCCGTTCCGCGACGCTCGAACGCGCGAGCATTTCGTCGATGGCTATCGTAAGGCCGGTCTTCCCGAATGATCGCCGGGCCGCGCCGCCCGCCAGACCAGCGGAACCAGCACCAGGGCGGCGGCCGGAAGGACGATCCAGTTGATCGTCTCCCAGCCGGAGCTATGGAGAAGCGACCCGGCTGAGAAAGATGCGCAGGCGACCGTACCGAAGACCATGAAGTCGTTTGCGCCCTGCACCTTGCTGCGTTCCGCCGGCGTGTGGCAGTCGGCCACCATGGCGGTTGCTCCGATGAAGCCGAAGTTCCAGCCGATGCCGAGCAGAACCAGCGAGAGCCAGAAATGGGCGATGTCGAAGCCGGAGAGCGCGACGGCCGCCGAACTTCCGATGAGAAGCAGGCCGACGGCCGCGACGCGTTCCTTGCCGAAGCGCACCATCAGGCGGCCGGTAACGAAGCTCGGGGCATACATGGCGAGAATATGCCATTGGATGCCCAATGCCGCCTGGTCGATCGAGTGACCATGCCCGACCATGGCGATCGGCGACGCCGTCATGACGAAGGTCATCAGCCCGTAGGATACGACACCGGTTGCCATGGCAAGGAGATAGCGCGGGGATGTCAGGATCTGGAAAAGGGGCCGCTCCGGCGCGCTTTCCGATGCATGAGCCGGCGGCGGCGTCGATGTGCGAAGCATGAGCAGCACCGGAAATGCCACGGCTGCAAGGACGGCCTGACTGAAGAAGCTTCCGGCGAAGGGCGTTCCCGGAAGCGCATCGCGGGTCCAAATTACCAGTTGCGGGCCTATGATCGCTGCGATCAGGCCACCGACCATGACGCGGGCGATCGCCTTCTGGCTCTGCGCCGCGGTGGTATTGTCAGTCGCGGCAAACCGGTAGCTTTGTACGTAGGAGGAATAGAAGCCTGCGAGACAGGTGCCCAGGCAGAACACAAAAAAGCTGGAGAGCATAATCCCCAGCGCAGCGATCAAGCCCGAAACCACGCCGATCACCGAGCCCAGCAGATATCCGGACTTGCGTCCGAACCGACGCATCACCCAGGCGGCAGGCAGGGTCCCGAGCGCCAGCCCAAGGCTGAGAAGGCTGACGGGAAGCGTGACCAGATCGGGATCGGTCGACAGATGCTGCCCGACCAGACCGCCGAGCGAGACGATGATCGGAGCATTGGCGCCACCGAAGGCCTGTGCAACCGTCAGGACCCAGGAGTTGCGCTTTGCGGCTGCCGGGTCGGCCGAGGCTTGATGCATCACGTTCATCTGGAATCCATCTTCGACAGGATGTCGGCGACCGCGCGACCGGCAGCGACGACTGCGCCGGCGAGATAACCAGGTTCGGAAGGACTTGTCTCGCTTCCCGCCAGGATGAGGCGGTCCTTCCACAGGCCAGACACCCATTGCGAGTTTCCCGGCAGCGGATGCCCGCCGCCCACACGGTCGGCGGCGGTGGCTGTCAGCGGATCGGCCGCCCAGTCCTTCAGCAGAACCGCTCGAGGCTTGAGGGCCGCTGAGCCGAACAATTTGGAGAGTTGTGCCAGGCAGGCTTGTTTCAAAGTCTCCTCGCCGAGCGCAGCGCGCTGATCTGCGCCGACACCTGGGAAGCCGAAGAGGGCGGCCTTGCCCGAGGCGGTCGTCGCGTCAGGGATTTCCACCAGCGGTCCCACCATGCTCTGCGCGGTGCCCGACAAGCCGGCTGTTCGCCAGAATGGTTCGTCGTAGACGGCAAAAAACTTCGCGTGCGGAGCCATCCATGTGGCGGTGTCGCGCCAGCAGGCGGCGGTTGCCTTATCCTGCTCCGGGCTGAAGCTGACGGTCGCTTCCAGCAGCCGGGGCGGGAGGGCCGCGACAACTTGCTCCGCCTGGAGGATGTCGCTGCTTCCCCGGCCTGTTTTGACGGTAAGTTCAATCCCGGTGTCGGACAGCGACATCGCCGTCACCGTCGCATCGCAGAGGATCCGGTCGGCGGGAACGTCGCGCGCCAATGCACGCACCACCGATGCCATGCCGCCGGAAAGCCGCATCGACTGCTGGTCCGCCATTATGGGTTGGTAGCGCTGCGGCGTCTCCCGGGACATCCTTTCGATGATCACGTCGCCCTCACTGTTTTGTGCGAAGGAATGGAGGCTGAGTTCGCCGATCAGCGTCTCCATCGGCGGCTGCATCTGCGGCCAGTACCAGGACGGGCCGAGGTCGAAGCCGTCTTCTGCCGGCATGCCGGCTTCATCGGCCGTCAGAATGCGGCCGCCCAGCCGATGCCGTGCTTCGAGAACGATCACGTCGATACCCGAAGCGTGGAGCGTGCGTGCCGCATAAAGGCCGGCGAGGCCGGCACCGACGACGGCTACTCTGCATGCTTTCATCTCGCCGGTCCTTCATCTTCTGCCTGGTCGAAGCTGCAGACGTCGTCGTGAAGCAGACGGGCCGCCTTGTGCCAGACCTTTGCGCCACGATCTCCAACCCGTGCGCGGAACATTTGGCCCTGGGGAAGGCGTAGCCAGCTCCAGCGTTCAAGTGTATCGCCGGCCTCGGTCAGGGAGCCGTCGATCACCAGCAGCTCAAGTCCTTGGGGATTGGCGAACTCGATGTCGGCATTCGCTCGCCAGTCCTCGAGCATTACACGCTCGTATGCTCCCTCGAAGAGGGTCGTCGACGACGTGACTGTATCGCTAAGCCCGCCGCTCCGGCCTTCGCCGGGCAGGCGGACGATCCGTTCCCGGTCGCCTTGCTTGAACTGCCAGAGCTTGACGAAGATCACGCATCCGTCCCCGCTTCCGGGTGCATGCCCGGTTCCGGGAGGGTTTCTGACGTAGCTGCCGGCCGGGAAGTCGCCGCTCTCGTCCTGGAAGACGCCGTCCAGAACGAGAAACTCTTCACCGCCTGGATGTTCGTGATGCGGGAACCGGCTGCCGGCCGCATAGCGCACGATCGAGGTGGCGCGGGCCTTTTCACCGCCGATGCGGAACAGCATGCGCCGATCCACGCCTTTCGCGGGGCTCGGCATCCACTCGAGCCGGCCGGCATGAGCTAGGGCGCGCCGGGAGAAGTCGTCATTGAGCAACATGGTCAAAGCTCCGATCTGCCGCCGTCGACGACGATCTCCGCACCGAGCATATAGCTCGACGCGTCGCTGGCAAGGAAGCAAACCGCGGCTGCGATCTCCTCCGGCCTGCCCATGCGCCCGATCGGCACCTGTGCGCCGACCCGCTCTGCATAGGCGCGAAACTCTTCCTCGGTCTGGTGCTTTCCGCGGTGAATAGGTGTCTCGATCGAGCCCGGGCTGACGGCGTTCACCCGTATCCTGCGGTCGATCAGTTCGGCCGACATCGTCCGCGCGAAGGAGCGAACGGCCGCCTTGGAAGCCGAAAGGATCGCCCGTCCCGGCGTGCCGACCTGGTTCAGCCAGGAGGTGTTCAGAATGATCGAGCCACCCTCGCGCATCAAGGGCAGCACGGCCTGGACCGTGAAGAAGACGCCCTTCACATTCGCATCCATGATCTTATCGTAGGTCTCTTCATCCGTGGTTGCGAGCGGCGTACCAAGCGCCACGCCGGCATTTGCGAAAACGATGTCCAGCGACCCGAACGTGTCCTCAAGCTCTGTTCGCATGCGCTTCAGGTCATCAAGCGAGGATATATCGGCACGGATCGCAACGACACCGCCGCCCAAATCATCCACAGCGTTGTCGAGCTTCTCCTGCGATCGGCCGGCAATGGCCACCCGCGCACCGCCATTGCGCAACTGTCTTGCAGCCGCGAGACCGATCCCGCTCGAGCCGCCTGTGATCAATGCCGTCTTTCCCTGAAACATTATCCTGGAACCTCTTTGTCTTTCCTCCAGGGTAGCTCACGCGATTGCATTGGCGAGGAAAACCGGGCATACCGCAAAGAAAGAAAATCTTTGTCGTGAGCGAAATGCGAGACCTGACTAGATTGAAGTCCCTGCAGGCGCTGGAGGCTTCCGCGAGACATGGCAGCTTTGTCGGAGCGGCAGCCGAGCTGGATGTCACGCCCCCTGCCGTCGGGCAGCTCGTGCGTTCACTGGAGGATTGGGTCGGCTATCCGCTGTTTAGGAGGAGCCGTTCCGGCGCCGAAAGGCTGACGCCGGTCGACGAGGCGCAGGACGCGCTGGATGATATCGCGGAAGGGCTCGACCTTCTCGAAACCGGGCTGCGGAAGCTTCGAGGCAGGAAAGCCCGGTCGGTCGTGGTGGTCACGGCGTCCCAGGCGCTGGTTGCCAACTGGCTGCTTGCAAGATTGGACGACTTCTCGACGAACTACCCGACGATCGATGTCCGGCTTGATGTGTCGGACAGGGTCATCGATCTGGCCCAAGGTGAGGCCGATGTCGGCATACGCTGCGGCCTTGGTTCCTGGAAGGGTGTGAAATCGACATTCCTGATGAGCGAGGAGATTATCGCGGTTTGCCACAATCGGCTGCTGCCCGTGGATCGGGACGTGACCGCCGGGTGGATCGTCGATCAGACGCTGATCCATGACGGCACGCCGCACCCGGGCGGCGACTTTCCGACATGGGCCGAATGGCTGGCGAGATCCGGTGCAAACCAGGTTCCATCGGAACGCGGGCTGAGGATCAACTCCACGGCGGCGGTGATCCAGGCTGCCGTTGCGGCGAGGGGCGTCGCCCTCGTACGCAAGGCGCTCGTGGCACAGGAACTCGACAGCGGAAGGCTCGTTCACCTATTGCCTAATGTCCGCTGGCCGGTGAAGTGGGCGTATTACATCGTTGCTGCGCCAAAGGCGTTGCGTCGATACGAGATTGCGGCGTTTCACGACTGGCTGGTCGCGCGCCCGAGATAGGTGCCGAGGAATGATCCCGAACGAATGATCGCGCGCTTCAAACGGCCATATTCGACGCTGCCGACATCACCTCCCGGGGCGCGGGACCGCCGAACATATGACGGCCACCGTCCTCGACTTCGGTGAAACACCAGCGCACGACACCATCGCGATCGAGGAGGAATTCGCCGACAAGCTGACCATGACCGGTCGCGATCATCTGCGTGTCATCCTCGGTGAATTCATAACCATCGGCCTTGTCGAGATATTCCACCGCCGCCATCACGCCCATGGGCGCCGGAAGCTCACCCGGCATGTCGATCTGCATCGATGACACCGTGCTCATGCTGACTTTGTGCGGCCAGTCGTTCTCGTCTTCCGTGAACTGAAGATTCGGCAGGCCGAAGGCCTTGTGCGAGACACGTTCCGGATCGGAGGCGGCCAGCAGATTGGGAAGCGGATGGTAGCGGAAATAGAGGCGGGCGCGGTCGATCGGCGTATTGACGACGGTCAGGCTGTCGATGCCTTTCTCCTGCAATGCATCGGTCAGTTCGGCCATGGCGGCGATCTGCCGTCGGCAGAAGGGGCAATGCAGCCCGCGGAACAAGCCGACGAGCACCGGCTTCTGGCCGCGAAAATCGTCGATGGCGATCTTGCCCTGCCGGGTGATCGCATCCAGCACCACGTTCGGCGCCCGATCTCCAGGCTGCAACGGTCTTTCCGAGTGGTTCTCCTGCATGTTTAGTTCCTCCTCTTATCCATTTGACGTGATTGAACTAACCCATCTCCAGCGGTTGCCCTGAGAGGGTCAGTCGAGAAACGGCAAGACGACGAGCGTGCCTGGATCAAGGTTGTGGCGGATGCACACATCCTGCGCCAGCGTGAAATACCGTTCCGCCTCGTCCATGTTGTCATGCTCGAGGCTCAGCGTCGCTAATCCATCATAACACGGAAAGAGCAGTTGCGGTTCGTCAATTTCCTTTGCAACCTCAAGGGCTTCCTCGTAATACTTACGGGCTAGGTTCGGCTGTCCGTGGCATTGATGAATCTGCCCGAGGACGATCAGCGGTACCGAGAGATGGTCGCGCTGGTCGAGCGCCCGGTCGATTTCGACCGCCTTTTCCGCTGCCGGCACACCTTCGGCAGCGCAGCGATCGGTAAAGGTGCAGCAGGAAACCGCAAGGTTGGCGAGAAGGCGCGCCTGGAAGCCGAGGTCACCGATGCGGGTTGCCACCTCCAGGCCGCGCCGGCAGATCTTGATGGCACTGGCCGGATCGACGATCGTGTAGAGCACACCGAGATTGGAATAGGCGCGGCAGGCAGCACTTTGCAGATCGGCCTTTTCAGCGACCGAAAGGCTGCGCTCGACTTCCTGCACGGCATCGCGGCGGCGCCCGAGCCGGGCAAGCGCTGCACCCTTGGTATTCAGCGCCTCCGCCATTGCGCGCGCCGCCTCCCGCCCGGCCTCGGTCGTTCCGTCGATCGGTAGTGTTTGCAGGCATTGCAGCGCCTGCGTCGCCCACTCGGCGGCCGCAGCCTGATCGCCCATGCGGAAGGCCAGATGGCCGCGCTCCTGCAGGAGATGCGCATGTTCGACCGGCGCATCGATTGTCGCGATCATCGCCTCGGCCGCAGCGCAATGGGTCTCCGCCTGGTCGCGGCGTCCTGCATCGAGATGCAGACGGCCAGTCTTTCGCAATATCCTCGCTGCGGCAATCCGGTCGTCTTTGGCGCGATGGATCGCAAGCGCCTGCTGATAGTGGTTCAGGGCATCGTCGCGGCGGCCGGCAGGAGCGCAGAGGTCGCCAAGACGCTCCAACAGCGCCAATTGCTCCGCCGTCGCCTCCGGCTCATTGGCGAAGGCCGCAAGGGCCTGCCGGTAAAGGCGCATGGCATCGTCATTGGCGTAGGTCTTGCGTGCCAGATCGCCCGCAGCCATCAGATAGCCGGCGCCTTTGGCCTTTTCGGTGGTCAGGCTGAAGTGATGGCCGAGTTGCGCCAGATGCTCGGGCCGCTCGGGTGCCAGGCCATATTGGCGTTCCAGAACCCGGCCGATCCGAAGATGCAGTTCCATGCGCCGTTGCAGCAGCAGATTGTGATAGATGACGTCGTGCATCAGGGTCTGGCTGAAGCGATAGCCTGGGGCGCTCCCGGCATCCGGCCCGCGCAATTCCTCGATGATGTCGGCATCGCAGAGGTAATCCAGCGCCGCATCGACGGCGGCTGGGTCGAAAGTGACTGTGCGGAGCAGGGCGGTATCGAATTTCGGCCCGACGACGGCTGCCTCCTGCGCCAAGCGTCTCATCTCCTGCGGCAGACGATCGACACGGGCAAGCAACAGGGCTTGCAAGTTGACGGGTATGTCGACGTCCGTGTCTTCGGCGGCGAGGTGCCAGCGCTGACCATCATTGTGCAACGTGCCCCTGTCGATCAGGACCCGGAGGATTTCTTCGATGAAGAGCGGATTGCCGCCGGCCCGGTCGAGGATGCGTTTGCGCATCGTGACTGGCAGCTTGCCGTGACCCTCGCCGAAAAAGGCAGCGAGCAGCTTCTGGCCATCGGCCGCAAACAGCGGGTCAAGACGTTGCACGGTAACGTTGACGCGATCGGAGTTCAGCGGATCGGTCTGCGATGTCGGCCGGTAGATCGCCAGCAGCATCAGCCGGCTGCGCTCCAGCCGATCCATCATGAAGCGGAGCACCTCAAGCGAGGCGGCGTCCGCCCAGTGCAGATCCTCGATGACCAGCAGCAGCGGACCTTGCGCCAGCCGCCGCTCGAAGACGGTGCGCACCGCATAGAAGATCTGTCGCCGCAACTGTTCCGGCTCGATGTGCCGCAACGCCCCATCGGGATCGCCGAGGCCGAGCACATGCAGAAACAGCGGCAGAAGCCCCTCGACATCCTCCTGGGTGAGATCGAGTGCGCGGAATCCTGTTGTCAGCATTTGCCGCGTCCTGTCGAGATCATCCCGCTCGCCGATGCCGTAAGCGCTGCGCACGACCGCGGCGAGCGTGCCGTAGGATTGTTCGCCGAGTGGCGAGCAAGTCGCTTTGCGGATGGCAAGGCCGGGGAAACGGGCCGCATCGCCGGCGGTTCCGACGAATTCGTTGACCAATCGCGATTTGCCGATACCGGCTTCGCCGATCAGGCGGACGAGCTGCGCTGCACCGCCGCAGGCGAGATCGAGGCAGGTCAGCAGCCGCGACATCTCGCCGTCCCGTCCGATCATCGGCGCCTGAAGGCCGAAACTTTCCAGCCCGCGCGCCGTATGCGGCGCTTCCAGCAGCCCTGTTAGCCGATGGACGAGAACGTTTCCGCTTTTGCCGCGCAAGGTCTGTGCGCCGAGACTGTCGAAGGCAAAGGCATGGCGGGTGAGGCGATAGGTCAGCGGCCCGACGAGGATATCGTTTTCGCCCGCCATCGATTGCAGCCGTTGGGCGGTGTTCACCGTGTCGCCGGTCACCGAATAGGATTTTGTGTTGACGGCACCGAAGCCGCCGGTGACGACGGGTCCGCTATTGATGCCGATATGCAGACGCAACGGCACGCCGGCGCGGGCGTTCCAGCGCTCGCCGACCTCGGTGGCCCGACGGATCATATCGAGCGCGGCCCCGAGCGCCCGGACCGGATCGTCTTCATGGGCAACCGGCGCGCCGAACAGCGCCAGCAGCGCATCGCCGACGAACTTGTCGACGAAGCCGCCATAGGCCTCTACCGCCTGCGTCATCTCCTCGAACAATTCGTTCTGCAGCACACGCATGATTTCGGGGTCGATCTGCTCGCTCAGCGTCGTGAAGCCACAGAGATCGGCAAACAGCACCGTCACCGGCCGCCGATCGGCATCGCTGTCCGATTTCTGCGGCACTACCTCGATGCTTGGCTTCGGCGCAGGCGGGGCTTTGCCTGAGATCGACGCGCCGCATCTCGGACAGAAGGCAAAATCCGGCTGACAGGCGCAGCCGCAAGCAGCGCAGGAGAGGGGCTGCCTTGCGCCGCACCGCGGGCAGAAGGCAAAACCACTCTGAATATCGAAACTGCAGCCGGCGCACTCCATCGCACGCGTCCCACGAAGGCCCGATGTGTCACGGCGATTTCGACCGCAACCAGCGGGCTTTAAACAGGGGCAGCATGAACCTGCCGCGTGGGGCCTGCAAGCCCTAAACAGAACGGCTTGCATGCTGCCACTTCCGAAAGCGCTACTGCCTAAGTTACCTGACGCCCGGTGCAGGAGCGGAAAGCAGTTGGTGTCCGGAGAGGCGCCTCGGGCAATGAAATTGCGCATTGATTAAGATCAAAGCGGATTGAGCGTAAAAGCGCGAGCCTGCTATGTCGTCATGGAGGAGGGAGCCACCGATGAGCTACATCCTGAAAGACCTGACCCCGGCGGAATGCTCCGCCGTTCTCGAGCAGTCCCGATTTGGCCATCTGGCCTGTTGCAAAGATGGCCGACCCTACGTGGTCCCGATCTATTTCGCCTACGCAAAGACCACGATCTATAGTTTTTCAATGCCGGGCAGAAAGGTCGACTGGATGCGCGCGAACGAAAATGTCTGTCTGCAAATCGACCGGCGCGGCACAGGCAAGGGTTGGACGAGTGTCGTCGTCGATGGGAGGTTCGAGGAGTTCCCGGATACAGACCGTTGGCGCAGTGAGAGGCTGCAGGCCTGGTCGTTGCTGCAAAAACACTTCGATTGGTGGGAAATCGGCGCGTTGAAGCTGCAGGAACAACCGACGGGCTCGGTCTCCGAACATATATTTTACGGCATAGTCGCCCGGGAGGTGAGCGGTCGAACGGCGCTCTCGGTTGACTGAGACTGTCGCCAGGGAAGGGTGCCCGGACGATCCCGGGCGATTTGTTCAGGGGCGAGAAACAGCGGAATTTGAGTTTGCCTTCGACCATCGATCGCACAACGCCGCCGAAAAGACGCTGCTGCAGCCGAGGATGATATAGGCGCCCATGACGAGCTGGCGGCCGCCGAGGACGATGCCGGCGGATCGACAAGGGTGACATGCACCGATTTCAGCAGCCTGCAAGAACTCGATCATTCATTGATTTAACGCAAAGCGGCCGTGTTCGAGCAGGGTAGGATCGGCTGGCAGGTTAGAGCAAGACGATCACAGATCCGATCCTATTATATGCCGAGGGAATGCTGGGACGGTTTCGCCACGGGAGGAGCGCGCAGGGTCGGGATAAAAGGGGATTGAATCGCCATACGCGCAACCATCCAGTCTCTGGAGGCGTATAGTGGACATGCGGACGCGTTGATGTGTTGGGAGGAGGCATTGCAAGGGACATCGTCGGCTGAAGAGGGCGGCCAAAAGGGGTGAAGTGACGGGAGAACGAAGATGTTGGTTACAGATCGTGACTGCCAGACTGGAGGAGCGCGGTTCGCCGTACCGACGTTCGGCGAAATCGAGGGAAAGCTGTTGGTTTGCGAAGTGGTGGCGACCTGCTGCTTGCGACAGCTCCTCGCTCACTCCGCTTCCGCCGCCATTCCAATCGTCAAACGCCGGGTCAGACGATTGCTTGAGACCCGCTGCCGCGGCGAAAAACTCTGCCAGGACGACATGGAAGCGGCCGTCGAATATGCGTTTCAGCTGGTGGATGCGGCCGCCGAAGCAGCCGGCAGGAAGACCGCGGTTTCGAAAACGACCGATGGCTGCGAAACAATTCGCCGGCTGCGGGCAATGCACGCTCCATCTCGTCGTTAGCGCGCTTTAGACTAGGCTGGCGGGGTTTCTTCAGCCTGCCACCGTCCGTCCTTTGTCCTTCATGCTGCAAAATTCGATCAACTGTTCCGATGTCATTGGTCGCGCTAGAGCATAGCCCTGCAACAAATGGCAACCAAGGTCTTTCAGGATCTTCGCGTGCTCCATTGTCTCCACGCCCTCGGCAACGATGTCGATGTTCTGTGACCGGCCGATTTCGATAATGGAGGAAACCAGGCGGCGTTGAGACGGAGAAGCTATGATCGGTTTGATAATTTCGCGGTCGATTTTAAGTCGCCGCGGCTCAAATCGAAGCAGACTAATGATGCTGGCATGTTCCGTGCCGAAATCGTCGATCTCGATTTCAATGCCAAGCTCTTTGATAATCGCAATGATATCATTGAGCGCAGGCTGAAGCTCGTCGAAGGAAATTGTCTCAAGCAACTCGAAACACAGTCGACCCTTCGATACGGGAAGCTCGGACAGCTCGGCAAGCAGATTTGGCTGCGCCAGGCGGCGCGCTGAGATATTGACTGAGACACGCGGGATCTGCATTCCCAGACTATCCCATCTCGTAAGCTCGAACAGGGCCTTCTGCAGGATTAGCCTATCCATGTCGCCGCTCCGCCCCAGTCTTTCCGCGGCGTCAAGAAAATTGTTCGGGCCGAGCAGACCTTTTCGCGGGTGATCCCAGCGGGCAAGGGCCTCGACGCCGGCGATAGCCAACGTATCTGCGTTGAACTGCGGTTGGAAGAAGGCGACAAGTTCATCGCGGTCGAGCGCCTGATTGAACTCATCCGCCAATTCTTTTGAATGGATTGCAGCGCTACGAAGCTCTTCGGTGAAGATGGCCGCGCGGCCACGGCCGGTCTTTTTCGCCTCGTAGAGAGCCAAATCGGCATTCAGAAGCAACTGACCAAGATCCCGCCCGCGGGCACGTTCAGTCTCCCAGGCGACACCGACGCTCGCTCCGACCACATACTCTGCCCCATCGATAAGGATGGGCCGCTGGAGGCCGTCGACGATCTGTTTGGCCAATTCGGTTGCTTCAGTCTCGGGATCGGCGCTCCACCGGGCGAAGATGAACTCGTCTCCACCGATCCGAGCCGCGACGTCGTTTGGACCGGTCAAATCGGCGAGGCGCGAAGCCGTAGTTTGCAGGACCATGTCGCCGCCGGCATGTCCTTTCGTGTCGTTGATCTCTTTAAATCGGTCGAGGTCGATATGAATGAGGATCAGACTATGTTCTCCACCGGGTCTCTGTGGTTGCGAGATCATCTGGTCGACAAACCGTCGGTTCGCCAGCCCCGTCAGCGCATCGTGCAACGACAGATATTCCAGCCGTTGCCGCGCTCGAACGAGCTTCTTCTTGTGAAGGCGAAGCTTTTCAATCGTTCTTTGACGGGATTTGGTCAGGAGGCCGACCCAAATGATCGGCGCAACGACACACAACGCCAACAGGCTCGCATAAAACTCAAAAATGCCTATCCCGCTATTTTGTCCCCATCCCCGCTTGGGCACGGCGACGAAGGTCCATCGGCCATAAGTCATATCAACGGATGTCACGACCGGCTGCTTCGAAAAGGTTTCCAGATTTCCGAGAAAAACCTGTTTCGCCGAATTTGGCTCCGGCACGGTGCTGATGGCAATCTCAAGCTCGGTCGATCCGAGGCCGCTATCGCTATAGAGTCTTGGGATATCTATGATTCCGGAGAGCAGACCCCAAAAGACCTGGCTGTTTCCGTCATTGTTATAAATCGGGCACCTGACGACGAAAGCAGTTCCGCCTTGGACGAGCTCCACCGGGCCTGTCAGAACGATGTTGTGGGTGTTGCGCGCCAGCATCGCGGCAGCCCGTTGCTTCTCATTTTTTCGGTAATCGAGCCCGATGGCCTTTTCGTTTCCTTTTTCCGGATAGACCCACTTGACCACCATGTCGGGCGCCGCAGCGAAGCTGCGCAATTGTGAATCGGGCTGCAGTATCTGCGCCGCAAGTTTGGAAAATCCGTTTTGGTCCATTGTCGGATCGACGGCGATACCGGCTGCCAGCCCTTGCAGCAGCTTCACATTGCTATTGAGGTTGGTCTGTAGCCGAGATGATATTGTGGCAAGCTCGCCGGCAACAATCGAGCGTTCTTCGGCCAGCGAGCGCTCCAGCCGCCAGTTCGTTGCAACCCAGACGATGATGACTGCAATCATTGCCGCGAATATTGCCGGAGCAAATGCGCTGGCATGGCTGGCTGTGGAAGTAGCGAGGCCACGTACTATCTTTGGACTTCTAAGAAACTTCATCTGGTTGCCGGCGCGGATGGACACGCCTGCATCCTTGCACAGTTTCTTTAAGGCAACGCTAAACCGGCCGGCCTGGGAGAAAAGCCGATCCGGTTCGGATGTCGCCGCCTCTTGCTTTCAGCACGCTGGTGCAGCGACAGCGATCGGCGACGGTCGGTTGGAGATTGCGTCGAGATATTCAAAAATATTGTATTTGAATTTCTCTGCCGTGCGGCGCGCGTGCCAAGCCGCGATAAGATTGATTGGCACTGGCGAACCGGGCAGGTGAGGGCGCCAACGACGGCCTCTGCCCGCGCGGCTGAAAAACCCGCTTCTTGCTTTCGCGCCGCGAGACCCAGATGCCGGCCTCGGTCATCCATTGGCGCAGCCTTTCCTTGGCGACTGAAATCTGATGTAGTTCGATCAGCTTCTCACGCGCCAGTGTCGGACCGAAATCCAGATAGTCTTCGCGGATCAGATTCCAGCGCCGCATTGCGGAAATCATCGTTGTGACGCCGGTTGCTCGGGCGCGATCGCTTCTTCGAAACCAGACCGTCTGGACCGGCCTGATCATAGGCTTGCAGCACCTGAACGACGCTCAGACGCTGATCACGGGTCTTCTGATCCCGAACGCCATCGCTGATCCGGTGGTTCGACGGCCGACCAATCGCCTTATGGCGGATCGACGCCGCGCCGGTTGTGCGGATGCGACCCAACAACCGCCGCACCTGGCGCTCGCTCAAATCAAGCACATGCGCCGCCGACACCAGCGTCATCCGACCGGCGATCACCGTCGACAGAACCTCGATCCGCTGCAGATCGCGCTCGCTCATCGCAATCAATCCCATCTGCAATCTCCCACGTCAGCAAAACGCGGGGAGTGTGACATTCCAACTTTGCAGAAACAGGACACTTCAACTTTGCGGCTACATCAGAAGATCGCATAAGATAGATTATGGAACACAAAGATATCTTTTGATTACAATGGCCTATCTCCATCGCTCGTCTCACGGCCCGGCTCTGGGCCCGGTCGAACTGCATTTTGACGATCGCACGCCACAATTATTCCTGCAGTGTTGGGATGACTTTGGCTGGCCTTTGCAACTCCGCTGCGGCGGCGGACGCTGCTGCATCGGCCGTCCCGTTGGAAACATGAACCGTCGGGGTTGCAAACTGGATCCCTTTTTCCGCGAATGTCTTCTTCAGCATGGCGAGCGCCTTTCGGCGAACGCCGAATTGTTCGCCGGGTTTGGCCATGAACTTCAGCCGGATCTGCACGCCATAATCCGCCATCTGCTCGATTCCCTGCATCTTCAAGGGCTCGATGATGTTGGGCCCGAGCTCGGCATCTTCCAGCAGTTCGACGCCGATGCGCTTGATGGTCTTGCGGACCTCTTCGAGATCGCTGTCATAATTCAGGGTGAGCGTGATGATGTCGATCACCCAGTCGCGGCTGAGGTTTTGCACAGCGCCGAGTTCGCCGAACGGGACGATGGTGACCGGACCGCGGTGGTGTCGCAGGCGGATCGATCGCAGCGAGAAACCTTCGACCGTCCCTTTATATTTTGCCGCCTGAATATATTCGCCGATGCGAAACGCGTCGTCGAACAGATAAAAGACACCTGATATGATGTCCTTGACCAGTGTTTGGGCACCGAATCCGACCGCTATGCCGACGACGCCGGCGCCTGCCAGCAGCGGTCCGATCTGAATGCCGACGGCATCCAGGATCATCAGGAAGCCGACAGCTCCGATCGCCAGGAACAGGACATTGCGGAGAATGGGAAGCAGCGTATTCAACCGTTGACGACGGCGGGCTTCCGGTCCGTCCTGATGCCCGGCCTCTGCGTTTCGCGACGCCACCGCCATCTGACTGTCGATCAGCGTGCTGGCGAGCTTCCAGATGACGTCGGTCACCAGCAGCACGATAACGATGCGGATGCCTGCGCGGATCAAACGCGTGGTCACCGTTTCGGCGGCGGCAAGGTCACTGAGATTGACATCCCAAGCGCGGGCAATGAGAAGCGCAGCGACCACGATGAGGCCGTTCCGCAGCGTTTGCATGATGACAACAGACCATCCGACGATGGCCGGATCGTCCACCGCGTGCTCGCCGCCCGATTGTATGATGCGACCGATGATATCGCGAACCACCGAAACGGTCAGCGGCAGAAGCGCGATGACGAGCATCGTCCAGAAGGCACCGCGCAGCCCGGACACCCACAACAACCACGATAGTACGATGCTCGCACTGAAGCCGACACAGACCAGCCGGTTCACCGGCGGCCCGTCGGAACGAAACTGCCTTAGCCAAATCATGACGATCAGCGCGATTGAAACGACGCCAAGCCACGCCGCGGTAAAGAGGTCGACCAGGATGGGTGAAGCGCCGATCGTCCGGATCACTTCGATGGTGGCCCAGCCAACTGCCAGTACCGCGACGATTCCGAGGAGCCAGTAGTACCAGAACCAGGCAAGCGAGGTGACAAGCGTCAGAAGCCGCATATGCGGCAGGCGGGCGCCCGGCGCGATGACGATGCGGCCGATAAGTACGCCGAGGCGCACCATCAGCGCGGCTGATAACAGGATGAGGGCAACATCGCGAAACACCGCAGGCCACGGAAAGAGAATAAACGCGCCGAGGCTGCCGATCAGGTAGCCGATCAAGGCGAGGACACCCATCGAAAGCCGGCCCGCATGGAGCTTGATCCGCTGTCGGACGGTGTCGGCAGGCGCGGTCAGCACAAAATGCAGAAGCCCCCGCCCCGACCACCAGGCCAGGCGTTGGGCGACGAAACCGCCAGCTATGAAGAGTATGACTGCCAGGATCAGGCCGACAGGGTCGATATGGTTATCCGTCTGGAAGACCCGGACCGCCGCCTGAATCTGTCCCGGGAGGGTCGGCACTGCATTGAGGAGCACGAGCAGCCTCTGGCGCAAATCCTGTAATGAGGTGGCAATCGACGGCGGTGGCGCCCCCTGCGGGACCGCCGCCGGCAGCACGGGTTCCTGACTGCCGGGAACGATCCGATTGACCAGCGCGCGGCCGGAATCATCATTCGGCAATTCGATAATAACCCGGATCGGCGCCGAGGAATTGGTCGGCTCGGCCGCTGGCGCGGGATTTGCGCTGGCGAGTAGAAGCGTTGAAAATACCACCGTCAGCAATGTGAACACTCTGCCGAAGAAATGACGGTCGTCGTTGATGCGCATGTCGCTGTGGTCCCCGCGAAGTGGTCGCGCTGTTGTCTAGTCGATAGAACTTCGCCACTTTGTGAAGCGTTGCATCATCAACGTCAATCGACGACCGGCCTGGCGGACGCAGACAATATGTTGCAGCGACGCTCGGAAGCGACAAACGCTCGCGGCTGGAGCGGACATAAATTTCCCGAGTCTATCTTCCGTGGGTAACTTCGAAGGGGAAAGATACCCTGCCCCGCTTCCCGGCGCGGTTCGATGCCGAAACATCGGGCCTGGTCCGCAATCGTCATCGAGAGGGTGCCTCTCATTTCCGGCGGCTACCATGCGCTGGCGCCGTGTCTACCTATTCTGGGGGCTGGCCAATTTTCGAGCTTGGGCCGTCGTTCACGAAAGGACCGCATATGTCTGAGAACAACATCGCACATGCTGCCGCATCGGTCGCAGCAACTCCATCGTTCGGCGCCGCCGAAGCCTTCGCTTCCGCGTCTGGAGGAGCCGCGCACGCGGCCGTTGACTCCATCGAGATCGACGAGATCCTGACGCTGAGGAGAATGATTGTCCGGGCTCCGGCGACAAAAGGCACCGTACTTTTCCTGCATGGGTTTCCGGAAACGCTGAGCGTCTGGAAGGGCATCGCAACAAGGCTTGCTCGCGACTACGACGTCCACGCCTTCGATTGGCCGGGCTACGGCCAGTCGTCGCGGCCGGTTTTGGAACGGTTTTCCTATGCGCCAAGGGCGTATGCCCAGGTCTTGAAGGCCTATATCGAACGGGGAGCCATCGACCGGTCGAGCCTCGTGATCTACGCGACCGATATCGCTGCCCTCCCCGTTCTGCTGCTTGCTCTCGATGAGCCGACGATGGCCAGGCAGATCATCGTTGGCGACTTCGCGCCGTTCGACCGGCCGCAATATATGTGGGAGAACCTGCAGAACCTCAAAGCTGAGCCGACCGCCTCGCCGACCCGCGCTTACATGAACAAGACCAGTGAGGAGATCCTTGCGAACGTGCACAGGCGCGGCCTCTCGCCCGCGGAGCAATTCGATCTGCCGATCGACCTTCAACAAGACATGGCCCGTTCGTGGAGCCTCGATGGGATCACTTCGGCGGACGCATTCGCCCATTATTACGCGAATTTCACCCGCGACCAGAACGTCCTCGAGGCCAATGTCGAGTGGTTGAAGACGCCGGTCAAAGTGGTCTGGGGCGAAAAGGATCTCTACATCAAAAAGGAAATGGGCATCGAGTTCGCCGCCAAAATCGGTGCGAAAATCGATATCCGGCCGGGTATCGGCCACTTCCCACACCTTCAGAATCCGAAACAAACAGTTGAAGATATCCACAGATCCTTCAGATAATGCTTGATTATCGTGTTGAATAGTCTGGCAACGGTCATCACATGCGCATTGCTTCGAGGCGGACCATCGGGCACCGTTTCTGTTTTTTGTTCGAGGACCACGGCTGTCACACGATGCCGACAAATTCCGCTCCAGCGGAACTTAAGTCTTGGCCCTAGTCGAGCAGCTTGCGTATGGCCATGATCCCTTTGGCGGCATCCGACCAGGATTGACGCCAGACCAGCATGCCGACGCTGAGAATGGTCGCAACGATGAAGGGGATCGGCCCGAGAAACCAGAAGGCGGCTGCGAAGGTGAAGTAATAAGACCGGACCCCGACGCTAAACGATCGAAGCGCGGGGTTCAAAACCAGGGTCAGCGCATTTGTCCAGCTGACAATGTCCCTGTCTTCATCGCGCGACGGACTCGCCCCAATCGCCGCCAGGCAATAGTTGATCTGCCGGACCGCCCAGATGAAATCGGATAGTCCCCTAAGCAGCGTGGCCATGATCAGGAGCACCTTGCACTGGAAAAACCAGGCGGGATCCTGGGCGGCAAACATCTCGATCAGACCGCCACCCGATCCATAGTTCGGCTCCATGAAGAGCGCGCCGCTGAGCCCGACGATGACGATGAGGTTGGCGGATCCGAAGAAGGATGCCGAATTGATCGTGTGCCCGAGGATCGCCGCGTCGCCGATGAAGTTATTGTCTCGCGTCAGAACCTCGCGCATCCAGGCGGTGCGGATCCGCACCATATCGACGGAAAGGCTGTCGTTTCTCCTCGGCCAACCCACTGCCATCAAAGGCTCGAGCGCCACCCAGACAAGAAGGAAGAAAACGATTGCCGCGACGTTCAGAAAATCCATGGGGCCCTCGAACTGAATCTGGATCTTCTGGAAACACTACTTCGAGGAAACAGCAGCTCCAAGCGTCTATCGTCGCCCGCGATATCGTAACCGGCCGCTGCGCACGATCGCCAGGGCAGATGCCTGCGCGTGACGCGTTTATGTGGCGGACGCCGGCCGCGTGCTACGCGTCGCCTTGCGGTGTGTAACGAGCCCGAAAACGTCGATGTGACGAGGGCGCGATACGCGCCGCGCCGCGCTTCGGTGGCAAGCTTGTTGACTATGCGGCGCAGATTGAGCCATCAAGCGTGGAGCCTTAACAAGCAGGCTGCTCGGAACGTTCTTGCAGTAGCGTCGAGTGGAACGCGACTAAAATCGGGAGGAAAATAGTACTGCTTTGTCTTTGATCAGGCGTGTCGTATTCTTGCAAGTGCTGGGATTGGTCAACCGGCCGCTCAGACTGGGGGTGCGAAATGAACCTTGTCAGCGGGACTTTCGGAACGCCCGAATTTCTGTCTGAAGAGCCTGGTATCTTCACGTGGGATTTGGCGACCGACACGGTTTATGCAGATTCGGCGCTGGCAATTCTCTTTGGGCTTGATCCGGCGCAGACCGTCGCCGGGCTGCCGATCATAAAATACCTCGACCGAATTCACCCGGACGACAAGCCATCCGTGGCCAAGGCGATTTCAGACTCGGTGATCACGGGAAATCCCTACCGCCATGACTATCGAGTATTTGATCGAAGTGGACATATCGTAGCCGTGGCTGCCTTCGGCCGCTGCTTCCGGGACGAAGCCGGAAACCCGTCACACTATGCGGGCATCGTATTTCCGACGAATGATCACACCCCGCAAGATGAGTTGTTAGCTCACTGCACGGCGGCTCTAAAAATTGCACAATCATCCGGCCTGCAGACGACGGCCGATGCGCTTGAATCGATTCTGAAAGAACTCGCCAAGCCGATGCCGGCCGACCCCGCGCCGATTCATTGATGACGTTTTTACGGGGTTGTCAGTGCCACCGTCTCGCCTCGGAAAGATGACCGGCAAATCCGGTCAGCATCACCCCCAGCGCAAGGCGTCGAACCAGTCTGGTTGCGACGAAAGCTGCACACATAGCCGCGGCAAGCTTCGCCCAGGGATAGTCGCCGAGTTGAACATGGGCGTTTGCATCGACCGAAGTGGCCTTGGCTTTCAGTGCGGCTTCCGCATCCTCGCGCAGCATGCCGATCCGGGCGCGCAACAGCCTGACTTCATGCCGCAGCACGGCCAGATCATGGTCGGCCTTTTGGCGCGCGCTCTCTGTGGCGGCATCGGCAAAAGGTGGTTCGCCTTCGGCGACCAGGTCATCGGGGTCGAGCGGAAGAACGCCGTCCCGGTTGATGGATGATTGCATGGATCTGTCCTCCAACTACTAGCAAGAGAACCAAGGCCCGGCATAGCGGCCGGGCCTTGGTCGTGCATATCAATGATCGCGCCGGAAACTCTGGCTCTGTCGCGATCCATCTTGTGACTGGCTCTGGGATTGCCGGTCGGCGTCGCCCGACGGCGAGCCGGCGCCGGTGAAGGTGTAAGCCCGCACCTTGGCGCTTCCATGCGCGGTGTCGCGTGTGGCAACCGGATGCAGGTCGTCGGGATTGGCAGAAGAATCCCGGCCTTCGAAGGCGCTTTCGGAGACGGCGAGATCTTCCGCAGCTTTGCCGCCTCCAGTCGAGCCGGCAAACCCCGTGTTCGAGGCGCCTTGAAATGCGCCCTCCGACGACCAGAGGTCCGCCCGCTCATCCATGTCGATGCTGCCCTCGTCGTCGAGAATATCGTGGACTGTCTCATAGAGCGCGTCATCGATGTCATTGACCTGGACGAGGAAGCCGCCACGCCGCAGCCCCTTCGCGTAGACCGCACGATCCTCGTCGGGGAAAAAGAAGTCGGCCAGCGCGTCGAAGAAGCCGCTGCGGTCGCCGCTCATCGCGCCGGCGGTTTTTTCATCCGCCTCATAGTCTGGCATCAACCTGATTCTCGCGACCGGCACGCCCGCATCTTCAAGACGGGAGACGGCGGATTCGGCCTCCGATCGACTGTCGAAAAATGCGGTGAGGCTACTGCCCCCTGTCGGGCCCGAGAAGGCTGGCTTGGTATCGTTGTAAATGCTGCTCACGGGAAATCTCCTCTCGATGCATAGACCCACGCCGCCGATTCGGCGGCTGGTTTCCTGATCAGAAAAACAGGTGGACGAGTGGAATGTTCCAAGCCAATGCGCCGGAGGCGGTGGCGGCCTCAGCGGCATCGCCCACCCCCACATTGGCGGCTCACCGACATTAGAAAGAGGAACGGTTTGGCATCGAAGATCGTTGTCCCGCGCCACCGCAATTCAAGGTGCTGTGCGGTTGACGTCATACCTTCGAGACGCTAGCACGGCTATTGACGCATTGGGGATATTTCATATGGACATCTTTACGGCAGCCGGTCTGACGGCTTTGCTGCAGGTCATTGCTATCGACCTCGTTCTCGCCGGCGACAACGCCGTGGTTATCGGCCTTGCCGCTGCCGGACTCGAGTCCACGCAGCGCCGAAAAGCGATCATCGTCGGCATTGCGGCCGCGACCATCCTGCGTATTCTCTTTGCCAGTGTTGCGGTCTATCTGCTGGCGATCGTCGGTCTGTTGCTGGCCGGCGGACTTCTGCTCCTCTGGGTCTGCTGGAAGATGTGGCGCGAGCTACGCGCCGGCCATGGCAACAACCACGACGCGGCGGGCGCCGAGGGAGCCCCGAAAAAGACCTTCTTCCAGGCGGCGACCCAGATCGTCATTGCCGACGTTTCCATGTCGCTCGATAACGTGCTCGCCGTTGCCGGTGCCGCGCGCGAGCATCCGAGCGTGCTGATCATCGGTCTGGCCTTGTCGATCGCGCTGATGGGTATCGCCGCCAACCTGATCGCCCAGTTGCTGCACAACCATCGCTGGATCGCCTATGTCGGCTTGCTGATCATCCTCTACGTCTCGCTCGACATGATCTATCGCGGCGCCGTCGAGGTTATGCCCTACGTTTAGGTAATGTGGGATCGAGGCTCAAGCCCCGATCCTGACCTCGGTTTCGAAGCTCATCTGGTCATAGGCCGGCACCACATGGTCCGGCGTCTCGGCCATCACCACGTCGTAATCGAGCGGCGTGTGCATATGCGTGAGGATCGCCCGTTTCGGCTTCAGCCGGCCGATCCAGTCGAGCGACTGTTCCAGCGACAGATGGCTCGGATGATAGCTATATTGCAGCGCGTCGATGATCAGCACATCGAGATTTTGAAGCTTGTCGACGGTCTGCGGCGGGAAGTCGCTGATATCGCTGCAATAAGCCACATCGCCGATACGGAAGCCGAGCGAGTGGATATCGCCATGCTGCTGGATATGCGGATGGAACTGTATCTTGCCGCCTGGGCCGCGGATTTCGACGGGTTCGTCGAGGTTTTCGATGACAACAGGCAGCACGATCGGCGGATAATTGCTGCCCGGCGGCGTTTCCAGGCAATAGCCGAAGGCTTCGCGCAGCCTGTCCATCGTATATTGGTCGGCAAAGATCGGCACCCGGCGGCGCGTATTGTGGAAATAGCCGCGCAGATCGTCGATGCCGTGAATATGATCGGCATGCGGATGGCTGTAGAGCACGGCATCGACATGATCGGCCCCTGCCCTGATCATCTGTTCGCGAAAATCCGGTCCGGTGTCGATGACGACGGTGGTGATACCGCCATCCGGCGCAAATTGCTGCACCAAGAAGGCGGCGCGTGTGCGCCGATTTTTCGGATTGTCGGGATTGCAGGCGCCCCAGTCACCTGTAATGCGCGGTACGCCGGGTGACGACGAACAGCCGAGAATGGTGAAGCGCCGCCGGTAGAGCACGCTCTCAGACCCTCGGCATCTTCGTAAACAGGCGCAATGCGTTCTCTGTCGTGATCCGCGCCACCTCTGCGTAGGAAAGACCGATCGTCTCGGCCAGCACCTCGGCGGTGTTGACGACATAGGACGGTTCGTTGCGCTTGCCGCGCCATCGCTTCGGCGCCAGATACGGCGCGTCCGTTTCCACCAGCAGCCGCTCATGCGGAATCGTCTTGGCGATCTCGCGCAGCTCTTCCGACTTCGGGAAGGTCAGAATGCCGGAAAAAGAGACATAGCCGCCGAGTTCGACACCGGTCTTGGCCAGTTCCGGTCCGGCCGAAAAGCAGTGCAGGATGAAGGGGAAGGTCCCCTTCCCGGCTTCCTCGGTCAGGATCGCTGCCATATCCTCATCGGCGCTGCGGCTGTGGATGACGAGCGGCAGCCCGGTCTCGCGTGCCGCCGCGATATGGCGGCGAAAGCCGGTCTGCTGGTCTTCAGGCTTCTGCGTATCGTAGAAATAATCAAGCCCGGCCTCGCCGATGGCGACGACCTTCTCATGAGCATTCGCCAAGCGGACCAACTCTTCCGTCTGGATATCAAGCTCCTCATCGGCATTGTTCGGATGCGTGCCGACCGAGCAAAACACCGACGGATATTTCTCGGTGATGGCAAGCAGCCCGTCGAGCTTGCGCACCCGCGTCGAGATCGTCACCATCTGCCTGACACCGGCCTGATGGGCGCGCGCGACGATCTCGTCGCGCTCCGCCTCGAAGTCGGCGAAATCCAGATGGCAATGCGTATCGATCAGCACGGCCTCAAGCCTCCGGAGCCACGTAGCGCGGGAAGACCGGCGTCGGCGCTTCGAGCGGCGTTCCGGCAACGAGACGGCCGGCTTGCCCGAGAGCGGCGAAGTCGCGCTTGTCTGCAGGCGCCGCGACCAGATCGAGCAGCTTGCCGGAGGATTCCGGCATGAAGGGCTGCAGCAGAATGGCGATCTGGCGCACGACTTCGGCGGTGACATAGAGCACCGTGCCCATCCGCTCCGGATCGGTCTTCTTCAGCGCCCACGGCGCCTGGCCGGCGAAATAACGGTCGGTCTCGGAAACCACCGCGATAATCGAGGCGAGCGCCCGGTGGATCTGCTGCTTGCTCATGTCGTCGCGCGTCGAGCCGTGCAGCGCGTCGGCCTGCTCCAGCATCGCCTTGTCCTCGTCGCTGAGCGGCCCGCATTCCGGGATCTTGCCGTCGCAGTTCTTGACGATCATCGACAGCGAGCGGCTGGCGAGATTGCCGATGCCGTTGGCAAGGTCGGAGTTGATGCGGATGCCGATCGCCTCTTCGCTGTAGCTGCCGTCCTGGCCGAAGGAGACTTCGCGCAGGAAGAAGTAGCGCACCTGGTCGAGGCCGAAATGGTTCACCAGATTGACGGGATCGACGACGTTGCCGAGCGACTTCGACATCTTCTCGCCCTTGTTGAGCAGGAAGCCATGGGCAAAGACGCGCTTGGGCAGCGGCAGCTTCGCCGACATCAGGAAGGCCGGCCAGTAGACGGCGTGGAAGCGGATGATATCCTTGCCGATGATGTGCACATCGGCCGGCCAGTATTTTGCCCGCGGGCCGTTCTTGTCCTCGATATAGCCGGTCGCGGTGATGTAGTTGGTCAGCGCGTCGACCCAGACATACATGACATGGGCGGGATCGTTCGGCACCTTGATGCCCCAGTCGAAGGTCGTGCGCGACACCGAAAGGTCCTTAAGGCCCGACTTGACGAAGGAGATCACCTCGTTACGGCGTTCGGCCGGACCGATGAAATCCGGGTTCGCCTCGTAATGGGCAAGCAGTTTCTCCTGGTATTCGGAGAGCTTGAAGAAATAGCTCGCCTCTTCCACCCACTCGACGGGCGTGCCCTGCGGCCCGTAACGCACGCCGTCGGCGCGCAGCTCCGTCTCGTTTTCCTGGTAATAGGCTTCGTCGCGCACCGAATACCAGCCGGCATAGCTGTCCTTGTAGATGTCGCCATTTTCGGCCATCAGGTTCCAGATGTTGCGCGAAGTCTCGTGATGACGCTCCTGCGTGGTGCGGATGAAGTCATCGTTCGACGCATTCAGCAACTTGGCCATCGCCTGGAATTCACCGGAATTGCGGTCGGCAAGCGCCTGGGCGGTGATGCCCTCGCCGCGCGCCGTCTGCTGCATCTTCTGGCCGTGTTCGTCGGTGCCGGTCAGGAAGAACACGTCCCTGCCATCCAGGCGCTGGTAGCGCGCCATCGCATCCGTCGCGATTAGCTCATAGGCATGACCGATATGCGGCTTGCCGTTGGGATAGGAAATCGCGGTGGTGATGTAGAAGGGTGTCTTGTCTGTCATGGCGGCCAATGTCCGGCTAACTCTATAAAAATGGTCAGCCGCTCTTAGCGCATGTCACCGTCAAGCGAAACATCAAGTTTTACCCTCGCCAATGATTTCCGGGAGGTGGGCACGGTGAACTTGACTCAGCTTGTGCCGCAATCTACCCCTCATGAAAAAGAGGGCGGAACAGAAGCAGGTGCCAGTTTTCATCTACCGGGATAGTCGTGGCCGCGCGCCGTCGGAGGCGCTTGCTTGACATTCGAGCCTCTCTATTCGCTTTCGGGCCTGTTCGTCGGCGCGCTCGTCGGCATCACCGGTGTTGGTGGCGGTTCACTGATGACCCCGCTGCTGGTGCTGCTCTTCGGCGTTCATCCCGCAACCGCGGTCGGCACCGATCTTCTCTACGCGGCAATCACCAAGACCGCCGGCACCGCGGTTCACGGCGTGCATGGGCGCATCAACTGGAAGATCGTCGGTGCTCTCGCCGTCGGCAGCGTGCCCGCTGCCCTGCTGATGCTCTGGCTGCTGGCGGGCGTCGACCGCAAAAGCATCGGCGTCACCAATACGATCACCACAGCACTCGGCTGGCTTCTCGTCATGACCGCGATCATGCTGGTCTTCCGGGGCCCGATCCTCGAATTGGCGCGCCGCGCCATCGGCGATCGTACGCCGCCGCGGCCGGCGGTCATCCTCACCCTCACCGTCGTACTCGGGTTCCTGCTCGGCGTCCTCGTCACCCTGACCTCGGTCGGCGCCGGCGCGCTGGGCGTGACGATCCTACTCGTCCTTTATCCCAGGCTCGATGTGCGCGAGATCGTCGGTTCCGATATCGTCCACGCGGTGCCGCTGACCTTGATCGGCGGTATGGGTTACTGGTTCATTGGCGAGATCGACTGGCCGATGCTGTTTGCCCTGCTTGTCGGCTCTATCCCCGGCATCATCATCGGCAGCCTTTTGGCGCCGAAGCTGCGCGAACGCACCATCCGCATCGTCCTTGCGGTTACCCTTGCCGTCGTCGCTTGGAAGCTGCTGGCCAGCTGACCTACAGGCCCGGCTGCTTGATGTCGGCGAGAATGCTGATGATCGTCTGTTTGCGGTCGAGGTTATAGGCATCCGAAATGGTGAGCCGCTCGGTGATCTCGGAATAGAGTCGCGCCAGCCGCTCTGCGGCGATGATCTGCCCCTCGCCAGCCGCAATACGTGCCCGGTTCATGATGTCGTCGCCGACATGGCTGACGAAGAAATCGAAGATCGTGTCGCTTTCCCGGCCTGAAAGTGCGTCGGCCAGCCGATGCATGGCCTTGCGGGCCGCCGGCCCTTCCGCCGACAGCATCTCGTCATAGGCGGCGATGATCTCGCCGCCCCCGTAGTTCAATAATTTCAGCGCCTCCCCGACGCTGCCCTTGGCGGCGGAAAGCACCGCCCCGCCCTCGCCGGCTATGCCGAGATGGGCAAGGGCCGCCATGAGCGCATCGTCGGCAAGCGGCGCCAGCTTCAGCGGCAGGCACCGCGAACGGATCGTCGGCAGCAGTCGCCCCGGCGCATGCGAGAGCACCAGGAACAAAGCCCGCTTTGGTGGTTCTTCCAGGATCTTCAGGATGGCGTTGGCCGCATTGCGGTTCATGTCGTCGGCCGGATCGATGATGACGATCCGCCAATTGCCCGTGCCTGAGGTTTGCGAGAAGAATTTGCCGGCGCGGCGCACCTCGTCGACGGTGATCGCCGACTTCACCTTGCCGGTCTTTTCATCCACCGGCCGGGCAAGATGCAGGAGATTGTGCGAGGCGCCGGAGGTGATCTGCCGGCTGACTGGAGAGGCAGGATCCGGATCGCCGATCGTCTCCGGCGCGGTGGCAGGATCGGGATAGGAGAGCACGTGATTGGCAAAGCGGAAGGCGAGCGTCCCCTTGCCAATACCTTCCGGCCCCTCGATCAGGATGGCGTGGTGACCCTTGCCGGAGCGATAGGATTGCGCCAGGAAGACCTCTGCCTCCTCATGGCCGAACAGCCTGGTATTTTCCGCCGGCCAGATGGCGCCGTCGAGCAGTCCGGGTCTCTCTTCACTCATAATGGCCATCACTCATGATGAGCGGCTTCAGGCATCCGCGCATGGCCTTCAGGCGACATGAGTTGCCGGACGATCGTCAGGATTTCGACGGCGATCGCCTCCTCGCTTTGCAAGGCATTGACCACATGGCAGCGCTCCGGCTCGCGGGCGGCGATATCGAGAAAGGCCTCGCGTCGCTTCTCGTGCGTTTCGAGCCGCTCCTTCTCGAAGCGATCGGGCGCATCGGTGGCGGCGCGCTTCTGCGCCCGCTCCAGCCCGATGCTGGCGGGAATATCGAGGATCACGGTGCAATCCGGCATGACGCCGTTGATGGCGATGCGCTGCAGCGTCTCGATGAAATCGGGTTCGAGATTGCCGGTGATGCCCTGGTAGACGCGCGAAGAATCCATGAAGCGGTCGCAGAGCACAATCTTGCCGGCGACGAGCGCCGGCCGGATCACCTCTTCGACATGGTCGTTGCGCGCGGCCGCAAACAGGATCGCCTCCATCCGTGTGCCGAAGGCCTCTGCTGCCCCCGACAGCAGCACGTGGCGCACGGCCTCGGCACCCGGCGATCCGCCCGGTTCCCGCGTCACCAGCACATCGTGACCTTCGCCCTTCAGCGCCTCGGCGAGGCGGCGGATCTGCGTGGATTTCCCAGCGCCTTCCCCGCCTTCAAACGTAACGAACAATCCCGCACCGGATGACAATGACAACTTCCCGCATTCCAGGCGCCGCACGCGCCCCGCCCCTTCTATCTATCCGAAGACGGCAGGAAGGAAAACCTTTCGCCGCGGCGACATATTCACCTTTCCCGGCAAATTCTGTCAGCAGCCGCAGTTCAACCCGGCGCGGACTTGTCCCAAAGCCAGGAGAATAACAGCGATTCGCCGAGTTCCAGCATGGCGTCGACAGCCCGGCTGCTGAGCGATCCCTCGCCGACCGCCTGCACGGTATAGAGCGGCACTTCCCTGAGCAGCCGGCTGCCTGCGAAAATCCTCAGCGTGCCAGCCTGAGTATCCGGCTCTACCGGCGCCGTCAGCGGCCAGCGATAAATGATGCGGGCCGACAGCCGGTCGGGATTGCTGATCGGAATATAGACGCTGACCGGCGCCTTTGCCACGAGATCGACGGTGCGCGCCGTGCCGCCATAGACGCTGGCAGCGCCGATCACTTCCTTGTCGGCGAAGATCTGCCGGTTCTCGAAGGCCGTCAGCCCCCATTCGAGCACTCGCTTGGCCTCCTCCGTCCGCTCCTTGTCGGAGGCAATGCCGGCAAGCGCCAGAAACAGCCGCCTGCCGTCGCGCTCAACCGACGCGACGATCGAATAGCCCTCCCCCTCGGTAAAGCCGGTTGCCAGCCCGTCGGCGCCGAGATCGAGCCCCAGCAGCGGATTGCGGTTGCGCTGGAAGATCTTGTTCCACTCGAAATCCGGCTGGGCGAAATAGGGATAGAGGTTCGGATAGGACTTCTGCAGGGCCGTGGCCAGCGTCACCATTTCGCGCGCCGTCACCTTGCTCTTTCCATCGGGAAGGCCGGTAGAATTGCCGAACTCGGCCTTCTCCATGCCGAGCTCGCGAGCGCGGCGCGTCATCGACACGGCAAATTGCTGCTCGCTTCCGGCCATGCCTTCGGCGAGAATGATGCAACTGTCATTGGCGCCCTGGATGGCGACGCCCTTGATCAGATCCTCGACGCGCACCCTCGATTTGAGGCTGGCAAACATCGTTGCCGTCCTCGACGGCGCGCCGCCGGTTCTCCAGGCATATTCGGAAACGGGATATTCGGTATCGAAGGTGATCTCGCCCTTCGTCACCGCGTCGAAGACGAGATCCATCGTCATCAGCTTGGCGAGCGACGCCGGCGAAAACCCCTGATCCTCGTTCTTGGCGAGAAGCACCGTGCCGGTGGCGGCCTCGATCATATAGGCCTGCGCCGCCTTGGTGGCGAAACCGGCCGTGCCGTTATCGGCCGCAAGCGCCCCGGTGGCGAGCGGTAACAGGCATGCAAACAGGCGAAGCACAGGCTTCAGCATCGGGAGTTTCCATCGATCGAGCGGCGTGTCGTCAGAAGGTTAGAGCGAGAGGAAATCCGATGCAATCGCAGCGCTCAGCGCGCGGCGAATTTGGTCTGATGACGTTTGGCCGCGGCAAGGATCGACTCCTGCGTCAGCCCGTCATTGCGAACCATTACGGCGTCGAAGGCGAGATCGACGGTCACCGTCTTCACATCCTCGTTCTGGTAACCGAGCGCCAAAGAGCCCAGCGGCCGTTCGTAGGGCATGGGACCGATCTCCGGCAGCACGACCATCTGGTCGAAGGCCTGCGGGGCATTGCTGGCAGACGATGCCGCTGGCGCCACTAAGACATGGGCACCGGGAGCCGGAGTGGGCGCCGCATTATAGCGTGCGCTCGGCGTCGAGCCGGCATAGGAGGTCGCCGACACCGGCACCGGCACGTTGGCCGGGGTCTCGTAATCTTCCGAACTCTGCAACTGGTCGCGGGTAATCTTGCGGCTGTTGGAGGCGACCATCACGCCGGTTGCGATCTGGCCTTCCGGATTGACGCCGGGAATGCGGCTGCCCTTCGGCGTGTAGGAGGCCATCAGATAGGGCATGTCGTGCCCGTCCATGCGGGCGCGGCCGACATATTGCACGCGCACCTTGCCGGTGCCGCTGTGCTGCAGGTCCAGCATGTCGGCTGTCTTGTTCGACAGGTCGATGATGCGGCCTTCGTGATAAGGGCCGCGATCGTTCACGCGCACGATGACGGAGGAGCCACTTTCGAGGTTGGTGACGCGCGCATAGCTCGGCAGCGGGAAGGTCGGATGCGCGGCAGACAGATGCATCTGGTCGTAGACTTCGCCATTCGCCGTCAGGCGGCCATGAAAGGCCGAGCCATACCAGGAAGCGACGCCGACCTTGTTATAGGCGAAGTCTTCCTTCGGATAATACCACTTGCCCTTCACTTCATAGGGGTTGCCGACGATGTAGCGGCCGCCGCCCTTGGGAATATTGTTGCCGGTGGCGACCCGCGGGCTGGCCTTCACGCCATATTCGGATTCGGAGAAATATTCTTTGCCGTGAGCTTTCTTCTTCGGCACCGCCTGCGTCGTGCCGCACGCCGCAACCGTCGCACACATCGCCGATACCGCCAGCCACCGTGCTGTCGCTGCGAAAGACGCCGCCCCGTATCCCAATTTCATTTGTCCCACGCCGCTCAAAGATCGTTATGGTTAAGGAACTTGCCCCATACCGGGCCAATACGCCTTATCCCCGCCCGCCTAACGAGGCTTTAATCTTGCGAAGTTCGTGGCAAATTTACGAACGATTTCGCAGCGATAGCGACAATTCTAATGATTATGGTTTACAAATTACTAACGCGAGCCTTGCCGCCCTGCCCTGCCGCCGCCGCAAATAGGTCTGAAATTCCCGTGCCGATCCGGGGCAGATGCTAAACATCAGAACGCTCGAAAAGCTCAATATGACGCCGTCGCCACGGCTTCACGCGCGGCTATTGGGAACGAAGTGTCTCTCACGGGCTTTCAAGGTTATGCCTTTGGAGGATCCCCATGAGCGTTGAAACCATGACGCAACTCGACACGGTCAGTCAGCAGTTGCATGCCAGATCTCGAGCGCTTTCCCAGCCGGATCAAGACAATGACATCGCAATGCTGATGTCGGCACTCGCCGTGACCATGGAGGCAGTCCGATCTCTCTGCGAGGATATGAACCAGCTCAACGGTCCGAAGGGCCTCGGATCTGACGGAGGCTAGATCTCTCCTAGATCAGGCGCGATTCAAAGAGAGCTTTGCGCCGGCAACGAGATACGCGCCAAGCACCGATCTTCAAATAGAAGCAGCAGTCCGTCCCCTACGCTGCCGGGGGACGATACCGCACCGACTTAGCCTTTCCCAGGGCTTCGATCGTATCCTCGACGCTGAGGAGGACCGTGGTTTCCATGGAACTGACCGCCCCTCCCGCCCCGATAGCAATCGCGACGGCCGCCATCGACACGTTATCGGGCGCCTCCCACAGATTCCAACCATCATGTTCGCCAAAGGCATACCAGAACCCGTGGAGCTTGCCGCCCACCGATTCAATGTAACGACGGGCCGCCTCTCGGCGATCCTCGGGGTTTTCGATCATGCGCGCCCATGTGTCGGGCGTGTAACTGAAGCGCGTGAGATACATGGCCATGATTTTTTCCTCCGCCGGAACAATAGAGTAAACGCCCAAGCCGGCGCGAACGCCAGTCATTTCCAATGTGCGGAACAGGCAACGATCTATCCGCCGGCACTGCAATCGGCGCAGATGCCGACAAATGCTGCCGGGCACGTTGACGCTGCTATCAAAGCTGCTAAAAAGCCAGCCATCGAGTGATTGGGTCGCAAATCGGTAGCAAACTCCGATTTCAGACGGTCAACAAAATGTTGATTGGTCAACCTTTTCAGCTAGATGGAAGAGTGTCCGAGTGGTTTAAGGAACCGGTCTTGAAAACCGGCGTGCGGGAAACCGTACCGTGGGTTCGAATCCCACCTCTTCCGCCATGCCGCATTGATTTCTTTGCGGAATTCGATCTGTCGCGTGTCGGCACCGCTCAACCCTCCAGTTGGTCAGCATTCTCCGCGAGAATCTTCACCAGACATTCCTTCACGATCTGAACCCTCGGCGACCGGCCGGCCTGATCCTGCACGAGAAGCCACAGATCGAGCGTCAGTCTGGGGAGGTCTTCGAGCACCGGTAACAGCCCGGTTCGGCGCGCGGCAAAACAGGGCAGAACCGCGATGCCGAGGCTGCTTTCGACGGCAGTCAACTGGGCGGTGAAGGAACTCAGCCGCATGGCCGGCTGCAAGTCGGGGAAAAGCTCGTCAAGCCACACCGACATCGAGAGGTAACGCAGTTCTTCGCTCCAGCCGATCATTCGGTGAGAGTGCAGATCGCGGTCGTTCGACGGCTGTCCATAAGCTTCCAGGTAATTCCGGTGGGCGTAGAGGCCGAATGCGACTTTGCCGACGCTGCGCATCCGGTAGCTGCCCCGTTCCGGCGGAACGATCCGGAGGGCAATATCGGATTGCTGGGTGGCGAGCTGCACCGGCCGGACGCTGGAGCGGATGTCGAGCCGGATGCCGGGATAGTCCTGCATGAAGCCTGCCAGATTGGGGAGCAGGATCTGCTGGCCGAGCAGCTCAGGCGCGTCGATCCGAACGATTCCCGAGAGGGTGTCGCTCCTGTCCCTGGCCGACCGTTCGAAAGCCTTCAGGGAAGATTCGGCCTGTTCGGCCGGTATCTGCAGGTTCATCCCGGCCTCGGTCGGTTCGTATCCGTCGAAGTGGTGCCGGAACAACGCCACGCCCAACGCCTGCTCGAGGGCGGCGATCCGGCGCGAGACCGTCGATGTGCTGACGCCCAATCGGCGCGACGCCGCACTCAGCGATCGCGACTCTGCAACGGCGAGAAAGAATTTCAGGTCATTCCAGTCCATATGACTTTCCATTTTTGGAATAGCGGTTTCCCATATCGGCAATCGCTTACTGCGCTGGATTTGATATCATCACGGCTGCAACGGCAAGAGATGTCGCCGCAGTGGCGGCACTTCAAAGACATAGAGTTTCCAAATTTGGTATGGCCAATCGTTACCACAGCCCAACAAGCGCGAGGCCTGTCACTCTGATCGTTCAAGCCTGCATCAACGGTGCTCGTGCGAATGATTTTCATCCGCGCATTCCCCTGACGGTCGATGCCATGGTGCGCGATGCCGCCGCTTCGGTGGCGGCCGGCGCTGCGGAACTCCACACTCATCCGCGGGAAGCCGATGGCAAGGAGAGCCTCGCCACCGTCGCGATCTTTCCGGGCCAATCGCGCTGACACGATGTCGAATTTTTTCTCCGCCGCCAGGTCAGCCTGATCCGGTCTACCTATCGCTCCCACGAGGCAAGCATGACAACCAGAACAGACGCTTTCCGATTTTCAGAATTCGGCGCCCCTGACGTCCTACGCCGGGAAACCCTCGAGTTGGCCGCGCCGGCTGCCGGCGAGATTCAGATCAGGCACCTCGCCATCGGCGTGAACTATATCGACGTCTACCATCGCCGGGGCGTCTTCGCGGCCCAACTGCCCCTGCCGAGCGGGCTGGGCGTCGAAGGGGTCGGTATCGTCACCGCTATTGGCGACGGCGTTCGCAATTTCAATGTCGGTGATCGGGTCGCCTATGTCGGCGGTCCGCCGAACGGCTATTCGACCTATCGAAACCTGCCCGCCGTCCGCGCCCTTTCGGTGCCGGACGCGCTCGACAGCGAGACAGTCGCCGCCCTGGTTTTCAAGGGGCTGACGGTCGAATATCTGATCCATCGCTGTGTGCCGGTGGCCAAAGATGACACCGTCCTTCCATGCCGCAGCAGGCGGTGTCGGCTCAATCGCCACCCAATGGCTGAAGCATCTCGGCGCCACCGTGATCGGCACTGTCGGTTCGGAGGAAAAGGCCGAGATTGCGCGGGCAAACCGCTGCGACCACACGATCGTCTATAGCAGGGAAGATTTCAAAGCCCGCGTTGCCGAGATCACCGGCGGCAAGGGCGTGCGCGTCGTCTACGACTCCGTCGGCGCCGACACCTTTACCGGGTCCCTGGATTGCCTGGCACCGCGTGGCACGCTTGTCAGCTTCGGGGAAGCCTCCGGCCCGGTCGCGCCCTTGAATGTTGCGTCGCTCGGCACCAAGGGTTCGCTGTTCGTCACCCGTCCGTCCATCGCCCACTATACGGCTGATCGCAGCGAGTACGAAGCGGCAGCGAGCAACCTCTTTGCCGCTATCGAGGCCGGCATCGTCAAGGCGCCGAATATATCGAAATACAGGCTCGGCGATGCGGCTAAAGCGCATGAAGATATGGAAGCCCGTCGAACCCGCGGTTCGATTGTCCTCATTCCATGAGGCTGCACCGGCACCCGCTCACGAAAGCATCGAATATATCAGGACGCCGACAGAACCCCAGAAGATAACCGGCGTCAGTATCATTCCCGCAAAAAAAATCTTCGTCACCGCAAAACTCCGTAACTCGACTCATGCCGCGACAACCTATTGCAGTAGCGTGAGTTGGCTATAGGCCTGAAGTCCGGGATAGATCGGACCTTGGTCTCAGTTTCGGTTGCTGAAGACCGTCGCGATCGGGCGGCGGCGGCCTGTCATAGCCCTGAGCTTTGCGGCATTCGATCTCGCGCTAGATTTGATCGCCCTGCTCGATCCGTTCGTAATGGTTGACTATCCCGTGTCGACGTGATTTCCCGCCCGAGATCATCAAGTCAATCATCAGGCGGGAACATCATGTCCGACATCATCGTAAAGGACAGCAACGGAAGTCAGCTTCACGACGGCGATTCCGTAACGCTGATCAAGGACCTCAAGGTCAAGGGAACGTCCGAAACGCTGAAGCGTGGAACCCTCGTCAAAGGCATTCGCCTGACCGACAATCCAGGCGAGATCGAGTGCAGCACCAAGCAGGTCAAGGGTCTGGTGTTGAAAACGGAATTCCTCAAGAAGGCATAGGATCGGCCTCGCCCGCCGCTTCCTGCGGCACTTCCTCTGTGATCACCTCGAAGCGGGAAAGCACTGCCGGTCCGAAGGCCGTCGACATTGCGACGTCGGTAGCGTCGCGGCCGGTCCCCATCAGGATTCTACCGATTCGCGGCGTGTTGTGGCGGGCGTCGACCGTATGCCAGTGGCCGCCGAGAAAAACCTCGAACCAGGCGCTGAAGTCCATCGGATTGGGATCGATCGGAACGCCGATATCGCCGAGATAGCCGGTGCAATACCGGGCTGGGATATTCATGCATCGGCAAAGCGAGATGGCGAGATGGGCAAAGTCGCGGCAGACGCCTGCCTTGTCGACGAAGCCGCCATGCGCGGTCCTGAGCAGGTCGGCCTTCAGGTAGTCGAAGGTGATGTGGTCATGGACGAAATCGCAGATCGCCTGGACGCGCGCCCAGCCGAGAGGCGTCGACGAGAAGGTTGCCCAGGCAAAATCGCCAAGCCTGTCGGTGTCGCAATAGCGGCTGCCGAGCAGGAAGACGAGCACCTCGTCCGGCAGGTCGCTGATCGCGTGCTGGACGGCATCGTCGGGAACGACGTCGGGTTGGCCGCTGTCGTAGATCTCGAACTCCGTGGAGATCGTCGTCAATCCCGCTGGCGCGACGATCCGGCTGCAGGCATTGCCGAAACCGTCGGTATATTCCCAGGCCTCGATCGGCCGGTCGAATGTCAGGACCTGCTCGCTGAGAAGATCGGTGCGGCGCGAAGGATGAATGTTGAGAGCGAGCAGCATCGGCGTCGGCTGTATGCATTCATAGCCCAGATGAAACCCGGCGCGTATCTTCATTATGGCGTCCTCGCATCCCGCACAGGTGGCGTGACTATGCAACGTCGATCGTGCTGCCCGGTTCCCGCAGCCGCGACTGTCGCCGAACCCAAACCGCGATTACTTGGTGGTGACGTTGACCTGCACCGTCATGCTGTCGAAATCCCTCCCATCGCCATCATAGCTGCCGCTCAGCGGGACGGCCTGGCGCGGATCGCGGGCAACGGCGACCCGAATGAGATCGCGATTGCCGACAATCCCGTTCGTCGGATCGAACTCCGCCCAGCCGGCCCCGGGAAGATAAACCTGGCACCATGCATGGGTGGAACCGCCGCCGAGCACGGTCGAGCCGTCCCGGTCGGGAACATACACATAGCCCGTGACGAAGCGCGCCGCGAGCCCCAGCACGCGTGCCGCCTCCATCATCAGCAGCGCGAAATCCCGGCAGGTGCCTGAGCGAAGCTGCAAAGTTTGCAGCGGCGTCTGCGTTCCGTGCTCCATTCGCCGCGCATAGACGAAGCTTTCCCGAATCGCGTAACAGAGCGTCATCAGCATATGCCCGGTCTCGGTCGGTCGCCCTTGGCGCACGAACCGGCGCGCCCAGCGTCCGACCTCGTCATTGGGATCGGGATAATGACGCTGCATCGCCGGCGTCAGATCGGCAATTTCGTCCTTGTCGTAGGAGAACGGATAGGTCAGCGCCTGGTCATCCACCTTGAGGTCGAGGGCAACATGGGGCGTATGATCTAGCGTGATCCAGGTTTCGAAACGTAGCTCGGACGCCGGCCTCGAAATATCGATGAGCGCCACGCAATTGCCGAAAACATCGTGGATCCAGCGCACATGACTTTCCTCAGGATATATCGTCAACGACGCTTCGATCAGCCGCTGGTCGAAACTGTCGCGCGGCCGGAACATCAAGCGATGCTCGCCGAAATCGACATCCCTGACGTAACGATAGGCCGTGATATGGCGGACGGAGAAAATCGTCATAGGCCGCCTCTCCTCTGCGTGAGGCGCCCCCTGCCTGCTCCCCGCTTATCCCGAATTCTTGTCATATAAGCACATTCGAAAGATTGCTATTCTGCATCAACCGATCGACGGCAGAGCCGTCCAACCTAAGAGGATAAAATGCATATCATCTGGGACGTTCTGACGCTTATGCTGACAATCGGCTCGCTCTATGGCGGTCGCGAATACAGAATTATTCGCGCCCGTGCCCGCGCCCAGAACTGGGGCAACTTCTGATTCGACTGCGATAGACTAGTCGCTTCGGCTCTGCCGGAGCGGCGGCGCCGGATACGTCGAATGACGTAAAGCCACGCGCTTAAGCAAATGCTTTATTACCTGAGACGGCGTCGATCCGTCCATTCTCCCTGTTACTGCAAGCCCGCCTCACCCCAGGCGGGCTTTTTTCGCCGTCGTCCTCTTGCGCGCTTTATTTCTTGGCGCCTGCGGAAAGCACCCGATGTGTGGCATTGTCCATGGCGTGGCTCGCCTCCTGTCCATCCTTCTTCAGCCCGTATGCGGTATTGCCGCAGCCGGAAAGTGTGAGCAGGCAAATGCAGGCGACGGCGATTGCAGCTTTTGACATCAGGTGTTCCCCTCGGATCGAATGGCTTCTGGAGTAAAATGATGCGCTTCGCGTCAAAATCAATCGTCCGGGCTGGCATGACGGCAAAGTTATCCTGTAGGTCGTCCGCCAGCGGAACAGCTTCATTTGCGCCCTGGAAGCCCAAGACAAGCAACCTATGCCGCATAACCACGCACCCCCTGTTCGAGTATTAATTCTTTCGTATTGAAATATAACATGTCGTGCCGTTTCGATATCTTAAGTTTTACTCAAAAACTAAGCTTAACTATTTATTAGTAATAATCTTGCGCGGCAGCTGCTTAAGCTTATTCTTTCTCCAAAAGGGGGAGAAAAGAATGTTTAGCAAAAGTCTGATCATGCCCTACGGCTTTGCAATGCTGGCCATATCAGGACTCCTGTTCCAGCTGGCCGTTTATGCGCTGGACACGCCGGTCACCCATCTGCACCCGTGAGCGCTTTAAATTCTGCCGGGAGTGGAATTTCTGTCCGTTTCATGCATTGTTTGGAGTCGGTTTGCCAGGAGGGAGATAACCATGGAAAGCGCAGGCGTGGGTTGGATTGCAGCCATCATCATCGGTGGCATCGCCGGATGGCTGGCGGAAAAGGCCATGAGCAGCAGCATGGGCTTGCTCATGAACATATTGCTCGGCATCGTCGGCGCCATCGTCGCCAACTGGATCCTGGGTCTGTTGCACATTCAGCCACTGGCCGGTTGGCTGGGTTACCTGATCACCGGCTTCGTCGGTGCATGCATTCTGATCTTCGTCGGCCGCGCCATCCGTCGCTGATTGCCGCAGATGGAGCAGACATAGTTCAAAGCCGGGCGCGCTTCGCGTCCGGCTTTTCTCTGTCCTGAAATGTCGTTCAGCGGCGGCTCAGCAGGCCGAATACATAGGCGATGCCTGCCGTCACCGCGAGCGCCATGAGCGGTTCCTCACGAACCTTGTCACGCAACTGCTCCGTCATCAGCGACGCCTCGTCGGTCACCGCCGACTTTGCCCCCTGCCCGAGCGCGACCACGCTTTCCGTCAGCCGGGAGAGATCGTTGCGAAGGGCTGCGACCTGCGCCGACAGGTCGTCTGCTGCCATATCGGCTTTGACGCGCGCAGCGGTGGATTCGGCGGAAGCGGTTTTCAATTCAGCCATGGTCTGCTCCTGTTGCATGGGATGCCGTTTCAACGAAATGACGGCCTGAAAGGTTCCGCCGCAGCCGATCTTTTGTTGGCCGCAAAGCCACCACGGATAAGCGGCGAGCTTGTGCAGCTTTTCGCACGACAAACCCTTCATTTCCTGTCGGGTTTGTTTTAAGGAACGTCGAATGTCCGCCCGCGCGCGGCTCAATGATACTGCGAGGTTTGCCTTTCCATGTTCCATATCCTGAGAAGAGCTGCTCAGACCTGGGTTGCCAAGCTGCTCCTGCTTCTCCTCGTCGTCTCCTTCGGCGCCTGGGGCGTGTCGCATCAGCTCTTGTCGGGCGGCAACAGCACCACCGTCGTGACCGTCGGCGATCAGCATGTGGACGTCAACGAATTCCACCTCGCCTATCAGCGCCAGGTGGCAAGTCTCGGCCAGCAGTTCGGCATGCGCCTCACCCCGGAACAGGCCCGCGCCTTCGGCGTCGAACAGCAGGTGCTTGCCCAGCTCGTCGCCGGCGCCTCGCTCGACCAGCTCGCCGAAGACATGAACCTCGGCCTGTCCGAAGACCGCCTCGCTCAGCTGATCGCCGACGATCCCGCTTTCAAGGCCGTCAACGGCAAATTCGACCGCGAACTCTTCGTCTCGCGCCTGCGCAATGCCAATATCCGTCAGGACGATTACATCAAGGAGCGCAGCAAGGTCGCCGTCCGCAGCCAGGTCGTCGATGCCATCTCGAACGGCTTTTCCGCCCCGAAGACGCTGGTCGACGCTCTGAAACTTTATGGCAATGAAAGCCGCAGCATCGACTATCTGCTGCTCACCAATGCCAATATCGAGCCGATCAAGGCGCCTGCCGATGACGTGCTGGCGACTTGGTTCGACGGCGTCAAGCAGCGCTATCAGGCGCCGGAGTACCGCAAGCTCGTCTATCTCAAGCTGCAGCCCGCCGATATCGCCGACGCTGCGACTGTTACGGACGACCAGATCCACGAAGCCTTCGACAAGAGCAAGGATACCTACCGCACGCCGGAAAGCCGCACCATCGAACAGCTGAGCTTTGCCAGCAAGGATCTTGCCGCCGCCGCCGAAACGGCGCTGAAGGGCGGCACCAGCTTCGACCAGCTGGTCACCGACCAGGGCAAGACGGCAAGCGACGTGCTGCTCGGCGAATTCACCAAGGACAAGGTACCCGACCAGGCCGTTGCCGATGCGGCCTTCGCAGTTTCGAAGGACGGCGGCACGACACCTGTCGTCGATGGTTCCTTCGGCGCGGTCATCCTGCGCATCACCAACATCAAGCCGGAAACCGTGAAAAATTTCGACGAAGTGAAAGAGGACATCCGAAAGCAGCTGGCGCTCTCCAACGCGTCGCAGGAAGTGATCAATGTTCATGACCGCATCGAAGATCTGCGCGCCGGCGGCGCCACGCTCGAGGATATTGCCGGTCAGTTGAAGCTTAACGCCGTGACCGTCGACGCCGTCGATATGACCGGCGCCGACAAGGACGGCAAAGAGGTCAAGGATATCCCCGTCAAGCAGCAGCTGCTCGGCGAAGCCTTCAAGACCGAGGTCGGCGTCGACGCGCCGCCGCTGCCGATCGGCAATGACGGCTATGTCTGGTTCAACGTCCGCGAAATTACCCCGACCCGCGAGCGCCCGGTCACCGAAGTCCGCGAAAAGGCGGTCGAAGGCTGGACGGCGGAACAGCAGAAGGCCGAACTCGCCAAGAAGGCTGATGCATTAAAGGCTGAGGCAGCCAAGGGCACCGCGCTTGCCGATATCGCAACGCCGCTCGGCATCGCAGTCGAAAGCAAGAGCGGCATCACTCGCTCCACCGATGATCCGGTGCTTGGCCGCGCCGGTGCCACCGCGGCCTTCTCCGGCCCCGTCGATGCGGTCGCCAGTGCCGTCGGCGCCGATCCCTCGACGCAGATCCTGATGAAGGTCACCGAGGTCAACAGCGAGCCGACCAGCGACGCGCTGAACAACCGAGATGCCCAGATCACCGCCATGGCCAACGCCGCCGGCGACGATATTCTCGATCAGATGGTCAACCTACTGCAGACGCAGTACGGCGCACAGATCAACCAGACGCTCGCCGAACAGGCGACGCTTCGTTAGGAGGCTTTATGACCGATCTGAAGCCGTTCCTGGCCAAGGCCGCAAACCGCGAGCCGCTGACGCGTGACGAGGCGCGCGCCGCCTTCGACATCCTGATGTCCGGCCAAGCGACGCCCTCGCAGATCGGCGGCTTCCTGATGGCATTGCGCGTGCGCGGCGAAACCGTCGACGAGATCGTCGGCGCCGTCACCGCGATGCGTTCGAAGATGCTGACCGTCGAGGCGCCGGCCGATGCGATCGACATCGTCGGGACAGGCGGCGATGCCAGCGGCACCTACAATATCTCGACGCTGGCGGCGCTGATCGTCGCCGGCGCCGGTGTTCCCGTCGCAAAACACGGCAACCGGGCGCTGAGCTCGAAATCCGGCGCGGCGGATAATCTGGCCGCTCTCGGCGTCAAGCTCGATGTCGGCCCCGAGATCATCTCCCGCTGCATCACCGAGGCCGGCGTCGGCTTCATGTTCGCGCAGCTTCATCATTCCGCCATGCGCCATGTCGGCCCCTCGCGTGTCGAACTCGGCACCCGCACCATCTTCAATCTTCTGGGGCCGCTCTCCAGCCCGGCCGGCGTCCGCCGCCAGCTGCTCGGCGTCTTCTCGCCGCAATGGTTGGTGCCGCTTGCCGAAGTCATGCGCGATCTCGGCTCCGAATGCGTCTGGGTTGTCCATGGCGACGGCCTCGACGAGATCACCACGACCGGCGTCACCAAAGTCGCAGCCCTTGAAGACGGCAAGATCCGCACTTTCGAGCTGTCGCCCGCCGATTTCGGCGTCAGCCCCTGCGTGCTGGCCGACATCAAGGGCGGCGACGGTGTCGCCAACGCCGCAGCGCTTCGCGAGGTGCTCAGCGGTGCAAAGAACGCCTATCGCGATGTTTCGCTCGCCAATGCCGCCGCCTCGCTGGTTATCGCAGGCAAGGCCGAGACGATCCGCGACGGCATGGTGCTTGCCGCACAGTCGCTGGATAGCGGCGCCACCGCGCTCGCCCTCGACAAACTCATCGCCGTTTCCAACGATATCGACTAGGATTGGCCGATGACCGATATCCTGAAGAAGATCGAACTCTATAAGCGCGAGGAAATCGCCGCCGCCAAGGCTGCCGTTTCGCTTGCCGACCTGAAGGCGATGCAGGCCGGCCAGTCCGCACCGCGCGGTTTTTACAAGGCGCTCGTCGCCAAGCGGGAGGCCGGCGATTTCGGCTTGATCGCCGAGATCAAGAAGGCGAGCCCATCCAAGGGGCTGATCCGCCCGGACTTCGATCCGCCGGCGCTGGCAAAGGCCTATGAAGCCGGTGGCGCGGCGTGCCTTTCCGTGCTGACCGACACGCCGAGTTTTCAGGGCGCGCCGGACTTTCTGACGGCGGCACGCGCCGCCTGTGCCCTGCCCGCGCTGCGCAAGGATTTCATGTTCGAGACCTACCAGGTCCATGAAGCGCGCGCCTGGGGTGCCGACTGCATTCTGCTGATCATGGCGTCGCTGAGCGACGGCGAGGCAGAACGTCTGCAGGACGAAGCCTTTTCGCTCGGCATAGACGTGCTGGTCGAGGTTCACGACGCGCCGGAAATGGAACGCGCATTGAAGCTTTCCTCGCCGCTGATCGGCATCAACAACCGCAACCTGCGAACCTTCGAGGTCAGCCTGACGGTCAGCGAGACGCTGGCTGCCATGGTTCCGGCAGACCGGCTGCTCGTCGGCGAAAGCGGCATCTTCACTCATGCCGATTGCCAGCGCCTGCAGGCGGTCGACATCAATACTTTCCTTGTCGGCGAAAGCCTGATGCGCAAGGAGGATGTGGCCGCAGCCACCCGCGCGCTGCTCTTCGGCGAAGCCGCCATCGCGGCTGAATGATATGAGCGGCGCAAAGCCCGGTCTGACCCATATCGATGCCTCCGGCGAGGCGCATATGGTCGATGTCTCCGACAAGGCCGAGACGGCGCGCATCGCCACCGCCGAAGGCCATGTGAAGATGGCGCCGGAGACGCTCGCGCTGATCCGCCAGGGCAATGCCAAGAAGGGCGATGTGATCGGTACCGCGCGCCTTGCGGGCATCATGGCAGCAAAACGCACCGCCGATCTCATCCCGCTTTGCCATCCGTTGATGCTGACGAAGGTCACGGTCGAGATCGAGGAAGATGCCGCCCTGCCCGGCCTGCGCGTCACGGCAACCGCCAAGCTGACCGGCAAGACCGGTGTGGAGATGGAGGCGCTGACCGCCGTCTCGGTCGCCTGTCTCACCATCTACGACATGGCCAAAGCCGCGGACAAGGCAATGGAAATCGGCGGCGTCAGACTGCTAGAGAAATCCGGCGGCAAATCCGGCGACTTCCGTCATCCGGAGGCATGATGAATCTTCTCCCGGTCGCCGACGCCTTGAACCGTTTGCTGTCCCGCGCCAAACCCGTCGCGGCATCCCAAACGCTGCCGCTCGCAGAGGCTGAAGGCCGCGTCTTGGCCGTCGATCTGACGGCCGGTCTGACACAGCCGCCCTTCAATGCCTCCGCCATGGACGGCTATGCGCTGCGCCGTGAAGACGCACCGGAGCCGGGCGCCGTGTTGAAGGTCATCGGCACATCTTCCGCCGGCCACGGCTTCGAGGGCAGCGTCGGCAAGAGAGAGGCCGTCCGCATCTTCACCGGTGCGCCGGTTCCGCCAGACGCCGATAGCGTCCTGCTGCAGGAGGATGCGGAGAAGATCGAAGGCGGCGTCCGCACCAGTTTCCCTGTACGGCAGGGCCAGCACGTGCGCCCCCGCGGCCAGGATTTTTTCGAAGGCGAAGTCGTGCTGCCTGCCGGCACGGTGCTCGATTTCTCGCGGCTGACGGTCGCTGCCGGCATGAACCGGCCTGAGGTCGACGTGCTGCGGCGCCCGCTGATTGCCATCCTTGCAACCGGCGACGAGTTATTGCCACCCGGAAGCACGCCCGGCCCTTCGCAGATCATCGCCTCCAATACGTTCGGCATCGCAGCCCTTGCCCGCAAGGCCGGCGCCGATGTGCTCGATCTCGGAATCGTGCCGGACGACAAGGCAAAAATAACCGCGGCGATCGAGACGGCGCGGGCTGCCAAGGTCGATGTCATCGTCACGCTCGGTGGTGCTTCGGTCGGCGACCATGACCTGGTTCAGGCGACGCTGATCGAGGCCGGTATGCAGCTCGATTTCTGGCGCATCGCTATGCGCCCCGGCAAACCGCTGATGGTCGGCAGCTTCGGCGAGACCCATGTACTCGGCCTGCCCGGCAATCCGGTCTCGAGCCTGGTCTGCTCCTTGCTCTTCCTCGAGCCGCTGATCCGCAAACTCGCCTCCCTGCCGCCAATGCGGCGCGAGGCAATGGTCGAGGCGGCCGTCACGCTGCGCGCCAATGATCATCGGCAGGACTATATCAGGGCAAAACTTACGAAATCCACGACCGGAAACTGGCTGGCCGAGCCCTTCGGCAAGCAGGACTCCTCGATGATGAAGGTGTTTGCGCGGGCCGACTGCCTCATCATCCGCCCGCCGCACGCGCCGGAACTGCCGGCCGGAGCGCCCTGCCCGGTCATGCTGTTGCGGCCGGACCTTCTGGCGTGAGATTACAGTTGTAATTTATTTCGGCTTCTAAGCGATTTTTACCGCTCCTCCCGGCCGACAACGCGCAGGAGCCCGGTTTGTAGGCAATGCCAATGTTATCTCGCTGCATGATATCAGCTACCGTCCTCCTCGCAGCCTATACGTCCGCCGTTGCGGCGATACAAGGAAGCCCCGCACTGGAGCCATCTTCCGATCCCGTCGCACCTTGGGCGGTTGAGTGGTTAAGTTCCGATCTGAAAGACGCGGCGACGCCAAAAACAATTATTCTTTGCTCGGATGATATGGCCGAGCATCTCAAGCGGTATCGGTCGCTGATAGAAAAGCTCAGTGTGCTAAAAGGCCATACCATCCTGGATGGAAGCAAGCTCGGGGTGCGCAAGCCAGCGTCCGACATCGGCTACATCTTCTTCGCGCATAAAGGTAATGAGGGCGATACCATAAGAAATTGCGTTGAAAACTACCCGGAACTCCAGCCGATTGTCACTAACTTCCTCGAAAAGGAAATATCGGCGGAACAAAATGAATTTCAGAATCTAATAAAATTTGGAATTTTGCCGAAGGAAGTACAGCCGCGTGAATGCTTTGGCCGATATTACTATCCGACAGAGGACTACAACCCAACCAGAAATTCGACGGGATGGTTTGCGCTGGTCCAAATGGATTATTCCTCGGACAACAGATGCTTTGACGAATCTCTTGCGGCTACCTTTGGCATCCATCCCATATCCTGCCGTTCAGCCGGCATTTGCGTCGATGACAAAAAATAATAACACTGCGTCTGTATCCAGCGCAGTCATCCGGGTGGAACAGAGGGTAACGCGGTAGCAAGACCAGCTCTTAATCTCGCCATTCAGTGTTGTAGGCAAGCGAAAAGACCCCCGCCCGCACCGCCTTGCCCGGCGCACCTGCGCCGAAATCGGCAACCGCATGGGTCGCGATCCGCTTGAGTTGTGCCTGTGGAAGGTGAGCGCGTTCGGGATCGCCGATCAGCACCTCGATGCCGGCGGTCTCACAACGCCGCAGAAAGGCCATCACCCGCACAGCAAGCGCGGAATCGTAGAACAGGTCACCGACAACGAGGAGATCAGTCTTCTCCGGCGGCGGCGCCTCGATGATATCGGCGGCGACAGCAAAGATATTGACGTCGTTGATCGCCGCGTTGAGACCGATCGCGGCAATCGCATTGACATCGACATCGACCGCCGTGACCGCGGCTGCACCGGCCTTTCCGGCCGCGATGGCGACTAGGCCAGAGCCGGATCCGAGATCGAGGACGCGCCGGCCGGCAACCATTTCCGGCTGGCCGAGCAGATGGCGCGCAAGTACGGCGCCGCCGGCCCAGGGATAGGCCCAGTACGGCGGCGGATCGGCTTCTCCGCGGCCAGCAAGCCGCCAGAGCCCGCTCGCGGGCCCTGCCGTGTGCAGCAGGATTTCCGGAATGGCCGGGACTGGTGAGATCGGCAGGTTGGCCTGGATGAAGGCGGCCGCATCGGGATGCGATATGCCGGAGCGTTTCATCATCGTCACGCTCCCTGCCTCATCATGAAATCCGGCGTTTCAATACACGGCATGCGATGTCGAGAAACAAAGCCCTCCGCCTGACCCGGCGAAGGGCTGCCGGCGCAATCAGCCGGGTTTCTTCTTCGAGAACTTGCCCTTCGGCCCAGCGCCACCCTTGCCCTCATATTTCGGGCGTTCAGACTTGGCGCCTTCGGACTTCCCGCCTTCAAATTTCGGCTTGTCGTATTTAGGCTTGTCGGATCTCGGGCCGTCGAAACCGGGCTTGCCCGGTTTTTTGCTCCAGGGCTTGCTATCCTGCCTTTGCTGGCCGCTGTTGTCGGCTGCCGCATATCCGCCGCCCGGGCCCTTGCCGAACTTGTTCTTCGGGCGTTCGTCGCGGAACGTGTCGCTCGGCCTGTCGTCACGCGACGGCTTGCCGGCATAAGGCTTTGGCGACGGTGCGCGGCTGAAATCCGGCGTGCCGGAAAGCCGGGTCACGCGGATGCCGCGTTCGAGCGTCTTGTTCGGCCCGAGGGCTTCCTGGAAACCATCGGCGTTTGCCGCGGCGATCTCCACGAAGGTTTCCTCGGGCTGCATCTTGATGGCGCCGATCTCGCGCTTGGTCACATTGCCGTTGCGGCAGAGCATCGGGATCAGCCAGCGCGGCTCGGCATTCTGCTTGCGCCCGACCGAGACGGAGAACCAGACGCTGGCGCCGAAATCTTCGCGCGGCCCCTTCTGCGCCGGCTCGTAGGGCTCGGCATTGTCGCGGCGCTTGCGGCCGCGATCGTCCTGCACGGTGACCTCGATCAAATCCTCCGGCGCCGAATGATTGGTGCGATAAAGGCGCAGGAAGGCCGCGGCGAGCTTTTCGGCGCCGTGGCTGGAAAGCAGCTGCTGCACCAGCCCCTGTTCTTCCTCCTGCGGCGCTTCGCTGAAGATCGGATCGGCGAGCAGCCGCTCGTCGTCGCGTTCGCTGACCTCCTCGGCCGAAGGCGGCCGCGCCCAGGCAGCCGAAATACCGGCATTCTCCAGCAGGCGTTCGGCCTTGCGCCGTGCATTCAGCGGCACGATCATGGCGCTGATGCCCTTGCGGCCGGCCCGGCCGGTGCGGCCGCTGCGGTGCAGCAGCGTGTCCGGATTGGTCGGCAGGTCGGCATGGATGACAAGATCGAGGCCGGGCAGGTCGATACCGCGGGCGGCGACGTCGGTCGCGATGCAGACGCGAGCGCGCCCGTCGCGCATCGCCTGCAGCGCATGAGTACGTTCGTTCTGCGTCAGCTCGCCGGAAAGCGCTACGACCGAGAAATTGCGGTTGTTGAAGCGCGCGGTCAGGTGATTGACGGCGGCGCGCGTCGAACAGAAGACGATGGCGTTGGTCGCTTCGTAGTAGCGCAGCACGTTGATGATCGCGTTCTCGCGGTCGCTCGGGGCCACCATCAGCGCCCGATATTCGATGTCGACATGCTGCTTTGCCTCGGCCGCGGTGCTGATGCGCACGGCGTCACGCTGGTAGCTCTTGGCAAGCTTGGCGATCGCCGCCGGCACGGTTGCCGAAAACATCAGCGTGCGGCGATCGTCCGGCGCCGAATCGAGAATGAATTCGAGATCCTCGCGGAAACCGAGATCGAGCATTTCGTCGGCCTCGTCGAGCACGGCGGCCTTCAGTTCCGACATGTCGAGCGCCCTGCGGCGGATATGGTCGCAGAGCCGGCCGGGCGTGCCGACGACGATATGGGCGCCGCGTTCGAGCGCGCGGCGCTCGCTGCGGATGTCCATGCCGCCGACGCAGCTTGATATCACCGCACCAATCATCTCATAGAGCCATTCGAGTTCGCGTTTCACCTGCAGGGCAAGTTCGCGGGTCGGCGCAATGACGAGAGCAAGCGGCGCGGCGGCATTGCCGAAACGTTCGCTGCCCTCAAGCAGCGTCGGCGCCAGCGCCAGACCGAAGGCGACGGTTTTGCCGGAGCCGGTCTGGGCCGAGACCAGCGCGTCGGATGCGGCAAGCGCCGGATCGAGCATCGCCTTCTGCACCGGGGTGAGTTCGGCGTAACCGCGCTTCTGCAACGCCTTGGCGATCGCCGGAACGACGCCGTTTAATTCTGTCATGAGTTCGATCTTTCGGAGCTGTCAGGCGCGAAATGCGCCATGGCCGGAGCCAGCCGGCGGGTATTTGCGCCGTTCCTAGCCGCTCCCGCGGCGATTGTCAAAGCGTGCGGCTGCGCCACAGCCATGCGTCGATATGGCTTGCCCGGCCGCGCAACGTCGTTTCCAATGGCCCCTCCATCCGGCCGGCCTGCAGCAGCACGCTGTCCGAGCCTGCGGCGCGGACGATTTCGGCGCTCAGCGCCAACTCGACACCGTGGCGGGCGGCGACCTCCATCAGGCGGCTGCCGACATTGATGGTGTCGCCAGCCGCGGTGATCTGCTGCCGGTCGCCGGTGCCAAGCCGCGAGGCGACGATCGGGCCGCAATGGGCGCCGACCTTGAAGCCGATCTTCTTTTGGGCAAAGCCGGCATGGGCGCCAAGCCAAGCCCGGGTGCGCTCGCACAGGCTGACCGCGCAGGCGGCGGCCCGGGATGCATCGTCATCGGCGGGCTCCGGCAGGCCGAACAGGATCATCGCCCCGTCGCCCATGAAGCTGGTGATGGCGCCGCCATGAGCGCGCGCTTCCTCGTCGATCACTTCGAAGAAGCCGCTCAGCACTTCGCTGACCTTGACCGGTCCGAGGGTTTCGCTGAGGCCGGTGAAGCCTGAGAGATCGATGAAGATGACGGCAGCGTTCTGGCGCACGGGTTTGGCGAGGAAATTCGGATCGCGCGCCAGCCACTCGCCGAGGCCGGGCGCCTCGATGCGCTGCAGCAGCGCGCTCTGCTCAGCGAAATGGCGGGCGCGGCCGCGGTCTAACCAGAGTTCGGCCGCGCCGAGGATCAGCGCCGGCGGCAGAGCGGCGGCGATCGGCAATGCCGCACTCAGCCAGTAGCCATGCGCAAAGGCCGACAGATTGAGCATTGCCCAGACGATGAGCGTCAACACGATGATGAGATAACCCGCCGCACTCCGGCGCCAGGCGATCAGGCAAACCAGTACGAGTGTCAGACCGACGGCGATGCCGGCGTCGATCAGCCTGATCCTGTGGTCGCGCACCATGCCGTCGCCGGTGACGAGATGGGTGATCGCAGTCGACATCACCTCGACGCCGGGCATGACGGGATCGAACGGCGTCGGAAAGACGTCGCCGCCGCCGGTGACCGTCGAGCCGATAACGACGATGCGGCCGACGACCGCATCGGCAGCCAGCTTGCCGTCAAGCGCATCGGCGGCGCTGAAGGTTGAGATGCTGCCGTGCCCGCCATAGAAGGTCACTGGAAGCCGTTGGCCGATATCGGTGGGAATGCGTAGCTTGCCGAGCATGACGGCGTCGGCTTCGATGCTGGGATCGACACCGAGCGCCACCGAAGCGGCCCGTAGCGGAAAGGCCGGATCCAGCCGGTCGGCGGCCCGCGAAATCAGCGGAATGAAGCGAGGTGTGCCGGTCTGATCGGTCGCGACATTGACGATGCCGACCGCGGCCGACTCGGCAAAGCGGGGAAGCGGCAAGAGAAGCTCGCTCGCCTCGGGAATGGCGGCAAGCGGATCGTTCGCCGCGTCGGAGACTTGCTGGCGGCTTTGCGCGAAGGTGGCGGCCCCTGCAATCACGCTCGGCCCCTGGGCAAGGGCGGTCGCCAGCGCCGCATCGCCCTCCTCCGGCCCCGGATCGACCAGCAGAATATCCAGCGCCAGGGCCTTGGGCTTCAACGCGGTGATGGCGCCGACCAACCGCGCGAGGGTGGCCCGGTCCAGCGGATAGCCGTGCGCGGCGGCGGTGCGGTCGTCGATGGCGACGATCGACACGACCGGCGGCGGTGTCTTTGCCCCGATGATGGCGCTGCGGATATCGGCAAGCGAAGCCTCCATCCGGTCGAGAAGGCCGCTTCGGCCATTGAGGTTGGCATAGCCGAGCGCAGTCGCCCAAAGACCGGCGAGCAGCAGCGCGATCCCGGTCTGCAGGCGATGGTTCATGGATTATTGGCCGAGACGGGCAAGAAGAGCGGCAACGCGTGGCGCCGGCCAGCGACGCACGACGAGCGGCTCCGTTCCGCCGCTGACGTCGACACCCTCGCCGGGCGACAGCACCACTTGCTCACCGGCCGGCCGGCGCACCGCGACGCTGCCTCGGACGACCAGCACCGAGGTCTTGCCGCCGGCGACGTCGACCGCCCATTGCGTGCCGCGCACGGCGGCGATCGCTTGCGGTGTCACCACCTGGAAACCACCCGCATGCTGGCTGCTGTCGACATCGACGAGAATGGCCTTGCGCCGCAGCGATCCCGAATCGGGACTGCCGTCACGGTTGCGGTCGGCAAGGCGGAAGGAAGCGCCGGCCTCCGCCGTCACCTTGACGCCGCCCGGACAACTGAACACTTGGCGGGCGCCGGCGTCGCGCGACATCGTGCACCCGGCAGACTGCGCAAAGGCCGCCCCATGCGGAATGAGGCCGACAGCAAGTACGGCGGCGAGCAGGCTGCGAAACGTCCTATTCATGGAAAGCCCCCATGACCGTGCGGACAGCTTTTTCGAAAGCGCCCGCCAACCGTCTTCTTCCATGTTGGGCATGATAGCCGAATTCGGATATTTCCCTAGGCAAAAAAGCAAACCGCCACAATCGCAAGGCGATTTCTTAGCGCCTGGTGTCGGTTTCGGGCGCTGGTCCGGCGTAGCGCGCCCGCGGCCGGATCAAGTCGCCGCTGTCGATCTGCTCCATCGCATGCGCCAGCCACCCGGCGGAACGGGCAAGCGAGAACATGATGATCGGCGCCTCCTTCGGAAGATCGAAGGCGGCGGCCATCGCGGCAAGCGCGAAATCTAAGTTGACCTTCTCGCCGACCACCGCCTCCCCTGTATCCCGAAGCTCGGCAAAGTCCCGCGGCAGGGGAAAATGCGAAAGCAGCGCCGAGGCCCTGATATCGCCGTCGGGATAGAGCGGATGGCCGAAGGCCGGCAGCCGATTGCCCTGGGCAAGCGTGCGGCGGATTGCCTGCGCCGCGCCGAGGACGGTGGCCGCCTCGATCAAGGCGTCGACGCCCTGCCAGGCGGCGCCATGCAGCGGCCCCGTCAATGTCGCCATGCCGGAAAGCACGGCGGCCGAAAGGGCCGCACCCGCCGATGCCGCGACCCGCGCCGCAAAGGTCGAGGCGTTGAGTTCGTGATCGGCAAGCAGCACCAGAGCTCGACGCAGGCAATCGGCAGCATCAGGTCGCTGCCAGCTTGCCGCAAGCCTGCAATGCAGCGGCTGATCCGAACGCCCAGGCGCCAGCGCATCGGCGACGGTGGAGAGCACGCCTTGCGCCTCACGGCGAAGGGCTGCCGGCGAACGGCCGAGCGACGGCAGATCCGATGTCACTCGCCCGGCAAGCGCCACGAACGCAGCCTGGAGCGAGGGAGCGGCATGCCCGGCTTCGGCGCTGGAGGAGGACACCACATCCGCACCATTCCAAAGCAGTGCCGCGGTCTGCTCCAGCGTCGCCGCTTCGGCAAGATCGGCCGCGTCCCGTCCGCGATAGAAAAGCCGTCCGCCGATAATGGTGGAGATTGCCGAGGACAGAACCGGATCGCCCCAGCGGATCGCCTCGGCGGCAACGGTTTCGGTCTTGCGGCGACCGGCATGGCGTTCTGCGAGTCGCTGCACATCGGCAGACTGGTAGAGGCGGCGGCGCGGGTCGGCGGGATCGTCCTTCGCCCGGATGCGCCCGCGGCTGACATTGGCGTAGAGCGTCTGCGGCTTGGTCTTCAACGCACGCAGCGCCTCCTCGGCGGTCAACCACGACATCGGAGCCTCATATTGATCAATTGCATCAAGATTGACGTCAATGAGACTAGGTCGGATCATCTGGCCCGTAAAGGAGAAAACAACATGAAAAACGGCTTGGAAGATGTCATTGCCGCCGAAACGCAGCTTTCGGATGTCGACGGCGAAGCGGGTCGGCTGATCATCCGCGGCGTATCGCTGGATCATCTGATCGCAGGCGGCACCTATGAAGGGGTCGCCGCCTTATTGCTCGACGGACTGATGGAACGAAGCTTCGGCGAAACCGACTTGCGTGACTGGCTGGCGAAGGCGCGAACGGCGATGTTCGGCCATATCAAAGCCGCCGACGCCGCCGTGCTCGCCCTGCCCCCGGTCGATGCCATGCGGGCGCTGATTGCCCGGCTGCCCGACGGCGAGGATTTCGACACGGCGCTCAGCCTCATGGCCGCGCCCGCAGTCTACCTACCGGCGGTTCTGCGGCTGCAGCGCGGCCAAAGACCGATCGCGCCCAACGCTTCGCTGTCGCAGGCGGCCGATATCCTGCGCATGTTGACCGGAAAGTTGCCGAGCAAGGAGCAGACGGCAGCACTCGATACCTACCTCGTGACGATCTCGGACCACGGCCTCAACGCCTCGACCTTCGCATCGCGCGTCATCGCCTCGACGCATGCCGGTCTGACCTCTTCGGTCCTGGCGGCGTTGAGCGCACTGAAAGGACCGCTGCATGGCGGTGCGCCGGGTCCCGTGCTCGACATGCTGGACGCGATCGCAACAGCGAAGAATGCCGGGCCATGGCTCGGCGAAGCGCTCGACCGTGGCGAAAGGCTGATGGGCTTCGGTCATCGCATCTACCGCGTCCGCGATCCCCGCGCCGATGCGCTGAAAGGCGCGCTGAAGCCGTTGATCGCCTCCGGACAGGTGGACAGCGCCCGCGGTGCTCTGGCCGAAGCCGTGGAGGCGGCTGCCTTGGCGATCCTCAAGGTTCGCAAGCCGGACCGGCCGCTCGACGTCAATGTCGAATTTTATACCGCACTGCTGCTGGAAACGCTCGGCTTCCCGCGTCAGGCCTTCACCGGCGTCTTTGCGATCGGTCGCACCGTCGGTTGGCTGGCGCATGCCCGCGAACAGGCGCTCGACGGCCGATTGATCCGGCCGCGCTCGGTCTATATCGGCCCACTACCGGCCGCTGCTTGAAGATGGAACTCGGCGGCGGGGCGTGTCCCTGCCGCCGCGCGTCAACCACCGATGAAGGCGGCGAGGTTGTCGAGCGTCAAACGACAGCCTTCTTCATTGTCTTCAAGGCGAATGCCCGAGGGGATGTTGTCGCAGACCATCGTCACATCGGTGCCGCCGTCGGCAGGCGCCAATGTCGTGCTGACCGTCATCTCGCCGGAAAAGCTCTGATCTTCGGAATCGAAACGTGTGGCCCAGACAATGCGTTCGTCGGGCACGAGCCTGACAAAACGGCCTTCGAACCTGTCTGCTTTGTCAGAGGTCTTGCCCGGCGGCGACGCCTCGTCATCGGGATAGACGAGCGACATGCTGAAGGCGCCGCGTTCCCTGCCCTCGAAGGCATGGACGATGCCCTTCATGGAACCGGCGGCAACCAAGTGGCGACCGCCTCCGCGTCCAGGAAGGCACGGTAGATGCGCTCGGGTGGCGCGGCGATGAAGCGTGAAACGGTCGTGCTGCGTTGGCTGGCCATGCCGGCGAAATAGAGCGGCACAAGCACATTCCCAGATCGCGCGTGAAATCGCGCGATCTGGATCGTCATCATGGGTTAGACGAGGCGGCTTTGTTCCGTCGCCGCTTCAATGAAGCTGGCAAACAGCGGATGCGGGTCGAGCGGCCGGCTCTTCAGTTCCGGGTGATATTGCACGCCGATGAACCAGGGGTGATCGGGATATTCGATCGTCTCCGGCAGCACCCCATCCGGCGACATGCCGGAAAAGACGAGGCCGCAGCTCTCGAGCCTGTCCTTGTAGTCGACATTGACCTCGTAGCGGTGGCGATGACGTTCGGAAATATCGGTGGAACCGTAGATATCCGAGATTTTCGTGCCCTTCTTGAGCGCCGCCTTATAGGCGCCGAGGCGCATCGTGCCGCCGAGATCGCCTGCTGCCGTGCGCTTCTGCAACTCGTTGCCCTTGACCCATTCGGTCATCAAGCCGACCACCGGCTCCTTGGTCGGACCGAATTCGGTCGAGGAGGCGCCGGACACGTCGGCGAGATTGCGCGCCGCCTCGATGACCGCCATCTGCATGCCGAAGCAGATGCCGAAATACGGCACTTTGCGTTCGCGGGCGAAGCGCGCCGCATTGATCTTGCCTTCCGAACCGCGTTCGCCGAAGCCGCCGGGCACGAGGATGCCGTGCACCTTTTCGAGATAGGGCGCCGGATCTTCCTTTTCGAAGACCTCGGACTCGATCCATTCGAGCTTGACCTTGACCCGATTGGCGATGCCGCCGTGATGCAGCGCCTCGATCAGCGACTTATAGGCATCCTTGAGGCCGGTATATTTGCCGACGATCGCGATCGTCACTTCGCCCTCAGGCGTGCGGATGCGGTTGCAGACCTCTTCCCAAGGGTCGAGACGCGGCTTAGGCGCCGGCTCGATGCCGAAGGCGGCAAGCACTTCGTCATCAAGGCCTTCCTTGTGGTAGGCGATCGGCACATCGTAGATGTTGGCGACATCGAGCGCCTGGATGACGGCGGACGGGCGCACGTTGCAGAACAGCGACAGCTTGCGGCGCTCGGCTTCCGGGATTTCGCGGTCGGCGCGCACCAGCAGGATATCGGGATGAATGCCGAGCGCCTGCAACTCCTTGACCGAATGCTGGGTCGGCTTGGTCTTCAGCTCGCCGGCCGCCGGAATGTAGGGCATCAGCGTCAGGTGGACGTAAACGGCGGTGCCGCGCGGCAGATCGTTGCCGAGTTGGCGGATCGCCTCCATGAACGGCATCGCCTCGATGTCACCGACCGTGCCGCCGATCTCGCAGATGACGAAGTCGTAGTCGTCATTGCCCTCGACAACGAAATCCTTGATCTCGTTGGTGACGTGCGGGATGACCTGTACCGTCGCGCCGAGATAGTCGCCGCGCCGTTCCTTGTCGATGATGTTCTTGTAGATGCGGCCGGTGGTGATGTTGTCGGTCTTGGTCGCCGAACGCCCCGTGAAGCGCTCGTAGTGGCCGAGATCGAGATCGGTTTCCGCGCCGTCGTCGGTGACGAAGACCTCGCCGTGCTGGGTCGGGCTCATCGTGCCCGGGTCCACGTTCAGATAGGGATCAAGCTTGCGAAGCCTGACCCGATATCCACGGGCCTGCAGCAACGCTCCGAGAGCCGCGGCCGCAATTCCTTTTCCGAGAGAGGAAACCACGCCGCCAGTGATGAATACGTATCGCGCCATGGGATTCACCGGATACCTTCTCAAAAACGATTCCACCAGCCCCAAAAATTCTTTTCCGGAATTTTCGGAGCGTGGCGCAGGAATCTGAACAAAAGAAAACCGGCAGACCCTGGGGCCTGCCGGCGGTTTATGTCGAAGCCCGGTTTACTGTCCCGTCGGGACGCCGGAAGGCTGAGCCGGTGCCGGCGTCGCGGCCGGAGCTGCGGGCTCAGTCGTCGCCGGAGCAGTGGTTGCCGGTGCGGTGGCAGCCGGAGCCTGAGCTGCCGGAGCAGTCGTTGCAGGAGCCCCACTTGCCGGAGCTTGGGCGGCGGGAGCCTGAGGTGCGGGCGTTGCCGCCCCGCTGCTCGGAACACCGTTGCCCGCCGGCGGAGTTGCCGGAGCTTGCACGCCGCCGCCGAGAGAATCGAGGATGCCGTTGCCCTGGCCGCCTGTTGCCGGAATGCGGTCGAGAATGTCGCTCGGACGGCCTTCGTAACGCGTCAGAATGCCGAGGCCGAGCGAGGTCAGGAAGAACAGGGTCGCAAGGATCGCGGTCGTGCGCGTCAGCGCATTGGCCGTGCCGCGGGCCGACATGAAGCCCGAACCGCCGCCGATGCCGAGGCCGCCGCCTTCCGAACGCTGGATGAGCACGACGCCGACGAGGGCGAGCACGATCATGAGATGAATGACAATCAATACGGTCTGCATGGGTCCAGTCCTGCCCGCCTGGAGACGGACATAAGTAAGAATTCTGGCGGCTCTTTACATGAGGCTTTCATCTATTCCAAGCCCTTGGGCCCGGAATAAACTGCGAATGAACAATGCCTCAGGCGAGCAGCGCCTCATAGGCCCGGTAAATGGCGAGGAAGTCGGAGGCTTTCAAGCTCGCCCCGCCGATCAGCGCGCCGTCGACATTGGCAATGCCCATCAGCTCGCCGGCATTGGTCGGTTTGACCGAGCCGCCGTAGAGAAGACGCATCTTGCGGCCTTCATTGCCGAAGCGGGCCACGAGCTCGGCGCGCATGAAGGCATGCGCCTTTTCGACGTCGCCTGATGTCGGCGTCACACCGGTGCCGATCGCCCAGATCGGCTCGTAGGCGATGACGGTGCTTTCGGCGGTGGCGCCGTCCGGAACCGAGGCGGAAAGCTGGCGCTTGATGACATCGAGCGCCTGCCCCGCGCGGCGTTCGTCAGCCGTCTCGCCGATGCAGATGATCGCCGTCAGTTCGGCGGCAAAGGCTGCCTCCGCCTTGGCGCGCACCAGATGATCTGTTTCGGCATGGTCGGTGCGCCGCTCGGAATGGCCGACGATGACATAGGTGCCGAAAGCATCGGCGATCATTTCAGCCGAGATGTCGCCGGTATGCGCACCGGATGCCTTCTGATGGCAATCCTGCGCGCCGATCGAAAGCGGGCTGTCGGTGCAGAGCGCAGTCGCAACGTAGAGCAGCGTCGTCGGCGGGCAGATCAGCGCCTCGACCTTGTCGGCGAGCGGCGGGCGTACGCCCTCGGCGATCGCCTTGATCTGATCGAGGGAGGCACGCGTCCCGTTCATTTTCCAATTTCCCGCCACGAGCGGTCGCACGTCAGGTTTCATGCCGGCCTTCCCAAAATCTGTCGATGCCTGCGGCAATATCAAAAGCTTGTGGCAAAGAAAAGCATCATGCCCCTGACGTAACGGGAATCCCTGCCATCTGGCGCATATTTCTGCCGAAATACGATGGGCGGCACGCTTCAGCCGGCGAGAATCCAGCTTAACACCCTGCGCCAGTCGATCATCCGGATCGGCGTTCCGTGATTTCCAGTCTGAAACAGCGTGAAGCGCGTCGGATATTTGGCCTTGTGCAGGCTTTCGAACAGCGCTTGCTGGTTGCTTGCGGCATAGACCGGGTCACGGCTGCCATGGGCGAACCAAAGCGGCAACTTCGCCTTGTAGAAGGCGCTCCTGGTGAAATCGGGATCGGTGACGCCGCTCATGATAAGCATGCCCTTCAGCCGCTTGACGCTGTCGCCGTCGCGCGCAATGCCCCAGCAGACCTGGCTGCCCATCGAGGCGCATGAAAGGATGATCGGCCGGCCCGGCGACTGGGCGCTGGCATAACGGATGAGGCCGGCGATCGCGGCAACGCCGTTGCTGTCGAAGCTCCTGACCGTCGGCGAATAATAGACGCCGCCATTGCCGGCGACGAGGTTCTTCAGCCGGTTGAAATTGCCGCCGAAACTGTAGTCGTTGGCCCCCAGCCGGCGGTCGCCGTCGCGGCCATGGATGAAAATTACCGTGAAGGCGGCATTCTGGGCCGGTCCCACCCTGGTGACATCGAGCCCGATGCCGTCGAGCGACAGCGTCTCGTCGGCCTGGGTCTTGCGGATGCCGAGTGCCACATATTTCTGCTGCACCCGCTTTTGCGGGATCTGGTCGCGGCCGTTGATATCGCGCATCTCGTCATAGTCGATGACCTCGAAGGCGCCGTCATCGCCCGTCTGCAAGATGGTCTGCTTCGAAAACAGATCGTCCTTGAAGGGCGGCAGCGTATCGGCCGCCCGCGCCGGGCCGACGGAAGACAGCGCGGCTGCGGACAGGAAAAAGGCCGCAATTGCCGATATAACAGTGCAATGACTTGTGGACATTCGCATGCGGATGGTTTCCTGAAGCCTGCCGCCGCTTGCCATTCTGCGCCCGGCAACGCAAATCATGTATGAAAAGCCCGCCAAAACGGGCGGTGTCGCGTATAGATGTGCTTTCTGGCAAAATCTGCCTGATTCGCAAACGTGACATGAAATGCGGTGATTTTGGGTCGGCGGAGGATGCAAGCCCCAAGCCAGACCCAAGACAGGATGAAGATCTGAACGGCTCCATGGACGATAGCAACGACCTCTTTTCCGGAATGCCCCTCTCTGAGAAACGCGAGGAGGCACAAAAGCCTGCCGCCCCCGCCGAGCGGCCGCCGGTGACGGCTGCGCCCGTCGCCGCAGTTGCACCTAATGCCGGAGCCTCTCCTGCCGCTGGAGCCTCTGCGCGCCCGGCCCCCGCTGCGTCGAACTCGGACGAGTACGGTGCCTCGTCGATCCGCGTCCTCGAAGGCCTCGAGCCGGTGCGCATGCGCCCGGGCATGTATATCGGCGGCACAGACGAGAAAGCGCTGCACCACCTATTTGCCGAAGTCATCGACAATGCGATGGACGAGGCGGTCGCTGGACACGCCAATTTCATCGAGGTCTATCTTGACCTCGAGGGTTATATCACCGTCTCCGACAACGGCCGCGGCATCCCGGTCGAGAACCATCCGCAGGTTCCGGGCAAGTCGACGCTCGAAGTCATCATGACCAAATTGCATGCCGGCGGTAAATTCGACGGCAAAGCCTACGAGACCTCGGGCGGCCTGCATGGAGTCGGCGTCTCGGTCGTCAACGCGCTCTCCGACGACCTCGAAGTGGAAGTGGCACGCAACCGCAAGCTCTACCGCCAGCGTTTTTCCCGCGGCCTGCCGCAGGGCGGGCTCGAAGAATTGGGCGACGTCCACAATCGCCGCGGCACCCGCGTGCGCTTCCATCCCGACCCGCAGATATTCGGGGATCACATGAAGTTCGACGCCGCCCGGGTGTTCCGGATGGCGCGCTCCAAAGCCTACCTGTTCGGCGGCGTCGAGATTCGCTGGAGCTGCGAAGCGGGTGTCTTGCCCGAAGGCTCTGAGGTGCCCGACAAGGCAGTCTTCCACTTCCCCGGCGGCCTGAAGGATTATCTCCAGGCGACGATGGGCAAGGAATTCACCGTCACCCGAGAGATCTTTGCCGGCAAAACCGAGAAGGTGAGCGGCCACGGCTCGATGGAATGGGCGATCACCTGGTATGGCGGCGATCCGCAGGTGCATTCCTATTGCAACACCATCCCGACGCCCGAAGGCGGCACGCACGAGGCGGGTCTGCGCATCGCGCTGACCAAGGGCTTGAAGGCCTATGCCGAGCTGACGCAGAACAAGCGCGCTGCGCAGATCACCACCGATGACGTGATGATCTCGGCCGTCGGCATGCTGTCGGTCTTCATCCGCGAGCCGGAATTCGTCGGCCAGACCAAGGACAAGCTTGCGACCGTCGAGGCTCAGCGCATCGTCGAGAACGCGCTCCGCGATCCCTTCGACCACTACCTTGCCGACAATCCGAACGAATCGGCCAAGCTGCTCGACTGGGTTATCGAGCGCGCCGAGGAGCGCCTGCGCCGCCGCAAGGAAAAGGAAGTCAACCGCAAGACGGCGGTGCGCAAGCTCCGTCTGCCTGGCAAGCTCGCCGACTGCTCGCAGAATACCGCCGAGGGCGCCGAACTCTTCATCGTCGAGGGCGATTCGGCAGGCGGCTCGGCCAAGCAGGCGCGCAATCGCACCAATCAGGCCATTCTTCCTCTGCGCGGCAAGATCCTCAACGTTGCGAGTGCCGGCCGCGAAAAGTTTGGCGCCAACCAGCAGCTCGCCGATCTCATCCAAGCGCTGGGCTGCGGCACCCGCTCGAAATACCGCCAGGAAGACCTGCGCTACGAGCGCATCATCGTCATGACCGATGCCGACGTCGACGGCGCCCATATAGCCTCGCTGCTCATCACCTTTTTCTACCAGGAAATGCCGGAGTTGGTGCGCGGCGGACACCTCTTCCTCGCCGTGCCGCCGCTCTATAAGATTACCCAAGGCTCGAAATCCGCCTATGCCCGCGACGACAATCATCGCGCCGAGCTGATGCAGACGGAATTCAAGGGCAAGGCCAAGGTCGAGATCAGCCGCTTCAAGGGCCTCGGCGAGATGATGGCCGCCCAGCTCAAGGAAACCACCATGGATCCGTCCAAGCGCACCCTGCTCAAGGTCATGATCGACGAGGTGGATTTCGAAGGCACCCGCAGCGCCGTCGACGATCTGATGGGCACCAAGCCGGAAGCCCGCTTCCGCTTCATCCAGGAACGCGCGGCCTTCGCCGAAAATCTCGATATCTAAAACATACTGATAGCGCGCCGAACCGCGGGATAGACAGGGTTCGGCGCGCCCACATTTTAGCATCAACGATTTCATCGAACTGACGAAGAACCGTAACAACTCCGTCAAACACCCGGCGCATGAAGCGATCGGCGCACGCCCTTGAGGGAACATCTGCGCCGGCTCGTTTCAACCCCTTGCCGGATCTTGTCATGACCAAGCGTTTTCTCGCGACAGCCGCTTTCGTTCTCCTGTCCAGCACCGTCACCGCCAGCCCCACCGATATCGGCGCCACCGTCGAGACCGCCTGCCCCTTCGGCGATTGCGCCGCCGGCATTTCGCTCTCCTATCTCGGTGAATTCGTCATCCCCAGCGGCCACATGGAAAACGGCGTTGAATTCGGCGGCATATCAGGCCTCGATTTCGATGCCGCTACCGGCCACTACATCGCCATCAGCGACGACCGCTCGGAAAGAGGCCCGACCCGCTTCTATGAACTCGACGTCGATGTCGACGCATCCGGCCTCAAGGGCGTTTCCGTCGTCAAGCAGGTGACGTTGAAGGACAAGAACGGCGAGCCCTTCGCCGCCAGGACCGTCGATCCGGAATCGATCCGCCTCGGCAAGGACGGCATCTATTGGGGCAGCGAAGGCGACGGCAAGGCGCTGCTGCCGCCCTTCGTCCGCGTCGCTGCGCCGGACGGTTCGTTCGTGCGCGAATTCAAGCTGCCGGAGGGCTTTGCGCCGACCGCCGACAGGTCGACCGGCATCCGCGACAACCTTGCTTTCGAGGATCTCGCCGTCGCACCGTCCGGCGATGTTTTCGTCGGTGTCGAAGCTGCGCTCTACCAGGACGGCCCCAACCCCTCGCTGACCACGGGCAGCCTGTCGCGCATCATCCGCTACGACGGCGCCAGCGGCGAGCCGAAGGCTCAATACGTCTATCCGGTTTCGCCGATCCCGCAGGCCGCCACCAAGGCCGACGGCGGCAACGATAACGGCATGTCGGAAATGCTGGCACTCGATGATCACCGCCTGCTCGCCGTCGAGCGCAGTTATGCCCAGGGCTTCGGCAACAGCATCAAGATCATGATGATGGATCTGGCCGACGCGACCGACGTATCCGCCATCGCATCGCTCGCCAAAAACGACCAGCGGATCGTCCCCGCCCGCAAGAGCCAGATCCTTGATTTGAGAGCAATCGGTCTCGTTCCCGACAATATCGAGGCGATGTCCATGGGCAAGGCCAAGGACGGCAGCGACGTCGTCATTCTCGGCTCCGACAATAATTTCTCGGCCGCCCAGAAGGCGCAATTCTACGCCTTCAAGATTTTGCGCCGTCCGCAGCCAGCAAGACATCAGCTATGACGGCCGAATTGCGACGCTTTGTATACGCTTTCACTGTGCTGACCTTGAAACCGCCGGGTTGATGGCCCATAACCAGAAGACAAGAATAAGAAGAGGCGCGCGTGGGTGTGTTCGACCGTCAGAAAAGCAATCATGAACCGCGATGGCTCGGATCGTCAGCGCCGACACGTACGGCGCTGATTCCCTCCATCTCGGCGGCGCGCTGGCTGTTGGTCCTGATTGTCGCGGCTGGCGTCTACTTCTTCTACGGCTTCCTCGTGCCGGTGCTTGCGGCCCTCGTTATCGGCTTTGCCAGCTGGCCGCTCTACCGCAAGCTTCTTGCCCGCGTCGGCGGCAATACGACGATCGCCGCAACCATCGCCATCATCATGATCATCACTTTTCTGGTGATCCCGATCGGGCTTGCGGTCACCTATACGACGGGCGAAGTGCGCAACTGGGTTGCCTGGACCATCCATGCCAATCGCGCCGGCGCCCCGACACCGGCCTGGATTGTTGCGCTGCCTTGGGCAGGCGCCTATCTCGATGAAGTCTGGACCAAATATATCGGCAGCCCCGGCGCCCTCGGCGAGGTCATCCAGGCGGTCAGCGGCGCCAATATCGGCAATATCTACCGTGCCGTACTTGCGGCCGGCGGCGGCGCCTTCCACCTGCTGCTGACGCTGCTCTTCATGCTGATCGCGCTGTTCTTCGTCTATCGCGACGGTTTTTCCTTCTCCAAACAGATCGACATGCTGGGCGAGCGCATCCTGCCGAACCGCTGGGAGCGAATTTCCCGCGTCGTGCCGGCGACGATCAGCTCCACCGTCATGGGGATGACGCTGATTGCCATCGGCGAAGGCATCGTGCTCGGCCTCGCCTACTGGATTGCCGGCGTGCCGTCGCCGGTGACGCTCGGCGTGCTCACAGGCGTCATGGCGCTGATCCCGGGCGGCGCGCCGCTCTCCTTCACGCTGGTCTCGATCTATCTGCTGGCGAGCGGCTCGCATGTCGCCGGCGTCGGTCTCTTCGTCTGGGGAACGGTTGAACTCTTCATCGTCGATAAGACGTTGCGGCCGAAGCTCGTCGGCGGCCCGATCAAGCTGCCCTTCCTGCCGACCTTCTTCGGCCTCGTTGGCGGCGTCAAGACGATGGGCTTCCTCGGCCTCTTCATCGGCCCGGTGCTGATGGCGCTGATCGTCGCCATCTGGCGCGAATGGATCCACGAAGCCCGCAACGCCGAAAAGGGCGAGACGGGACCACAGGTCCTCATCGACGAGCAGGCGCCGCCGTCCAAACCGATCCCCCGCGTCGCCGAAGGCTGAACATTGCCGCCCTTTATCCCAGCCGCTTTTCCATGAACAGGCTGAGTGGGTCCGGCAGATAGCTGCCGAAGGGCGCAATTTCCTGGTAACCGTATTTGCGGTAGAGAGCGATCGCCTCGGGCTGGTAAATGCCGGTTTCAAGCCGGATCGCCGTCAGCCGCTTTTCCCCAGCTATCGCTTCAAGCGCGTTCATCAGGCTGCTGGCGATCCTCAACCCCCTCGCTTCCGGGTCGACGAACATGCGCTTGATCTCCGCCGTGCCATCGCCGGCCTCGACCAGCGCGCAGCAGCCGACGATCGCATCGCCGTTGCGCGCGACCAGGAAACTCACCGAAGGCTTCTCCAGCAGGGAGAGATCGACCAGATGGTTGCTCTCGGCAGGATAGAGCGACTGCGCATAGGCATCGGAAAGATCGAGCAGGCGGATGACGCCGTCCTGACGCGGCGGCTCCACGGCGATGGTGACGGACATGCTGCCTCTTTCTGCTGGCGCAGGGCACAATTTTGTCCGACATGACCAAGAGTTAATGCCCCTTGCCTTCATTCGGTTGGAATTGCGCCCTCTAAGACGATGACATGCTCAATAGCCAAGGAGGCAAAATATGCAAGCGGTGCTGATCGCGATGACCATTCTCGGTTGCGACGATTCCATCAGCCAATGCAGCTATGTCGCGACAGTCGATAAACGCTGGGAGACGGTTGCCGCTTGCGATGCCGAAGCCGAACGTCGCCTGAAAACCTATGCCAATGTCAGCTATCCCTCGGTGATTGCGGTATGCGAGGCGCCGAAAGCGGTCGCCGCCGCCGAACCGCCGAAGCCGGCGCCCGCACCGCCGGCCGTTCCTGAAGCGGCCGAACAGCGCCCCCAGGGCCTGCTTGCCTTTGCCGACGACATTGCCGGGCGGGTCCGCGATCACCTGCCCACCGGCAGGAGCGTCAAAGATACGCTCGCCAAGCCAGTGCATTTCGTCTCCGCCAGCTATTCCTGGGTCGTGACGCGGCTGGCCGATTAAGCAGCCGCAAGCGCCGCATAAACGCGGGCCGACTGCCGCTGTTCGGCGACACCAAGCTTTTCCACCATGTCGAGCAACTCGCCGATCTCGCCATGCGCGCCGTCATGATGGCGGAATTTTTCGAGAAGACGGGCGCAGATTGCGCCGGTCACGCTGACCGACGCTTTTCTGGCAGCATCACGCCACAGCATCGTCGCCTCGACGAAGATGACGCTGATGTCTCTCGGAAGGCCGGCGGACTCGTAGAGCGCGCGCACCGCATGCATGCGCCCGGTTGCCAGGATCGAGCGCACCCGGCGTTCGCCGCAGCCTGTGAGATCGACGATCGCGCCGGCGAAGAAATCCACCTTGCCGGCGCAGAGCGCCTGCATCAGGAAGGATGGCGTCAGCCGGCCGTTGAGGCGCAGATGCTGGACGAGATCGGGGATCTCGCGTGGGGTGATGTCGCCGGCAATCGAAACGATGGCGGCCTCGGTCGCCTCGCGGCTGATGCGCTGGAGCCGCTGCAGGCCGATCGTCGCCTGTGCGAGCGGCAGCCCGACCAGCGCATTGCTGACATGCTGGGTGAGCAACTGCCGGGCATCGGCGGGAAGATCGCTGCGGTCGAGAAGCAGGTTGCGGATGTCGCAGCCGTCGCCGAGCCGTTCGGCGATGCGTTTCAGGGATTGGCCGGAGATCGCCGCGCCGTCGTTCTCGAGCAGGCAGAGCAGCTCTTCCTCGTCGCCGACTTCCGCAAGTGCCGCCGAAACCGGGCGCGTTACATGCGCCCTCGCCGCGATCAGCATGCGGGTGGCGCCGTTGCCACGCGCCGCAAGATCGACAAGATCGGCATCACCCAGAAGCGGCGAACAGGTCACCGCATGGCAGGCGACCTCGGGCTGGTCCTCGGCAAGCGAAAGGACCAGGCTGCGCGGCGCATCAGGTGACCAGGCGATCGCCTCGGCAAGTGCCAGCCGCACGCGCGGTGAAGGATCGTCGAGGAGAAAGGTCATCGCCATCTCGGCCGCCGCCCGCTCGTCCGCCGTCATCTCGGACTGCAGATAGGCCCGCCCGAGGGCGTTTGCGGCCCGGGCCCGGTCACCGGTCTTGGCCGTTTCGATCCAACGAAGGAAAGCTTCTACGATCACGCGACGCCCCAGCACTTGAACGCGATTCCCTCGCGTTTCATTCAATGCTGCGACCGTAGCGGCAAAAGGTTTAAGATTGGTTCACCATATTTCTTAAGCCTTTGTACGCCTTGCTCGTTCGGCTCAACCTTGCTGCGGCCTCGGCCGAAACATTTCGAAGACCTCGCTGGCTTCGCTGTAATCCATATAGCCCAGACGCGCGACAGGGCGGGCAAGCGACATGTCGATGCGTCCGTCCCTGACGATCGCCTCATCGATGTGAATGCCGACCACTTCCCCGAAGACGAAGACGTTTTCCGACGGTTCGCCTGACAGCGTCTTCGGTTCGATGATCTCCGTAACCTTGCATTCGAGCACCGCGAAGGCTTCGCCGACATAGGGCGCATCCACGAGTTCGGCCTGCTTCGGCGTCAGGCCGGCGAAGCCAAATTCGCTGTCGCCATAGGGCAGCGCCGCCGAGGAAAGGTTCATCTTTTCAGCGAGATTGCGGCTGACGAAACTGCAGGTGAAGGCGCCGGTTTCCCCCGCATTGCGCTGGCTGTCCTTACGGCCGCTGGAGGAAAACATCACCAGCTTCGGCCGATCGGAAACGGCATTGAAGAAGGAATAGGGCGCCAGATTGATCGAACCGTCCCTGCCCTTGCTGCCGATCCAGCCGATCGGGCGCGGCGACACGATCGCCTTGAACGGATCATGCGCCAGCCCATGCCGGTTGCTGTCGGTGCTGTAGAACATCAGTCCTCCCCGCCGACCCAGGTGACGGTATCGGCAAGCTCCGGCCGCGGCCGCTCGATCGCCGGAAATGTCGTCGAGCCGATATGGATGAAGCCCGCCACCTTCTCATCCGGCCCGACGCCGAGCAACGGGTAGGCGCGCTCGTCATAGGCGAACCACTCCGTCAGCCAGTTGGCGACATAACCGCTGGCATTGGCGGCCAGGATGACGTTGAGGCAAAGCGCGCCGGCAGACATCATCTGCTCCCATTCCGGGATCTTGATATGCGGCCCCGCCTTGCTGACGACGGCGACGACAACAGGCGCGCGGGTGAAACGGGCGCGCTCGACCTGGATCATCTCCTCGGAAAGCTCGGGCTTTGCCTCGAGCGCCAGCTTCAGAAGCTCCTCGCCGAGGTGGACGCGGTGCTGTCCGCGATAGACGATGAAGCGCCATGGCGCGATCTTGCCGTGATCCGGGACGCGCGAGGCAAGACGCAGGATTTCCTCGATCTCGGCCTTTTCGGGACCTGGCTCGCACATCTGGAAAGCGGGGATGGAGCGGCGCACGGCGAGGTAGTCGATCAGTTTGATATCGGATTTCATGCGGGAGAAACTCTCATTTTTATGCTGCTGCAAAGCGTGGGTCTTGAATTTGCCATCGCGTTGGTCTTGAAGTGACCTTTGCGATTTCAGAAGTCAATCGGTTCACGAAACAGATGTTTGGCATTTCGCCTTTTGCACGCATCGGTCTTGTCATCGCCCTGATGGTCTTGATGCCCCATGGCGCCGGCGCGCAGAATGCTTTCAAGGAATTCAAACAGCTTGAGTCGACGTCGAAGATGCCGAAGCTCAACGCCTTCATTGCGCCCGGCACGGCGCCCGAAGGCGCGAAACTGCGCGACGTGCCGCTGGAAGCCAAGCTGACGACGGACGGCGCGCCGATCGAGGAAGGCCTCTCCTGGTATGTCTTCAGCCCGATCGCCGGAACCGACGGCAAGCTGCCGCTGATCGCCAGCGCCAAGGGTGGACCCGCCGCCTTTCAGCTCGCTCCCGGCGATTATTTCGTCAACGTCTCCTTCGGCCGCGCCGGCGTCACCAAGAAACTCACCGTTCCCGCCGACGGCGCGGTCGACAAGCAGGTGATGGTGCTCGATGCCGGCGGTCTGCTGCTCAATGCCGTCTCCGGCACGGATGCCCGCATCCGCCCCGACCAGTTGAGTTTTTCGATCTATTCCTCGGAAGTGCGCGAGGACGGCGAGCGCGGCCTCGTCGTGGCAGATGTCTCCCCGAACACGGTCGTCCGCCTCAATGCCGGCACCTATCACATCGTTTCCGAATATGGCAGCGTCAACGCCGTCATCCGCGCCGATATCCAGGTCGAAGCCGGCAAGCTGACCGAAGCGACGATCCAGCATCGCGCCGCGCAGGTCACCTTCAAACTGGTCTCCGATGCCGGCGGCGAGGCGATCGCCGACACGGCATGGTCGATCCTGACGGCGGCCGGCGACAGCGTCGGTGAGAGCGTCAGCGCCTTCCCGACTATGGTCCTCGCCGAAGGCGGCTATTCCGCCGTCGCCCGCAACAAGGACAAGATCTACCAGCGCGACTTCACCGTCGTCGCCGGCAGGAACACCGATGTCGAGGTCCTGATGAAGGACCAGCAGCCGCAGCCGCCGGTGAATGACGCGGCCCGTACGGTGCAGCAGGTGCCGGTGGGAACGCCGCCGCCGCCGGGCGTCCAGCCGGCTCCGGTGGCACCGCTCCCCTCCTACGAACAGCTCGCGCCGCAGGGCGGAGACGACACTAGCCTCGATTGATTTAGTGTCAGCGGTTTCGGTCTATTCGGAGAAGTGCGTTTCGCCGTTGCTGATAAGACGGCTGGAACCCCTGACGACGCAGATCGGGAGCGCTTCAATGCCGCCCGGGCTCACCAGTTCCCGTCGTCGCAACAACATTGCGGTTGTCGATTGATTTCCGACAGCGCCGGATCCGGCGCTGTCGGATAGCGGCGATTTTCAGGCTGCCGCCTTGGCTTTCTTTGCTTCGGCCTTGCGACGGATGTCGGGCGGCGTCGCTTCGAGGGTCAGGCTGTCGACGGCTGCATCGAGCCCCATCGAAACCTGCTCCTGGCTGCCGAGGCGGCGGATGTTGACCGTGCGCTCCTCGGCTTCCTTCCGGCCGCAGACGATGATCACGGGAACCTTGGTGACCGAGTGCTCGCGGACCTTGTAGTTGATCTTCTCGTTGCGGAAATCGGTCTCGACGTTGAGACCGGCGTCGCGCAGCGCCTCGGCCACCTCGAGCCCGTAGGCGTCGGCTTCCGAGGTGATCGTGGCCACCACCACCTGCAGCGGCGATACCCACAGCGGCAGATGGCCGGCGAAGTTTTCGATCAGGATACCGAGGAAGCGTTCCATCGAGCCGCAGATGGCGCGATGGATCATCACCGGCTGCGTCTTTTCGGAGTTGCTGTCGATATAGAAGGCACCGAAACGTTCCGGCAGATTGAAATCGACCTGTGTCGTCCCGCACTGCCATTCGCGTCCGATCGCATCCTTCAGCGTATATTCGAACTTCGGCCCGTAGAAGGCGCCCTCGCCCGGCAGAATGCCGGTCTTGATGCGGCCCTCGGATTGCGACTCGATCGTTTTCAGCACGTCGGTCATGACGGCTTCCGCGCGGTCCCAGAGTGCGTCGGAACCGACGCGCTTCTCCGGCCGGGTTGAAAGCTTGACGACGATTTCCTTGAAGCCGAAGTCTTCATAGACCGACAGGATCAGATCGTTGATTTTCAGGCATTCGGCGGCCATCTGCTCGTCCGTGCAGAAAATGTGCGCGTCGTCCTGTGTGAAACCGCGCACGCGCATCAACCCGTGCAGCGCGCCCGAAGGCTCATAGCGATGCACCAGGCCGAATTCGGCGAGGCGGATCGGCAGTTCTCGATAGGACTTCAGCCCGTGCTTGAAGATCTGCACGTGGCCGGGGCAGTTCATCGGCTTCAGCGCAAAGACGCGGTTATCCGCTTCCTTGTCTTCGGGATGAGTCATCGCATGCGCCGATTTCACGGCAAACATGTTTTCCTGATACCAACCCCAGTGACCCGAGGTTTCCCAGAGCGCGGTGTCGAGTACCTGCGGCGCATTGACTTCTTCATAATCGACAGCGAGCCGGCGACGCATATAGGAGACGAGCGACTGAAAGATGCGCCAGCCCTTGCCATGCCAGAAGACGACGCCCGGGCCTTCTTCCTGGAAATGGAACAGGTCCATTTCACGGCCGAGCTTGCGGTGGTCGCGCTTCTCGGCTTCCGCCAGCATGTGCAGATAGTTGTCGAGATCGGCCTGGTCGGCCCACGCCGTGCCGTAGATACGTGAGAGCATGGCGTTGTTGCTGTCGCCACGCCAATACGCACCGGCAACCTTCATCAGCTTGAAGGCGGTGCCCACCTGGCCGGTGGAGGCCATGTGCGGGCCGCGGCAAAGGTCGAACCATTCGCCCTGATTATAGATCTTCAGATCTTGCCCTTCGGGAATCGCATCGACGAGCTCGACCTTGTATTGTTCGCCCTTGGCGGCAAAAACTTCCTTGGCCTTCTCGCGCGACCAGACCTGCTTGGTGAAGGGCGCATTGCGGGCAATGATCTCCTTCATCTTCTTTTCGATCTTCGGCAGATCGTCGGGCGTGAAGGGCTCGTTCTTGGCGAAGTCGTAATAGAAGCCGTTTTCGATGACCGGGCCGATCGTCACCTGCGTGCCGGGCCAAAGTTCCTGCACCGCTTCAGCCATGACATGTGCTGCGTCATGGCGGATGAGTTCAAGCGCGCGGCCGTCCTTGCGGGTGATGATTTCGATCGTGCCATCGGTGACGGCCTCGGAAAGGTCCTGCACGACGCCGTCAAGCGCAATGGCGACGGCGCTCTTGGCGAGCGACTTGGAAATGGATTCGGCGACATCCCTGCCGGTCGCGCCAGCTGCAAAGCTGCGCACGGAACCATCGGGAAATGTCAGGGAAATGGCGTCAGACATCGAAATTCTCCTTGTCCAGTCCCGCCAACGAATGCGGGTGGTTGAAACGGAAGCGCCTCCGATGTTTGGAAGCGCTGCCGCCTGATACTCAGATTTGCCGCGGGAGTAAAGAAGCTGCCGGCCTACATGATCATTTGGGCGAGGCCGCACACGGTGTTCCAGTTGCGCATCGTGCCGATGCCTATCCGCTTGGTGGTCAGCGCTGAAAGCAGCTTGGACTGGCTTGGCTTGCCGGCGAAATCGATCCACAAATCACCGCCGACGACGGCGATGCGCTGTCCCTCCGTCATCAGCGGTTTCAGCGCCTCCACCTTCTCCGGGTCGACCGGCAGACGCATCACCCGGACGATGACCTGGTCGCCGCTGCCGTCCCTGAAGGGATTGGTGCCGCAAAGCGCCATCCAGGTGCAGTCGCTGCGCACGATGATATCAACATGTTTGCCGAATTTCTCTTCGAACCCCTCTTCCAACGCGACCTCGAGTTCGTGCGGCCGCATCTCATCGGCCTCGAAGACCAGATTGCCTGTGGACACCAACGTGCGCGGTTCGCGATAACCAAGATCTTTGGCAAGCGCGCGCAGATCCTCCATGATGACACGGCGGTCGGGGGTCAGGACAATGCTGTGCAGAAGGGCGATGAAAGTGCTCATGGCGCGCTCACCCTTTCCTGCGCCCGAGGGAGAAATACCGCCACGGGGTCCACCAGCGGAAGTCTTCGCCGAGGATCTCCGGCACCTGGTCGAGGCCGCTGGTGCCGCCCGGGCCGCAGCGGCCGACGCGAAACAGCGTCATCCAGCCGCCGGCCCACAACCCGTGGCGGGCGATCGACTCATAGCCATATTCTGAGCAGGTCGGGATATGCCGGCAGGAATTGCCGACAAAGCCGGACAGCGTCAGCTGATAGAGGCGGATGAGCCCCATGCCGAGCAAGCGGTCGGGGGTCTTGCGGAACGGGCCGGTATAGTTGCGGGAGCGGCGTGCGACCTTTCCACGCGGCTTTTCAGATCCGGCGGCGCCGCCGTCATCCTCATCGTCCGCCTGCAGGGCGCAGAACTCGCACATCTCAGTTACGCCTCGACAACTTCCGCCCGTTTCGCCTCGATCTGCCCGATCGCATCGACGACGGCATCGAAGGTCAGCATCGTCGAAGCATGGCGGGCCTTGTAGTCGCGCACCGGCAGCAGATAACGCATGTCTTCGAACCGGCCTTCGGGCCCGGCCCCATCCGCCTTCAGCATGGCAAGCATGTCCAGGCGGGCCTGGCGCAATTCGCCCGATGTGGCGCCGACCACATGGCGGGCCATGATCGAGGAGGAGGCCTGGCCGAGCGCGCAGGCCTTCACGTCATGGGCAAAACCGGTCACGGTATCGCCGTCCATCTTCAGCCAGATCTTGACCTTCGAGCCGCAAAGCTTCGAATAGGCCTGGGCGCTCGCATCGGCATCCGCCAATGTGCCGGTCAACGGAATATTGCCGGCGAATTCGAGGATCTTGCTGTTGTAAATGTCGTCCATGTTGGATTTCCGCTCCAAAATCGCTGCGGATCGGCCTCAATAAGGGCTGTTATTGTTATTGAAACAAAAAACACACCGTGTCATCTGAGGATACTTACATACGATGGCCGTATTCCTATATGTATGTCGTTCGAAGGCCATTAAAATGCAATGGCCTCGTGTAAGTTTGATTGGGAAACCGTGCCGGAGGGGCGTTGATTGCGCCTCGAAAGCCCCGGAGCCTGCCAAAGGTGCATGAATTCCCGCATGGGATTGACCAGTGGCGATTCCGACAGATCGGTCCGCGGTGCGGACCAGGAGACCATTGTTCATGGACGCCATCGTAAAGAACTTTCCGCAGACCAACCGCGATTCCGATCGGCCCTCCCAGCAGGAGGCGGAGGAAGCTGTTCGCGTCCTGCTGCGCTGGGCCGGTGAGAACCCGACGCGCGAAGGCCTGATCGAAACGCCCGCTCGTGTCGTCAAATCCTACCGCGAGCTTTTTTCCGGTTACGACATGGCTCCGGAAGACGTGCTCGGCCGCACCTTCGAAGAGGTCGCCGGCTATGACGACATGGTCCTCGTCAAGGACATTCCGTTCTTCTCGCATTGCGAACACCACATGGTGCCGATCATCGGCAAGGCTCACGTCGCCTACATGCCGGACGGGCGGGTGCTCGGCCTGTCGAAGATTGCCCGCGTCGTCGAGATCTATGGCCGCCGCCTGCAGACGCAGGAAACGATGACGGCGCAGATTGCCCGGGCCATCGACGATACGCTTAACCCACGCGGTGTTGCGGTGATGATCGAGGCTGAACATATGTGCATGGCAATGCGCGGCGTTCAGAAACAGGGCTCGACCACGTTGACGACCACCTTTACCGGAACGTTCAAGACCGAGCCGGCCGATCAGGCCCGTTTCATGACCATGGTGCGGAGCCGCTGATACCGGCTCCCTCAGGAGGGCCGCGATGAGCCAATTGATTTTCAGTCAACCATCCGAGGACAAGTCGGCGTTGGAAGACGCCGGCGATTTCACGCCGCGTTTCGACGACCGTGGCCTGATCACCGCCATCGTCACCGACGCCGGCGACGGCGAGTTGCTGATGGTAGCGCATATGAACGCCCAGGCATTGGCACTGACCATCCAGACCGGCACGGCTCACTATTTCAGCCGATCGCGCGGCAAGATATGGAAGAAGGGCGAGACCTCGGGCAATCTCCAGACGGTGAAGGAAATTCGCACCGATTGCGACCAGGACGCCATCTGGCTGAAAGTCGAGGTCGCCGGCCATGACGCCACCTGCCACACCGGCCGCCGCTCCTGCTTCTATCGGACAATCACGCTTCGGGATGGAAAGCCGATGCTCGATATCGTCGACGACGAGCGTCATTTCGATCCGCAGGACGTTTACGGAAAATAGGCCCAAATAGAGCCGGAATTTCCTGGCACCTGCTCCTTATTGCGCCAGAAGTCGCCTCTATATACCATTTGGAAACTGATCGGGCACACTATCGGAAGCCATGTGTTCTGCTGGGAGGGGAGAGCGCCATGCTGAGCTGGAACTTGCATCGTCAAAGCTCTGAAGGCGAAGGCTCCGGTTCCGGCATGTCGACCACACTCGAGACGATCCCGCTTCCCGCACCCGTCAAGAAAATCAAGATCGCGCTGGCGCTCGGCGGCGGCGCTGCCCGCGGCTGGGCCCATATCGGCGTGCTGCGCGCCCTCGACGAAGCGAAAATTGAGATCGGCATGATTGCCGGCACCTCGATCGGCGCGCTGGTCGGCGGCTGCTATCTCGCCGGCAAACTCGATGAACTTGAGACTTTCGCCCGCTCTCTGACGATGCGCCGCATCGCAAGTCTGCTCGATCTCACCATCGGCGGCAGCGGACTGTTCGGCGGCATGCGGCTGACCAAGCGCATGCAGGAACATCTCGAAGGCCTGAACGTCGAGGATCTCGACCGGCCCTTCGTCGCCGTCGCCGCCGAGGTCAATACCGGCCACGAGGTCTGGATCGCCAATGGTTCGCTAATTACGGCGCTGCGCGCCTCCTATGCCCTGCCCGGCATTTTCGAGCCGGTGCGCAGCAATCACCGCACGCTGGTCGACGGCGCACTGGTCAATCCAGTCCCCGTCTCCGTCTGCCGCGCGTACGAGCAGCCGCTCGTCGTCGCCGTCAATCTCAATTACGATCTCTATGGCCGCTCGGCCGTCGTGCGGCACAATGCCAGCCTGACGCCGCAGGAAGTACAGAAGCAGGAAGAGGCGCCCTATGCCCGTCTCGGCATGACCGGCGTCATGGTGCAGGCTTTCAATATCATCCAGGACAGGATCGCCCGGGCCCGCCTTGCCGGCGACCCGCCGGATATTTCGCTGCAGCCGCGTCTGAGTTATATCGGCCTTTCGGAATTCCACCGGGCCGGCGAAGCAATCGAACGCGGCTACGAGGAAGCCAGAGCCAGGCTTCCCGAAATCAAGCGCATGCAGGAAGTCTACGCCAGCTCCCCCTGATCGACATCATCCGCAAGCTCGTAGCCGTTTTACGGCAATCGCGTCACTCGAACGAGGATGAAAACCTCAGCCTGCGATATAGGCCTTGATCTCCTCGGCCTCGCGCTCGACTTCGGCGATGCGCGATTTCACCACGTCGCCGATCGAGATGATGCCGGCGAGCTTGCCATTGCTTTCCACCGGCACGTGGCGGAAACGGCGGCTGGTCATCAGCTCCATCAGCTCGTTGACGGTCGTCTCCTCATGGCAGCGGTAGACCTTGGCGGTCATGACCTGGGCGAGCGTCTGGTCGAGGCCGTCCTTGCCGTATTTGGCGATGGCATGCACGAGATCGCGCTCGGTGAACATGCCCGAAATCCGGTTCTCCATGCCGACGACAACGATCGCGCCGATCTTCTTCTTGCTGAGGATGACCGCCGCTTCGGCGACCGTGGTGTTCGGCCCGGCGGTGAAAACGTCCCTGCCCTTCAGGTCGAGAATTGCTTTGACTGAACTGGTCATTCGAACCTCCTATATCCGTGAAGCACTTGTCACAGGCATCCGCGGCGGTTTCTCCCCCCAGCGCGGATAGGTCGATGGTGCACTGCCCGGCTCAGGATTGCAACAGATCCTTCTCCGTATCGGCGGCTTCCGTCACAGCTGGGCGCGGCGCCCGGTCGAACAGCGAAAACAGCAGGAAACCGAAGACGAAACCGCCGATATGGGCGTCCCAGGCAATGGCCTGGTCGCTGTCGCCGACGAGCGGAATGCCGACGGCGATCAAGGCGTTGCCGACCAGCCAGAGCAGCATGAAGATGACGACGGTCCGGCTCTGCAGCGCCTCGACGATGGAAAGCCGGGCATTGAGATGGGCCGGCAGCATCGGCCGCCGTTCGGCCGGAAATGCAAATCGGCAGGCAGCACCCATCAGCCCGGAGATGACGCCCGACGCGCCGATCAAAAGCGTCACATCCCCCCAGTTCAAGACCGCGTGCAGGGCGGCGGAGGCAACCGCTGAGAAAAACCAGAAGAGCACGAAACGCAGCGTCCCGATGCGGCGTACCACCGGTGCGCCGAAGGCCATCAGCCAGACGCCGTTGAAGACGATGTGCTGGACGCTGCCGTGCAGGAGCGAATAGGTGACGGGCGTCCAAAACAGCTCCGACCCCTGCTGCGACAGCGGAAATATATAGCGGGCGGGCACGAATCCGAAGGTAAAGAACAGCCAGCTCAGCGCATCGTCGGAGAGCACGAGCGCCTGCACCGCATAAATGACGACAAGCAGACAAAGGCTGAAGAACAGCGCCGGCGGAAGGTTGAAGACCGGCACGCGCGGCGGCTTTGCCGGCGGCTGCACCTCGGGAGGTTCGGGCGCCTTATGCGGCTCGGCCGTCTGCTCATTCATTTCGATATCGCCTCGTTGAGGCCACAGCCATACAGGAGCACCTGTCAAAAAAAAAGCCGTCCGAAGTGCCGGACGGCATGACCGGGAGTTCCTGGAAAGACCTGGATCCCGCAGGTTGTGCTGGACTTCGAAAGTCGAAGCGATGGTCAGACAGTGCCACGACAGGCACCGCTTCTCAACCGAAACCCTTTCTTAACCTTAACCGCCGCGACTTGGCATGAAATCCGCAAGGTAGAGCCTGTAGGGGCAATGAGTGCCCGAAAATGATCCGGAATGGGACAGGTTGGTGAAAAATGCGTGTGCAAACGACCATCGAAATTTTTGACTACTGGAACCGTATCCGCGGCGCAGCCGATGCGCCGCTGAAATCGCAGGTCGAACCCTCCGCCGTACCCCATCTGCTGCAAAGCCTGTTCATCCTCGAGACCCGCGAGCAAGGAGACATCGGCTTCCGTCTCGCCGGCACCCGCATCTGCGATCTATTTGGGCGGGATCTGCGCGGCGCACGTTTCTCCTCACTCTGGGCAAACGGCCAGCATGCCGACATCGAACGAACGGCGATGGGCGTCATGGACCACGCCATGCCGGCCCTGTTCAATGCGACCGGCTACAGCACCGTCGGTCACCAGGCCTCCTTCGAGATCATCATGATGCCGCTGCGCTCGCCGGGCGGCGCCTGCGACCGGCTGCTCGGCGCGATCGCGCCCACGGCGGTTGCGAGCTGGCTGGAGATCGTGCCGCTCGAATTCCTGGCTCTTGACCGCAGCCGTCTGCTGCCCGGAAAATTCGCCAGCACCGCACCCGCTGAGCTGCGCCCCATCAACGAAATCGTCGCCAGCAAAAGCGCCGGTTTTGGGCAGGTTATGCGCCGGATGGTGTCGCAGCTGCTGACGAGTGCGGAGGCGCGCTGACAGTCCCGTTTCGGGACATCGTACATACTCGTTTTCGGCTATATGAGAATGAGGCAAGACAACCTTCTGTTAATGGATTGCGGGTAATGATCGTACTCTCAGATTTGGTGAAGAAGCCCTTTGATGCACTCGTTCCAGCCAGCTCAGACGCAACGACCTGCGCCGCGCCCTGAACAGGGCGTTTTTCAGCGAGTGCCCATCAATATGCAGGGCCGGCTGATGCTGGCCAATTACGAGGAGTTCGAATGCATGGTGATCGACATGTCGCCTGGCGACATGTACGTCACCTGCCTCGGCCGGCCACGCGCCAACGAACGGGTCGTCGCCTATATCGACCATCTCGGCCGCGTTGAAGGTTATGTCCAGGCGATCGATGGCCGCGGCTTCACCATGTCGATCAACGCCACCGAACGCAAGCGCGAGAAGCTCGCTGCCCAGCTGACCTGGCTTGCCAACAAACACGAACTCGGCCTGCCGGAAGATCGCCGTCATGACCGTCTGACGCCACGCGACACCAATACCGAACTGACCCTCGAGGACGGCACACGTTATACCTGCCGTATCATGGACCTGTCGCTGTCGGGCGCCGCCGTCGACGTCGAGATGCGTCCCTCGATCGGAACTGCGGTGCGGCTCGGCAACATGCGCGGCCGCGTCGTACGCCATTTCGTCGAAGGCGTGGCGATCGAATTCCTGTCGATCCAATCCCGCGAGACGCTGCGCGAATTCCTCTGAAATTGCGAGCCGGTGCCGCGAATGCGCTTGCCGGTCGCACACCCGGTCAGGTCGTGTTGAAAAGCCTGGGTTTCATGGGCCAGATCTGCCGGCGGCAACGAATCCGGCTTTGGAAAGCCGAAGCGAAATCCTGTCGCAAGTCGTTCGTACCATTCAGCCATTGATATTATGAGTGGAACAACCTGCGACAGGCAGAACGATGTCAGCTCTCTATCCGGAAATCGGATCCCTGTGATTATGGCCGGCTCGACAATTTGATCTATCGGGCGGCCTGCGGCACGGCTGGTTTTCGGCAACTCCTGAGGATCGGTTCGATATCGAGGCGCCGCTGGTCACCGTCTGGGAACTCGCCGGCGTTTGGCCGCAAAGCAAGCTGTAGGTTCCTCAGCATGCCGCTTATTCCACCGCAAATCCCGATATGAGCGCCGCGAACGCTTCCGCCACCGATCGATTTCGCTCACTCCATCAAAAATAATTTTGCCGCCGGAAACTAAAATCCGAGCGATAGTCTGCTTTCGGGCGGGTCGAATCGGCCTATTCCGGCGGCATTGCCGGCCCGTTGCGCGCCGCCGGACTGTAATCGGCCTTTACCCGGCTTAATGAAAATCCTTAACGCCATGACGGCAATGCAAGCTTTTCGCCGGCGAAAGCCTTGTGGCGGATATTACAATTTTAATCGCTTTCGAGACAAATGCGCGTCGAATTTTATGCGCATTCGAGTTTGTTTTTAGTCAAGTTTTGCCGGCATTTGAATCAACTAAGCCTTTAATTCTATTGCGAAATTTTCCGTGAGATAAAAACGTCCGTGTCATTGTCGCCTCAACTTACGGGGAGACGGCAAATGACAACTGCAAACATCCTGAAAGGTGGCCTTCTGGCCGGTGCCCTCATGATGGCAATGTCGGGTTCGGGACAAGCGATGCCCGCCAGCATGGCCCTGGCCGGCAATGCCAGCCCGCCGATCGGACACTATGAATTCTGCAAGGCAAATCCGACGGAATGTGCCTTTGCCGGCGGCGACGCCGGGCCGGCCATCCTTACCGAGGATCGCTGGAAGGAAATCCTCAAGGTTAATTACACCGTCAATTCGACGATCCAGCCGGAAACGGATGAACAGATTTACGGCGTCGAAGAACGCTGGGCCTATCCAACGACTGTCGGCGACTGCGAGGATTATGCCCTGCTGAAGCGCAAGATGCTGATCGACGACGGCTTCTCGCCGTCCGACACGCTGATCACCGTCGTGCTGCAGCCGAACGGCGAAGGCCATGCCGTGCTGACGATCCGCACCGACCACGGCGACTTTATTCTCGACAACATGCGCAACAAGGTCCTGCTGTGGTCGGATACCGAATATACCTACCTGAAGCGTCAGTCCGCCGACAATCCGGCCCGCTGGTCGAAGCTCCAGGACGGCCGCGCTGTCGCGGTCGGTAGCGTCAAGTAAGAACAGCCTGCCGGCTCACGCCGGCAGCCTGCGGCCCGGTCAGTCCCCGCATTTCGTCCCGACCGGCGCCCGAGAGCCGTTCCCGCTGTCCCGGGGACGGCTCGCCCTTTTTGGCACAGGCTTTCGTCCGCGCGCGCCCCACAGCTGAAATCTTAGCGAATAATTAACCGTGCCGGTCTGATCATGCCGATCAGACTCATCATCGGCACCGGCGGCTCATGTTCCTCCTGCGGCGGACCGAAACACGAAGCACCCGCCATGAGCCACGCCGCGCACAGCGCACCCGACGAGCAGCCGCTTTTTTCCATGGGCTTTCTCATCCGCACAATGGCGGTGATATCAGTCCTTGCGGTGTTGACGGTTGCCATCAGCATCGGCGGCCGCTGGTTCGGCCGGCATATCTCGCTGGCTGGCAACACCGACAGCACGGCTGAAATTACGCTGGCCATCGGCCGCGATAGCGTGAAATTCCCCGAGAATGCCATCCGCTTCCCAAGCCAAAGGCATGACGGTGCGGTCGAGCGCGTCGATCTCTATCTCGCCTGGCCTGAAATGCAGGGCTACGGCAAGGAAAACCGCCTGCGATTCGACGATGTCTCCCAATCCTCCGGCCTGATCTTCCTGCAGATCACCCAGAGCACCATGTCGCGGGATATGTCCGGGCGGCTGGAGCCGATCTATTCGCATCTGCTCGAAGGGCCGGCCGAGCCATTCCGTGATGGCCTGACGCTGCATCGTCTTCGCGCCGACGCGGGTTACGGCGACGAAGTGCTGCTGACGGCACCCGTCAAGGGTGGGCCGGATTACGTCGTGCGCTGCATCTTGCCGTCCGTGCCGGACATGGCGGCGAGCGGCGATTGTCAGCGCGATATCAAGGTCGGCAGGGATCTCAGCGTTCTCTACCGGTTCTCAAGCAGCCATCTCAACGACTGGGAACATATTGATGCCGCTATCCGCACCTTTGTGGAGGTGCGCCTTATGAACCGTTCTGCGACAAGTCCCTAAAATGCTTCCCGGACAGAGAAATAAACGATTCATCATAAACGGATTGGTAACGCCCAATCGGTACATTCAAAAGACGGGCTGCGCTGCGGGAGGCGTGCCGTCCCGGCGCCCGATATCCGAATGCCAAATATCTGAAATGCAAGCGAAGAGTGGAATAGTGTCAAGGTCAGTCTCCTCCGTATCATCGTCCCGATCCGGCAGCTTTTTTGCAAAGCTCATGGCGATCCTTTCGGTGGCCCTCGCGGTCGTCCTGGTCGATTCGGTCAGTGCCGAAGCGGAAGCGGCGAATTCGAAATATGCGGGCATCGTCGTCGACGCCAAGACCGGCAATGTTCTCTACAGCGAGAATGCCGACCGGCTGCAATACCCCGCCTCGCTGACCAAGATGATGACCATCTACATGACCTTCGAGGCGCTGGAGCAAGGTCGTATCCGTCTCGATACGCCGGTTCCCTTCTCCGCCCATGCCGCGGCCCAGGCGCCGACCAAGCTCGGCGTTCGCGCCGGCGGCACGATCACCGTCGAGCAGGGCATTCTCGGCCTCGTCACCCTGTCGGCCAATGATGCCGCAACCGCGCTCGGCGAAATGCTCGGCGGCGGCAGCGAGGATCGTTTCGCCCAACTGATGACCGCCAAGGCGCATGCGCTCGGCATGACCCGCACCACCTATCGCAACGCCAACGGCCTGCCGAATACGGCGCAGATGACGACGGCGCGCGATCAGGCCCGTCTCGGCATCGCTCTCCGCCAGCATTTTCCGCAATATTACGGCTATTTCTCCACCCGCGCCTTCAAGTTCGGCACTCGCACGATCCGCAGCCACAACCGCCTCGTCGGTTCGGTGCGCGGCGTCGACGGCATCAAGACCGGATATACCCGCGCTGCCGGCTTCAATCTGGTGAGCTCCGTGCAGGTGGACGGCAAGTCGATCGTCGGCGTCGTGCTCGGCGGCGCCTCGACGCCTGCCCGTGATGCCCAGATGCGCAATCTGATCGCCACCTATCTGCCGAAGGCATCGAGCCGCGGCGGATCGTCGGCACTGATCGCTCAGGCGGCCCCTGCCCCGGCGATGATCGTAACACCGGCTCCGGTCATGCCGCAGAAGGCCCAGCCGCAAGTGGCAAAGACGATCACCGCAGCGCAGCCGCCGGTTTCGGCAGCCGCTGCCGATCTTAGCCTGCCGCATAAAGGCCCGTTGCCGGATGCCCGGTATCAGGTCGCCGAGACCGAGGTCGCCTATACCGAGACCGCTCAGCCGAAATCGGACAATCCGCTGATCGCCCAACCGATGCCGGCGCCGACCAAGGTCAAGACCACGACCTTCAAGGAGCAGGCATCGCTCTCCGTGCCGAAGCCGGCACCCGCTTCCACGCGGCTGGAACAGGGCGATACGGCGGTCGACAACGTCACCACCGCCTCGACCACCCCAACTACGGCGGCCGCTTCAAGTAACAATGGCCCGACCGGCTGGGTCGTGCAGGTAGGCGTTTCGCCGAGCCGCCAGATGGCCATGGATCTCCTGGAGAGCGCCAAGAGCAAGGGCGGCAAGGCGCTGTCCTCGGCAAAGCCTTTCGCCGTCGCCTATGCCGCTGGCGGTGACCAGCTTTACCGCGCCCGCTTCGGCGGTTTCGATGACCAGCGTGATGCGGTCAATGCCTGCAAGGCCTTGAAGAAGGCCGGCATCAAGTGCTGGGCGGCAGCCCAATGAGCTATTCGATGCTGCCAGCAAGATGGCCGGCGGCATCGGTAACGGCCGGAATCGGTGTTTGCGTTTCCGGCCATCGTTCTTGAACTCGATCAGTATTGCGTACGAGGAAGACAATGGCGATCAATGAGAATGTTCCGGGAATGCCTTCAGACCGCCGCATGACGGCCAAGGGGCGCTCTTCGCTGCATCCGTTGCACGAGGCGGCGATGCGCTTGGCCGAGATCGGCCTGCCGCGGCCGAAGGCGAAGTCTCCGAAGACCAGGGACCTCATCAATCTGCTGCTTTGCCACGGTGCCCGCGCCTGGCGCTATTCCCAACCCGAAGCCCGCATCCATCTGCATGTGACTTCGCAGGACGGCAGTGTGCCGGTGCAACTGCGCCTGCGCTGAGCGGCAGGCGTCCGCCTATAGAAAATCGGTTTTGATTTTCGGATGCGCAAATTCCGGAAAAGTGGAAAGCGGTTCTGTGCCTCCTGAAAAGTTGAACCGCTCTACAGAAGGCCAAGTTCCGTCAACTCACGGCGAAGGTCCGCGGGCATTTCGACGATGCCGGCGCCGAGGCTCATCAGGTCGCGCGGCACATCATCCTCAGTGTAATAACGCCAGCCCTGAAAGGGGCGCTTCGGCTGCACGGCCGTCTCGATGACCTCTGGGCCAAGCATCAGGCGGCATCGCGAAATGCCTTCGCCGTCGGTAAAGGTCTCAATGCCTAGCAGCTTCTGCCGCGCCTGCACCTGCCCCTTGATCACCCAGTAGAGCGAGCCGCCATCGAGCAGTTCCTCCATGCGTTTCGGCACCATGCGGGTCGTATGCACCGAATGTGGCTCGAGCCCGGCTGCGATGGCGCTGAGCGAGCGCTCCGCCACCCATTCGCGCAGATCGTCTATGGAGTCGGCGCCGACACAGAGTTTGATGAGATGCAATGCCATGCCGCCGTTGAAATCCTTTTGGCGGCGGGCGTCAAGCATTCAAAGCAATTCCAGAAAAAGTGTGAAGCGGTTTTCCCAGGCAAAGCGCGAAGCGTTTGCCGGTAATTGCGTGAAAACAAAAGGTTAGAGCGGTTCTCCGCTGGCATGAAGCGCTGACCGCTCTAACTCAGTCGTCCACAACTCAGCATTCGACGACGTTGACGGCAAGGCCGCCCGTGGACGTTTCCTTGTATTTCTCGCTCATATCGTGGCCGGTCTGGCGCATCGTCTCGATACAGGCATCGAGCGGCACGAAATGCTGGCCGTCGCCCTTGACGGCGAGTGACGCAGCAGTAACCGCCTTGACGGCACCGAGTGCATTGCGCTCGATGCAGGGAACCTGCACCAGGCCGGCGACCGGGTCGCACGTCATGCCGAGGTGATGTTCAAGCGCGATCTCGGCGGCGTTCTCGATCTGCTCCGGCGTGCCGCCCATCACGGCAGCAAGGCCAGCCGCCGCCATCGCTGCCGCCGAACCGACTTCGCCCTGACAGCCGACCTCAGCGCCCGAGATCGAGGCATTGTGCTTGATGATGCCGCCGATGGCCGCAGCCGTCAGCAGATAATCGCGGATGCCGTTCTGGTCCCAGTCCTCGTGGAAATGCTCGTAATAGCGGATCGTTGCCGGAATGACCCCGGCCGCCCCGTTGGTCGGCGCCGTGACGACGCGCCCGCCGGCGGCATTCTCCTCATTGACGGCCATCGCATAGACGGAGAGCCAGTCGTTGGCGAGCAGCGGGTTGACGCGGTTGCTGCGCCACTCCTCCTCCAGCTTGTCGTGAATCCTGCGGGCGCGGCGCTTGACGTTGAGGCCGCCCGGCATGATGCCCTCGACCTTTAGGCCGCGCTCGATGCAGGAGCGCATCGCCTCCCAGATGCGGTCGAGCCCCTGGTCGAGTTCCTCGCGGCTGCGCTGGCTCTCCTCGTTCGCCCGCTTCATCTGGGCGATCGACAGCCCGGAGCGCTCCGCCATATCGAGCATCTGTTTGGCGGTCGAGAAGGGATAGGGCACCCGTGTGCCGCCGGCGGCGTTCTTCTTCGCCCGCATCTGCTCCAGTTCGGTGTCGGTGACGACGAAGCCGCCGCCGACGGAATAATAGATGCGCTTGACGAGCAGCCGGCCGTCCCTATCGAAAGCGGAAAAGATCATGCCGTTGGCATGGCCGGGCAGCGGCTGTTTCTTGTCGAAGATCAGGTCGGTCTTCGGCTGGAACTGATAGGCGGGATGCCCCTCCGGGGTGATACGGCTGGTGCGCTCCACCGAATCGACGATGCCGTCCATTTTGTCGGGATCGACGCTATCGGGCGCCTCGCCCATCAGTCCGAGGATGACCGCCCTGCCCGTGCCGTGGCCGATACCGGTATGAGCGAGCGAACCGTGCAGGCTGACCTTGATCGCCACGACCTGCGCGCCCGAGGACGGGCGCGGCCATTCGTCCGACAGAATCAGCTGGAGAAACCGGGTGGCGGCCGACATCGGACCCATCGTGTGCGAGCTCGATGGCCCGACACCGATCTTGAAGACATCGAATACCGAGAGAAACATGGATATGCCTTCTAATTACGAGGATGCAAACTTAAGCGACGCCGGTTTTCAATCCGTGCGGGCCACCGACATCGCATGCAGCCGGTGCGACATTGTGGCTGGACATTAAAGCGATGAGGCCCACCTTACCAGTCATTGCAGCATTTCAATGCATATGTAAGGTGGCCGCACTTCATGCGGAGACTGAATCACTGTGACGACGGCGGATTATATCGCTCTGGCCTTCTTTGCCTGTGTCTGGACGGGCTATTCCTGGCTGCTGCATGGCCGCACCTTCTTCGGACGCACCAGCCTCACCCATGCGATGATCGAACGGCGACGGGAATGGATCTACAATTCGCTGCGCCGCGACCTGAAGATGATCGATACGCAGATCATGGCAGGCCTGCAGAACGGCACCGCCTTCTTCGCTTCGACTTCGATCTTCGCGTTGGGCAGTTGCTTCGCCTTGCTTGGGGCGACGGAGAAGGTCGACGCCGTCTTCGCCGACCTGCCCTTCGTCTTCCATGGCGGCCATGGCGTCTTCGAGATGAAGGTCGGCGGGCTGGCAGCGCTTTTCGGCTATGCCTTCTTCAAGTTCGGTTGGTCCTACCGGCTGTTCAACTATTGCACGATCCTGTTCGGCTCGATCCCGATGCTGCGCGACGCCGAGGCCGACATGATCGCCGCCGAGCGTGCCGCCGAACGCGTCATCCGGATGAATGTCATTGCCGGCAGCAATTTCAACGAGGGCCTCAGGGCGATTTTCCTGTCGATCGGCTATCTCGGCTGGTTCATCAACCCCTATGTCTTCATGCTGACGACAGCGATCGTCATCTTCGTGCTGGCGCGGCGGCAATTCTTTTCGCAAGCGCGGCTGGCCATCATGGATGCCGGCCCGCCATCGAAACTCACCCTTTCCGCCATTCGCCGCGACATGCCGTCGAACGACGGACGTGATTTGCCCGAGGGACTATGATGACATTGCCGGCAATCGAACCCGATGCGGCGGCAAGACCGCCGCGCATCGGCCTATTGGACACGGCGCGCGGCGTCGCGCTGATCGCCATGGCGAGCTACCATTTCAGCTGGGACATGGAGTTCATGGGTTATCTTGCGCCGGGCACGGCCGAGACCGGCTGGCTGAAGATCTATGCCAGGGCGATCGCCACGACCTTTCTCTTCATCGTCGGCATCAGCCTGGTGCTCTCGAGCAAGCCGGAGGTCCGCTGGCCTTCCTTCTGGAAACGTTTCGGCATGATCGCCGCGGCCGCCGCCGTCATCTCGATCGCCACGCGCATCGCCATGCCGAACGAGTGGATCTATTTCGGCATCCTGCATTGCATCGCGGTGCTGACGCTGATTGGCGTCGTTTTTTTGAGGTTCCCGCTCGCCATCACGCTGATCGCCACGATGGTGCTCATTGCCGCCTGGATCACCGATAATTTCGGTCCACCCGGCCTGCTGCGCTCATCCTTCTTCGATCCCAGATACCTCGCCTGGATCGGCCTTGCCGTGACGCCGGAACGCTCCAACGACTACGTGCCGCTGTTTCCCTGGGCCACGCCCTTCTTCGCCGGGCTGAGCCTCGCCTCGATCGCCCTCAGAACCAGGCTGCCGCAGCGGCTTGCCGCCTTGGGTACCGGCTCCCGGTGGACGGCAAGGCTCGGCCGCCACAGCCTGGCCTTCTATCTCATTCACCAGCCCGTGCTGATCGGCATTGCCTACGGGCTTTCCCTTCTTGTCCCGCCGCCGCAGCCGGATCCAACAGAAACTTACCTAAGGCAATGCAACTCCACCTGCGTCATGCAGCAAGGCGAAGCCCTCTGCCGCAGCTTCTGCCAGTGCACACTGGAGAAATTGCAGGGCCAAAGCCTATTGAAACCGCTGCAGGCAAACGAAATCGACGTACAGAAGGATGAACGGGTCCAGACGATCGCCGCCGAATGCAGCGCTGAGGCGGAATAACGGGTCGGCTCAGGTGGTGACGCCGATTTCCGCGAGGCGGCCGAGGCAGGCCTCTTCGATATTGTCGAGTTCCACCAGCGTGTCGTCGATATCCTTGCGCTTTTGGCGCAGGTCGTCGCGCTTCTCGTCGACGCGCTTCATCAGCAGCTTTAACTGACCGAGTTCCCCCGGCGGCTCCTTATAAACCTGGATAATCTCGCGGATTTCCGCAATGGTGAAACCGATGCGCCTGCCGCGGAGGATTTCCCCGATAAGCCGTCGGTCGGCCTGCCGGAAAAGACGGGTGCGCCCGCGCCGTTCCGGATGGATCAGTCCCTCGTCTTCGTAGAAGCGGAGCGTGCGCGTCGAGACACCGAATTCGCGCGTCAGCTCCGTTATGCTATAATATTTGTTCACCTGCATGTGTTCCCCGTCATGAACCGGCAATAATATTGACTTTTACGTAATAGTCAATTTTGCCGGCGGCTCAGATACCGAACCACCATGTGGCGATACCGAGAAAGGCGAAAAAGCCAGTACAGTCGGTCACCGTCGTCACGAAGACCGACGAGGCGATCGCCGGGTCTGCCCCGACCTTGTCGAGCAGCAGCGGCAGCAGGATGCCGGCCAGGGCTGCCGCCATCAGATTGATGATCATTGCCGCCGCGATCACCCCGCCGAGCTGATAGTCGTGGAACCAGGTACCGGCGATTGCGCCCATGATCGTCGCGAAGACGATGCCGTTGAGGATGCCGACGCCCGCCTCCCTGCGAATGATGCGGCCGGCATTGTAGATGTCGAGATCGCGGGTGGCGAGCGCCCGCACCGTCACCGTCATCGTCTGCGTGCCAGCATTGCCGCCCATCGACGCGACGATCGGCATCAGAACCGCAAGCGCGATCATCTTCTCGATCGAGGCGTCGAACAGGCCGATGACGCTGGCCGACAGCATCGCCGTGCCGAGATTGATCAAAAGCCAGAGGAAACGCGAGCGTGCCGTCGACAGCACATTGTCCGACAGCTCTTCGTCGCCGACGCCGCCGAGGCGCTTGATATCCTCGTCCGCCTCTTCGTGGATGACGTCGACCACGTCGTCGATGGTCAGCACGCCCACCAGTCGGCCGTTCTCGTCGACGACGGCGGCCGACAGAAGGTCGTACTGCTCGAAGAGCTGGGCGGCTTCCTCCTGGTCCATCTCGGCCGGGACCGGATGGTTGGTCTCGCGCATGATCTGCTCGATCTTCGTCTGACGCTTAGTGCGCAGGATCTGGTCGAGATCGACGGCGCCGAGCAGCTTGAAGGTCGGATCGATGACGAATATCTGCGAAAAGGAATAGGGCAGATCCTCCTCGTCGCGCATGTAGTCGATCGTCTGTCCTACCGTCCAGAACGGCGGCACGGCGACGAATTCCGTCTGCATGCGGCGTCCGGCAGAACTTTCGGGATAGTCGAGCGCCCGGCGCAGCCGGACCCGCTCGGTAAACGGCAGTTGCGCCAGGATATCTTCCCGATCTTCCTTATCGAGATCTTCGAGAATGTAGACGGCGTCGTCCGAATCGAGTTCGCCGATCGCGGCGGCAATCTGCTCGTTCGGCATCTGGTCGACGATCTCGCGGCGGATCGCCTCGTCGACCTCAGTCAGCGCCGTCATATCGAAATCTTCGCCGAGCAGGCGTACCAGCGCCAGGCGCTGATCCGGCTGGATCGCTTCCAGCAGGTCGCCTATTTCCGATTCATGCAGCCGGGCAACATTCTGGCGCAGGAACAGCGTGTCGCGGTCGGCGATCGCGGCGCCGACCAACGCCAGGAAATCGCTACGGACATTGCCGTCCTCGTCGTAAATATCGGCTTCCTCGTCCTCGGGACGTCTGCGGACGCGGTCTTCGCCATCGGTCGTCGTCATCTGCCGCCCTCGCATCTGGTTCGAATTTCAACGACTAAGCGCCGCATTCGCGAATGTCGGCGGAAAACATATTGTCAACAAGCAGATAAGCAAATCCCCGCGCGAGCTTCCCGCGGTCGGAATCCATGGCTCCTGCTAGCCCAAAGCATCCCTTCCGTAAAGCAGCAAACCTGCCGCTTGATGACAATGCCCGTGGCCGGCGATAGTTTCGCCGCGCATCCGACCCGAGGAACGCCGCCCCATGCCCATCCGCCCGATCCTGCGTTATCCGCATCCTGGCCTGAAGACCGTCTGCACGCCGGTGACAGTCTTTGATTCGTCGCTCGCCGAACTTGCCGACGACCTGCTGGCGACGATGCGCGCCGCGCCCGGCGTCGGCATCACTGCCGCCCATATCGGCGTCTTCAGCCGGGTGACGGTTCTGGAGCTCGACAAGTCAGACGGCCTGCGCCTCTACGTCAACCCGGAGATCATCTGGTTTTCGAAGGAGACGATGACCCATGCCGAAGGCAGCGTCTCGATGCCGGGAGCGACCGACGAGGTCACGCGGCCGCGATCGATCCGATTCCGCTATCAGGACGCCGAGGGCAGCATGCATGAGGACGTCGCCGACGGTTTCCTCGCCATCTGTATCCAGCATGAAGTCGACCAGCTCGACGGCATTTTCTGGCTGCAGCGCCTCTCGCGGCTGAAACGCGACCGGCTCGTGAAAAAATGGGAGAAGGCCGAGAGCTGATGATGCGAGCCGACAATTAGGGCTGACAAATCGCCGCCGCACCGAACCATTCGCCGCTACCGACGTTTCCAGCCAGAGAAACAAGGAGCGACCGCAATGGCAAGGATCGGTGACAAGACCCAGTTTTCCAGGGAAAAACCTGAACTTTCCCGTGAAGAAGATTATCGCGACCTGGAGGAACGCAACCTCGACGACGGCTGGCCCTACGCCGACGCCACCGGCGCCGACCCGGCCAACCGACCTTATGGCGAGACGGCGGCAAATTTCGACAGCGATCCCAATAAAGGCTTCCGGATCGACGGCACGGATGCAAACGGCAACGAGAACCGCCTGAAGGATTCGCTGCGCGCCGATACCATCGACCGCGATGAAAGCGACGACCTCGAAGCACGGGTGAACGATCACCTCGAAACCATCCCCGATGTCGACATGGACAGCATCGAGGTTCATGCGGACGGGCACATCATCACCCTGGAAGGCTCGGTCGAAACGATCGGCATCGCCCGTAAAGTGGAGCTCAGCGCGCTTTCGGTCGACGGCGTCCGCCATGTCCGCAACAAACTGCAACTGACCGGCGTCGATGCGCATATCCCGAACGAAGACTGATTCAAACACAGATATGGATAGGCGGCGGAGGGCGCCAATGCTTCCCGCTGCTGTGGTCTGCCGCCTTTTCAACATTACCAAAAGTTAACAATTCAAGATTGCATCGCAATTTGGTTCTGAGCGAGCCTTATTTAATCATTTTGCTTAGGCGGCTTGCGTAACGCGAACGTCAATTTCGGTGACAACACTGTGATTTCATTTGGACAAAACGTCGCGGCTGCGCCGTCGTTCCATCACAAAATTGCCTGAATTGGGGCGCGAACTCGGATGCGCCGAGGGTTGGTTTTATGTCGTGAAATTCAACAGTAGATTGAGGAGATAGACCCATGCGCATCAAATTTGCCCTCGCCGCGTCCCTGTTCGCCGTCAGCCTTGCAGGCGCTGCCTTCGCCCAGCCGGGCTATTCCGACGACTACACCAACGACAGCGACGGCTTTTCGCCAAGCCCGGTGTCGAAGCCGGCCCCCGTCCACTACAGCAACCGCAAGGCCGCGGCCTATTCCAGCGATTATACCAACGACAGCGACGGCTTCGCCCCGAGCGCAATGGCGGCGCCTGCCGTCGACAAAACAGCAACGGCGAGCATCGCCCCCTTGCCCCCGTGCCACAGCATGATCGGCCCCAAGGGCTCCCACACCAAGGGTGCCGACAGCGGTGCCTCCCGCACCGAAGCGTGCCGCGCGACGCATTGATGCAATTAAAGAAAGGGCCGGAAAACCGGCCCTTCTCTTTTTCAATCTGTTTTTCTGTCTTCAGAACACGAATGGAACAAGACGGTAGCGGGTCGTGGCCATGAAGGCCGTGTAAGCAGGATCCTCGCTGAGCAGACGCTCCTCCGCCAAGAGGCGGAAACATTGAGCGGCAAGCGCCGTCGCATAGATGGCAAAATTCCAAAGGCTCGGATGCACCAGGAAGAAGCCGATATGCGTCATCAGATAGCCCGCATACATCGGATGGCGGACAAATTTGTATGGTCCACCGATCTTGATGCCTCGATTGGCCGGCACCAGGCCAAAGCTTCGCCGCAATGATAGTTTTGAAGAGATCTGCAGGACAAAACCGAGTGCCATCACCGTCCCGCAGAGCGCGAGCGGTGCAAGCGGTTCTGTCGCGGCAGGAACGACAAGCAGCGGGAAGAGCGTGCCGATGGCGGTGACCATCCAGTCAAACGGACGAAGCGACGCACTTCTCGTTGGCCGACGCGTCAGGATGAGGAAGGCGGCGGCTCCCTCCGAAATAATCAGCAGGCAGTCGATGATTGCACGATTGTCCTGCATCTGTGGCAGGATACGCATGACGATCGCAACGAAGAAATAGCCGATGACGGCCTTTTCGACGATATCGAGAACGAAATGCATATCGAAGAACGACAAGCTCGCCGCTGTCTTTTTTTTCATTATTCGCAAGGCTTCCACTTCAAAGGCTGCGGTACCATATATGCGCGATCACTAATTACGGGTTAAGGCCCTCGTTCATATTTGACGGGCGGCGGTTCTTGCCTGCCGATTTCTTGCAGAGAATGGCGCGGCAGTGGCTGCCAATAAGCCGGATTTTACAAGCGATATTAATACCATGCGTCTGCCATTCCGCCGCGACGCAGGCTCCGCTCTCAGACGCAAATTGCCGGAGGCAAGTTGCCGTCCTGGAATATCACGTTTCGCTAATCGTTTCGCCGAAAACCGCCTCAAAGGCGGTGCGCAGCCGGATATCGACATCGGCCATCATCACCGGCAAGCCGAGATCGACCAGGCTGGTCACACCATAGGCCGAGATCCCGCAGGGCACGATGCCGCCGAAATGATCGAGATCCGGATCGACGTTGAGCGACAGTCCGTGAAAGGTTACCCATTTCCGCAGCCTTATACCGAGGGCGGCGATCTTGTCCTCGGCCATCGTTCCATCGGCAAGCAATGGCTTTTCCGGCCGGCGCACCCAGACGCCGACGCGATCTTCACGCCGTTCGCCGCGCACATTCATCATGTCGAGCGTGCGGATCACGACATCCTCAAGGGCGGTGACGAAGGCGCGCACATCCTGGCGCCGGCGCTTAAGGTCGAGCATCACGTAGGCGACGCGCTGACCGGGTCCATGATAGGTGTATTCACCGCCGCGCCCCGTCGCAAACACCGGAAATCGGTCTGGCTGGACGAGATCGCTCGCATTGGCGCTGGTGCCGGCGGTATAGAGCGGCGGATGTTCGACCAGCCAGACGAGCTCGTCACCGCCATCCGATATCACTGCAACCTCGCGCTCCATCGTCTCCACCGCCGCCTCATAGGCGACGAGACCGTCGGCGATGCGCCAGCGGACCGGTCGGGTGCCGGCTTGAGGAAGCATGGAGAATTCGAGATCGGTGCGAAGCATGGCTATTCCTTGCCGCCCTCCCCGAAATGCCTGCGAAAATGAGGGGCGGCAGGACCGCTATATGGACCCGTTTCGGGGGCAATTCAAATGCGATGACCGGTTTTTAAAAAAACTGTCATACCGCCCTTGTGCACCCCAAATGCTTTTGCTACATGCTGCCCCGCCGACGCAAATCGGCACCTACCACGATGCGGTCGTGGCGGAATTGGTAGACGCGCAGCGTTGAGGTCGCTGTGGGGCAACCCGTGGAAGTTCGAGTCTTCTCGACCGCACCATTCCCCTTCAGGGAAACGCTTTCTAAGCGACGATTTCGATTTCACTTCGAAATTATCTGCGGTTGCTCGGCTTGATTGCCTCGCCTTCTCATGGTTCATGGCGTCATCCCCGCAAGAATCGGCCGCCATGTCAGATCCCCATCAAAATTCCCTGCAGGGCATGGCCATCATGTCCGGCGCCATGCTGATCCTGCCGACCATGGACGCCATCGCCAAATATATGGCGACCTTCGAGGCGATGTCGCCGGGTCAGGTGACTTTCTACCGATTCTTCTTCCAGATCGCCTGCACCCTGCCGATTCTCTTCGCCCTTTTCGGGCTGAAGGCGCTTTCGGCCAAGCGGCCATGGATGAACCTGCTGCGCGGCGTGCTGCATGGCGCTGCAAGCCTGCTATTTTTCGTCGCCGTCAAATACATGCCGCTTGCCGACGTCTTCGCAATTTATTTCGTCGAGCCCTTCATGCTGACAGCCATGTCGGCACTGTTCCTCGGAGAGAAGGTCGGCTGGCGGCGCTGGATGGCGATCGTAATCGGTTTCGGCGGCGCGATGATCGTCATTCAGCCCAGCTACGAAATATTCGGCCTGAAGGCGCTGCTGCCGGTCGCCTGCGCCTTTTTATTCTCGCTCTATCTGTTCCTCAACCGCGCCATCGGCGAGGCCGATTCGCCGCTGACCATGCAGACGATGGCCGGCATCGGCGGAACGGCCTTCATGGCCGCCGCCCTTCTCGTCGGCAGCAGTTCCGGCAATGCCGATTTCGCCGTCTCGCTGCCCTCCTCCGGTCTCGGTCTTGTCTTGCTCCTCGCCCTCGGTTCGATCTCGGGTTATGCGCATATGCTGGTGGTCCGGGCTTTCCGCCTCGCGCCGCTGTCCCTGCTTGCGCCGTTCCAATATTTCGAGATCATTTCAGCGACCGTTCTCGGCTATGCGCTGTTCAACGATTTCCCGAGCTTTTCCAAATGGATCGGCATCTTCATCATCGTCGCATCGGGCCTCTTCATCATCTGGCGCGAGCGGCTGACGGCGCAATTGCTAAAATCCACCTGATCCCGGGAATATCGGATTAACTCCGCTTCTTGAGGGATCGTCAATTCGCAGACGGTAAAACTGTCTCCGGCTTCATGATGAAGCCTGGAGTTAAAACATGAGCGAATTTCGTCTCGCTTTTCCGGCCTGTGTGGTGGCCGGCAAGCATCGGCTGACGGCCGAAGATATATTGCTATTGCGCAAACATGCTTTTCCCGAGGGCATCCGGACGTCCGACGATGTCGTGGCGATGTTGGCGCTCAATAATTCCTGCCCTGAAAAATGTGCCGCCTGGAACGCTTTCTTCGTCGAGCAGCTCGCCGGCTTCGTTGTCCACTACACCTATCCGCAGGGCTCGCTGGATGAAATTAACGTCGCCTGGATCAGGCGCATGTTCACGACAGACGGTGTCGTCAACTCGGCGCTGGAGCTCGAGCTCATCCTGCATGTCATGGAGATCTCGGCCGATGTCCCGGGTGAATTGAGAGCGCTCGTGCTTGATCAGCTCCGTCTGGCGATCACCGACAATATCGGTGGCTACAAGCTGTCGCGCGCCGTAGACCGCCGCAGCATTACCCGCCAGGACGTCGATTTCGCGATGCGCATCTTCAGAAGCGTAGCCGAAAGCGGCATCATCCCCGTTTCATCGGTCGAATACGGCGTGCTCCAGCAGATCGAGCAGGCGACGCTGTCCGGCGCCAATCATCCGCACTGGGCCGGCATTATGGCCGCCGCCGAGCTGCGTGACTATGCAGAGCCGCGGCGTAGCCGCTGGCTGCGCATCGTCGACGAGGAACTTGTCGCGGAAGCGGCTGTCGCCTGAAGCTCCTCAAGCCTGCCTGATGCTCTTTAAGCCTGATTGTGCGTTCCGGTGTTTTGTGCGTAAAACTCCGGAACGCATTTCTGGGTGGAGTCTCGATGTTCAAGAAAATCCTGATCGCGAATCGCGGCGAAATCGCCTGCCGCGTGATCAAGACTGCGCGCCGCATGGGCATTTTGACCGTAGCGGTCTATTCGGATGCGGATCGGGACGCCCTGCATGTAGAGATGGCCGATGAGGCCGTGCATATCGGCCCGGCTACCGCCTCCGAGAGTTACCTGGTAGCCGAAAAGATAATTGCCGCCTGCAAGGCCACCGGCGCCGAAGCGGTGCATCCGGGCTACGGCTTCCTGTCCGAGCGCGCCTCCTTCTGCGCTGAACTGGAAAAGCAGGGAATCGTCTTCATCGGCCCCAAGCCGAAGGCCATCATGGCGATGGGCGACAAGATCGAATCGAAGAAATTCGCCAACGCCGCCGGCGTGTCCACAGTGCCCGGCCATCTCGGCGTCATCGAGGATGCCGCCCATGCGGAAGTGATCGCGGGCGGGATCGGTTATCCCGTCATGATCAAGGCATCGGCCGGCGGCGGCGGCAAGGGCATGCGCATCGCCTGGAATGAGGCCGAGGTGCGCGACGGCTTCGAACGCGCCCGCTCGGAGGCGAAGAGCTCCTTCGGCGACGACCGCGTCTTCATCGAGAAGTTCATCGTCGAGCCGCGCCACATCGAGATCCAGGTGCTGGCCGACGCGCATGGCAACGTCGTCTATCTCGGCGAGCGCGAATGCTCGATCCAGCGGCGGAACCAGAAGGTGGCGGAAGAGGCGCCCTCGCCCTTCCTCGACGAAAAGACCCGCAAGGCGATGGGCGAGCAATCAGTGGCGCTGGCCAAAGCCGTCGATTACCAGAGCGCTGGCACCGTCGAATTCATCGTCGACCGCGACCGCAATTTTTATTTCCTCGAAATGAACACCCGCCTGCAGGTCGAACATCCCGTCACCGAACTGGTCACCGGCATCGATCTCGTCGAGCAGATGATCCGTGTCGCAGCGGGAGAGCCCCTTCCCCTCACCCAGGAGGACATCAGGCTCGACGGCTGGGCGATCGAAAGCCGGCTCTATGCCGAAGACCCCTACCGCAATTTCCTGCCCTCAATCGGCCGCTTGACACGCTACCGCCCGCCGGCCGAAGGCCGGACCGGGAATGTTGTGGTCCGCAACGATACCGGCGTCTTCGAAGGCGCCGAGATCTCGATGTATTACGATCCGATGATCGCCAAGCTCTGCACCTGGGCGCCGACGCGGCTGGAGGCGATCGAAGCCATGGGCCGGGCGCTCGACGGCTTCGTCGTCGACGGCATCGAGCACAATGTCCCGTTCCTGTCGGCGCTGATGAAACATCCGCGCTGGCGCGAGGGCCGGCTTTCCACCGGCTTCATCGCCGAGGAATATCCAGCCGGCTTCGCGCCGATGGAACCGGACCGCACGGAAGAGGCCGTACTTGCCACCATTGCGCTGTCCGCCTCGCTGATCGAAACGAACCGGCGCGAGCGTTTCTCCGATCGCCTGCGCGCCGCATCGGGCGCGCTGCGCGAACATTGGGTGGTCAAAACAGGAGACAGCCATGTCGCTGTCAGATTGCTCGACGGCCTCGTTACCATCCCCTTCGATATGGAGATGGCGATAGAGGGTGAGAACAGCAGCATTGTCACCGATTGGAGACCCGGCGATCCCGTCTGGAGCGGCAAGGTCGGCGGCCGCGATATCACCGCACAGGTCCGCCCTGTCCTCAACGGCTTGCGCATCGACTGGCAGGGGCTTTCGGTGACGGCCAAGGTCTTTTCGCCGCGTCATGCCGAACTCGACAGGCTGATGCCGGTGAAGCTGCCTCCCGATACGTCCAAGCTGCTGCTCTGCCCGATGCCCGGCCTTGTCGTTTCCATCGCGGTCGCCGAGGGCCAGGAGGTCAAGGCCGGCGAAACCCTGGCGATCGTCGAGGCGATGAAGATGGAAAACGTGCTGCGCGCCGACCGCGATCTCGTCGTCTCCAAAATCAATGCCGCGGCCGGCGAAAGCCTGGCCGTCGATGCGGTGATCATGGAATTTGCCTGAGCGGAAAAGGCCGCCGGGCCGTTTTCGCTTGAGCGCGGCTCGCCGGCCGTGCCAAGGTCAGCCCAATAAAATTGTCAGGGAGATTGTGACGATGGACGTTCGCGCCGCCGTAGCCGTTCAGGCCGGCAAACCGCTGGAAGTGATGACCGTGCAGCTGGAAGGACCGCGGGCCGGCGAGGTGCTGGTCGAGGTCAAGGCGACCGGCATCTGCCACACCGACGATTTCACCCTGTCGGGTGCCGATCCGGAAGGCCTCTTCCCCGCCATTCTTGGCCATGAGGGCGCCGGCATCGTCGTCGATGTCGGGCCGGGTGTCACCTCGGTGAAGAAGGGCGATCACGTCATCCCG
>NZ_LODW01000092.1 GCF_002914525.1 Rhizobium hidalgonense | reverse complement strand
TCGACTCGTTCTGTCGACGACTTGGTCAAGGCCATGGGTATGAGCGGCATCTCCAAAAGCCAGGTGAGCAGCCTAACATCGGGACGAACGCAATCTGCGGGGCGAAGGTGGCTGCGACGGCCATCCTCATCAGCGGCTGGAGATAGATCAGATAACCGCCCACGGTGACAAGGATGCCGATCTGGAGTAGCGGCTCGGAGATGCTGGTCCCAACGAAACTGCCCACCGGTTCCGCTTCCGCAAAGACGATCGACAGCTCAACCCCCTCGAGCGTGGATTCCGATGGCGGCGTCTCGGCCCGATGCAGAACGCGCGCCCCGAGCCAAAGCGTGCTTTTTTCGCCCACCCAGCTTCTTTAGAGGTTGGAGGTGAATTTATCGCGCCCTTCAACACTGCGACCGCGAGATAGAGGGAGACGAGAAAGAGAAGAGACCGGTATGACGCTTGCTCGGTCGCCTCATTGACGATCCGGCGCTGGAGTTCGAGAGGCGCCGCGCCGATAACGAAAAGAGCCAGGGACAGCCCTGCGACCAACGCCTGATGACGCCTTCCCATCAGCCAGATGAAGCCGAATAGTTCGGAGAGCATCGAATCCGTCGCGCCATTTGCGGGACGCGGCCGGACAATTAAATCCTGGAGGGCCAGATGTTCATCGCGCACTCACGGGTCAGAGAGAGCGCTCGACGCGCCCGGTTCGGGAGTCGTCGGATGGCCTCACCAGTAGGACGCTCACGACCGTCCCCACCATGAGGATCAGGATGACGAGGAGAAACCTCGACGCGACGGCGTCTGCGATGACCCTGACAAACATGACGGAAACTCCAGGGACGATTTCATAGTTTGAGAGAGCTCACCATGCGGTAGCCAGGGTGATGTTGTTTACCACGCCGCCGACGCCGCGGATGCTTTCCGCCGCCACCCTGGCCGCCGAGCATTCCAGCTCCGTCTCGACCTCTCCCCTCAGGGTCACTGCCCCGTCGGAGACGGTCGCATTGACGATGGGGAACCTTATTTCGAACTCGGTTTCCAGGCGGCCACGAACGGCCGTCCCTAGGGCCTCGTCGCCGGAAGCAGTACACTGCCGTCGAACATCGAGAAGCGCTCGCATCAAGTCGTGACGGCTGATTATGCCGGCGAGTCTGCCGTTCGGTGTTTGATGTCGTGGGCCTGCAGGAGTTCTGCGAGCTGGCTCGCGGTTGCGCTCGGGGCGGCGCTGACGACGGGCGTCGACATCACGTCCTTGACGCGCCAGCTTCGGGCCTTCACATAGTCCGCCAGTGCATCTTCGCGGTCGCGCGTATGCGGTACCGCCCGTCTCGCCCAGGATGACGCCACCCGGCGCAGCAGGTCTCCCCGGTGACGATGCCGGTGAGCCGCCCTTCGCCATCGATGACGGGCACCGCGCCGATCTTGCTGGCGTTGACGATCTCGACGGCTTCCCTGACGTTGTGTCCCTCGTCGAGCGTCGTCACGGGGTCGTCATGATGTCTCTAGCAAGCATCGCGCTGTCTCCTTTTCGATCGGACAATTACGGAGCCAACTTGTTGAGCGCATTGACGTGGATCAAGGCAGACACGAAGCCGCGGGAGGCATTCTTCACGCGTCGTCGTCTCTGAAGCCTTCCGACGAAGTGCGGCGTCAGGCTCGCCCGCATTGCAACTTATTGAGGATCGAGGCGTTACGGTTCGGTCTCGTCCTCGCGCGGCGTACCAAATTCTTCCCGCGCCGTCGCAAGGAGTCTTATGCAGCAACCCGTCAAGCTGGTATCCGTCGGCACCGCCGTTCCGCCACATGTCATCGACCAGCGTGACGCGGCGCGAGCCTCGCACACCGCGTTCTCATCGCGATTTGGCGATTTCGAAAAGCTGGCAAGGGTGTTCGAAACCTCGGGAATTCGGCGCCGCTATGCCGTCCGGCCGATCGAGTGGTATCTCGAGACGTCGGGATGGCCCGAACGAAACCTCGCTCATATCGAGGGCGCGGGTGCAATGTTCGTCGCCGCCGCCAGCAAGGCTCTCGTGTCGGCGGGCATTGCAGCAGGCGATGTCGACACGATCGTAACCGTCTCCTCGACTGGTATTGCGACACCTAGTCTGGAAGCGAGGGTAAGCCGAGAACTGGGCTTCCGGGACGATGTCGAACGGGTTCCCGTGTTTGGCCTCGGCTGTGCCGGCGGAGTCTCTGGGCTTTCAATCGGGTCACGGCTGGCGGCATCCCGGCCAGGCTCAGTCGTGCTGGTGGTCGCCGTCGAGACCTGCACGTTGGCATTTCGCATGGACAAGCTTACGAAGGCGAACATCGTGGCGACCGCCCTCTTCGGCGACGGGGCCGCCGCCTGCGTGGTGCGTGCTAGTGAGACCGGTCTGGCCGAGGTCGAACTTGCAGGCCAGCATACGTGGCCCGACACGCTAGACATCATGGGATGGAGCGTCGATCCGGAGGGTCTGGGCGTGATCTTCGATCGTGCGATACCACCGTTCGCCGAAACTCATGTGCTGAAGGGCGTAACGTCCATACTCGCCCGATCAGATCTTGCTCCTGCCGACGTTGACCGGTTTGCGTGCCACCCCGGTGGATCAAAGGTTATCACCGCCTTGGAATCGGCGCTTAAACTAAGCCAGGGAACCCTCGACCAGGAACGTGAGGTTCTCTCGGACTATGGGAACATGTCCTCGCCAACCGCGCTGTTCGTACTCGAGAAGCTTCTTGCGCAAGGACTACCCAGGAGAACTGTCCTGACGGCGATGGGACCGGGCTTCACCCTTAGCTGCCTCTCGTTGACGGCTGCAGCATGACCCGGCGATCATTCTCCAGGACGTTTTAAGATCGCATCGTTTGCAGAACGAACAGGACTCGAAACAGGTAGCTGACGCTGCAAAGGCTGCGATTGCCGTGGGACACCCCAAGTCGAAGGCGAGGTTGCCACCTCGCACTCGAATCCTTTCTCCTGCGTGCCGGCGTAGCTGCGGCAGTATGGCTGGTGGTAGTCGCTACCCAATCCGGTCCTCTGTCGCACTAGGAGGAGCGTGCCCAGCGCCAATTCTGGATTTCCGGCAAGTCTTCTCCACGCTCCCGCACGAACGCCCGGTGCTCGTCGAGCTTTGCATGCAAGGCTGCCGTCACATCTGGCACCTTTTCGGCGAGGCCGGGCACGCGCGCGATCGGTCGCGATGTCTATCTGCGTGTATCTGAACCATGCGATCCAGCCATGGCACTGAATGTGCATCGGCAAACAAAAGCGGATTTACAACCAACGTTGTCAGATACGTCTCCCCCAAGCGGCATTGATGTCTCGGAGGCCAGTGTCTCTCGATTACGCCTGTCATCGATCGCCGACCTCGGCAGGCCACAAGGAGTGGGAAACTTTGATCTCCTACGCACTTTGCTCATCGCTTCCCATTCCTAGCTGCATTGAAGCGTATCTGGGGCAGAGTGACTTCAAATAGGCGCTTCAGCGGAGTCCACCGACCGAGGCACTGGATGTTCGCAACCAACTGCCGCTTTTCCGGAAGATGATGAGTTAAGGTGGCAGGAAACGGAATAAGACTGGTTGACGAGAAGCCCGGGAAAAACAACAGAAACTGGTTCGAAAGTTTTTGTTCGTTCATCAGCGCTTTTTGTTGGATTGTGAGAGCACGGATCCTGCCAACTGCTTGATAGCAGTGCTGTATTTCGTGCTCGATAGAACCTGCGAAGCCTTGTCCTCCATCGCAGCTCCTGTCTGCTTTGAGGTGCCCGCCTGCAAGGGCTCTGTTGCAAGATCGACTTCGACTATGTCGGGATGTACCCCGGCGATCCGCCCCGGCAGCTACGTCCTCATTTCCGTGACCGACACCGGCACCGGAATGACGTCCGATGTGATGGAGAGGGCTTTCGACCGTTCTTCACCGCGAAACCGACGGGCTCGGGAACGGGGCTTGGGCTGAGCATGGTCTACGGTTTCGCAAAGCAATCCGCAGGGCACCTGCAGCTCTACAGCGAACTTGGCGAAGGGACGACGGTGCGCCTCTTTCTTCCACGCGCCGACGCCGGAAAGGATTCTCATCCGAACGAGCAGCGGGCTGAGGAAGCCCCGCCTCGGGGCACGGAAACTATCCCGGTGGTCGAGGACGACGCGAGAGTTCGCCGAGTGACGGTCAGCCGCCTGCAGACGCTTGCCTACTTCGTGATCGAAGCTACGAACGGGATCGACGCGTTGAAGGAGCTGGAGGCGGGGCATGACGTAGCGCTCCTGTTCAGTGATGTGGCCATGCCGGGAATGAACGACGACGAACTGGCCCGGAATGTCCGGGAGCGCTGGCCGAGGGTGAAAATTCTCCTGACGTCGGGCTTTTCTGAACCCCATGCCGCGGAAAAGGAGATCGAAGCGGGCGCCGGCTGGCTGAAGAAGCCGTACACTGCATCGGAGATGTCGACCCGTCTCAGGCTGCTGCTCGCCGCGAGGCCTAATAGCGATTCTGCTCGACAGCAGGATTTCAATTTAGAAAAATCAAACCCGAACCTCAATCGCGCTGCCGTTGCGGGGACTCATATCTTTCTTCGCGGAAGATCCCAGCCTACGTCGCCACCCAAGGTCGCTCTCCAACAACAACAATGGTCGCCTTGTGCTCGCGACGGAGGCTCTGCAACGGGTGGTGCGGAATTTCATTCCGAAGACGAGATCTGCGCGCAAGTCGATCAAGGAAATTGGGCTCTATGCGAAGGGCGCTCAGCGGCGCCCTTGCTGCTGAGTGTGGGCAGAGCAGTAACGTCTAGCCAATCCCGATATTCGATCACCCGACCGTCAGTCGGTCGTCGAGAGTTGCTGATCCCTGGAGCGGACCATGCAGCGCGCTCCGCCGCCTGCCGTTCCGACCAGGTCTTCACCTTGCCGGAGAGGATTACCTTTCTGCCTTGGACGTCGATTCTGATTGCATCGGCCTCAAGAGCGGCGTCGCGTTGGAAAGCATCCTCGATGCGTTTCTTGACATCCACCGCCGTAATATGCGGCTTCAGCTCCACTAGGTTGGACACCCCTACTACGCCGGCGAGATGCCGCACGGCGTCGTAGGCAGCGTTCTTTTGATATTGCCACTCGACCTCTCCCCGCAAGGTGATCCACCCTTTGAGGACCCGCACCTGCACCGAATCCTTTGGCACGGAAACGTTCCAGTCGAGCATTTTGACAGCTCGCCGGGCGATGTCGTCGTCGTCTGTTTCCTTCGGCCCGAAAATCCGGACCTCGATATCGGCAGCTATTCCGCGCACGCCCTTGACGCGACTAACCACGCGCTCTGCGGCGTCTTTCTCCGCGTAGGTGCGCGCGTGACCAGTCAGTGTGACGATCCCGCTTTCGACCGCGACGCCGATATCAGCCGCGTCGATACTGGGCTCGAATTCCATTTCGTCGAGAATGTTCTGTCTGAGTTGAATGTCGTTCATGACAACCTCCTTCAGGTTTGCGACGTGCCGATCGTGACAGCGCCGCAGATTTTCGTCGTTGATCTTCATCAAGCACGAGAGCGACCTTGGAATTTCAGCGGACAGAACACGGTCTGCGGGCTGCTACTGGGTCTGCACGTCAGCGGCCACGAAGAGGCGGTGGCCGTTCCTCACGACGGTGATGAGAGCACGGGCATGCTCCTTCACGAGTATTGAGAGGAGTTGCCCGACGTCCGTCACCGGCTGCTGGTCGAGAGCGACGATAACGTCGTCCGGCTGCAGGCCGGCCTGTGCCGCGACCGAACCCTCGGCGACGACGACGACGCGGGCGCCGGGACCATCGGGAGAGTTCGCCATCTCGGCGTCGGCGAGAGGGCCGCGGCCGATATGAATGGTACGCGGAGCAGCCGGTTCGGCAACCGGTGCGTCGGACACCACGGGAAATGCTTCTATCCTTCGGCTCGCGCGGTCGATCTGGAAGGACGGCTTGGACTGCAACGGTAGCGATCCCACAAGCCTTCGAACGTCGGACGCGCCGCGCACCGTCCTTCCGTCGACCATCCGAATGACGTCGCCCGGCTGAATTCCTGCATTTGCCGCCGGTGAACCCGGAAGGACTTCGCTGACCAGCGCGCCCGCCCCTTCATCGATGCCGAACGCCTTTGCGAGACCGGGCGTCAGGTCCTGCGTTAAAATTCCCACCTCGCCGCGTACCAACTTGCCGGTCAGGATGAGCTGCCGCATCACGATGCCGACAGTCTCGGCTGGGACCGCAAAACCGATGCCGATGCTTCCTCCGGCGGGGCCGATGATCGCGCTATTGATCCCGACCACGACGCCGTCCTCGCTTACAAGCGCGCCGCCCGAATTGCCGGGATTGGTCGACGCGTCCGTCTGAATGAATCCTTCGTACCCCTCCGATCCCACGGCACGGCGCCCAAGCGCGCTTACGATGCCCATCGTCGCGGTCTGGCCCAGGCCGAAGGGATTCCCGATCGCCACGACGACGTCGCCGACGTGAAGCGAGGACGCGCTTCCAAACTCGGCTTGAACAAGATGATCAGGTGGAATTTGAACGACAGCGACATCCGTCTCGGGATCGGCGCCGACAAGTTTCGCTTGGAAGCGTCGGCCGTCGGAGAGCGCCACCTCGATTTTTGAGGCGCTTGCTATGACATGCTGGTTGGTGACGATGTAGCCGTGGACCTCGTCGATGACGACACCCGATCCGGCCGATTGGAAGCTGTGCTCTGCCGGCGCAGCGTCGTCAGGTAGTCCGAAGAACTTTCTGTAGAAGGGATCAGCAAGCGTTGCATCCGCGTCGTCGAGTTCCCTGCCCTGCACCGAGATGCTGACGACGCTCGGCACGACACGCTGGAGCATCGGCGCGAGCGACAGGCTGTCTGCAACGGCTGGAGCCGACAATAGGCTCTCACCTGCGATGAAGAGCGCCGCCAAGGCGAGCAACGAACGCGACATCTCTGATCTCCTTGCGGAAGCGCCGCCGGTTGTCGGCGGACGTCTTGACGAAGAAGCTTTTGTGTAGCGCAAGCAAAGCGCATTGATCCTTGTCAAGGGGAACATCGGCTACGGAACGATCACGGCGGCTCCAGAGACACGGCCTGCGCGCAGATCGTCGAGAGCCTCGTTCGCATGCTCGAGGGGGTAGACGCTGGTGAAGCATCTGACCCCTGCCGCCTTCCCGATCGAGAAGAATTCCGCCCCGTCGCTCCGCGTCAGGTTCGCCACCGAGACGACCCGCCGCTCGCCCCAGAGCAGACGATAGGGCATGCTCGGAATGTCTGACATGTCGATGCCGCCGCAGACCACCGTTCCGCCCTTCCGCACCACGTCGAGCGCCATTGGCACGAGCTCGCCGGCCGGCGCGAAGATGATGGCGGCGTCGAGCGGCACCGGCGGCTTTTCACCGGAAAACCCGGCCCAGACGGCGCCAAGATCAAGCGTGAACTTCCGTCCGGCCTCGTCACCGGGAAGCACAAACGCATAGACGCTCTGGCCTCGATGCTTGCACACCTGCACGAGGATGTGGGCGGCCGCGCCGAACCCATAGATGCCGATCGTCCTCCCCTCGCCCGCCATCTTCAGGGATTGCCACCCGATGAGGCCCGCGCAGAGAAGAGGCGCGGTCGCCACCGGGTCCGCATCTTCAGGCAGTTCGAACGCGTAGCCCGCCTCGGCCGCCGCATGGGCCGCAAAGCCGCCGTCGATTGTGTACCCGTGAAGCCAGGATCGTTGCACAGGTTCTCGCGACCCTCTCGGCAATATGCGCAGTGCCCGCAGGTATGGCCCAGCCAAGGTACCCCGACTTTTTGACCGACAAGGCGACGAGGAAGGCCCTCGCCCGTTGCGATCACGGTTCCGACAATCTCATGCCCTGGAACGAGAGGAAGCTTTGGCTGGGAGAGGTCTCCTTCGCAGACGTGAAGGTCCGTCCGGCAGACGCCGCAGGCCACAGTCGTATCGCCACCTTCCCCACCTTGGCTTGATCCCGGTCAAACATCCGGATTGATGCTCGTCAAAGACAAACGCCCGGGGACAGATAGGCTCCTGGACACAGCGCCACGACCTCATCCAAAGGAGACGGACATGCGCGAACAAGAAAAGACCGGCAAGACAGAAACGAACGCTGCCACGACCATTCCTCCCGTCGAGCGAACGTCCGCAGACCTTGTTCTCGGACGTCGGGACGAGGATCGCTGGGAAGTGACGGCGGCGACGCCGCGAGGCCAGGCATGGGCGAGAGATCACTTCTGCTGCGCCCTGCGGCAATCCTTCACGGGCACCATGTGTCTCGACATCATGAGCGCCGATCGGCTTCTCAAGGAAGCGCATGACGACGGACTGACGACCGAGTTCGTTAGCCTGTCTGGCAAGGACATATACTGACATGTTCGCCACGGCGCCATCGGCCGAGGATCCCGGCAACGCATGCTCCACCTCGTCGAAACGGCCCACGCGCAGATCGCGCCCAACGGAAGCCTCCACCTCGTTCACGCGGTGGAGGGCCTGCCCTCATCGGCCTCGCCGAACGATTGGGCGGTTGAGGTGATGGGAGCCTCCGAGACCAGGCTTTCGGAAGCCCCGCGGTCGACCGAGACTCCTGCTTCTATACACGTCCGAGCGGGCAACCCGTCGCAGCTCATCGTCGCCATCGCAAAGGAGATGCCGCCGATCTCGCCGTGATCGCCTCTCGCCGCGACGACGTGCTCCACCGCGTCTTCGCCTCGGTCGTGGACCACGTCGTGCAGCGCGCACCATGCACCGTGCTCGTCTTGCGAACCATCCGATGAGCCGCGGGCTTCACACGACCGTCTTCGCTTCAGCCTCGTTGGCCTGACCGGCGGCGACGTCGCGACACATTTCGGCGGCGTGCGACAACGTTCGTGACCCGGCCTCACACAGTCGCGCCACCTCTCTAGGATACTCCTCCAGCTCGCCCTCGACATAGTCCGAAAGAACCTCGACCGCATCACCGTGGTCGATACTGCGGGCAAGTCGAGTCGGAAATTCAAAGCATCGAAGCCCTCGCCGGGCGGCGGACGCCGTCAAATCCGCAGTGACCGCGGCCGACCGGCAAAGATCTCGTCTTGAATCAGAGCGCCCGCGCGAAACGCGGGTGCGAGGTGAAATTAGATGTGGCGCTTGGATATAGGCCGCGTAGATATGGCATGTGGTGCTCCGATTGTGGGATGCGGGTTCGGCTCGAGCATCGACGGTCATTCCGTTCTGACTGCACTGCGTCCCGACACGGCCGTGACGGCAATGCCGTAGAAGACATGAGGAGAGCCATCGGGTGCATGGGGAACTCCTGGGGCTTCATAGAGCCGATTTCCCACCAGTCCGAATACTTTTGGAGAAGACCACGCGTGGAGCCGTTCGCTTTGTCGCGCCTCGCTGTCAGGAAATTCCTCGAACCTGCCTTCGACGACGATGCTCGTCCACCCGCCGGCGCTCGAACGCTGCTCGATGTGTAGGCAGACCTTGTCGTTCCCCGCATCCAGTCGAGCTTTTTGCCGGGCATGGTGAAGCTATAGGCGACGCCGTTGGAAAAGGCGAAATAGATCGCCGCCACGTAGAGCTGCCCATCCTTGCAGCATGCCAGATGACCGAAACGCTCGTTCTCCAGGATGCGGTAGCACTCACCGGGGTTGATCTCCGTCAGATTGATCGTCATGGCCGTATCCTCCAGCTTCGATGAAGGCGCGATTATAGGAGCTTCATTGCGCCGCGGCCTTGACCAAGCGCAATGCGAACTCTCTCAGCGGCATGCATCATGACGGAAGTTTAACCTCAGGAGGCAAGCATGAAGCCGCAGTTCCATCTCCCGTTGTCGACCTATCCCGACGCGAGTTCCTTCGCCATAATCGACAATGCTATCGGCCTCGCTAGGCAAAATGACGCCCATCTCGTCGCCAGTATTCCACAAGTCCGGATCCCCCAGGTCCATCCGCCCTTTCCCACCGTTATCGATGTCGAGACATGGCGGGGACAAGCAGAACGGTATAGCCGGGACAGCGGGACTTCGCTGCGGGGACACATCGCCGACGCTATTTCGGAAACTGGCTTCGAGGTGCGAATCCACGGATTCGAGGTCAGGGAACCGTTCGTCTATGAACGCTTTTCTGAAATTGCCAAGTGCTACGACCTTTCCATCGTCGAAGCCTCGGAGCTCTCCCGGCAACTCTCCGAAACGCTGCTATTCGGAAGCGGCCGTCCGCTCGTGCTATTTCCAGCCACCAGCGTCTACTCTCGTGTGGACACGATCGCCGTCGCCTGGGACGGCAGCGCCACCGCAGCGCGCGCCCTTTCCAGCGCACGGGTCTTCATCGAACGCGCGATCAAGGTGCAGGTCATCTCGATCACCGACGACAAGGAGATCGACGAGGCGAACCGCGCCCTCCTGATCTCTTCGTTGAAGCATTCGGGACTCGACGTGGATGACGTATCGATCCAGGCAGGCGGCGAGACCGCGACAGGCGCCATCCAATCGGCCGCGCTGGAACGAAAGGCGGACCTTCTGGTCGCGGGCGGATTTGGCCATTCGCGGCTTCGTGAGTTCATCCTCGGCGGCGTCACTCGAGAACTTCTCGTCAAGGCCGAGCTACTAGTGCTTCTCGCCCATTAGAGGGCGCGAAGGGCGTTAGAATGACCGCGACGTCGATGGCCTCCTGAAGCAATGCCCCGCCGACTGGCGGAAGGTATTGAAGCCGGTCTTCGAGCGTGATCGTGCCAGCCGGCGTGCCGTCAAACACTACCTTGACACGCATTGCGCTGCCTGACCCGTTAGGCCCGGACGGCGGCGCCTCTGCGAAATAGGCGTCTCCTCCGACGCCGACGCGCACGCCATCGACGATTCCGGATCCCGCGGTCTCGGTCACCTCCGATGGGCGGCTCACTACCAACCCACGTCTATGCGCCTCGTCCACCAGCGCGCGTCCGACCACATGGCCCGACGCCTGGTCCAGCGAGGCGGCCAGCCGCAGGATCCTGTTAGGATGCTCCGATCCCTCGATGTGGCCGACTTCGGGCTGTCCCGCGGTGAGCGTCCCCGTCTTGTCGAACACCGCCACGGTGGCCTGGACGAGTGCCTCGAGAGGTCCCGCACCCTTCACCAGAACGCCCTCCTTCGCAAGTGCGACGGGTACGGCCAGGATCAACGGACAGGGCGTGGCGACGACCAGCACGGCCACGATCCTTGACAGGTCTCCGGACATGAACGCCGAGACGCCTGCAATCGCTACCGTGGCGAACAAGAACCACACCGAGAACCGGTCGGCCAGTCGCATCAGCTTCGCCTTGGAGCGCCTCGATGCTTCCACGAGCCTCACTATTCCGGTATTCCGGCATAGGTGCTGTCTCGGCGCGACTTAGAACGCGGATTTCGATCACGTCCCCCTCGTTCGTAGCGCCACTTGAAATGTTGCCATCCCTCGCGATGCGCACCCTTAAGGGCTCTCCGGTCAGGACCGCCTGGTCGATCGTCGCGACTTCGCTGACGAGAGCCCCGTCGGCCGGTACGACGTCGCCCTTGCGTATCAGGAGCACGTCGCCGACCGCGATCTTCTCGATTGACCCCCTTGCTATGTAGATCAGCGCTTCGCCTGCCCGGCGCTGGCCGGGGCCAGATCTGAGACCGTGCGATGCAGATATTCGGCACAGGACCCCGCAGGACCATATTCATCTTCATTGTCTTCACGACTTCGAATCAAATCAACTGCTTAGCCTTGAAAGACGGCCTATTCTCCAAACGGAAGTTCAATTTCTTCGCCGTTTCTTTTTCCGCCCTCGGTCAGGACCGTGTTGAGCCGCTCGGCATCTTGTGCTGGCAGCATTCCCGCCCCGGTTCGAATACCTTCTCGCCATGTAGGCCCGCGCCTCCATGCTTCGTTGTAGACGAGCGCCAAGTCAGTAGATCGCCTTGTCTGCTGCAGCGCTTCGAAGAGCAGCGCAGCTTGTCGGATGTCCTTCTCACGCTTCGCCGGCCCCTGCCCGTCCGTGTTTCGGCGGCTGGCGACTATTAGCTTGTGGACGGCATACCGGGACGGATCAGGGACGACGACCGGAACACCGCTTCGGTGGAGCAGCATTGTCCTGACGGGTTCCCTTATGAGGAAGTCGAGAAAGCGCAGTGGATCCGCGCTGGCGCCACCAAGAGCGGGCATCTTCGCCGGCTGATCGATGTAGTCATCCGAACCACGGTTCGACGTCAGGAACTCAACCCTGTAGCCGTCGGCATTCTGAAACGCTGACGAGACCGCGGCTCCCGATCGATGTGGAACTGGACGAAAGCTGGCGTCGACGCCCTGCAGCAACTCAAGGATCGAAGGCAGACTATCTTCGACCTCCCGACTGATGGCATAGTCCTGGGCGATGTCAGCATCGCCGGTCAGGATCGCAGCCATGGGAAGACGGACACCGAGCAGTCCTGAATAGCACTGAAAGGCCACCGTGCCTATGAGAATACCCCGGAGCCGAAAGAGACCGCCATCGGCAAGAGCCTCGACGATATCGCCCGACATGGCGTCAGGGGCGATCATCCCGCCTTCGCGGGTCAGGGTATTTACCAAGCGCCTGCGAGCGCGTAGATCGTCCTTGTCCCGCTTATGATCAGCTACGCGCTGTGCGATAACCGGATCATCAGCGGAACCGACGTAACGACGTTTCGTACCACCATGTCCATCCGGGATGTCGAAATACCAGTACTTGCGCCCCTTGATGTTTGCCGGGGTGAACCGACCCTCCGGAGGGAAATCGGCCGTCCAAGCGGCGTCGAGCGAGCGCTGACCGAGCTCAGCGAGCATCGTCTGATACATGAGGTCGATGGACTTCATAGCTCGACTCCAGGGTTATACTGTTTTTCAAAAACAGTATAACCGTCGTGAGGATAGGTCGCAAGATAGGATGCCGCCTCTATCGTCTTGAAAGGACACCTGCAACAAGCTTAAAAGGCAGGCAGCGCGTCACGCTCATGGTTCAAACCGCTCCAGCATTTTTCTCAACTGCGCGTTTTGCAACGTTAGCTTTCTGGCCAGCTGATCCCTGAGCATCCTGATCTCGTCATCGAGGCTCATCCCGTTTGCAGTTTGGATAAATTGGGGATCGTTCGCAATCGCCACCGCTTCCTTGCTGCGGCTCCTTTGCTCGCGCGGTGCGACCTCGGCAGTTCGCTTGATCCAAGCGGCATCATGTGCAGCGGTGGCGTTGATACCCGTACCACCGGATATAGCGGGATCAGCGACCTCCACGATTTCGGCAACTTCGCCGTCGACCTTGTCGTGGACATCGCTTTCGGCTTCTTCGGAATGCACAGGCTTGAGGGAAACTGCACCGGGTTGACCGTGACGAGGTAGCTCCGCGCCTGCCGGCCGACCATCGCTATTCAGGCTGTCCTCGGCAGGCGTTTCAGTCGGACCAGAACTAGGCAACGCCTCCGGCGAAACCTTCTCGGTCGAGCCGTTTTTTCGCTTTTGTTCGCGTCCCGGTGAGACCAGTCGGGCAAGAAATTTCCAGGGAGACGCCATCTATCCGACCTCGCGTTTTATCCCGCAAGCAGGCAGTAAGTCTTCATTCCGGCAACAGCTCACCGTCGCCAAATTTTATCTCTTGATAAGCATGGAAATGCGGCCGGCGATTGACCAGCTGCTTTTATCAATCGAGTTTGAGCCGTTTGCGCAGATCGGCATTTTCAGCGCGAAGTTTTTCAGCCAGAAGCTTGCGCAGCCGCTGATTTTCCTCTTCTAACTGCAGGAGGTCCGCCATTTCATCGATCGCTGTCGTCGGCGCGGCCGAGGCTGTCTGCACCGCCTTCGGAGCACGGCGCACAGGTGCGCGTTTGGCGCTCGCCGCAGCTTCGATCACCTTTGTCTTGCGCCCTCTCCTCTTCACACCACCGGCGCCGGCCAGAGCAGCTGCTGGCTCTGCCGTAGTGTCAGCTGACGCGGTTTCGAGTGCCGCGGCTTTCTTGGCCCTGGGTTTGCGCTGTTTCTTCGGCGTAATTGGCGTTTCGACAACGGCCGGCACATCGGCACTGGTTGCAGTATCAGTCTCGTCGGCCATGCTTATCTCCTGTGCATCTGATGCAGTTGTCGACGGCTCAAGAGGCGGTGTCAACAACGACTCAGCCTGATCTGGTTTTGGTAGAGAAATTTCGCTGTCGGATTTGCCACTCTGAGAGCTATCCGACAGAAACGGCATTGCCTCTTCGTCTAGGTCGCGAGCGACGGACTTTAGGTCCACGTTGCCCCAGATCGAGTTCGACCTAGTATCGAGTTTTCGTCTGCCGCTTTTGTACTCGACGGCAAAACTGCGTTGCACTTTTTTCAATATAAAAGGCCTTGAAAATTCATTGGATGATTTGGTGATGGGGTGGTATATCCGAAATAACGATTACCGGACTGCCCGTCTATAGCCACGCTCAAATGTCCACCTCACCTTTCCAGGAGCAGAATTCGTGGCCAGTCGAATGGGGGATGAGACGGGTGAGGCTACATTGGCCCTGAACGAAGTCAAACCGTACTGATTCAAAAGTTGCACGTGGGCAACTTATCGGCGAGCTTCCTTGTTGTACATCGCCGGAGTCTTAAAAGATTTTCCGCCAACCCCGACGCGGTCTATGTAGCGCATCCAGAGCGCCGGCGTTGCCAGCGCGCACGGGCGAAGGCCAGATCGATCGGCACCACCGTCGTCACGCATGAACTGCCGAACCCTCAATCGAAGAAGCAATGCGCCTGTCAACCTTGTCTTTCTTTGCTCGCCTGCCGGGCCAGTTCCCTTCGATCCGTTATGCGATCTTCCTCGGCACCACAATCGGCGTGGTGACGAAGCTGATAAGGAAATGTCGCTGGGCGGGCACAGTGTTGTATCTTCAAATATGGAAGCCAAGATCGTTGCGACCCCTTGGGCAGAAGTGGGGCGGAGATCGACCATGATCGTCCCGTACCGCGAGGAATGCCGCCAGCTCCAATCATCGATGCCCATAACCCGCGGATTTCCGACGAAGCCATTGAGAAATGGGAAGGTAAGCCGCTTTACACCTTCGCCGGAGACAAGAAGCCCGGCGATATGACCGGTCGTCAGCAACCGGCGTCAGCGCCCCTCCCAGCCGATGCGAGGTGTAGCAGAAGCACGGCGTTCGGCGATTCGAGCAGCGAAGCCGGCACACTCGCTTGTCGGATATCGTCCCGCCGAGCAGCCGCCCAGAGCGGCGAGGCCATTACCCTGACGCCTTCTGCGCCGCGCTCATCAATTCCACAGCCGATGGGTTTTTATGCGCCGGCACAGATTGTGTGATGCGAGAGCACACAGCGTCGAGGTTCGGTCGGTCTGCATCAACGGGCTTCAAGGAAGCCGAGGCCATCCGATTGCGGAAGATGCTGGACAAGCTGCGCTGGAAGCGAAAGCAGCCGCCCCTGCCCTATTCCTGAAGTGCCGCTATTGTCTGGGTCGAGCCGACCCTGGTCGCCGAGATCGAGTTTCCTGGACAGCTGATGGGAAACTTCGCCATCCATCCTAACAAGCGGAGGTGGCGTCTAAGGTGAAATACGCCGACTTCAACCAGATCACCCCGCAGCAAAAAGGCTCCGACGACCCTTCCGGCCATTGCGTACGGACCCAGAACAGATCGTTAGCCTGCGGCTGACGCCATTCGTTCGGCCGCGGCTCACACAGCGCCACTTGGCGTATTCAAAAGCGCCGAGGCTCTTCGCGCAGCGTTGGAAGAGCGAAGCCATTGAATCTTGTGAAGCATTCGGTTGCGCCGCGCGCGGATTTCAACTAGGTTTCGCAGCGAGGCAGTACGCGCTGCCCTGGGGTGTGGAAACCCCTACACGTGGTTGATGCCGGCCGTAACGGCATCACA
>NZ_LODW01000091.1 GCF_002914525.1 Rhizobium hidalgonense | reverse complement strand
GGCGATTTTCCGCCGGTTTCGACAGTGCGCGGTTATTTTTATGCTTGGCGCGCGATCGGACTGTGGCAGCGCATCAACCAGCTTCTGGTGATGGCGGCGCGGGAAATCGAGGGACGGGAGGCGCAACCGAGTGGACACCGGTGCCTGGGCCGAGGTATTCCGGCAAACCATCATCGGGTATGAGCGCCCCATGCACGGCCCGGGTGGAATTGCCCAACCGTTTTACCCGCTCGTGAAATGACCCGACCGGGCTTGCCTGAACCGCATCCTTAACCCCGTGACTTACAAGCATGATGTTCGCGAGATTTTTGCCGTTTCCACCGGATTGTCGGAAGGCATGTGCTTCGCAATTTCGGTGAATAATTCAGGAGGGAAATAAGTCTGCTGTTCGACACGGCTCCCGGCACTTGGAGAGCTTTGAACCTCGGTGGCCTGCTGTTGCTTTTCTCTATCCATCAATCAGCCTCCGATATGCATTGGATGTTCACAAGCTATCATCTCGACCCGGTAGGCTAAATCGAACTTTGACTACATTTGAAATTACATGTTGTCTGCTGCCTCTCGGCACCGGAGCAAACTTCCGGCGTCAGCTCATCAGCGACGCTATCTTCCCTCGTCGTATTGCCGCCTCGGTCTGGTGGCACTCATCAGTTCCGCGCGCGACATTTCGCCGGCTTCCGTGGTTGCATTGGCAATCGACTCTATTTTCTCCATACGCTGCTTGCTCGATAGAGCGACGTTGCCCAAGCAGGACACGGTTTCTCGCTGAATGATTTCAATATTTTCATCCACTGAACGATCGGACCTGAATACGGTGGGAGCCGGCTGGGTTTCTAGAAAGCGCGCGACCTCCTCTGCGGTCGCATAGGCAGCCGCCAACTCGGGATTGCTGTTTCTCGCGTTTAAGACGCGTGTTCGCAACTCTGAACTCAGCGTGCCATGGTTAGTAGCGAGTATTCGGGCGGCATAGTTTCGGACGCTCCCCTGGGCACCTTCGCGCTCGAAATGGAAAATAGCTCTGTCGATGAGCCGATCCCTATCTTCCGGAGCGAGGACTTGTAAATGCTTCGTGATAGCACTGATTGCTGCGAGCTGCTTGCCGGCATTTGGCAGATCGAGGATTCGATCCACCAAGGCAGTTTTCCTGGTCCTGGTTTGAAACGGAAGAGTTGGCGCAATGGCAAAAGCTCGCAAAGTGGCTGTCGCAGCCCCTTGTCTAAGGTCGGGATTAGCTGAGAACCCTTCGGAGGGTATTGCCGCCTCGAACAGGGCTTTACTTGTGTTGCCTAGCCGATTTATCCGCGTGTGAAACGTTCCAGCCTCAGACTTTTCGACTGCATCTTTTGCCGAATGCCCGGCCAATTTAAGCCGAGTCATATTATTGGCAGATTCCACGAAGTCTTCGGTAATTAGACGTTTTGCCACTTCGCCGAAGATCGCCTCCGGCAATCGAACCGGCCTGCCGGTCCCGATTCCAGCAATGCGGCGCGTCGATTCTTCGCTATGCATATCTCTGGTATCCTGTGCCTGTTTAATGGACAAAGTACCGTATCACGAGCCGGAATCGAGGTCTGAAATATCTCGTTTAATCTGCAAGAATACGACGCCTTCCGGCACTTCCTTGCTGTAAAAGGCTAAATCCCCGCGCCGCCGCTCGGCTAAAGCGACATAGAAGGAGCTACGACAGTCGCCTCCCATCTCAAACCATTTGAAAGATCGGGCAGGCCTTTTACGCGCCGGCCGCCGACATCATCCAGATGCCGCCGTTTGAGAGCTTCAAGAATGCGGCAAGTTACTATGCGATCTTGAGTCACGAGGTCACACATTTCACGGCGCCGGCGCATCGCCTCGGCCGCGACCTCAGCCGCTATGCCAAGGACAAATCCGAGCGGGCGCGAGAGGAACTGATCGCCGAACTCGGCAGCTGCTTTCTGTGCGCCGACCTCGGCATTGTTCCCGAGCTCGAACCCCGGCCCGATCACGCCTCGTACCTCGACTCCTGGCTCAAGGTCCTGAGCGACGACAGACGGGCTATTTTCCAGGCGGCGGCACATGCGCAGCGGGCCGTAAGTTTCCTGCACTCCCTGCAGCCCGAAACCGCTGGCGAGCGGCTCGCTGCCTGAGGGCCATCAGTGTCGGTCGTTGGTCTCGCCAGCGGCCGGCACCTGTTCAGGCTTGGACGCGGAGAGCGTGTCAGGATCAGCCGTGAGGTCCAGTTTGCCCCAGATCCAGGTTTTCCGGTCGATCGGTTTGAGCTTCCGGGACGGCCTGATTTCGACGGTAAACGGCTTTGGCTGCGGACGCATAGATCCTCCAGGCGAGGATTCGCGAGCACGACAATAGCGCGAAGAACGGGCAACGCAGCGCCCTTGTTCGGCTGTTTCCGGACGTTTGATTTTGACATGTGGCAAGGCGGCAGGCCCGCGGTCGCAAGGGTCCGGCAGGCAGTCGGGGCGCGGCTGCCATCGTCATATTCCTTCCGCCACTGAGCCAGGCCACGTCCTTCGCGGGCTCGATGAGGCATGTCTGATCGAAAAACCGGCTTCGCCTCGATCGTCTTCCCGCAACGGCCTTCCAAAACCTTCTTCCCCTGAGCGCGGTGCGCCCATTCCTCGCGGAACAACAAAGTTTCTCCTGGCCGCCCTCCATTTCATTGCGGCCCTACGAGCCACCCCATTGCGCGGGCGCAACGGGGACCCCGGGGGTGCGGTCCGATCGTCCCCGATCTTTGCGACAGCCATCGAGGCCGCGATGGGCGCGGCCCGAAACAACAAAGGAATACGACAATGGCAACCATCGGCACCTTCACCACCTCCGAAACCGGCTTCAATGGCTCGATCCGCACGCTCGCCCTCAACGTCAAGGCCCGCATCGCCCGCGTCGAAAACCCCTCCGACAAGGGCCCGCACTTCCGCATCTACGCCGGCAACGTCGAGCTGGGTGCGGCCTGGCAGAAGCGCTCCGAGCAGGACCGCGACTACCTCTCGGTCAAGCTCGACGATCCGAGCTTCCCCGCTCCGATCTACGCGACGCTCACCGAGGTCGAGGGCGAGGACGGCTACCAGCTGATCTGGTCCCGCCCCAACCGGGACTGAGATCCGGACAAGTCCCGCCGCCGAGGCGGGGCCAACCGGCGTCAAAGATAAGCCGGTTGCAGGCATCGAGCCTTCCGCCGGCTTTTTCGGTGCGATACGGAACCGGAATTTGTCTGCTCAGATGACGCTATCGTGCCGGGAAGAAATGCCGGCCTCGAGGACGAGCGGTTGCCCCCAATTTTGCCTCCGCTCCGGTTCCCTCCACTCCAACAAAATCGGCTCTCCCACTCGCCGGCTCCGCCGGTCGCTTCCGCGCTCCTTGACCCTGCCATCTCTTCCCGCCCCGCCGTCTCGTCTTTCACGAACTCAAGGAGATGAGACGATGACCATCGAACAGCACATCGAGGAGCTGCGCGCCGAGTTGAGGAACGCCTGCGACGCCGTCGAGCGGCGCCAGGTCGAAGCGGAGCTTCAACTCGCCCAGGCCGATCTGGCCGCGGCGCTTGCCGAACAGGACGGCATCATCGACGCCGAGCCGCCTTTCTGAGGCGGCTCTCATTCTGCTGGAATATGAGCCTGTCGGCCGGATCGACCGGCCTCCCGGTTGTCAGGGATTTCACCCCTCAACGCTCCCCTCCGGCTCACACCGGATACGGTCGCGTCCCCTCCGGATCCGCGGGTCTCTTCTCTCTCTGACGTCCCAGTTTACTCCAGCAAATCCGGCGTCAAGGACGGCGCGGTCTCCCCCAATTTTTCCGCCGCCTTCGCTTCCCGAAAAAATCGGTTCCCCCGCTTGCGCGCCACGTCCCGCGGTCCTTGACCCCTCTTTGCCACGAGTGGCCGATCTCTGTCATCAAGATGAAGGAGATCACACAATGACATCTGACCAGAACCTTGCGCTCTACACCAAGCTTTCCGGTTTCCGGCTCGTCGTCCTGGCGAACCGCTTCGGCTGCGATACCGACGTTTCGCGAAAGCTCCATAAGCGACTGCTGGAAGGACTGGAGGCGGCTGCTGGTCGTATCCGGACCATCATGGCATTGGAGCGGAGCATTCTTGCCGGCGACGACGACCATGCCGCGTACCGGCTGGAAGGTGAGATCGAGATCCTCGGGCGCTTCACCATCATCCTGCTGGAGGAGCTCGACATCGATTTCGACACGCATGAATACCGCATCAACGGCGGCGATTGGTCCAGCGCTTTGACGGCGGACTATACCGGCGTCGACATCGACTATCCGGAGCTGATTGCGCTCACCGATGACGAACTCGGCTCACTTGCGCCGGTCATCAAGGATATCACATGCGAAACCGGTATCGCGGTAAGCGCCTCCCGTGTCAGCAACATCAGGTGCTCAGGATCGTAATCAATCCTGCGGCGGGCTCGACCATCCGGAGGGCGGCGACAGCGGCCCTTCGTTGAAATGCCTGCGAGACCATCGCAATGATGGCGAGAACGGCCCGCTGAGCCTCTTCCTTTCGACCTGCCGTCATCTGTCATCGGGGATGCCCTGACGCGTCACGATGCCGAACTCGGCCAAGTGGCCGCGCAAGGCGTTCACAAACATCGTCCGCTGCCGCTCAAAAGCTCGCGGACCCGATGCAGCATCAGCACACTCTGTTGCTCGTCGCTCTTCACCGGAACGAAGCGCATAGTTGGCCGCGTTACCGCCTCGCAGATCGCTTCGGCGTCGGTCGCATCATTCTTATGACGCTTCACGTAGGGCTTAACGTAAGACGCCGGCATCAACCTAGCCTCGTGACCCAGTGCCATGAGAACCCGAGCCCAGTGGTGTCCGGTCGCGCAAGCCTCGATTCCGATCAGGCACGGCGGCAATACCTTGAAGAATGTAACGACATCGTCACGGCGAAGCCTGCGACGGCACACGATCGCGCCTGCCTCATTGATCCCGTGAACCTGAAATACTGCTTAGCGATATCCAGGCCAATTATGGTAACCTTCTCCATGGATGCATCTCCTGATGTGAGTTCGACACCCACATCTTGGCACATTGCGATGCCGAGAGCGGAGGCCGTCCATCACATCAGGTCAGGTCACAGGTCATCATAAAACTTGCTCGTGCACGTCGGCCGACCGGGGAAGGTGTGTTTCCCTTCGAAAACCTGTTCATGTCCACGCACCCCTTCATCGTGACGCCGAACCTGATCACACCTCCGCATCCGGCCGTTTCGTCCACTGGCGAAAAGCCGTTGACTGGGATCGACATCCCGAAGCTGTTTCAGGGGCTTATAATGGCGACGTCGGAATGACCGGCTCAACCTGTGGCCGCGTTCATCAGCACGCGGCCACAAGGTGCCCGTCATAGATTACGATGCCTCGCTGACAGCAGAACAATCGGGCACGGCGTTTGTTTTCACAAGCCAAATCCATGACTTCGGTCACGCGAACGCGCTGCAGACAGCCGCATTTCGGAGTTACGCGGTTCTCTCAGATCCGGTTCTTTCCTAAGAAGACTTCCTTCCGCAGGCTTTGAATGAGGCGAATTGCCTTGCAAACGGCCCGATATATTCCTGCCGCCATAGTACTCTTCCGCTGCTTTTCGGCAGACTTCACGATAGAAAGCGTCTGCATCCTCAACCGTATATCCAGCGCCCACAAAACAGCCACGCGCCACCTCGTGGAGTGTATGCCGAATCGAACTCGTGTCGTCGTATACGGCGTTAAGGCAGGCTACGATCACAATGACCTCTTTCTTTGACAACCGTGCCTGACCACTCATCAGACGCGCGTGGTTCATGCAGGCGACGGCGTTTGCGCATGTAAATGAGTCACCAAGTCCAGAACAATCTTCGAATCCGTCTCCTTGCTCATTCAGCTTTACATGAGCGATCGGCAGGTTCTTCATGCCTGCTATTTCCGGGTGGTTCAGATCCTCAACAAGCTCGGGATCATAGCCGGATCGCAGTTCCTGGAGCCAGATGTCTAGCTTGTGCAGCCACGGCCCCACCAAACTGGAATTGCGCTTGAGCTTATTCTTCTTGGGATCCTCAAACATTAAGGTCGCATCGAGCTTTTCCGTTTCCTCTTTGGAGAGCAAACCATGCTCGATTAGCGTCTTCATCAGAACGTTTTCGGCATGTCCCCAGTGCGCCTCAGCAGCATATACCTTTCTGAAGTTTAGGATCGTCTGACCGGCCGCAAACTGCGCCTCTTCGCTAAGACCGCAGGTCTTACCGGCCAGGAGCGGCTCGAGCATCTCGACGCAGTTCTTGAACGACAAGCCCTTCTCGCTTCGGAAAGTGTTCCTGAAGTGCCGGACGCCGTTGTTGATGAATGGATGAGTAATCGATCTTGACGTGTATCCATACGCGCCGGTCTGCTCGTTGAAAACTCCCGTCAGCGCATACTTATTCTTCTCGTCATAGATTGGGCTTTTTGTTAGGTCGAAGTTTTTCGGAACCTGAGGCGGCATATACCTTGCCACGCAGTCGTCCTTCACGAGAAGGCCCCTCATGCAATTCAGATTCAGGGCGAGCGACCGGCGGGCATCAGCAGAGTCCACCCGCCGCGCAATGTGAACACGCGTCGCTGCCCGGTAGTCAATCATGGTGACAAATTGTCTATCGCCGCAGGTACGAATTCGATTTATCGGCGGCTTGTTTAGACGCTGAGTTTCAGCGGTGGCCGCATGATACCGCGTGTGAGCTTCTCGTGCCCTGCCTTGAGCCCTCCTGAGCCGCTCACTGGAGGTGAATCCTTTTTTACCGTCATGCAGCGATGTGGTGGAGAGGGGAAAGTCATTGACGATCTTATCGTAGGCGTAGCCCCCAGCAGCTATTAACAAGGCGTACTTCAACCCACGCAGGTTTTGCCCTTGGGATCTGCTATACCTTGTACTTGCTCCTTGTTCTGCAAGCTCCTTCTTTGGTTTCGCAGGATCCGCGCCACCTGAGATTGCGGCGCGCGGGGAAGGACGCACAGTGGGTGAGTTAACCGCTACATCGCGCGCAGTCGGTGTCTTGGTGGCCGGCCCCGGCCTTTCAACGATCCGTAGTGGCGAAAAGCGTGGAAGTTGCTTAATCCCAATTCGCATCTCACTGCTCCTTAAAAGTTAAAATTGGAACTGTAACATTAACGACGCATCGATCAAAAGTTGGGATGTGACGGCTTGACCAGAGTTGGCCGGATGCTGGCTTGGCGACTAAGACGCATGTGAAACTCCCCGCGCCACTATTTCTCAAAGCAGAGGCATTTCTGTGGAGGATGTGGTTATATACCACAATGCTTGGGATGAGCGTCAACGCATGCGCGTTACAGTTGTAATGTAGCTGCTGCGGTCCGTTCACGCGTCGAGCTAGCACCTCTTCAACCACAGGAGATTGACTTCCTCTCGGTTTCAACAATATCCGCACCTTGCCAAGCGTCGTGTCAGGAGCCGAATGTGGGCGATAGTGATCCAGGCCTCGGCTGATGCGACGGACTTTTCCCAATCCTTCGCCAATCGTCGGCATCTGCCAAGCCATGCGAAGGTGCGCTCCACGACCCAGCGACGCGGCAGAACCTCGAGGCCCCTTGGCCTTATCGGTCCGCTTGACGATCTGGAGAGTGAACGCAGCGATCTTTTGCAGTGCGCCCTTCAGCTTCGGTCCGGCATAAACACCATCGGCGAAGATATGCCTCAGCCACGGCCAGCGCCTGATGGTTTTGAGGACGGCAGGCGCGCCGTCGCGATCCTGAATATCGGCGCTGTGAACCATGAGGCCGACCATCAGTCCGAGCGTGTCGACGACGATATGACGCTTGCGTCCCTTGATCTTCTTGCCCGCGTCATAGCCCGAAATTCCCCCACGTTCCGTGATTTTCACGCTTTGACTGTCGATCACGCCCGCAGACGGCGAGGCCTCCCGACATTCCAAGTCACGCGCCTCCATCACAAGATGATGGTTGATCCGGCCCCATAACCCTGTCGCTCGCCATTGTAGAAATAGGACTGCAGGCGGAACATCCCTGGGCATCATGGATCGCTAGACCTTGCCCATTCCTTTTCCCAAAGATCGAAGAGGCTGGCGACGATGGCCATAGACTTCTTCTGACGCAGCGTGGAGCGGCTGTCGGCATCCCGACCGCGGGCCTCAGCCCCCGGATTCATTTCATGAGGAACGTGCTCGCGCATGCTGGAAAGAGCGGTAGGCGGGTGGTCTCCGCTTTCATTGCAACGGCCTTTGCCCAGGAGACGCCGGAGGCAGCAAGCGCTCAATGGCGCAGCGTCGCCGATCAGATCAGACCAAAAGTGCCGGAGCTCGCCACCATCATGGACGATGCGGAAGAGGACGTGCTTGCCTACATGACTTTTCCGAAAGAGCATCGGGCAAAGTTGCATTCGACGAATCCAATCGAGCGTCTCAACGGCGAAATCAAGCGACGTACCGAGGTCGTCGGTATCTTTCCGAACGATGATGCTATCGTCCGTCTCGTCGGCGCATTGCTGCTCGAACAGAATGATGAATGGGCCGTCCAACGCGCCAGATACATGACCCTTGAGACCATGGCGCAAATGAGCGATGATCCGCAAATCAGTCTGCCCGCTGTGGCTCGCTGATATCCCTCCGACCCAATGTCGGAAAGCACGGCCATCAGCCGCGACCTACACCACTTCCATGGACACGATCCCACGGGCGTTTTAGACTGGATCGAGCTGGGAGGTTTGCTATTAGAAGATATGAAAAGTCGTCATCAAACCGCCCGAGCTTGGGTTCGGCGCGGCTTTTACCTTTTCTGGTCCTTGAAGTTCTCCATCGCAAATGCTGGAACTGTTGCACGGATTCGAATTGCCCCGGCTTAATTTGCTCAACGATAACCAAATGAGCGTTTTAGCGCAACGATGTGCTGGGTGACTGCGAAGTAGTTTGCACATTTCTGCATTTGAAGATCGTGACGACTTTTGCGGACGGTATCCCCACAAGTCGCCAATGAAGCGGTCCGCTCTTGAGCGTATAACAAAACCTGCTTCACGTAAGGTCGGTGAAGGCCGCAGGTTAGGCTGCTTTAATCAATCCGTGCGACAGCCACTCCGCGGGCGCGGCTTGCCGACCTTCTCAACCGCATCGCCGCGCGTCATCTTCGCAAGAAGGATTGGCTTGCATAGCTAACGAGCGACAAATGCAACACGATTTTGGTTCAGCTAGTCGGTTCTGGGTGTTAGACGTACGACTTGGAAACACCGGAGTTACACGACGATGGATTGCGAGACCAAGCGTCCTCTAGCACAGAGCGCGCGCGGCCGACCGAGATTGCGAAACGCTTGAAAGCGAAAACTCCGGTCGAAAACGCAAACCCACACGGTCTTTCCAACTCACCGCCAAACATGAGGTTTGGCCGAAGACGCTTCCTTCAAACATTTTAGGGGCGGCTCAAACGGGGGCCGATTCAACCAGCGCTTTGCGTAGCATAGCAGCAGACCGCGACGCCTTTAAGATTGCAGGCCGTTTAACACTACTCCCCGTCGACTCAGCAAACAAAGAGACGAGTTGAAAATGAACAACGAGTTTTCCATGAAAGACAGCTTGGATACCTTCGTTGCACTGGCGAACCTATCAAGGTTAAAGAAACGCTGGGCCAACCGCACTAATGAGTTGTGGGATATGGCTGAAGCTACAATAGCACGCGAACGGGCGGTAGGCTATATCGGGGAGTGCATCGCTGAAGGAATCCATAGGCGTGAGCCGGCGGTCTTTTGTCCGGAGATTCAGACTCGCTTCCACGCTGTGGGCCTTATGATTGATGAGCATATTGACCCAGGCCGCCCAACACTCAATCGGCGGCGCTTGCTGATTGAACGAGTTGGGAAGTTTACCGACTTCGCTCCCTACCAGCAAGGGCTCGGCTGGACTGCTACCGGTGAAACAATCGCTGAGAGCTTAAATGCTATTGACAAATCCGAGGAGCTTTTTCGGTTCCTTCGAGCGCGGGAGAGGGGCCTGCCCAGACAGGTGCGACCCACCATCCCGTTCACGTCTGAGCAGGCAATAGAGCTGGTTGATGAGGTGAGCCATTTGTATGAGGATATTAGAGAGCGCCTGTACACGATAGACCATTTATTCCAAGATCGGTCGAGGGACGACGTCGCGTTGATCCATGATATCGAGCCCAGTATCGGCTTGCTTTCCCATCAGTTGGAAAGGGAAAAGCGAGATCCAACGCTGGTACGCCTTGATGGTGAGGCCGAGGCGAGGCGAGCGGATGTCGATCATGACCCGTTCTTCGAGGCGCAATCTGCACCCTCGCCCGCATCAGGGACAGAGGGCTTAAGCAGCCGAACGGCCTCGCCTGGTAGCAACGAATTGTTTCGGGACGAAAATGTCTCTCCTGAAAGGTCACAGCGATCGAACGAGGACAGCCACTCTTCGGGGGCGTTCGATGACGACCGGTCGGCGTGGAGAGCGTATGTGACTGGAGAAGGGAGCCATACCAAAGCTGCAACTGGTCGTATGGAAGATGGTGTAGATGACGCGGAGAGGCTAGCTTTTGACCCCGCTACCATTAGCTTTCGCAAGTCAAAAGGCACTTCGTTGCAAGAACCGGCCGCCGCGCTGGGATCGAAGGCGGCGCATGATGAGATCAATGGATCGGAAGGCAATCGACGCGAATTAAACGAGCGTAAGCGGACTCGCAGCCCCGGGTTAGATTATTAAACTCACGATTCGCGCGTTCGAGCGGCCGTTTGTTGCAAGAGAGAAAATCTCTGATGCCGCTCTGGTGCGTGCAAGCCATGCGCCCGCCTTCGCGCAGCGGCGCATAAGGCCGCGGCCCGTGATGAAGTCCCCGGATCCCCGGATCGGGTTTCAATCAAATTAACGCGCTCGGAGCGTCTTGAGAATCTCGGATTAATCCAATCCCCGGTTCGTCCGGTTCCCATCATCTCATCACCCTCACTACCTGCCGTCCAGCTTGCTACTCCGTGTTGCCGAACGGCAGATCCTGTTATGCCGCGCAAGCACTAAGCGGCAAGCAGACCCCATCTGGCGTCGACACCCTTGGTCCCGGCAATGCAGGTAGTCATCCTCCAGGGGCATGCCGGAAGGGGATCGCGCCGCGATTACCTCTCCATGTATTGATCCGGTATCGACAATCAAAATTGTCCGCGAGCGCTCCCGCAACGAGCGAGAGGATCATTTAAAAAACAACGTGGTCGACCCTTGACAGGTGGCCAGTTGCCACGAAAAGTTACCTATCTCTCAGAGGCTGATCGAGTTGGCCCTCTCACGTTCCTCCAGTTCGCGTGGCCGCTTACTCCCATTAGGCGATTTGCCTATTTCAATATCTCCATTGACGTTATGGCTGGAAGAGCCGGAAGTCCCTTGTAAGGGGTGCGGCGCTTTTATTTTTGGTGATATAGATCGTGCCAGATTTTCAGCCGGCGCCACCACCTTTGACTCATTGCGATGCGGCAGTTTTAGTTTCTGTTGACCAGGCATATTGGCTGCCTTGGCAAGTTCAAGCATGACTTGGGAATGTTCTAAATCGATTTTGCTCGACCGTACGGGTACTGTTGATCTCTTTAGATGATCATTCTCTGGCAGTTCGCGCAGACGACCTTGCCAGGCTCGGTGGTAACCCTCTATGGTTCGCACAAGCCTTTCCATCTCCAAAGTCCTTGATTTCAAGACGCGCGAATAGCTGCGGAGCAACGAGAAAAGGGTCGGGGAATCTGCTGCCGTACTGTTCCGCTCCAGCCAGTATTCCCGGTGTTCCGACGCCGCTTTGAGGAACCACGCGCGGCTCGCGAAGTTTCCGCGACGAGGGCCAACGACCGCGTCCATGGCATCAAGAACACGCGTTGCCATTTCCTTGGCGACTCTGTTACGCCCTCGTTGAGGAGGCGCTCGACGTATTGAGTCCCTAATCCCTTTTGGCAGTTGCTTGGGCAGGAAAAAACGATTACCACCACGCTGCCAGGTTAGGTCGCAATGCCGTTGTATCAACCTTGCGATGTCTACAGCAGTTTCTGGAGTTAACCTTTGTTGCGGTAGTAACTCCGATCTCCGAGGAACGATTTTCTCTTCAATGGCTCTGATCACCGTCACTTTGCCATAGTGAAAGGAGTTCGGGATGAAGCCTATTTCGCCAGTGGTGGCCCTCGTTTCCACAATTTCCGCCTCCCGCTTAGCCCAGCGTGACAAGATTTCGCCACTTTCCCAAACCTCATCTACTACCGCCTGGCGCAGACCATTGAAAAAAGCGCCGTCCGGCACGATCTTGTCCAACAAAGTATTGAGCTCCTTCAGAGTGGCCTTCTGTAAAGCTGGATTACGGGGCGTACCGCTTGAAAAGTTTTCATCGAATTGATGAAGCTGCAGTTCATCGCGTCTGTGACCCAGAATTTCAATGTGTGGGAATTCTCGCGGGTCGCCTTCTTTGGTTTTGGCGTATTGCTGCAGTTTCTCATAAAGTGCAGCAGCTACATTAGGAGAAAGAGCTATCGGGAACTGCGGGCGCCTTGCATAGATTTTATCAATGACGCGATGGAGTTCGTTAGGATCCGGGTTCGCGGTAAGCTCACCAATATTAGCTCGATGTATTGCATTCAATGCATAGAGCCGTTGTTTATTATATGCAGGCGTATCGGGAATAGTTCGACTTAGAAGCCGGTCTATTCGAATTTCAAGTGCGTCCTTCAAGGAGCGGCCGGGGACTGGTCGCGGCCACTCTAATTCATTTCTAATGCTGCCGTCTGGAACATAGGCTGGAGTTCGGCTTCGCATGACATCCGTTAGATACTTGACCGCCATAATTTCTCTCGTGCGATTGGCCATAGTGCGTGGTCCTTCTCACTTTCCGAAGCGCAAGCTTCATCGCCAGCGTTCACACTAAATCGCGTCTTTGATGACGCATTGTCGCGTTGAAGCAAAACTTGTTCTAACAGCGATACTTTAACCCTGGGACGCCAGCAGCTCTAAGAAAACCAGGCCTCCTGAGCGGCGTCCGATTCTGCTTTTGAATTCGCCGATGTCGTTCACTGTCCTGATATGAACTATACCATGGAGGGCGAGTTGCTGGGGTGTGATTGCGTTACATCCGAAGCTAAAGTGAACCGTAAGAGCAAGACCCCATCTGGCGTCGATAACCTTGGCCCCGGTAATGCAATATTCGATGGCGACCTGTCGTTGATGCGCCGGATCGACCGGCTATCATCTCGAATACGCCCATAGTACGTATCCGTCCGGCGAAGGCCGTCTATCCTGAATTGCCGATTGGCTTTAAGTCCATGGCCATGCGCTACAATCATTTCCCCCATTGAGGTCTTGTCCGTCGACAATCTGACCTTGACCAGGGAATGAAGCGCAACGTTTCACAGACGAACAGATCATCACCGTTCTGAGGGAGCACGAGGCTGGCACGCCGGTCTCGGAGCTTTGCCGCAAGCACGGCGTCAGTAATGCCAGCATCTATAAATGGAAGACCAAATTCGGCGGCATGGACGTATCGGAAGCCAACCGGCTGAAGACTATGGGACGCGCTTCACCTACCATGACACGGTCGATCATCTTCGAGGAGGCGACCGCCAATCGAGGTTCTCGCCGATCATGCTGGCGACTTCTTTCAGCGTTTAGATGAACCTTGAACGTGCCATCACGCAGCCTCGCATCGCCGGCGTCCAAAGCCACGGCAGTAATTCCTGGAGGTGGTCCTTGGGGTGATCCTGTATCCTGGTCAGGACGTCTGTCAAATAGATCTCCGGTGGATTGTGGCCATGGAGTTTGGCAGTCTCAATGATGGTCAGGATATTTGCGATGCGCTCGCCGCCCTTGTCTGGCCCGATGGCACGAAGGGTCTGACCGAAAATGGAATCGACGACCTTCAAAGTCTCCTCGCCGACATCCGGACGTGGGATGGTGGAATCCGCCAGTTCCTCGTCGATGAACAATGCGATCCTGTTCTTCAGTGCCATCGCGCGCACAAAAACTGGCTATTTGCCGAGCAAATCACTCATCGCAGGGGATATCGTAGAGCGCACTCGAGGATCTCATCCGCGGCATGCACCCGATACGACCGCTGCGCACACACCTATTTCTCAAGCATATGCATCGCTGCAGCCGTCATCTTCTGGATGTGATTTAACGAGTCCTGAGCCTAGTGATTAAGGCCGCGACGCTCCGACGAAGCGAGATGACCTGCCACTGAATTTTCATCCGACTGCGATTGGAGCCTCGGCGGTTTTGAATATGCCAAGTGGCGCGGTGTGAGCAACCGGCGGAAACGCGAAGCTTTCATCTTGCGCAGCGTTGGAGCCGGTTGCGGCGATGGTCCCGGCATAGTCTGCCGGGGTCTGATATCCGAGCGATGAGTGCGGCCGGAAATTATTGTACAACACGACGACAGAACACCCACGGGACCGAGGTTCGCGAGCTTCTGTATCCGTGGCATCCCTGGTCCGGACGGCTTGTTCACGTGCATGAGGCGGTGTCTAAAGGGACGCATATTTTCCGCTGCAGCCTTTCTGGTTCTTCTTCTGGTCGACTTCTTGAGGTCCCGTCGTGGATGTTCGACCGATCAGTGAGTGGTTGTTGGCGCAGCCTGGCGGTCCCGCACGTCGATCTCGCAAGCCTGCATTCTTTGGCAAGATTGCTGAAGGACGCTGATGCCTCATCGCAATCTTCGGTAATGGGCGCAGCATTGGTCTTTCACGAAACGAGTCGGAGAGATGTTCATGCCTCGCCAGCCCATGACATGCCAGTTCGATCTGTTCTCGGCCCCGCAGCGGGGGAAGACGGCAGGGACGCCGCAATGGCCGGAGTTGCCGGAGGAGACCCGCCAAGCGTTGACGGTGCTCATCGTGCGGCTGTTCGTCGATCACGCAAAGTGCGGACATGCCTGCCAACAGAAGGAGGCCGGTCATGATGCATGAGAAGATCGCGCCGCATCATCTGGAGCGGAAGGCCATCCTCTATGTTCGGCAGTCCTCGGCTCACCAGGTTCTGCACAATCGAGAGAGCAGCGCCCTCCAGTACGCCATGCGCGACCGTCTGGCAGCGCTTGGATGGTCACATATAGAGACGGTGGATGACGACCTTGGTCGTTCGGCCGCCGGCGGCGTGACCCGCGCTGGATTTGATCGGATGGTGGCGGAAGTCTGCCTTGGCAAGGTAGGCGCCGTGGCCGCGCGTGAGGTATCGCGCTTCGCCCGGAACAGCCGCGATTGGCAGCAACTCATCGAGATGTGCCGCGTTGTCGATACCGTCCTGGTCGACCAGGAAGCAGTTTATGCGCCCCGCCAGGGCAACGACCGCCTGCTCTTGGGTTTGAAGGGCAGCCTCAACGAGTATGAACTCGATCTCTTGCGTCAGCGTTCCCTTTCCGCCCGCTATGAGAAGGCTCGCCGCGGTGAACTCGTCGTCACTGTTCCGGCCGGCTTCGTAAAGGCCGGTGACAGGATCGAGAAGGATCCCAATCGGCGCATCCAGGAAGCCATCGCACTCGTCTTCGACAAGGTCACCGAACTCGGGAGTGCCCGGCAGGCCTTGCTATGGTTCCTTGAGCAGGGATTGGACCTGCCCGTCAGGTGCGCCAACGGTGACGTCATCTGGCGCAGGCCAAATTATGCCACCATCCACCGGATGATTGCGAACCCGATCTACGGCGGCGCTTATGCTTATGGTAAGAGTCGTTCCGTACCAGGATACGATGGCCGATCTGGAATTCGCCGCAAGGCGCGTGATGAATGGCTGGCGCTGATCCCGGATGCGCACGAAGGTTACATCAGTTGGGAACGGGCGGAGGAGATCCGCAAGATGGTCAGCGACAATGTACCGGCCAGTCGCCATCATGGAGCGCCGAAGCATGGCGACGCTCTGCTTGCCGGCCTGTTCCGCTGCAAAAGGTGCGGCCGGAAGCTGACGGTTCGTTACACAGGAGCCAACCATAACATCCCGCGCTATTCCTGTTGGCGAGGGTTGCTCGACAACGGCGAACCACGTTGCATCGCCTTCGGCGGTCTGCGGGTCGATGACGCGATCGAAGAGGCACTTCTCGGCGTGGTCGAGCCAGGAGCCATTGCCGCCGCCGTCGAGGCGGAACGCAATATGGCCAACCAACGCGATCAGGTTCAGGATGCCCTGATGCGCGACCTCGAGGCAGCACGCTATGTAGCCGACCGGGCATTCCGGCAATATGACGCGGCCGATCCAGAGAATAGGCTGGTGACGTCGGAGCTGGAAGCACGCTGGAACAAGGCGCTGACTGGCGTCGGTGAGATCGAGGCCAAGATTGCCAAACATCGGACAGTTACGCCGCATCCGTTCCCCATGTCCGCATCACAGGTAACCGCACTTGCGGGAAACCTTCGCGCCGTCTGGACGGCGCCGACAACCGATGCAAGGCTGAAGAAGCGCATCGTGCGCACGCTCATCAATGAAGTGGTCGCCGATCTCGATGATGGAACCTCTGAGATCGTCCTCGTCATTCATTGGGTTGGAGGCGTCCACACCGAACTGCGCCTGCCGAAGCGACACCGTAGCCAAAGAAATGCGACCCCTGACGACATTGTCGACGCTGTGAAACAGCTCGTCTTGATCGCCAATGATGATGTGATTGCCGGTGTCCTCAATCGCAACGGACTGACGACCGGCAATGGCAATCGCTGGACACGGGAGCGGGTCACCGCGCTGAGGTCATATCGCAAGATTCCGGTCTTCCGTCCGCAGATCGACGGGGTTGAGCCATGGCTTAATCTGGGCGGTGCGGC
>NZ_LODW01000090.1 GCF_002914525.1 Rhizobium hidalgonense | reverse complement strand
GTCAGAAAACCAAAGGAGGTGCGATCAGCGGAACGCCCATTGCGAGGATTGTCTGCCCACTCTCCCGGAGGAATAGGCTACCGCAAGCTCCGCCCATAGGGGGTCCTGGGTGAAGCTGGAAAGGGGCCCGCAAGCGTCGATAATGCTCATCTTGCCGAACTGCCCGAGAAGCGTTTCAATTCCCCCACGGCTAAAAGCATTCAACAGCGAAAATGGCTCGCACGGCGAGGAGATGATGCGATGGCCCCAAACCCCCGGCCGTTCGTCCTTTGACAGTGCGTTGAGAAGCTGTGTGTCACGATGGTTGTTCCTCAACGCCTCGCAGAATGCCCAGCGCATCAACGGATAATAGATCGTATGCCGACTTCCACCCAGGACACGCACGCCAGGCAGGATCGACGTTACGATGAACATCAGCAGAAGGTTCGGAACGATCCGGCCAGTTCTCAGGGCCTCCACAAGACTTGGCGGCGAGAGTTCAACACAGACATCATCTGTCTCCTTCGACCGGAGGACCCTGCCATCCAGCCAAAGTGGAAAAAGCCGCCCTTCAATGCAGCCCCAGAAAAAATGCGTCGAGTTTTTCAGCCAGCCTCGCCAAGCCGTGTCAGCGAGTTGATCGATGAAATGGATGAGGCGCATCGCGAATGCTCGGTCCTCGATCAACGAGGCTCGCAGCCAGGACCGGCCATCGGAAAGGTGGTCCGCGACCAGATCGGCAACGTCGCTATCATCAAGCTGAAGAAAGTCCACCTGGCTCTCAGAATACCGCTTCCAGAGGCAAAGATTTGCCGCTTTGAGCGCCTCTGCCGCCGACTGGAATTCGCCAAGAGGCAAAAGGTCTCGCAAGTAGGAAATTGCCTCCGAGTCATCACCGGGCCTGTCGACGTTTTGAAGATGGAATCTGTAGCAGCCGTTTCTGCCAAGAATGCTGTAGGGGATCATTTTGCTGCGCGACAGCCCGAAGACATTGACTGCATCGCCATCGACGTGGAGCCAGGCCGGACCCTTGCGACCGCGTTCTACGAACTTCACTGTCGAGCAAGCGTAGGAGATATAGGATGTCCTGCCATGCGCGCGAAGTCCCATCAGGGAGAACAGATGGGTGTAAAAGGCGTCAGGCTCGATCAACAGGTGGAGGTGGGGGCCACACTGCAGCACCGGAGCGACTTCGATTTCGGTTTGAAAGCGCGATGCGGCTTCTGCTGAATAACCCTGACGTTGCGCGACGGCCGCCACGCGTGACCGCAATAAAGACATTGCCTGGCTTCGCGCGACGCACCCCGATCGATCCGATCCAACCGAGAAGGCCGCCTTTGCGTAGTCGTTCAGCGTTGCCTGCTCAAACTGACGCAACCAAGGGAATAATTCAAAAATGAGGGCCAACACCTCACCTTTTGAAACCAGGTCACTATTGGGCGACGTCTCCATCCTCAGACGAACCGCCTTTCCACCGGCGCTCCCCGATCCATGTTAAAGTAAAAGAAGAGCGCGACGGTCACCATCAGCGCCCCGAAGAGGCCGAAAATCCCCGAAGGTGGAATTGCGTCTCCGATCGTCCCGATGATGCCATACGCAAGAAGCCCTATCGAAACACAGATCGTGTGGATCTGGCTTCGCGCCCGCCCCAACATGTCAATCGAAACAGTCGATTGAACCCGTACATCGATCAGGATTCGCGTGACATTGTAGCAGAAGCCAAGCAACACCAGTTGAACGAGCGCGGACAAAAAGCTCTGGAAAACAGGAAAGCCCAACAGAACAATGCCAGCGAGCGCCGACTGGAAGAGGATGCTTTGTCGTCGCGAACGCGCCCTTCTGAGAAGAAGGGTTGAACAGCCCGCAATCGAACCGAGGGCCCAACCTGCCTCGAGATAACCGAACTCTAGCGCCGACCCCATGAGTTCACGGGTGACATATGCGGCGCCCAATACACTCACAAGCATGCCCATCGCATAGGTCAACGCATACATGACGGCGGTGGTCTTCAGTGAGTGAACGACGAAGGTCATCGGCAACAGATCCATCCGACGAATGCTCTTCGCCTGCAAATCCGATCGAGAACGAGAAAGCGGCAGTCGGCCGAGTGCCAGCAGCCCCAACAGTGATAGGCCGAAAAAGGCGCCAGGGAGGATCGACGTCAGATTCATCCCGATGGCGGTTAAGCTGTACCCGGTGACGATGGCGGCGATGAGATTGCCCGCCTGCATCGCAATATAAGACGCCGAATTGAATGAAGTGAGGTTTTTAGGACGAACGATGTCTGGAATGATGGCCTGCAGCGCAGTCGAATAGGTTCTGTCGAGGAACGCGAAGATGGTCCACGATAGGCAAAGAACATCAAGTGGGTGACCGAACGAGAGACCAATGCCCGTTGAAAATATGAGGATCAACCTGGATAAATCGCAAGCGATACAGACGAAGCGACGATCAAATCGATCAACTAGAACCCCACCAACATTGCTGGTGAGCAACTCGGCGGCACTGCCGAGCGCCAAAAGGATGGCGAGAGCGCTCGTGCTCTTGCTGACATCTGTCGCAACCCATGCCGCCAGCACGAAGTAGACATTGCGGCCGGTGGCCGACGCCAGAACACAGAAGAGATAGATGCCGCGAGAGGCATAATACCCCATGCCGCTGCTTTCTGTCGCGCCCACTTCATCCACACTCCCTACTGGCAGGTTCATGGGGACATGCTATTCTTCTGAATAGCTGGCGGCTTTCATGAATTTGATATTATCTCTCGTCCAGAACCAGCTATTCTTTCCAGAGCGCCCGGTACTCGGCAGGGGAAAATCCCGTCTCTCGGCGAAATCTGGTCGAGAGGTGGCTCCCGCTGGAGTAGCCACAGGCGATTGCGATCTCGGTCACGCTGATCGCAGTTGTGCGGAGAAGGTCGGTCACGCGTTCGAGACGGCGCTGGTTATAGAAGCCATAGGGCGTCGAGCCTTGCGACTGCTTGAAAGCGCGGGAAAAATGCTCGTAGGTCAATCCCGCCTCTTCAGCCAGAGCGCGCACGCTCGGAGGTCGATCGATGTGAGCTTCAATCCGCCCTATCACGCGCTTGAGAACGGTAGGCGACAATCCTCCTCGAGACAATCTGCCAGATGTGCCGGAGCGGCGCTGCAGAAGTCCGAAGATAGCCGCGAGATGCCCTTCAACGATCAGACTCCCCATGGAATCGTCGTGTGAAAGTTCTCCGGCAATCTGCCGCGCCAAGCATTGGATCGGCAGATCTCTAAATCCAAGCTCCGGACGTAAGGTGCCGACGCGCGGCAGCTTAGTTGTAAGGTTGGAAAAAAAATCCTGCGTCACGGTTATCATAAGATAACAACCCTCAGCATCGCCTTCATCCCAACCGCTCCAATGGCAACCGGGCGGAATGTAAACAAGCGAGCCGTCTGGACGCGGACTGAACTCGACTCTTCGTCCGTCCAGAAAGTTTTCGCCGGATGCCGCCGTACCCCTTATGTTGAGGAAGATCAGGTGGTCATCCGCGACAACGTCGATAACCTGTCGCCCGAGACTGCGCCGGCGAACGACATCTGCGCGGGCATGGCTCCAAAGGCCTTGCTGGTGAAGGATGATCTCCCCTTGTGACTTCTTCATCCTCTCGGGGTGAATTGATGGAATGATCCCCACTCGAAAGCTGCTCCCTTGAAAAACCGGTGTGGTAGCGACCCTACCTCACCCCAAGTTGTCAACAAGCCAGGCTTTAACCTCAGGTCGAATTTCATGTCAATTTCATGAAAACCAATCAAAATCGTGGATGCGAAAACATGACGTTCGCGATCATCTTCTGCCGACATCATCGCTGACGGCACAATCTTTTCAGGATGCGCGATTTCCCTCCTGAATCCCAAAAACGCGATGGTGCGAGAGAAAGGCAGGCTTTCGCATGTGTGAATTTGCCGACTTCATTGAGGAGTGCGACCGTGCCCCTCGCCTTAACGAGCTTTCTGAGTTTTTTTCGACCACCGCATCCGGTGAGGCCGGAATGCCTATCCGTCCGCCTGAGCTCGATCGCCGCTTGTTCCCAGTGGACATGACGTTCAGGCGCTTTTCAGCCCTTCATCCGCTGCGCCAAGGTCCATTCGATAAGCACTACCTGAGCAGCATACCCTACCGCCTCGAAGAGGAGTGCCGCATAGGCAGCGCGATCCTCAAATACGCGCGCGCCAGAAAGGGTCAACTGCAGCTCTACACGCTAGGTACAGCCGAGGGGACGATGGCTCGTGTGATCGGCGAACTTGGCAATGGCAAGATAGAAACACTGTCCTGCAGTCCCAACGTCGAGAACCTTAGAAGCTTCTATGCCTATGGCGTTCCTCCTCACGCCATGTTTTTTCACGGACCATTTCATCATTTGACATCGCAAAGGGTCCAAGAAGACGTGGAGCTCCGAAAGTTTGGCAGCGGTTTCGATATCATCCTCGAGGACACGACTTTCCAGATGTATTCGCCAAATCGCTTCGATCAGATCCGTTTCGTCTCGCAGCATCTCAAGACCAACGGGCTCTTCATGTTCGTCGAGAAGTTCAGGCATGAAGACGCCGAGGAATATCGGCGGCGGGAACGCCAGAAGGACCATAGCTTCAAAGCTCGCTTCTTCAGCGCGTCAGATATTCGCGCCAAGGAAGAGACGGTGCTAACGCGAATGGATCGAAACGAAGTCACCCTTTCGGAGATGAGCGAAACACTACGCCGGTTCTTTGGACACTCATTCGTCACCTGGAACAGCGGCAATTTCTACACGCTTGTCTCCAGCAACAGTCGGGAGAATCTCGACCTGTTCCTATCGAAGCTGTCCCCACCCGCGATTCCGGCAGAATATGTCTATGCGGACCTTCCCTACCGCCTTTACCCGGAATCCGAAGCAAGGCGGCTATCGGGGCGATCTTGGACCCTTTAGCGATTCCTCATCTTCACCGTCGCGTAAGCGCAACTGCGTCACGTCTTCACGAGCCTCAACTGGAACAACGTTCGCGTCAGCAGAAAGCGCTCCATCACGTTGAGCAGCCCTCAGCGCTTTGCCACCTCTAAAAGCCTTTTTTCTCCAAATAGGCAGGAACAGCATGAAGAAATCGATTGGCGAAGTCCGTCACTTCGTTGAGCTGAGCCCGCCGTGCAACGCGCATCTGGTCCTGCCACGAGCGCCATCATTCGCGGGTGAGGAAGATGTTCCAAAGTGCGTGCACGTCGCCGAAGCGTGTGTCGCAATCACGCGCACGCAGCACGTTGCCGACAAGATCTGCACGCAAATCGAGAACTTCTACCAATCCCTCGTCTCCGTGGGACCTGACAGGTTTCTAGCTTTCGAAGGTGGAGGCGCGATCATAAGGCCGACCAGTGAAAGCCTGTTCTTCACGGTCTCAGCGCGAGACCTCGTCACTTTCTGTGGCATCCGCGCGCTGCTGGAAGCAGGCTTGTTTCTGGCCACGTCCGTGTCCGAGGGGGCTATAGAGTGGCTTCACGCAGACGGCACCCGATCTGGTGAAACCTGCAATCGCCTCTACAACGACCGCTGCGGAACGGACGAACAGTAGCTTCGACCGCTCCGCCACCCAAAGGAAGATCGATCTCGGGACAATCGGGTCGTAGTGCTTTTCCAATCGACCAACCATTTCGTCCCCCCGCTTTTCTTCGAGTCTCAGAGGTTGATGCCGCGAGCGCGGCTAGCAGCCCTTTGGCGCCGCTCCGCTATGATCTGCTCACTGCTCTGCAGACGGACAGTCTGCTGCAGGACCTTCAGCCGCTCCTGCATCGCCTCGAAAGCTCGACGCTGCGCCGGCGGCACGCGGTTGACAAGATCCTTGTCACCCCGGACGAGGGCATTGCGACCAAAGCGCTCGTCGAGCGCTCGGCTGACAGCGGCAAACTCCCGGCCAATGCCCGGATCGAGGGAAGCGGCGGAAACACTCAGCTTCCTGCTGTCCTTGCTCACCTCGACCGTCAGGTGCGCCAACGCCTCTTCCGCAGCTTTCGAAAGAGCTGGAATGGCAACCGCCATGCGCCGCCGTTCGTCCGTGATAGCCTGGCGTTCGGCATCGAGGGCATTGAGGTGGGCCGCACCGAGCGCGCGCAGGCGCGCTGCAGCTTCCGGCACGGCCGCCACAGCCTCTTTCCGCTCTCGGCCAGAGGTCAGCATCCGGTCCATCAGGCGATCCGAACCACGCAAGGCACCATAGGCGGCAGGATTGTTGGTCACCGCGGCTCCAATGCGCTCGGCGGCAAAACCTTTCTGGAGAAGTTCCTCGATCTTGCCGACGACTTCAGCCGGATCGCGCCAGATTGTCGTTGCCGCGTTGGCCAATGCGCCACGCTGCTGGCGATAGAAAGGGTTGGAGAGCGCCCGCAATCGAGCCTCATCGTCGACCGACGTCTTGAACGCGATGACGGCAGCAAGCATCGGCGGCACGGCGACATTCTCCTTCCCCGGTCCGTTCTCTGTCTCTTGGCCCCGAACAACACTGGCGCCGGCGACGACCTTCGAACGATCCCGACGTTCGGCGAGGTGCTGCTCGTCGGCAAAGCGTCGCACGGCGTCGAACAAGCGGGTCAGCTTTCCGCGCCGTTCATCCGTGAGGTCCTCCGGCATGCGCTCGACAATGTTGCGTTCAGCGATCGCATCCGCCTTCGCGCTAAATGCGCTCCAGCCAAAGCGGGCCGTCAAAGCTTCGCTCACCGCCTTGATCTCCTGCACCACCGATCGATCCTTGGCGGTAAGCGCAAAGGCCGTCTTGTAGGCATCGTCCCCGCCCTGGCGGCGCACCGCCTCGATTTCCATCAGACGTGCCATGGCGCGTTCGGAGAGCGCCGGGATCGACAATGACATATGCGCGCGGCGCGTCTGCTCGCGCAGTACGAACCGTTCGGCGTTCCTGCGGAACTCGGTCGCATGGGCACGGGCCATCGGAAGCAGTTCCTTCACGGCCGCGACAGCGAGATTGCGCTCTTCACGCGCCGCGCCTCCGTCGACGATCAGCTCGGAGCCACGCAGCCGGCCAAGCCGACCAGGGGCTGCCGCAAGGTCGTCGGCGAGCCTGCGGGGTGCGACCCCGATATCCGACGCCAGTGCATTCAGGGAGACGAGCGCTGCATCCGGATCCCGGTAGATCTTCTGCAGCAGCGGCCGCAGGATCACCTCCCGCTCCGTCCAGGCCGGCGACGCAAGCTGCGCCAACCGCGCATCCTCCTCGACGCTGCTGACAAAGGACGTGGCCGGCGGGATCAGATAGCGTGTTTCAGCAGCACTTGCGCCCGAGACGGAGTGGGATGCAGTTCGCGCGTCACTGGACGTCGCTTCGACCATCGTCTGGCTCCGCTCTTCATTGTAGACGACCCGCCGTTCCCGCTCGATGGCAAAGCCGAGCGCCACGCTTGCCCTCTCCCAGAGCTTTTCCACCTGCTCCCGCTTTGCGGCAATCCACGCCCAGCGCCGGGTAAGGCTTTGCTCCATCTCGGCTGCGGCCAAAGAGAGATGATCGAGCCCGCGGCGCCGGGCGAAGTCGTTCGCGTGTGCGCGGTAACTGGCCTCGCTCTCAAAATCGAGCGTCGTCGTCTTGGCACCGGAGCGCGACAAGCGTTCGACGAGCGGATTGAAGAGTTCCGGCCGATGACTTTCCCGCGCGATGCGCTCCTGTCGTGCGCTAGCGGTCTCGACCTGACTGGCCGTCCAGACGTTGCGATCGACCTCCCTCTCCTCGTAATGCTTGTGACCTGTCTTCTCGTCGACTACGGCAATCTGGACCTTGACCCGCTCGACACCATCCTTTCTGAGCGTCACGGTGTCGCCTTCCTGGATGCCGGCCTCCTCGAGTGCCTTCGGCAGGCTCACGCCCCAAAGCCGATGGACGGTTCCGTCGTCCGCCCTGACGTCGGCATAAGGGCTGTCGTCGGCATCCTCGTCATCAGGCCGGAATTTGGCTTGGCCGGTTTCGACAAGCTCGCCGGTCACACCCGCGGCATGATCGACACGCGGCTTGCGTCCCCATTCAGGTTTTGCCGCAAAATCTTCTTTGGCCGCATAAAGATCGACGCGGTCGCGATGCCTCGTCATCGACACATAGGTCAGATGCTGGTCCATCATCCCGGTTGCCAGCACGAAGGTGCGATCGACGGTGGCGCCCTGCGATTTGTGGATCGTTGCGGCATAGCCGTGATCGACATGGCGATAGCTGTCTTCGCTGAAGACGAGCTTGCGGCCGTTGTCGAGCAGAATCGAAAGCAGCGGATCTCCACGCTTGTCGCCGGTGGAAACGACGGTGCCGAGCATGCCGTTCTTCACATACTGTGGCCCGGAGTGCTTGGCGCGCGGCTCAAGGAAGCGGGCGTTCTCCAGGAAGATGATCCGATCGCCGGCGGCAAATTCCCGTGCGCCCCGCTCGCTCCGGAAGCTGCGGCTTTCGCCAAGCGCTCCCTCCTGCGTCATCACCGATCGCAGCGCCTCGTTCAACTTGCGAACATCGTCGTTGGTGTGGGCGAGCACCAGCAGTTCATCACCGCGAAGGCGGCCATCCCCGCCCTCAGACGTTGATCGCTCTATTGCCTCTCTGCGCGCAGCAGCCCAGTCGGAGACGATCCGATCGATCGTTTCCTCGCGTGACCCTGCCTCGACCAGATGGCCATGCCGGGCATAGGCGTCGAGGCCCTTCTCGACCTCGCCGCGGGCAAACAGCCGCGAGGCATTACGTGCCCAGGCCTCACGCTGGCGGCGCACGCCGGCAAGCTCTGCAAAGCCGATGCGTTCGGTAATTGCCCGGAAGGCAGCACCGGCCTGGATCGGCTGCAGCTGCATCGCATCGCCGACCAGCACGACCTTTACCTCAGCCTCCTCGGCAATCTTCAGCACACGGGCCATCTGCTGCGAGGCCACCATGCCGGCCTCGTCGATCACCAGCACATCACCGCGATGGAGCGTATCGCGCCCATTGGCCCAGGCCAGTTCCCAGGAGGCAAGCGTCCGCGACTTGATGCCGGAACTGTCTTGCAGCCCTTCCGCGGCCTTGCCGGCAAGGGCTGCACCGATCACCCGGTGTCCCTCGCTCTCCCAGGCAAGACGTGCGGCAGCAAGCAGCGTCGATTTGCCGGCGCCGGCAAGGCCTACAATAGCGGCAATGCCACCATCACCGGTGACATGACGGACAGCATCGACCTGCTCTGCATCGAGCCGAAACGGATTCTTTGGATCGCCGCTCTCCACGCGTTCGATCGCCACCGTCACATTCCGCTCGGAAACACCGAAGCCGCGACGCTCCGACAAAACCCGCGCCGACTGCGCCATGTCGTATTCGATGCGCAGCATCTCCCGCGTCGTAAACACCGCGGGCTCCGACACCTTTCCTGTCTCTGCCTCGATCTCCTGCGGCTTCAGTATGACCAATTGGTCCGACGCCATCAGCCTGGCGCGGATGTTGGCAAAATCGGTGGGATCGTCGACATAACGGTGCAGCGCCCTGGCGATATCCCTCTCGTCGAAGGTAGAGCGTTCATTGCCGAGCTGCTTCAGCAAAAGCTCCGGCTCTGAAAGCAGCCGATCGGCCATCTCCTGGCGGCGGGCGAGATCGGCCGGCGCGAAGTGGAGCTCCCTGCCCTTCCTCGCCAGCGCCGCCTTCTCCGGCCCGAGATGTTTTTGCGCGATGCCGTCGAGGCCCTGTTCGGCATAGGAGCGACCGTCGAGGCGGATGTCATGTCCGGCCAGCGCCAGATGCCGGTTGGCCGTTTCCGCCCAGGCGATCTTCCACGCCTTCATCGTTTCCTTGTCGCCCGCCCAGACTTTGTAGACGATCTTGCCGTTCGGGCGGTCCGGCGTGACGACACGCAGCGGCTTGCCACCCTCACCAAGCACTGGAACCTTCTTTGCCCCGAACCCCTCCTCCGTCAGCGGCCGGAGCGTCGTCATCAGGTGGATGTGCGGGTTGCCGTCCTTGTCGTGATAGACCCAGTCGGCGATCATTCCTTTCGAGGTGAGATTGTCGCGGACGAATTCGCGCACCAGCGTGATATTCTCGGCCCGCGTCAGCTCCTCCGGCAGCGCGATGATCAGTTCGCGGGCGAGCTGCGCATCTGCCCGCGTCTCGAAGGCGTCAACGGCATTCCAAAACACTTCGCTGGCCTTGCTGACGGACTGACCTGATATCGCCGACCGCAGCCAATCCGGGATCTCATCCGGCAGCGCCAGTTCCTCATACATCAGTTCGCCCGCCCCACCGCGATAGCTGAACGACGTTCCCGCCTGCTCGTCCATCATCCGGGCGCGGTGGCGATAGGCGGCAGCCGAGACGATGCTGCGTCCCGATCCCCTGCTGATCACCTGCGCTCTGACGAACATGATCGCCACTGGCGTCTCCAGACTGGCCCAAGCACGTCGCGACAGCGACGTATATTGCGCCCTCAAACAGATCGGACCGAAGGGCCGATGCCGCTTTTCTGGTTGCACGGTAGCGCATTTTACTGTTTTATTCTAGTTAGTATAATCGCACCTTCGACATCAAAGCAGAAAAGGAACCAGGAATGGCGACAAAATCATCGATTTCCGATCTCGACGCCCAGATCGAAAAGCTGCGCGAACGCAAACGATTGTTGATAGTTAAATCGGCCGAGCGGTTTGCCCGCGCCGCGACCAGAACCGGGCTGGCGGAGATGGAGATCGCCGACGAGGAGGTCGATCGGATCATCGAGGAAATCGCCGCGCGATTTCGGAAGGGGGAAAGGAAAGGCGCCGCTGGCCCCACTCCTCAAACGCGTCGACCAGCAGATAGCGGCGCTGGAGCGCAGGGGCAGGTTCCACATGACGGCTGACCGCAAGCGCGACACGCGCGAAAAGATCCTGCTCGGCGGGATCGTCGTCAAAGCCGGGCTATCGAAGGCGGATCGGGCGTTCCTGCTCGGCGGCCTCATAGAAATGGCAAGGCTCGTCCCAGGCTCCATCGAGCATCGGCGGCTGCGCGATATCGGCGAAGAGGCTTTCAAGGTCTCCTCTCTGAGGAACGGTTCATCGCATCTCGAGGAGAAAGTAAGATGGGCCTAAGAGGGAAACCGCATCCGAGCCTGTTACTCGTTTTGGTACCGATCGCCGTCACCACGATCACAATCTACATTGTTGGCTGGCGATGGCCGGGACTCGCCGCCGGCATGTCCGGGAAGATAGAACACTGGTTCCTGCGCGCAGCACCTGTGCCGCCTCTACTGTTCGGACCTCTTGCCGGACTTCTGACAGTTTGGGCCTTGCCGCTGCATCGGCGAAGGCCGGTCGCCATGGCAAGCCTTTTGTATTTTCTCGGTGTTGCCGCGTTCTATGCGCTGCGCGAATTCGGCCGGCTTGCACCTGCTGTGCAGGCCGAAGTGATCACATGGGATCGAGCGCTGTCCTATCTTGATATGGTCGCAGTCATCGCCGCCGTCGCCGGCTTCATGGCAGTGGCGATGTCGGCCCGCATCTCCGTCGTCGTCCCAGATGAAATAAAACGTGCCCGGCGTGGAATATTTGGAGATGCCGATTGGCTGCCCATGACGGCAGCAGGAAAGCTGTTCCCGCCGGATGGGGAAATCGTGGTCGGCGAGCGTTATCGGGTCGACAAGGAAATCATCCATGCGCTTCCCTTCGATGTAAACGATCGCAGCACATGGGGACAGGGCGGGAAGGCGCCATTGCTCACCTACAGACAGGACTTCGATTCCACCCATATGCTGTTTTTCGCGGGATCGGGCGGATGCAAAACGACCAGCAACGTCGTGCCGACGGCGCTCAGATATACCGGACCCATGATCTGCCTCGATCCTTCCACTGAGGTCGCGCCCATGGTCGTCGAGCACCGCACCAATGCGCTCGGGCGCGAGGTCATGGTGCTCGATCCGACGAACCCGATCATGGGCTTCAACGTGCTCGACGGGATCGAAGCATCCAAGCAAAAGGAAGAGGACATCGTCGGCATTGCCCATATGCTGCTGTCGGAAAGCCTTCGCTTCGAAAGCTCGACGGGATCCTACTTCCAGAACCAGGCGCACAACCTCCTGACCGGTCTGCTCGCCCATGTGATGCTCTCGCCCGAATATGAGGGCCGGCGAAGCTTGCGCAGTCTCCGCCAGATCGTTTCCGAACCGGAGCCCTCGGTGCTCGCTATGCTGCGCGACATTCAGGAGCATTCCGGTTCGGCCTTCATCCGCGAAACGCTCGGCGTCTTCACCAACATGACCGAGCAGACGTTTTCGGGCGTCTATTCCACAGCATCGAAGGATACCCAGTGGCTGTCGCTCGACAGCTATGCCGCGCTCGTCTGCGGCAATGCCTTCAAGTCGGGTGATATCGTTTCGGGCAAGAAGGACGTCTTCCTCAACATCTCCGCATCGATCTTGCGCTCCTATCCGGGCATCGCTCGTGTGATCATCGGCTCGCTCATCAACGCCATGGTGCAGGCCGACGGCGCCTTCCAGCGCCGGGCGCTGTTCATGCTCGATGAGGTCGATCTGCTCGGCTACATGAGGGTGCTCGAGGAGGCGCGCGACCGCGGCCGCAAGTACGGCATCTCGATGATGTTGATGTACCAGTCGGTCGGGCAGTTGGAGCGGCATTTCGGGAAGGATGGCGCGACGTCATGGATCGATGGCTGCGCTTTCGCCTCTTACGCAGCGATCAAGGCGCTCGACACGGCGCGCAACCTCTCTGCGCAATGTGGCGAGATGACGGTGGAGGTGAAGGGCAGTTCCCGCAACATCGGCTGGGACACGAAGAACAATGCATCCAGGAGATCCGAGAACGTCAACTTCCAGCGCCGGCCGCTGATCATGCCGCACGAGATCACCCAGTCGATGAGGAAGGACGAGCAGATCATCATCGTCCAGGGGCATAGTCCGATCCGCTGCGGCCGGGCGATCTACTTCCGGCGAAAGGAGATGGATCAGGCAGCGAAGGTCAATCGTTTCGTCAAACCGGTGCTATGATCGTGGTTTTATGAGCGGCCCACCTCGTCCTCGCCGGCATAGGCGTCGACGGCGTTTTCGAGTTCGGCAAAAAGCTCATCGGGCATCGTTTCGATAGTGCCGACGGTGCGTCGGTCTGCCTGCCTGATCAGTTGCTGATAATCTTCGATATTGAGGAGAACCAGCCGGGGTTTGTTCCGCTGGGTGATCGTCACCGGATGACGCAGCGCCTCGGCGATGATGTCGCCGGATTTACGTGAGAGGTCACTGGTTGAATACGTCCCGCTTGGCTTCGGCATTGGGCTTCCTTGCTATCGCTGGAATTTACAGCATTTACAACATTACTGCGATTGTTGTGAAACTTCGCAGCCGTCCTTCCTCGGCTCACTTGAGGGCCATCGGCAACTGAGAGGCAACCTCGTCTGTCGCCTCTCAGTATGTGAGATGGTGCTGCTACCACCATGACCAAACGACGCGCCCCGCATAGACCGGGATGCGAGTTGCCAACGTGATATCCTTGATGATCGGCGCCAGCGAGCCGAGTTCGTCCGCAATCAGCGCAACGAGCTCAGGATAGTTGATATCGACGCCAGTGTCGTCGGCAGCCCAAGCGCTCATCCAATCGCCGCCGTTGACGCGGAATTCATGCGTGTCGTAATCAATTTCGAGTTCGTCCAGCAGATTGATAGTGAAGCGCCCGAAAATCTCGATCTCGCCCTCCAGCTGATATTCGGCGAATTCATCCTCCCCGATGAGAACACTTCGTTCCAATTCCATGATGACGCTGATCCGATCGATTGCCGCGTCGAGCCCCTCAACCAGGCGATCGTGAAGCTCTCGCGAAAAATCGCTGTCGCAGCCGAAGCGGTTTGCCAGGACGACGAGCCGGAAGCCGGCAAACTTGGTGTAGAGTATGAGGTTCTGATCGGTTGTCATAATGTGATCTCCTTCGTTGATGACGGAGATCGGCCACTCTCTTGCAAAGAGGGGTCAAGGACCGCGGAACGCGGCTCGCAAGCGGGGGAACCGATTTTTCCAGAGCGCAGTGAAACGCAGCAGCGGAAAAATTGGGGGAGACGCGCCGTCCTTGACGCCGGATTTGCTGGAGTAAAATTGGACGTCAGAGAGAGAAGAGACCCGCGGACCCGAAGGGGACGCGACCGTTTCCGGCGTGAGCCGGCAGGAGGTGTCGAGGATAGAACCGCCGCCCTGCGGCTGGGCAATTCGCTCACGTCATTCCGCGAGAGGGGGCGTGACCGGAGGCGGAGACGGTGTTCGGGCTCCGTGAGCGGAGCGAATAGCACCCGGCCGCCGATTGGCCGGCTCGCCCAAATCCATGATCTTCGGCTTCAACGATCATCACAAAAATGAATCGGTGTGGGCCGACCGATTCATAAGTGTCGTTAGACGCAAAAGCTGGAAGAGGCGACTCTCCGTCATGCTCACTCAACCCTATCAGCTCTACATCGAACGCAGGGACGCGACGAAAAACATGGCGCGCTTCTACGCGCTCGCAATCGAACCGACGTTGTTCGGCACACCATGCCTGACGCGGCGATGGGGACGCATCGGAACGATCGGACAAGCCATGGTGCATCACTTCGACAGAGAGGAGGATGCAGTCCGTATGTTCCTCGAACTTCTCCGATCAAAACGGGCGCGCGGCTATAGGCCGAACACAAATGTCGGACGGGAACCCACGGTCCGGGCTGTCCGCGGAAGTCTTCCTGGTCCTTGCCGGTAATTATCGGCGTGAAGCGCAGCTTCGGGTCGACGCGCCGGTCGATCCGGCGTGCCGGCCCAGGCGAGGAGGCAAACGCCGCCTCAGAAGGGTGGCGCGGCGTCGATGGCGCCCTCCTGCTCGGCGATCGCTACCCTCAGTTCGGCCCGAGCGATCTCCAGCTCCGCTTCGATCTGGCGGCGCTCAGCCGGATCGGCGTTCCTGAGCTCGGCCCGCAGTTCCTCAACCTGAATTTCGAGTGCAATCGTCATCGTCGTCGTCTCCTGAAATGTGAAAGATGACGCCCGGGGTCGTGAGGATCGGGCCGGGTCAAGGATCGCGTCAGCGACCGGCGGAGCCGGCGAGCGGAGGAACCGATTTTCTGACGGTGCCCTTCAGGGCGCCGGCTGAAAATTGGAGGGGCCGCGAAGTCCTTGAGGCGGCACGAGCCTCACGGCAGACTTCAAGTATCTGAGCAGACAGGGTCCTTGGTCTCGTGTGGCACGACAGGAGGATTGAAGGCGGGCTCGATGCCCGCTTTCAATCCCGCTATTGCGCGCAAAACCTGAGATACGGCGAAGCCGGCCCCGATTGCTCGGGGCCGCTCGCTTTGTTCTTCAGTTCGGGCTGTTCCAGAGGATCACCTTCTTGCTAGGATCGCCGCCGGGTGCCGGTGCGAGATTGCCGAAGATCACACCGATCTCGGGAGCCTCAAGCTTCACTGAGAGGTATTCCTCGCCGGTCTGCCGCGCGATGCGGTTCCAGGCGGCGCCGATCTCGAAGCCCGTCTTGCGGTGAATGACGCGGTAGTCGGGCGCTTCTTCGCTTGCCTTGCTGGCATTTGGGACGATGGCGATCGGGGCGTTGACCCGGATCGTGGCGAAGACGCCTTCGAGGATGCCGTCGGTCTTCTGCGTGAGCGTTGCGATCGTGGTGGCCATGGTTGTTGTCTCCGGTTGCTCGGGACCATTCCCGATGGCGCACGAAGAGACGGCCGACCTGCTGCGGTCAGCTCGCCTGAAAATTTTGCAAAATTCTATTTTCCACCAGGATAAACGAACCGAAATCGAATTTTGCAAAAATTTCGGGCGAGTCTTACCCCTTCAGGGGTTGGCCGCCAAAGCAGGCGGTCGTCTATACGAGCGATATAAAACGGGAATGGTTCGGGGCAATCGAAGGAGACAACAACCATGGCCCCCGGTCCAAGCACTGGGGATATTGGCCGCACACTCCACGGACGCTTCGCCCGCATGTCGATCAACATAATACCCTCGCCCGCTCCCGGCTGCGGCAGGCTGTGAGCACCTCGATAACATTTCTGCTGATCGGCGAGGTCGCCGCGGCACCGCATTGCCGTCTGCAGACCATGCTCCAATCCCGGGTGAAGCTGTTCACGCGGGCGTCGAATGAGTGATCTTCCCCAAACGTGCCCGCTCCCAAGCACCTGAGCCGCCGATGGGTCGCCAGGTACATCGCCATTGGCAAACACGCAACCGGAACGATCTGAGCCGGCTTCATCCGCGGAGCCAAGCTCGGTGAGATCACAAGGCAACAGGATCGGAGCAAGTCACAAACGGAATGCCATAAAGCGCGACATTTTGATCGTCCGAAACCAAATACGCTCCCTCCGCCACGGCTTGCGCCATGAGCAGATGATCGAAAGGATCGCGGTGATGAAGTGGAAGAGCAGCGAGAGCGATAAGATGCGCGTCCGAGATATCCAGCCGGTCGAAACCTTGATCCGGCAAAATCGCAACAATCTCTTCGATATCGGCATCAAGTTTGCCGATGCGCAGCTTCACAGTGATTTCCCAAAGGGAGACAGCACTGACGAGGACATCATTCTCGGGATCGCCAATAAGGCGACGCGCATGGTTCCCTAGCTTCTCGTCGTCGTTCAGCCACCACAGCAAGGCATGTGTATCGAGCAGCAGCCTCACGTCCCGTCTTCCATGGACTTCAGAACATCCGCCGGCAGACCATCGAAGTCATCGGCAACTTTGATCTTTCCGCGCAACGCGCCTGGTTTCCGCATGACGACGCCGGCTGACGGCGGGCCGATTTCGGCGACAACCTTGTGATGCGACGTCAGGACGAACCGCTGGCCGTCTTCGACCTGCTTGAGGAAAGACGTCAGGTTGCCGCGAAATTCCCGCACGCCGACACGGCGGGGAGATGGTATCTGCTGCCGAGATTGGGTCATGGCGAAGCTCCGTTTCAGCGGCAAATGTGTACACAATTTTTGCGAAATGCAAGCATCTCCTTCAGCCGTATGGACAGATGGCGCTTACGCGCCATCTCCCGCCGCTTGCCAAAACGGAGATGCCAAGTCGGCGGGCCTTGTCGGCAAGATTTCCGGTAATGCCGGAGCCGGGGAAGATGACGACGCCAGCCGGCATGACCGAGAGCATGTCGTCATTGCGGCGGAACGGTGCGGCCTTGGCGTGCTTCGTCCATTCGGCTTGAAGGCGATCTGTATCACCTTGCGCGCTTCTGCCCAGCAGGCAGCGATACGTTCGGCGCCCTTCGGCGAGCCGCCGTGCAGCAGCACCATGTCGGGATATTTGGCGAGGGCTTGATCGAGTTTCGCCCAGATTCGTTCGTGATCATTGTAGTCGATGCCGCCGCCGAAGGCGATCTTGGTGCCTGCCGGGATCAGCACTTCGGTCTCGGCGCGCCGGCGGGCGGATGGAAAGTCTCTGGAGTCGATCATCGCCGCGGTCATGTTGGCGTGGCTGACCTTGGAGCCCGTCCGCGGCC
>NZ_LODW01000089.1 GCF_002914525.1 Rhizobium hidalgonense | reverse complement strand
TCAGAGACGCCTTGCGGCAGCAAAATGAAATAATGATCGCACTCGAATAAACTGACTTGGTGAGGGAGGAGAAGTAGCGCCCCGCAGGAGTAAGCGAGTACCTGCACGCTAAATTAATTCGCGTGCTGCAACACCAACTTCAGCGTAAGCAGTGTGCTGCTCGCACCTGGGTGAGAAAGCCGATTAGTCGCTATTGTTTGCCAGCAATAAGATTATGGGGTCCATACTGTACCGCGCGCGGGTAAACCCTCACCAGTCCGCCATCATATCTAGGGAGGGCGCATCGGAAGCGATTTTGTTGAGATTTTCTTGGGTGCAGTCGATGGGATATAGCCCTTCCGAAAGCTTTCGCCATGTGCATTCGCAATCAAGTTCGATTTCGCTAAGTGCTGTCACATATTCTGAAATTGAAGACGCCAACATGTTGGCTGGCTCCAATTGGCCATGCTGTGCGAAGTAGAACTGCTTTCCAATATTATCGAGCTTGTTTTTGATCGTTGCGTTCGGCGTGAGCATCGTCGCGACCATCGCGACCTGCAGGCAGTGATATCCGCCAAATTGGTGGTGCAACGCGATCCATTCACGATCATTCGAAAGCGGTGGAACGGTTTGCAAGAATGCCAAAACGGGCACCACATGTATGGCTCGGCGTTCCTCCTCCTCGGTCGGAAATTGGTGTAGCGAGACGACGTCGTCGCGGAAAAAGAGATCGCCTGTGTGCGAAAAGAGGTTCGACGGCAGGCTGCGCACCGGAACTTTTCCTTTATCGCGAAAGCGCGACAACACCTCTTCCGTAACAATCATAGTATCGACCTCACACCATCATACCTGAACCAATACGGTGAGAAAAACCTCTGGCTTCTGAGAAATCAGGGACTTCACTCATCTGCTAACCTCCACTCTCTGAAGTCGCTACCTCAAGCCGCCTTCTCAACCCCCGTCTCGCCCATCGCCTGCGGTTTCCCAAGCAGATAGCCCTGCGCCTCGTCGCACTGCTCTTCCAGAAGTGTATCGAGCTGCGCCTGGGTTTCCACGCCTTCGGCCAGCACCGGCACGTCAAGGCTGCGGCCGAGCGCCAGGATGGCGCGGACGATTGCCTTGGATTGGGCGTTGCTTTCGACCTCGGCCATGAAGCTCTTGTCGAGTTTGATCTTGTCGAAGGGGAAGGAGCGCAGCGTTTCCAGCGAGGAGTAGCCGGTGCCGAAATCGTCAATGGCGATCGAGACGCCGAGCGCCTTCATCTCCCGCATGGTGCCGAGCGCCTTGTCCTTGTCGATGATGATAGAGCTTTCGGTGATCTCGATTTCGAGGCGGCGCGGGTCGAGGCCGGTTTCGGAGAGGATGCCCGAAATGACGGCCGCCATGTCGGCATGGCCGAGCTGGACCGGCGAGAGGTTGACTGCGATCTTGTGGCTGTTGCTCCAGGTCGCGGCCTCCCGGCATGCTTCACGCAACACCCATTCGCCGATCGGCAGGATCGCGCCGCATTCCTCGGCAAGGCCGATGAAATCCATCGGCGGGATGTTGCCGCGTTCGGGGTGGCGCCAGCGAAGCAGAACCTCGTAGCCGGTGATCTCTCCCGTCCGCACCGATTTCTGCACCTGATAATGCAGATGCAGCTCGTTGCGATCGATGCAGGCCCAGAGATCGTTGGCGAGCGCGCGGCGGCGGCGCGCGGTCTCGTCCATCGCAGCCTCGTAGAAACAGACCTTCTGCAGCAGCGATTGCTTGGCGCGGTACATGGCAAGATCGGCATTGGCGAGAAGCCCGTCGACGCTTTCTGCATCGCTCGGATAGATCGCCACACCGAGGCTGGCGCCGGTCTTGATCTCGAAGCCGTCGACGGAGATCAAACCGACCAGGGCGCTTTCCAGGCGCGCGATGAAATCATGGAGCGCGCTCAGATCGTCGAAGCGCTTGGTCGCGGCGAATTCGTCGCCGCCGAAGCGGGCGATGAATTCGCCCTCCAGTAGCACCTCGCCGAGACGCCGCGTCAGCTCGACAAGCACCAGGTCGCCGGTGCCGTGGCCGTGCTGGTCGTTGACCTCCTTGAACTTGTCGAGATCGATGCCGAAGACCGCGACCTTGCCCCTCAGCCGATCCGCGACCATCATTTCCTCGGCGACCCGCTCGCCGAACTGCAGCCGGTTCGGCAGGCCGGTCAGCGCATCGTGCTTGGCGAGGAAGGCGACCTGCTCCTCGGATTTCACGCGATCGCTGATGTCTTCGAAGGTGACGACCCAGCCGCCATTCGGCAGGATGTTGACATTCTGCTGGATGGAGATGCCGCTCGGATATTTGTGAACCGCGCTGCCGGCCTCGCCCCGGATCAGCGCCATGTTCCTGATGTAATGGGCTTCGGCCCGCGCCGCCGCTTCCGCCGCGTCCTCGGTGTTGGCGGCATAGCCGATCTCGACGATCTGCCTGTAGCGCATGCCCGGACGCACCGCCCCTTCGGGAAACCGGAAGATTTCGAGATAGCGCTTGTTGCACAGCACCAGGCGCTCATCCCCATCGAACATGCAGATGCCCTGCCCCATGTTTTCGAGCGCGATATCGAGATTGCGGGTGACCTCCTCGATCCGGTCGGCATCCGCCTTCTGCTTGCTGTTGTCCTTGGTGATCTTGGCAAAGCCGATCAGTTGGCCGGCCTCGTCATGAATCGCATCGATGGCGACATGGGCCCAGAAGGAGGAGCCGTCCTTGCGGTAGCGCCAGCCCTGGGCTTCGAACTTGCCTTCCCGGCGGGCGGTTTCGAGCGCGCGTTGCGGCAGGCCTTTGCGGCGGTCCTCCTGGGAATAGAACAGCGAGAAATCCTTGCCGACGACCTCGTCGGCCATGTAACCCTTGACGCGCTCGGCGCCCGCATTCCAGTTGCTGACCTTGCCATCCGGATCGAGCATGTAGATGGCGTAGTCGGTCACGCCCTGGACGAGCAGCTTGAAGTTGCGTTCCGCCTTGGCGGTCTTAGCCTCCGAGCGCACGGCGAAGATGGCGGCGGCAAAACCGGCCGCCAGCAGCGAAAAAGTGACGGCGGCGATCGTTACCACCATCAGGGCAGGAGAAATCAGCGTCGCGGGATCGAGCGCTACCACGCCTGGCGTGACGGTGACGCCAGCCATCGCGGTGAAATGCAAGGCGACGACACCTGATGTCAACAGAAGTGTGGGCGCAAGCCCGCGCAAGATCGGCCGCTCGCCCCTGCCCGCAAACCGGAAGGCGGCGATCGAAAAGGCGATGCCCAGAACGATCGACGTCGTCACGAACTGCCTGTCCCACGAGATCTCTCCCGGGAATTTTATGGCCAGCATGCCGGTAAAATGCATCGAGGCGATGCCGACGCCGAAGAGCAAGCCCGCCAGAATATTCGCCATCCATCTGTCATAGGCGAGTTTCGCCGCAACCGCGCCCGTTATCGCGACGATCGCGACCAGCAGCGAGACCAGCGTCAGCCCGGCATGATAGCCGACGACGACACCCGGATCATAGGCCAGCATGGCAACGAAATGCGTCGCCCAGATCCCGAAACCACCCGCCGCCCCCGCCGTCAGCAGCCATACCCACCGCGCAGCCGCCGCGGACGATGTCGCCCGATCGAGCAGGACCATCGCGCAATGGCTGGCGAGAAAGCAGATCAAACCCGCAAGCCCGACCAGCGCGAGATTATGCCGCTCGGTGATGCATGTCAGAACGGAGAACATGGAACGAGACCCTCGATGTGAGGGTGACGCTATGGGGCGGGCGCTTAAGGAAGGTTGAAGTGAAGGGGGCGGCGGGTGCGGAAATGCCGGTGTTTGGGAGGCTTGGGCGTGGGGTTGTGAGATTAGGGTTTATCGCGGGTGTCTTGGTATGGTGAATGGAGTTTCGACTGGACGCGGAGGGCGAGGCCCTGCGAAATATGGCTTGCCCTGCCCCACCGCGACAGGGTGTAGGTAGATCCGATACTTGTGCCCGAGACGACCCGATATCCGATCAACCCAGGGAACAGCCATCATTGGCAAAGGTTGTGCTGGGTCCGAACCCAATAGGCGTTGCATCCATCACAGCGGACGATCAAATCCATTAGTAAATCGCGTTTGACGGCGTGGAGCGGCTGAACAATTGATAAATTAGCCAAAATTAATTCTGAAAGCGATAAAAGACGGTGCTGTGAAAAGATGAACGACCCGATACACCCTGCACGCCAAATCCCGTTTCCCGACCTTATCGCTGGCTTGAAGCGAGCCCAAGGGCTTGGCCATGTCCATCGCCGTCCGAACGCAACCAGTACTTTGCAGCTCTACATCTATACGCCCCGGTGCGTATATGAGGATGGTTGGGATCAGTTTTCGCTGATCGCTCGCGGTCTCATTGTGGACGAGGGCGCTGGTCGGGTCGTAGCCACGCCGTTTCCGAAGTTTTTCAATGTCGGCGAGCGGCATGGCGAAGTACCCGATCTGCCGTTTGAGACGTTCGAAAAGCTCGATGGTAGTCTAATAATCGTGTTCAATGATGCTGGCCGTTGGCACGCAGCCACCAAAGGCGCGTTCGACTCCGAACAGGCACTATGGGCTCAAGCACGCTTGGATGCCCACGATCTCTCCAGTCTGTCGCCGGATACGACATATCTGTTCGAGGCGGTATATCCGGAAAACAGACTTGTCGTGCGATATGCGGAGCCTGCCATGGTGATGTTGGCGGCCTACCACGCTTCAGGTCTTGAAGTAACCTACGACGTGGTTCGAACGACCAGCCAAGCGTTGGGATGGCGTGCGGCCGAACGCCATGAGTTCGGGAGTATGGCGGACATGATGCTCCATACTGCAACACTCCCACGCGACAACGAGGGATTTGTCGTTAGATTCACAAATGGCTTGCGCCTCAAACTCAAAGGCTCCGAGTACCGTCGTATCCATGCGTTGATCTCACGCTGCACGCCATTGGCAATGTGGGAAGCAATGGCCGCTGGGGACGACATGGCCGCGATTCGTCGTGATTTGCCGGAAGAGTTTTGGAGCGATTTTGACAACATCGTACTCCTCCTGACAAAGGAATACGCGGCGATGGAAAGGAAGGTCGCTGAACTGGCAGCATCTGTCGCCCATCTTTCCGATAAAGAGTTGGGATTGTCGCTCAATTCACTGCCTGCTGACGTGGGTCCTTACGTTTTTGGCTTGCGAAAAGCAGGTGCAATCGTAGGCAAGTCCCGAGACGCGTTGATGCGTTCCATCAGACCCACTGGCAATGTGTTGCCAGGTTACCAGCCGTCATATGCCATGGGGCGTGTGATTGATGAGGCAACATCGTAGATTTGCAGCGTACAGTAGCTCTGGCGCGAATGTGGGATTGGAGAAGGCCTCGGCTGAGAGGTTCCTTCGGCTGTGACATTGAGGCAATGACGCGTTAAACAGCGGCATCAAGTGGAACGTGTGCTTTGCTCCAGAAGGCGTTCGAATTCCTCTGCGGCGGCTTTGTCATTGAACTCTCGATGAGGAAGCTTGATTGAGTAAAGATCAATTTGAACTGTGGCTGCCCTTCTGCGTCGTGGGCGGCATTTGCGCTTATTGCTGGTATTGGTGCATCACATTGATCTTTTTTTACCGCATGAACGGCTTCGATTTCAGCAAAGACTTCGGCCCCAAAGTCTATTGGGGACGTTTTGCACATGATCGCTTCTTCGTGAAGCCGAAAGCGAAGTTTTTTATCGCTATGCCTTTTGCGGTGGCGATAAGCTCTTTTTTGACGATATTTTTTGCTTTGGTCTGATGGGAATTATCAAACATTGTGTCGGTTGTGGACGGTAGCAGTTGGCGGATTATTGGAGAAGAATACGTATCTGCCGGTTCATGATCTGGATGAAGACAGCGGAGTGGATGGGACGGCTTGACCAAGATGGAGCAATTTCATCCAAGCACGGTGGTAGCGAACTTGGATGCGGGCAATCTGGTATGTCGACCTTTCTAAGAGGTTTATTGCTGCTGGTCGGAATAACTTTAGCGCCACCAGCCTTTGGCAATTGCTTAACCGCCAATGAGACCAAACAGGGCGTGCTGCTGACCAGAGAAGCGCCTTTCTATTCCGTATTCTACAAGCCCGACGGCCCGGGTCTCACCGAACAACGGCTGATGGAGCGCGACGGTTCACTGCAGCCGGTGTCGGCCGTATATCTGCACCCCTTGCTCGTCGAAAAGAGAGTGAGTGCCAGCGGGACGCATGAGCTGAAATACGCGAATGCGATTGCGTTGGACGATCTACCAGAGAAGAAGAACTGGCAATCCGGCACCACGCTTTTCATCAATGGCAAAAAATCCGATTCGGGCACGACTTTTATCAGGTTCGACGGCTTGGGAGAGGAAACGATTGCATCTTGTTCCTACAAAGTCTGGGCCATCAACAGCCGTCTGAAACTGGCGGAATTGCCTCCGATTATTTTCGAACAATACTATTCCCCCGAGCTTCATCTCGTTCTTCGTTCGGTGAGGTTGAGCAGTTCCAACCACCCGTTGAGCGAGGTTCGATTTGATCGGTTCCAAATTGGCTGGGGCAATTAGGGGGACATTGTGTTGGCTTTATTATCCCAGAAAGCCCGCTGGTGATCGCCAGCAAGGGGCTGCTTGGAGGCCGTTTGCAGACTGACAGCTTCCGGGTGCAATCGTAGGTTAACTGCCCGTTGAATTAACGCGGCCCTGATTGCCATGTTACGATGTCCGGACGGCCTCGCTTCCGAGTGCCGCCGGACGACCACTTACAGCATCGACATCTGGCCGGCATCGCACCGCGCCGAGCTAGAGCATGTATATCGTGTATTGCGTATTGCGCGTGGACCCAGCCATCGGCCCGGGCCGCCAGCAGGAGGTCGTGATCGGTCGCCAGGATATCGACGGGATTGGCCCATCCCTGCACATGCGCGCCACCGCCCATCGCCAGGGTCGCGACACCGCCAATCGTGTCGTGCCCGCCGACCGCAGCGCTCAGGTCGACATCGCCTCGTTGCAACTGCGCCTTCAGCACCCGGTCAGCGTCACGCTGTCGCCGCCGCCCAGATCGATCACGGCATTGCCGCCGACATCGGTCGTCGCCGCCAGGACCGCGTTGGGTCGGGCTAGCACTGCTCGACCTGCTCCACACCTGGGTGACCGGCCAGCTGCATCGCACGACGCGCGAGAACATGACCTATTACACCGCCGAGGAGTCCTTCTCGCCGTTGATCGCGCATTTGCGGGTAGTGACCGCGCGAGTATCGCGGCGCGAACGCCAGGCATTGCTCTGCGCGCCGACCCATCAGGGCGGCTGGATCGGCCCGCTGGCATGGGTCGATCGCCTGCACGCGCTCCAGTCAGCAGGACTGGCCGAGAGCATGGATTTCCGCCTGTTCGCTGTTGCGGCTGGCGCCCGATCATCGGACAGAGGCGCGCGCAGGGCTGGCAGGACTGGCCGAGCCGCTGCGGCGGATCGCGAACTTCGCGCTTGGCGGGGACGACGCCCCGAACCGCGGCGACCATGCGGCCTGGATCACCGCGGCGCGGTGCCGTGGGCCGCTCGCCAACTGGAGTGAGGCCTTGGGGCGCGAAGACGTATGGCTGCTCATGGCATGTTTTGCGCACCCTCCTTGCCTCCCTTGAGCGCACGCGGACCACATTGAACGGCCGCAAAGCCGCCATATAGCGCCGATACGTCGTACTCATCGCCGCAGGACGAGTGGACCGGCAGCGCTTTGTTCACTTCGCCGCGGCAGTTGAAACGAGCGACCCATGTTAATTCTCGATCTGATTCTGCTCACGGTGGTGCTGATTTTGGCCGGCTGGCGATTGTTCGCTCCAGCAGCGCAGCCCTCGGTGCGGATCGCCGGCGTCGGACTGGGTTTTGTGGTCGCGGTCGCCCAATGGCTCCTTTGCGGATTCACATGGCAAGGCCTGCCAGCCTATCTCCTCCTGGCGCTTTGCGCGCTGCCGCCGCTGCGGAACGGCCGCGTGCTACGTTGGACCGGTCGTCTGAGCTTCTGTGGGATCGCCGCCCTATCCGTCGGCGTCTGGAATTTGCCTGCGGTCCCGACCTTGCCGCGCCCCGACGGGCGCTACGCCGTCGGCACCGAAATCTACCGGTGGACAGATATCTCCAGGGACGAGCCTCACACAGTCGACCCGACCGACCGTCGCAGCGTGATCGCCCAAGCGTGGTATCCCGCAGTCCGCCGTGAAACACCCCAGAGTGGGGCGCGTTTGGCTTATATCGACGGCATCGGCCGCTTGCCTGCCAAGGTCAGCGGAATGCCAAGCTTTCTGATGCGCCGCTACGGCCAGATCGACACCAATGCCGAACCCTATGCGCCGCTGGCTCCCGGCAAGCAGCCATGGCCAGTGGTAATCTTCTCGCCCGGCTATGGTGCGCCCCGTGCGGCGTATACCGGTCTGGCGACTCAGCTCGCCAGTCGCGGTTTTGTAGTCTTCGTGTTGGATCATCCGTATGAATCGGCGGCGACCGAGCTTCCCGACGGACGAGTCGTCGGAACCAGGGAAATTCTTCTGCCGGGCGAACGGAGCCACATCCCCTATATGGTTCGCGAGCAGGTCAGAAGGACCGCCGACTTACGGTTCGTCATCGACCAGCTCGCGCGTCCCGAGGCACTCTCTTCGCCGTTGCGCGGCAGGGTCAACGCCGCGAAGGTCGCTGTGATCGGTCACTCGTTCGGTGGGGCGGCTGCGATCGAGGCCATGAGCGAGGATCCTCGCGTCGTAGCTGCCGCCAATATCGATGGCACGCCTTATGGGGATCTGCCCGATCGTCAGCTCACACGGCCCTTCCTGTTGCTGCAGAGCGACTATGCCGAGACGCATCACAGCACGTTCTTTCTCAACGGTAACGGAAAACTGCTCGCCAATACCACCGCGCCCGCGTTTCGCTACGAGATCAGGCGGGCCAACCATTTCGGCTTCACCGACGCGTATTTCTATCTCGCACCACCCGGCCGCTGGTTATTGGCGCAGGCGATGGGCGGCGCGCGGGGACCCGCTGAGACTCAGCGGGCCGTGGCGGATATCCTGGCTGCCTTTCTCAGCGAACCCCTGACTGGCACGGCATCCGACCTGGCCGAGACGGCCGCCCGTTACGAAGACGTGTCGGGCGGCGCGGTAAAGCGCAAGGGCGGTGCCTCGGTGCCGGCAGCGGCCGGCTAACACGGTCATGTTGCGGATGTCCCGCGCAGGCTATTCAGGGCGTCTGCTTTTGGGAGACTTTCTCCGAGAGGGAAAACGGCCGAGTTTAGGGCGCAAAGCAGCCTCGGCTCTCAATAATGAGATACTCGGAGCCAACAGTTGCCGCCGGTTGAAATCGACGAATTCCATCAGATCCCAATGCTATTTCGATTTGATCTACCACCGGAGCTATAACTCTCTACAGACATTCGCGCATCAAGAACGCGCGCGACACCGTTCTTCATGGTTGGCGCCGCCCCCTCACCCCTCCAACTCCACAATTGCACAACCATACCCCGCGAGCTCCAGCCTCCCCGCCACCGGCCTCTCCTCATCCAGCAAATCCCGCCCGGCAGGCACCCCACCCACCGTCACAGCCTGATCCATATAATTCTGCACAAACAGCAGCCGCCGCTCGTCGTTCATCCGCATCGTCACCTCCACACCTTCCGGCAGCTCGCCGACCAGCGGCTCGATGCCGGCGGGTGCGAACAGCCGCTCCGTCAGCGCCTCGGTCAAATCAGGCGTGAGGTAAGTGCCGAGATAGACCACCTGCCCCTTGCCGATCTTGCGGGAGGTCGCCATCGGCTGGCCTTCGGCGTAGCGGTTGGACCAGGCGGCGATCACCTCGACATCGGGGGCGATAGTGAGGTTTTCGTAGAAATGGCCGGCGGCCATTTCGCGGTTGCCGATCTTGAAGCGGCGGACGCGGCGGTGGCTTTCGGCCGGCTTGTTCGGCGGGATGACAAGGCCGCCAGAGCGTTCCATCACATCGAAGAGGCCGTTGGCGCCCGGGGCTGCGAGACGGCCGAAATCTTCGACGCGCACGCCGGTTAGTCTGGAAAGCGCGGTGCCGGGCGCGGTTTCTCGGATGACATGGTTGTCTTCGTTGCGGGTGCCGGTGCGCGCGCCGATCACGACGGTGCCGCCGGATGCGGCGAAGGCTTCGAGCCTCGCCGTCCATTCGTCCTTCCACATCACCCAATGGGGGATATAGAAGAGTTTCAGCCTGGAAAGATCGTCCTCCGGATGGATGAAGCCGCAGGCGATGCCCCTGTCATAGCAGTGCTGATGCAGCAGGATCGCATCGTCCTGCGGGCTCGGCAGGCCGATCGGATAGGTCTTGTGGGCCTCCTGATTGTCGAAATCGGAGCCGGCGATGCCGACATCCATGCGGACATAGGTGCCGAGGATCTTCGGCTGCAGCGCCGTCATCTCGGTCGCGAAGCGCATGGCCTCTTCATAACGATGGCGGCCGATATCGTCATGGTCGATGAGGCCCATCCAATAGATCTCGGCGCCGAAATGGGCCGGGCGCCAGCGGAAGAACATCAACCCGTCCGCACCGTGGGCAACCGAGGAGAGCGCCATGCGGCGCAGTTCGCCCGGCTCCGGCGTCAGCGTGCAAAAGCCCGGCTGGCTGCCGAAGCCCGATTGCTGCTCGGGCACGATGTAATTGCCGGAGAAGCCGCGGCAGATATCGAGGTGCAGCGCCTGCACCTTGGCGTGGTTGCCGAGCCGCATGAACTCGTCATAGAGCATCGGATAGATGTCGTAGCCGACGAAATCGAGATCCTTGCTGAACTGGCCGCGGAAATCGATATCCCTGAGGCCGCCGAGATTGTGGAAGACGAACCAGGAGGATTTGACCGCGCGCAGGATCTCGACCTGATCGTGCTGGAAGCGCGCCGTCGAAAAGGCGAGGAAGCGATGATAATCCTGCAGATGGCCGGGGCTCGGGAAGGTCGGGCCGAATTCGATCGGCAGCACCACCTGGTCGAAACTGTCATAGGCCGTCGCCCAGAAATCGCCGCCCCAGGCGGCGTTGAGCTTTGATATCTCGCGGTATTTATCGGCGAGGAAGGCCTGGAATTCGCTGAGCGTCGCCTGGGAAAAGCTCTCCGGCATGCTGGTGTTCAGCTCATTGTCGGTCTGCCATCCCACAACATGGGGATTGCCGCGGTAATGCTCGGCCATCGCCCGGGTGATGCGCTTACTGTGCTCGCGGAGGACGGGGCTTGCCGTGTCGCAGTGCTGGCGCGAGCCGTGGCTCATCGGCCGGCCCTTGCCATCGACCCTTAAAATTTCAGGGTGCGCTGCCGTCAGCCAGCGCGGCGGGGTCGCGGTCGGCGTGCACATGATCGTATCGATGCCGTGGCGCCCGAGGATTGCTATGGCGCGGTCGAAGAGATCGAAATCATAGGTGCCGAGCCTGGGTTCGAGAATGTGCCAGGCGAATTCGGCCATGCGCACGACATTGAAGCCGGCTTTCGCCATGCGCTCGGCATCGCGCTCCCAATAGCTTTCATCGACATGCTCGGGATAATGCGGCACGCCGACCAGGAAGCGGTCAGTCTTGACGGGGTTCCATGCGGAGAGGGTCTTGTCGGACACGGTTGCGGTTTCCTGTGATTATCTGTCGAGGATGGTTTTGCGGGCGCTGAGCGTGCGTCCGCCATCGGATGAAAAGAGATAGAGTTCCCGGGCGTCGAGCTTCAGCGCGACGTTCTGTTCGGCGGTAAAGGGCGCGACGTAGCTGAGCTGCACCGTGATATTGCCGGTGCCGCTCTCCGAGGCGATGGTGCTGAGATTGCCGGCATCGACATAGAGGATGGTTTCGCGGCCGAGATGCTCGACGAGCCTGACCTGGCCGTGGATCGCCCCGCCCTCGCCGCCATCGGCGACCATCGATATGTTTTCCGGCCGGACGCCGAGCGTCATGCTGGCGCCTTTTTCAAGCGCCGTCGCCTCCGCCAGTTCCACCGTCACCGGCACGAGGCCCGGGGCGGAGACCATGACATTGCGGCCGGAGACGCCATCGACGGTGACTCCGAGGAAATTCATGCGCGGCGCGCCGAGGAAGCCGGCGACGAAAAGATTGTCGGGGTTGCGGTAGAGCTCCAGCGGCGAGCCGACCTGCTCGATGATCCCCTGGTTCAAGACGACGATGCGGCTTGCCATGGTCATCGCCTCCACCTGGTCGTGGGTGACATAGACCATGGTGGCGCCGAGTTCGGCATGCAGGCTGCTGAGCTCGACACGCATCTGGGTTCTAAGCGCCGCATCGAGGTTCGACAGCGGCTCGTCGAACAGGAAGACCTCGGGCGAGCGGGTGATCGCCCGGCCGATCGCCACGCGCTGGCGCTGGCCGCCGGAAAGCTGCTTCGGCCGCTTGTCGAGCTGGTCGGCAATCCTGAGGATTTTGGCGGCGCGCGCCACCGCCGCCTCGATCTCGGCCTTCGGGCGCTTGGCCATCCTGAGCCCGAAGCCCATATTCTCCGCCACCGTCATGTGCGGATAGAGCGCGTAGGACTGGAAGACCATGGCGATGCCGCGATCGCCCGGCTCCTGTTTGCTGACGTCGCGGCCGTTGATCAGGATCTGGCCGGAGGAAATCTGCTCCAGGCCGGCGATCGATTTCAGCAGCGTGGACTTGCCGCAGCCGGAGGGACCGACCATGACGATGAACTCGCCTTGCGCGACCGAAAGGTCGATGCCGCGCAGCGCATGATAGGCGCCATAGTTCTTGTTGATCTCACGGAGTTCGAGACTGGTCATGTCTGGCTCTCTTCTGTTGAAACTTGAGACTGCCGATTGTTCATCCCTTCACCGCCCCCATGGTCAGGCCGGCGATGAAGTGCCGCTGCATCAGGAAGAACATCACAACGGGCGGCACGGCGACGACGATGGTGCCTGCGGAAATCAGGTTCCAGGCCGAGACCCATTCGCCGCGAAGATTGGCCAGGCCTGCCGTGACCGGCTTGACGCTGTCGCTGACGGTCAGCACCACCGCCCAGAAATAATCGTTCCAGATGAAGGTGAAGATCAGGATGGCAAGGGCAGCGAGTGCCGGCCGCACCAGCGGGATCGCCACATGCATGAGCGTCTGGAAGGGAGAGGCACCCTCGGCCCGGGCCGCCTGGAACAATTCATCCGGCAGTGCGGCGATGAAATTGCGCATGAACAGCGTCGCAAAGCCGGTCTGGAAGGCGACGTGAAAGATGATCAGCGCCGCGGTCGTGTCGATCAGATCGAGCTGCACCATCAGGTCGCGCACCGGGATCATCATGATCTGATGCGGCAGGAAATTGCCGCCGACAAACAGCGCGAAGATCAGCATGTTGCCGCGAAAGCGGTAGCGCGACAGCACGTAGCCGGCGAGTGTGCTCATCGCCAGCACGCCGATCACCGAGGGAATGGTGATGATCAGGCTGTTGAGGAAGTAGCGGGCCATCGGTGTCTGCGTGAAGACATCGGTATAATTGACGATGACGCCGATGCCGGTCGGCCATCCCCACAGATTGCCGCCCATGACATCCTCGGTGGTGCGGAAGGAGGTGAGAATGATGGCAAACAGGGGGCAGAGCCAGAGCAGCAGCACGATGACAACGGCGAGCACATAGAGGCGGCGCTGCCAGATGGCGGTCTCGGGAATGGGACGAGGATACATCAGCCTCCCCTCTCTTCGGTGCGGATGATGCGGCTGAGATACCAGACGATGAAGGCGGACATGATCACGAACAGCACGGAGGCGATCGCCGCGCCATAGCCGAAGCGGTAGGAGAAGATCGATTGTTCATACATCTGGTAGGCGAGAACAGAGGAGGAGCCGAACGGCCCGCCATTCGTCATGACCGACACCATGTCGAAGGAGCGCAGGGCCCCAACGACGGTGACGGCAATGGCAATGAAGGTCACCTGGGTCAGTTGCGGCAGCACGATGTGCCAGAGCATGTTCCAGCCGCGCGCCCCATCGACACGGCCGGCGCCGATCAGCTCTTCGCTCAAATTGTTGAGGCCGGCGAGATAGAGCACCATGCAGAAGGTGACCTGCGGCCAGAGAGCGGCGATGACGATGGCGAAGGTGACGAAATGCTCGTCGGAAAGAACCGCCGGCGCCGTCGCTCCGAAGGCCTTGAAAATCAGCGCCAGCAGCCCGAACTCCGGCGTATAGACCCAGGTGAAGACGACCCCGACGGTGACCGAGGCGAGCACCAGCGGAATGAAGAACAGCGACTTCAGGAAGCGCATGCCGCGAATTTTCTGATTGACCAGCAGCGCGATGGCGAGCCCGATCGGCGGTGCTGCCATGAACATCACGAGCCAGATCAGGTTGTTCTTCAGCGACACGTAGAATTGCGGATCGTTATAGAGCTCGACGTAATTGCCGAGCCCGATCCACACCATCGGCCCGAAGCCATCCCACTCGTGCAGGCTGATCCAGACGCTGCGCACCGCCGACAGCAGGATGACGGTGGAAAACAGCAGGATTGCCGGTGCGATGAGCAAGGTCGGGGTCAGCCACCACCGCTGGCGGCGCCATAATGTCTGCATTTGGAAAACCTCGTCGTGACAGAAGCAGGCATGCCTGCTCCGGCTGCCCGGGCATCAAGCCTTTTCCCCGGGGAGTGGAGACGTGCCCCACTCCCCGGGACAGGAGCAGATCGACCTGCCCCTCTGGGAGAGCCCCTAGATTTTGTAAATCCGCTTCCGCGTGCCCTCGAGCCGCGTGAGGATCGCCTTGCGCCGATCCGGCTTGGCCATGAACTCCTGGAAGCCGACGAGGCCGGCCTGGGCCATGTCGGGGTCGCTGTCGCGGTCGTAATATTGCGAGGTGCCCTGCACCGTCTTCATCGTCTCGACGGCGATATTGACGAGCGGATCCTTACTCGCAGGCAGGTCGTTGCGCGGCGGCACGTTGCCGCCCGGCTCGAGATAAGTGGCCAGGTTTTCCGGGCGATAGAAATAGGCGAGGAATTCGCGGGCGCCCTGCTTGTTCTTGGCCTTGGCGGGAATGTGGATCGAATTGACCGAAAACTCCTCGAAATGGCCGACCTTGGCGTCGAGCACCGGGAAGGTCGCGTAAGCCACCTGCGGCAGGTCCGCTTCGGTGAAGGCCGAACGCAGGAAGGCGCCGAGGTTCATCATGCCGGCTTTCTTCTGCGCCAGCAGGGCTGCGGCCTCCTGCCAGCCGAAAGAGGTGTGGTTGGGCGTGAAGAAGCCCTTTGAAATCATCGCTTCCCACTGGTCGAAGACCGGGGTGAGCGCCGGATCGAGGTAGCTCATTTCGCCGTTCATCAGCGCCATATGCTTGTTGAGGCCGTTGATGCGCAGGTTCATCTGGTCGAACCAGCCGGCCGCCGGCCACAATTCCTTGGTGCCCATCGCAACCGGGGTGATCCCGGCCGCCTTGCACTTGTCGCCATAGGCCATGAATTCCTCGGCGGTCTTCGGCACCGTCAGGCCATGCTGCTCGAACACATCCTTGCGGTAGAACATGCCCCAGAGCGTGCCGCCGGTGGGCAGGCCGTATTGTTTGCCGTCTTCGGTGACGGCGCCGATGGTCGCGCCGAGCACGTCCTTGTATTTCTCCTTCTCGACGAGATCGGAGATATCGTCGAACAGGCCGCGCTTGACGAAGGCGCGCATGCGGTTGCCGGAAAACCAGGAGCAGACGTCAGGGGCGCCGGCGACGAGATAGTTGCGGATCGCCGTCTTGTGGGCCTCATGGTCCATATTGTTGATGACGACTTTGACGCCGGCTTCCTTGCTGAAGCCCGCGGCAATCGCCCTCAGCGCGTCGAGCGCGGCTGCATTGTTTTCGTCGGAGATCATCGTGACCTCCTGCGCCTGCGCGATCGCCGGGATCGGGAAGCTGCCGGTGACGGCGGCTGCGGAAACCAGGCCCGCGCCCTTCAGGAAGCGCCTGCGGGTGGTCGACGGAAATTGCTTCAAAAATGTCATTGAGTTCCTCCCAGTTGATCGATCGACATCTCCCGACCGCCGCCTCCTCCATGAAACGACCGACCAGGTTTTCAACGCGGCGATCACCCGCAATTCCGGCGATAATCCGCCTGGCTGAGTTGATCCGCGGCCGAACTTATGCATAGATCTTTGCAGCCCGCAATAATTAATTTACAAAATTAAGGAATGCATCGTGAAGCTCAAAGGCGACCAGACCACGGCGCGAGCCATGAACCGACGCCTCATCCTCAACCTGCTCCGGCGCGAGGGGCCGAGAAGCCGCGCCGACATCGCGACGGTGATTGGCCTCAGCCCGGCCGCCGTCACCTTTGTTATTTCAGACCTGCTGGAGGAAGGCATCGTCATCGAGGGACAGTCGGTGCCGGGGCTCGCCGGCCGCCGGCCGATCCCGGTCGAGATCAATTACGAGCATGCGCTCGCCATCGGCTTCAAGCTGATGGTGGATTCGCTGGAGTGCGTGGCAACCGACCTCGCCACCAACCCGGTCGCCGCCATGCGGGTCAGCCTTACCGGTCACGACCCGGATTATGTTGCCGACCTCCTGGCTAGCACAGTGCCCGAACTGCTGAAGCTCGCCGGCCGGCCGAAGGCGAAACTGGCCGGCATCGGCATCTCCATGCCCGGCGTCATCAATCACGAACAGACGGCCTGCGTGCGCAGCCACCGCTTCAGCTGGAACAATGTCCCCCTCGCCGCGCTGCTGGCCGCCCGCGTCCATGTGCCGGTCTGGCTGGAGGACGACACCAACGCCTATGCCATCGCCCAGCAGCTGTTCGGGCTCGGGCGCCAGCATCGCAACATGGCGGTGCTCGCCGTCGGCGTCGGCATCAGCTGTGCGCTCGTCATCGACGGCAAACTCTATCGCGGCGCCAATGGTGCCGCCGGCAAGTTCGGCCACACTCTGTTCGAGGAAGGCGGCCGGCTCTGCGAATGCGGCAAGCGCGGCTGCCTGATGGCCTATCACTCGGAACTGTCGATGCTGCGCCGCTGGCGCGAAGCAACCGGCCGCGGCGAGGAACTCGGCCTGCCCGAACTCTGCGAAGCCCTCGCCGCAGGCGACGCCACCGCCACCGCTCTCGTCGGAGATTCCGGCCGCGGCATCGGCACGGCGCTGGCCAATCTCGTCAACATCACCGACCCCGAAGTCATCGTCGCCGGCGGCGAAGCCGTCTCGCTCGGCGAGCCTTTCCTGACGCCGCTGCGCGAAGCGCTTTCCGCCCGAACCTTCCGCACCGCCCCGCCGCTTTTGCCCGATTGGGAGGACAATTCCTGGGCCCGCGGCGCGGCGGCGCTGGTGACGCAGAAGATCTTCGACTTCGAGTCATCGGGCGGGGTGACGGATATTGCGACGCTTGACGAGAGAGGTTCGACGTCGGCGGCTTGAGGTGAGAGCGGCGGGTCGCCCTCCGTGCCGCACCCCCCTTGTAACTTGACGCCATCCGCCGGCAGCCTAGCTAGCGCTTGCGGTGATGGAGCTGAGCCCGCA
>NZ_LODW01000088.1 GCF_002914525.1 Rhizobium hidalgonense | reverse complement strand
CGACCGTCGCCCGGTCGTCGGTCACCGTCGCATCGACGACGATCGAAGCCGCATCGTTGGCGCCGGTGAGCGAGATCGAGACATTTGCCTCGCTCAGCGTGCCATTGCCAAGTCGTATCGCGTAGACAAAACTATCTTTGAGGAGTTCACCGGCATTCAGCGTGTTGATATCCGCGCCAGAGCCCGCGATACCGCTTCCATCGCTCAGACGGTATTCGATCTTTCCATTGTTGATCCTGACCCAATTGCCGAGCAGGCTCTTCTCCCAGGCAGATGCCCCATTCGCTCCGACGTCTTTCGCAAGAAGCTCATAGTCGGCGGTAATGGGATTGCCATCTCCGTCGTCGACGGAGAAGAGCGATTTGGCGTTCCCGCCAAGATCATTCGACATCACGTCAAGGGTTATGGTTTTGGTGGCCGCATTGTAGAGCTGGAGACTGAGCAGCTGGTCTTCCGTCCAGATGTAAGAGTCATTATTCGCCTGCGGCGTATTGCTGAAAGAAGTCGTGCTGCCACCGCCGGTGCTCTGCGTACCCATAAAAATACCCCCATAACTCAAAACAAGTAACCAGGTATCGACTCAAGATCAATCAGACCGACAGGACATGATATAACGCGCCGCCGCGCCGGTATTGCCGACAACAACGCCCAATTTTCTTAAATCACAACCGGAATACTCCCCACTCCTAATAAAGTGTTAACATATATACTTTGAAATGGAAGATGATTTTCTTGAAATAGTAAATTTCTCTCCGAATTTGCTACGAGAGAGGCTCTTGTCAGCGCAGCGCTAGCCACCGGCGGCGATCCAGACCGGATCGCCGGCCTCCCCTTCGGTACAGTGCCGCTGATTGGGCGGCGGTAATCGCGGAGGCCGACGCCGCAGGTGCAACGACGGCGCGCCGATCACTTCATCGGGATGTCAGAAACTGGTTGTTCCGGAACGGCTTTCTACAACGAAGCCAAACTAGGGGCTGCAAATGTCCGGCGAAGCCGAAAATGATGGCGCAACCGCCACCGTTCCAGTTCAGAACGCCTCGGTAATTGCCCCGGCGTATTCCCTCTGGCTATCTTCGCTGCTTGTCGCACGCGAGACGGTCGATCAGAGCGCGGATTAGCTTAACAACCGATCGATCGCCGTCGGGCCGCCCCCAGCCACCCTGGGGAACGCTCAACTCTCCGCCCCCATTCCGAGAATATTAGCGGAATGACGGGCGGAAGCAGAGGGCCGAGCGATGAGCGGACCCAGCAACCGACTGCGCGGGTCTGTGCTTCAACCTGGTGCAGCTTATTCGTTGATATTCGGTTCGACCACCCGAGCGAGGTTTTTCAGCGACTCCTGCCAGCCGAGATAGCAAGCCTCGGGCGGGATAACATCGGGCACGCCTGCCTGGGTGATCTCCACCTCGGTGCCGACCGAGACCTTCTTCAGCGTCACAGTGACCTCCATTTCGCCGGGCAGGTTGGGGTCGTCGAACTTGTCGGTGTAGCGGACGCGTTCGCCGGGGACGAGTTCGAGAAATTCGCCGCCGAAGGCATGGCTGTTGCCGGTCGTAAAATTGCGGAACGACATTTTGAAGGTGCCGCCGACGGCCGGCTCCAGATGATGCACGGTGCAGAGGAAACCGTTCGGCGGCAGCCATTTGGCAAGCGCGTCCGCCTCGATGAATGCGCGGTAGACCTTCTCCGGGCTGGTCGCGAAAACGCGGTGCAGGCGTATGGTGTTCGGCATGTTCGTGATCCTTTTGAATGGATGGAATGGACGAACCTAGGACGGGTGTGGTTTGCCCGATCCGACACCGGATCGAACTTTTCTTCAAGAAAAATTGCCGGCGCGGCTAAGTCGGTGTGTCCCGGCGAGCGGCTCAGCCGGGCATGCCGTCGAATTGCGGGAGATCGAGCGGGCGTGCCCATTTCAGCCGGCGCCTAGTGAACATTTCGACCGCCGGCTCGATCAGTTCGGGCCGGTCAAGGCTGCCGAGCGTCACGAAGACAAGGCCGGGAAAGCTTTCCAGGTTGCTGCTGAACAATCTGGCGCCGCAATCCGGGCAGAAGTTGCGGTCCAGCCCTTTGCCGGAAGCGGCGATGTAATGAAACGCTCTCGGGCGGCCGGCGACCAAGGCAAAATCATCCTGCGGTACGGCGAAGAATGTCGCCGCCTCGCCACCCGACGCCTTTTTGCAATCCAGGCAATGGCAGTTGGCGATAAAGTTCGGGTCGATGTTGAATGCAAATTTTACCGCGCCGCAGGCGCACTGTCCCGTATATTTGCTAGTCATATCAGGTGTCCCACATCCCGAGTCCGAACGTCTTGCGATTCCGCCTCCTCTGGGCCGCGGTGGTCCCCAGGGGCCGAAACGCCGAATTCCTAGCGGCTAGGCCGCGCCCTGCCTTTGCAAGGCAATGAGCAGCGTTTTAGCTGCCTGGCTTGAGGAGGCCGGGTTCTGGCCGGTGATGAGCAGGCCATCCTGGACGACATGCACGCCCCAATCCGCGGTCTTCGAAAACTTTGCGCCCTGTTCTTTCAGCACGTCCTCGAGCAGATAGGGAACAACTTCGACGAGGTGCATGGCCTCTTCTTCGGAATCGGTGAAACCCGTCACCGCCCGGCCCGCCGCGATGGGCTTGCGGTCGGGTGCCTTCACATTGGTGAGAATTCCAGGCGCGTGGCAGACGAGCGCCACGGGTTTTCCCGCCGAAAGCATATCCTCGATGAGCGCCAGCGCATAACGGTCGTTCGTCAGGTCCCAGAGCGGTCCATGGCCGCCGGGAAAGAACACGCTGTCATAGTCGGCTTGGTTGATGTCGGACAGCTTCAAAGTGTTGGCGAGCGCCGCCGTTGCGGCTGCATCTTGTTCGAACCGCCGCGTCTGTTCCGTCTGGAAGGCCGGCTCGTTGCTCTTCGGATCGAGCGGCGGCTGGCCGCCCTTTGGCGAGGCGAGTGTGATGCCGACCCCGGCGTCACGGAAAACGAAGTACGGGGCCGCCAACTCCTCGAGCCAGAATCCCGTTTTCCTGCCGGTGTTTCCCAATTGATCATGCGATGTCAGAATCATGAGTATTTTCATTGCTCAGCTCCTTCAGCCGGTCGGCGGACAAAACCATCCGCATCCGGATTTACGGTGAAATACTGCCTGCAATCTCATGCTAAACGCGGGAAAACATAGATCGACCGCCCCCGCGACACAAGCTCTCCGTTTGCGGGAATTGGCGTGCGTAAGCCTCTGTGAGATTTGAGGCTAAGGTGTATGAAGAAGAAACGACGTCGCATAAGTCCATTCGAGGGACCTGGAAAGTGAGCAAGCCGAATTACCGGGACATCGCCCGCCATGCCGGCGTGGGAACAGCAACGGTCGAGCGGGTGCTGAACGGGCGTGGGGGTGTTCGCCCGGAATTGGTCGAGAAGGTCATATCCGCCGCACGTCGCCTGGATTACCCGCGCAAGCTTCCCGAAACCCACCGCGGCCTGCTGCGGATAGAAGTGCTGATGGTTCGCCCGGAGACGAGCTTCTACCGTCGGCTTTCGCATGCTTTCGAGAGAATTGCCGCCACCCTCGATCCCTTGGTCGTCGTGCATCGCAGCTTCACCGACGAGATGAACGCCGAGGGGATCGCACGACGCATACTGTCGACCGACCTTTCCCGGGCCGGGCTGATCCTTGCGGTGCCGAGCAGCCCGGCGATCAGTGCCGCGGTGGAGAAGGTCAATGCGCAAGGTCTGCCGGTCGTCCACGTCGTCACCCGCGCTTCCGAGCGCGTCGGCGAATTCGTCGGCATCGACAATGTCGCCGCCGGCCGGACGGCCGCGCTCTACATCAGCCGCATGGCTCCACGGACCGGGCCTGTCGTTGCGATCTGCCATCCGATCTATCAGGTGCATCGCGATCGGATCCGCGGCTTTTCAGCCTATTTTCGGGACTATCCCAGCGCCTCCAGTTTCGGATGGCTGGGATTTGGCGGTGATGAGGAGCGCCTCAGCGCCGATCTCCTGCGGTCGGCGCTGGAGGTCTATCCCGACCTCGCCGGGCTCTACAATGCCGGCGGCGCCAACGCCGCGCTGATCGAGGTGCTGCGCCGGCATCCGCGCGGCCGCGAGGTATTTTTTGTCGGGCACGAACTGACCGATTACACGCGGACGGCACTGCAGGACGGCGTCATGGATGTGGTGCTGGACCAGGCGCCGGAGGCCCAGGCGCGCCGGGCGCTGGATCTCGTTCTGAACAGAATCGGCTTGACCGATATCAAACCGGACCAGGCACCGATCCGTTTCATTACCATCACCAAGGAAGCGCTTTGATCTAATCAGATCAAGGAAGGCTTCGGCATTCTCCGGCACCCCTGTTAGTCTCGCGGCACCAGAGAGATGCAGGCGGGCGCGGAAACATCCGGCGTCCGGAGGAGATGCCAATGGATGACCTGAAATTCGGCAAGCGCAACAAGCGCGGCGACTGGGCGCCGGACCAGCCGGCCGAGACCGCGCCGCTGTTTGCCTTCCCGCCGCGGCTGCGGGCGGTGCTGAAATGGCTGCCGCATTATTTCCTTCCCTGGAACCTGATTTTTGCGCTTTCTGCGCTCGCCTACTGGGCCTGGATCATTCCGCCGGTCGAGACGATGCAAACGCTCAGCCTTGGCTGGATCGCCTGGCTCTGTGCGGTAAACGCCATCGCGGTCTTGTTGTTCTACGGCGCCTTCGAACTGCAGCTCTACGTGTTGAAGCGGCAGGAAAACCGCTTCAAGTACAATGGCAAGTTCCCGGCCGACACCAAGAGCAAGGCCTTCTGGTTCGAAAGCCAGAACCTCGACAACATCCTGCGCACCTTCCTGTCAGGCGTGACTATCTGGACCGCCGTCGAGGTCGCCATGCTCTGGGCCTATGCCAATGGCTATGCGCCGTGGCTGAGTTTCACGGAAAATCCCTGGACGGTGGCGCTCGTCGCGCTCGTGGCGCCGATCATTCACGAATTCCACTTTTTCTGCATCCACCGACTGATTCACACGCCTCTCCTCTACAAATGGGTGCACTCCGTCCACCACAATTCGGTGAACCCCTCGCCCTGGTCGTCGCTGTCGATGCATCCGGTCGAGCATCTGCTCTATTTCGCAACGGCCTTCTACCACCTGCTCCTGCCCTCCAACCCGATCATCATGCTCTACCAGCTGCATTATGCGGGCTTCGGGGCAATTCCCGGCCATGTCGGCTTCGACAAGGTCGAGATCGGCAAGGAGAAACTGGTCGATAGCCATGCCTATGCGCATTACCTCCACCACAAATATTTCGAGGTCAATTACGGCGACGCGCTGATCCCGCTCGATAAATGGTTCGGCACCTGGCACGACGGCTCGCCCGACGGCGAAGCGCAGATGCAGGAACGCTACCGCAGGCGGAAGGAAAAACTTGCGGCCCGCAAGGCCCGCCTGGAAGTCGGAGGGGCGGCCGAATGACCTGGGTTTCCGCTGGCAAACTCGACGACATCGAACAGGAAGGGGCCATCCGCTTCGACCATGGCGGACGCAGCTACGCGATCTACCGTGGCCCGGATGACAGCGTCTACTGCACCGCCGGCCTCTGCACCCACGAGGCGATCCACCTCGCCGACGGATTGGTCATGGATTTCGAGGTGGAATGCCCGAAACATTCGGGCGCCTTCGACTATCGCACCGGCGAGGCATTGCGACTCCCGGCCTGCGAGAACCTGAAAACCTACAAGGCCGAAGTGGTCGACGGAGAGATTCGCGTGGCCCTCGGTTAAAGCCTGTCGCCCGGAAGTCCGCAGCGCTTTAGGCCCTTTTTCTGTCCTCACGAGCGCCGGACGCTCTTTCCACGGAGAACACATGGACGGTATCGTCATCATCGGTGCGGGCGAAGCCGGCACCCGGGCAGCCTTTGCCCTGCGCCAGGCGGGTTATTCCCGGCCTGTGACGCTGGTCGGAGCCGAGCCTCATCTGCCCTATGAACGGCCTCCGCTATCGAAGGCCGTGGACGATGCGGTGCAGATGAAGCTGATCTGCGCGGCAGAAGCGCTGGAGACGGCCGGCATTGCCTATCTCAAGGGCCTGTCGGCCACCGAGCTGGATGCCGGTGCTGGAAGGGTGCGCTTGAGCGACAGCCGGCTGCTGCGCTACGAAAAGCTGCTTCTGGCGACCGGCGCGCGGCCGAGACGGCTGACATGCCCCGGTGCAGCGGGAGCACACGACTTCCGGACCCACGCCGACGCCGAAGCGATCTTTTCCCGTGTTGCGCCGGGCCGGAGCGTGGCGATCATCGGCGCCGGGCTGATCGGGATGGAACTTGCAGCGGTCCTGCGCGGAAAGGACGTTGCGGTCGATGTGATCGAAGCCGCGCCGAAACCTTTAGGCCGCGCCGTCCCCGCCCGCTTTGCCGAAAAGCTGCACGCCAGACATGCTGCGGAAGGTGTGCGCTTTCACCTCGATCGCGGCGTTGCGGCGATCAGCGACGACGGCGTCACCCTGACCGATGGCAGCGTGGTGCGAGCCGATCTCGTCGTCAGCGCCATCGGCGTCCTGCCCGAGATCGCCTTGGCGGAAGCCGCGGGACTGGCGACGGGCAACGGCATTCTGACGGACGCCTGTCTTCGCACCAGCGCAGCCAACATCTTCGCCGCCGGCGATTGCGCGGCGGTCGCCCGACCCGGCGGCGGACATGTTCGCTTTGAAAGCTGGCGGAACGCCAGGACGCAGGCCGAGACCGCCGCGCGGAACATGGCCGGCGCGGCCGAGATGTTTGCCGCCCTCCCCTGGTTCTGGTCCGACCAGTATGATCTCGGCCTGCAGGTGGCGGGGCTGCCGCAGCCCGCCCATCGGATCGTTCTGCGTCCAGCCGCCGGCGGCGAGCTTGAATTCTATCTGGACGATGGGCGTCTGGTGGCTGCGGCGGGCCTCGGCATCGGCAATAGCCTCGCCAAGGATATCAAGCTTGCCGAGATGCTGATCGCCGCAGCCGTCAGCCCCAGCCCCGCTGAACTGGCCGACCCCGGCATAAACCTCAAAACGCTTCTGAAGAGCGCGCGGGCCGCATGATGCAGAAGCTGCTGATCTTCCAGTCGCTCTGGGCCATGGAACACCGGCATACGGATGGGGTCGAGCGCACACTCGACGAGAATATCGCGATGATCTCAGAGGCGGGCTTCGACGGCATCAGCGCGCACTACACCAACCGCCGAGAGGTCGTTGCCCTCAGCGAGGCCATCCGGGGCACCGGACTGAAGATCGAAGGGGTCTGCTTCCCCAGATGCGTCGAGGATCTGCGTCTGCCGCTGGAGCTGGCGGCCGAGTTCCCGGTCAGCCACCTCAACCTGCAACCCGATATCCGCCCGCGCCGCATCGACGCCTGCCTGCCGCTTCTCGATGGCTGGATGCGGCTCGCCAGAGATGCCGGCATTCCGGTGTTCATCGAAACACATCGCGACAGGATGACCGCCGACCTGTTCTTTACGCTGGATCTGCTCGACCAGCGCCCCGAACTGCCGCTGCTGGCAGACCTGTCGCATTTCCTTGTCGGCCGCGAATTCGCCTTTCCGGTCGATGAGGAAAACCACGTTTTGATCCAACGCATCCTGCAGAACGCCCACGCATTTCACGGGCGGGTTGCCTCATGCGAGCAGGTGCAGATCGAGATTTCCTTTCCGCACCACCGGCCCTGGGTCGATCTCTTCCTTCAGTGGTGGGAGTATGGTTTTCGCCACTGGCGATCACGCGCCGCCGATGACGCCGAGCTGATCTTTACCTGTGAGTTGGGTCCCAAACCTTATGCGATCACGGGCAGAGACGGCAACGATTCGACAGACCGGTGGGCGGAGGCCCTGGCGCTTCGGCAGATGGCGCATGAGCTCTGGGCCGCCACTGCCTGAATCCCGTTAAATCAGCCTCCCGATTGTGGAAATCCCTTGTTGGATCAGTATAGTTGTGTCCTAAATCGCAAGCGTGTCGGCAGAGGTTTGGGATTGTTAATCAGGAGTGCCTAATGTAAATCTTGACGAGTACAAGTTGTGCGACAGTTGATTTGCTAGGATATCTGGTTAGGACATTCGACTCGGAGAGGCTGGAAGATGCGGAAAATTCGTGCGGCCAGCTCGGCCCTCGGACAAACACAGGCAGAAGCTTCGAGTTCGATCGACCGGCTTCTGTTCTTTGACCGCGACTTCAATCCCATCGAGGATTTCCTGGGCAATGATCTGCCTGCTTCCGTCAAACCGGCAGCGTCACTTTGGGAGCATTTTCCACAGCTGGACAAATCGGCGATTACGCTCGCTTTCCGCTCATTGGATGAAAGTGTCCAGCCATTGCGAATATCGGGCGATCTGGGCGGGCCCGGGGCGCACGGGCTGACGATCTATCGGATCGGAGATCTGTTTGCCGTGGTCCGCTCCGATGAGCTTGTTGACGATGAGCGGGCAACTCTTCTGCATCTGGCGACCCACGATCCGCTGACGGGATTGCCGAACCGACGCCAGTTCAGCGACGACCTCGCTGAACTGTTGCAGGAGACGGCAGGTTCGGATGAGACTCTGTCTCTCATGCAGCTCGACCTGGATGATTTCAAGCCCGTCAACGACACGCTTGGGCATCCGGCCGGTGACAAGCTTCTTCAATTTGCTGCAAGGCGGATTCAAGACTGCCTGACCAGTGATGACAGAGCCTATCGCCTGGCGGGCGACGAATTCACGGTGATATCAAGGGGCTCGGGGCATCCGGCCAAAGCTCACCGGTTGGCGGAAGCTTTGGTTGCCGCGTTCAAAAAGCCCTTCACGATAGACGGCATCGCGGTCTTTGTCGGCACCAGCATCGGCATATCGACCGCTCCTCCGGATGGGACAAGTCCGGAGGAACTGATGAAGGCGTCGGACCTTGCGCTGTATGCCGCCAAGCAGGAGGGGCGCGGTCGGCCGAAAGCCTATGATCCGGAAATGCTCGAATTGCTGGAGCAACGCGAACTGCTGCGCCGCAGCCTGCGCATGGCTCTGGTCCAACAGCAATTCTTTGTCGAATACCAGCCGATCTCCGAGGCCGGCAGTGTTGTCGGCTTCGAAGCATTGCTGAGATGGAACCATCCCCTGCTTGGAAAAATCCCACCGGCCTCATTTATTCCGATGGCCGAGGCTGACGGGTTGATGCCTGATATCGGCGCATGGGTTTTGGAGCAGGCATGCCGCGAGGCGATGAACTGGCCGGAGAACTACGTCGTCGCCGTCAATTTGTCGGCGGCTGAATTTCTGACCAGCGGCCTCACGGATCGGGTATCGCAGACGCTGGACCTGGTCGGACTGCCGCCCGAGCGTCTGGAACTCGAGATCACCGAAAGCGTGCTGCTTGAGCGGACGGTCAACAACATCGACACGCTGAATACGCTCAACGTGCTGGGGATACGAATCTCGCTTGATGATTTCGGCACCGAATATTCTTCCCTGAGCTATCTGAAGACATTCCCTTTCGACACGATCAAAATCGACAAATACTTTATCACCGATCTGGAAAGCGATCCGAAAAGCCAGACGATCGTCCGCTGTATCGTGAACCTCGCACATGGTCTCGACATGCAGGTGACCGCCGAAGGGGTGGAGACGCCGGCTCAGGCAGAATGGTTGCACAATGTGGGCTGCGACAGGCTTCAGGGCTATCTGGTGAGCAGGCCGCTTCCGGTCGAGGCGATGGGCGAGTTCATCAACCGGGCGGAAACATCCGTTAGCCACGCGCTGGTATAACGAACGAGAGATTTTTCGCCGTGCTTTTTGAGGAAATCTGACGCTCCAGACAAACTGATGGAGGCTGTATTGGAAGAGCAAGCATCTGGCTTCGATGACCATGCATTGGCGCCGATGGTATCGCTGGAACTGAATGTTGCGATGTTCAAATCTCAATGGCAGTTTTGCGACAGGATTACCGAATATCTCTCAGACATTCTCGGCCAGAGCCACAGCGATCCGGCTCGATATTCGAATTTTCTTTCCGTCGCGGCCAACGAGCTCATTGAACTCGCCTTCCGCTCGACGGGTGAGCCGGGAAGGATCAGTTTCAGTCTCTATCGGAGCGCGACGTTCAACCGGCTGAGAATTGCCTTTGCCCGCGAGGACCGCGAGAGCACTGGTATAAGATCAACTGAACGCCCGTCTCTCGCGGGCGCCGGGTCCGACCTGAAGTCCGACGGGACGATTTTGCTCAGAGAGCTGGCAACCATATTCCGCGCTGCTATCCGGATTGAGCAAGACGGCGCCCACGGCATGCAAATCATCGCGGATTTCCCCTCGACCGAGGACTTTCAATGAACCTGCTTGCCCGCCCCTTCACCGTCCATTTCGATCCGACAAATCAGGAGCTGTTGCTGTCCGGCAAGATGCGGCCCGAAAGTGCAAACGAGATCGCCGATGCGCTCAAGCTGGTGCGGCAAAGTTTGGAAAAATACAGCGGCGTCATTTACCTGAATGTCAAACGTCTGACGCACATCAACATGACGGCCTTTACAGCCCTCTCCGATATTCTGAAGGCACACTGCCGGACGCGGCCGGATCGGAAGATTATCATCATTACGTCGAGCGTCGTCGCCTGGTCGACTTCGTTGTTCCAAACCCTGGCGGCAGCACAGCCAAACCTGTCGGTTGAAGTCTACGATTCGGCCTTTTATCCGGGCCAGAGCTTTGTCGAGGATGAGAGCTTCATTCCCATTCTGCGCACCCAGACGAAGATGACCTGGAGGCACGAACGCGAATTGCTGCCGCGCCATGGTTTGCGCAACGGTCTTGTGATGGCGGATATCTGTTGCGGAATTGGTGATTTCGCTGCATTGGTTCAACGGGAATTCAAACCGGAACGGCTTGTGGCGCTCGATCATTCCGTACGCAGCCTCGAATATGCCCGCAGGGTCGCTGCCGACTTCGATCTGCAGGGGATAGAATATACCTATGGCGACGCTTCTCAGATGCTGCTTCGCGACAATCAATTCGACTTTGTGACCTGCCGACATTCGCTGCAGATTTTCAACCGTCCCGAGATGCTGCTGCGGGAGCTTTACCGCATCTGCAAGCCCGGCGGCCGCGTCTACATCACCAACGAGAAAAATTCGCATTGCCTGGGCGAACCGCATGCCGAAACGATAAAATGGACATACGAGGAAGTCGCCAAACTGTTCAGGCACTTCGACATGGATGTCGAGATGGGACCGAAAAGCCGCCATCTCCTTGCCGATGCGGGGTTCCATACCATCAAGGTCGATTGCTTCATGGTCACCAACCTTGACGGGGATCCGCAGGACTTCGCCGACATCATCGAAGCCTGGGAAAATGTCTACGCCGGCCAGATGGCGGTCCGGCGCGGCGACTCGCTGGAATTTATTCGCAGGTTCCGGCAAGGATTCAAAGATCACGTCTTCGCCGCCCTTCACCCCAAAGGTTATGCAGGCTGGCCGATCTGGGCGGCCTCCGGGCGAAAGCCACTGTGATGGAGGGGAAATCATCGAAGAGACCGGCAGGAATTGGCTTTCGGACAAAGTTCATCCTGGTCGTCGGCGGAGCCGTCCTATTCGACTTGCTGGTCAGCGGTGGGCTGGCGCTGTGGAACGTCCAGAGGCTGTCGCGTGACGCAACGCTCGAGGTCGGCCAGGGTCTCGAAGCGGCAAGCCAGGAATACATCCGCACCTATGCGGATTCGACCGCGGCACAGGTGAGTTTGCTGCTGCGGCAGGTTCACAGCGACGTCAGCACGCTGGCAGGCGTGCTCCAGGCGCAGATCGACGATCCCGCGCGCAATTCGGACGTCGGCGCGGCAATCGCCCGCACATCTCCCGGCAGCGTCAGCCTTTCCTACGATCAGCAGGGGAAGTGGTCTCAGAACGCTCCGGGCTCGGTCTCGGTCGTGAGCGTCTGGGGTTACCTGCTCGGAGAAGACCGGAAGCCAAGACCCGACGTCGAGAGCGATATCCGGACGAGTGCGGTTCTGGATCTCGTTGCGCCGAGCCTGCTGCAGCACGGTTCTTCGAAACTGCAGATGTATTACATCGGCTCGAAAGAAAGGCCGATCTTCAGAACGGCGCCCTATACCGACCAGGCCCAGACCTTCGACCGGCTTTATCCGGGCCACAACGAGGCCAATTTCTGGGATTTCTTTTTCCCGGGACTTTACGAATCCTGGCAGGGCTGGGCCAAGGATATGAAATCGCGGCCAGTCGCGGGCGACATCACCCAGACAGCGCCCTATACGGACGCCATTACCGGGAAGCTGATCGTCAGTTTCTTTCATCCGCTCTGGACAGCCGACAGGCAGGATGTCGCCGGGACGGCCGGCGCCGATATCACGCTCGACCAGCTGGCGCAGACGGTTGAAAATGTCAAAGTGGCGCAATCCGGCTTTGGGTTTCTGGCCATGTCCGACGGCAACGTCGTTGCGATCAACAGCACGGGCGAAAAAACCCTCGGCCTGCGTTCCGCGAGCGATCCGAGCGAAGCCGGCGCCTTGACCGGCCTGGAGCGCTCCCTGAAGGGAAGCTCGCAGCCTGCAATCGCCAAACTGGCTCTTGACCGCGAACAGGGCATTCAGCACCTGCTGTTGCAGCAGGACGGCAACGATGTCCCCTATATCGCTATCGTCAAGAAACTGCCGGCGACCAATCTCTGGGTCAGTGGACCGGTTCGGCAAGAGGCGATGTTGCTGGGGGTGGTTGTACCCGAGCGAGAAATCGATGCCTCGCTCTATGCGGCCCAGGCCAAGATTTCCGAAGCGACGAACCGGATCGTGCTCTACCAAATTCTGGCGATCCTGATGTCGCTGCTGATCGTGACGATCGCGGTCTTTGCGGCTTCGAAACGAATAACCAGCGGAATCAGCGCCCTGGCAGGGGCCGCCAAACGGATTCAGGCGAAGGATTATTCGGTCAGAGTGGCCATCTCAAGCAGGGATGAAGTCGGTGAGGCCGGTGAAGCCTTCAATCGCATGGCCGAAGAGATCAGCTATCACACCGAAAATCTCGAGCAGCTGGTCGAAGAGCGAACCGCTCAGATCGAAGATGCAAAGGAAGAGATTTCGACGCTGAACGCACAGCTGCAGCGAGAAAACAGACGTCTTGGAACGGAACTTGCCGTCGCCGAGAGAATCCAGCTGATGGTTCTCCCGCTGGATCAGGAGCTCGATGACTTTCAGGCGCTCGAGATCGCGGCCTATATGAGACCGGCAGAAGAAGTCGGCGGCGATTATTACGACGTGTTGAAGAACGGCAGCCGGTTGAAGATCGGCATCGGCGACGTGACCGGACACGGGCTGGAAAGCGGCGTGTTGATGTTGATGGTTCAGTCCGTCGCCCGCGCCCTGCAGGAAGCCGGAAATACCGATGCAGTGAAATTTCTCACAACTCTCAACAGCGCCCTGTTCAAAAATATCGTCAGGACGAAAATCGACAAACACCTCACCCTGGCGTTTCTTGACTACGACGGAAAAGAGATGATCCTGTCGGGACAACACGAGGAAGTTGTCGTCGTGCGGGCGAACGGCGAGGTCGAGCGCATAGACACCATGGATCTGGGCATACCCATCGGGCTGGAGGCCGATATATCGGCCTTCATCAAGACCCGTGAAATCGCGTTCGCAAAGGGGGACCTCATACTCTTGCATACGGATGGTGTAACGGAAGCCGAAAACGACGCCGGAGAATTGTTCGGCATGGAACGGCTCTGCCGCGAGGCAGTGCGCTTGAAGGATCTGAGCGCTGAGAAAGTCGTTGCCGAAATTGTGGCGACACTGATGGGCTTTATCGGATCGCAGAAGATTTATGACGACATCACGCTACTCGCAGTACGGCATAGGTGAGACATGCCTCCGACGGTTTACGGCATCGAATCTCTGAGCGACATAAGCCTGGATTCGGGCACGCGCCTCACCTTGACGGACGGACCGCTCGAGCTTGGATGGAAGCACTCCGGCATGACGGCCGACTTCATAGCGGAAGTCATGGCCTTAAGGTATTCGCGTTCGAAGAAAGAATATATGCAGGCGCATCATGACATCGGATACCTCAGCAACGAGCTGATCGAAAACGCCGTCAAGTTTCGACAGCCCGGTGAGATCCTCATTGAAGCCGGCATATCCGAGGGGAGCTTTTTGATACGGGTGAAGAACACCATCGACGGCGAGACAGCCTCGCGCTTTCAACAACTGTTGCAGCGCCTGCAATCGAAGGATCCCGGGGAACTTCTTCTTGAGCAAATCGAAATCAACGCCATATCGTCTGCAAATGGTTCGGGCTTGGGCTTGCTGACGCTTCTCAGCGATTACGACGCAAAAATGGCATGGGCATTCGAAGAGAATAATGATGAGCATATCATACTGACGACGACTGCGGCCGTGGCGATGCCGCCCTCCTCCAATCCGTGAGTGACGAATGGAAATCAGCGACGAAAACTTCCGTGTATGGGCGGAGCAAAACGAAGTCTATTTCGACGGCGTATTCCGGCTGGCCGGACCGGACGCCTATGCACCAATCTATTCATTGATCTCCGGCCTGCTCCACGACGGGCACAAGCAGGTGACGTTCAATCTCACGGGTCTCGAGTTCCTCAACTCCTCCGGCATCAATCTCCTGGCCAAGTTGACCATCGAAGCCAGAAAGATGGGCGACCTGCTGCTGGTCGTCAAAGGCACGCACCAATATCCCTGGCAAGCCAAATCCCTCCCAAACCTCAAGAAGCTGCATCCGCTTCTTGATTTGCGCTTAGCGTGAGTTGGGGGCGGCGCCTTAAGGCGGTGACCTCTCCCACCCTCATTCCTGTGCTCCTCGGGGCTTTGCCCGAGGGATGTCACAGGAATGCGGAAGAGACGTGGGTGCCGGCCATATTCTAGCGACCGCACCCCTGCCGCTCGATCAATCCTTCCGCGTCGACCCCGGGCTGGCCGCCCGCCCCGCGCTCCGTCATGCTCGGCCTTGAGCCGAGCATCCACACGACACCCACCGGCGCCGTGGCTTGGATCCTCGGCTCAAGGCCTGGGATGACGGAGAGTGGGGCTGGCTTTCTCGCCAAACTCGCGGGCCTGCAAAGCACGCAGCGTCTGGATTTATCAGGGCCGGCGCACCTCTCCACCTCGTCAAGTCAGCTTGGCCGGCTAATCTTCTAAGACCATAGCCGGGGCCCTGGACTGGACCTCAGTCCGATGTGCAATTCGCGATCCAGGTCTAATCTTCACAAATGCTTACGTCGTGAATACGCACGACGACTGTTGATCTGATCCGGAGGAAACGATGCGGATAGCAACCTTAGCGTCCCTGGCTGTGCTCTCGATGGCTCTTGCCGCAGGTCCGGTCACGATTGCCGGTATTGATATGGCCGCACTGGCGAAGGACGGTGGAAACGGTGGTGGCAATGGCGGCGGCAACGGTGGGGGTAACGGCGGCGGCAATGGCGGCGGCAATGGAAACAGCGGCAGCCATGGCGGCGGCAACCACGACGGCGGCAACCACGGCAGCGGCAACCAGGGCAACGGCTCAGGCAATAGCGGCTCCAAATCCACAGGCATGAAAGGCAAGTCTTCCGAAGCGGAAGGCAAGTCCAAGTCGACAAAAACAGACAAGGTCGCCGCCACAAAGGAGAAAAACCTTTCGGCGCAGCTTGCGGGCCTGAACTCATTGAAGCGGAATTACAGGGCGTTGATGCATACGTCGGACCCACGCATGACGGCCATCTCGGCCTATGCCGTGGCTTATGCCCAGTATGAAATCGACAACGGAGTCGAGCCCTCAGCTGCTGACCCCCTGCTCGGGGACGCAGCGCTCGAGGACGCATTGGCTTCCGCAACGAAATCCGGCCAGGTAAGCCCGGCAGTCCTGGCTGAGGCCAAGACCATACTCGGCGTCGGCGATGCGAACGGCAAGATCGATCAGATCCGCAGCTCGCTGGAGAACGCCGCGCCGGCGACGTCAGACGAATAGCCACCAGTGGGTTGCGTGAGGTGCGCGGTTAATCGGTTATGCTGCGCACCAGACTATGAGAGCATTTCCGTCCTTGTTTAAGTAACGGAATGCTCTCTTTTTTTGCCAATTTGGCACCAAAGCCTCTTTGCTGGAACCGAACCTCTGAGCAATCGCCTGCAGTGCGATGCCCTGTCGGTCATCGCCGATACCGAAACCGGCAACGCATCTCCGGCAAAACCGTGCTTGCCTTCTGAAAGCGCAAGGGTCTGGCCTCGCCAACTTCCGCGGATTCGCCGCCAATACCGGACGTTGCGGTTGTCACATGGCTACTCTACGCTTGGTGTCAAAGCCGGGAGGCCGTTGAATGGCACAAGTGATTTTTCTGCACGGGGCATCGAGCAGCGGCAAATCGACCATTGCGAAGGCGCTCCAAAGGCGTATCGAGAAACCGTTCTGGCATATATCGATCGATCATCTGCGTGACGCCGGCGTGCTTCCCACCGAGCGCTTCAAAAACGGCGATTTCCGCTGGACTGACGCTCGGGCGGCCTTCTTTGACGGATTTCACGGATCGCTAAAGGCCTATGCTGACGCCGGCAATGATCTTATCCTCGAGCACATTCTGGACACCGAGGGGTGGCTGGAAACGCTTGCCGATCTTTTGGCAGAGCATGATGTCTTCTTCGCCGCGGTGCACTGCCCGATCGAGCTTTTGATTGATCGTGAGGCTGCCCGAGGTGACAGGCCGATAGGCAGCGCCAAGCGGGATTACGAGACGATACATATCGGAAAAAGATATGATATCGAATTGCAATCCGAAGACAGCACTGAGGCGAATGTCGAGAAGCTGCTGATCACATGGAGAACTGGCAACCGCTCATCAAGTTTCGTCGAAGTGAAGTCTGCTTAGCGTCAACGGTGGCCATCAGCCGAGTCGGCAACATCCTCGTCATGCAATATACGCCCCCTCACCGCCCATGAACTGGTATCGTGATCCGGGTGCTGGTTGTTGCTCTGCTTGATTGCCGCGGCCCACTCGGCGCCGTTGCTTTCGGTGGCACCGGTATTTTCTATGCCCGTGATCGTATCGAACCATGGGACCATGTTCTCGGTGCAGGTATTGGCATGTGGCGAGAAGGCATGCGGATCGTCAAGCGCACCGATCATCAGGTTGGTGCGGCCATTTTCGAGGTGGTGGAAAAACAACGGCGTGCCGCAATTGGCGCAAAAGCCACGCTCGACAAGCTGCGAGCTCTTCCAGATGCTGGGCTTGCCGCGTGTCCAGGTGAGCGCATCATCCGGCGCGGCGACGAGCGCGGCAAAGATATTGCCCGAGGCTTTCTGACACATGCGGCAATGGCAGAGATGCGAATTGTCGAACATGGCGGTGGCGTGGTAGCGCACGGCACCGCACTGGCAGCCGCCGCTGACCTGCATTTCGAGGCGTTTCATTTCTTCTCCTCCTTCACGAGGCGGATTGGGCTTAATCTCTTTTAGGTTGTTCTTTTTTGATCGTCCAGCGTCGGCGGCCGATGAATGCAGGAAGCGGCATTGCGGCGTGTTTCGAGGCTCCGCCCTCTCGGGCTGCGCACCTCAGCATGAGGAGGTTGGAGGGTGCCGCTTCGGGCGAGAACGGTGCCCCAACGCCCCTCATCCCTGTGGCCTCAGGGTTTTACCCGAGGGATGTCACAGGGATCCAGCGCGCCCAAGTCCTTGGGCGCAGGAGACTCGCATCTACCCCTAGCTTGAGTCAATCACGGCGCGGACGCGCCGTGGCTGGATTCCTGTGACGAGCACAGGAATTGTCTCTCAAATCTGTGCTTTACTGCAGGGGAAGCTGGGAT
>NZ_LODW01000087.1 GCF_002914525.1 Rhizobium hidalgonense | reverse complement strand
CGCAAAGCCGATCACCCGCTACAGCGCAACGAGAAGCGCGCGGGCGCTCGGCTTTACTCCCTACCGTCACCTACGCCACGTACTGGGACACGATCCGATAGAACGGCCACCTTTTCCCGCGTGCAAGTGGCCATATGGGGGTGGCGTAATAACCAGGCATACGCGAGGTCGGTATGGCAGGTTTGATCTCTCCTTCCAGGTCGCTCGCGTTATAGATCGCGACGACGCCGGGCACCGAGAACGCATCGCCGACATCGATGTTCAGGATTCGGGCATGTGGCTGGTCGGAGCGTCGCAATGCGATATGCAACATACCGCGGCGCCATGTCATCGACATACTGACCAACACCCGTCAGCAGACGTGGATCTTCGGTGCGCTTGTCCCGCTTGCCGACAAGTTTGAGCCGCAGCTCGACGGAATGGTCCTGCTGGCTCATTCGTAGAACTCCACACCCTTTCGCAACTCTTGCCATTGCGCGTCGTCGTGGCCGAAAATGATAGAAGCTCCCCGCTCCCGAAGAGCTTTCAGGCGAGCGAGTGCCTCTGCGGCGAGTTCGATGTTCCAAGTATTTCTCGGAGCGATACCGGTGTCGACGCTCGCCTGGAGCGGGGCAGCATCTGAAGCGAGTATAAATGAACCATCTTTTTCCAGCTCGACACGGGCGACGGTCATTCCGGGGGTATGACCCGGCATGGGCAGCAAGACGATGCGCCCGTCGCCAAAGACGTCATGCTCGGCATTGAAGGTCTGGAAACCCTGGGGCTGGTCCCATTCTCCTCGAAGATAGCCTTGATTTTCTGCACCGCTTGCCGTGGCGGCCTGCGCCTCCGCTTCGTGGCAGAGGATCGTTGCGCGCCGAAAGTACGCGTTGCAGCCGCAATGATCGGGATGCAGATGTGAACAGATCACAACATCTATGTCCTCGGGATCGAGAGCAAGAGTCTTCAACTGATGAACGACCGTCCGCTCTGGCGAAAAGATCGGGGTCATAACCTTGCTTAACCCACCCCATCGCGCGCCTGGATCGATGGCGGCCTCTGGATTGCATCCGCTATCGAACAGCGCGTTGCCTTGGGGATGGCGCATCAGGGTGGCGTGAACCGGCAATTCAATCGCTTCTTCCTTCAGCGCCCCAGGGACGTAGATGGACCGGCGCATACGAAGGCGGCCGGCCTCGAGAAAATGCATCTTCATCTTAAAGGTCCTCTCTTGCTAGCCAGTTCGCGGACGGCGTTGACGATGTTTTCATAGCCCGTACAACGACAGATGTTTCCTGAGAGCGCTTCCCTGATCTTATCATCGGTTTCCAGCGGATGGTGGCGAAGAAGGTCGATGATCGCCAACGATGAAACTGGGCCTACAAATTGGCATTGCAGGCCATGATGCTGGCGGAACGCTTCTTGGATTCGTCCGAGTATCGACGCTTCCCTGGCCATGGTTTCGATTTCGCTTCCGTCTGCCTGCACTGCAAGCATCAGACAGGAGCGTGCGCTCCTTCCATCGAGAATGACGGTGCAGGCACCGCAAACGCCATGTTCGCACCCGACATGGGTTCCGGTCAGGCAAAGGATCCTGGCGCAGGAAGTGGCTCAGCAGCGTTCGTGCTTCGATCGTGCGCGTCATATACGCTTCGTTGACGCTGACGGTGATCGTCTTCTCACTCATCTTGCTTGAAGCCTTTCGTGGTTCGCGCGGCTCCAGGCGGCGCGACGGGCCCGTTTGGCAAGGACGCCTGAGAGATGCCTGCGGTAATCTGCAGAGGCATGGATATCCGTGTTGGGCGTGAGGATTCCAGCCAGGCGATCCGCCACCGTATCGAGAGCCGGCTCGGAAACATCCGTCCCCTCGATGATGCCCTCGATCTCTTCAAGCCGCAGCGGGGTTTCACCAACGCCCATCATGCCAACGCGAACGTCAGACGCCCTGCCATCTACACAATGCAGCGTCGTCGCAAAGCAAGCGAGTGCGAAGTCCCCGTGGCGTTTTGCAAACTCCTCAAATCCCCATCCGGCATCCGGTCTCATCGCGTCGAGCTCGACGCGAATTACAAACTCGTCCGGTTCCAACGAGTTGACCAGCGATCCGACAAAAAAATCGGCTGCAGGTATTTCGCGTCTGCCGCGCTGAGAGGAGGCGATGACCGTCCCACCGAGGAACCGTGTCATCATCGGCATCTCGGTCGCTGGATCCGCATGCGCGACGCTGCCGCCGAAGGTGCCGCGGTTGCGCACGGTCATATGGGTGACGTGATGCATCGCCTCATGCACGATCGGCAAGTGTTGGCGGATGATCGGGTCTGTCGCGGTCAAGTGATGGCGTACCGTCGGCGCCGATTCTCACCCGATCTCCGTGCAGTTCGATCCGATCTCCATGAACCGACGTTACTACGCGCGGCGCCCAAAATCCCGCGGCCCTGCTCGGATGGATACGATCTCTCTGAGCAGTTCGAGGTTCTCGCCGGTCATGGTGGCCACGTCTTCGATCGTGCAGATATGCATCGAACGAGCCATCAGGCGGCCTTTTGCGCAGTGGAGACCGTCGGAAGCATATTCCACGGCAACAGGTCTTCAAGCCTATCTACCGGTTAATCTTTGATCTGGGTTAGGACGTCCGTGAGGTAGCTCTCGGGGTTGCGGCCATGCAGTTTGTCCGTTCCAATGATGGTCAAGATATTAGCGTTGCGCTATCCCGTTCGTAATTTGCATCGTGTAAGTCTTCACTCCTGATGCTCGTTCTCGGGCCGCGCCACGCAACGCGCGGCCCGTCTTTCGGTTTTCTCAACCCGGGAAATTGCTACTCGGATTGATTGATTATTACGAGTTTATATGCAACCTTCGGTACGATCGCCGACGGTCGGCGCACATCAGGAGGAAAAACCATGATCCGTACTAATGCAGTTGCAGCACTTGTGTTTGCTGTAGCAACCTCAGCTCTTGCTTTCGATGCAAGCAACTTCAAGGATTTTTCAAGCATCGCATCGGCTTCCAGCAGTTGGCAGAACCAGTCCGGCTCGACGATGATCATTCAAGTCGACTCGTTCGGAAATGTCTCCGGCCAATATGTAAACAGAGCCCAGGGCACCGGATGCCAGAACTCGCCCTATCCGCTAACAGGAAGGGTAAACGGGACGTTCATCGCATTTTCGGTCGGCTGGAACAATTCGACGGAGAACTGCAATTCCGCAACCGGATGGACCGGCTACGCACAGGTCAACGGCAACAACACTGAGATAGTCACGAGCTGGAACCTCGCTTACGAAGGCGGCTCCGGTCCGGCCATTGAGCAAGGACAAGACACTTTCCAGTACGTGCCGACGACTGAGAACAAAAGCCTCTTGAAGGATTAATCTCCTCTGCCCTGCCGGCGCTGGCCCGTCAGAGATTGTGGAGCAAGAATTCATCGAATATGGCCAAAGGCTTAGACGAAGCTGCTTTCCCTGCCGAATAAAAGCGCCGCGTGCTCGTCCGCGCGGCGCAAATCCTTATTTGATGAGTTCAATGCGGCCAAAACGGCAAGCTTTCCGGACAAAAGTAAGCATCCGAGGATGCGCCGCCTTGGGGCAAACGCGGCGATCTGATCAAGGTCGTTTGGCACGATGGCCAGGGGGCCTGCCTGTTCACGAAAAAATTGGAGCGAGGAAGGTTTATCTAGCGTGACGGCCAGGGCGCTTGTCTGTTCACGAAGAAGCTGGAGCGCGGCCGCTTCATCTGGCCGTCAGCCGCTGACGGCACGGTGGTGATCACACCGGCGCAGCTCGGTTATCTGCTCGAAGGTCTACAGAAATATCCCTGCTTGTGAGTCTGACGAATCATCACCGGACAAGATCGGGGTGCTGGATCCGAGCCATCCGTTATTTGGACGCTCCTTTAATGTGATGCGTGAGGTGGGACGTAGAGGCGGCAACTTCGCGCCGTCGTATGAGGTTGAACATCGTGGTGGATCGACCTTGCTGATACCCGTGTCTGCGACACAGGGATATGTCGAAGCCTGAAATACTGACGCGCGAAGGACACCATTCGCCCAATTGTGAGGAGAAGGTTTTGCCAATCACTGTGCAACGCCTCCGCCTTGCAGCGGGCATCTAGGTAAAGGCACAGCGCAACAGATGGACACACGAACCTAGTTTGCTCAGCGCCGTACAACTTGCCGCCAGGCTCGATATTCCCGTCAATTGGATTTACGTTCAAATCAGGCGGAAGCGCCTGCTCATCGACCAGCAATCAACCGGAGCATATTTGTTCCAAAATTCCCCAGCGGTCGTCAACGCGGTTCGCGACCTTCGCAACCGTACCATTCATCAACTCGATCTGAGAATCATTCAGCCTCACCAGGAGGGGCATCAACATGCGTTGTCGCTGGAGGGAATTGACTGGCGCGCACGGCAGGAAACCTGGCGCCCCAGCCGGGTTTGACTCAATTTTTGCATTGAGATTGTTGAGAAATCTGATTCAATGTCGTTATGACATTGCCGCCGCTTACCCTGCCATCGGACCTTGCCAGCGCTCATCCGGCGCTGCTGGCCGAACGTGTTGCGCGGCTGCAAGCTGAGGCGGACGCGGCCAACGCGAAGGCGCGGCTGTCGAGCATTGAGGCGCTCAACGTGCATTTGCAGTTGCTGATCGGCAAGCTGGAGCGCGAGAAGCACGGGCCGCGCCGCGAGCGCACGCAGCGGCTGATCGATCAGTTGGAATTTGCAGCTCGAAGAGCTCGTGGCGTAGGCCGCCGAGGACGAACTGAGCGTCCAAGAGGCCGCGGCCAGAACGCAGTCCGTGCGCGCCTTCGCCCGCAAGCGTCCAGTGCGCAAGGCGTCGCCCAAAGACGTCGAGCGCGCACGCATCGTCATCGAAGCGCCGACGGCATGTGCCTGCTGTGGCGGCTCGCGGCTGTCGAAGCTGGGCGAGGATGTGACGGAAACGCTGGAGGATATCCCGCGCCGATTCAAGGTGATCGAGACGGTGCGCGAGAAATTTACCTGCCGCGATTGCGAGGCGATCAGTCAGGCTCCCGCACCGTTCCATGCGACGCCCGCGCGGCTTCATCGGCCCTCAGTTGCTGGCGACGATCGTGTTCGACAAGTTCGGGCAGCACATCCCGCTGAACCGCCAGAGCACGCGGTTCAAATGTGAGGCATCGGTCCGTCGACCCAGACCCTGGCCGGTGAATGTTGATCCGAATGTCTTCGAGCTGCGGCAAATGCTGGAGCATCACTGTCGCACGGCATACCAGGAGGCAACGTAGCCGGCTGCGGCGACCCCATGCGAATGCGGGACGTCGCGGACGATGCTACCGACAATGGCGTCCCTTTGATCGACGCCATTCGGCCAGTTCGGCACGATGTAGCCGCGATAGCTGTAGATCCAGGTCTCGCCGGCCACATCGCCCTTTCCAGTGAATTGCAGCTCGACAGGGTCTCCCGGACGCACCGTACCGGTCAATTCCAGCGACCACCCGGGCCCACCAATGGTTCCGCCGACCTTGCGCCGAGCCAACTCGGTCAGCACCAGCGTTCCCTGGCCAAATTCCAGTGCATTGAAATCAACCGATAAATCGGGATTGTTGATCAGGCTGCGATAACTCCAAGTGCCAGTGAAGCTCATAGTTCCTCCCAATGGCGATCGACGCCCTAATGATGGCCGGAAACGGTGCCACCCTGGCCGTCCGGCAGGGTGATCCTGATGTTCTGCATCATGCCCTGGTCCTCATGATCGAGGATGTGGCAATGCAGAACGAACTCGCCGATATAGCGCTGGTAGTGCGTCCGCACGGTGATCGTGTAGCGCGCCGACGGATCGGTGCCGGGATTCTTGATCCACAGCGTGTCCTTCCAGACATTTTTCAAGCCTGGATATTGCGGATCGCCGTCGTCATCGGCGCCAAGCGCGCTGACATCGTTGCCGGCCGCATCGACAATTTTGATGATCTGAAACGGATTGACATGGATATGGAATGGGTGGCTGACGAAATCCGAGCGGAGCGTCCATTCGTCGACTCCGCTCAGCGGCAACGTCCGGTCGATGCGGTTGGGATCATAAGGTTTGCCGTCAACCTCGAAGAAGGTGGCACCCGGCTGTTTCACATCGATGTTAAACACCAGTTGCTGCTCGCCGGTGACCTCGCCCGCGTCGATGTCCGGATGGGGAATAAAGCTTGAGAGCGACATCTCGTTCTTGAGGTCATCGATAACCTTGCCGGCGACATTCTGTGACATCGTGCGCTCAGCCGCCGAAATCAGCCAATCCTGCAGATAGGTGCCGATCTCGCCATTGACGGCATGGCCGCCTACTGCAGTGACTATGCCGAGAAGCCGTCGGCTTGGAGCCTCCTGGTTGACGCTGGCCGCTGCCGGTGCGGCGCCATCGATGATGCAGTAGTCACCCGCTCCTGGCAACACCACCAGCGCGTCAACGCGGTAGCCCGGTTGCAGGATCGCTTGCTGCCGCATCTGCACCTGCGCCATTGTCAGCCCGTCCTGGGCCACCACCCCATACGGAATAGTATCCTTGCCGCAATTCTGATCGATCCATCTGTCGGTGTCCGCTGCCGCAAGCGTGCGGAACGCGGTCGTCCCGGTCTTGCGCCGGATTTCGAAATTGATGGTGTCGCGAACCCCGGCGTGTATCATCCGCCACCGCTCGACCGAGCCAGCCTCCGCTAATGCCAACTGACCAAGCACCTGGCCGTTGACGCTGGTGAAGCGGCCCGAAGCCGGCCAACTGCCAGGTCCGAACTGATCGTAGCTTTCGATGCCGCCCACCTGTCCTGGCTGGCAATCATAAGTGATGTCGCCATTGTTATCGGTGCAAGCATATTGAATCTGCTGTAGCACCAAAACCCGTTCGGCGATATCGGAGCCGCCCGGCTGCTTCAATAGGCGGTCGATATCGCCAGTCTCGGTCGGTGTCGGCATGCGATCGCCACGGATGATCAACGCCCCGGACATGCCACTCGACACCTGCAATGCGGTTGATCCGTGTAGGTGTGGGTGATACCAGAAGGTGCCGGCGGGATGCTCAACGGCGATGTTGTATTCATATTGGAACGAAACGCCGGGACGGATTGAGATCAGCACATTATCGCCATTGCCAGACGGATTTACCCAGAGACCGTGCGAATGCAGGTTGGTACCGTTGAAGCAATGGGGGGTATTGGCACTGCCACCGCCGATGCCGCAGGTGGAATCCTGAGGGAACAGGTTGTGAAGCGTTACCCGCACCGTCTGACCGGGCCGTAGATCGATGGTCGGTCCAACCAATGGCGTGTCGGCACCGGATAAGCCGGTCTGGCGGGCGTCTTGATAGCCGCGCAGTTTAACGTGGTCGTAGCGCGCCGTGGCCGGATTGTAGATCTGTCGGTCGAGATAGGTAGCGTTCATATCGAGCAGAACCTCGCCCGGAAATGTCTCCCGGCTTTGTTCGAAGGTTTTCAGCATCCCCTGGGATTTTGTGATAGGTTGCAGCATATAGGCCAGGGGGTTAGTCACGGCCCTGGCCTCTTGAGCGACTGCGAATAGCGCATGGGTGACCGAAAAAACGCTCGCCATACCGAAGATCGCAATTTTGTCAGACACAGACAAACAACCCTCCCAAACCTCTGCCCGGAGTTTTGTTCTCCCCGGGTCGAACCGCATCCACAAAGTTCTACTGCGTCACCATGCGTTCACCTGCAATTCGACTTTGACTCGCGCGCTTTCTCGGGAGAAGACAGCTGCCGCCGCGCGACGAGAAAGTTTCAAGACTCATGCCACTCTGGCCGGATCGAGCCTCAGAAGGAATCTTGTGCCTATGCTTCAAGGACTTCCACGAGAGCGCGGTAGGAAGTCGGGCGGAACAGCACCATGGCGCGCACCTGACAAACCTGACAGCAGGTGTAGTAGGCCCGACATTTTTGTGGGGAGCATCGTTACGTGCGGCAATACGCGTCTCACCTTGTTTGTTTGTCGAGCTGCACTCGAGCAACGCCTTGACGCTCATATCGCGGTCACCGCCGCGGGCATTAATGTCGGCGTCACATACCGTTCATCACACCGCCTAATCGGAGAGACACCACGGGCAGACTACGCCAGTTCTTCCGGCTCTCTGCGCTGCGCGATGATCTCGAAACAAGGTTGCTTGCTCAGGAGTATCGCGCCCTGCTCCTCGACGATCATTTCGACGACGGCAGGAGGGAGCCCTTCCACAATCTTCTCCTATGGACGTCTCTTATGGACGTCCAACGCGATATCTCAGATGCACGGAGCCGAGGCCAGCGGCTTCGGCGCTGATAAACGTGAGCCTCGCCCTGCCGGCAAGCCCATCCTCGCCGCCCTCGAATATGGCCGGTGTATTCGACTTGCCTCCGATCGCAGGGAAGATGACCAGGCTGACCTCGTCAACAAGACCCGCCTTCAAGAAATGGCCATTGGTTTGCGCCCCGCCTTCCAGCATCAAGCGCTTCACACCGAACTCGGTTCCAAGAAGGTCAAGCGCGTTTTTCAGATCGACGCCATCTTTCTCCGAGACGATATAGGAAACGCCAGCCTGGGTGAGGCCCGCCAGGTAAGCATCATCCACGTCAGATCCTGTCAGGACCACAAGGTGAGCTCCCTCAATGTCGCTCTTGTCCCAGCGTAGCCGACCGTCCTTATCCACGATGACAGCGAACTCGCCGGCGTCCGGGTTGGCGATATGGATCGGTCGCGCGGCTGTGCCGGTTGCTTGATAGGGGCGGTCGACGGCGTCCGCGAACTCTTCTCCCGTCGCTCTTCCCGAAAGCCAGGCGTCGGCACCGATCTTCTCATGCAGGCCGTCATAGATCTTCACGAGCTCATCGACCGAATGGCCGGTTGCCTCGGCCCAATCATTGACGATCAATCGGCCATCCAGCGGCGACATCATGTGACAGATTACATAGGGTCTGGGCATTGGATTACTCTCCTCTACAAACATTCCACCGTCAGTGACCTGACTTCAACCAGGCTGCGAATTTATCCATCCAGTCGGGGTGCCAGCGTGAAAGCGCCGGCCGGTTCAGGATCATGTCGTCGGCCGCCCAGCGGATCCTTCTGGCATCGATCGCAGACGTAACCGCGTTATCCGGACAGATGATGTAAAAATTCTCGTCGAGCAGACGGACCAGGAAGTATTCCACCAGTTGCTCTGCGGTCCATGCCTCATCGGGTTTCGCAATGCCCTGCGGCTTGAGTGCGATGTTCATGGGTGTCCACGTGTAGCCAGGGACGAGGAGATGAGCCGAAACACGACCTCCCGTCTCCTTCAGAAGCTCGTGCGACAGCTGTTCGGTCAGGACTTTGACAGCTGCCTTTGCCACCGAATATGCGGCGTTACCTGGAGGAGTCGTAATACCTTCCTTGGAGCCGAGGTTGACAACGGCCGACTGGCGACCGGCTTCGATCATGTAGGGCACGAAGACGTGTTGCGCGGCCAGAACACCTCCGAAGTTTACATCGATCTGGCGTCGCCACTTTGCAGGATTGTCCCAAGGGCCGGCTCCTTGCGTTATGCCCGCGTTGTTTACTAGGACGGCCACGTCGCCAAACCGCGAAATCGTTTCGTCCCGCAACCTGGTCAGTGCCGACAAATCTGATACGTCGCCGCTCACGATCAGGATGTCCGTGTCGAGTGTCGAAGTAACATCCTCAAGTGCGTCGGCGTCGAGATCCAGCAGCGCGAGCTTCATGCCGCGGGCCGCGAGAGCCCTCGCGATTGCCAAGCCGATGCCCTTCGCAGCTCCCGTGATGACCGCAACGCGGCCAGGAGCAACGACGCTGTTCATTCTCTCGCTCATTTTTTGTCTTTCCCGTCATTGGACCGTCACCGCTGGAAGGTGTGCCGGACAAGCCGTCGCCGTGGAATTTTTCTCCGAGAAGCGTGCCGGCCGATGGCACCAGCGCAGAGAAGTCCATCAACGCTACTCGGGCGCTTGGGTCGTCGGATCATATCCGCGGGCTGCGAACGACCGTTCGATCGCACTATAAGAATAGGGTAGCGCGACGGCTACTTGAAGTGAGCGGGATCGCACGCACCGATGAGCCGTGTTCACTCAAGGGCCTTCGTGACGTAGGGAATGCCTGGCCAGTTCGACCGCGGACGGGACCAAAAAGGTAACGCACTCCTGGTCCCTGCCAGATCGGTGGATGATTTTCACTCGCCGCCCCGATCAATTTTGCTCATGTAACCAATCGGCTCCACGGGCATTTGGTCACCAGCGCCTCGAGACGATCGTGGTGCTGACCAAACCAAAGGAGTGAAATCATGACAGGGAATAAACCACTCGCAATGATCACGGGCGGCTCATCTGGAATAGGCTTCGAGCTTGCCAAACAATTCGCCAAGAATGGATTCGATGTCGCCATTTCAGGCTCAAGCGACAAGGTGAACGAGGCCGCCGATGCGCTACGAAGCCTTGATGCCGAAGCATATCCGTTCAAAGCGGATGCCTCGACGTACGATGGCGTCGAGAGGTTCTGGACCTTTACGCAGGGGCTGGGGCGCCCCTTGGAAGCCGCGGCTCTGAACGTCGGTATCGGTATTGGCGGCGCCTTTGTCGATAACGATCTCGAGGATGAGCTTCGCCTGCTTGCGATCAATGTAACCGGGACCGTCCATATGGCCAAACGCGTCGTCCAACATATGGTCAAGAACGGCCGCGGCAGGATTCTCATCACCTCCTCGGTTTCGGCGACCCTGCCCACGCCATACGAAACCGTTTACGGCCCGTCGAAGGCATTCGGTTACATGTTCGCGGAATCTCTGCGCGAGGAGTTGCGCTCGACCGGGGTCACGGTGACGGCACTCCTTCCGGGCGCCACCAACAGCGACTTCCACGCGAACGCTGGAATGGGCGGTACGAAGCTCGGTGGCCAACAAAAAAACGACAAGACGCTCGTCGCCAAGCAGGGCTTCGAGGCCCTCATGAACGGCATCGACCATATCGTCGGCGGAGATCAGAAAACCAAGCGGCAGGTGTTGGAAAACCGGACGACCCCCGAGCCCGTCAAAGCCGCGCGGCAAGCCGAATTGACCCAACCGCAGTGAAGGAGCACGTCATGTCACATCTGAAAAACAAGGTCGCCATCGTCACAGGGGCTTCCTCGGGCATTGGAGCGGCGACCGCCAGAGGATTGGCGGAAAAAGGTGCGCGCGTCGTCCTTGCCGGCCGCAATGAGGAACGCCTCAGTCAGATCGTCGAAGACATCACCGGTTCGGGAGGTATTGCCAGCTACAAGGTTGCTGATGCCACGGATTTTGAGAGTACCAAGGCCCTCGTCGCGTTCGCCACAACGACGTACGGCCCGGTCGATATATTGGTCAACAATGCCGGCCTCATGCTCTTTTCCTATTGGAAGGATGCCGCCGTCGGCGATTGGAACAAGATGATCGATACCAACCTGCGTGGCTATCTGCATGCGATCGCCGCGGTGCTGCCGTCGATGTTGGAGCGCCGGTCCGGCCGCATCCTGAATATGAGCTCTATCGCCGGCGTTCATGTCGGCGAGGCGGCAGGGGTTTACGGAGCCACGAAGTTCTTCATACGCGGTATTACCGAAAGCCTCAGGAAGGAGGTGGGCGTGGGTAGCGGGATCCAAGTGTCTATGATCAGCCCTGGCGTGATCGATACCGGCTGGGCCGACAAGGTTCATGACGAGACGGGCAGAAAGATCGCCGGAGAGCTCAACAAGCAGGGTATTCCGCCGTCGTCGGTGGCTGAAGCCGTGGTCTATGCACTAGACCAGCCCCCGGAGATCACGATCAACGACATTTCGTCCATCCAACCCGGCAGGACTGGTAGCCCGCGTTTTCGAGAGCTCAGAACTAGAACCTCCGGGACTGTTAGACCGCCTCGCGGAACCAACCGGTGCCGTCTCTCGTGGCTGTGGACACGAAGATCTTCATTGCATGACGATCTAATCCCGGACGTTTTCGTTTTTCAGCGACCGGGCCATCTCCGCCGTCCTTCGCAGGATCCAACATGGATCACTAGGTCAAATTTTTGACTGCTTCCTCGGCCATCACATACCAAATACAGGGCCAGTTAAATAAGGATTGAAGGTGCCGGCCGGCCTGAAGCAAGGTCGGCGCCGGCAAGGGCGATCTTTTTCAGTACAAGTGCGAGTATCCATAACTCATGGTATCAACGCGGGCCGATCTGGCCGACCTTGAAACTTTCGTCGCGATCGCGCGTGCGGGGGGGTTCCGAAGGGCCGCCGCGCTTCGCGGCGTTTCCGGGTCTGCCCTCAGCCACTCGATCAGGGGTTTGGAGGCCCGTCTGGGCGTCCGTCTGTTTCATCGGACAAGCAGGAGCATCAGTCTCACCGCCGCCGGCGAAGTGCTGCTTGCCGAACTGGAGCCCCGTTTCCTCGGCATTCAAGCTGCGATGGATCTCCTAGACAGTTTCAGGAGCGGGCCTACGGGCAGAGTGAGAGTGACCACCCTGCGTGACGCCGCCGAGCTGCTGATCGCTCCTCGACTGCACAGTTTTCGCAAGAGCTACCCAGATGTCGAGGTCGAAGTCAGCGTCGAGGATCGCTTCATCGATATGGTCGCCGAAGGTTTTGACGCGGGCATCCGTTATGGGGGAACGGTTCCCGAGGGGATGATCGCGTCGCGTCTGACATCCGAACTCGAATGGATCGTAGTCGGTTCTCCGGCCTATCTCAACGAACGAGGGCGGCCCGCGCGGCCGGAAGATCTCTTGACGCACGAGTGCATCCGGATCCGAACCGGTACGGATCACCTCTGCAAATGGGAACTTGGCGACGGCGATCGCATGGTTTCTCTCGACGTTCCGGGACTTCTCACGCTCGGAGATTCGGAACTATCTATCCGCATGGCGGAGGAGGGAGGCGGTCTCTTTTATTGCCTGCAGGCCCGGGTCGAGGACAAACTTGCGGCCGGTTCACTCGAAGTCGTGCTGCCGGACTGGACCTCTACCGGGCCGGGTTTTCATGCATACTACGTTTCGCATCGACAGGTGCCGTCCGCTCTCCGGACGTTTCTCGACTACCTTAAGGCGCCGGTTGCGGGCGATTGAAGTGACGGCCAGACGAGACAGCTTCACCAGGCAGGAGAATCGCATATGGATGGTAAGGAGTTGTTTTGCTGAGGCAAATCGACTCAAGAACTCTCCGATAATTTGGAGGTACGGATGAAGCGATTTGCCACCTGTTTTAAAGATCTGCCCGACCCTCGGGGCGCAACACACGTCATCCGCTGATGTCGATCCTGTTCATTGCCATTGCCGCGATCGTTTGCGGCGCCGAAAGCTGCGCCGACATGGCCGATTCGGCGTTTCCAAAAAGAAGTGGCTCAAGACGATCGTGCCGCTGCCCTATGGCATCGCCGGCCATGGCACCTTCTCCACCGTTTTCCGCTGCCTCAATCAGGTTGCCTTCGAAGCCGCTTTACCGAAGCCTTTGCAAGGGGCATGGAAGGCGTGGTGGCGGTCGACGGCAAGGCGGTACGAGGCGACGCCGCTGCCCCTCGTCAAGGTCTGGGCTGCCGGTTGCGGCCTGGTCATCGGCCAACAGACCGCGCCGGGCCGCAACGAGGTCCAAGGGGCGCTCGATGCGCTTGCGCTTTTGTCGCTGGAAGGTGCCATCGTCACCGCCGATGCCCTGCATTGCCGCGCCGATACCGCTCATGCCATCCTTTCCGCCGGCGGCGACTATGCCCTGGCGTTGAAGGCCAATCAGCCCGGCCTCCTGGCACAGACGATTGCTCGTCTGGACGACGTCGAGCCACTCGGCGTCCAGACCGCCGCCGAGAATGACCATGACCGCTGCGAAAGACGCCGTGCCTGCATCGTCGCCGTCAATGACATCGACTTCCCCGGCCTGCAGGCCATCGGCTCCGTCGAGGCCACAAGCCGTCATGCCGATGGCCGTCTGACCAGCCATGTCCGCTACTTCCTGCTCTCCACCGTCATGTCGGCTGCCGCCCTGATCGAGGTAACCAGAACTCATTGGCAGATCGAAAACAAACTGCACTGGGTGCTCGACGTCCAGTTCCGCGAGGATGCCGCCAGAAACCGTAAGGATCACGGACCGGCAAACATTGCTCTGTTACGAAAGATTGCCCTCAACCTCATCCGGGCCCATCCAGATAAGGCCTCCATTCGTCGAAAGATCAAGAAGGCAGGGTGGGACGATCAGTTCCTCATCTCTATCATCGCTCATATGCGATAGCCCTGCTTCACCAGGGGAATTTGAGTGCCGGCAGAAAGCGGTCGCTCGCAGCCAGAAAAATAATTGGCAGCAAGATCGCCTGGCATCCTTTAACATGCCGAAAGCGGAAAAAAATACGTGACAGCCTCCGATCCCTCTCTGAGCCGAGGCCATCCATGATGGTAGAGAATCCGCAAGTCTTCGGCTGTCTGACACGACCAGCCGGTACGAATGCGGTACTGCCACGGCTCTCCTCCAGGCGCCCGTTTTTGATCTCTCGATATCTAAATTTGTGCAGACGAGCAGGCAAAGCTATAACGGCAGGATCAACGAATACTGGTAGCTCTCAGACAATCTGGATCGATATCAACCGGGAATGCCTGCATATGTAGGGAGGATTCAAGCACGGCGTGAGGGCGATGCAGACGGACGAGGCGGAGACGTCACGGAAACCCGAGAGCACCTGCATCACCTCGCTCGAGGTTTCCAGGCGGCCTTGTAGGAGACCCGCGGCGTAGTGCCCCGAAAACCCCACCGCGCAAATGCTGATTATGAAAGACAGTACGAAAATGATTACTCTGTAGCCGGAAACGGGACAACAGCCTGTCCATTGTGGTCGATCCTTGTCCATAGGCGGTGAAGAAACTTCATCAATCGGGATCCGCCTCCGAGGGAAGCATCGAATCATCAATGACGACACGAAAGCTGCGCGACCGAGGTTGTCTGTCAACAGATTGTCTGATAAAGCTTGCTAAGGTTCGAACTGTCTCACAAACTTGCGGAGGAATAACTCCGTAACAGAACCGGCGCTGCCGCAGCCGGCACAACTTTCACTGCTGAAATCGATTGCCGCGATGTTCCTTGTTTTCAATGGAAAGCGGTGACCGCATCTCGGCTATGTGAAGGCTTCGAACATGTCGTCGTCCTCGCGACGGCGGGACGCGACGCCTTGATGAACAAACGGGCGTCCTTTTTATGGATGGACGGCTCCATGGCGCCGAGATCACCAGCTTCCCCGATATGCATCTTGAGATGTTGATCTGGGACAGGTAAGTATTGAGATTCAAGAAGCAGAGAAGATGATTGATAAGAAAGCATTGCTCGATAATATGACCTTGGCGGAGCAGGTCTCGCTACTTTCCGGCGATACGTTCTGGTCTTTACCGCCCATCGACCGCCTAGGGATAGGGAGATTGCGCTTGACCGACGGCCCCAACGGCGCCCGCGGGGCGGGGTCTTTTGTCGGAGGTGTGACTGCAGCGGCTTTCCCGGTGGGCATCGCCATCGGAGCGAGTTGGAACCCGGATCTAGCCAAGGAAATCGGCAGTGCCCTAGGTGACGAGGTTCTTTCAAAAGGTGCCCACGTCTCGTTAGCCCCCACCGTTAACATCCAGCGTAGCGTCACAAACGGCCGCAACTTTGAGTGCTTCTCTGAGGATCCGATCCTGACGGCGGAACTTGCAGTCGGCTATATCGAAGGTCTGCAGTCCACGAAAGTCGGTGCCACGATAAAACATTTCGTCGGCAACGAGTCCGAGATTGAACGTACAACCATCTCTTCAGATATCGATGAACGCACGCTGCGCGAAGTCTACCTGATACCCTTTGAGACGGCGGTGAAGCGGGCAAAGGTCTGGGCCGTGATGTCTTCGTATAACAAGCTAAACGGTACTTACACGGCGGAAAGCCATTGGCTGTTGAACGAGGTTCTGCGCGGTGACTGGGGTTTTAACGGCGTGGTGATGTCGGACTGGTTCGGCTCGCGTTCGACCGCACCCACCGTGAATGCCGGGCTGGATCTGGAGATGCCGGGCCCGACTCGCGATCGCGGCTCCAAGCTACTGGCTGCGGTCGAAGGCGGCGAGGTTAGTGTCGAGACGATCCGCGCCTGTGTGCGCAATATCCTGACTTTGATGGAACGCACCGGCGCTATCAACGATCATCGCGAGTTTAAGGAGTACGCCATTGATCAACCGAAACATAGGGCATTGATCAGGCGCGCGGGAGCGGAAAGCGCAGTTCTGCTACAGAATGACGGGATCCTGCCATTGGCTCAGCAAGGTATGGTCGCCATCATTGGACCCAATGCCAAGGTCGCGCAGGTGATGGGAGGCGGCTCGGCGCAGTTGAACCCTCACTATGTCATCAGTCCGTGGCAGGGGCTGGTGGACGCGCTGGGTGAGGAGAATCTGTGCTACGCTCAGGGCTGCAACAATTATCGGTTTCAGCCGCTAATCGAAAACCCCACAACCTTCGAGTTTTTCCAAGGAAGGGAGCTAGCTGGCGAACCGGTGAAGGTCGTCGAGGAACCGTCGAGCCTTGGTGTATGGTTGCCCCCCGTGGCCGAGGGCTTTGTCGATCCCCTTCGCTTTTCGGCTAGAATGCGCACCATCTTCACAGCCTCGGAAGCCGGCGTCTATCGCGTCGGACTAACCTCGGCCGGGCTTGGCCGGGTCTATGTGGACGGCAGACTTGTGGTGGACGCTTGGGCTTCCTGGATACGTGGTACCACATTCTTTGAAGAAGGCTGCGAAGAGGTCGTGGGTGAAATCACGCTCGAAGCCGGCCGTACATACGAGGTCGTCGCCGAGTACGCCCGGCACGACCACGTCAACCTCTATATCGCCGCAATTCGGGTAGGAATAGGCAGATTTTCGGCCGAAGCGGAGATTGCCGAGGCAGCAGCCGTCGCGGCAAAGGCTGATCATGCGGTAGTCTTCGTGGGCAGAACGGGCGACTGGGATACCGAGGGCTCCGATCTTCGCGGTATTGCACTTCCCGGTCTGCAGAACCAGCTTGTTGAGGCGGTAATTGCGGCCAATCCGAACACGATCGTCGTACTACAAACCGGTGGACCGGTGGAAATGCCCTGGCTTTCCGGTGCTCGTGCAGTACTGCAATGCTGGTATCCCGGACAGGAGGCTGGCAACGCGATCGCCGATGTGCTCCTCGGCAAGGCCGAGCCCTCGGGCCGACTGGCACAGACCTTCCCCGTGCGCTGGGCTGACAACCCCACACATACTGAGGATGACGCCGTCTATCCAGGTAAGGACGGCCATGTGCGATATGACGAAGGTGTGTTCGTCGGTTATCGGCACTACGACCGCCACGGCATTAAGCCGCTGTTCCCGTTCGGTCATGGTCTCGGTTATTCAAGCTTTGCGATGTCGGACCTGACGGTAGGGCTACCAGACGCTGCCGGCGCGGTGACAGTGACACTGGAATTGACCAACATCAGCGAGCGGCCAGGTTCGGCAGTGGTGCAAATCTATGTCGGCGATGTTGAAGCATCTATACCCAGACCGGTTAAAGAGCTGAAAGCCTTCTCGAAAATTGCCCTGGAACCCGGTGAGAAACGAAGGTTGCGTTTCATACTTGACGCCCGAACATTTGCCTTCTTCGACACGACCGAGCGGCGTTGGCGGATAGAGGCGGGGGAATTTGCAGTGATGGCTGGGTTCTCGGCCACCGACATCCGTTTGAGTTTAACTGTCACGCAAAAGGGCGCTGTCTTGGCGCTCTGAATGGGCCGCAAATCAATGACCACATTGGGCAGTGGTCGAGTTCCAACGTATGCAGTTTTGGCGGTGAAGCTGGGTGAGTTGAGTGAGAGAATGCTTCAAAACCGGTACTTGGTTAATGGCATGGCGAAACACCGCCTGCGCCTCCAAAAACAGGCAATGTTTTCTGAACGATCGTAAGCGCGATTTTCCCCGCACCTTCTGCAATTGAGTGAGCTTTGGCATGAGGTGTCCACCAAAATAGGTG
>NZ_LODW01000086.1 GCF_002914525.1 Rhizobium hidalgonense | reverse complement strand
ACACAGTCCCCACCAGATGAGCCTCCAATGGTGACGAATTAAACCGGACACCAGTGGCCTTGAGCCTGGGATCCATGGCCCCGCTGGTGGGAGCCGGCGTGGATCCTCGGGTCAAGCCCCGAGGAGGACAGTCAGAAGCGACATGACGACTTTAATTGATGGGCGAGAAGTTGTTGTCGAAGGTTTCGACGACCTCGACACGCGCGGGATTTCGGAGAAGCTTGGCATACTTGTATTTAAATGGCCCACTGGAAAGGGCGACGATTTGCTCGGCTGTCCAAATCGGGTCGAGCATGGTGCTGGTGTCTTCGTCGGTTCGATCCCAGAATGGCGTTTGAATACCGGAAGGCGCCACGACAAGAACCTTCCCAAAACCCGGATCGCGAACGAGGCAAGCGCCGAGCATGGCCAATCCGGCCTTGGTTGCCGAATAGGCGGGCTCTTGTGGCCTTGGGGTATATTGGGAGCTTGACGTGACGAGCATCAGCTTCAAGGGCGTCGGGGCCAAAGGTTTTAGCCGCGCTGCCAGCATCATCGGAGCCAATAGACCCACATGGGTCATTGTTAGAAGCGCCTCGTCACTCAGGGTTTCGATGGGTCCGCGTTGCAAAAACCCAGCGGCGTAAACGAGTGTATGCACGCCGTGGAAGGCAGCAACGAGATCGCTGATCCCCTTGGCCAAATCATCGGCCGATGCCGTGATTGGCAGCCGGAAGAACTGCGCATTTGACAACCCCGGATCGCCACGACCCGTGATGCAGACACGATGCCCTTCACCGACATAATGTCTTGCAAGTTCAAGTCCGATGCCAGAGCTTCCGCCGACGATGAGGATGTTCTTCTTCAATGAAATACCTGTTGAGTTCAACCTAAACGCAAGGCGTCGGGACGCGGCTCTCAGCAATGGTGATAACACGCTGCGGAGTTTACCACCGAAATCCGCAGCTTCATTTTAGCAAAGAAGGACCGAGATGCGGGTGATTATCCCATTCGGCGTTGAGCTGGAGCAAGGCATCCGCGCTCGAAAACTGCGGCCTATCACGCTGGAACGATAGCTCCTTATGAAATCGATAGAGCTTCCAAAGCTCCGTCATCAACAATGCAAGGAGTTGTTTCCGCTTTATCCGAACGGATAGAACAGGCGGCTTCTGCTCTGTCTCATCGCTTTGGAAGGTGCGAACCTCGAAAAGCATAATATGCTGCATTTGAATGTCCGGTGTCACAGACAGGCGGGAACCGCCCGGTTCATCGTGTAGGGACACAATCTCATGCCGGTTCTCCAAGATGGCACGACACAGTCTGATCATCTCGAAGACAGGGTCAGAGAAGGCTTCACTCACCCGACACTCTGTGACCGTTCCATGATGGAAGCACAACAAATCGCTCCATCCGTGGCGGCCTTGAACAAGGCAGAGCCCCAGTGCGTCAGAGATGTCTGATATCGTTTTTTCCATGTCTTCCGTCTTTACTCAGAATAGATTGTCTGCCCGATACCGTGACGGTTGGCAACGCCCCGCGGGCAGAGGTGAACAGCTGTTGTTGTCGAGCCTAACGATCCCTACCATCGGCGAACAGATCCTGTTTCTTACAATGGCCAAACCGGGCCATTAATGAACGGTGGCAATCACGGGAATTCCGGCTTCCTCCCGAATGAGCGCGGCACGCGCTGCTTGGCGAGAGGGGACGACGAAAACCCAGTCACGCGGCTTGCCGAAGTTCGAGCGCTCTGAGCCGTTTCGAATCCCTGGAAAAGCAAAAATGTCATCAGCCATTTGCCCCGACGCTGCTTTGGGATAAACTTGTCGTTGTCCGTGCCGTTCGGCACGGCACGCCGTACATTGGCGCAGGCGGCAGAGCATGAACGACCCCATGGGTCTTCCATTCGCCGATCTCCCCCAACATCGCTAACCTTTGGAGCCCGAGACAATGATCTCAGCTGGATATTGCCGACTCATGGCCCGCTATAACAGCTGGCAGAATAGCTCTCTCGTCACCGCCGCCGACGGGCTGACGCATGTGGAGCGCTGGAAAGATCGAGGGGCGTTCTTCCAATCGATCGCCGCAACGCTGAACCATCTTTATTGGGCCGACGCCCTGATACTGGAGCGATTGAAGGGCAACCAGCGCCCCGAGGAAACCATCACGCACTCTCTCACCAGCCCATCGGATTGGCATGCCTTCAAGACCCTGCGTCTGCAACGCAACGCGGAAATCGAAGCCTGGGCGGAAGGTTTGCGCGACGCGGAGCTTGACGGCATGCTTGTCTGGTATCCCGGCGACGGTGCGAGGCGGGTCGAGAAACCAAAGGCCAATTGCGCGATCGAACTTTTCAACCACCAGACCCACCACCGCGGCCAAATCCACGCGATGCTGACGGCAGCGGGCGCGAAACCGGAGCCGACCGACCTTTCGGCTCTAGCATAACCTGCCCGACATCGGCTCGGACAACCTGGCGGCAAGCGACGCCGCAAAACCTGCACGTTCCAGATTGTGTCGTTTTCGCATCACTTTCTGTCAGGTTGTAAATTCCCGGTTGGCAACGGCGATCACCTTCGCTACAAGAGGCGCACCGCGTCAGATCAAACATAAGGGAGGCGTTGCATGCGATCAGCAGAAACCAAGTTCCTCCCATGTGGAATGAACCGACACTAGGTCATTTCCATCCGCGGCCCGCCTCAAGCGCGCCCGACATGCGGTTTCCACTCCCTTCATAGCCCGATTGATCTGACGGGATCATTTCGTCTCCCGTTCGGGCTGTGCCATTTAACTCTCGTTTTGAGGACCGGTTGCCGATATGCGGCCGGGTTGGTTCAAATGACTCGCAAGAAGCTCGATTTCCGCGCCGATGCCTATCGCAACGTGCTCGGCTTTATCTTTCATCACTGGACCCACCGTCCTGGTCTGGTGGGGCTGATCATCGTGCTGGTGATAGCAAGCACGCTGGCCGAAGTCATGGTGCCGGTCTTCTCCGGCCAGATCGTCGATGCCATCGCCGGCACGCATGCGGCCGACAGCGCGCTGCGCGCCTTCGTCATCGTCGTCGCTCTGGGCTTCGCCAGCGTGGCGCTGCGCTATTTCATCTTCAACGGCATCATCCGGCTGACGCTGCGCACCATGGCGGATGTCACCAATGGCGGCTTCCACAAGGTACAGCGCTTCTCCACCGACTGGCACGCCAACAGCTTTGCCGGTTCGACGGTGCGCAAGATCACCCGCGGCATGTGGGCGCTGGATTCGCTCAACGACCTGCTGCTGGTGGCGCTTTTGCCGTCGATCGTCATGCTGGTCGGCGCCAGCATCGTGCTCGGCAGCTATTGGCCGGTCATGGGGCTGATCGTCAGCCTGGGATCGCTGATCTATATCGGCGCCACCGTGGCGCTTTCAATGGGCTTCGTGTCGCCGGCGGCAAGGCTTGCCAATGCCTGGGATACCAAGCTCGGCGGCGCGCTGGCCGATGCGATCAGCTGCAACTCGGTGGTCAAGGCTTTCGGTGCCGAAAGCCGCGAGGAGATCCGGCTCGGCCACGTGCTTGGCCGGTGGGACAAACGCACGCGGCGGACATGGAAGCGCGGCACATTGAGCGGCACGATCCAGGGCTTCATGATGGTTTCCATGCAGGCCGGAATTCTGGGAACCGGCCTCCTCATGTGGCAGCAGGGGCTGGCGACGCCTGGCGACGTCACCTTCGTGCTGGCGATGTTCTTCGTCCTGCAGGGTTATCTGCGCAATGTCGGCCAGGACATCCGCAATCTGCAGCGTGCCGTCAACGACATGGAAGAGCTGGTGCTGCTCGACAAGATGCCGCTCGGCATCGAGGACAGGCCGGACGCCACACCGATCCAGATTGGCAAGGGTGAGATCGTCTTCGATCGCATCACCTTCCAATATGGCGCGCATCCGAGCCCGCTCTATGAGGAGTTTTCGGTCACCATCAAGCCGGGCGAGCGTGTCGGGCTGGTCGGGCATTCCGGTTCGGGCAAGACGACCTTCGTCAAGCTCATCCAGCGCCTCTACGACGTCAATTCGGGCGCCATCCGCATCGACGGGCAGAATATCGCCCGGGTCGAGCAAGCAAGCCTGCGCGGCCAGATCGCCATCGTGCAGCAGGAGCCGATCCTGTTTCACCGCACGCTGGCCGAAAACATCGCCTATTCCAGGCCGAACGCCTCGCGGCGCGAGATCGAGCAGGCGGCGAAACAGGCGAGCGCCCACGACTTCATTCTGAGCCTTCCGAAGGGCTATGAAACGATGGTGGGAGAACGGGGCGTCAAACTGTCGGGCGGCGAGCGGCAGCGCGTCGCCATCGCCCGTGCATTCCTCGCCGATGCGCCGATCCTGATCCTCGACGAGGCGACATCAAGCCTCGACAGCGAGAGCGAAGTGCAGATCCAGCAGGCGATGGAACGGCTGATGGACGGCCGCACCACACTTGTCGTCGCCCATCGCCTGTCGACGGTGCGGGCGCTCGACCGGCTGCTGGTCTTCGACAAAGGCAAGATCGTCGAAGAAGGCGACCACCAGGCGCTGATCCGCCGCCATGACGGCATCTACCGCCGGCTGTTCGAGCGGCAGGCGCTGGAGCTGACCAAGGGCCTGGTGGCCTGAATCGAAACGCCAGGGTTTTGCCCTGGCGTTTCCGTATAACCGATCGTCGTCGGCGCCACGCCGTGTGGCGCCCTCACCCATTCAAGCAGGAACATATGTCAATCGCACCGCAGCCCCGCTGATCAAATCGCTGGCGACAAGGCGAAGTGGCGGCCGCGGACCGGCGAAAAACGGCTTGCCGCGGCCGAGCACCACCGGGTGGAAATAGAGCCGATACTCATCGATCAGGCCAAGGTCGGTCAGGCTTCCGGCAAGCTCCGGCCCGGCGACTTGGATCTCCCCGGCAAGCCCGGCCTTCAGCCCGCGGATCACCGTCTCGATGTCCTCGGCAACAAGCGTGGCATTGGGGCCGACCGAGGTCAATGAGCGCGACACGACCCATTTCGGCTGGCGCCGCCATGCCATTGCGAAGTCGCGCCGCTCCGCGGTCCATTCGGCATGGTCTTCGTCCCAATAGCGCATCAGCTCGTACATGCGGCGGCCATAGAGGCTGCCCGTCAGGCCGCGCACCTGCTCGATCCAGTGGCGAAAGAGGGCGGGATCGGGCCCGAATTCCTCTTGGTCGACATAGCCATCCAGGGAGAGGTTCATTCCGAAGACAAGCTTCGCCATGCGCTAATTCTCCATTCCGGGACGTCAGGATAGCTTAAGCCGCTATCGATAGCGAAGGGTCCCCCGCAAAGTTTGGGTTGACCGCTTTCGATGGCGAGGCGACAGTTGCAGCTGCAGCAAGGCAGGAGGCAAAAAAATGGACGAGGCAGACCGCTGGCGCAGCATGGCCAGCGCACCGAAAGACGGCAGTCGCATCCTGGTCACCATCCGCCCGTCCGAACAGGGGCCGGCGGAAGTTGATCTCGCCTATTGGTCGCATGGCGATCAGTTTGGCGCAGAAGGCTGGCGCGCCTCTGATTCCTCGCCCGGGCAGATCATCGAATATGCCGAGCCGGAATTGAAGTGTTGGATGCCGATGCCCTCGGCCAACCTCGCTCGCCTCTCGATGCCCTCACCCTGGGAAGGCGACGACGCCCAGCAGCTCGACGGCTCGGGGATTTAAGCAATCGCCGAACACGACGCGTCGATAAGGCCAGGGTCGGTCCCTGACGCAGCTTGCGACTGCTCTCACTACCGAATTTGCCCCGCCGGTGCGCGGGGCTTGCTTTTTTTGACCGGCCTTCCCCGCCTCGAACGGCCAGAGGTGATCCCGCTTCTGGCCGAATGCAATAATGCCGCAGAAGTGCGTGAATCTGCCATTGTGGCTGTCTCAAAACTCCCTATCGTGTGATGTTGCAGGCGTCGGTAAAAACCTATGCCGCTTTTGATCGGGATCTTGCGAGGGAAAGGCAATCATAGCGACATGGAGGAAAAGAAACGCTGGACCAACCATAGTCAGATGTCCGATCCAATCCATCACAGGGGGTTGATGGCGGAATTGCCAAACGAGGTCGGGCGACTGAATGATATTATCCAAGGCGTGCTGGTTCACGCCGATTGGGCAGAAGAATACGGTCTCGACCAAACAAAGTTAGACGGATCGGCGAGAAAAACATTGCCGATCGCTGAACGTTTCGACGATGTGTTCGCCAGAGACCCTCAGCCGCTCCACCGGCGCCGCCCCGCAGAGAGACGATCCACCGGCACGTGCCGCGATTTCGCACTCGCATTGTCTTCGATCCTGCGCAGCAAAACTGTTCCTGCCCGCGTGCGCTGCGGCTTTGCCTCCTACTTCTTTGCAGGATGGGAAGATCATTGGGTTTGTGAATATTGGAACGAGGCAACCAGACGCTGGCATTTGAGCGACGCTCAAATCGACCGGATGCTGAAAGAGAAGAATCAGATCAAGTTCGACCCAGCCGACGTACCGCGTGACTGTTTCATGCCCGCAGGAGAAGCCTGGCTGAAATGCCGTCGAGAGACGGTCCATCCCAACGCCTTTGGCCACGGTGAGGTGAAGGGCCTGTGGTTCGTGAAGATCAATGTCGTCAGAGATCATTACGTATTGAATGGCCGCGAAACCTCCGATTGGGATCGGTGGCGCGAAGCAGATTTCTCTCAAAGGCTGATAAGACCGCAAGAACTGCCGCTGCTGGACAAACTCGCCAGTGATCCCGCGCAGGATTTGATCGAGGTTTTGCCGGACTGGCTGCCATAAAAGGCCTGAGGCGGGCGATTCTCGAAGTCTTTTCGCGCCGCTCAGTGGGATTCAGGCTGTATCCTCGGTCAAGCGAGCTTCGACAGCGGAAATCACAATTCGCAAATCATCTCAGAAATTACACTGAACGGCCGAACAGGTCACAATCACCTCTTGCCATTCGTAGTACCACAACAGACCTTGCGCGATAACAGTCGAGACCCCGACAACCAATATCATCTGTCGGCGCGTGAGGGATTTCCAAAACGTAGACCGAGCTAGAAGCAGGCAGTTCGTTATTCCCGCCGGAAACATCAAAACCGGCACGAATGAACCAAATTCTGCTTCAAATCGGTCTTTCGACGAACAGCACAAGAAGTATTTGTGGTCTTCCGAAAGCCCCAGAATGACCTCGGTCAACGCTATATACCCACTCCAAACCACCGACACCGGGCCAAGAAAAAACCCCACGACAGTGACGACGAGGAATGCCCCGAATAAAAACAGGAACGCATCCAGGCCAACCATAAAAGCGAGTGTTTTCAGAACGAGGAAGACTGGCGATGCCAGAATACAAAGCAACGTCGCCCAAGCCCAGTTTTGTCTCTGAGCTGGAAGGTCGTCTTCGGCTTGCACATCCATGCGTGGCCCCGCAAATGTGAAAACGCAAAACGACCATACGGTGATAGTGCGTGGCCAAAAGCGCTAACTGTATGCTGATCACACTGTCAAGCCATCTATCGCACGATCAGTTTGACTCCAACCCAATGGCCTATGAAAGCAGAACTCCGATGCCGCTATCTCGACAGCGACTTCGTTGAGGCTATCTGAAAAACGCCGGCAGCGAGCCGGAGGCCCCGCCATATCTAAGGTCCCTGCCGACAAGGGCAGATCCCGATGCAATTGCGAAAATCTTGGTGAACACATTGATTGTTATCGATGATGAGGCTTTTGGAGGTCTTGACGTCGAACTCCGCTCAACGGACAGCATGATCTATTGCGGCAGCTATCAGCCTTTGCGATGATTCGAGCCGAAAGGCCGGCATCAAACCACTGAGGAAATGGCGGAGGCGGGCTTTGCCTACCTCGCGAACGAATACCGATATTCAGGCCGCCTTCTTGCGGGCGCTTCGGCCTTTGACGTGGCGCGGCTCGTCGCCGTCGTCCTTAGGGCCGGAGATAAGCTCGTTGAAGTGCAGCAAATCCCTTTGGAGGACTAGGCATCCTTCAAAGAACTCCTCTATCTCGGAAAGAGTAACAGATTCAGGCGTTGAACCGCCTAGGTTCCCGGCGGTGAAGTAAGATGGGAGCAGCCTTGGTTTCATGGCCTTCATTTCGCGGACGGTGCCCACGGGAATATTCTTGTGCCAGTATCCGACCTGCCAATGCGCGAGCTTATTACGAAGATCAGCTTTGCGCTTTATGCGACCCATGAGTGCATTGAACTGCTTAAGTTCGTTGCCTTTCAGCCTGTATGGTGCAACCGAATTTATGATCCTGCATTTTGTTTCTACGTGTGTGGCAGCATCGATGGAGAGAAGGCTTAGCAGCCGGGGCGCTGGCTCCATGAAAGTGCAATAAATCATTGCCATAAAGCCCTCGACTGTGATGAACGCGTTGAGGCCCTTGGAGACCGCGATGTGAAGCGGTTCAAGTGAAGGCAGTTGAATTACGTCAGGTTCGGTCATGATAGACACCCAGAACAAAGAAGACGGGAAGTTCAATGAGACCATCAAGCGCATGCTGAAAACGCCCTGATCACAAGTAAAGGACGACAGCCGAAGCCGTCGTCCTCGTTCTTCACATAAAGAGTCTCAGGATAGCGGCGATACCAAATAGGCAGGCAGCTACGTCGACTCTAACTGTGATTACGACCGTGGGGTTCTTCCGCATGGGATTAGCCTCCGGTCCGTGGCCACGGAACCAAAAGGTTTCGTGATTCGCGGCGATCAAACGGTACCGCCGTTTATCGCTAGCATCGGTGCATCATCTGCGTTGTACTTCCGCGTCCAATGCCCCCTATGAGATCCCAGGTGGCCGCTTCGATTGTCGTGGTATGAGCACGATTCGTACTGGTCCCGGCATAGGATGCGGTTACCGCTTCTGGGGTCGCCTGACGATCTGATCAGGGGCCTTCCACGGGCCGCAACAAGATGATGCACCAAACTCTACCTGGAGTCGAATCTCTGCTTCTTGCGCTTCCAAAGCAGTTCTCGCGTCTCCTGCTTAGGCGTGATCGGCTTCGTTAATCAGGCGATAGGTAAGGCGCTTGCCAGCGATCATGCCCAGCAACGCGCTCGGTGTCGGTGATCTTGAGTGCGGTGCAATTGTACGGACCGGGGCGATGTGCCTTTCCAAGGAATGGCGGAAACTCCTGGCGTCCGGTTGCGCCTGAAGCCACTCGCCCACCCATCACCTTACAAATCCGTAAGTTGCCGCCCGGCCGCGCGCTCCGCTAGATTGCCCCCACACCTGCCGGGAATGATCGGGCTGATGCGGATCCTGCTTATCGAAGACGATACCAAGACGTCCGATTATATCGCCAAGGGCCTTTCCGAGGCAGGCCATGTCTGCGACGTCGTCGGCGATGGCCGCGATGGGCTGTTTCAGGCGCAGCGCGAAGCCTATGACGTCATCGTCGTCGATCGCATGCTGCCGGGGCTCGATGGGCTGGCGATCGTTCGCTCGCTGCGGGCGGCCAAGATCGGCACGTCGGCGCTGTTCCTGACCTCGATCGGCGGCGTCGACGACCGGGTCGAGGGGTTGGAGGCGGGCGGCGACGATTATCTCACAAAACCCTTTGCCTTCTCCGAGCTGCTGGCCCGCGTCAATGCGCTTGGCCGCCGGCCGCCGGTGCAGGAGCAGAAGACGGTGCTGAGGGTTGCCGATCTCGAGCTCGATCTGATCCGGCGCGCGGCGCGCCGCGCCGGCCAGGTGATCGAGTTGCAGCCGCGCGAATTCACCCTGCTGGAAGTGCTGATGCGCGGCGAAGGCCGGGTGATCACCAAGACGATGCTCTTGGAGCGGGTCTGGGATTTTCACTTCGATCCGAAGACCAGCGTCGTCGAGACCCATATCAGCCGCTTGAGGGCCAAACTCGACAGGCCGTTCCAGGCCCAGCTACTGCACACGGTGCGCAACACCGGATACAGCCTGCATGCGCCGCGCTGAAACAGGATGATCTCTGGCCGCAGCCATCTTTCGGCATCGTTCTCCAGCCTGCGTCGGAGCACGCCGTTCCGGCTTGCCGTCACCTTCGGCGTGCTCTTCGTCGTCACCTTCTTTTTGAGCGGCGCGATCATCTATCACATGCTGGACCTTGGCCTCTCCCGCGATCTCGAACAGTCGCTCACCGAGATGAATTCGCTGATCGTTTCGACCTACGAGCCCGGCGACACCGGGGATCTGGCCAACACGCTGAACAATTATGCGAGCTTCCAATCGACCTCCGACGGGCTTTATTCGCTGACCGACCATGCCGGCAACAAACTCGCCGGCAATTTCGCCGCACCGCCGATCCCGAATGGCGTCTACACCGTCAGCTCGCGCGATGTCGGGCTGAAGGGACATGAACGCTACCGAATGCGGGTGTCGACGATCGGCCCTTACAGCCTGGTGGTCGCCGAAAACTTCAACGATGTCGACGAAATGCTGCGGATCGTGCTGGTCAGTTTCGAATGGGCCGGCGCGATCGTCGTGGCGACGGCGATCGGCGGCGGCGTCTTTCTGGCCGTTCGCGCCCAGGCGCGGCTGGACCGGGTGGCGCTGACCATGAACGAGGTCTCCCACGGCGCGCTTGACGCCCGCATCCCGATCAGCGGCCGCGGCGACGATCTCGATACGGTGGCGATCCAGATCAACGCGGCGCTTGGCCGGCTGCAGACCTTGGTCGAGAGCATGCGGCAGGTGAGCGCCGATATCGCCCACGATCTGAAAACGCCGCTCAACCGGCTGCGCCTGACGCTGGATGCGGCGGTGGCCGGCAATGACCGGCAAGCCGATGTCTCCGCCCTTCTCGACGAGGCGAGAAGCGAGAGCGACCGGATCAACGCCACCTTCGAGGCGCTGCTGCGCATTTCGCAGATCGAGGCCGGCGCCCGCAAGGAGCGTTTCGAGCCGACCGATCTCGACGCCGTGCTTGCGGTGATTTCCGAAGTCTATGTCGATGTCGCCGAAGATGCGCTGAAATCGCTGCGGATAACGGCGCGCTGTCCCGCCATCATCCATGGCGATCGCGACCTGCTGACCCAGCTGATCGCCAACCTGGTGGAAAATGCGATCAACCACTGCCCTGATGGCACCGATATTGCGGTTGCGCTGCGCTGCCAGGGCGGCCGCGCCATCCTTTCGGTTGCCGATACCGGCCCCGGCATTCCCGCCGGCGAAAGGGACAAAGTCTTCCGGCGGCTCTACCGGCTGGACAAAAGCCGCACGACGCCCGGAAGCGGGCTCGGGCTCAGCCTCGTCAAGGCGATCGCCGAGCTGCATGCGGCCGAGATCAGCATGGCCGATAATCATCCCGGCCTTATCGTCTCGATCGGCTTTCCGCTCAGCCCGGCTGAACGGTCCTGACCGCCCAGTCCGGCCGATCGGTCCTGACCGCTCGGCCTGGGGGGAACGGTGCTGATCGCTCCCCCGGGAGAGCCGCCCCAGCCGCTCGTTCCGTCTGAGACCTTCTAATCGCTCAGCCTGACGGAGCGCTCCCGACCGCTCATCCGCCAGGCCGCGAGACGGCGGAAGCGGCGGGCAAACCGGCGCAGCTCAGCCGCCGTGCGATAGGGCAGGACGCTCCACGGCCGCCGGCGGCCAAGCCGGTAGGCCGACAGGCCTGCCTGGATCTGAGAGCAGGGATCGGCCCTTTGGCTGACCGGCAGCGGATCAACGAAGCAGGCGCTTAGCCCCTCGTCAAACTCCAGGTCGAAGGCGAGATCATAGGGCAGCCGCATCGGCAGCATTGCCCCGGCAATCCAGCCGGCCGCCTTCCGGTTGATCAGATAGGCGCCGGAGCCCTTCTCGCGGGTCAGCGCGATGGCAAGCGAGCGCGACGCCGTCAGCGGCTCCACCCGATGCTTTTTCCCGGTGTTGACGGTGGAAAGACGCAGGATGTCCCAGCGCTTTTGATGCTGCAGGGCGGCCTCGAGCACCTCGGCCAGGTCGTCGTCGAAATCGAGGTCGTCTTCCAGAATGAGCGCGAATTCGGCATCGCCGGAGAGGAAGCGCCTGGCGCATTCGACATGGCTGAGAAAACAGCCGATCTCGAAAGGGTTCGGCCGGCGGCCGTGCCGGCTGAGATAGGCTGCTTCGTCAAAATCCGGATGCGGCAGGCCGAGCGCTGCGCCATCGACTGCCGGCACGCGCTCGAAGGCCAGGCCGATGTCCACCAGCAGCCGTTCCATGCGAAACCGGCGTAACGGCGCGCGGTCGAGATTGATCAGATAGGTATCGACCCGCAAGCTGACCGGATGGATCGCCGGCATCAGGGCGGCAGGTGTGGCGCGCATGTTCATGAGAAATCTGGCCTTCGACTTGGCAACAACTGCGCCAAGCCTGCGCCGGAAAACTCACAGGCACCTCGCCCGGATTATACAGTTTCGTAAGGTGGCTGCCGGAGCGTCGTCAAATTGCAAACTTGCGGGAGATGTCGGGCCGGATGCCTTCCCGTTTGGACCATGGGCGTTGCCCCTCACCCTAACCCTCTCCCCGTAAAACGGGGAGAGGGAACGTGCCCTGCGTGAGAGTTGCGAGGGAGCGAGAGGCCCCTTCGCCCCGCGTGCGGGGAGAAGGTGCCGGCAGGCGGATGAGGGGCACGCGACGATTTCTGAACGGAGATCTATGCTGCTTGCATTTCCCAGCGATTCTCGCAAAAATGGTACGACCCACCCCTCACCCGCCGGCATCCACTCTCGATAAACTCTCCGCAAAGGCAAACCGTGACCGAGAATGATTATGACGCCTTCGCGGCGGCCTATGACGCCGATAATGAGGTCAACGCCTGGAATGCCTACTACGAACGGCCGGCCATTCTTGCCCTGGTCGACGAGGTCGCGGGGCTTTCCGTGCTCGATGCGGGATGCGGCGGCGGGGCGCATGCCTTAGCGCTCCTCGAGCGCGGGGCTGTGGTCACCGGGATCGACGCAAGCGCCGGCATGCTTGATATCGCGCAGCGTCGCCTGGAAGGACGCGCCCGCCTGCTGCTGGCTGATCTCAGCGAACCATTGCCTTTCCAGGACAAGGCTTTCGATCTGATCCTCGCCCCGCTGGTCCTGCATTATCTGCCGGACTGGTCGGGGCCGCTGCTGGAATTCAACCGGCTGCTGCCTCAAGGCGGCCGGCTGGTCTTCTCCACCCACCATCCCTTCATGGATCACCCCTCGAGCGGCCGCGACAACTACTTCGAGACCTACAGCTTCGACGAGATCTGGCGGCGCGGCGGCAAGGAGATCGCCATGCGCTTCTGGCATCGGCCGCTGCACGCCATGTTCGACGCACTCAAGGCCGCCGGTTTTCAGATCGATATCGTCAGCGAACCCCAGCCCGATCCTCGCGCCCGCACGCTTTTTCCGCAGGCCTATCGGAGCCTGACGACCACGCCGCGGTTCCTGTTCTTTTCGGTGGTGAAGGGATGACGACGGCCCGGAAGGGAAGATTCCGGCCGGAACGCCAGCATGGCCTTTTCACAAAGCTCTTAGGGGACAGCATCGATGCTCGACTTTGATCCGCTCTATTCGACCCCGCGGGTCGAGGCTGTCGAACGGTTCATCGATGCGCATTATGCGCTGGCAGAGCCGGTCTCTTGCCGCCTGCTGCAACGCGGCCTGAACGACGTCTATCTGGCCGTCGGCGGCAACGGCGAGCGCTATGTCTTCCGGCTTTCGCATCGACGGGCGCGGGGGCCGGCCGACGTCAAAACCGAAACGGCGTTTCTCACCCATCTCACGCAATCGGGCGTTCCCGTCGCCGCACCCATCCCGACACGCGCGGGCGCCTTGTTCCTGCAGGGGGCCGCGCCGGAGGGTGGGCGCGAGGGCGTGCTCTTCCGGGCGCTCGATGGCCGCACGCCGCAGGCAACCGATGCCGGCGATGCCTTGGCCAACGGCAAGACCCTTGCCCTGTTGCACAATGCCGCCGAGACATTTTCGCCCGATGGCGCGCTCTATCGGCTCGACCTCGAACACCTGCTGCATCGGCCGCTTGCGCGCATACGCGACAGCGGCGTCGTCGAAGATACCGAGGTCTATGGCGAGCTTGAAACCATCGCCGCGCGGACCGCAAAGGCGATCGACGCGGGCCATCTGACCTGGACCTATTGCCACGGGGACTGCCACGGCTTCAATGCGCGCATCAACGAGGCTGGCGAAGCCGTATTTTTCGATTTTGACGACAGCGGTCCGGGATACCTCGCCTACGACCTGTCGGTCTTTCTATGGGCGCAAGTCTCCTTCGGCCGGAGTTCGACCGCCATGTGGCACGCCTTCATCGACGGCTATCGCGCCGTGCGGCCGATAACCCCGGACGACTTCGAAGCCGCCCAGCGCTTTGTGATCGTCCGCCACATCTGGCTGATGGGCGAATATGCCAGCCGGGCCCAGGAATGGGGCAGCGAGGCCGTCGGCTGGATCGCCCGGGAAGCGAATTTTCTGAAGGTCTGGGAGAGCGAGCAATTTGTCGATCGTCTGTTCTGAATTCGATTTTGGTCAGTAGGTCTCCACGGCAAGCCTTTCATGCCAGCTCGGAAAGCTTCGGCCACAGCAGGTCACCCTCGGAAGCGCGGCTCGGCGAGATCGCCGGGGATCGGCTTGAACGTGCCGAGCCGGGCGGCGCTGCAAACCGGCGTCCGCACCGTCACCGTGATCGGCCCCACTCTCGAAGACGAAGCCGCCGAGGTACATCGGGAGTTCTGGCCGAAGCATTTGGGCAAGGCGTAGGTGCGGCCGAGAAGGCACATCTGATCGAGCTGATGGCCCCGAGCCCGGCGGCAGATGATATCCCCATCCCTAGTATGGAGGGCTGATGTCCCAGGCAGCAGGCTCGAGGTAATCACGCGGTGGCTGCATTTCATCCATACCCACCGGCCGGCGCGTCAGCGTCACTATGTTGAATCTCTCGCTGTCTCCCCAGCCAGACCAGTGGTCGTCAATCAGCGGTATGCCGTCCGAAGTCAGGCATTGCCTTAGACCCCCATCAGCCGTATTTGGTGTCCGGTCATACCATGCGCAGTCCTCGCCGAGCAGCCGATCCTGCTCTCTCAAGTCGACCATCCCATAATCCTCGTCGAATCTCCTGAACTCCGGAGAGGGAATCGAGGAGGAGCGGACAGCTTCGAACATGCGCTCCCCCTTGGATGCGGAATATTGAAGCCCCTGGTCTTCAAGCTCGTTCCAGACGGTGATCAGGATCGATCCATCTCCACGGTCGCGCTGTCGGAGCCACCAGGGGTAATGACGCAACAGCCTCTCCTTGGATCTGTGGCTAACCAGCTCCGCCTCGAAGTCTCCAGGATTTGGGGTGTAATCGTCGTAACGTGGCAAGGGCGCGAGCCAGGTACCGGCTTCGAGAAGCTGCGTAGGCGGTCGTACCACCGCTTCCGGCACAGGCCCGCGCCGCAGATCCGTCAGCCGCGTCTCGGACATGACCTTCCCACTGGAGAAAAGGACTTTCGTCGCGATCTCTATTCCGTCCTCGGTCAGGCAAGTCATCCAAAGGGGACTGCTCTCGCCCCTGTCCATGCGCCGGACGATCTGCCTCCAGCGACACTGCTCACCGCCGACAGTCTCAACATCATCAGTTTCCCTGACTTCCGTGATGCCGTAATAATCTTGAGATGGTTCGACCTGCCTGACCTCAAATGACGAGATTTCACCATTCCTCCTGGTCGCCCTCAAAACCACGTTCTTGAAGAAATGTCCGTAAGAAAGGTTCGTTTCTTCGTTTCCTTGCTCTTCAATACGTATCCAGCCGTTGTGATGCTGGACGACCCGCTGGCGGTCCCCTTTGGCATCATAGGCGTCACGCACGATCATCTTTGCGGTATAGTCGGGCACATCAGGACTGGCGAAAAACGGAACCCCGCTCGCATAGGCGGAACCGGCCGTGATCGTGATCACTGCAAAAACAGTCAATCTGTACATGATATTCCTCGGCGGGAAGGCGCACACAACCAGTGGAATTGACAAGAGCAGCGACATGCCAGCGCAGCTGAACTGCAGGCTCAGGCAGTTGTAGGTCAACTGATAGCCAGCAGGCTCAAGCCGAATAGCGGTCGACCGCACCATCGCCGCATGCCAGGCGGCGTAAACGAGACAGACTGCCCCGATCATCACCAAAACGTAGCGCATACTGCCCCCGGATTTTCTCATCTGTTGCAATTTTTAGCTGCGGTCTCTCGTTTGTGGAACCACCAATTTTGGATGGCGGACCGGCACATTCCGGTTTGCCTGACGTTAGCGCAGACCGGTGAAGTTCCATTCGGGCTTAGCCCTGCCACGTCCGGCGAGAACACCCGGCCCCGACCTCCGTCATCCCAGGCCTTGAGCCTGGGATCCATGCCCCCAGCGAATGGAGGCAAGTGTGGATCCTCGGGTCAAGCCCGAGGAGGACGGAGCGTGGGGTGAACTCTCTGGGAAACACAAACGTGGCGGACGGAGGAAGGGATAGAGGCCAGCATAGGTCCTCGGGTCAAGCCCTGGGATGACGGAGGGTGTGGTGACTTCCGGCAAAGAGCGGCCACAAGCAGAGCCCGGCTGACGGCCTCCTGCCGTGGAATTGTCCAGAGTTTCCAAAGGCTCCATTCGCCATGAAATTCTCGACCTCGGGCCCCGGATGAGTAAGATGCCTTCGCTACATCGGACGGAAACGGACGCCATGACCATTAAGCCTACACTCCAAGCCGGCTCTCAAGACGGGTTCATCGGCAGGGAGAAGCTGATTGCCCATTCGGAAGAATTTCGGCCGCGCGTCGTCCAGGTGACCAACGGGGTGTATGTCGCCATCGGCTATTCGGCGAGCAACGTGACCTTGATTGCCGGCCGGGGAGGTTCGATTATCGTTGATACCGCCGCGAATCCTGTCGATGCGAAGGCCATCGTCGAGGCGTTTGGTTCTCACCTGGTTCGTCCCGTCAAGGCGATCATCTATACCCATAATCACCCCGACCATACGGGCGGCGCGACCGTGTTCGCGGGGGATGACAGCCCCGGAATTTACAGCCACGCGCTTCTGCAGTCTGCGACCCCCAGCATGGGTCGCGGCCAGCGCGATGGAGGCGATGCCTTCGGCATGCACCTTCCCGCCGAAGACTTCATCAATGCCGGCACGCAACTGGAATACGGCAGGACGACGCCCCATACCCGCCAAGGCTTTTTGCCGCCGACCAATACGTTCGATGGGGATGAGAAACCGATCACCATCGCCGGTATCGCACTTCACCTGATTTCGACTCCCGGGGAAGCCGACGACAACATTTCGGTATGGCTCCCAGAGCAAAAGCTGCTGATCGCCGGCGATGTCCTGCTGAAGACTTTTCCGAACATCGCGCCGTTGCGCGGCCTGCCGACGCGCCCGGTCGATCAGTGGATCACAAGCCTCGACAAGCTGCTCTTACTCGAACCGGATTTTATTGTACCCGGCCACATGGGTGTGATCGAGAATGCGGCCGAGGCTCGAAACGCACTGACGGCCTATCGGGATGCGATCAAGTTCGTGTACGAAAAGACGATGGAAGGCATTGCCAGGGGCATGACCCCTGAGGAGCTGGTGCAGCAAATCAACTTGCCTGAAGAACTGGCGCAGCATCCCTATCTACAGGAATTTTATGGGACCGTGGCGTGGTCGATCCGTGGCATTTATTGCCAGAATGCAGGCTGGTTCGATGGGAACCCAACCAACATTTGGCCCCTTCCTGCGAAAGAACGAGCGGAAAAACTCGTAGCATTGTCGGGCGGCTCCGCCAAAATGCTCGAAAATGCCGAAGCGGCGCTCGCAGGCGGTGAGTTTCAGTGGGCCGCAGAACAAGCGGACTATCTGCTCGACCTCGAGCCTGGCAACCGCGCGGCGATCACGGTGAAGATGAAAGCGCTGCGCGAGCTCGGGGAGCGCCAGATGAATGCCACCGCTCGAAACTATTATCTATCCGTCGCCAACACCTTGAAGGCTCGCTCTCTGCAGGACAGTGACGGCCTCCGTCACCCCGCCTGAAGAAATGGGATGGAGGCTTGCGTGGATCCTCGGGTCAAGCCCACTGGTGTCCGGTTTAATTCGTCACCATTGGAGGCTCATCTGGTGGGGACTGTGTGGT
>NZ_LODW01000085.1 GCF_002914525.1 Rhizobium hidalgonense | reverse complement strand
GGTCAACGTGGCCGATCGTGCCGATGTTGACGTGCGGCTTGTTGCGCTCAAACTTACTCTTTGCCATTTTCGGCTCTCCATTTTGCTAGTCCCCGAGGGGATCTAATTCTTGTTATCGGTCAATTGGTATTCCGGTCACTTCTGACCGGAATACTTTGCCTGGATTTCTGTTGCGACGTTCGACGGGACCGGCGAATAGTGATCGAAGGTCATCGTGTACTGGGCGCGGCCCTGAGACATGGAGCGCAGGTTGTCGACGTACTTGAACATGTTCGCGAGCGGCACGTTCGCGTTGATGACGACAGCGATACCACGGCTTTCCTGGCCCTGGATCTGACCGCGACGGGAGTTCAGGTCGCCGATGACGTCGCCGACATAATCTTCCGGGGTAACGACTTCGACCTTCATCATCGGCTCGAGCAGCTGAGCGCCAGCCTTCTTGGCTGCTTCACGGAAGCAGGCACGCGATGCGATTTCGAAGGCGAGAACCGAGGAGTCGACGTCGTGGAAGGCGCCGTCGATGAGGGTCGCCTTGACGCCGAGCATCGGGAAGCCAGCAAGCGGACCCGAAGACAGGACGCTTTCGATGCCCTTCTGGACGCCGGGGATGTATTCCTTCGGGACGGAACCACCGACGATCTTCGATTCGAACTTGAATTCGTCGCCTTCCGGGTTCGGTTCGAAGACGATCTTGACACGCGCGAACTGGCCGGTACCGCCAGACTGCTTCTTGTGCGTGTAGTCTTCTTCGTGCTGGCGCGTGATGGTTTCGCGGTAGGCAACCTGCGGCGCACCGACGGTTGCTTCGACCTTGAATTCACGACGCATGCGGTCGACGATGATGTCGAGATGCAGTTCGCCCATGCCGGCGATGATGGTCTGGCCGGATTCCTGGTCGGTCTTGACGCGGAAGGACGGATCCTCAGCAGCCAGGCGGTTGAGCGCGAGGCCCATCTTTTCCTGGTCGCCCTTGGTCTTCGGCTCGATGGCGATCTGGATGACCGGCTCGGGGAATTCCATACGCTCGAGGATAACCGGCTTCAGCGGATCGCAGAGCGTGTCGCCGGTCGTGGTTTCCTTGAGGCCAGCGAGAGCGACGATGTCGCCTGCGAAGGCTTCTTCGATGTCTTCACGCGAGTTGGAGTGCATCTGCAGCATGCGGCCGACGCGCTCGCGCTTGTCCTTGACCGTGTTCATGACCGACGCGCCCTTTTCGAGCTTGCCGGAGTAGATGCGGGCGAAGGTCAGCGAACCGACGAAGGGGTCGTTCATGATCTTGAAGGCGAGCATGGAAAGCGGCTCGCTGTCGTCGGCATGACGCTCGATGTCAGCTTCCGTCTTGAAGTCGATGCCCTTGATCGCCGGGATGTCCATCGGCGACGGCAGGTAGTCGACAACGGCGTCGAGCAGCGGCTGTACGCCCTTGTTCTTGAAGGCGGTGCCACAGAACATCGGATGGAACTTGACGTCGATCGTGCCGCGGCGAACCAGCGCACGGATCTGATCGTTGTCGGGCAGAATGCCTTCGAGATAGGCTTCCATCGCGGCTTCGTCGATGTCGACAACCGTTTCGATCAGCTTTTCGCGGTATTCTTCAGCCTTGGCCTTCATGTCCTCGGGGATCTCGACGACATCCCACTGGGCGCCGAGCGACTCGTCGCGCCAGATGAGAGCGTTCATCTCGATCAGGTCGATGACGCCCTTGAATTCGGTTTCCGCACCGATCGGCAGCTGCATGACGACAGCCGTTGCGCCGAGACGGGTCTTGATCATCTCGACGGAGCGGTAGAAGTCAGCGCCTGTCTTGTCCATCTTGTTGCAGAAGATCATCCGCGGGACATTGTACTTCTCGGCCTGACGCCAGACGGTCTCCGTCTGCGGCTCAACACCGGCGTTGGCATCGAGCAGCGCGATGGCGCCGTCGAGAACGCGCAGCGAACGCTCGACTTCGATGGTGAAGTCGACGTGGCCGGGGGTGTCGATGATGTTGAAGCGGCGCATCTTGCCGTCACGGCCCTTCCAGAAGGTCGTGGTGGCAGCGGAGGTGATCGTGATGCCACGCTCCTGCTCCTGCTCCATCCAGTCCATGGTGGCTGCGCCGTCGTGGACTTCGCCGATCTTGTGCGACTTGCCGGTGTAATAAAGAATACGCTCGGTGGTCGTGGTCTTGCCGGCGTCGATATGCGCCATGATACCGAAATTACGGTAGTCTTCGATCTTATATTCGCGAGCCATTGTGGACTGCCTTTCGATACCGTTCGGAATTACCAGCGATAGTGCGAGAACGCACGGTTGGCGTCAGCCATCTTGTGCGTGTCTTCGCGCTTCTTGACGGCGGAGCCGCGGTTGTTGGACGCATCGAGCAGTTCGCCTGACAGGCGATCGATCATGGTGGTTTCATTACGCTTACGGGCAGCAGCAATCAGCCAGCGAATGGCGAGAGCCTGGCGGCGCTCCGGACGAACATCAACCGGGACCTGATAGGTCGCACCACCGACGCGGCGCGAGCGAACTTCAACGTGCGGGGCAATGTTGTCGAGCGCAGAATGGAATACCGTGAGCGGCTCCTGCTTGGACTTGCCCTGGACGACGTCGAAGGCGCCATAGACGATGTTTTCAGCAACGGACTTCTTGCCGTCGAGCATGATGGCATTCATGAACTTGGTGACGACGAGGTCGCCGAACTTCGGATCCGGATTGATCTCGCGCTTTTCTGCTTTATGACGTCTGGACATACTTTTCGTCTCTTCAACCGTTAAGGCGCTTCATCACGCGGAGGACCTCGCGCAGCGCCGGATTATTCAAAACCGAATTACTTCGGACGCTTCGCACCGTACTTGGAGCGGCGCTGCTTGCGGTTCTTGACACCCTGGGTATCGAGAACGCCGCGGATGATGTGATAACGGACACCCGGAAGGTCCTTGACGCGGCCGCCACGGATCATGACGACAGAGTGTTCCTGAAGGTTGTGACCTTCGCCGGGGATGTAACCAATGACTTCGAAGCCGTTGGTCAGGCGGATCTTTGCGACCTTACGCAGAGCCGAGTTCGGCTTCTTCGGCGTCGTCGTATAGACGCGCGTGCAAACGCCGCGCTTCTGCGGGTTCTCCTGGAGTGCGGGAACCTTGTTACGCTTTACGTTCGCCTGGCGAGGCTTGCGGATCAGCTGGTTTACGGTAGGCATTCAACCATCCCTTACGTTTTATCTCAGTACCCTTGCGGGCTTGAACTCGCGCCGTCTCCGGCAGTGACGCATGCTTTCCGTCAATGCGCAAAATATGGCCCGATCCGCTTCCGCAGATGGACCACAAGGAGCAGAGGACGCATAAAAAATGCGTCGTGCGTGCAGCATCATGACTTCAACGTGCGTTTAGAACCTTGTTTGAGGTGAACTTCAGGGCGCGTCGCCCCGAACAGCCAAGCCTCACATGGGATCTGATGGCCGGGGTACTACTGGTTTCCACCCCTCTCGTCAAGGCCGGTTAAGAAATAAACTCGCCGTATCGCCTTGATCTGCGGGCCTAACGCCCTGATTTCATCCTTCTAGACGAAATGGCAGCCGTGCACCAAGATAAAAACTTGGGCATCGCGGCAAAAGCAGTTAAGGAATCAGCAATTGCGGCGTGCGGCCCTCACAGCAGGATTCGAGCGACCGAATCGTCAAAGAGCCGAAGGACAGGCGATGATTACGACACCCGATAACGACAATAATTTCGATGGCCCGATGATCTTCATCATTATCGGCAAGGGCTATGAGTCCGACGACAGCGAGGGCATCGACCTGCACATCATGCTGAAGGCGCCCGACGACGACACGGCCGTGCGCGAGGCCTTGAACGCGCTTGCCGAGGAAGGCTTCATCGAGGCCGATCTCGACCAGATCGGCATGCTGACCGAGGTGCCTGCCGAAGAGCCGCACGCCTCTGCCTACCAGGGTGCGGTCGACGGCGAGGTCGCGATCATCCGGTTCAACTGAAGGGCGCCGCCACTTAGGCTGCCGGTCGCCAAAGCAGCATAAGTGGAATGAGCGCCTTCCCTGCCCCGGACCAACCAACACCGACCAAAACAAAAACCGCCCGGATCGCTCCGGGCGGTTTTTCAATTGGTGGACTTCAGCTGCGGATTATTCCGCAGCCGGAGCCTTTTCGGCCATGTCCTGCAGCATCGGCGTGGCAACGGCAGCACCGGAGCCCTTGCGGCGCTCTTCGAGGATCAGCTCGTCGCGCGACGTAGCGATACGGCGGATCTGGGTCATGGTGCCGCCAGTGCCGGCCGGGATGAGGCGGCCGACGATGACGTTTTCCTTCAGACCCTGCAGACCGTCGGTCTTGCCGGCGATCGCAGCTTCCGTCAGCACCTTGGTCGTTTCCTGGAAGGATGCGGCCGAGATGAAGGACGGGGTCTGCAGCGACGCCTTGGTGATGCCGAGAAGAACCGGATCGCCATAGGCGGGCTTCTTGCCCTGTTCGATCAGGTGATCGTTGACGTCTTCGAGCTCGATCCGGTCGACATTGTCGCCGACGATATAGGTCGAGTCGCCTGCATCGGTGATCTCCACCTTCTGCAGCATCTGACGGACAATCACCTCGATGTGCTTGTCGTTGATGACAACGCCCTGCAGGCGGTAGACTTCCTGGATCTCGTTGACGAGGTAGGAGGCCAGAGCCTCGACGCCCTTGATCGCCAGGATGTCGTGCGGAGCCGGGTTACCGTCGAGGATGTAGTCACCCTTTTCGATATAGTCACCTTCCTGAAGGTGGAAAGGCTTGCCCTTCGGGATCAGGTATTCGACAGGCTCGACACCGTCTTCCGCCGGCTCGATGATGACGCGGCGCTTGTTCTTGTAGTCGCGGCCGAGGCGGATCGTACCATCGATCTCTGCGATGATGGCGTGGTCCTTCGGACGGCGGGCTTCGAAGAGCTCGGCAACACGCGGCAGACCACCGGTGATGTCCTTGGTCTTGGCGCTTTCCAGCGGCGAACGCGCAAGCACGTCACCCTGGGAGACCTTGGTGCCTGGCTCGACCGACAGGATCGCATCGACCGAGAGCAGGAAGCGGGCGTCACCACCACGCGAAAGCTTGGCGACATTGCCGCTGGCATCCTTGATGACGATCGCCGGCTTGAGGTCCGAACCGCGCGGGGTCGAACGCCAGTCGATGACCTGACGCTTGGTGATGCCGGTGGATTCGTCGGTTGCTTCCAGAACGGAGAGACCGTCGACCAGGTCTTCGAACTGAACGGTACCAGCCACTTCGGTCATCATCGGACGGGTATAAGGATCCCACTCCGCCAGACGCTGGCCGCGCTTGACCTTGTCGCCTTCGTCGACATGCAGCTTCGAACCGTAGGCCACACGCTGCGAAGACCGTTCCACGCCACGCTCGTCCAGGATCTGGACGGTCATGTTGCGGCCCATGGCAACAAGGTTGCCATCGGAGTTGCGCAGGATGTTGCGGTTCTTGATCTGCACCGTACCTTCGTACGAGGCTTCCAGGAACGACTGGTCGACCACGGTGGCCGTACCGCCAAGGTGGAAGGTTCGCATGGTGAGCTGGGTGCCCGGCTCGCCGATCGACTGAGCCGCGATGACGCCGACGGCTTCGCCCATATTGACAGGCGTACCACGGGCCAGGTCGCGGCCGTAGCAGACCGAGCAGACGCCCGTCTGGATTTCGCAGGTCAGCGCCGACCGGATGCGGATCGACTGGATACCGGCCTTCTCGATCTCGATGACATCGGGCTCGAGGATCATCTTGCCGGCATCGACGATGCGCTCACCCGTGACCGGATGATCGATGTCATCGAGCGCCGTGCGGCCGAGGATGCGGGCGCCGAGCGAGGCAACCACCTGACCGGCATCGACGATGGCGGTCATGGTGAGGCCGGTTTCAGTGCCGCAATCGACGTGCGTGACGATGCAATCCTGCGCGACGTCGACAAGACGGCGGGTCAGGTAGCCGGAGTTGGCGGTCTTCAAGGCGGTGTCTGCCAGCCCCTTGCGGGCGCCGTGCGTCGAGTTGAAGTACTCGTTGACGGTCAGGCCTTCCTTGAAGTTCGAGATGATCGGGGTCTCGATGATTTCACCCGACGGCTTGGCCATGAGGCCGCGCATGCCGCCCAGCTGACGCATCTGGTTCGGAGAACCGCGGGCGCCGGAATGGCTCATCATGTAGATCGAGTTCATCGGCTTCTGACGACCGGTCTTGTCGTCGAATTCGACCGCCTTAATGCGGGCCATCATCTCTTCGGCGACCTTTTCGGTGGCTTTGCCCCAGGCGTCGACAACCTTGTTGTACTTTTCGCCCTGGGTGATCAGGCCGTCATTATACTGCTGCTCGTATTCCTTCACCAGGCTTTCGGTGTCGGCAACGATCTTGGCCTTGGCATCCGGAATGACCATGTCGTCCTTGCCGAACGAAATGCCGGCGCGGCAGGCATGGGAGAAGCCGAGCTGCATGATGCGGTCGCAGAAGATGACCGTGTCCTTCTGGCCGCAGTGACGGTAGACCGTGTCGATCATCTTGGAGATGTTCTTCTTGGTCATTTCCTGGTTGCAGATGTCGAAGGGAACCTTGCCGTTCTTCGGCAGCAGTTCGCCGATGAGCAGACGGCCAGGCGTCGTCTCATAGATCTTCGAGTAGGGCTTGCCATCCTCGTCGACCGACTTGAAACGGCCGCGGATCTTGGTGTGCAGTGTCACGACCTTGCTTTCGAGGGCGTGATGCAGCTCGCCGAGATCGGAGAAGGCCATGCCTTCGCCCGGCTCGTTCTGGTTCAGGATCGACAGGTAATAGAGGCCGAGAACCATGTCCTGCGAGGGAACGATGATCGGCGCGCCGTTGGCCGGATGCAGGATGTTGTTGGTGGACATCATCAGCACGCGGGCTTCGAGCTGGGCTTCGAGCGACAGCGGCACGTGAACGGCCATCTGGTCACCGTCGAAGTCGGCGTTGAAGGCCGTGCAGACGAGCGGATGCAGCTGGATCGCCTTGCCTTCGACCAGGGTGGGTTCGAAGGCCTGGATGCCCAGGCGGTGCAGCGTCGGTGCGCGGTTCAGGAGAACCGGATGCTCGCGGATAACCTCATCGAGGATATCCCAGACTTCGGGCTTTTCCTTTTCGACCAGCTTCTTGGCCTGCTTGACGGTCGAGGAATAACCCTTGGCGTCGAGGCGGGCATAGATGAACGGCTTGAAGAGCTCGAGCGCCATCTTCTTCGGCAGACCGCACTGGTGCAGCTTCAGTTCCGGGCCGGTGACGATAACCGAACGGCCGGAATAGTCGACGCGCTTGCCGAGCAGGTTCTGGCGGAAGCGTCCCTGCTTGCCCTTCAGCATGTCGGAGAGCGACTTCAGCGGACGCTTGTTGGCGCCGGTGATGACGCGGCCGCGACGGCCGTTGTCGAACAGCGCGTCAACCGATTCCTGCAGCATGCGCTTTTCGTTGCGGATGATGATGCCAGGCGCACGAAGCTCGATCAGGCGCTTCAGACGGTTGTTACGGTTGATGACGCGGCGGTAGAGATCGTTCAGGTCCGAGGTCGCGAAACGGCCGCCGTCGAGCGGAACCAGCGGACGCAGGTCCGGCGGGATGACCGGAACGACCTTCATGATCATCCATTCCGGACGGTTGCCCGACTCCATGAAGTTCTCGACGATCTTCAGGCGCTTCATCAGCTTTTTCTGCTTGAGATCCGACGTGGTGTCGGCAAGCTCGGCGCGCAGGTCGCCAGCGATCTTTTCGAGGTTCATCGAGGCCAGCATCTCGTAGATCGCCTCAGCGCCGATCATCGCGGTGAACTGGTCTTCGCCGTATTCGTCAACGGCGAGCATATACTCTTCTTCCGAGAGGAGCTGGTGCTCCTTGAGGGCAGTCAGGCCCGGCTCGGTGACGATGTAGTTTTCGAAATAGAGGACGCGTTCGACATCCTTCAGCGTCATGTCGAGCAGCGTCGAGATGCGCGACGGCAGCGACTTCAGGAACCAGATGTGGGCAACGGGAGCGGCGAGCTCGATATGGCCCATGCGCTCACGGCGAACGCGCGACAGCGTGACTTCGACGCCGCACTTTTCGCAGATGATGCCCTTGTACTTCATGCGCTTGTACTTGCCGCACAGGCATTCGTAGTCCTTGATGGGCCCGAAGATGCGCGCGCAGAACAGACCGTCGCGTTCCGGCTTGAACGTGCGGTAGTTGATGGTTTCCGGCTTCTTGATCTCACCGTAGGACCAGGAGAGGATCTTCTCCGGCGACGCGATCGAAATCCGAATGGAATCGAAATTCTGTGCAGGCACCTGCGGATTGAAAAGATTCATGACCTCTTGGTTCATGCCTGTCTCCTTCATGGGCTAAAGCGCCCTCAAAATGCGATGGACGGCGGCAAATTCCCGGGAGCCGCCTCCCTCGCTTAAACGAGAATAACCGCAAGATGCGGCGAAACTTCCCTGCAGGGCCGATACGGATACGGCGCCCGGCGGGACCGGCGTGCGCCGCATTGGCAGCGCACGCCCTATCAACTGCTTACTCGGCCGCGTCGGGCAGCTGAGCTGCCTGCGCCTCGTCAAGCTTGGTGTTTTCGAGCTCGACGCTAAGGCCCAGCGAGCGCATTTCCTTGACGAGAACGTTGAAGCTTTCCGGAATACCGGCTTCGAACGTGTCGTCTCCGCGGACGATGGCTTCGTAGACCTTGGTGCGGCCGGCGACGTCGTCCGACTTCACCGTCAGCATTTCCTGCAGCGTGTAGGCCGCGCCGTATGCTTCGAGCGCCCAGACTTCCATTTCGCCGAAGCGCTGGCCGCCGAACTGCGCCTTGCCACCCAGCGGCTGCTGGGTCACGAGCGAGTAAGGACCGATCGAACGGGCATGGATCTTGTCGTCGACCAGGTGGTTGAGCTTCAGCATGTAGATGTAGCCCACGGTGACCTGGCGGTCGAACTGCTCGCCGGTACGGCCATCATAAAGCGTCGACTGACCGGTATCCTTGAGACCTGCCAGACGAAGCATGTCGTTGACGTCGCCTTCGTGAGCACCGTCGAAGACAGGCGTCGCAATCGAAACGCCGCGCTTCCACTGGTCGGCAAGACGCAGAACAGATTCGTCGTCGAACTCGTGGACCTGTTCGGCCTTCGGACCGTCACCGACGACATCGCCGATGGTCTTGCGCAGCGGCTCGATGTTGCCATTGGCCTTGTATGCCTCGATCAGTTCGCCGATCTGGCGACCCATGCCGGCGCAAGCCCAACCCAGGTGGGTTTCAAGGATCTGGCCGACGTTCATGCGCGAGGGAACGCCGAGCGGGTTCAGAACGACGTCGACATGCGTGCCGTCTTCGAGGAACGGCATGTCCTCGACAGGCACAATGCGCGAAACGACGCCCTTGTTCCCATGTCGGCCGGCCATCTTGTCGCCCGGCTGGATCTTGCGCTTCACAGCGACGAAGACCTTGACCATCTTCATGACGCCAGGAGGCATTTCATCGCCGCGCTGGACCTTCTCGACCTTATCCATAAAGCGCTGTTCAAGGCGCGACTTGGATTCGTCGTACTGGCCGCGGAGCGCTTCAAGCTCGCTCTGAACCTTCTCGTCTTCGACCGCGAACATCCACCACTGCGAGCGGGGATATTCGGAGACGACGGCGTTCGAAAGCTCGGTGCCCTTCTTGAAGCCCTTCGGGCCGGCGATGGAAGCCTGGCCGCGCAGCATTTCGATCAGACGGCCGTAGACGTTACGGTCGAGGATCGCCTGCTCGTCGTCGCGGTCCTTGGCAAGACGCTCGATCTCTTCGCGCTCAATTGCCATCGCGCGCTCGTCCTTCTCGACGCCATGGCGGTTGAAGACGCGAACTTCGACGATCGTGCCGTAAGTGCCGGGCGGCATGCGCATGGAGGTATCGCGCACGTCGGAGGCCTTTTCGCCGAAGATGGCGCGCAGAAGCTTTTCTTCCGGCGTCATCGGGCTTTCGCCCTTCGGGGTGATCTTGCCGACGAGGATATCGCCCGGCTGAACTTCGGCGCCGATATAGACGATGCCGGCTTCGTCGAGATTTTTGAGCGCTTCTTCCGAAACGTTCGGAATGTCGCGGGTGATTTCCTCAGGACCAAGCTTGGTGTCGCGCGCCATCACTTCGAATTCCTCGATGTGGATGGAGGTGAACACGTCGTCGGCAACGATACGCTCGGAGAGCAGGATCGAGTCTTCGTAGTTGTAGCCGTTCCAGGGCATGAACGCGACGAGCGCGTTGCGGCCGAGCGCCAGGTCGCCGAGATCGGTCGACGGGCCGTCGGCGAGGATGTCGCCGCGGTTGACCTCGTCACCGACGGTGACCAGCGGACGCTGGTTGACGCAGGTGTTCTGGTTCGAACGCTGGAACTTCTGCAGGCGGTAGATATCGACGCCGGATTTGCCGGCTTCGAGGTCTTCAGTGGCGCGGATAACGATACGCGTCGCGTCGACCTGGTCGACCACGCCGCCGCGGCGGGCGCCGATGGCAGCACCTGAGTCGCGGGCAACGACCGGCTCCATGCCGGTACCGACGAACGGGGCTTCGGCACGCAGCAGCGGCACGGCCTGACGCTGCATGTTCGAGCCCATGAGGGCGCGGTTGGCGTCGTCGTTTTCCAGGAACGGGATGAGCGCGGCTGCGACCGAAACGACCTGCTTCGGCGAAACGTCCATCAGGTTCATACTGTCGCGGGGCGCGAGCATGACTTCGCCGGCATGACGGCAGACGACGAACTCGTCGACGAAGGAGCCGTCGGCGTTCATTTCGGCGTTGGCCTGGGCGACGTAATACTTCGCCTCTTCCATGGCGGAGAGGTAGAGCACGTCGCTCGTCACCTTGCCGTCGACGATACGGCGGTACGGGCTTTCGATGAAGCCGTACTTGTTGACGCGGGCAAAGGTCGCAAGCGAGTTGATCAGACCGATGTTCGGGCCTTCCGGCGTTTCGATCGGGCAAATACGGCCGTAGTGGGTCGGATGCACGTCGCGGACTTCGAAGCCGGCGCGCTCACGGGTCAGACCGCCCGGGCCAAGAGCCGAAAGACGACGCTTGTGGGTGATTTCCGAGAGCGGGTTGACCTGGTCCATGAACTGCGAGAGCTGCGAGGAACCGAAGAACTCGCGAACGGCGGCAGCCGCCGGCTTGGCGTTGATCAGATCCTGCGGCATGACCGTGTCGATCTCGATCGAGGACATGCGTTCCTTGATCGCGCGCTCCATGCGGAGCAGGCCGAGACGGTACTGGTTTTCCATCAGCTCGCCGACCGAGCGGACGCGACGGTTACCGAGGTTGTCGATATCGTCGATCTCGCCCTTGCCATCGCGCAGTTCGACCAGCATCCTGACCACGGCCAGAATGTCGTCCTTGCGCAGGATACGGACGGTGTCTTCGACGGTCAGGTCGAGACGCATGTTCATCTTGACGCGGCCGACGGCGGAGAGGTCGTAACGCTCCGCATCGAAGAACAGCGAGTTGAACATGGCTTCGGCCGATTCCATGGTCGGCGGTTCACCCGGACGCATGACGCGGTAAATGTCGAACAGAGCGTCCTGACGGTTCTCGTTCTTGTCGGCGGTAAGCGTGTTGCGGATGTAGGCGCCAACATTGATGTGGTCGATGCCGAGAACCGGGATCTCGTCGAAACCGTTGGCCAGGATGATGCCGAGCGTCTTCTCATCGATTTCGTCGCCGGCTTCGAGATAGATCTCGCCCGTCGAGTAGTTGACGATGTCGCCGGCGAGGTAGTTGCCATAGAGATCGTCATCGGCAGCCTTCAGCGCCTTCAGGCCCTTGTCGGAGAGCGTGCGAAGCAGACGCGGGGTCAGCTTCTTGCCGGCCTCCACGACGACTTCGCCGGTATCGGCGTCGACCATCTCGGTGATCGCCTTGGCACCCTTCAGGGTTTCCGGCTTGAAGGGAATGCGCCAGCCTGCGCCGTCGCGCTTGTAGAGCGACTTCGTGTAGAAGGTGTCAAGGATTTCCTCGCCGTCCATGCCGAGCGCCATCAGGAGCGAGGTGACAGGGATCTTACGGCGACGGTCGATACGGGCGTAGACGATATCCTTGGCGTCGAATTCGATGTCGAGCCAGGAGCCGCGATAGGGGATGACGCGGGCAGCAAAGAGCAGCTTGCCGGAAGAATGGCTCTTGCCCTTGTCGTGGTCGAAGAAGACGCCCGGCGAACGGTGCATCTGGGAGACGATGACGCGCTCCGTGCCGTTGACGATGAACGTGCCATTGTTGGTCATGAGCGGCATGTCGCCCATGTAGACGGACTGTTCCTTGATGTCCTTGATCGACTTCGCGCCGGTATCCTCGTCGATATCGAACACGATTAGGCGCAACGTGACCTTCAGCGGTGCTGCATAGGTCAGGTCGCGCTGACGGCATTCGTCAACGTCGAACTTCGGCGGTTCGAACTCGTAGGACACAAATTCCAGCATGGACGCGCCGGAGAAATCGGTGATCGGGAAAACCGACTTGAAAACGGCCTGAAGGCCTTCGTCGGGCCGGCCGCCTTTCGGCTCTTCAACCATCAAAAACTGGTCGTAGGACGCCTTCTGAACCTCGATGAGGTTCGGCATTTCTGCGACTTCGGGGATCTTACCAAAAAACTTGCGTACGCGCCTGCGACCGTTGAACGAAAGGGTCTGAGCCATCGTCGCTCCTTCAAATCTTGCACCCGGGCCTGCAACGGACGGGAACCGATGGCCAGTCGATCCCGTCAATCAATGGGTAGTTCAATCTCGTCCGACTCCCGAAAACGCTCAGCTCGGATTGCTGTGCTGCCCTCGGCGCGAGACTATCCTTTTGAAGAACCCATTACCCAAAAGCCGGTTTGACGCGGCTTTTGGGTAATTCGTTCAGAAAAACGGCAAATGGGAGGCAGTCGAGACTGCCTCCCAAAAGCAGTTCAAGATTACTTGACGTCGGCCTTGGCGCCGGCGTCTTCAAGCTTCTTCTTGATGTCAGCGGCTTCAGCCTTGGAAACGCCTTCCTTGACAGCCTTCGGAGCGGCCTCGACGAGGTCCTTGGCTTCCTTGAGGCCGAGACCGGTGATGGCGCGGACTTCCTTGATGACGTTGATCTTGTTGGCGCCGGCATCCGCGAGGATGACGTCGAACTCGGTCTTTTCTTCTTCAACGACAGCCGGGCCAGCACCACCAGCAGCGGCAGCAACAGCTACCGGAGCAGCAGCGGAAACGCCCCACTTTTCTTCGAGAAGCTTCGACAGTTCTGCAGCTTCCAGAACGGTCAGCGAGGAGAGGTCGTCAACGATCTTTGCGAGATCAGCCATTTTACTAGTTCCTTTTGTTCGGTTCGAACCGGTTGATTATAAACAGCGAAAAACCGCCTTAAGCGGCTTCGTCCTTCTTGGCGTAGGCCGCAAACACGCGGGCAAGCTGGCTTGCCGGTGCTGCAACAACTCCAGCGATGCGGGTAGCCGGTGTCTGGATCATGCCCAGCAGCTTCGCACGCAACTCATCGAGCGAAGGCAGGGTCGCAAGCGACTTGACTGCATCGGCGTTGAGCGTGGTTGTTCCCATGGCGCCGCCCAGAACAACGATCTTGTCGTTGGTCTTGGCGAAATCCATGACGACCTTCGGAGCGGTGATCGGATCGGTGCTGTATGCAATCAGCGTCTGACCCTTGAAGAGATCGGTGATCCCTTCCGCTTCCGTACCCTGAAGGGCAATTTTGGCCAGGCGGTTCTTCGCGACTTTGACGGTGCCGCCAGCTGCACGCATCTTCGAACGAAAGTCGTTCATCTGCGCGACTGTGGCACCAGCATAGTGGGCCACGACAACTGAGCCCGAAGCCTTGAAGACTTCACTCAGTTCCGTGACGAATTCGCGTTTTTCCGCTCTTTCCACTGCCTATCTCCAGTTGGCGGGACCGAAAACGGGCCCGCCGGGTTGCCTTTGCCTCCCGGGATCATGTGAGATCCCAAGCGACGCTTGAGGATCCTGTCCCCCCGCGCTCCCGCGCCATTCAAGGCTAAAGAGGCACAAGGCATCCAAGGCTCGAACCGAGTTACGAGAAGCGAACTTCATGCAATTCGGGTCTTACCCGTCTCATGCAGGCGAAGTGATTAAGGGAAAACCACCTGCAATCTCGGACAGGATTCCGGATTTCTCCGGAATATTCCGGCCCCTCGCGAGGCCGGAATTTCAGTGACCGGACCGAGGTCCGGCAATCAACTTATGCAGTCGGAGCTGCGGTGACCGAGCCGACTTCGATCTTGACGCCCGGGCCCATGGTCGAAGAAATCGCCACGCGCTTGACGTAGTTGCCCTTGGCGCCGGCCGGCTTCGCCTTGATGACGGCGTCAGCGAAGGCGCGGATGTTTTCTTCCAGAGCCTTGGCATCGAAAGAGGCCTTGCCGATGCCGGCATGGACGATACCAGCCTTCTCGACGCGGAACTCGACAGCACCGCCCTTGGAAGCCTTGACGGCTCCGGCCACATCCATGGTGACGGTGCCGACCTTCGGGTTCGGCATCATGCCGCGGGGTCCGAGAACCTTACCGAGACGGCCGACGAGCGGCATCATGTCGGGGGTGGCGATGCAGCGATCGAATTCGATTTTGCCGCCCTGGACGATTTCGACGAGCTCTTCAGCGCCGACGATATCAGCACCGGCGGCCTTGGCTTCATCAGCCTTGACGCCACGAGCGAAGACAGCAACGCGAACCGTACGGCCGGTGCCGTTCGGCAGGTTGACGACGCCGCGAACCATCTGGTCCGCATGGCGCGGGTCGACGCCGAGGTTCATCGAGACTTCGATGGTTTCGTCGAACTTGGCCACAGCCCGTTCCTTGACCATACCGATGGCCAGGGAGAGAGCATAGAGCTTGGTGGGATCAACACCTTCGTTGATCTTCTGCGTGCGCTTACCAGCCATGATCTTAACCCACCACTTCCAGGCCCATGGCGCGGGCAGAGCCCTCGATCATCGCCATTGCACCTTCGATATCCGCTGCGTTCAGATCCTTCATCTTGGCTTCTGCGATCGACTTGATCTGAGCCTTGGTGAGGGAGCCGGCCTTGGCGCCCTTGCCGGGCGTCTTGGAACCGGATGTGATCTTCGCTTCCTTCTTCAGCCAGTAGCTGACCGGAGGCTGCTTCATCGCGAAGGTGAAGGACTTGTCCTGGTAGTAGGTGATGACGACCGGGATCGGCATACCCTTTTCCATTTCCTGCGTGGCGGCATTGAACGCCTTGCAGAATTCCATGATGTTAATGCCACGCTGACCAAGCGCCGGACCAATCGGCGGGGACGGGTTTGCCGATCCTGCCTTGACCTGAAGCTTGAGCTGGCCTGCAACTTTCTTAGCCATATCTCTCTGCCTTTCATGAACGGCCGGTCGCCCGACCCGTGATGCCGGATCTCTCCGGCGGCTGCGGTTGCGTGGTGCGGATCATTAGGGTCCGGCTAAGACCCCTCACCTTCCACGCGGGTGCGGACAAGGTCCGCGGGAAACAGGCCGCAAGGGCCAGCTTCCAATCTCATACAATCAGACCTTCTCGACCTGAGCGTATTCCAGCTCAACCGGCGTTGCGCGGCCAAAGATCGACACTTCAACCTTCAGGCGCGAACGCTCTTCGTCCACATCCTGAACCGTGCCGTTGAACGACGCGAACGGGCCGTCGGAAACACGCACCTGCTCGCCGATCTCGAAGGTAATGGAGGCCTTCGGCCGCTCGACACCTTCCTGGACCTGACCGAGAATGCGCTCGGCCTCATGATCCGGAATCGGAACGGGCTTATTGTCGGAGCCGAGGAAACCTGTCACCTTCGGCGTATTCTTGATCAGGTGATAGGCTTCGTCCGTCAGATTGGCACGAACCATGACATAGCCCGGGAAGAACTTGCGCTCGGAATCGACCTTGCGGCCGCGACGCACTTCCACCACCTTTTCGGTCGGCACGAGGATCTTCTCGAACAGGTGCTCAAGCCCCTTCTGGCGAGCCTTGTTCTCGATGTCTTCAGCTACCTTCTTTTCAAAATTTGAATATGCGTGGACGATGTACCAACGTGCCGCCATTTTCATCTCCACCCGTATCAGTTGCCGGTATTGAGCACGAAGCTCAGAACCCAGCCGATCAGCTGGTCAGCGGCAAAGAAAAACAGCGCGGCGAAAACCACCATCACAAGCACCATAACCGTCGAGATCATCGTCTCGCGGCGCGACGGCCATGTAACTTTGGACGTCTCGGAGCGAACCTGCTGCAGAAACGCAAACGGATTGGATTTGGATGCCATCGACTGCCCACGCAATTACGGCGCGTAAAGCTGAAACTATCAGCCCCACGCACCGCGTGTCTGTTGAACCCTAAATAAACACCGATTTCCGAATACACAAGAGGGAAACCGAAGTTTAACGAAATAAGTCATTGCCCATAAATCCCCGGCCGGAATGCCGCGAGCATGTCCGCGCTGTTCCGCACGAGGAAAATGGCAGGGGCAGTAAGGCTCGAACTTACGACCTGCGGTTTTGGAGACCGCCGCTCTACCAACTGAGCTATACCCCTTCATACCGATCATTCAGCGTCTGGGCCAAGACCCGCAAATCGCTGCTGAAAAGCATGGCGCTCCCTTTAAGACGACGGCAGCGGATTGGCAAGCACGAATTTCGTTTTTCAAAGCCATTCTGCGCATTTGCGAGCCATCGGCTTGCCCGTCCCGCCACCGAGAAGGGTTCAGACCTTCACATATTTCCGCCAATCGTGCTCTTCTTTAAAACCCAGCACCTCGCGAATCTTGCGGTTGGAGAGCAGGCCTTCATATTCGCCGATCTCGCGGGTGAAGGGCACGTTCGGGAAGAATCGCTTGGCAAGCTCCTTCGACGGCGTGTTGGCCGAGACGGTGTCGTTGGCGGCGTTGAAGACCTGATAGCCCAGGCCGTCCTTTTCGATGCAGAGATGGCAGATCTGTCCGAGATCGCGGGCGTCAATATAGCTCCAGGTAATGCGCTTGCGCATCTCGGGATTGGCGAAATAGGTGGGGAACCTCTCATATTCGTGCGGCTCAATGACGTTGCCGATACGCAGCGCATAGATGTCGAAGCCCGAACGCTCGGCAAAGGCGCGGGCCGTCTTTTCGTTCACCACCTTGGAAAGCCCGTAGGAATCCATCGGATTGACGTCGTAGTCTTCCTCCAGCGGGAACTGGTGGAAATCGCGATGGCCTTCGGCGAAGCAGACGCCATACGTCGTCTCGCTGGATGCGATGATAATCTTCCTGATGCCGAGCTTCACCGCCGCCTCGATGACATTATAAGTGCCCATCGTGTTGATGCGGAAAGTCTCATTGTCGGGCTTGATCAGAATACGCGGAATGGCGGCGAAATGCACGACGGCATCGAAGGGCTGCACGCCCCTGCCCGCATCGAGATCGGGAAAATCTCGGTGCATCGACAGCGCGTTGAAGACCTGACCGCTGTCCGTGATGTCGGCAATGAGATTGGTGACGCCGGGACTGTCCAGCGGCAGGAGATCGAGGTTGTGAACCTCGTAACCTGCATTGACGAGCCACGGCACGGTGTGGCGACCTGCCTTGCCCGAACCGCCCGTAAACAGAATTCGCTTCTTCATGGGAAATATCCTCCGCGTCATCACATCGGAGGCATAGTTAGACGCTTCCGCGCGAAGAGCAAGCGAGCGTCCGGCAAGGGTTCACCCCCGCATCGCCAAGCGCTCCCTATCCGGGCCACGTGGCAGTCATTTCCGATCACCGCAAAGCCTGCGATGAACTGCTTAAATCGTCACTTGACGACGCTTACGTCACCGATCTGCACTCCGGCTGCCTGAACAACCTCCTGCGGAATTGCAGCGATGAAAAACATCGTGAAAACATACATCGCGAATATCGTCGCAACGAACGTGGCCTTTGGAATCATCCGGGCTCTCCTCTTTGCATGAAGGAGTCTGGACTAAAATGAACCAATCACAACCGGTTTCTGAATGTGAGATGAACAAAATACTGTGACGGGTGAATTTAACGATATTTTTACAACACCTGTTAAACACCCAGATAGGCATCAAAACGAAAAAACCCCGCCGTTTCCAGCGGGGTTTTTCCTGAAATTCGGGTAATCCCAGGATTACTCGACGATCGAAGCAACGATACCGGCGCCGACGGTGCGGCCGCCTTCGCGGATGGCGAAGCGCA
>NZ_LODW01000084.1 GCF_002914525.1 Rhizobium hidalgonense | reverse complement strand
CGACGTCATGGCGGCAATCATGATCGGCACCGGGCTGGCCGGCAAGGGCATTGCCGCCAACGGCTCAGATCGCGGGCGCTTCTTCGCCGGCAGCGGCGGTGACGCCTGGATCGCCGAGCGTATGTTCGCCACCACGGACAATGGCTGGAGCAAGACCGTCCAAAATCTCGATCTGCCCTATATCGACAGCGACTATCTGACATCGAGCCTCAAGAAGATGGACCTTGTCATGTCGGGCTCGGATGCCATCGAGCCGGTCGTGGAGCGCCCGATCGACGAGAACGACATCCTGGAAAGCAAGGTGCTGCGCGGCTACGCTCCGTCGACCGCCTATGAGCCGACGCTGAAGAAGCTCGACGAACTCAAATACGGCATTCTCGGCGACGCCGTGAAGGACGTGAACCGGAATTTCGTCGCGCCCGACAACATGGACCACCTCGACCAGCTGACGCCGGAACAGAAGGCGACGGTGCTCTACGATCTCATCGAGATCAAACAGCAGTTCAATGGCTATATGAACCAGTATGGCGACAGCGTGCCCGATGGCGAGCGCGTCGGCAAGGACCTCGATGCGCGGATCGAAAAGCTGACGGCCGATCCGGCGACGCAGCAGCATCTCTCGGATATCTTCGCGAGCGGCATGAAGGAATATCTGCAAAGCCCGGAGAATTCCGATCTGCTCACCAACATCGAAGACGCCTATCTGATCGATATCGGCGGCGGCAAGGCGATCGACCGGGCGCTGAGCGCCGGCAAGAGCTTCGAAGATGCCCTGAAGGATTATTATTCCGAACTCAACACGCTCGTCGATCTCCTGCCCCAGGATTATATCGACGCGCATCTCGACGCCGCGAACGTCACCTTCTCGAACATCGTCAAGGAACATTATATCGGCGACGGCCAGGGTGTCGATCTCGAGCCGCTGCTGTCGGGTCCGGATGACACATTTGTGCCCGGCGCAACGAATGACGCCATCAGCCAGTTGGCAAACACCTTCGCCGAGGATTTCATCAGCAAAAACGGCCCGGCAGATGGCGGCGAGACGCTGAAGCAGAACCTGGCGCAGGATATAGCGCGCGACGTCGACGGCGTTCTGCGCATGGTGCGCGGCGGTATGAAGCTCGACGACGCGCTTGCCTCCTTCAAGGATTCGCTCGACCTGCCGCGCCAGACCCGTACACCTGCCGGCATCGATGCCGAAGTGTACAAGGCCGGTCTGATGCACGCCGTGCAGATGCTGACGATGTCGAGCGTGCTGGTGGCGCACGGCCTCGGTGTCGGCGGCAAGTGGACGCCGGCCGATATCGCCGCTGCGGTCGGCTCGGCGACACAGATCGTCGGCATGACGATGGAGGGGCTCGGCAAGAACCTCGACGTTGCCGGCAAACCGTTCAGCGCCTTCGGCAATCAGCCTGGCAGCTGGGGCAAGGGGATCTCGATGAACTTCTCGCCGAAGACGATGGAAGCGGCAGGCAAGATCCTCGGCGCGGCCGGCGGCCTCGCCATGGCCGGCCTCGGCTTCTATTCGGCGTCGCGGTCGATGAAGGCCGGCGACCGCGCCAAGGGCGCGCTCGAAATAATCGGCGGCATTGCCGGTACCGGCAACGCGCTGATCGGTTTCTCCGAGGCGATGCTTTATCTGACCAATGCCATGTCCCGTGCCTTTTCCGGACTCGGAACGGTGGCGCCGGAAGTCGTGACCATCTTCAGCAGCGCCGCCAAAACCGGCCTTGCCGCGGCCGGACTGGTCACCGGCCTCGTTGCCTCGGCCGTCGGGCTGGCGCTTGGTCTGTGGGATATGGCCAATGGCGTGAAGAAGCTCGACAAAATGGAAAAGCAGCTGAACGAGAAGCTTGAACGCTACACCGGCGAGTCCGTGCATCTCGAATTTGGGCCAGACCCGTCATTCATCTGGTAGAGGCAGAGGGGCGGCAACGATGACCGCCACAGCCTGGGAAATACCCTGCGACCCCTCGGTAAAAATGTGATTTTTGATCTCCAGGCGCGAGGCCGCTGCATTTTATGCAACCGCGATGTCCGATCGGGCTTGAATTATCACGCAAAGGTCGATCTTATGCCTAACGTAAGGTAAACGACGTCATCCGCGAAAAGCGGAAAAAGAAAATCAAAGGGAACGCATGTCATCGATCGCACCAGCATCTTCGGATATCGATACGGTTTCATTTCTCCGGCTAAACGCCAATTCCGATCCAAAGTCCGAAAATTCCACGAGCCAGGGCAAAACCACGAGCACCACGGTCAAGAAGGCATCGCCTTTTGCCTCTGACGGGACCACGACGGCAGCCCTGACGATTTTCTCCTCTATATCGGCGCAGACGAGCAGTCCGAAGTTCGTTTCGCTGGCCGCCACGTCGAATGGCACGTCCCGCCCTACAGCGCCGATCCAGCCGGTCATCGATCTCCTGTTCAATTCCGATTTCATGAGCGAGATCAATCAGGGCTTCATGGAAGGGCTGAAGGACAAGGACAAATCCTTCGAGAGCATCGACGTCGTCAAAAACCCTCACAATTACACTGCCGAGCAGAAACTGATCATGTATCTCGATCTGCTTCAGACCAAGGCGACCTTCGGCCAATACAAGGACAGCCTCGGCGACAACCAGCGCGGCATCTACAACGACCAGGAGATCCTGAAGGATCTCGACAAGTCGATCGCCATCCTGGGCTCGGACCCCGACGTCAACTCGCTGATGACGGAGAAGGCGCTGAAGGCCTTCAAGCTGATCTTCTCCGGTTATCGCGTGGCGCCGGCCGATACGAACAAGGACGCTTCCGAGATCATCAACGACACGATAACGCGTGACGAGAAGATGAAGGACCTGCGTACGAAGGTCGAGGATGCCTTTGAGCGCGACATCGTCAATGGCGGCCTGCTGAATGACGGTCTCAAATCCGGCAAGGACGTCACCACCATTCTCAAGGAATATAATGCCGCCCTCGGCTTCTATTCCATGGTGCTTCCCGACGATTTCGTAAAGCAGCGCTCGGCGATTGCCGACAAGACCTATGCCGAATTCTTCGACAAGAACGTGCTGCCGACGATCTCCGATCCGACGACGGCGCTCGATGGCCTGATCCGCATGGGACTGGCCGGCAACAAGACCGAGCGGGAACTGAAGGGGCTCGGCTCCATCCTGCCGGTTGTGGATTTCGACCAGTCGCTCGGGCTCGGCGGGAGCCTGTTCCCCGATCTCAAGATCGACCTCGACGGTTTGAAAAAGGTTGCCGCTTCCGAATTCGGCAGCACCGTTCCCAACAATATCACCCACCTGTTCAACCCGACCATCCAGGCGATGGCCAACCAGTTTTACGGGTCAGACAGCCCCGAGGTGCGCGATCAGTTCAAGGCCGACGTCAAGGCGCTTCTCGGTCCGCTGCTCGACAAGGTAGGCGCCGGAGAAATCGGCATCGGCGATCTCGCCGGCAATCTGGAGCGCCTGACGTCGCGCCTGAGCGCACCCGGCGGCAAGGAGGTCTTGGGCTACCGCCATGCGGTGCAGACCGCGCTGGAAGGGCTCGTCATGGGCGCCAGCCTGGTCTCGAAGTTGCCGGCCAATGCCGAGTGGGACAAGAGCGTCTCGCCGCTGCCCTCCAGCAATCTCGCCAGCTATTCGTTCAACGACGTCATGGCGGCAATCATGATCGGCACCGGGCTGGCCGGCAAGGGCATTGCCGCCAACGGCTCAGACGGCGGGCGCTTCTTCGCCGGCAGCGGCGGCGACGCCTGGATCGCCGAGCGCATGTTCGCCACCAAGGACAATGGCTGGAGCAAGACCATCCAAAGTCTCGATCTGCCCTATATCGACAGCGAATATCTGACATCGAGCCTCAAGGACATGGGACTTTCCATGTCAGGCCTGATGAAGACGCTGATGCCCGGCACGGATGTGATCGATCCAATCATCGTCGACGGCAAGACCGCCGAAGAGGCGATCAAGAGGATCATCGCCCCGAGCCTCGACGCGCTGGCGGAAACCCTGTTCAAGGGCAATGCCGATGCCATGGCGCAATACAAGACCAATTTCACGACGATCTTCACCGCGCTTTGGGCGACGATGCGACCGGGCGGCAGCGTCGAAACGATCAAGGCCGACCTTGCCAAGCTGATCGACAAGACCGCGACGGCGGCGCCGGCAGGGGTCGATCCTGTCAAATACAAGGCGGCGCTCTCTTCCGGCGTGATGTCGGTGCTTACCGCATCCCGCTCCATCTATGCCGGCCTCAACATGACGAGCCCGACCTGGGACAGCATCGGCATCGTGGTTCTGCACGCCCTTGGCGCTCTCGCGCACATGGGCAGTGCGCTCGGCTCGGCGATCAAAGCCTCGAATTTTTCGCTGCTGGATGGGATCAGTTCACTCGTCGGCGTTTCCGACGAGCTGGCGCGGGCGCAGCGCAGCGTGCTCTCCGCCTTTTTCAAGAATACCGGGACGACGGTTGGCGCCGTTGCCGGCGTCGCTTGGCTGCCGGTGGAATATTACCAGTTCCTGCAGGGGCTCACCAGTGGCAAGGGCGATCCGGTCGATCTCATCTTCATGGGTATCGGAACCGCGGCGGACACGGTCGGCGCGATCGAGGGCATCGCAGGCGTTGCCAATATGCTGGTGAATTCCACCTTCCTCGGGCGCACGGGCGCAACGGTAGCGCTCGTCTCCGGCGGCTTCTCTCTCGCCTTCGCAATCGCCGGCGCGGTGTCCTGGGCGGCCTGGGCGGGCTTTGCCATCTACCAGAGCATCAAGCAGGAAAAAGCCTTCCACAAGCAGACCGACATGATGAACGACATGCTTAAGCGCACTGTCAACGACACGGTCGGCATCTACGCCAAAACAGGTCAGCGCGTCGGCGCCAAGGGCGGCGTCGCCCCCGCGCCCCGCGACCCGGAACAGCGCGAGCTGACCCCTGAGAACTGGGACGCGATCATCGCCGATATCGAGAAGCGCCGCGGTACGGCGGTGGGCTGATCCGGGACGCTTTCGCAACACCAAATATCTGGGTACTCACAGGCCCGGTTGGCGTAGAGGCGGTCGGGCCTGTGAATATTTGATAGCAATAAATTTAAGTATGAATTTCATGCGCAATCTGGATATCTGCTGCGCTTTATGGATAAAAACGTTCAATTTTAATATAAAGGTCGAGAAAGTTGTCAAAGCAATTGTAATTTCCGAAAATTAACCATCGGTTAAGTTTAAACAATTGACCGGCCGTTTTTTTATCCATATCAAATCATGCATTCATTTTGATAACTCCTTGATGGAAGTGCTCATATGGCCGTAGATGCAGTGAATTCCGACCTGAACCTGGCGCCTGCAAACCCTGTCTCGGTGGAGCTGACGACTGATAAGACAGATTCCAAGGACACCACCGGCAGCACGACGAAAAAGGTCGATCCGAACAGCGAGAGCGAGATACTCTCCGCTGCCGTGGACGCGTTTCTGCCAGGCATGATTTCCAACACCCTGATGCTGAACAATTCGCTTTTCAATTTCGCCAAGGAGGCGATCGACGAAGGCAGCGACGAGTAGCGTTCCCGTTCATCGTTTGCAGTTGACGTGTACCGAGTTGAGGAATTGCAATGAGCGGAGAAGAACTTACCGGCCGCGCCTTTACGCCGCCCGTTGATGGCGTATCGACAGGCAATGTGCTGAAGACCTCGGAGATCGTGGCGGAGCGGATCGGGCTGCAGCCGGCGGATTTCGCCGGCCTTCGGCCAACCGAACTCACCTCCATTCCCAACATCCAGGGCCGCAAGATCGCGCCTGAGTCCGACGCCGTCCCGCCCTCCTATTCACCGGAAGGCAATACCAGGCCCTCCAGCATTCTCGACCGGCTGTCGGCATTCTTCATGCCGGTGGCCGGGAACGGCCAGCCGGAGACGCCGCTGGTGCGATTTGCCGCGGACAAGGATCACAGCGGCCCGAAGATCGAAGACATCACGACATCGATCGACCGGCTGGAGAAATCACAGCAATTCGCGACCGGCACGACGCTGCTGTCGTCACTCACCCAGTCGGTGATGTCGTCGTCCAAACGGCTGACGCAGGGCCAGTGAATATCATGATCACATCGGCCCTTGCGAGATCACCGATCACTTCGCCCGCGCGCAAAGTCCTTCCGAAGGCCGCCATGCTCGCCCTCTGCCTGTTCCTCGCCGCCTGCAGCCAGGACGTGCTGACGGGACTCGATCAGCGCGATGCGCTGGATGCTCAGGTCCTGCTCGAACGCGCCGGCATCTCCGTCACCATGAAGAGCGAAAAGGGCGGGACCTATGCGATCGCCGCTGAATCAGCCGATCATGCCCGGGCGATCGAGTTGCTGGCGGGCGCCGGTCTGCCGCGTCAGTCGTTCGGAAATGTCGCCGAACTCTTTCCCGGCAACGGCTTCCTTGTGACGCCTTACGAACAAAAAGCCCGGATGAGCTACGCCATCGAGCAGCAGCTTGCCGAAACGCTTTCGGGGCTTGACGGCGTGGCGACGGCGCGCGTCCATGTGGTGCTGCCGGAGGAAAACGGCCGCGGGCTCATCAAGGAAAAGGCGAGGGCGGCGGCCGTGTTGCAATATCGCCCCGGCGCCAATCTCAACGAGATCGACATGAAAAGCCGGTCCGTTCTGGTCAACAGCATCCGTGATCTCTCTTACGAAGATGTCTCGGTGGTGGTCAGCCCCTGGTCGGAGGTCGGCGCGCCGGCGGCCCCGCCGGCAACGGCAGCATCGGCCCCGGCGGCAACCGTGACGCCGGCACCCGCCGCAGCGCCATTCTCGATGGTGCAAAGCGCTCTCTCGGCTTTCAAGGCCCCCAATCTGGCCGTGATCGGCGCAATTATCCTCGCCATCGGGGCATGCCTGCTGCTGCTGTTGCCGCAGCGGAAGGAGCGCTGAGCATGCGCACGCCGCGTTCGGACGGCGAGGCGATCTCGGATGCGGCGAGGATCCGCAGGGCAGCGCTGCTTTCCGCGGATATGCTGACGGCCGCCCGATGGGATGGGACCGCGCCGCTCCTTGCCGATGGGTCTACCCTGTCGCGGCGGCTGCACCGGCGGCTTTTCACGGAGATCGCAGAAGCCCATGGCGACCCCGCCACATTTGCCGACGGCGCCCGCCGCCTGATTTCCATGGACGCGGACGGACTCGCAAAGGCCGCGTTCCGGGCGGGCTTCGCCTATCATCTCGCAGCCTTCTGCCCCGCGGTCGATCGCCCGACCCTTGCGAGGCTCAGGGCCGCCTACGGCGAGGAAGCGGTCGCATTCGCCCTCGGCCACATCAATCTTTCCACGGCAACGCCGCCGCTTGATCTGTTGAGCGAGCAGGCAAGGCATGTCGTCGAGGCCGATGGCTGGTCGATGCTGACGCTTCTGGCAGACGAATATCGGATCTCTGCGGCATGGCGGTGGGCGGGCTGGCGCGACATGGCCGAAAACGGCTCGGCTTCCCTGTTGAAGAGCCCGGCGCTCGTTCTGGCGACGGCCGCCGTCGACGAGGTCGCCTCCACACAGGAAGGCGCCGGACGATGAGCTCGGGATTTGCACGCCACGACCGCATCATTCCGGCGGAAAACTTCGGCCAGATCAGGGAGGCGGCGCAAATTCTGGCGGCTGCCCGCCAGGACGCCGCCCAATCCCAGGCCACACTTGCAGCCGCCAGCGAGCAGGCCGCCCAAAACGGCTATCGCGACGGGTTCGAACAGGGCGTTCGTGATGCCGCCGCACGGCTTGCCGCCTCGCTCGGAAAAGCCGAACAGGAGATTGCCAATCTCGACAGCTGGGTCGAGGCGGTGGTTCTGAAATCGGTCGGATTGATCCTCGGATCAATGGAGGCCGACGAACGCACCAGGCGATTGGTCCGCCACGCCATATCCCAGACCGCAGAGGCCCAGGAGATCGCCCTCCATGTCGCCCCCGAGGATGCCGCCATGATCGCCCAGGCAATTGCGGATATCGATCATCGCATCACTATCGAAACGGATCCGCTGATGTCTGCCGGCGAGATCGTCCTGGAGACATCGGCGGGACGAAGCCAGATCGGCTTGAAAGACCAGCTCGCCACCGTGATCGAGGCCCTCGTCCATGGCTGACGCATTGCTTCGCATGGAGCGGACGCTCGAACAGACGGACGTGCGACGGCAGAGCGGCCGCGTGACGAGTGTTTCGGGCCTGCTGGTGCGGGCGCTCATCCCCTCGGTTCGGATCGGCGAGCTCTGCGAACTGCATGAGCCGGGCAGGGGCCGCATCGGCCTCGCCGATGTCGTCGGTATCGACGGCGAGACGGCACTTCTCTCGCTTCACGGCGAAACCCGCGGCATCTCCCAGCGCACGGAAATCGTCCCGACCGGCCGGGAGCCGGCGATCTCTGTCGGCAACTTCCTGCTCGGCGCGATCGTCGATGCGCACGGCAACGTCCTGCGTCCCTCCGCCAATCCGGCCGGCGAGGACGCGCGTTTCCTGCAGCCGCTCTACGGCCAGCCGGTCAACCCCTTGTCGCGCCGTCCCATCCGCCAGCCGTTCACCTCGGGAATTGCCGCCCTGGACGGATTGCTGACCTGCGGGCAGGGCCAGCGCATCGGTATTTTCGGCGCGCCTGGCGCCGGCAAGTCGACGCTGGTGTCCCAGATCGTCGCCAACAACAAGGCCGATGTGATCGTCTGCGCCCTGGTGGGCGAACGCGGACGCGAGGTCGGCGAATTCGTTGCCGGCAACATGCCGGAAGGCGTCCCCTCGAATGTGACGCTGGTTGTCGCCACATCCGACCGCCCGGCGCTGGAGCGGTTCAAGGCGGTGATGACGGCAACGGCGATCGCCGAATATTTTCGCGAGCAGGGAAAACACGTGCTGCTCGTCATCGACAGCGTCACCCGCATGGCCCGCGCCTTGCGCGAAGTGGGGCTTGCCGCCGGCGAACCGCCGGTGCGGCGCGGCTTTCCGCCTTCCGTATTCGCCGTCCTGCCGCAAATCTTCGAGCGTGCCGGCAACAGCGCAAACGGCATGATGACGGCTTTCTATACGGTGCTCGTCGAAGGCGAAGAGCAAGACGATCCGATTGCCGAAGAAACCAGATCGCTGCTGGACGGCCATATCGTGCTCTCCGACAAGATTGCCAAGGCAGGCAATTTTCCGGCGATCGATGTGCTGGCCAGCCGAAGCCGGACGATGAGCGCAGTGGTGAGCGAGAGCCATCGCCAGGCAGCCGACAGGCTGCGCGCCCTGCTTGCCCTCTATGACGAGGTGGAACTGCTGATCCGCGTCGGCGAATATCGCCAGGGGCGCGACGCAGCCGTCGACGAGGCCGTCGCCAAACACGGGCTCATCCAGCGCTTCCTGTTTGACGGCCAGGGCAAGCCGCAGCCGTTCGGCGCGATCGTCGAAGCGCTCGAGGAGCTTGTCCGATGAATATCGCCGCGCCCGCATGGCCCCGCTCATCGATGGCCGGGAGCTTCTTTTCCCGTTCCGGCACGACGATGCGCGCCGCCTGGCAAATTCCGGTCCGGGAGCAGACGCTTTCCGTTCGCCCGCTGTCCCCCGATATCGCAGCCGCGCGGATTGCCGATCCAGTCGGCATTCTCTGCCGCGTCGGCGAACGGGAGCAGACGCTGATTGCGTCGGCCGGCGCATTGTGGTTGCTGGCCGAAAGGCTTGAACCGCTGCTCCTCTGGGAAAAACTGTCACCGCACGAACAGGCGGCGGTGGTCGAACATCAGTTCGTCGAGGCCTTCGAGGAAATCGAGAACAAGATCGGCATCAGCCTGTCGCTGCTGCAGATCGGTGCAGAGCCGCAGCCGGATTTCAGCGGCAATTTCGGCTTCGAAATCGGCTGGAGCGGCATGAGCCTGCCCTTGAGCGGCCGTTTCGATGAAACCTTCCTTGCCGGCCTCGTCGGCTGGGCAAGCCGCCTACCGCGCCGCACGCTCAATGCCCTGACGACGGCGGTCAACATCCGGCGCGGTTATGCCGTGCTGTCGGTCGGTCAGATCAAATCCCTGCGATTGGGGGACGGCATCGTCATCGATGGGGGGGCAGCGGAGACCGTGGTCGCGATCACGGGTGAACGTTACCTCGCAACCTGCATGCGCTCGGACAAAGGCGCGGTCCTCACCGAGCCGCTCCTGTCGACGCCAACCGGACCAATGAGGCATTTCATGACGAATGACACCGTCGATCAGGAATTGCAGGGCGAGCCGCGTCCGTCGCCTGTCGATAGCATCCCGATCAAGCTGGTCTTCGATGCCGGACGGCTGGAGTTGCCGCTGCGCGCACTCGAGACGATCGGCGAGGGCTATGTGTTCAACCTCGACAGGCCATTGTCGGACGCCGTCGATATCATCGCCCAGGGCCGCATTATCGGACGGGGCGAAATCATTTCCGTGGATGGGTTGAGCGCCGTTCGCGTCACGGCGCTGCACGACTGATGGAACAGAGCTTTCCTCTTGCCCAGAGCCTCGCGGCAATGGCGGCGATCTCGATGCTGCCGGTCATTGCCGTGATCGCAACCTCCTTCACCAAGATTTCAGTCGTCCTGCTGATCGTGCGCAATGCGATCGGCATCCAGCAGACGCCGCCGAATCTCCTGGTCTTTGCGATTGCCATCGTGCTCTCGGCCTTCGTGATGAACCCGGTGCTGCAAAACAGCTGGCAATTGCTGCTCGCCCATAGCGGCGATTTCGGCACGGTCAGTGGCATGGCGGACGGCATGATCAAAGTGGCAGCGCCGCTGAAGGATTTCATGCTGAAATTTTCCGACGCCGAGGTGCGCGACTTTTTCGTGCAGGCGTCGCAGAAGATCTGGGCAAACGCGCCGGCAACCCCCATTGCCTCCGACGATATCACCGTGCTGACGCCGAGCTTCCTCGTTTCGGAACTGACGCGGGCCTTTGAAATCGGATTTCTGATCTATCTGCCCTTCCTGATGATCGACTTCGCCGTCTCCGCCATTCTGGTGGCGCTCGGCATGCAGATGATGTCCCCGACCGTGGTGTCGACACCGCTGAAGCTGCTGCTGTTCGTCTCGATCGACGGCTGGCGGCGATTGCTGGAAGGTCTGGTGCTGTCCTATGCGCAGTGAGCATCGCGCCTTGACGAAAGCCCCGGTTCGAGCGCCTGCCGCGCCCACGCGAAAGGCCTGCCGTCATGGGTGAAGACCAGGTCGCAGCCGAAATCGGCATGTCCGTCATGGCGACCTTCGCCTTGGCCGGCCCCATTCTAGGCCTGGCCGCGCTTCTCGGGCTGATCATCGCCATTTTCCAGGCGGCAACGCAAATCCAGGAGCAGACCATCGCGCAGATCGTCAAGATTTTCGTGATCTCCATCACCCTGCTGCTGTTCGGCCGGGTGCTGGCAACGCCGCTGATCGAACATTCCGTTCATATCCTGAACGACTTCCCGACCATGGTTCAGTGAGGCGGGGCGGATGGGGCCGGATCATCTTCCGCTCGTCGGCATCGAGGTCGCGGCACCGGCCGCGGCCATGCTCGGCGCCGCCCGCGCGCTCGGGATCCTGCTGATCTTCCCGATCTTCTCGCTGTTCAGCATCGTCGGCATTCTGCGTTTCGGCCTGGCAATCGGCCTTTCGGCGCCCTCCGTCGCCTTCGCCTATTCGGTGCTGGCTCTCGGAGATACGTCCTGGTTCGATCTGGCCGCCCTTTCGATGAAGGAACTTTGCTTCGGGGCGCTTATCGGCATGGGGCTCGGCATTCCCTTTTGGGCGGCCCAGGCGGCGGGTGATATGACCGATGTCTATCGCGGCGCCAATGCCGCCAATCTCTTCGACCAGATCAACGCGCTGGAAACCGCGCCGCTCGGTTCGCTGATGATGTCGATCGCCCTGGTGCTTTTCGTCAGCGCCGGCGGCATCATCGATCTGGTCGCGATTTTCTACAAGTCGTTCGAGTTCTGGCCGCTCTTCAAGCTCATGCCCGCCATGCCCGACGATCCGCTCGACATGATCCTCGGTGTATTCGGCCGGCTGTTCAAAGCGGCCGGATTGCTTGCCGCCCCGTTCATGATCGTCACCTGCGCGCTCGAATTGTCGCTGGCCTTCGTTGGCCGCTCGTCGAAACAATTCCCGCTGAACGATAGCCTGCCGGCCATCAAGAACTTCGCGGTCGTGGTCATTCTCGTCATCTACACGGCCTTTATCTCCAGCTATTTCCACGATCTCTGGATCGACGGATTCAACGAGGTGAAAGCCATGCTGGAGGTGACCCATGGCCAAAAATGACGATACCGAGGAAAAAACCCTGCCGCCGAGCCGGGTGAAGCTCGATCGGCTCCGGCGCGAGGGCCAGGTTCCCCGCTCGAAGGAAATCCCGGTTGCGATCTCCGTCCTTGCCATCGCCGTCTACGTCACCTGGGGCTTGCCTGCTATCCTCGAGGATTTCACCCGCAGTTTCGATAGCGGCCTGCAGTCCGCCGGACGGGCCGACCTCTCCGACGCCGTCACTGTCGGCTTGAGCGAAACCGGCGTGGCGCTGCTCGATCTCATCTGGCTGCCGCTTGCCACGGGTCTTGCCGCGACCATCCTGGTGTCGATCCTCGACGGGCAGGGGTTTCCCGTATCGTTCAAACATATGAGCTTCGATTTCACCCGGCTCAATCCGTTCGAGGGCATCAAGAGGCTTTTTTCGCTCGCGAGCATCGCCGAGTTCGTCAAGGGGCTCGTCAAGTTTGTCCTGCTCGCCACCGCCGGCGGCGGTGCGATCCTCTATTTCCTCAACAGCATCTTCTGGTCGCCTCTTTGCGGAGAAGCATGCACGCTCTCCGCGACAGCCCATCTCCTCGGCTCGATCCTCGTCATTGCCGCCGGCATCATGGTGGCCGCGGCGTTTTTCGATATCCGCATTTCGCGCGCGTTGTTCAGGCACGAACACCGCATGACCAAGACCGAGGCGCGGCGCGAATACAAGGATATCCAGGGCGACCCGAAGCTGAAATCGGCGCGCCGGCAAATCGGCGCGGAAATGCGCAGCAGCCCGCCGCGCAGGCAAGGACCAGGCCGGCAATGAAAAGCGGGAGCCTAAGCCGCCCGCTTGATCTTCGCTTTGCGGTTCCGGTGGTCGGGCGTCTCAGACGCCCGATTGGTTGTCACCTACACGCGTCCAGTTCTTCACATCGTCCAGCGTGATATCGGAGAGGAACGTCACGCTGGCAAGTGAGCTGTCGGTGCGGAAGACGTTGCTGCCGTGGGAGAACGCCCCGCCGTCGATGGTGACGTCGGCGTCGATCTGCTTGCCGCCGTTGGTGCGCACGAGCGTGGTAAAGCCGTCAGCGACGAAATCCTTCAGATAGAACCTCGTGTCGGCATTGATCTGGAAGATCTTGTCGGTCGCGCCCTTGGCGGAGCCACCGACAATAGTGACGTCGCCGGCGCTTTTTACCGTCAGCGCATCCTCGCCGACATTCTGCCAATTGACGTTTTCGAGCGTCGCGCCGCCATAGACGTGGATTCCGTCGGCGCCATTCTCGCCGAGATTGACATTCTTGAGCGTCGCGCCGTTCTTGAGAATGAACAGCGGCGATTGGGTTTCGGACTGGCCGCCATCGCCGAGCTTGGACGAGGCCGTATAGGTCGCGCCCTTGCCGTCGAACACGCCGCCATCCACGACGATCGGCTCGTTGACGACGATGACGCTGCCCTCTTTCGAGAGGTCGGGTTTTTCCGTCGTGGTCTGCAAAGTCGTGGCCTGTTTCTCGTCGGATGGATCCACCTTCTTGGAGTGGGATTGCCAGTTGATGTGCTTGCGCAGCAGATCCTTGGGGTCGGAATCCATGCCGTTTTCCGACGTTTCCCGCGACTTCGGCACATAGGAGGTCAGCGTCGGCGGGTTGCCGGAGAAATCTTCGAAGGGCGAGACCTTGCGGGTTCGGATGGCGGTGAAATCCGTGTCGGCCCTATTGCTGCCGCCAAGGCAATCGGACTCAAGGTCGAAACGGGAGGTTCTGTCGAAGTCTATGGGCCTTTGTCCATCTACGCCACACATTGCATTCATCCCCAGTTGGTCTCGTCTACTTCACTTGCTCTATCAGCCCGGCCTTTGTTTGGAGCCGGCAGCGTTCCGGATTTGCCCGATCTCTCCGATGGTTTCGATCGTTATATCCCTGTCGATCTCCTCCGCCGCCAGCACCGGAATGCGGCAGTTGTGGTGGATCATCAGCGTCTGGGTGAGCAGGCGCCACTCGCCCGGCACGATGATGATGGGATCGTATCCCCGCTCGTTGGCGTCCTCGAGAGCCTGCCTGGCTTTCTCGGCCAGCAGGCGCAGCCTTTCGGCTATCTCGATCTTCTCGGTCGCTCCAGCGGCGTCATAGGAGCGGATGAAGTGGTCCCATTCGGCGGGAAGCACCAGCGCCGGCAGCAATCCGCGCCGGTCGAGAAGCCCGAAGGCGATCTGCTTGACCAGCGCGGCGCGCGCCATTTCGGCCAGGGCATCCGGCGCGTGATCGGTGCCGGCGTGCAGCATCACTTCCAGCAGTCCGCGCGGCTGGGAAAGCGTCACGCCGGAATCCAGCAGGCGTCTGACGACCGCGACCGTCAGCATCAGCGGCACCTGGGTGGCGACGTCGATCGCCAGTTTGCCGAGACGCGGTTCGAGGCTGCCCAGCCATTGTGCCGCGTCGTCGACGCTGAACAGGGCGCCGATATGGCGGCGGACGATGCGCACGATGTCGTCGGCAATCTGTTCGGCCGTCCGTTCGGGACCGCAGCTGACGAGACCGGCGGGCACGTTTTCGACCTGAAGGTGGATCAGATCCTCGGCCATGCGGGGATCGGCGTTGAACGTCGGCACCGTCACGGAGACGCCGACGGCGCGCGCCGCCATGCGGATCCGCCCGTCCAGCATTTCGCCGAGTCGCATCGCCTCAAGCCGCGCCAGCGTTTCCACCGCGACGGTGGCGATGACGGGATCGCCATATTTCGTCCTGTCGAGCGGATAGGAATTGGCGCTTTCCACGGCATTTGCCGATCCGGCCGCGGCTGGGCCGGCGCGCCGGCGATGCACCATGAAGGCAAGGCCCGCCAGACACAGGCCGATCGCGCCGAGCACGCCTGTGGGAAATCCCGGCACGAAGCCCGCGCAGATCGTCAGCGCCGCCGCAATCGCCAATGCACGGGGCTCCCGGAAGAGTTCGCGGCCGATATCGCTGCCGAGACTGCCGTTGCCGTCATCGGACACGCGGGTCACGACGATACCGGCCGAGACTGCCATCAGAATGGACGGAATCTGCGACACCAGACCGTCGCCGATCGACAGCAGCGTATAGAGATGGGCGGCCTCGGCGAAGCTCAGGCCCTTCTGGAAGATACCGATCGCCAGGCCGCCGATGAGATTGACGGCGACGATCACCAATCCTGCGACCGCATCGCCCTTGACGAAGCGCATCGCGCCGTCCATCGCCCCGAAGAACTGGCTCTCCTGTTCGAGGCGCGACCGGCGCTTCTGCGCGGCTTCCGTGGTGATATGGCCGTTACGCAGGTCGCTGTCGATGGCGAGCTGCTTGCCGGGCATGGCGTCGAGCGTGAAACGCGCGCCGACCTCGGCGATGCGCTCGGCGCCCTTCGTCACCACGATGAACTGCACCAGCGCCACGATCAGGAAAATGATCAGCCCGACGACGACATTTCCCGCAACGACGAAATCGCCGAAGGCCATGATGATCTCGCCGGCATCGGCGTCCGCCAGCACGAGCCGGGTCGAGGAAATCGTCAAGGCCAGGCGGAACAGCGTGCCGATCAGAATGACCGCGGGAAAGGTCGAGATTTCAAGCACGCTCTTCAGATAGGTCGTGGTGATCAGCACCACGAAAGCGAAGGAGAGATTGAAAGCGATCAGCACGTCCAGAACGATTGTCGGAAGCGGCAGCACCAGCATCGTCACGACGGAGGCGAAAAACACCGCAAGCAGCATATCGGTGCGTTGCGCAAGCATGGCGATGGCGGATGACCTTACCTTCATGATCCGGCTTCCGACGCCATCGCCTATTCTTGTTCGCTGCTGGAAATTTCGGCGAGCTTCGGCTCGGCACTGCCGGCGGGGGCGAAATTGACCGTATCGTCCTCACTGTCGCGGGAAACGGTCATCTGGTCTTTGCCGATCTCCTTGATCCGCCAGCCGCTCGAAACGACATCGCCTTCCTCGTAGCGGCGGCCGTCGGAGCCGATGATGAATCTGACGGGCGTATAGCCGGCGGCGGCGACGAAGCCGTCGAGACCGGAAGAGAGGGCGGTGAGATCGACGATGGAAACGGAACCGCGCCGGCTCATCGAGGCGATGATGCTGCGCAGCTTGGCCTTGTCGGGCAGGCAGAGAGGGCGCGATCCTTCGCCGATGCGAATCTCGTCGGCGGTGGCGACGATGCTCAGATCTTGGGGAAGCTGAGCCATACGAATGACCTGGCGGATTTCGGCAGCAATTGCCGCCGATGACGGCGCCGGTTCCGGCGCGGCGGAAACCCTGACGAGCGGGGCTTCGTGAGCCGGCGCATCGCTGTTGTAAAGCCCGGCCAGCAAAAGCAACGCCGCCAGCCCGAGAAGGCCGGCAGCCGCAATCCGGCGTGGCGCGAACCGCACGCGCCCGGCGCCGAGACCTTCGAGTTCGCAGGCCGTGCCGTCGAAGGAGATGGTCTGCCTCTTCGTAAGGGTCATCGTCCGATCGCGTGGGATGGAACGACCGTTGATCACGACGTCATCCCGCAGCGCGGTCAACGACACCGTGTCGGAGCCGCGGGAGCGCTGCAAACTGATGGCAAAGGCGGGTTCTGGTTTGGCGCCGAGGATGATCAGGTCGCAATCGGCGCTGCCGCCGACCACCTGCCGCTCCGCCGTCAGCGGCAGATTGGAGCTGCGCCCGGCACGCGTGATGCGCAAGACCGGTCCGCCGCTGCCTGACGCAGCGTTGCCGGCGTTACCTCTGAATGTCGGCGAAGAGGAATCTAGATCCATAACCATCTTGTTCCCGAACCGTCCGTCGAGCGGCTTTTATTGTCTTCGAGAGCGGGGAAGCGAGACGGGCGAACCCGTCTCGCCATTGTTTCAATCAGCCTGGGCCGATCTTCTTGATGGCGTTTGCGACGCCGTTGATCTTGGTGATTTCGGTTGCAACCTTCAGGCTCTGCTCGGTCGCTTCGTTCTGGGCCGACTTGAAGGCGGAAATCGCCGAGCCGATGCCCGCATCAAGTGTCGAAGTACTAGCCATGTCTTGAACTCCTTGCATGGTTTTGGCGGCCAGAGCCTTGCAGAATTCAAGATCGAATTCAATAGCTTATGTTAAAAAGTTATTAATTCGCGATATGTACAACAAATGCGCGAAATGGATATCCGTCCTGTTCCCAGCGGACCGATGATCTGCAACAGTAGATCAGATAATTATTAATAGATTGGATTTCGCAGCCCTGCCTTCATTCGTTCATTAGTTGTCGGGCGATATCCGGATCGTGAGGTAAACTCAGATGTTTGCGCGTTTTGTTTACATGGCCGCTATCGGACTGCTGGCCTCCTTTCCTCCACCGGCCGGCGCCAGCGAGCGGGAGGTGCGCCTGGATGTCGTCTCCCTGCCGCTTGGCGATGTCGTCCAGACGCTGTCCTTCATGTCCGGCATCCCGGTCACGACAGTCGGGACGCTGAGCGGCAAGGTCGAGCACTGGTCCGTCCGGGAAAGCGGAGCCAAGGCCTTTGTCAAGCTTGGCGATGCCAGCAATCTCTTCGTCGCCTATGACGGCAGCCGCATCATCATCGCGCCGAAGCAGGAGGTCTCCACCGTTGTCCTCGATCGCGGCGGCCGCAGCTGGAAGACCGAGCAAAACGCCATTCGCGCGCTGTTCCCGCTGCTGCCGGACGATGCGCTGCGTGAAGATCCCGCCAGCGGCTTGGTGCTGGTGCGCGGGCCCGCCGTCTTCACCAAGGCCGTCGAAGACGTGCTGAGCCGGCAGCAAGCCGACAGCATCAAGGTCATCAAGGGCGGCCAGCTGGAAATCCTGACGACGAACAACGGTGCCTGAGCGGCTGATATGAAGGCGTTGAAATCTCTCAGGCAGTTGCTGCAGATCCGCAGCCTGCGGGCGGACAATCTTTCCCGCAGCCTCTCCGAGGCGCGGGCGGATGCCGAAAGCGCGCGGGAGCGGGAAACGAAAGCCTCCGAAGCGCTCGACATCGCGGCAAGCCGGGCCGCCGGCAATCCTGTCGTCGACGTATTGCGCAAGAGTGGTGTCATCGCCGCCGCCGAGCTTCAGGACGCGCTGATGCGACAATCCGTATTGCGCAGCCATGAAGCCGATGCCGGCCTATCGCTTGCGCAACACAAAGCCGCCCGGCGCGCCGCGCAAGAGCGGGCAGAACACGTCGCCGCCGATTTTTCGCGAGCACAGAAGGCGGTATTGCGCGTCGAATTTTCGCTTGAAGCAGCGGAGAAAATCGACCGGTAGGGAGCTAAGAACCAGCAGATGAACCAACCGGCTTCTGTTCTTCCATCTCTTCATCGACAATCGAGCTGACGAGGGCAACGACCCGGCTGCGCACACGCGG
>NZ_LODW01000083.1 GCF_002914525.1 Rhizobium hidalgonense | reverse complement strand
CGCCCGCAAAGCCGATCACCCGCTACAGCGCAACGAGAAGCGCGCGGGCGCTCGGCTTTACTCCCTACCATCACCTACGCCACGTACTGGGACACGATCGGTAAATGGCCAACGCGGTTGCTTTGTGATCAGCCGTTATCTTCGACGAACCGAATAGCGTCTTGCAAGAAGCTCCGGAAATAGTCAGGATTTTCGCACATCGGAAAGTGCCCAAGCCCCTCCATAACGACATGACGGCTGCCAGGAATGAGGGCCGCTAGCGCTGCTCCGTCTGCAGGCGTCGCAGAGTAGTCATAGGTCCCGGAGAGAAGAACGGTCGGTGTTCGCTTGGCATCAATCTTCGGACCGACGACGGCACCGTCGAACTCGTCGCTGTAGAACGAAAGATCGCCGGGATAAACTCCAGGAGCACCCTGCGAGTAGATCCAACTGGCGCGGCGTCGCTCTTCTTGCGGGCTGAGCGGGCTCATGATTCCGCGGACATAGGCTGAGTTATGAAGCGACCCATGAACGTTGACGTTGTGTTGAAAGGGGTTGCGACGGCCCTTTGACTTCAACGGCGGCTCGACCGCAATTACACCCATTAGACGTTCCGGTCGCTCCGCCGCCAGCACCATGCACATCGCCGCGCCCATAGATCCTCCAACGACGATAGCTCTGTCTCCGACGAGCTGGTCGAGTATCGCCGTGCACCAGGTCAGGTAGAGATCCGTTGTGAGTTGATAGGGCGAGCCGTCCCAAGTTAAAGGAGGCATCGAACGTCCGTGAAACGGCAGATCAACTGAGATCAATCGGTTCGTACGCGCAAACCCAGTGTCGGAGAGTTGCGGTAGAAACTGACGGCCGTCTGCGCCAGCCGTATGGAGGAAAAGGATAGGAGTTCCTGCACCGGCTTCCTCGTAAAAGATATCGTGTTCTACGCCGCCGACCTCTACCCGCTTATAGCGTCCGGTGACCTGTTCAATATTTCGATCGACCTTCGGCGCAACTAGGGGCGGAGACGCTACGACGATCTCGAACAGTCGCTCCAGAGCGGGACGCGCTTGAGCGATTGCTACGGGCGAACCAGATAACGTGAACTCAGGGTTAGCGAGTTGAAAGGCGGTGAACGAATGGTAGGTTGCCGGCGGCGGCACCTGCATAACCTTTTCCCAAGCTCCTTCTGGGGCACTCAGTATGACGTCAGCATTTTCGTCCGCGCCGTCCAGTGCGACTATCCCGCCTCCCACAGCAAGTGATGACTTTTCTGGTCCAACTTGCAACGAGATCCGTGTTGTAAGACCTGGGGTCAGTCGCGGTAGCTCCGGATCTTCGATCGCCAGGGTTACGCGTTTAATCAGCTCGGCATGGGCGCCCATACGTCCTCCCTAACAAAATGATGTTGTTGGGAAGCCGCACTTCCTGTGTCTCACCTCCCATAAGAGAGGTAAGCAGATTTTCAGACAATCTGTCAACCTTAGCCGTCGCCTGAACTTCGTTTTGTGGAACTACTCGGAGGTTTCGACGGGGTTCTTGCTCAAGTAGTCCAACGCCACCTTAGCCGCGATTTCGATATGGCGCTTGCAAAGCGCGGCTGCCCTGTCGCCATCACGCAACGCAATAGCGGCCGCAATCTCTCTTATCTCGAAAACGCTGTTCTGCAGCCGCCCTGGCTGGGTCATCGATGTCATCCGCAACAATGTGACCCGGTTGTGCAACGACGTGAGCATTTGCTTCACAAACACGTTCTTGCTGCCGGTCATCAAACAATCGTAAAAAGCGGTCTTGGCTTCGATGATCCGCGTTCCGGAACCGCTCTTGGCTGCGGCTTCGAACGCTTCCACGGTCTCGAGGAGAGCAACGATCTCTTCATTCGAACCGTTCTCGGCGAACTCCTGGCCGGCAAAGCTTTCAAGCAGCGCGCGTACACTATAAAGCTGCCTAGCCTCCTCGTAGCTGATAGTGCTGACAACCGGCCCCCGATGCGGATAGCTAGTAATAAGCCCTTCAGCTTCTAACTGGCGCAGCGCCTCGCGAACTGAAGTTCGGCCAACCCCGATGAGTTCGCACAACTCGCGCTCCACCAGCCGCTGCCCGGGCTTGAAACGGCCACTTGAAATAGCCTGCCGGAGCTTATCCTCAACAAGGATTCGAAGAGAGGCGTTTTGACGTGTAATCTGGAGGTCGATCGTTCCCATTCACAACAAACCTTCGATGAAATTTCTAGTGACGCACAGAATCAATATACTGCCGGAGCGTTTCGTAGGACAACCCGATTGTCTGCAAACAGCAAAAATTTCAATCGGTTTATTGTGGGTCACAGGAGAACTCTAGCGAACTGGAGGTCTGGCGCAAGGGGAGAAAATTTCTGTAGCACCTCAGGGTCATGACCCGGAATGATGAGTCCGTTTGCTCCGGCAAGGACGCGGAGCTTGTTGTAACCCTCGATTACCTCTAGGTAATCTGCAAACAGGGGAAACGCGCCGTCATTTTCAAGATAGTGCTGGAAATGAAGCGCGTCGGAAGCGATAACCAGCAAAGCGCCGCCTGTTGCCACCGTAACAACTTGCAAACCTTTCGAGTGACCGCCAACCAGATGCACCCTGCATCCAGGAACAATTTCCCCATCCCCATCATGGAACCGTACCCGTGACTGAAAAACGAGCCGGACCGCGTCGACGACACCTTCTGTAGCAAAAGGCCGACGCATTCGCTCATGGCACATACACCGCCCCGTTCCATACGCCATCTCCCGATCCTGAATGTGAAAAGTGGCGTTAGGAAAGGCCGGGAGGTTTCCGGCGTGATCGTAGTGCAGGTGTGTCACAACGACATCAGTAATTTCGCTGGATTTGATGCCAAGGCTGCTCAGTGCTGCCACCGGATGGATCAAGAGGGTCCGCCCTCTGGCCGCGCCCTCTCCGGCTTCGAAACCAGTGTCAACAAGAATTAATCGGTCCTCGAGACGGATCAGCCACACGAAGTAGTCGATTTGTGATGGACGATCATGAATGTCATCCGTCTCTAGTATCAGGTCACTTACTGGTCTTTGCGCGGTGCCGTAATGGATGGCGAGCACTGTCCACTCGTTCAAGAGAATTCTCCCCGCCATCAGTCCATCAAGACTAGGTGTCGATTGATCTCGGCCCTGTCAAGACGGTCGAAAACCTCATTGATCTCATCAAGGGGGCCAGTGCTCGACAGCAATTTGTCCACTGGCAGCTTACCTTTGAGGTAAAGGTCGATATAGCGGGGTATGTCGCGCGATGGCACGCAGGAACCCATATAGCTGCCCTTGATCGTTCTCTCCTCTCCGACCAACGGCAAGGGCGAAACCTCGAAACGGGAATTTGCGCTGGCCAGTCCGGCCGTAGCGGTCATCCCTCCGCGCCGGGTAATCTCATATGCAAGCTCGAATGCCTTTTTGGATCCAGCCATCTCTATCGCGTAGTCTACCCCGCCGCTTGTCGCGCCTTTTACTTGGGCAACAATATTCGGCGAGGTGGCCAAAAAAGTCTTCGTCGCTCCCAGCTCCTTGGCAAGATCCAGCTTCGCTTGGATTAGGTCGATCGCCACGATATCGCTTGCACCGCTCGCAACAGCGCCAAGTATCGCCGAAAGGCCTACGCCGCCGAGCCCGATTACCGCCACACTACGGCCTGGGCGGACCCCACACGTGTTCATCACAGCTCCAACGCCGGTCATAACGGCACAGCCGAAGAGAGCAGCTGTCGCCAAATCGATATCTTTGGTCACTTTGACTACCGAGCTCGCCGACACGACAGCATATTCGGAAAACGCAGAAACGCCGCTATGGTGGTTAATTTCGTATCCTCTCAAACGGATGTGCTTGCCGCCGGATAGAAGCGTTCCTGCAGCATTGGCCTGGTAGCCCGGTTCGCAGAGGCTGGCGCGGCCTTCAGCGCAATATGAGCAATGGCCACAAACCGGCAGAAATGACATGACTACATGGTCACCAACCTCAACCTTCTCGACACTCGGTCCGATTGCTGCGACGACGCCAGATGCCTCATGGCCTAGAGCGACTGGAAGCGGACGCGGTCTGTCCCCATTGATTGCGGACAGGTCAGAGTGGCAGACACCGGCAGCCTTGATCTTGACCAACACCTCCATGGGGCCAGGCGGCGTCAGTTCCACAAGCTCAATCTTAAGAGGTTTCGAATTTGAATAGGGCTTCGGCAGACCCGACTCCCTGAGGATTACCGAACGCATCTGCATCTTTGAGATTCCTTATCGATGTGCAAGCAACTGCATTGGAGAGGGGATATAGCGGAATCCGTCTCCGTTTCGCACCACATGCCCGGCACCTGGCCATGCGAAGTGATAGGACATTACCGCAATGCGATCTGTCGCCAGCATATCAAGCACGCGCGTGCGGGATCTAGCTGACAGCTTCGGGTCCGTGTCGTATCGGAATTCCATCATCGGCCTCTCCATCAACAGGATATGATGGTGCGTAAGGTCGCCGAGAAAACAGAGGCGATCGTTTCCCGACTGCAGCATAAAACAATGATGACCGAGCGTGTGGCCGGGGGCCGAAATCGCGTGAACGCCCGGCAAGAACTCCTCGCCGTCTTTGAAAAAGAAGGTCCGATCCTTGTGGGGAAGCAGGTTTCGCCGAGCGTTATCGATTTGAAATTGAAATGAAGAATCGATCGACGACCCGTCCGTCCAGTCCGTGAAGTCTCGCTCACTGATGAAGATGTCGGCGTTCGGGAAATTTAACCTTCCATTGGCATCGCACAGACCGCCGATATGATCGATATGGGCGTGCGACAGAACCACCGCATCGATCTCCGTCGGATCTCGACCTGCCTCTCTCAGGCTTGCTAGGAGCCGACCTGTGGTGGGCCCGAAAGCTTTGGAAGACCCCATCCCGGTATCAAATAGAATTGTTCTTCCATTTATCTCAACAAGCGGCACGTTTTGCTCGAGTACAACTTTGTTCGTTGGCAGGAAATTGTCCTCTAGCATCAGGCTGACCGTGCGTGGCTCTACCCCCAAGAAGTTCAGGCGAGGATCTCCTAGCTCTAACGGCCCGTCGGACAGTACCGTGATTTTTCCATCGCCAAATTCGAACGGATAAAAATACGGAAGCTTGGCCAGGTGATGCATACTAAGAGACACTGATTTTCCTCCCATCAGGTGCTTGGCTACATTTTTGGCAGATTGTATGATAATCTGTCAAATATTTTTGAAGAAAGCCATATCGAGAGCGACTGCCTTGCTTTAGGAGCCGGTGTACCGCGTTTTCCCCGGCCTACCGAATGCCGCGCAGTAGGAGCAGAGCATTCGAGAATGCGGCTCGCGGGGCCGCACAACGCATGGTCGTTGACCCAGCGTTGCCCCCTGTTCCGCGAAAAACCGCAGACATTCAGAGATTGACGAGGCTCAAGTTGAGTTGTCTCACAGCGCGCACCGCATCACCGTCCATCAGACAGGTGACTTTTTCCCATATTCGCGCTCATCATCGCGAAGCGGCGTAACGATCTGAAACGAAGCCGGTGGCGGACGCGCGCACCCAAAGAGCGATCAATTCCATCTTCGGCAGGGCCTTGCTGTAAAAGAAGCCTTGCGCCGAACCGCATCCGTTCGCTGCGAGAAATGCTGCCTGCTCGGCGGTCTCAACACCTTCCGCCACCACGTCCTGTCCAAGACATTGTGCAATGGACAGAATCGCTTTGACCAATTCTTCGTTCCTTTTGTCCGAGCTATTTATGAATGACCGATCGATCTTCAGCGTGTCGATCGGGAAGCGGGCTAGATAGTTGAGCGCCGAGTAACCGGTGCCAAAATCATCGATAGCAATCGAAAATCCCATTTGACGCAGCTTAAGAAGCGTCTGCAGGGTCTCGCCCTTCCGATCGAGAAGCAGACTCTCCGTGATTTCGATTTCGATCCATTCCGCGCGGCAACCGGTTTCACCGAGGATTGCAGCGATCTCGTTTACCAACCGTGAGCATTGGAATTGCTTACCCGAAAGGTTGACTGCAATCTTGTGCAGGTGGTGGCAATCGGCGTTCAGCTCCTTCGCCGTCTTGCACGCTTCACGCAGCACCCATCGCCCGAGTTCAACGATCAGCCCGGTATCCTCAGCGACCGGAATGAATCGAACCGGCGGAATCATGCCCATCTCGGGATGAGGCCATCTCAACAACGCTTCCGATCCTATCATAACGCCGCTGTCCAGAAGCACCTTGGGCTGGTAGTGCAGCTCCAATTCTTCGCGCTCGATAGCGCGGCGCAATTCAGATTCCAACTGCATGCGCTCCTCCACGCCCACAGTCAAATCCTTCGAATAAAAGCGAAAACTGTTTCTCCCCGAGCGTTTGGCAAGATACATCGCAGAGTCGGCGTATTTCACCAGATCGTTGACATCTGTGCTGTCGTCGGGCGAGATCGCGATGCCTACACTGCATGACACGTAGACTTCCTTGCCATCCAATAGGAAAGATTCCTTGAATCTCTCGAGGATCGAGCACGCAACCCAATCGAGATCGTCGGTTGTCTGGATTTCCGGCAACAGAATCGCGAACTCGTCGCCGCCGAGACGCGCAACCGTGTCGAGATCGCGGACAGATTTCTTAAGCCGGGTAGCGACCTGGCAGAGTAGTTGATCACCCACAGGGTGACCCATCGTATCGTTCACGACTTTGAAATGGTCGATGTCAATCAGCATTACCCCTGTCCGCCGACGTTGAGACGACGCGTCACTGACGACCTTTTGCAATCGCTCGTTAAACAGCAAGCGGTTCGGCAAAGAAGTCACCGGATCGTAAAAGGCCATTTGCCTGATTTTTTCCCGCGAGGCGTTCAGTTCCGTGACATCGCGAGAGACCCCGAGGACTCCTGTAACCTCTCCCCCGGCGCCGAGGACCGCAAGTTTACGTGTTTCGAGAAGAATGGACTGACCGTTCTCCGGGGAAACCACCCAATTCTCGTCGATAAGTATGCCACCGGCTTCGATCGTGGCCTCATCAGATTTTCCGGAAATGTGAGCTCTCTCAGCCCCGAACAATTCAAGGTCCGTTTTTCCAACGACCTCCGCCTCTGATTTCCCGGTCAGCCGCTCAAATGCATGATTGCACAAAAGGTGTACGCCATCGACATTCTTTACCCAAACCATGTCAGGAATGGTTTGCAGCACACTTAGCAATTGCGTCCGCACGGAGTTGATGGCGTCTTCCGCCTGCCTTCGTTCCGTGACATCACGCGAAAATGCCAGGAGCGTGGTGGCGGCGTCAGGATCGGCGCTTGGTCGTCTAGCCACCGACAACTCGAACCATCGGGTCTCGCCGTTTGGCAAGGATACGCTAATGCATCGACCGTAGGCAACTCCTTCACTGCTTGCAGTTCGAAGCGCCTCCATTGCAATAGCCGCTTGATCAGGCGCAAGAACTTGGTCGACCGTCCTACCCAGTAGCATTTCCCGCTGCTGGGCTAGTAGTTCGGGATTTCTGGTCCAGACCTGAAGATATCGCCCATCCTCGTCGACCTCAAACAGAACGTCTGGAATAGCGGTGACGATCCCTTGGGCTAGTTCGAGAGCGTTTTTGAGTTCCTGCTCCGCCAACTTGTGTTCGGTTATGTCGATGATAACGCCAATCAGACCCGCGGGCTCGTCGTCGTGACCTCTGAAAACTGCCTTGTTGCAGACAACATCCAGGATGGCGCCGTTTGCGAGAGCGATCTTACGCTCGGAGACTTGGGCTCCACCCCTTTCAAGAAGGCCTTTCTCTTCAATAGAATAAATTTCCGCCAGTTGCGTTGAACTGAGATCAAAATCTGTATTCCCGATGATCTCGTCGCGCGAGCGACCGAGGAGATCTTCGAAAACCTTGTTGCAACCGACATAGCGACCGTGCAGATCTTTGAAGAAAATTGGGAGGGGCAACACGCCGATCAATGCTTCAAGCAGCGCTCCTCGGTCGGCTGAGGTATCATGATGCAGCGCTTCGTCTCTCCGGCGATTGCGCCTTTTCTGAAAAAAGGAGCGTTGCCAAAGCGGTTGTAAAGTCGAATTCATCGTGAAGCTCCTTACCGAGGGCCAAGACAGGATGCATCATCCATCCGATCAGGAATTCCGGGAACGCCACCCAAATCATTCGAGCAACAAATTGATGCAGATATGTCAGTAAGGCGTCGAACCGCGCGTCGGCCTGAGCCGGATAGTGCGATCGGAAATGAACTTTGCTTTCACATTCGAAGCAACAACCTTCGCGGCAGCACGTAGATTGATTGGCGCAATGAGTATGTTGTCCCGTTTGGCGAGAGGAGGGCCGGAGGAAGAATGCTACCGCGGAGCAAATATGTTCGGGGGAACCGGATCGCTTGTCTCATGTCTCCTGAGGCGACCCGGGCATTTCCCAATTTGAACTGTCATTCCTTAGCGCAGCCTACCTTGCACGAGAGCCGATCATGAAGGCACCGCATTCCACACAGACCCCGCATGCGATCTTCAATTGGCCGGCTTCCAGGAGAGCGGATCCGCTGGGTTATCGAAATATTTAGCAGCAGCGCTGGCAGACCACCAAGCTGTATTCTTCGGCTCGATCCAATCCTCAGAGTTAGGATCGCAATCAGCTGGCAAATCCGCCATTACATCCTCTATGGTACTGGGAATTGCTGGCCGCAGGATTGTCTGAATTTTGGGGCCCTGTCCCTCAAGAGTTCGCATCATTACGTCCCATACGAAACCCGCCTCAGAGCGCGGCGGCCAGAAATGAAAACTCTTGCTTACGAAGTCGGGGTTCCGTCGCCAGTAACAGGCTGCCGAAGCTTCGCCCCCTAGAACGATTGGGATCATGTCGCGCCCGGACTGGCGCACCGCGTTGATAACACCATTCTCAGCTCCCGACTGAACGATAATACCATCAATTCGACCGGGATTCGCTGCAAGGAATTTTTGCACCTCGGCCTGCGCGACCTTGTCTGTCCACTTCCCGTCGACATGACCTACGATCTTTATCTCGGGATAATACTCCAGAGCCTTCTTTGCGCCGACGTCAAAGCTGTCCGAGGAGGCAAAGCCGGAGATCCCCGAAACGAGAAGCACATTGCCACTTCCTTCGATTTCTTCAGCGAGCCACTTCGCCGCCTCAAACCCGCCTTGCATGTTGTTCTCAGTTGCGTTGACGGCGAACGGCGATGTTACGTAACCAGAGTACGAGAACACAGGCACTCCTTTTGAATACGCATACTCTATCGTAGGATTAAGCGCCGTGAGGTTCGAACAGCAGATAATAATTGCATCAACGCCGTCGTCTACCATCTGCCGCATCTGCCTGATCTGGACAGCGTCTTCAAGATTTGACTGGGTGACGATGAACTCGGAGACCAGCCCCGCTTTCTTGAAAGCTGGAACAATCTTGTTTGTGAACTCATCAAGAATACTCGCACGCCAAGAATTGTCAGCATATGTCGATGCGTACCCAATTTTCCACGGCGGTGCTCGCTGTGCCTTAAACGTGCGGAAGACAGATTCACCTGTAGGCAACTTTGGATCGAGCAACTCGTAGGTTTTTCGTTCCTCCCGCGGCAATTCCGTAAGGCCACCGGCGGCCGCTACAGAAGGGATCACCAAGCCGGTGATTAGAATAATGGCTCTTGTAATTTCACGTATGCGCACGGATTTGATACCTCTCGTGTCTCTGAGCATTGCAAAGCAGTTGATCTCTTGAAGGTTGATCGGCTCTAGGTGGGTTTTTTACAGTCAGACGGGCGGCGAAAGGGAGACCAAGAGCCTAAGGCCGGATTTCGCTTCCGTAAGCGGATTTCCCTTCAGTAGAACGCCGCTATCACAGTGGCCATCCGACGCGTGGCAGTCTCGTTCGATGCGCAGCTTACGCCACTAACCTAACCCGACGCGTCGACTTATCTTCGGTCAATTTGAATGAAGCGAGCCGCTCGCTGAGTTCGTTAGTCTGATCCGAGAGAGTCTTTGCCGCGGCATTTGTCTGCTCGGCCATGGCAGCGTTTTGTTGTGTTCCCTGGTCAAGTACATTGACGTTATTGTTGATCTCGGCGAGGGACGCCGCTTGCTCGCGGCTCGAATTGACGATTTGATCAATCCGATCGGAAATCTTCAAGATCGACGCCGTTATGTTGTGTAACGCCTCACCTGCTTTCCCCACGTAATCTGAGCCGATCGCCACCTCCGAAGAGGATTCCGAAATCAGGTGGCGAATCTCGCGGGCTGCAGCTGATGATTTCTGGGCAAGTTCGCGCACTTCCTGGGCTACGACTGCAAAACCCTTTCCGGCATCTCCAGCACGAGCCGCCTCGACACCAGCATTTAGTGCCAAAAGATTTGTCTGGAACGCAATCGTATCGATCAAACCAATGATTTGGCCGATCTTGTGGGACGCGTCTTCTATTCTGCCCATTGCGTTGATCGCATCGGTCACAATGGTTGCCGCACCCTCGGCGTGTTCTTTAACAACGGACACGAAAGCCTGGGTTTCATAGGCATTCTCGGATGATTTTCTGACCGTGACCGTCACCTGTTCGACGGCGGCCGCAGCCTCCTCCAGTGAGGCGGCTTGCAATTCAGTTCGCCGCGACAGATCATCTGAGGCTTTGAAAAGCTCGCTGGTTCCCCATTGAATTTGATTGGTATTCTCGTCGATATGAGACACTGTCTCTCTCAGGATCGAAAGCGAGTGATTGAAATCGCGCCTCAGCGGCTCAAGATTGGGATGGAATTGGCGGTCAATTTCTTGAGAGATGTCGCCACGCGCCAATCGAGATAACGCCTCTCCTAGAATGGTGACGGCAGTTGCGACCTCCTCCTCCATCTGAGCGCGTTCGCGTTCACGATCCATCCGCTCCTGTTCAACGGTTTTCCTATCGGCTTCCGTTCGTGTCTCGATGTCCATCTTCGAGACAGCATTTTCACGGAAAACCTCGAGTGCGCGAGCCATTTCACCTATTTCGTCTCTCCGGTCACGTCCGACAATCTGCGATCGAAGATCGCCCTTTGCCAGCTCTTGCATGCGCTTCGCGATCCGTTCGATCGGGGCGCGAAGTGTCGCCATCAGGCCGGCGCCAGCCGCCAAGGCTACCAAGACGCCGGACACTGTGGCGATAGTTGACAGCAAGCGGGCAAGATTGCTTTCATTGCGAGCATCGTTTTCCTGAGTTGCTGCAAAGGTTACGAGGTTTTTCCAGATCTCCTGGCCGGTTTTGTCCGCCTCAGAATATTGCGCTTGGCGGGCTTCCGCTATCTTGACCAGCTTCTCTGTGTTCTCTTGGATAGAATCCACCTGGGCGAATAGATCTTCCTGCATTTTATCGAAGCCAGATATCGAGCTGGCAACGCCTCCAACTGCCACGGTGTCACGCGCCAATTTTGTAAGTTGCTCAACGAGGCGCTGCTGATTCTCTGCGTTGGCTGTACGGAACAGGTTATTGATTTCGATTTCGATCGAATCGGCGTCCTGGCCGATCGTTGTCGCCGTCGCAACAAGCATTTCGGAATCCGTCAACGCTTTATCCAACGCCCGGATCGCATTTGTTCCTTCAATCATGTGCTGGATCGCATCCACTCGCAGGTTCGTCGCAAAGCTCTGTAGGTCAGAGCCGGCAAGCCGTGTGGAAGGGTCGACAAATTCGGGGTTGGCGATTAGCTTGGCGATAGTCCTCTCAATTTTAGTAACGGCCTGCTCGTCAGCAGTCGAGACTACCCGCTTGACTGTTTTTAGCGACTTTTTGATCACAAGCCCTTGCTGGGCGACAGTCGGAGGCTGCTTCGCTCCGTCCGGCAAGCTCACCAAGTCTTCCGCCATGTGTTGCATAACTGATGCCGTATCGAGTGAGCGGGTAGCCTCCCGGAGCATGGTTTTCCCGGAGTTCTCCTGATTGCGTACTTGTGAGCGCACATCAACCGCAGCCAATTTAAGGGCGCCTCCGACCTCCTTGATCTTCGACAAGTTGGAAACAATGTCGCTGCGAACGGATTCCTCGTCATTATGCAAAGACCACATGCGGCCGATGCTGCCCGAGATAACGGACATTGCCGATACACTGTTTTCGAGCGCACCAGTTTCGCTCCCGCTACCTGCCGCCGCTTCCTGGAGCGACTGCATGGTTGCGCTCTGCCCGTTTAAACTTGTCAGCGCCTCATCTCGGTACTCCGTTGAGCTTTGCGCCAAAAAGCGGTTCATGCTTTCCGCGACACTTCGAAACCCGCTCAAGGTCTGAAGAACCTCATTTGAAAGCCGAAGACGAGACTGAAGCAAGCCAGTTGCTTTTAAGCCGACCCCACCAACTGCCGCCAATATCAGGATCAAGGGTACAAGTACCAATAACACCTTTGCTCTTATGGTAAAGGTGGACAACAGGCGATCGACGAACATACTTACCTCCAAAGGGCTCAAACGGTGCTGGGGCCTCGCTTTTGGAATAGTAATGTTTGAGCCTGAACGAACATGGATAAGAGTTTCACTAAAACAATCGAAACTTTTTTACGTGTTGTTAGGATTTGACCTCTTACCCATTGCGTCTTTCGAGAAACTTAACGGAAGGTTAATACCTGCAGATTTGCCGGATCAGAACGTGTGAGTGGATCTATCTGCACCGAGGATCGATCTCCAGCACGTTCCCTGTCAGCTTTCCGGACAGTTCCGAATTCGCCAGGAATTGCACGGCGTGGATCACTGTTCGAAGCACGTCATTTTCGCTTGAAGACGTAGAGTTCACATCGCTGGCGTGTACAGCATTTATCCTCAGCCCGGAACCGAAATATTGCCTAGCAATTGCGGAGGTAGTAGTGCGCAACGCCGCTTGAAGGACGGCTTCTGCTTCCAGCGAGGTCGTCTCTTCGAACCATGCGACGTCCACTACGGCAAGCTCCGCGCCCTGAAGTCGAGAGCTAAAGGCACCTGTAACTCTGATTAGATTGGATACGGCATCAAGCCCCAGATTCGCGCTGGATAGCAATCCCGTTACAGTTTGGGTTGTTTCATTTCTGCGGAAAACTATGTTCACCAGAACGTCGACCCGTCTCCAGCGCAGATACACCTGGTCAGCCATTGAGTTGACGTAAACGTCTCTGTTCGGGTTGACTTTGACCGGTAAAAAATTGTTTCCCTGGCCTTCAGCCAGGGAGGCGAAGTCGGCGGGATTGGCGTCGCCTACGGCGACCCGATAGCCTTTTTCTATAAATGAGCGCGCCAAACAAAGACCAACAGGATTTGACGCGCCTATCAAGACACAGACTTTTTCCCCAGGAGAAATGTTGGCGTCACTGTCACGTTCAACCAGTACCTCGGTCGATGGAGTATGACACGCCTTGTGAGTCAGAGACGCTTGTATCACGCGCCGGTCGCCGCTTCCGGCAGATTAAGAAGGTCGACAATTTGTGCATTTTTGGCCAAGTTTAGCACTTATAACTCCCGGTCCGTCGCTGCGTCTCCCGCGAACAAGCAATGCGCAGGCGATATAGTAAAATTTTTGTCCGACAATCTGTCAATTCCTTTTTGCGATTTTCGGCGGACACATGTCGAGACCGGCGTCATTTTGAGGCCTCATGCCCGCAATGCCGTAAGCATCGGTATTCCGACACCCGGTTGAGTTTGATGTGGTCTTTCCTGTTAATCTTCTCTCGCCGCCACGTTCCGATTTGATCGCGCTTTTCGCGTTCGCGCGGCACAGACAACAGCACGCCTATGGCAGCACAAGCTGTTTGACCATCATCAGGTTTCGTCCTTAAGCTCTTCTTTTGCCCAATCAGACGCCCGGAGTCCCTACCCGCTAAGAAGAGCGCAAAGTCAACTCAATGCGACGAGGCGCGGCTGACGCATTGATATTTGCCGCGACCGCCTCGCTTAGTAGGCCAAAAGAACTCGTCGACGTCTTTGCGTCTCCGAGTGTTGAGCCTGGAGCGTGCCTCTCTTATACGTCATAACCGAAGTATGCTGATGCGCAGGTTAAGAGGACCAGCGTGTGGCGAAATCGTGGGGCCATCCTACAGCACAATCATTTTTCTCCGTGTCGACTCAACGGCCTCCAAGTTCGGTTGGCGTAGGTTCTCTCCCACTCATAGCACTCCCACCCTTCCCGTGACGGGCTGCGATCGAAAGCAGCCCGTCACCCCTCGCCTTGGGAGGCATCTTTAGATTGATTTGCCGTGCGGGAACTCCACTAGAACCGTGGCAGATTTCCCTGATGCTGCCTTGCCTTTGATCAGGAATAGCATTAACGTATATCAGACAATCTGTCAATCTGTTCGAGGCTTGTGGAAGCCAGTCATCGCATCATTAGAGGCTTCCCAACTGCAGCGCTGAAAAACTAGGAGGCCATCTCGAGCGGGAGAACGTGGATGTCGGTGCTGGTGATGATCCGCCATGACGAAAGCCTAGGGAATGAGAGATTCAACCGGCCTCCACAAAGGTCCGAATCGGTCATGTACGCGATCAAAATCGCTCGCACGCCATCCGGTCTCGAGCTTTGAAGGTTTGGAAAACTAGTCCCGGCATGTGCGAGTTGGTGTTCATAGATAGGTTTATATTGGATGACCGAAAGTTTGTTCAGCAAGCCCGATGAAGGGACCTTAGTGAAAGACAACTTTATCGAGGGCTCCGATCCCGAACGTCTTTTGCCTTTGATATCATCGCCCCTGGCGTCCTCTGACCTTGCTCAACACGACAGTAGATCGCTTAACTCTCGCTGCAGTCGAATTTCCCTTGATGGTTTTGGCGTTGCGGATGCCCATCATGAAGAGGCGTTCTCGGTCATGATAGATTCCCCAGTTGACGTCGTAACGGTCTTCCTGCCGGCGTCCGGGAATGCAGTCTTTCATTGGTCTGGGCAACAGGTAGAGTCGCCGCATGTTGCAAATGCTCCGCTGAATGCCCGACAAGATGGCATAAGATCTCAACTGTCATTGACGATCGATACGCAATCCTTGCGTGACAAGCTTTCTCGCATGCTCGATCGGACGATCAGCGGAAATCTGCAAATTCAGCCGACCCTTGATCTTGCATCGAGCGCGGGAACGCTCATGCGAGAACTAGCCCTGTCTGCCCATCGCGGCCTCAGTGCCGGGGGGGCTCTGCGACAATGCCCGTCGGCCTATAGCTCGCTCCTCGACGCGATAGAGTACCTTTTGATCGAAAGCTGTATGCATCGCTATACCGATGAACTTCGTCGTCCGGCTCCGTCTCCCACGCCTCGCCACGTGAAACGGGCAATGGAGTTTATGGAAGAGCATATGGCTCAACCCATTTCCCTTAACGATATCGCCGCTGCGGCCAAGGTCAGCGTGCGGACTTTGCAGCACGGCTTCCGACAATTTCGTAATACCAGCCCCACAATGCACCTCCGAGACTTGCGTATGTGCGCAGCTCGACAGGAACTGCTGCAAAACGGCGCTAAAATCAGCGTTTCGGAAATAGCGCTGAAGTGGGGCTTCACACACCTCGGCCGTTTTGCTGCAGAGTACAAGAGACGTTACGGCGAACTGCCATCTAAAACAGTGCATATGAGCGATGTTCTGCCGCATAGGCGATCTATGTGTGCTTCGCAGGCCTCTCCGCCCGAAAGCTGACCCGGAAATAGCCCTTCGCGATGGCGCTGTGGTTCGCAGCGCTCCACCGGGCTATACCATCGCTGCGCCCTTAATTTTTCGGTCTGTCGCCACAGACGGTCAGCAGCCGAGCGTACAGTGCTTCAAGGTGATTGGTGATTTGGATCATTTGCAGCCGCTCTTGCTCCAGGCGCTGCGACTGTGCATCTTCGTGGCTTTCTAAGTGGGTATCTGTCTTAGCCTGTTGCCCGAAATTGATTGCGATAACTTTGGACATCTTCGAACTCTCGTTGAATTTCGTTAATACTCCGCGTCTTGAAGGAAGACAGTCGCGGAAGGTGAAAAAGCAAAAGTCTGCTAGGCAGCTGCGATGCGTCCTGATTGGTGCCAAACCTTTGCTCAAAACTAAGGAAGCATTCCATCCCTTGTTCAAGCGGAGTGATTCCGTAGCTGAAGGTTGGGTCGAAGTCGCGCCTAAGTCCGAACCGGTTGGATCCGATCGCCGTTGATCGATAGAATGCCAGAGACCTGATCGACGACCGGGCCGATGATACCATCTGCTACCTCAACGACGACAATGGCGCTGTGGCTAGACCGATGGGATTGGTTATCTCGGCAGCAAGCTCTATCACCGGAATGACAGAACCGGCAGATCCCTGAACCGAGAACATGCGTTAGGGGCAGCGGCGTCGCCTCTGCTAACCCCCGGATTTCCGGGATCAACGTCGTCTTCATGCAGAACTGCTGGCTGCCAGATGGAAACCGATAATATCCTGCGATGAATTATGACATGATTCATTAAAACTCTTCCCATTCCTTAGTCGCGACAGCGGCTGTAGTACGTCCGCCGAAGGCGCCGGCAAGCTTCTGGGAGAGGGCACGCGCTGGCGAGGCGGCCGGCTTACCGTTCTGGTGGGCAACACGCCGTACAAAAGTCGAACCGTCGAGCCTGAAGCGCGCAATAAGCCGCGCCAGATTGGAAGCCTCATCCGCCAACCGGTTGGTGGCCGCCGTCGATTCTTCCACCATCGCCGCATTCTGCTGGGTTGTCTGATCCATCTGGTTGACCGCAGTGCTGACTTCCGCCAGCCCGGTCGATTGCTCTCGTGCCGCCGTCGAGATCGTATGAACGTGCTCGTTCACCTTGATCACGTGGCCTCGGATTAGACCAAGGGCATCGCCTGTGGCCGTTACCAGCCTGACCCCAGTTTTGACCTCGTCGCCGGACCGGTTGATCAGCGCCTTGATATCCTTGGCGGCAGTGGCGGAGCGCTGTGCCAGTTCACGCACCTCCTGAGCCACAACGGCGAAACCCTTTCCAGCGTCACCCGCACGCGCCGCCTCGACGCCGGCGTTGAGGGCCAAAAGATTGGTCTGGAAGGCGATCTCGTCAATGACGTTAATGATCTGGCCGATTTCATCCGAGGCCTGCTCGATGCGGCCCATGGCGGCGACCGCGTCTTTGACAACCGCGCTCGACTGCTCGGTGCTTCTGCGTGCCTCATCGACCATATGGCTGGCTTCCGTGGCTCTTTCTGTCGAGCTTTTTACCGCCACCGTGATTTCCTCAAGCGCCGAAGAGGTCTCCTCCAGGGCCGCGGCTTGCTGTTCCGTGCGCTTTGAAAGGTCGCCTGAGGCGATGCGCATCTCGCCGGCTCCGCCGTTGATCGTGTCGACGGCGGAGCGAACCTCGCCTAATACGGATCGAAGGGCTGCCATGGTGGCGTTGACATTACTCTTCAGTTCACCAAAGGCTCCCTGAAACTCGCCGCACATGTTTTCCGTCAGATCCCCATCGGCAAGCGCTGAGATAACTCGGCGAGTTTCGGCGATGCCCCGGTCAACAGAGGTGACCAGTTCGTTGACGCTTCCTGCAAAACGGTCGAGAGCCGCATCGCCGTATTTCTTGGTGATGCGATGGGTGAAGTCACCGGCTACGGCGGCTGACACCACCTCGGCAATGCTCGACTGCAAGTCGGCGCTCTTGGCCTGCAACGCGGCCTCCTGCGCGTTCAGATCGCGGGCCTTGATGCTGTTTTGCTTGAATACCTCAACGGCTCTCGACATCTTGCCGATTTCGTCGGCGCGCATTGCGAAAGGAACCTCAGTGTCGAGATTACCATCTGCCAGTACGCCCATCGTGGTAGTCAACCGCGAGATCGGATCGGTAATCTTCCGGATGCAGTAAAGCAGGGCTATAATGCCCGTCGTAGTTGCCAGCGCCATGGCAAGAATGGTGACCAAAACCGTCGATGAAACGGCGCCCATCGTATTTCCGACGGCCGCGACTCCACCACGCTTGTTAACTGCGACATCCTGGTCAAGGAGCGCTCCGCTATCATTATACAGTTTCGTCGTGGCGTCACTCGTTAGAAGAGCGAATGCTTCATCCTTCTTGCCTGCCTGCATTAGTTTAACAATCCGCTCGCCATCCTCCTGATATTGCGTCCACAAAGCGGAGAACGCGTCATAGGCCTGACGCTCCTCGCCGGATGTCACCATCGGCTCATATTCACCACGGGCATTCGCGAGATCCTCCATCTTCTGGCGGAAGGTGGTGATATTATGCGCAAGGCTCGTCGAATCTGATGAGTTTGTCACCAGCCTGAACTGCAGGATGCGGTAGTCCCCGGTGATCGTATTGATCCGATTTATCACATCGATCGATGGCAGCCAGTTGCTGGCAACTTCGGATATATTGCTCCTAATGGACAGCAGCTTGACGATACTCACGATGCCCTGGCCCGCCGCGAGAAGAGAGAGCAGAACAAATATCAAAGATAAAGCGAGTCTAATGGACTTGGGCATAAAGGCAAACCTTTTAGGTGAGGTGGACGATCGACTTGTCTACTCAAATCTTCCAATTGCCGTTTCATTCATTCGAACGGCAGATCAATCTTGTGGGTCTGTGACATAGCTGAGAATACCTATTGGTTGCGTTGGTTAATGAAGCCTTTCCTGCCCGTCTCGAATGCAAAAAGACGACGTTTTAAGGATAGTCAGGCGTCCAATGGATCGTCCGCGCTTACAAGGAGGATGCAGCCGGCAAAATTTCATTTGGCGCCGTTCGAAGAGCATCATCGTTTTCAGCAACCGAGTTTCGCCCCGCCACGAGCGACCTAGAGCAAGTCCTGCGATCGATGAATCGATTGTGATGTGACGGCGTCCATCGAAGCTGATTCAACTCCACAGAGAAGAGGTGGATGATGGGACAAGCCCTGAGCGATGATCTTCGAATACGGGTTTTGAAAGCGTCTGCGGCGGGCATGTCGGCTCGACAGGCTGCGGCCCGTTTCGGAGTTGGGATTTCGACGGCGATCCGCTGGATTGCAAGAGCGAAAGAGGGTGAGTTAACTGCT
>NZ_LODW01000082.1 GCF_002914525.1 Rhizobium hidalgonense | reverse complement strand
CTTCCAGGTCGCCGATTACGGCCTGGTCGCCGATCTGTTCGAGGCGCTGCCGGAATTGCAAAAGGCGCTTTAAAACAGGTCGAGCCAAGACCGAAAGCGCCAAAAGCGAATCCGAAAGATCGCGGCGCGCTTCAAACGCCCCAAATGCCTTTCTTTCGCACTTGCGAATGACTGGAAAATTATCTTTTATCGGGCTACTACTGCTGCCGGGCGATCCTTCGTCCGGCAGCATTGCAAAAAAATGCGGCAGCGCGGGGGCGAATGCCGTGCGGGGGTTTGGAGATGAATGCGGTGTTGAAGAATATTGGTATTATCGGTGCCGGCCAGATGGGCTGCGGCATCGCGCATGTTTCGGCCGCCGCAGGTTACAAGGTTCACATCTACGATCTCTCACAGGATCGCATCGAGTCCGGCCTTGCTACCGTCAACGGCAACCTTGCTCGGCTGGTGACGAACGGCAAGATGACCGAAGAGGAGCGCAAGTCGACCTTGTCGCTCATCTCGGGCTCGTCCGATATCAACGATCTCGCTCCGTCCGATCTCGTCATTGAGGCCGCCACCGAGGATGAGGCGGTCAAGCGCAAGATCTATGCCCAGGTCTGTCCGGTCCTGAAGCCGGAAGCGCTGCTTGCCACCAACACCTCTTCCCTTTCCATCACCCGGCTTGCTGCCGCCACCGACCGCCCCGAGCGCTTCATGGGTATTCATTTCATGAACCCGGTGCCGGTGATGAAACTGGTGGAACTGGTGCGCGGCATCGCGACCGATGAGAAGACCTTCTCCGCCGCCAAGGAATTCGTCGGTACGCTGGAAAAGACCATCACCGTCGCTGAGGATTTCCCAGCCTTCATCGTCAACCGCATCCTGCTGCCGATGATCAACGAGGCGATCTACACCCTCTATGAAGGCGTCGGCACGGTCGACGCGATCGACACGGCGATGAAGCTCGGCGCCAACCATCCGATGGGGCCGCTGCAGCTTGCCGATTTCATCGGCCTCGATACCTGCCTGTCGATCATGCAGGTGCTGCACGACGGTCTGGCAGACTCGAAATATCGCCCCTGCCCGCTACTGGTGAAATATGTCGAAGCCGGCTGGCTCGGACGCAAATCCGGCCGCGGCTTCTACGATTATCGCGGCGAAGTGCCAGTCCCGACGCGCTAAAGCGCGTCGCCATCTTTCAGGTTTTCCGCATGTCGTGATCGCAAAACCAATGTTGCGCGACATGCTTTATGCAGACATCATCAGAAAGGGCGAATGGACCGAGCGCCCGCGACATGCTTTCCTTGCCGTGAACGGGAGGAAATGCCATGTCGACCGAAACACCGATGTTCCTGCTGCAATGCTGCGTCCTCATCGGGCTCGCGGGTGTGTTTCTCATCAAAGGAGACGGCGACTCCTGACCGGACTCCTTACGACCCGATCGCCCCCTTGATCAGCGCCTTTGCATCGTCGCTGTCCCAGGCAGCCGGGCCGTTCATCGCAGAAATCAGGCAGCCCTGGTCGTCGAGCAGCAGCGTCACCGGCAGGCCGAAGGCGAGGCCTTCCTTCTTCAGGCTGTTGAAGACGGCAATCGTATTGTCCCGGTAAAGCTGCAGCGCATCGACGCCAGTCTCGGCGAGGAAAGCCTTCGGCTTCTCGTCGTCGCCGCTATCGATATTGACCGGCACGACCTGGAATTTGTCGCTGCCCATCTGCTTTTCGAGCGCGTTCAAAGCCGGCATCTCCTCGCGGCAGGGAACGCACCATGTCGCCCAGAGATTGAGAAGCACGGTCTTGCCGGCAAAATGATCGAGCGTCATAGGCTTGCCGTCGGGGCCGTTGAAGGACACCCCGGTCAGCTTGCGCGGTTCATTGGCGGCAACCATGGCGGCAACCTGCCCCTTCATCAGCGGCGTCAGATTGGCAGCGCGCTCCTTGGCCAGCGAGCATTCGGCCGAAGCCGTTTCACCGCCGCCATTGCCAATCCCGGTCTCCTTCACGTATACCGCTGCCGCACCGGCAATGACGCCTGCAACGGCGGCGATTGCGATCAATTTTACGGACGGCAGGCCGAAAGGTTTTTTTGTCGTCATTTCATTCTCCAGGACGGGCATCTTCCATGGCCGAGAGCAACACGGACACCAAATCCTCCAACCAGATGTGGGGTGGGCGCTTCGCCTCCGGCCCGGACGCGATCATGGAGGAGATAAATGCCTCGATCGGTTTCGACAAGAAGCTATTCGCCCAGGACATCCGCGGTTCGATCGCTCATGCGACCATGCTTGCCCACCAGGCGATCATTTCATCGGACGATAAGGACAAGATCGTTCACGGGCTAAACACGATCCTGTCAGAAATCGAAAGCGGCAATTTCGAATTTTCGCGCCGGCTCGAAGACATCCACATGAATATCGAAGCGCGTCTGGCGACGCTGATCGGACCGGCCGCCGGCCGGCTGCACACCGCCCGCTCGCGCAACGATCAGGTGGCGCTCGACTTCCGCCTTTGGGTGAAGGAAGAGCTCGAGAAGACCGAACGAATGCTGACCGGCCTGATCGCCGCCTTCCTCGACCGCGCCGAGGAACATGCCGAAAGCGTCATGCCGGGCTTCACCCATCTGCAGACCGCCCAGCCCGTTACCTTCGGCCATCATTGCATGGCCTATGTCGAAATGTTCGGCCGCGACCGCTCGCGCGTGCGCCACGCCATCGAGCATCTGGACGAAAGCCCGATCGGCGCTGCCGCCCTTGCCGGCACCGGCTATCCGATCGACCGCCACATGACGGCCAAGGCGCTCGGTTTCCGTGAGCCGACCCGCAACTCCATCGACACGGTCTCCGACCGTGATTTCGCCATCGAATTCCTGTCGATCGCAGCGATAACAGGCATGCATCTGTCGCGCCTGGCCGAAGAGATCGTCATCTGGTCGACCCCGCAATTCGGTTTCGTCCGCCTCTCCGACGCCTTCTCCACCGGCTCCTCGATCATGCCGCAGAAGAAGAACCCGGATGCGGCCGAACTGGTGCGCGCCAAGACCGGCCGCATCAATGGCTCGCTCGTGGCGCTGCTGACGATCATGAAGGGCCTGCCGCTCGCCTATTCCAAGGACATGCAGGAAGACAAGGAACAGGTCTTCGACGCGGCCGAGAGCTTGGAACTGGCAATCGCCGCCATGACCGGCATGGTGCGCGACATGACCGTCAACACCGCGCGCATGAAGGCGGCGGCCGGCTCCGGCTATTCGACGGCAACCGACCTTGCCGACTGGCTGGTGCGTGAAGCGGGCCTGCCCTTCCGCGATGCCCATCACGTGACCGGCCGCGCCGTGGCGCTTGCCGAAAGCAAGGGCAGTGATCTTGCCGAACTGCCGCTCGCCGACCTGCAGGCGATCCATTCCGCGATCACCGACAAGGTCTACGACGTCTTGACCGTCGAGGCCTCGGTCGCCAGCCGCAAGAGCTTCGGCGGTACGGCGCCCTCCGAGGTGCGCAAGCAGATCGCCTTCTGGCGCGCCCGCAACTGAGAAATAGCGGGCGTGTGAAATGCCGTCTCGCCCTTCGTCGCAGGCGGGAAAAGCGCCCAACAATCAGGGTGCACAAGGCGGCTAAACTTCGATATGAACGATGGACATCAAATGCCGCACAAGAGGATATCCATGCAGAAGAGCTTGCCGCACCTCATCCGCCTGACGGCGGCGCTCGCCGTCATCGGCCTTGCCGTTGCCGGATGCGGGCGCAAGGGCGATCTCGATCCGCCGAGTGCTGCGGCAACCAAGGAAGGCGACGTTTCCAAGCCGACGAAACAGCCGGGAACCGTCGATAAGCCCTTCCTTCTCGACCCGCTTCTTTAAGGCTTAAGCCCGTGAACCATTTCGAATACCGCGACGGCGTCCTTCATGCCGAGAACGTCCCAGTTCCCGAGATCGCCAAGGCGGTCGGCACGCCTTTTTATGTCTATTCCACGGCAACGCTGGAGCGCCACTACCGCATCTTTTCGGAGGCCTTTGCCGATATGGACTCCATGGTCTGCTACGCGATGAAGGCGAATTCGAACCAGGCGGTGCTGAAGACGCTCGGCCGGCTCGGCGCCGGCATCGACGTCGTCTCCGAAGGCGAGCTGCGCCGCGCGCTCGCCGCCGATATTCCGGCAAGCCGCATCATGTTTTCAGGTGTCGGCAAGACGCCGTCCGAGATGGATTTCGCTCTTGAGGCCGGTATCTACTGCTTCAACGTCGAATCCGAGCCTGAGCTCGAAATCCTCAATCAGCGCGCCGTCAGCGCCGGCAAGAAAGCCCCGGTCTCTTTCCGCATCAACCCGGATGTCGACGCGAAAACGCATTCCAAGATCTCGACCGGCAAGAAGGAAAACAAATTCGGCATTTCCTGGGAACGTGCCCGCGCCATCTATGCCCATGCCGCCAAGCTGGCGGGCATCGAGGTCACCGGTATCGACATGCATATCGGCAGCCAGATTACTGAATTGCAGCCCTTTGACGACGCGTTCAGGCTGCTGCACGATCTTGTCGCGACGCTGCGCGCCGACGGCCACACCATCGATCACGTCGATATCGGCGGCGGCCTCGGCATCCCCTATAAGGACGACAACAATCCGCCGCCGCTGCCGGATGCCTATGCGGCGATCGTCAAGAACCAGTTGCGCGGCCTCAACTGCAAGATCATCACCGAGCCCGGCCGCCTGATCGTCGGCAATGCCGGTATCCTCGTGACCGAAGTCCTCTATGTGAAGGATGGCGGCGAAAAGACCTTCGTCATCGTCGACGGTGCGATGAACGATCTCATCCGCCCCACCCTCTACGAGGCCTATCACGAGATCCGTCCGGTGACGATTTCGGCGGCGAACGCCCCCCGCATCCGCGCCGACGTCGTCGGCCCCGTCTGCGAGACCGGCGATTACCTGGCGCTCGATCGCGAAATGGCGATGCCGAAGCCCGGCGACCTGATCGCCGTCAGCACGGCCGGCGCCTATGGCGCGGTGCAGGCCGGCACCTATAACAGCCGCCTGTTGGTGCCCGAGGTTCTGGTCAAAGGCAGCGATTTCCATACGATTCGCCCGCGCAGGACCTATGCGGAGCTGATCAGCCTCGACTCGGTTCCGACCTGGCTGGACTGAAGCATCTCGCGCAAACTGTGCAGCGTTCTTGCGATCACGACATGCGTAAAACACCGACCTAAAGCGCGAGGAGCAATCTGAAAGATCGCGACGCGCTTTAACCAGCCATCACTTTTTGGCGAATAAACGTGAAAACCCGGTATTGCCGGCCGCTCGCCCTCGCCTTCGCCACAAAGAGTGATATCCTTGTCAGTCATGAGCGTATTGCCCCGCAATCGCCGGAAGCGCCCTCTGTTCCAAAACGCCAGATCGCGGAGACCGGATCGATGACAAGCCCCTCGAAGCAGAGAAAAGGTGCATTTGCGCTCCGCCCTTCGCTTGCCCGGCTGGTAACGACGAAACGCTTGCTGGCGCGCGTCGTGCTGTTTTTCGAGCAGTTGCTGCCGCCTTTGATGCCGGTTCTGGCCGTCGCCGCCTTTTATCTCTCAGCCTCCTGGTTCGGCCTCTTCCGTAGTGTGCCGGACTGGCTGCGCATCCTGCTGCTGGTCGGCTTTGCCACCGCCTTTCTCGTCTCGCTCCTGCCCTTGCGCAATCTGCGCTGGCCGGGGGTCACCGAAGCCGACCGCATGCTGGAAGAGCGCAACGGCCTGCCGCACCAGCCGGTCACCGTCCAGGAAGACGAACCGGCCTTCGATACGCCCTTCGCCCGGGCGCTCTGGCGCGAGCACCAGACCCGCATGGCCGAAAAGATCGCAGCCCTCGATGCCGGGCTGCCGCGACCCGATATCGCCGCGCATGACCGTTTTGCCCTGCGCGCCGTGCCGGCGCTGTTGCTGGTCACCGCCTTTGCCTATTCGCTGTCGATCAACGGCGGCTCGCTTGGAGACGCCTTTCAAGCAGCGCCCGAGCAGGTGATCGTCGATCCGGCAGTGCGCATCGACGCCTGGGTGACACCGCCCTCCTATACCGGCCGCGCACCGATCTACCTGACCGCTGACGGCAGCGAGCAGGCGGCGATCGGCATCCCGCAGTTTTCGGGCCTCACCGTTCGCGTCAGCGGCGGAAAGACTGCCGAAAAGGTCGTGTTCCGCAAGGCGAACGGCCAGGCGCAGGATATCGCCGTGCAGGCCGATACCAAGCCGCAGCAGACGGCGGCTGGCAGCGAACAGCCGAAGACGGCCCCCGCCGGCCAGGCACCCACCAGCCAGGCCCCCACCAGCCAGGCATTGGTCGCGCAGACGCATGTGATGAAGCTCGAAGAGAATGGCGCCCTTGAAGTCAACGGTCGCCGCTGGAGCTTCGAGGTCCTCCCCGATAAGGCGCCGGAGATCGCCTTCGACGGTTTGCCGAAGCCCAGTGTCAACGGCGCGCTTGAAATCGGCTTTACCGTCAAGGACGATTACGGCGTCCAGGAGGCGCATGCGGAGATCGTTCCGGTCGAGACCGATCCGACGGCGACGCCGCTCTATCCATTGCCGGAATACCGGCTGGATATTCCCCGCCGCAACGCCCGCGACGCCAAGGGCGTGACCAGCCGCAACCTGACCGAACATCCGCTTGCCGGCAAGCGCGTGCGCGTGACACTCGTCGCCAAGGATGCCGCCGGCCAGACCGGGCGCAGCCCGCCGCATGAGATGATCCTGCCGTCGCGGCCTTTCAACGAGCCGCTTGCCGCGGCCGTCGCCGAGCAGCGGCAGGTCTTCGCGCTCGACACCCGCAAAATGCCGCAGGCGATCGCGCTGAACGAGGCGCTGACCATCCGCCCCGAGGAGACCATCCCCAAGCTCACCAATTATCTGCTGCTGGAATCCGCCTTGACGCGCATGAAGCTTGCAAGGGGTGATGAGGCGCTAAAGGATACCGCCCAATATCTCTGGGAGATCGCTCTCGGCATGGAGGACGGCGATCTTTCGCTAGCCGAGCGCAAGCTGCGCGAGGCCCAGCAGAAACTTGCCGACGCATTGGACCGCAACGCGCCGGACGAGGAAATCAAGAAGCTGATGGATGAGCTGCGCAAGGCGATGCAGGACTATATGACCGAGCTTGCCCAACGCATGCAGAATGCGCCGATGCAGCCGAACCAGAACGCCCAGAATATCCTGCGCCAGCAGGATCTGGAACGGATGATGGACCAGATCGAGAATCTCGCCCGCTCCGGCAATCGCGACGCAGCCCAGCAGATGCTGTCGGAATTACAGCGCATGATGAACAACCTGCAGGCCGGCAGGCCGCAGCGCGGCCAGCAGAGCCAGGAAAACAGCGAAGCCCGCAAGCAGATCGACAAGCTCGGTGAGATCCTGCGCGACCAGCAGAAGCTGATGGAAGAGACCTTCCGTCTCGATCAGCAGCTCAGGGATCGCATGCAGCGCGGCGAACCCGAGATGGGCGAAAACGATCCGCTGCTCGACGAGATGAACCCTGGAGAGAACGGCGAGCCGCAGGATCAGCAGCAGGGCCAGCAAGGCAAGGACGGCCAGCAGCCCTCCGACCAGATGACCGCCGAGCAGCTGCGCGAGGCGCTGAAACAACTGCGCGCCCAGCAGGATGGGCTCGGCAAACAGCTCGGCGAATTGCAGAAAAAGCTGGGCGAGATGGGAATGAAGCCCGGCCCCGGCTTCGGCCAGGCGCAACGCGAGATGGAAGGTGCGGGCCGTGAGCTCGGCCAGGGCCGCGGCCAGCCGGCCATCGAGGGCCAGGGCCGCGCGCTCGAAGCGCTTCGCCAGGGCGCCCGCGACATGATGAACCAGATGATGCAGGCCCAACAGGGTCAGCAAGGGCAAGGTCCGAACGGCCAGGTTGGTCAGGGGGATCAGAATGGCCGCGACCCGCTCGGCCGCCCGCGCCGCGTCCAGGGGCCGGATTTCGGCGACAACAGCGTGAAGGTGCCCGACGAGATCGACGTTCAGCGCGCCCGGGAAATCCTCGACGCGATCCGCGAAAAGCTCGGCAACAATCCGCCGCAGGAAATGGAACGGCGGTATCTCGAACGGTTGCTGGATATTCAGTAGGCCTTACGCCGCCGTATAATGGATCGGCGGCGCGCTAAAACAGGTGACCGCAAGACGGTGCATACGTCGTCCCGAAACCCGCTCAGGCGTTCGGCATCATGCCTCAGGCGACGAGCGCCCTGGCGACCGCCTTGCGGATATCCGGAAGCGCAAATGGTTTGGCGACAACGTCGATGATCTTTTCGGCAAGATCATCGGCCCGTTCACGCTGTTCGGCATAACCGGTCATCAGCAGAATCTTCAGGCCGGGAAAGGCGTCTTTTGCCTGATGGGCGAGTTCGATGCCATCCATCACAGGCATGCGGATATCTGAAAGCAGCAGATCGTAGGCCCCGTCCCTCAGCTTCTCCAGCCCCTCGGCGCCATCGGCCGCTTCATCCGTCTCATGACCGTCGAGCCTGAGCGCCCGAGCTACGAAAGACCGCAGGGAGTCCTCGTCTTCCGTAATCAGAATTCTTGCCATATGTGCATTGCTCCGTCTTCAGCCCCGCGACGGAAATCACCAGACTTTCCTTTTCGATCGGTAAAGATGGCGAAGCGATGGACGGAATGGTTAACAACCCGTCTCGACCGGCAAGACAGCGCGCCCCGCATCTTTCGGAGGTCAAAGATGCCGGAACACGCCGCAGCAGCTCAGGCGTCGCCGGTGACCACGCCGACGAAGGGCAGTTCGCGAAAGGCATAAGCCACATCCATGCCGTAGCCGACGACGAAATAGTCGGGGCACTCGAAGCCGACATAATCGGCCTCCAGCTTTTCCTTGCGCTTGACGCGTTTGTCGAGCAGCACGGCGATGGTGACGTTGCGCGCGCCGCGCTCGAACAGCAATTCCTTGGCAAACAGCAGCGTCCGGCCGGACTCGAGAATATCGTCGATCAGCAGGACGTCGCGGCCATGGACGTCGCTGTCGATATCCTTGACGATGCGGACGCCCTGCGAAACCGTGCCGATGCCATAGCTCGACAGCGTGATGAACTCGACCTCCGGGGCAAGTCCGCTATCATGCAGAGCGCGGATCAGGTCGGCGGCGAAGATGAACGAACCCTTGAGCACGGCGATGACGAGCAGGTCCTTGGTCGGGCCGTTGGCGATCTCCCGCGCCATCGAATGATTGCGCTCGGCGATCTGCTCGGCAGTGAAGAGCGGCTCGATATTTTTTCCGCGCACGACAGGCATAAGGGCTTGCTCCATGAAAAGAAGGGTAAGCCGTTAGCACATATGCGAGCTTGAAACAGCCTCGTCAGCCATGAATTAACGGGATTGGCGCGACCTGCAGCGGGAAATTCCGCCACTCGGTGCGGAAGTGGCGTCTACGGCAGGAACGAGAGCCGGACCTCCGGTAGTTTTCCGCCGGCATGCTGGACGCGCGCCGAGAAGCCTCGGCTCTGGCCGCTATAGATGACATCGGAGGGCGGATTGATGACGATGCTTGCAGTCAGCCGCTCGTCGGTGACGAGATCGGCGCGGATCGGCTGCACCATCTGCGTCGTGCCGCTGTCATTTTCGATGATGCCGTTGATGACGAGCACCCGCATGCCGTTCGCGTCGCGCGGCGCCACCGTCACATGGGTGAAATGCAGCGGCGCTCCGGAATAGGCCGGCTCTGCCGAAAAACCGGAAAAGCCGCCCGCAAGCCCGAAGACGAGCACGGCGAGCGCCAGCACCAAGCCTGCGAAGCTCCGCATCGACGCGCGCTGCAGGAAAGCTTCCGCATCGCGCAGAACAGTTGCCATTGCCGGCGCCTGCTGCGGCGGCGCTGCCTGTGTTTGGGCCGCGCGCCTGCGGTTGTCGTTATAGGTTCTTGCAGCAAACTCCGTCGGTCGGACTTTGCCGAGCGTTACGAATTCGGCGTCGGAAATATCGGCGGGACGCGCCGCGCGATATTGGCGGCGTGCGGGTTCCGGCGGCAGGAAATCATAGGCCTGGCCCGGCGTCCGGCGGCTGAAGGAGGATGCTTCCATGATGGCTGCCTCGCAGATGTCCACATGGTTTCGCTGCCAGGGGGAATCTTGGCATTGAAACGAATCCTCCTCAGTCGTAAATTTTAATGGTTAATGCTTCGCAAAGATCGCCATCAAACGGGCGTCTTTCCAGCAAAATTTACCGGCTGTTAACGGTGTTGGTTAACAAGTCACACGGTGAAACCAAGAACAGACTGAGCTGCCCGTTGATCCACTTCGAGAATGTCGGTTTGCGCTATGGCATGGGCCCGGAAATCCTCCGGGACCTGACCTTCGACATTCCGAAAAAATCCTTTCAGTTCCTGACGGGCCCATCGGGTGCCGGCAAGACGTCGCTGCTGCGGCTGCTCTTCATGTCGCTGCAGCCGACCCGCGGCCTGATCCGCATGTTCGGGCGCGACATTTCCGAAATTCCCCGCCCGGAACTGCCGCTGCTGCGCCGCCGCGTCGGCATCGTCTTCCAGGATTTTCGCCTGCTCGACCATCTGACGACCTATGAGAATGTCGCTCTGCCCTTACGCGTGCGCGGCAAGGATGAGAGTTCCTACAAGACCGACGTCCTGGAACTGTTGAAATGGGTCGGCCTCGGCGAACGCATCAACGTGCTGCCGCCCGTGCTCTCAGGCGGCGAGAAGCAGCGCGCCGCGATAGCCCGGGCACTGATGGACCGGCCGGAAGTGCTGCTTGCCGACGAACCGACGGGCAATGTCGACCCGCCGATGGCCAAGCGCCTGCTCAACCTTTTTCTCGAGCTGAACCGCCTCGGCACGGCCGTTGTCATCGCCACGCATGACCTGGCGCTGATGGAACAGGTGGAGGCCCGCCGCATGATCCTTTCGGGGGGGCATCTCGATATCTATGACTGAGCCCCCATCCAGAAACCCGGGCAAGGCGCCTGATAAGGCCGAGCAGAAGCGGCCGGAAATGCGCGTGCGTCCGACCGCGCCGATCCTGCCGCCGTCCAACATCCAGGGCAGCGCCTTGATGGTGGTGATATCAATCATGGCTTTTCTCGCCTGCCTGACGCTCGGCGGCGTCAGCATGGTGCGCTCGACGGCGGCAAGCTGGGAGAGCCAGATCTCCCGCGAGATCACTATCCAGATCAAGCCGGACGACAATCTCGACATGGAAAAGGCGCTGGCGCAGGCGCGCGACCTGGCGCTGACCTTCGTCGGCACCAAGAGCGGCCAGATCGTCGACGAGGCGGCGACCGCCCGGCTGCTCGAACCCTGGCTCGGCCCTGGTCTCGATCTCAAGGATCTCCCCGTCCCCCGCCTGGTCGTCATTACCATCGACGAGAGCAATCCGCCGGATTTCGATGGCATGCGGGCGATGCTCAAGGACAGCATCCCGCAGGCCAGCCTCGACGATCACCGCACCTGGGTCGATCGGCTGGTGTCGATGGCGCACACGACCGTCATGATCGGCACGGGCATCCTCTTGCTGGTCTTCTCTGCCATGGTGCTGACCGTCGTCTTCGCCACGCGCGGCGCGCTGTCGGGCAACCGCCACATCGTCGAAGTGCTGCATTTCGTCGGCGCCGAAAGCTCCTTCGTCGCCACCGAATTCCAGAAGCATTTCCTCAAGATCAGCCTCAAAGGTTCGGCGATCGGCAGCGCCCTTGCCGCTCTCTTCTTCGCCACCGCCGGTTTCTGGCAGAGCCGCACGTTGGCCACCCCGGAGACGGACCAGGCCACCGCGCTTTTCGGCACCTTTTCCGTCGGCGTGCTCGGTTATGCCGGCATCTTCGCAACGATGATCGTCATCGCGCTGCTGACCACCTTCACCGCGCGCCTGACCGTCATGCGGACGATCTATGAAATCGATACATTGCGCTCGGACCCAACACGCACCGACGGCATTGCGAGTTGATCGTCACCATGCCGTTTTGTTGTGAAAGCGTCTGTTCCGCGCCGCAATCAGCGTATAGTCACGATTCATGACGATGGGAGATACGACACCCAACCCGATTCATCAGGGCCCGGAGCTTGACCGTCCGGCGGCTTTGCCGCCGCGGCGCGGGCTGATCCGCCGCTTGCTGCGCTGGGGCGGCTTTGCCTGCGTGCTGGCAATGGCGCTGGTGTTCGGCGGCTTCCTGCGTTTTGCCGATTCCGTCACGACTCTGAAGCCTCCGGTCGAGCCGAAGGCGGATGCGATCGTCGTACTGACGGGGGGCTACCAACGTATCGACCAGGCCGTCGAATTGCTGCAGAAGGGCGCCGGCAAACGGCTGCTGATCTCCGGCGTCCACCCGACGACGACGCCGAGGCAGATCCGCAGGATGACGCAGGGATCGGCCGACCTTTTTTCCTGCTGCGTCGACATCGGCCACGACGCCATCGACACGATCGGCAATGCCGAGGAAGCCTCTAACTGGATCCACGCCAACGGCTACAGGAGCGTCATCGTCGTCACCAACAATTACCATATGCCGCGAAGCCTCGCCGAACTCTCCTATGTCGACCCCGACATCGAATTCATCGCTTATCCCGTGGTCAATTCGGATTTAAAGAGCCGCAACTGGTTCACCGACCCGAACGCGATGCGCGTCATGCTTGCCGAATATGTAAAGGTGCTGCTGACCGGCGCCCGCAACATCACCGGCTTCGGCCGCCACACTGGGCTGCGCTCGGCAAGTGCGTCTGGCCAGAACTAGAGCCTTTCCTTGAGTCGGGAGAAATCGGCAAAATGCTCGAGGCTTTTGCATCGAGGCGTCATCAAACGCTTTTTATGGCGGCTAATATCGTGTAGGCCGGTCGCGTGAGCATGCCTCGGGAAAGTTTCATGATCGCTCTGCGTTCCGTCCTCTTCAACACGATCTTCTACGCCAACCTCATCATCCGGATGATCGTGCTCTCGCCATATTATTTTCTGGCGCCACGCCTGACCGCCTATGCGATCCCGAAGAACTGGGCGCGCTCCAACCACTGGCTGATGCGGGTGATCGTCGGCACCACCTTCGAGATCGAGGGTCTGGAGAACCTGCCTGATGGCAGCTACATCCTGGCGCCGAAGCACCAGTCCTTCTGGGATACCTATGCCTTGCTGCCCTGGCTGAAGGACCCGGTCTACATTCTGAAGCGCGAACTGATGTGGATTCCGCTGTTCGGCTGGTATGCCAAGAAGCAGCGGGTGATCCCCGTCGATCGCGGCGCCCGCGGCAAGGTGATGGTGGAAGTGTTGAAGCGCACAAAGCAAGAGCTTTCGACCGGCCGCCAGCTGATCATCTATCCCGAGGGCACCCGCCGCCCGCCGGGCGCCGAGCCGGTCTATAAATACGGCATCGCCCGTATGTACCGCGATCTCGCCATTCCCGTGGTGCCGATCGTCATGCATCCCGGTCTGTTCTGGCCACGCCGGAGCATTCGTCGTTATCCCGGCCATTTCAAGGTCAGGATCCTGCCGCCGATCCTGCCGGGCATGGATCCGGACGCGTTTTTCGCCCGTCTGATCGAGGTTTCGGAACGGGCAAGCGACGAGCTTCTGCTTGAAACCGTCGAGGCGAACCCGCATCTGCCGCTGCCGCCGACCGCAGTCGAAAGGCTGGCGGAGCTGCGCAAGCTCAAGGCGGCGACCGCCTGAAGTCAAGCGGCGCGCAGCCGCTCCACTTCGTTGACGACCTGCTCCAGCCAGTGATCGCGAATGCCCATCTGCCTCAGATGTGCCAGCGTGTTGAAAACATAGGCATCGTTCGGCCCGGACTGGCCCGTGGCCTCGTTCACCACGCGCGCCGCCTCAAATGTGTCGAGCGTACCGGCATATTGCTCATGGTCGCGATCGGCAACATAAGTAACCGCACCCACCCTGCGGCCTCCGGCAAATTGCAGCCGCACCCGCCGCTCCAGATAGACATTGGTGACCAGTTCGCGGGCGCGCAGATAATCGATCACCTCATCCCATTTATCCGGGGAAATACGGAAGGCCATGCCGCGGCAGGCGCCGCCTCTGTCGAGGCCGAGGACGAGGCCCGGACTGTCGCGCGTGCCGCGATGGACGAAGGAGCGTACACAGAGCGAACGCCTGTAGCCGTGCACCAGAGCATCTGCCCGTTCCAAAAACTCGAAGCCCGGATTCCACATCAGCGAACCGTAGCCAAACACCCAAAATTCGTCCATATCGCACGCCAGACCGGAATCACATTTGCGATTCACCATTGGAGAACATCATGGCAGCGTCAAGCCAATCCGGCAGCAGCCAATCCGGTAGCAGTAAGAAATTCTGGCTGCTGGGCGGCGGCATCCTCCTGGTGATCGCGCTTTATACCGGCGGCTGGTTCTATGCGGCCTCGGCGTTGAAGACCACGGTGCTGAAGGCGATCGCGCCGCGCGACCAGGCAGGCGTGACCGGCGAATGCTCCGATATCGAATTCCGCGGCTATCCCTTCCGCATCGGCCTGTTCTGCTCCAAGGTCGATGTCGACGACAATGTCAACGGCGTCTCGGCCAGCTTCGGAGCGCTGCGCTCGGCAGCCCAGGTCTACGCACCCGGGAATATCGTCTGGGAACTCGATTCGCCGGCTGAGATCCGCACCACCAACGGCCTTTCGATCTCGGCGCAATGGACGGATCTGCAGGCGAGTCTGGCGACCAGGCTCAGGGGCATCAACCGCAGCTCGACCGCCATCGATGGCCTGAAGGCGACGGCCGTCTCCTCCTACACCGGCCAGACAATCAGCTTCGATGCGGCTCGCACCGAAATCCATCTGCGCCAGAACAGCGGCGATCTGGACGGCGCGATCTCCGTGCAGGATGCGAATACGGCGATCAAGGACTGGCCGCAGATCTTCCCGAAATTCTCTGCCAGCATCGATCTGACCGTCGCCGGCAAAGCCGGCTTGATCGACGGCAGTGATCCGAGCGGCCTCAACGGCGCCAGCGGCGAACTGCGCCGCATCGTCGCCGACATCGGCGACGGCAAGGTAATGACGCTGACCGGCCCCTTCTCCTTCGACGAGCAGGGTCTGCTCTCCGGAAAATTCAAGCTGGAGATCGAACAGCTCGGCCCCTGGGGCCACAGCTTGAAACAGGCCTTTCCGGATGTTGCCTCGACCGTCGATACGGCGACGAAGCTCTTGAAATCGCTTGCCGGCGGCAAAGACAAGGTCTCGGTCGATCTCGTCGTCGATCACGGCAACGCCACCGTCAGTGGCTTCATCCCGCTCGGCCGGATTCCGCCTATCTAATCAATCCGTTTGACGAAGAACACCTCAGGCACCAATTGCAGGCCTGGCAGCTCGATCGCACCGGTTTCGGAAAATCCGTTGCGGCGATGCCAGTCCTGAGGACGGCTCTCGTCGCATTCGCTTGAGGTCATCAGCAGGCGGGCGCCCTCGCCGCGCATCGCCTCTTCCCAAGCGAGAAACAGTGCGGTCCCGACGCCCGACCGGTGGTGGCCGGGCAGGACGCGAATCATTTCCATATAGGGAACCCTGCCCCAGAAGCGGGAGAAGCGCAGGAAGCCGACGATCTCCCCAGCCTGCCTGGCGATGAGATATTCGCCAAGCGCCACGCATCGCGATACCCATGCCTTGCCGGCACTGGCATCCTCGCGAACCAGCCAGTTGATATCCGCCTGACTTGCGCTCGTCACCTCCACCATCGCGAGGTTACTTCTTGTCCAGTGCGTGGGGGCGGCCAAAATCCGGTGCGTCGACGTCCTGGCCGGCCTGGACGATCGAGCGGCGGATGGCGCGGGTGCGGGTGAAGAGTTCGAAGATCTTGTCGCCCTCGCCCCAGCGGATCGCCCGCTGCAGATAGGCGAGATCCTCCGAGAAGCGCGCCAGCATTTCGAGGATCGCATCGCGATTGTGCAGGCAGACATCGCGCCACATGGTCGGGTCGGAGGCCGCAAGGCGGGTGAAGTCGCGAAAGCCGGAGGCGGAATATTTGATGACTTCCGATTCCGTCACCGTCTCCAGATCGTCGGCGGTGCCGACGATGTTGTAGGCGATGATGTGCGGCAGGTGCGAGACGATCGCCAGCACCTTGTCGTGATGCTCCGCATCCATCTCATCGACCTTCGAGCCGAGCGCTTCCCAGAAGCCGCGCAGCCGCTTCATTGCCGTCTCGTCGGTGCCTGCGACCGGCGTGAAGATGCACCAGCGACCTTCGAAGAGACCGGGGAAGCCGGCATCCGGGCCGGATTTTTCCGTACCTGCCAGCGGATGGCCGGGAATGAAATGCACACCGGCCGGAATATGCGGCAGCATCTGCGCGATCACCGAGGCCTTGGTGGAGCCGACATCGGTGACGACAGCCCCCCGCTTCAGGCTTGCTGCTATCTCTTTGGCCACACTTTCCGAAGCGCCGACCGGCACCGAGACGATCACCAGATCGGCATCCCTGACGGCATCGGCCGAAGAGGTCGTGTAGCGGTCGCCGAGACCGAGTTCCTCGGCACGCTTCAGCGTATCGGGGCTGCGTGTGGCGACGACGATCTCTCTTGCCAGGCCGAGCCGCCGGATGTCGTAGGCAAGCGAAGAGCCGATCAGACCGATGCCGATCAGCGCGATACGATCGAACTGCACGTTCATACCTTGCGTCCCATGAATTCGCTGAGTGCGGCGATGACGCCGCGGTTGGCCTCTTCGGGGCCGATGCTCATGCGCAGCGCATTGGAAAAACCATAGCTGCGCACGGCGCGCAGGATGTAACCGCGGCTCGTCAGCAGCTCGTCGGCATCGGCGGCGCGCTTGCCGTCGATGTCGGGAAAATGGATAAGGACGAAATTGGCGACCGACGGCGTCACCTTCAGGCCGATCGCCTCAAGCGCCTGGGTCAGCGTCTCCACCCACATCTGGTTGAAGGAAACGGCCTGCTGCACGAAGGCTTGGTCGCGGATGGCCGCGGCACCCGCAGCGATTGCCGCCGCGTTCAGATTGAAGGGCCCGCGCACGCGGTTCACCGCGTCGACGATCTCAGCGGGCGCATACATCCAGCCGACGCGCAGCGCCGCAAGTCCGTAGGCCTTCGAGAAAGTGCGGGTCATCACCACGTTGGCATTGGAAGACACGACCTCGATGCCGGCCTCATAATCGTTGCGGCGGACATATTCGGCGTAAGCCGCATCGAGCACCAGGACGACATGTTTCGGCAGCCCGGCCTGCAGGCGGCGAATCTCGCTGACCGGGACATAGGTGCCCGTCGGATTGCCGGGATTGGCGATGAAGACGATCTTCGTCTTCTCCGTCACCGCGGCAAGGATCGCATCGACATCGACGGTATGATCCTTTTCCTTGACGACGACGGGCGTCGCGCCGGCGCCCATGATCTGGATCTTGTAGACCAGGAAACCGTGCTCGGTGATGATGCCCTCGTCGCCGGCGCCGAGATAGACATGGCAGAGCAGGCCGAGCAGCTCGTCGGAGCCGTTGCCGCACAGGATGTTGGCCGGGTTGAGTCCGTGCACGGTGGCGATCGCCTCACGCAATTCCACCGACTGCCCGTCGGGATAACGCCCGAGATTGTCGGCAGCCGCCTTGCAGGCTTCGATCGCCTTCGGGCTGGCGCCGAGCGGCGTTTCGTTGGACGAAAGCTTGTAGACGCGGGCAACCCCCGGCGCATGTTCCTTGCCCGGCACATAGGATGCGATATCGAGAATACCGGGACGCGGAACAGGCTTGCTCATCTCAACGCTCATGGTTCGACCTTGGAATTGCCGGAAATGACCACGTCGCATTAAAGCGGAATGCCGTTCTTGTCGAGAGCAGGCAACGGCGTCAGCGGTTGCGTGTGGTCGGCACGCCGTGGGGTGCCAGAACCGGCACGAAGACGCGGCGGGAGGCGCGTGCAGCGACCGGCAGCCCTTGATAGAGCCGCTTCTGCGCCTCGACGATGATGACGCCTGAGAAGGCCGGCCACAGCGTCCGGCCGATCCGCTCGAAAGCGCGGCGAAGCCGCAGGATGGTCCTGAGCTTCGAGGGCGGGAAGAACAGCGCTTCAGCGGTCGCGCCGGGCGTGAAATTCGTCTCGCGCAGCAGATGGGTCAGCTGCCCGCGGGAATAGGGCCGGCCCGAGCCGAAGGGTGTATGTTCCATCCGCGCCCAGACACCGCGCCGGTTCGGCACGACGATGACCAGCCGTCCGCCCGGCGCCAGCACCCGCCAGAGCTCTTTCAGCGTTTCGCGCGGGCTTTCGGCGAATTCCAGCGAATGCACCATCAGCACCCGGTCGATCGAGGAATCCGGCAGCGGCAGTTCCTCGTCGAAGACCAGTGTCGTCGTCGAGAGCGAGCCCATTGGCCAGTTAACCGCGCCCTGACCGGCCGGCATGAAGGCGAAGGTGCGTTCGGTGTCGGCCTGGAAGCGATCGAGGAAGGGCACGGCATAACCGAGGCCGACGAGACGCTCCTGCGGCAGCCGCACCCAGAGCGACGACAGCGCCATGGCGATCGACTGCTCGGCAAGACGCCCGAGCTCGGAGTGGTAGAACTGGCGTAGGTCGACGATATCGGCGTGCATTGCGATAAATGTTATCAGCGGGCGGTTGGACTTCAAGGCCGGACCCTCTACATTTCCGCGAGACTCGCATGACAAGGGATTATTGCACGATGAAACCTTTGGAATTGGACGTTTTTCTCTGCCGCACCGACAATTTCGGCGTTCTCGTCCACGACCCGGAAACAGAATTGACCGCGGCGATCGACGCGCCGGAGGAAGCGCCGATTCTGCAAGCGGCGGCGCGCCGCGGCTGGAAGATCACCCATATCTTTACCACCCATCACCACACCGACCATGTCGCCGCCAACCTGGCGCTGAAGGAACAGTTCGGCTGCGAGATCATCGGCCCGATCAACGAGGCCATCGCCATTCCCGGCCTCGACCGGACGATGGCCGATGGCGACAGCTTCCTTTTTGGCGATCACACGGTCAACGTCATCGAAACACCGGGCCATACCGCCGGCCATATCTGCTATCACTTCGCCGACGACAAGCTGCTCTTTGCCGCCGACACGCTGTTTGCGCTCGGCTGCGGCCGGCTGTTCGAACGCCCCGCCGCCGACATGTGGCATTCGCTGCAGAAGCTTGCCGTGCTGCCCGATGAAACCGCCGTCTATTTCGGCCACGAATATACGCTCTCCAACGCCCGCTTCGCGCTGACGGTCGATCCCGGCAATGAACGGCTGAAGGGTCGTGCCGCCGAGATCGAGGCCTTGCGCACTGAGGGCAAATTCACCATTCCGACGACGCTGGGGCTGGAGAAGGAAACCAATCCGTTCCTGCGCGCCGCCGATCCGGCGATCCGCCGCAATCTGCTGATGGAAGGCAAAACCAATGAGGAAGTGTTTGCCGAGATCCGCAAGCGCAAGGACAATTTCTGATGTCTCCCGAGGAGATCATTCGCGAACTCGGCATGCAGCCGCACCCGGAAGGCGGCTGGTACGTGCAGACGTTTCGCGATACTGTGGGCGGAGCACGCGGCCACTCGACGGCGATCTATTACCTCCTGACCAGGGGACAGCGCTCGCACTGGCACCGCGTCCATGACGCCGCCGAGGTCTGGCATTATTACGCCGGCGCGCCGCTCTCGCTGCATCGCTCTGAAGACGGAACGACGAGCGAAACGCTGACGCTCGGAACAAACCTTTCCGCCGGCGAACGGCCGCAGGCGATCATTCCCGCCAATTGGTGGCAAGCGGCCGAAAGCCTCGGCGATTTCACCCTTGTGGGATGCACCGTCTCGCCCGGCTTCGAATTTTCCAGCTTCGAGATGGCGCCATCCGGCTGGACGCCCGGCGGCTAGATCATTCCGCCGCAACCGGCGGCTGGATCCTGCGGCGGAACATGTCCTGGGCGGCCAGCACCGCCCCGCCGGTGACGAGCAGGCAGGCGAGAGCGATGCGCCAGCTCGGCTCGGCAAAGCCGAACAACGTCAGGATCAGCGTCGACAGCAATGGTGCGGCATAACTGGCCGCGCCGAGGATCTGGATATCGCCGTTCTTGACGCCGTAGTCCCAGGCATAGAAGGCAGCCCCGACGGGCAGGAGCCCGAGCCCGATGACGGCGAGCCATTCGAAACCCGTTGCCGGCCAGACGGTCGTCTCCAGGCCAAGATGGCAGACGAGCGACAGGAGCGAGGTCGCAAGGCAGAAGCCGGTGACGACATCGGTGGAGACGGCGTCGAAGCGCCGGGTCAGCAGCGAGTAACCGGACCAGGTGAAGGCGCTGAGAAAGGCGGCCCCGTAGCCGACCGCATAAGCGCCGTTAAAATCGATGCCGTTGCGGGCGACGATCAGGAAGGTGCCGCAGAGCCCGGCGAGGGCGCCGGTAACATGATACCAGCGCAGCCGTTCGCCCGGCAGCAGCGCCGAACCGACGACGATCAGCAGCGGCCAGAGATAGGCGACCAGCCCCGCCTCCACCGCCGGGGCGTTTCTGAGCGCGGTGAAATACAGGAAATGATAGCCGAACAGGCCGGCGATGCCGGTCAACCAGACCTTGGCCGGCTGCTTCAGCAGCGCCAGACGTGACGGGTTGAGAAACAGCACGACGAGGCCGGGGATGCTGCCGATCGCAAAGCAGACGGCCGAAAGCTGAAACGGCGGCATCTTGCCGGAGGCTGATGTGAACAGCGCCAGGAACGACCACATCAAAATGGCGGCAAAACCGATCAATGTCGCACGAAGCTTCACCCATCCCCCTTTGACGGAGACATGAACTCCGTCAGCTGCTGCCGTATTTGACGGCGGTGATCGTCACCATGCCATATTCAGTGGGAATGCGCACATAGACCGGAGCGTATACATTTGCCGCCTCCGACTTGGCAAACCAGATTTCCATCCGGTCGCTCTTGCTGAGATAGGTTATGTCCTTGCGGCCCTTCTTGTAGCCCGAGCGCGGCACGAAGCGCACGCCGCAGACGACCGCCTTGCCCTTGAAGCCGTTGGTCGAAAAATCCTCGTCGCCCTTCGGCGACAGCACCAGATCCATGCGCGTCTCGCCGTCGAAGATCGGCAGCGTCTGCGAGCAGACCTTGGTATCGCCGGTGAAGACCAGGCCGGAGATCGGATCGAGCACCGACCGCATGTCGCCCGGCGTCACATCGATCCAGTTTTTCGGCCGTTTCGGCGTCGGTGTCGTCGTCGCCGAGACGATGTTGCCGTTGCGGTAGCTGACCTCGTAGACGCGGGCCTTCTTGCCGGTCTTGTAATAGAGCGAATATTTCTGCGCCTGCAGCCTGTCGTCTCGCACGACGCCGGTGACGCTGGTCTTGGCCGAAATCGTCGTGATGAGATCGGCAAGGCCGGCCGAATTGATGCTGCCGGCAATCTTATAGCTGTGATCGTCCTCGATCTCCGTCAGGAACGCGGCGCGCGCGATCGGCAGGCCGGCGAGCGTCACCCGGTATTCCGTCCGATGCTGGATTTCGGCCGCCGATGCCGGTATGGCAAGAAGCGCCGTGATGGCCGAAATGAAAATCCGTCTGCCCGTATGAGCCATAAAAAAAAGCCTTGTCTTGCCGCGCGCCGGCAGCCTTTGCCGAGCGCTCTATACTCCTGCCGTGAAGGGAAGAAAACAGCAGCTTTTTGACAGAATTGCGGGAAAGGCCAAGGTTTGGCTTGACGCGAGCAGCCGGTCTGACTATAGAACCGCAACTTTCCAATCATGCCCGTTGGATTGCGCGCCTGGTTTTGACCGGGATGGCAATTTCGATGGCCCGACAAAAACAAGAATAGGTGTTCCATGTCCCGCGTGTGCGAATTGACCGGCAAGGCCGTCCTGACTGGTAACAATGTCAGCCATGCCAACAACAAGACCAAGCGCCGGTTCCTGCCGAACCTGTGCCAGGTGACGCTGATATCAGACGCGTTGAACCAGCGTTATCGTCTTCGCGTTTCGGCTGCTGCCCTTCGCTCGGTCGAGCATCGCGGCGGCCTCGATGCCTTCCTGATCAAGGCAAGCGAAAACGAACTGTCGATGCGCGCACGACTGCTGCGCCGCCAGATCGTCAAGAAGACCGCCGAAGCGGCTGTTGCTGCCTAAGCTTCTGCCCTTCTTTCATACGGCTTCAAAAGGCTTGCACGGATAAACCCGGTCAAGCCTTTTGCTTTGCCTGAGTCCTCCAACTGGTGGCATCACCCAGGATAAAAAAATGCTGAAGACGCGCTATACGATCGCCTATGTCGCCCTGATGACGCTTGTCGTCGTCGCCTCCAACTTCCTCGTCCAGTTCCCGCTGAACGCCGAAGTCGCCGGCATCAACCTTGCCGATATCCTGACCTGGGGCGCCTTTTCCTATCCGGTCGCCTTCCTGATCACCGATCTGACCAACCGCCAGTTCGGCCCGCAGGCAGCCCGCAAGGTCGTGCTTGCCGGCTTTGTCGTCGGCGTGACGCTGTCCTTCTTTACGTCAGTGCCGCGCATCGCCATTGCCTCGGGCTCAGCCTATCTCGCCGGCCAGCTGCTCGATATCGCTGTCTTCAACCGCCTCCGCCGCCAGGCCTGGTGGCGCGCCCCGCTCGTCGGCTCGCTGATCGGTTCGGCGCTCGATACGGTGATGTTCTTCTCGCTGTCCTTCGCCGCGTTTTTCGTGTTCCTCGGCCCGAACGAACCTTTCGCGCTGGAAGCCGCTCCCGTCTTCGGCGTCTTCGCCACGCAGGCGCCGCGCTGGATTTCCTGGGCGCTCGGCGATTTCGCCGTCAAGATGATCGTCGGCCTCGTCATGCTGCTGCCCTATGGCGCCCTGATGAACGTGCTGCGGCCGATGCAGGCCGCCCGCGCCAGCTGAACAACGAGATCACCGACGCCACCGGACCGCTCCGGCGGCGATCGCAGGATGCAGCTTTTCAGCGAGCGCAAGACCGAGCGACGTCGTGCCGGAACCGGATGCGCCCATGACGTAAATATGCACCATGTTTCCTCCGCAGGCCGGCCACCGATGCTGCGCGCGGGGGGTAGCCGAGACCTATGACATCAGTCTGACGCAGCCTGCTTCACATTGTCGGAAAGTCGGAATTCCAGCATCAGATTGCGCTGCAGGATCGAATGATTGTCGTCCGATACCAGGACAATATGGGTCGTGCCGTCGGCAGCCTGGAACGTGTCGATCCCTTCCATATTGTCGATCTGCGAGTTGAAATTGCCTTCGAGCAGCAATTCGCCGTCGACGACGGCGCCGGGCCGGATATCGGCGCCATTGATGCGCCGAAGGCGCATGCCGATGCCTTCGGCCATGTTGAAGCGGCGTTCCAGCAGCAGCAGGTCGCCGTTCGGCAGGAAGGCGCCGTCCGTGACGTCGAAGCTGCCATCGCGTGCGACCGCAAACTGCCCTTTCAGCGGCCCGCTCAGAATGGCGGCCAGCCGGTTGCCGTCGCGATCGAGACCACGTTCCGAGACGATGACCACGCCGCCCTTGAGCGGGCTCGACGCGGGCGCGACCGTGATGGTCTCGATACCGCGGTTGTCGCGCAACAACTTGCGCGGGATGAGGATCGGCAGTGTGGCGATCGCTCCCGATTGGGCAAAGCCCGGATCGGGATAGACATCGACACGATGATCCTGCTCGAAGGAGACCAGGATCCGGTCGCCGTCAAACGCCAGACCCTCGGCATCCATATGACCCTTGCCCTCGAAGCTGCGCCCGGCGCTGTTCTTCATCGGGGTGATCTCGACATTGGAAAGCCCGGAAAGCCTGCCCTTGACGTCGCGCTCGATGCTGCCGGTCAGCCACTGCCCGGTATCGAGCACCATGACGAATTGTTTTTGATCCTGCCGGAAGCGAATGGAGGAGAGCGAGCCGAACAGCGCTCTGCTCGAAACCATCTCCAGCCCGCCGAGAAATTCCAGCGACCCGAATTGCATCTGCGAAGAGCCGATCCTGAAATCGGAGATTTGCCGGCTAATGACCGGCACTTCGCCCGCCCATGACGGGCACACGCCGGCGGCGATGCTGAGAGCGATCGACGCCGCACGGCAGAGGCGCTTGCCTATCATTCCCGTTTCCCTAGAGCAGCGTCAGCCGGCACGGCGGAGCCGGCCGCCGCGCGGCTGGGTGGCTTGGTCCTCGAACAGCGAGGCAAGCTGCTCGGTCATCGCGCCGGCGAGCTCGTCGGCATCGACGATCGTCACGGCGCGACGATAATAACGCGTCACGTCGTGACCGATGCCAATTGCCAGCAATTCCACTGGCGAGCGCGTCTCGATCCGTTCGATGACGGCGCGCAGGTGACGCTCGAGATAATTGCCCGGATTGACCGACAGCGTCGAATCGTCGACCGGCGCCCCGTCCGAAATCATCATCAGGATACGGCGCTGCTCGCGGCGGGCGAGCAGGCGGTTATGCGCCCAGATCAGCGCTTCGCCGTCGATATTTTCCTTGAGCAGCCCCTCGCGCATCATCAGCCCGAGATTGGCGCGCGCCCGCCGCCACGGCGCGTCGGCGGATTTGTAGATGATGTGGCGCAGGTCGTTGAGGCGGCCCGGCGTCTGCGGCTTGCCGCCGGCAAGCCAGCTTTCACGCGCCTGCCCGCCCTTCCAGGCCTTCGTCGTAAAGCCGAGGATCTCGACCTTGACGCCGCAACGCTCCAGCGTGCGAGCGAGAATATCAGCGCAAGTGGCAGCAACCGTGATCGGTCGGCCGCGCATCGAGCCGGAATTGTCGATCAGCAGGGTGACGACGGTGTCGCGGAATTGCGTGTCGCGCTCCATCTTGAAGGACAGCGCCTGCATCGGATCGATGATGATGCGCTGCAGCCGGGCGGGATCGAGATAGCCTTCTTCCAAGTCGAAATCCCAGGAACGGTTCTGCTGCGCCATCAGGCGGCGCTGCAGCCGGTTGGCGAGACGGCCGACCGCGCCCTGCAGATGCGCCAGCTGCTTGTCGAGAAAGGCGCGCAGGCGCTCCAGCTCGGCGGCGTCGCAGAGTTCCTCGGCGGTGATGATCTCGTCGAACTCCTCGGTGAAGACGTGATAATCGACCTTCTCGTTGAAATCGGCGAAGGGTGTGTTCGGACGGCGGGTCTCGCCCGGCGTTTCCGAATCGTCCTCACCCTCTTCCATCATGTCGTCGTCGGAGATTTCGGCGCCTTCGGTCTCGCCGTCCTCCATCTGCTCGTCGGCGACTTCGCTGTCCTCGACCGGGGCGGCATCGGTGCCGGCATCCTCGTCGACCTCGTCCTGATCCTGCTCGTCGCCGCTCGGCTGGTCTTCCTGATCCGACTGGTCGTCATTGTCGGCGTCGCTGTCGTCGTCGCCGTATTCCTCGGCCATTTCCATGGCCGACAGCATGTTGCGGATGACCTTGGCGAAGGCCTGCTGGTCGTTGATCGCGCCCGACAGATTGTCGAGCTCGGTGCCGGCCTTGCCTTCGATGAAGCCGCGCCAGAGGTCGAGAACCTTGCCGGCGGAAGCTGGCGGGCGCTGCCCGGTCAGCTTCTCGCGCACCATCATCGCCACGGCTTCGCCGACAGGGGCGTCTTCCTGGCGCTCGATGCCGGTGAAATTCGCCTTGGAATATTTCTCTTCGGTCATGGAGCGCAGATTCGCAGCCATGCCCTCCATGCGCAGCGCCCCGATCGATTCGACACGCGCCTGCTCGACGACGTCGAAGATCGCCCGGGCGTCCGAACCCTGCGGCGCCATCGTCGCATGCATCTTCTCGTCATGGCAGGCAAGGCGCAACGCCATGGAATCGCCGAGCCCGCGGGTCACCGCCAGTTCATGCGCCGTCGGCCGCTTGGAAAGCTCCGGCAGCCGGATGCGCTCGCCGGTCATCCCCGGCCGTTCATTGGCGAAGGTCACCTCGACATCGCCGTCGCCGGCGATCGAGCGCACGCAGCCGGTTATCGCCCGGCGCAATGGCTCGACGTCGATGGGCGCGCCGGGCTTTGCTTTCGAATTGTCACCGCGAGCTGCCATGATCGGTCGGGCCTCAGGCTCCGAGAACGATATTGGCGGCACTTTCCTTCAGCTCGACGCCGAAGGCCCGCTGATAATGCTCGGCAACCAGCGGACGCTCCAGTTCGTCGCACTTGTTGAGGAAGGTGACGCGGAAGGCGAAGGCGAGGTCGCCGAAGATTTCGGCATTCTCGGCCCAGGTGATGACGGTACGCGGGCTCATCACGGTGGAGAGATCGCCATTCATGAATGCGGCGCGCGTCAGGTCGGCGACGCGGACCATCTTCGAAACGGTCTCGCGGCCTTCCCTGTCCTTGCCGAAGCTCTTCACCTTGGCGGCAACGATATTCACTTCGTGATCGTGCGGCAGGTAGTTCAGCGTCGTCACGATCGACCAGCGGTCCATCTGTGCCTGGTTGATCTGCTGGGTGCCGTGATAGAGGCCGGTGGTATCGCCGAGGCCGATCGTGTTGGCGGTCGCAAACAGGCGGAAGGCCGGATGCGGCCGGATGACGCGGCTCTGGTCGAGCAATGTCAGGCGGCCGGAGGATTCCAGCACGCGCTGGATGACGAACATCACGTCGGGGCGGCCGGCATCGTATTCGTCGAAGACCAGCGCGACATTGTGCTGATAGGCCCAGGGCAGGATGCCGTCCTTGAATTCGGTGACCTGCAGCCCGTCCTTGACGACGATCGCATCCTTGCCGACGAGATCGATACGGCTGACATGGCTGTCGAGGTTGATGCGCACGCAGGGCCAGTTGAGGCGCGCCGCCACCTGCTCGATATGCGAGGACTTGCCGGTGCCGTGATAGCCGGAAATCATCACGCGGCGGTTATGGGCAAAGCCCGCAAGAATGGCGAGCGTCGTGTCGCGGTCGAACAGGTAGTCGGTGTCGAGGTCCGGCACATAGGCGTCGCCCTTGCTGTAGGCGGGAACGCGGATGTCGGAATCGATGCCGAAGGTCTCGCGGACCGAAACGGTGGTATCGGGCTGTTCTGAAATATCGAGGTCGATCTTGCTCATCATGTCTCCAAGGCGGGTGATGCCACCCGGCCATACTGTCTCAGGCCATGTCGCAACCGTGACGCCGCGATTTTATTCCGCGCCCGTCCAGGTCGGAACGTCGGCGATGCTTCTCCGGGACTGAAACGAAACCTCGGCGGGATAATGACCGCGTGCGAGCATTCTTGAAGAGTCCCGGACAAGAAACGCCGCGTCCGGAAGGTCGGCGGAGGCGATGTCGGGAAAACGCACAAATATGAGCCGCGTTTGCCTGCGGCCTCAGCCGATTTGGACCATACCCGATTGAAGCCCAAGAGCAAGGACGGGAACTAACAAAAACCGTTCTGCTTCAACAATTGATAGGCCTGAATGACGGCGCGGAAACGCTCCTCCGAGCCGCGGTCGCCGCCATTGGCATCCGGATGGTGCTTCTTGACCAGCTCCTTGTAGCGGCTCTTGATCTCCGCCGACGTCGCATTGGCGTCGAGGCCCATCGTATCGAAGGCCTTGCTTTCCAGCGATTTCAGTTTGCGCGCCTGAGGAAAACGCGGCCCGCTGCCCTTGCCGCCTTCCTTGACGAAGCCGAAGGGATCGCGAACGCGTGTATAGGCGCCGGAGCGTATCTCGGAATGCAGCGGACTGTCCTTCGCCGACTTGTTGACGCCGACGGTCCAGGTCGGCCGGTGGCCGGTGATCGCCTCTTTCTGGTAGCGGGCAATCTCGCCGTCGGAAAGACCGGAGAAATAATTGTAGCCCTTGTTGTAATCCTTGACGTGCTCGAAGCAGAACAAAAAGAACTGGCCTTCCGCATTGCGTCCGACAGGAGCGCGATGCGAGCCCTTCTTGTCGCAGCCGTCCCATTGACAGGTAGGCGGGGCCTGCTCTGTCTCCTGCTCGCGTTTGCGGCGTGTTCGGATGCGATCGAAATATTTGGAATCAAGTCTCATAGCGGCGCTAATTATGGGGCTGTCGCGAGGCGACGACAAGAATTGACAAACGGGTTTGTTGCTGGCTTGGTGGGAACCTTTTTCGCGAAACAGCAAGACCGGACAATGACCCTGCGAACCCGCATCGAAGAAAAACTAGTCCAAGCCTTCGCGCCGGAGCGCCTGAGCGTCATCGACGAAAGCCCTCTGCATGCCGGCCATCAGCCTGACATTACTGGCACCGGCGAAACCCATATGCGGGTGAGAATCGTCTCGGCTAAATTCGCCGGCATGTCGCGGCTGGCGCGCCACCGGTCGATTACCGATCTGTTGAAACCGGAACTCGATGCCGGCCTGCATGCGCTGGCCGTCGAACCGGCAGCACCTGGTGAGCCGACCCGCTGGTAGCAACGCCTATATGGAGAGAGATCGACCGCAATCCAAGCCGGATCAGCTAGGTTTTGCGCCGTCTTCCCCGGCGGGCCGAATGCGCAGCTTGGTGATGCGGTTCTTTTCCCGCTTCATGACCACAAAACGCTTGCCATAAAAAGTGAAGGCCTGGCGCTCTTCCGGGATGGTCATCGATTCATGGATGACCAGGCCGGCAATCGTCGTCGCCTCCTCGTCGGGGAGATGCCAGTCGAGCGCGCGGTTCAAGTCGCGGATCGGCACGCCGCCGTCGACGACGACCGAACCGTCGGCCTCCTGGCGCACGCCTTGGATCTCGATATCGTGCTCGTCGGAAATATCGCCGACGATTTCCTCGAGAATATCCTCCAGCGTGACGATGCCCTGCACCTCGCCATATTCATCGACGACGACGGCGAAATGCTGCTTGCGCCTGAGGAAGGCGTTGAGCTGATCTTCGAGATTGGTGCTGTCGGGCACGAACCATGGCTTCTGCGCGATTTTCACGATATCGAGGTTCTGCGGCTCCATGTTCGGCTCGGCAAGCGCCCGCAGCAGATCCTTGGCATGCACGACGCCGATGATGTTGTCGATCGTGCCGCGCCACAGCGGCATGCGCGTATAGGGGCTTTCGAGAATGGCGCGCACCACCGCTTCCGGCAGATCGTCGGCGTTGATCGCCCGCATTGCCGTGCGGTGAACCATGATGTCGGAGAGTTCGAGTTCGCCGAGATCGAGCACGCCGCCGAGGCGGTCGCGATCGGCCTTCACCACCGATCCCTCGCGGTGCAGCAGATCGACGGCGCCGCGCAGCTCCTCATGCGCCGTCAGCATCGATACCTCGCGCGAGAGATTGATGCCGAACAGCGCCAGGATCCGGCGGACGATCGCATTGACGAAGGAGGAAATCGGGCCGACGACGAGAACGAACAGCCTGGCCGGAACGGCGATGGCAAGCGCGAAGCGGTCGGGCGTCGAAATCGCCCAGCTCTTCGGCAGCACTTCGGCGAAGATGACCAGAATGACGGTCATCGCCAGCGTCGCCAGCGCTACGCCGGAACTGCCGAACAGGCCGAGGAACAGGCTGGTGGCGATCGAGGAAGACAGGATATTGGCGAGATTGTTGCCGATCAGCAGTGCGCCGATCAGCCGGTCGCGCCGCTCGATCAGCTGCCGGACGAGGCCGGCGCGATCGTCACCATTGACCTCGAGCGTATGGATGCGGCTGCGCGAAACAGCGGTCAGGGCGGTTTCCGAGCCGGAAAAAAAGGCGGACATCAGCACGAGCGCGGTGATCGAAAGGATCTCCGGCCAATATGTCGCAAGAAATGCCAGAGCGCCTTCAATCGTCGTCAAGGGTGTTTTTCCCGGAGAAAGCTGATTACTTCGGAGGCGGGAACGTCGTCGGCGACGAAGGACTGGCCGATGCCGCGCGTCAAGATGAAGGTGAGCTTGCCGCTCTTGACCTTCTTGTCCTGGGCGATCGCATCCATCAGCGTTTCGGCCGGCGGCAGCGCGCCTGGAATGTCGGACATGCGGGTCGGCAGGCCGACCTCCTTCAGGTGTCGCTCGACGCGGCGCGCATCGTCGGGGCTTGCCAGGTTCATCCGTGCAGAGAATTCGTGCGCCAGCACCATGCCGATCGAAACGCCTTCGCCATGCACGAGGCGGGAGCTGTCATAGGCGGTCGCCGCCTCCAGCGCATGGCCGAACGTGTGGCCGAGATTGAGCAGCGCCCGCTGGCCGTTCTCGCGCTCGTCGGCAACGACGACGTCGGCCTTCGCCTGGCAGCTGGCGGCAATCGCCTCGATGCGGGCGGAGCCGCCCGTGAAAACCGCTTTCCAGTTGGCTTCGAGCCAGGCGAAGAAATCCGGCTTGTCGATCAGCCCGTATTTGGCGACTTCGGCGTAACCGGCGCGGAATTCGCGCTCGCTCAGCGTATTCAGGACATCGGTATCGGCCAGAACCAGATCCGGCTGATGGAAGACGCCGATCAGGTTCTTGCCGTGGCGGGAATTGATGCCGGTCTTGCCGCCGACGGAAGAATCCACCTGCGCCAGCAGCGATGTCGGCACCTGCACGAAGCGCACGCCGCGGCGCACGATGCCGGCCGCAAATCCGGAGAGATCGCCGATGACGCCGCCGCCGAGCGCGATGACGCAATCGTTGCGCTCGACGCGGGCTTCGAGCACCTTGTCGCAGGCGGTCATCAGATGTTCGAAGCTCTTGGTCTTCTCGCCGGCCGGCAGCACGACCGCAGCCGAAGCGATGCCCGCTTCTTCAAGACTTGCGACAAGCGCCTTGAGATAGAGCGGCGCGACATTTTGATCGGTGATAACAGCCGCCTTGCGGCCCTTGAGGCGGGAGGCGATTTCGGCGCCAGCGCGCGCGATCAGCCCTGGCCCGATCAGGATGTCATAGGCCCGTTCGCCGAGCGGCACATGCACGGTCTGGACTGATGAGGCGGAGGGTATCGCATTCATGACGCTGCATTTTCCTTCTGAGCTTCGATCACCGCCTTCAGCACCTCGTCGGCCATGATTTCCTTGCGCACGTCGCGCGAGAGCACGGTGAGGTCGGCCTGCGCATAGATCGGGTAGCGCGCATTCATCAGGCCTTCGAGCGTCTGCTTCGGATTTTCCGTCTTGAGCAAGGGCCGCGTGTCGCGCTTGTTGACCCGCTCCCAGAGCACCTCGAGATCCGCCTTCAGCCAGACGGAGACGCCGCCCTTGCTGATATGCCGGCGCGTCCGCTCGTTGATGAAGGCGCCGCCGCCGGTGGAGACGACCCGCGGCCCGCTCTTTAACAGCCGCTTCATCACCCGCGTTTCCAGCGCCCGGAATTCGTCCTCGCCATAGGCGGCGAAAAGTTCGGCGATCGTCATGCGCGAAACGCGCTCGATTTCGTGGTCGCTGTCGATGAAGGGAATGCCGAGCTGGCTGGCGACGATGCGGCCGACGGCGGATTTTCCCGCCCCCATTAGCCCGACGAGGATCAGATTGCGTGAACCGAGCGCGGCGCGAGCTCTGTCTTTCAAGCTGTCAGCAACGGTCAGCAGTGGTTCACTCATCGGTCCATTCACACTTTGTTTGCAAACCGTATCGACAAATGCAGGTAGAGCGTCAAGTCGCGGACAAGGGAATCATGGCTTGAATACCGCTTCTTGCACTTGCAGATACGCTTCTTATAACAGAAGCAGAGCATGAAGGAGTTGCCGGATGCCGACCCTGTTCCGTTTTCTGTTCGTCTGCGCGATCCTCGCCGGGACGGTCTACGGAGCGATGTGGGCGCTTGTGACCTTCGTCGAGCCGCAGCCGCGCGACGTGACGATCCGTATTCCGTCCGAGCGGGTCAATCCGCCGTCGACGGGCACGATCGACACGACCAGGAAGTGACCGGCATGGTGGATCTCAGCCGCGTCCATGTGGAGTCCTTCCTGGAAATGATGAGCGCCGAGCGCGGCGCGGCCGTCAACACGCTGCAATCCTATGAGCGCGACCTCGACGATATCCATTCGTTCCTGACCGGGCGCAGCGTGCGGCTGACCGAAGCCGCCTCCGCCGATCTGGCCGCCTATCTCGCCTCGCTCGCCCGAAAGGGTTTCAAACCCTCCTCGCAGGCGCGCCGGCTTGCCGCCATGCGGCAGTTCTACAAGTTCCTCTACGCCGAGGGCCTGAGGACCGACGACCCCACCGGCATTCTCGATGCGCCGAAGAAAGGCCGCCCGTTGCCGAAGACGATGGGTGTCGAGGAGGTCGGCAAGTTGCTTTCGCAGGCTGAGGCCGAGGCAGCCGATGCGGCGCCGGGCCAGTTGCAGCGCCTGCGCATGCTGGCGCTCTTGGAGCTGCTCTATGCCACCGGCATGCGTGTCAGCGAACTGGTTTCGCTTCCCGCCCGAGTGCTCGACCAGGAAGGCCGTTTCCTGATGATCCGCGGCAAGGGCAACAAGGAGCGGCTGGTGCCGCTGTCGCAATCGGCGATATCGGCGCTGAAATCCTACGGGCGCCTGCTGGCGGCGGAAAATGCGGCGGCCAAGGCGCCGCAGGAAAGCCCCTGGCTGTTTCCCGCCGCCTCGAAAGAGGGTTATCTGCCGCGCCAGGTTTTCGCCCGCGACCTGAAGAACCTGGCGATCCGCGCCGGCCTGACGCCGTCGATGATCTCGCCGCATGTCATGCGCCACGCCTTTGCCAGCCATCTGCTGACCAACGGCGCCGATCTGCGCGTCGTCCAGGAACTCCTCGGCCATTCGGACATTTCGACCACACAGATTTACACGCATGTCCTCGAAGAGAGGCTGCAGCAGCTCGTCCAGACGCATCACCCCCTTGCCAAACAGGCGAAAAAGCACGAATAGGACCGGCGACAAGGGGCGGAGCCAGGAAAACGCCCCGCGGCACAAGGAACGGAAACGCACCTCATGCACAATTATCTCGACTTCGAAAAGCCGATCTCCGACCTCGAAGGCAAGATCATCGAGCTGAAGAAGCTCGCAACGGAAGACGAGAGCATCGACACCACCGATGAGATCGTCCGGCTGGAGGTTCGCGTCCGCGAGGCGATCGTCGAAATCTATTCCAAGCTCAATCCCTGGCAGAAGACCCAGGTCGCCCGCCATCCGCAGCGCCCGCATTTCGTCGACTACGCCAAGACCCTGTTCCAGGAATTCACGCCGCTCGCCGGCGACCGCAAATTTTCCGAGGATGCCGCGATCCAGGCAGGCCTTGCCCGCTTCCGCGGTCAGCCAGTCGCCGTCGTCGGCCAGGAAAAGGGCAACGATACCAAGACCCGTCTGAAGCATAATTTCGGCAGCCCCCGCCCGGAAGGCTACCGCAAGGCGATCCGCATCCTTGAAATGGCCGATCGTTTCGGCTTGCCGGTGATTTCGCTGGTGGATACGGCCGGCGCCTATCCCGGCGTCGGCGCCGAAGAGCGCGGCCAGGCCGAGGCGATCGCCCGCTCGACGGAAATGTGCCTCGGCATCAAGGTTCCGCTCGTTTCCGTCGTCATCGGCGAAGGCGGCTCGGGCGGCGCGATCGCCATCGCCACCGGCAACAAGGTCTACATGCTCGAGCATTCGATCTACAGCGTCATCTCGCCGGAAGGCGCCGCCTCCATCCTCTGGCGCGATTCCACCCGCGCCCGGGAAGCGGCGACCAATATGAAGATTACCGCCGAAGACCTGAAATCGCTCGGCGTCATCGACGGCATCATTTCCGAGCCGCTCGGCGGCGCCCATCGCGACCCCGACAGCGTCATCGCCGCGACCGGCGACGTGATCGCCAATGCGCTCGGCGAAATGGCCTCCCGCTCCGGCGAACAGCTGCGCAACGAGCGCCGTCAGAAATTCCTCAATATGGGCCGCAATCTCTAGAACAGGATGGTTTTAGGCCGGATCGGCCTAAAACCTGAATCCTGTCGCGCGGGTTCCGCAGGTCGATCACCCGGCGGGTGGGCGTGCTGAGTGCGGACACAATAATCTCCGCGCCCAGCCCCATCTTTCGCAAGCCGGCGTCTCAGCCGGCAGAGAACTTCTGGACGGCGGTAACGTCGAAATAGTCCCGCCACTCGACAATCTTGTCGCCCTCGAGTTCGAAAATGCCCATGATCATCACGCGTCCGATTTCGCTGCCGTCAGCACGCTCGAACCGGTCGAGCCTTTCGGTGAGAACGCGAGTCCCGTCAGTGGCGATCGCAAGCATGTCGATATGGACCGTGGAGATGCCCATCGACGTCTCCAGTCCATCGATCATTGCAATGGCCTCGTCGGCGCCGGTCGTGACTGAAATGCCTTCGTTGACCCAGCGCGTAGTGGGTGTGAACCAGCGCCGGACGGCTGGTCTTCCGCCGTCTTCAACGAACGTGGCGCAAAAAGCCGATACAGTTTCGATTGGGGTGGGCATGGCAGTTTCTCCTGGACCATCAGAAGCCCCGATGGCCTCTGTCTTGGCCCGATAGTAAGATTTGAACCCCAAGGCCACGATGCCGAAACTTCCATCACCCTTGCCTGATCTTCCGAAATGTTCGATAGAACTGGGCAATCGGTTTAGGATGGCTCAATGAGCGAACTCGAAAAAATGCGCGCCATCGCGATGCGCCACGCCGGCCGTCCGAGTCTTAAATTGCCGCGGCTGTTCGCTTACACCCTCGACCATACGACCGAGATCGACCCGCTGATCTACGATCCCGCGGCGTCCCTGGTAATACAGGGCACTCAGCGCATGTTTATCGGCGACAAGAGGTTCGAGTACGGACCCGGTCAAAGCATGATTGTCGCGGCCGAGATCGCCGCGTTGGGGCAGGTCTGCGAGGCTTCGCAAGATAGACCATTTGTCGCGGTCGGTCTATTTCTGGACCCGGCACTGCTGTCCGACCTCGTCCTTGAGATGGCAGCGATGCCAGAGCCGCCGATTGAATCGGGATACGGGGTTAGCACCGCGAGCGCGTCGCTTCTGGGCGCCTGGGGAAGACTGTTGGAGTTACTCGAGCGCCCAACCGAAATCCCCGTCATGGCTCAGTCCCTGGAACACGAGCTCATGTTTCGGCTGCTGATGGGACCGCATGGCGGCCTGCTCCGCCAGATTGCCGGATCTGACTCCCGCCTGATGCACATCCGAAAGGCCATGGCCTGGATCCGCGACCACTACACCGAGCGCCTCAATTTCAAGGCGGTCGCTGCGCTCGCGGGCATGAGCGTATCCGTCTTTTACGACCGCTTTAAAGCCGTCGCCGCCGTCAGCCCGCTTCAGTATCAGAAGTATATCCGGCTCCACGAGGCCCGCCGTCGCATGATCGCGAACCAGTCGAGTGCAGCCGAGGCGGGTTTCGCGGTCGGCTATGAAAGCGCTTCGCAGTTCAGCCGTGAGTACAAGCGTCTCTTCGGAGCGCCGCCGGGTCAAGACACCGGGAGAGCGAAGGCGGGCTTGGGGGGAATCAACCGGCCAAGAGCGCTTGGTGCTCGACCAGATGTTGATTGAAATGGCGAGCGTAGTCTCAACCCACGGCTACGACGACGCTCGCTCGTAAATGGACTTCTTCACAGCTCGTTACCATGCAGATTGAGGTACCGCCGGAATCGCTCGGCATAATCTCCTCCCACCGCGGCAACGACGCTTTGTCGTCCCGCCAGTGCCGCTCGCCACGCCGTGACGCGCGGAAGGTCCTCGAAGATCGACTGCGATACTGCAGCGTCAATAATGTCGAAATAGCGGAAGAGAGGCGCGTATACGGCATCGACCATGCTAAAGGCAGTTCCGCTGAAATAGGGTTCTGCTGCGATTACTGACTCCAGTCGCTGTAGCTTGTCCCGAAAGGCGGCACGTTTGGCGTCTGAGGTCGTGCGATCCTTAGCGTTAAGGAATTGCCAGGCCTCGGCGAGGGTCGCCGTGCCATATTCGATCCACGCGCGCTGCTGCGCGCGCGACAGCGCATCCTCGGCGTAGAGCTTGCCGCCGCCCTGCGTCTCTTCGAGATATTCGCAGATCGCCATGCTTTCGAACAGAGTTGCGTCCCTGTCGCCTGCCCGCTCCACCTTCAGCAGCGGCACCTTGCCTGTCGGTGAAAGCGCCAGAAACCAGTCCGGTTTGTCAGCGAGATCGACGTTGATCCTTTCGAAGGTGACGTTTTTCTCCAGGAGAACAATGGCCGCGCGCTGAACGAAGGGGCATAGCGGATGGCTGATGAGGGTGAGCTTGCTGGTCGTCATGATGGCCTTTCGATATCTGGGGAGAGCTTGCCTGGTCTAAAGCAATTGTCCTCCCGAAATGTCGAACGTAGTGCCATTGGCCCAACCCATATCGTCGGACAGGATGGCGGCGACGGCACCGCCGACATCGTCGGGCAGCCCAACGCGGCCAAGCGCGATGCCCTGCGCCACATACGCGTTCACGCCCTCATTATCGCGCACTGCGCCGCCGCCAAAATCGGTTGCGATGGCGCCCGGCGCGATGGCGTTGACGCGAATCCTGCGTTCACCCAACTCCACAGCCAGATAACGCGAAAGCACTTCAACCGCCGCCTTCATAGCCGCGTAGAGGCTGTACCCCGGCAAGGTGAAGCGCACGAAGCCAGAGGACACGTTCAGGATGCGCCCGCCATCCGCGATCAGCGGCAGGAGCTTCTGGGTCAGGAAAATTGGCCCCTGGAGATGGGTAGAAACCAAGGAAGCAAACTGCTCCTCGGTCGCATCGACAAAGTTCGAGAACAGGCCGTTGCCAGCGTTATTGACGAGATAGTCGAAACGATCTCGGTGGAAATCCGCCTTGAGCGTCTCGGCAACGGCGCCTGCGAATGCCGCGAAGCTCGCCGTATCGGTCACATCGAGCGCCAGCATCGAGGCCTTCCCGCCCAGCGCTTCGATTTCCTGACGCAAGGCGTTGGCCTCGACCTCGCCAGTACGGTAGGTGCCGATAATGTGAACCTCTCGTTTGGCCAGCTGAAGCGCCATGTTACGGCCAAGGCCGCGGCTTGCGCCGGTGATAAGTGCGATTGGGTGGGTCATGGATGCCTTTCTCGGATCGTAGCGCCCTGAGGCGCGCTGTGTTCGGATCCAAGATAGGCTAATGCTGGGTTGGGAACCCGCCCGATCGGCTCAAGTTCTTGCCTGATCGTCTCAACGCCTTTGCTTTTCTGCAGAGCGGTGGCACACTGAAGAAATGACAGACGATCTCGCACCGCATCTGGACATTGTTTTGCGTCATGCCGCGACAGGCTTGACGGACACACCGATCCCCCGCCTCGACATGTTCGTAGGACAAGATTCTCCGGTCAACGTGCCTTGCCTTTATCGCTCAATGATCTGTTTCATCCTGCAAGGGTCTAAGCGCGTTGCAATCGGCGACACCCTTCTGAGTTACGACAGCGCGCAGTATTTCATCAGCGCTCTCGACCTGCCGCTGATTGGGCAAATCCTGGATGCCGGCAAAGGCCGCTCCTATGTCGCGGTCTCACTCGTCCTGGAGCCGGCGCTGCTGGCCGAGTTGGCTGCGACCATGCCCCCTATACGCGAGAGCGATCAGAAAGGCATGGGCGTCGCGGTCAATCCGATGATCGCTCCGCTTCGCGATACATTGCTCAGGTTGCTGTCGTTGCTCGATAACCCGGCGGACATTCCCATTCTCAGCCCGATGATCGAGCGCGAGCTACTCTACCGGTTGCTACAAGGTCCCCAGGGGCGATTGCTGCGTCAGATCGCACGGCCTGAAGGCGCCTTGGACCGCGTCCGGCGCGCCATCGCGTGGATTAGGGATCACCCCGACCAGCACCTTCGCATCGAGGCCCTTTGCGATGCCAGCGGGATGAGCCGCGCAAGCTTGCATCGCCATTTCCTGGCGATCACTGGCTTCAGTCCTCTTCAGTATCAAAAGCAGCTCAGATTGCAGGAAGCCCGCCAACTTTTGCTAGCGGGCGGCCATAGCGCGTCGGACGCGGCGTTCGCGGTTGGATACGAGAGCGCCTCCCAATTCAGCCGCGAGTATCTTCGGCAATTTGGCGCGCCGCCGGCGCGGCATGTCAAGGAGATGCGTCAAGCGATTAAACACCCGACGATGGCTTAGACCTGCGGGCGGGCCAATCTCCAAGACGCCGAGCCGAGTCCAGCGGCCTAATGTCGCCCGAAAACCGCTGACACTTTTCTGCATCATGCTCTGGAGAAGAGCGGCTTTCATCGATTGGGGCCAAATCTTGGCCACATTGATGTTATCTGTAACTTTCGCGCTTGCGGGGATGTTCAGGGCAGGTCATAGGCTGGTAAGCTTTTGTAAAGTATAAACCGCCTATGATTCCTTCCAATGCCCGAACTCCATAGGCGGACCGGGTCGCACAATCTTTATGGGCTAGTTTGGATGCGCATACGTCATTTTGCCTATGTTTCCCTCATGGCGCTGGCTCTGACCGGCTGCAATGACGCGTTGGAAACCGCGCAGGTCGACCTCTCCAAGGTCAAGAACAAGGTCGAGCAGCCGCTTCCCTCTCATATCCTCACCGCCATGGCCGCCAAGGGCATGGACCGCAATTCGCCGATCATGATCCGCATCTTCAAGGAAGAAGGTGCCATGGAAATCTGGAAGGCGAAGACCGACAACCGTTTCGACAAGATCGCCGATTACAAGATCTGCGCCTGGTCCGGCCGTCTCGGCCCGAAGGTCAAGACCGGCGACCGGCAGGCGCCGGAAGGTTTTTACGACCTGACACGCGCCAACCTGAACCCCAATTCCAAATATTATCTGGCAATCAACACCGGCTTCCCGAACCGCTACGACGCGGCCAACGGCCGCACCGGCTCGGATCTGATGATCCATGGCGCCTGCTCTTCCTCCGGCTGCTATTCGATGACCGACCAGCAGGTGCTGGAGATCTACGCTTTTGCCCGCGACGCCTTCAAGGGCGGCCAGGCGACGGTGCAGCTGCAAGCCTTCCCCTTCCGCATGACGGCGGAAAACATGGTCAAGCATCGCCTCGACTCCAGCTACGATTTCTGGAAGATGCTGAAGGTCGGCTACGACAATTTCGAAGTGACGAAACGCCCGCCCGAGGTGAACGTCTGCGAAAAGAAATACGTCTTCAACCAGCAGGCAACCGATGGCGGCGCCTTCAATGCCGCCGGCAAATGCCCTGCCATGTCGACGCCGCCGGCGCTGACGGCAGCCCTTGCCAACTACGGCAAGACCTATGATGCCGACTATGCCAAGGCGATGGGCAAATTCGACGGCATGGCCTGGTACGACCCGTCCGAAGCCGAGCGCAAGGCCGTTGTCGCCAAGACGCGCAAGGGCCGCGAACTGGCTTATGCCCCGACCGGCACCTCGCTGGAAGCCGGGCGCATGGTCAAGGTCGCCGAACTCGAAGACCTGATGGCCAAGCGCACCGCGCAGGGCATCGCCGCCAAGACCGCGACAGGCGCCACGCCGGCACCGCCTGCCGGGCCGCAGGCAATCTCCGCCCAGCCGCAGGCAACCGCAATCGCTGCCGCGACACCGGCGGTCGTGCCGGTCCCGACGCAGAACCCGCTGGCCTTCACGGCGCCCGAACCGCAGGAAACGGCGGAAGCCGCGGCAAAGAAGCCGTTCTGGAAATTCTGGGCGCGGAACTGAACGGCTTGAGCCCCGTTCTTTACGACCTTCGCGGCCTGAAATGCCCATTCCCCGTGATCAAGACGCGCAAGAAGCTCGCCGCCATGGCAAGCGGCACCCTCATCCGCGTCGACACCACCGATCCGCTGGCTGTGATCGACATGCCGCATTTCTGCAATGAGGACGGCCACGAACTGGTCGAGGCCGAAAAGACCGAAGACGGCCACCGCTTCCTGATCCGCAAGGGCTGATGCGCTTTGTTTTATGCATGTCGTTATCCCGGAACCGCTACACACTTCCGGGCGACATGCATCAAATTTTCATACCGGGAATGGCGAGCGGGTTGTCGGAGAGCGCAGCACGATCGGGCTTGTCGATGCGCGGCTTGCCGAGAAAGGCGTCGAACAGATCCTTCACGAAGGCTTCGGGCAGATCCTTGGTGATCAGCACCATGCGCGTGCGCCGGTCTTGCGGATCGGGCCAGGCGGGAAGCCGCACCGGCGGATGGAAGATGCTTTGCACGCCATGCAGCACCAGCGGCCGTTCCGGTCGGTCGGAGACGGCAACGATCGCCTTCATTCGCAGCAGCTTCTCGCCATGGGCGGAGCGCAGGAGATCGATGAACATGTCGAGCGCCATCGGGTCGATCGGCTTCGCCTCGATGATCGAGAAGGAGCGGATCGAGGCATCGTGACGATTGACGTCGTGCGCGTCCTGCTGGGCATGACCATGATGATCATGATGGTGGTGGCCGTGATCATCGTGATCATGATCATGGCCACCATGATCGTGATGATGATGCGCCTCGTGCGCGTCCTCGTCCTGCAGCCAGCGGCCGACATCGGCGATCTTCGTCGCGGGATCATAGAGCCCGTTGACCAGCACCGCGGCACTGCTCGCCTCGCTGCTGTCGGCATCCATCATCGCGGCGCGCGGATTGAGCGCCCGCAACCGCTTTTCCAAGGCATCCGTTCCAGCGCCGGCCATCGATTTTTTCGAGACGATCAGCCGGTCGGCGACCGCCGCCTGCTTGCGCGCTTCCTCGTGATTGTCGAGCGTCTGCAGCCCGTTGACCGCATCGACGACGGTGACGACGCCGTCGAGCTCGAAATTCGTGGCAATGACCGGATTGCCCATGATCGCCTGCATCACCGGCGCAGGGTCGGCAAGGCCCGTGGTTTCGATGACGACGCGCTTCACCGGCTTGACGCGGCCGGTCTGCACCGCATCCATCAGGTTGGCGAGCGTATCGACAAGCTCGCCGCGCACGGTGCAGCACAAGCAGCCGTCCGAGAGTTCGATAATCGAATCCCCGGAGCTTTCGACCAGCAGATGATCGATGCCGACATCGCCGAATTCATTGATGATGACGGCCGCATCCTTCATCTGGGGATGTTTGAGGATGCGGTTGAGCAGCGTCGATTTGCCGGCGCCGAGAAAGCCGGTCAGGATGGTGACCGGAATCCTGTCGTTAAGCGCGCTCATCTCATCTAACCTTGAAACTTAAAAGGAGGTCGGGCGCGGCATCGGCACCGGCACGTTGGCGATCCCTCCCGCCGTATCACCCCTTGCCATTTTTTCAGGCTGCGCCGCCGGCTGCGGATCCTGGCCGGGGATGAGCCCGGCAAAGACGAACCGCGGATCGTGATCCATTTCCAATATATAGGGGGACTGCACCCGCATGCGGCCGACCTCGTCGCGCGTTTCGCTGCGCACCTTGGCGCCCTTGGCGCTGCAGATGTCGGCGGAGATGTCGGTCACCTGGTCCTGTCCCTGCCCGTAGGGCTTCAGCGAACCCAGCGTGTCATTGCCGGGAAACTGGGTGGTGAAACCCTTCTGCAAAAGGTTCGCCGTCGCATCGGCGCGCGCCGCAAGGCTGTCGGTGCCGAGCACGACAGAGACGATGGTGCGGCCGTTGCGTGTCGCCGAACCGATCTGATTAAAGCCCGAGGCGCAGATGAAGCCGGTCTTCATGCCGTCGGCGCCGGCGAAGCGGCCGATCAGCATGTTGAGGCTCGGCACGTTCTGCTGGCCGTTGGTGAAACCTTCAAGTGCGAAATAACCGGCATATTGCGGAAAATCGCGGCGCAGCGCCACCGTCAGCACCGCAAGGTCGCGCGCCGTCGTATACTGTCCCTTGCCCGGCAGGCCGTTCGGATTGACGAAATGCGAATCCGTCATGCCGAGCTTCAGCGCCTCGCCGTTCATCCGGGTGACGAAGCCTTCCTGCGTGCCGCCGATGGCTTCGGCGACCGCAACGGCGATGTCGTTGGCCGATTTCACCATCAGGATCTTCAGCGCGCTGTCGAGCGTCAGCTTCTGCCCCGGCTTGAAATACATCTTGGCGGCCGGCTGCGCGGCGGCGCGCTTGCTCATGACGATGGGCGTATCGAGGCTGATCTGGCCGGCGCGGATCGCATCGAACACGGTATAGACGGTCATCAGCTTGGTCAGCGAGGCCGGATACCATTTGCGAAAGGCTTCTTCATGCTCGAGCACGCGGCCGGTCTGCACATCGACGAGAATATGCGGGTTGGCCTGGGCAAGCGAAACGGAGGCCAGAAAAACGGCAGTCGCCGCTGATACGAAAGAAAGCGGCCGCATGGCAGCAAACAAACGGAAGTGGCTCGTCGACACGGTTCGTCCTTCGGATATCAGGAAAATCTCGAAATCTTCCCCTATTTAGCCTATATGGCTATGACATGGCAAAGGTCATTGACTAAGTAATTTCCAAAAGCCTCACAGCCCAGCCTCAACACCCTTGTGATGCGATGAAAGATGGTCGGGTTTTCAACAGGAACGTCAGTATGCCGATTTTGAACAGAGCCGCGGAATTGCAGGACGAGGTCGCCGAGTGGCGCCGCCACATCCACGCCCGGCCCGAGCTGCTCTTCGCGGTGGAAAACACCGCCGCCTTCGTCGCTGAGAAACTCAAGGAATTCGGTGTCGACGAGATCGTCACCGGCATCGGCCGCACCGGCGTCGTCGGCCTGATCAAGGGCAAGGGCGAAGGCCACCGCACCGTCGGCCTGCGCGCCGACATGGACGCCCTGCCGCTCACCGAAATATCAGGCAAACCCTGGGCCTCGAAGACGCCGGGCAAGATGCATGCCTGCGGCCATGACGGCCACACCGCCATGCTGCTCGGCGCGGCGAAATATCTGGCCGAGACCCGCAATTTCAACGGCAATATCGCCGTCATCTTCCAGCCCGCCGAAGAAGGCGGCGGCGGCGGCAACCTGATGGTCAAGGACGGCATGATGGAGCGCTTCGAGATCGAAGAGGTCTACGGCATGCACAATCTGCCGGGCCTGCCGGTGGGACAGTTCGCCACCCGCAAGGGCGCGATCATGGCGGCGACCGACGAATTCACCGTCACCATCAAGGGCCGCGGCGGCCACGCCGCCCAGCCGCACCGGACGATCGACCCGATTGTGATCAGCGCCCAGATCGTCGCCAACCTGCAGATGATCGCCTCGCGCACCGCCGATCCGATCAGCTCGGTCGTCGTTTCGGTGACCAAGTTCAATGCCGGTTTCGCCCATAACGTCATCCCGAACGATGCGACCTTCGCCGGCACCGTCCGCACCCTCGACCCCGAGATGCGCACGCTGGCCGAGACGCGGTTCCGGCAGATCATCGAGGGCATGGTCGCAGCCCACGGCGCCGAGGCCGAAATCAGCTTCCACCGCAACTACCCCGTCACCGTCAACCATCCCGACGAGACCGAGCATGCGGTCGCAACCGCTGCCGCCATCGCCGGCGAGGCGAACGTCAATGCCGAGATCGACCCGATGATGGGCGGCGAAGACTTTTCCTACATGCTGAACGCCCGCCCCGGCGCCTTCATCTTCATCGGCAACGGCGACAGCGCCGGCCTGCACAACCCGGCCTACGACTTCAACGACGAAGCCATCGCCCACGGCATCTCCTACTGGGTTCGCCTGGCCGAACAACGGCTCGGCCTCTGACGACAATTAAGGCTTGGCTTCGCGCCAAGCCTTTTGTATGCATGGCATCAAGTGGTCCCGTAGCTCAGCAGGATAGAGCACCAGATTCCTAATCTGGGGGTCACGCGTTCGAATCGCGTCGGGATCACCATTAATTTCAATGACTTAGATTATACGCTCCCCGAAAACATGTTGCGTCATGTTGCAAGCAGCTACCATTGATTTCAAACGGCTTTCTGTCACACTCGGCTGCTCCACGCGACATGGAATGCAACATGGAAGGGCTCTAGAATGGCAGATGAGCATCTGAAGAACTTGGACGCAGCGCTGGTGAAGATGCGAGAGCATCGAAGGACTCTAGCCGAAAACTTGGCTGGCGATTATGCACGCGCCCACACTGAGGGTTGGCGCGACCAGCTCGTTCAGGTTCAGCAAACAATAGACGCCCTGCTCCGGGCGAAAGATGACGAAAGGAACCTCCTTCCGAAGGTTGCCACGTCAGCACCGTTGAGCATCTGATATAATCAAACGGTTCCCGCCGGCAGGAAGCCGCTGATCAGCTCAGCCCGGGTCCAATCATCGTTCGCTTCCTGGTCGACAAAGTCCTCGCAGCCAAAGATGTATTCGGCCTTGGCGTGAACGCCTTCCAAGGTGGTCGGACGGTAGAAGCAGACGGCCTTGGCGGCCTCGTCCTTTTCAGCGCTTAGCTTCTCCCACAAAGCAATGGAGGCCTCGTCGGGCCATATCTCTGGCAGATCGTCCCACCGGCCTACAGCGGCCTTGTGGGCGTCGATCAGCATCCGGACAATGGCGACGTCATCCAAGCCGGCTGCAGCCGCTGGCAAGGCCACAGGGAGCGATGCAGCGGCTGCGCCACCCAGGAGCCGGCGGCGGGTGATCCTCGTCATAGCGCGCCCTCCTGCTCGAGGTATGCGAGAGCTGCCCGCATCATCGGGCCAACGAGAGGACTGTCTCCAGTCTCCTCCTCGTCGACCGCGAGGCGAAGGGCTGCCATCGCGCCGTCCCGGGTCGTGGCGGGCGCCGTCCAGTTTGCCAGGACCGCGTGCGGTGGCTTCCACGAGCTCAAGCTGTAGGCATTCGCCCCAGGATCATCTTGCGGCGCGTTGGCGTTGTAATCCGCCATACCAGACCGGAAAGCAGCGACCGCAGTCAGCAGCGGATCCGCGACGGCGGCATGAGCTGCGATCGGCGCGATGCCGGCAACACCGATCACAGCAGCGGCGGACGAGGCGGCAATGAGTTGGCGACGGGTAAGCATGGCTTCGCCGGCGGCCTGAACGGGTTTGTCAAGCATTGTGATCTCCAGATTGTGGTTGACGATCTTTGGTTGCCTGATCTCAGGCCAGGTAGATGTCCTTGAGGAGGAATGCCGCAACCAAACCGATGATGGTGATTGCAAGAGCGGTTAGCATGATCGGTTCCCTCCGACTAATGAGTTTCTATGTGCATATTTACTGCCATTATTATTTATGTGTCAATAGCTATGCAAATACTTATTGCAACATAAACTAGCCCGCACTATTCTGCCGGCAGACAGAATGAGGTGACGATATGGGTAGACCGCCGGTTCCGATGCACTTGAAGCGCGATAAGCGCCTGGTCGTGATGTTGACTGATGATGAAATGGAAATGCTTGCCTCTGCGGCGCAGACGGCCGGAACGGCGACATTGAGCGACTGGGTGCGCGATGTGCTACTGGCCGCGGCGAAGGCGTGAGGTAAGGAAAATGAGTGCTGTTCCGGCCTGGATACAGATCTTGCAGGCGCTTCTTACCCCGACGATCGCCGTTGCAGTCGGTGTGATCGGCTTTCTGCAGTGGCGAACCGCGCATCAAAAGGTGATGCTTGACCTCTTCGAAAGACGCATGAAGGTGATAGACGAGGTCAACGACGCCCTGGGGCACTACTGGTCTAATGAAGGTAACCTTTCAGACTTCAACGCTCGGCGCCGTTTAGCACTCGCCTATAGCAGTTCTCGCTACCTGTTTGGCGAGGACGTCACGACGGAAATCAAGCGACTTGTGGCCTTCGCCACCGAACTCAGCCTTCTAAAAGCCAGACTGGAGAAGCTTGTCGCTGACGGGCCAGAACGTAGCGAGGTCATCGAAAAAATACTCCTACTGGAAGACGCCTTTGAGAAATGGCTGATTTCGTTTCCCGTCCTATGCCTTCCGTACATGACGCATGATCAGCGGCGAATCGGAACTTTGGGGGACTGGCTTGCTGAACGAAATCGCAAGCGTCTCAGCTACGCCGATAAGCCGTAGCGAGAACGATTTGACTGGAGAGAGTGCATTCTGCCACTCTGCATCCAGAGAGAGTAAAGGCGAGGGGCCATGACAAAGAGATTCGAGATTTCAGGGTCGCAGTATTTCAGCTCGATGGGCTTGCTGGGCGTATCGATGTTCATTTTCAGCCCGCTCGCCGATGCCGCTTGCTATTGGTGGCTGACCAACGAATTGCTGGACACCTATGATCGCAACCTGTGGCCGCCGCTGGTCGGATTGATGGCGTGTAGCGTCGCCTTCCTTTCCGGCCTGGTCTTGATCATCATCGGGCGAGAGCAGACATATACGGTGCGGGAGATAGATCCCAGCAATACGGTGAAGGGCCTGTGGAGCTCCTGATGCCGCAGGGAATGGGCTATGGACTGGGAAGCCAAGGCTGAAGCCGCCCGTCGGCGCTACAACGAACTCTATCCCGATCGCCCGATAAAGCAGATCGGCGATACGCTGGACGCCCTATATTATATGGATCTGTTCAGCTTCGTCTGGGAGAACGGCACGCCGCTGACCGATCGGGAAATCCGGGCCGTCGAGATGTTCACCCCGCCCGGATGTTTCTCCTGAGCTTTGCCCCATAGAGGCCCGTAGACGCGCAGCAGGGCTTGGCGGGTGTCTGGCTGGGTTAAGCGGCCGATGGCGCTCCTTGGACTCCCTATGCCATCCGCACAGTGTGCGTGATGCCGTCTCGACTCTTCTGATCTCCTCTGCTTCGATGCAACGACAGCCTATGGGCTGATGAGGGGAAGTGACCAGAGTCAATTGCAGGGGGAACAATGGATATCATGATGGGGCTGGCTGCGGCAACGCAAGCTTTAGACATAGCCAAGAAACTCAGAGAATTCGATCAGGATTTCAAGGCCTCCGAATTCAGACTTCAGATTGCCGAGCTCTATGGCAACCTCGCGGACGTTAAGATCGCCCTAGCCGACGCCAAGGCAGCCCTGCAGGAAAAAGATCAAGAAATCGAACGCCTCAAGCGGGTCAATGAAGGCAAACTCAAGACAATACGGATTGGCAATTACAACTTCGGGATTGGTGAGGACGGAAAGCCGCTAAGTAAGGCCTTCTGCCCAGCGTGTGAGCAATCTAACGGCGCGCAGATCCCGATCTCCCGCGGTCTGTCTGGGCACGATCTCTGTCCCAAATGCCAAGGCGTCTACGATGCTCGTGCGACGAACCTTCCAGTCGGGTTCAAGATGCCTGAATGAGCCGGTTGACGAGTTCGCTGGCTTCTTGATCGCTGATCTCTGCGAAATTCCTGATCAGATCGGCCCACGCTCCGGCATCTGCCATCAACGGCATGCCTGGGCGTCGGGCGCCCGCGAGCGCCACAGCCATCCCCAACGCGCGATACAACTTCTCCGAATCACTTCTGTCCTGGTCGTAGATGGTCATGCTGCCGATCGCTCCTGCTGGGCTTCCTTTGCTGCGCGCATGAAGCGTTGCGCCTGGCCGATGGACAGCCCGCTGTTCTCCTTGAGCCATGGACCGAAATGGCCATGGGGCAGCTGGTCTTTGATTCTGATCAGCTCCCGGCCGATCTGGATCATCTTGTCGTCGGAAACCCGTTCGAAGCGTCGCGGCAGCCGGGGGCGGTCCGGTTGCGCCTTCGGCTCGGGTGCAAGGGCGGCAGGGCTGCAGAGCCGGCTGTGTGCATCCCAGGCGGCGCGGCGCTGTTCTTCAGGCAACGCTTTGAACTGCTTAATCGTCATGCCGAGGCCGAACGCGACGAAAGCGATCTCTCGGTTCTCGTGATCGGAAATGTTCTTGATCCGCGCCATCTGGAAATTATTGACCGGGCGCATGACGCCGACGCCTTCGACTTCGATCTCAAAACGGGAGCTCATGGTCTATCGGCCCCGCACGACCTGCTGGACGACGCGGCGGAAATCATCCGCCACGGCCTGGCGGGAACGAGCGTCGCCTGTGTCGCCGTGGAAGTTGACCGTGATCGGCGCGTGCACGGTGGCCTTTTCCTTGCTGGCCGAGCTGCCGCTGCGCTGATCCGATACCTTGCTGTCATCGACGATCAGGACACGTTCCTTGTTGCGCTTGAAGAACTCGACCTTCTGGTCTTCACCCGCCATAATCTGGCCGCCGGTCGCAAAGCCAGTCAGGCCGGGGTTGTGCTGTGTCCCGAGTATGCCCGGGGTGATGTTATAGGTGGCGTAGCCGATGGCGCCCGTCCCATTCGTGAAGGTAATCCCGGGCCCCATATAGGGGGAGTTGTAGTCGACGATCGCGGAGTTGGAACCCGAGCCCGAGCCAGCATAGCCGCCGCCTCCACGCTTGGAGTAACCGCCGCCCAACGAGCCGTAAGAACTCATGGCCGACGCGCGCGCCGCCACAGCCACCGATGCAATCCCGGATTTGACCTCCTTAAGGCTGGCGATCATCTCGCCAAAGTCGCTCTCATAGGTCTCGAAATAGTTGGTGTGGATCCGGAGTTCCTGGAGCGCGCCATAAAGGTGGTCCTCGATCAGCGACAGGGTATCGCGGCCACCTGAGAGAATCGAGGCAGTGCTGTTGGCGTTGGTGACGGATCCGGCCGCTGCCATCGTCAGGATCTCCGGACCTTTCTCACCGACCAGGTAGGTTCCGCCGGCAGACACCGGACCACCCGCCGCACGATAGCCGAGAGTTTCATACATCGTCTGAAAATCATTCTGAGAGATCAGCCCGCCCGACGTCGTAGGCGACAGTTCCTGCATGAAATCCGACTGACCGCGATAGATGCGTTCCCGCGCCGCCGGCGTCAGCGTCGCATATTGCTCATGGGTCGCGAAGGTGCTGATGCCACCGTAGACCGTGTGGTTCCGACCGTTGATGTTGTATTGCTGCATCGTCATATCGGGAGCGCCACCGCCGATGACGTTGACGTTTGCCGAGCCGCCGCCGGCCGACGGGACGGTGTATTGCCGGATGCCGATATTGACCGTCTTGTCAGGGATCGAAAGGATCGACTTCGACAAGGATTCGACGGATGCCTGGAGGTCACGAACGCGCCCGTTCCCGTTCATCAGGGCGTTTATGAAGCCGTCGATGATCCGCGGGTCGCCGCCGATCTGGTAAAGGCTCTGCCGGATGAGCTCCAGGCTCTCGTGCGCCTGCAGAGCGGTCGTTTGACCACCATCAAGCGCTTGGAAGACCTTCTGGATCGATGATGCAGCCCGAGCAATCGCGTCCGCGGCGGCCTGGCCGGCAACGCCATCGCCGAAGACCTCAGATACTGGCGTTTTTGCAGCCTCGGCGATCGCCTTCTGAAGATCCGAGAGCTCGGCTTTCATCGAGCGCAGCTGAGCGCTGGACTGCTCCAGCGAGGTAAGCGTCTGCCGCCTCGAGTTTGCCGCCTGCTGGGCGACATCGACAACCGTGGCGGCGGTGCCTTTCGCGGTCTGCGAAACCGTCTGGAGCGATGTGCCGAGCGCCGCGACGCCCTGTGTGGTCTGGGAGACATCGATTGCCTTCAGCCTGTCCAGCCCGCCGGCGCTCTGTTCCGCGGCGACCTGGACCGCCTTCAGCATTCCCGGCAGCGCCATTGCGGCTTTCAGTTCATCCTCGTCGATCACACGCAGCCTGTTGGCGAGCTTTTTCTGAGCGGGCGCCGCGTCGGCGCTGGTGGCGATCTGGGACAGCGCATCGCGGTAAGCCAGGAGGTCCGGCTTGCCGGCTTCGGTGCTCTTTTTCAGCTGATTGATCGCCTCTTTGAACCGATCGATGACATTGATGTTGCCGGCGAAGTCGGAGGCAGGCAGGGCGAGCGCCTCGGACAGCTCGTTGCGCGCGGATTTGGCGACGATCGCCTTGGTTGCTTCGAGCGTTTCGCCAGCATTGGCCGCAAGCGTAGCTTTGCTTTCCGAGACATAGGCTTTGAGGCCGGCAGCGGCTTCACCATAGGCGGCTTTGATTCCGCGAATATTGTCCGCGTGTCGACTGAGCAGCTCGTCGACCGTCTTGGTACCGCTTACGGCGCTACCCACATACTGGAGGAGGGCGGCTGTACCTGCGACGAGACCCATCGTCACCAGAGAGACAGGATTCAAGAGCGACAAGAACGCGGCGCCAAGGCCTTTTACAGCGCCACCTGCGCCCATAGGGCCGAGCACGGCCGAAAGCTGCGTTCCCTGCTGCAGGGCGATCTGAAGCGGGCTCATACCCATTGCCGCCGTCACGGCGATATCCTGGAACTGTGCTGCCAGGTTGGCAGTCTCAAAGCTCCTGATCCCACCACCCTTGTTCATCGTCTGTCGCGCGGTGGACGCGGCCGTGACCGCGCTGTTGTACCCCTTGATCGCGGCAACGGCAGACAAGGCCGCCTGACGCTCTCGGGAGAGAGCCGTTGTCATCTCATTGACCGACAGAGCGCCCAGTGTGTGCGCCTGCCGGATCTCGTTCTGCGTCTGCTTGTAGCGCTGAAGCACGGCGAAGGTCGGGTTGAACTTGGCCCGCAGCGCGTCCTGTTGTTGAAACAGGCTTTGCGCCGAAGTCTGCGCAGACTTCGCCATTTGCTGCTGCGCCTGCCCCAAAGCATCAGTCATGCGCTGCGTTTGCTTCGCGGCGTTGCCGATCTCCTGGAGCTCGCGCTTGACGACCCGGCCGCCGGCCTCGGTTCCCGATGGATCAATGACAATGCTGAGTGTCTTGGTGCTGTTCATGTCTACCTCACAGGGTCATTGATTCGAGTTCAGCGAAGGTCAGAGCAACGACACCGGCCGGCGCTTGTTTCGAGTGTCCATTTTCGAGGGCGACCGCATACGGGACGTTATTGGAAATGAAGATGGCCTGTTCAGGCGCAGCCGCTTCGATGGTGGCGACGCCCTTGGCGATCGTCGATCCCCCCGATTTATCCGTGACTTCAGAAACGGAGTAATCGACCGCATTCACCGCAACATTCCAATTGCCGCGGAAACGGCCGGTGTCGACCGGGCTCTTCATAACGACGCTGGAGAGCGCGTGCATGGCAAACTTCTGAACGACAGGCTTCACCAGTTCTTCTGGAATTGAATCTGCGAACTTCCGGAGATCGAGCGCAAAACTGAAGGCGTTGGCCATTCTCAGCCCCTCTTATGCAGAATGGCGAGATTCCGTTGGAAATCCCGATAGAGGAGATCAAGGACGGCCAAGGCGTTCCCGGCGACGTCGCGCACTCCCTGATGATGTTCCGTAGGCCACGGCCGTCGGCTGTATGCCGCGACCATTTTCTCGATCTCGGTTTTCCTGGCCCGGTACAGTCTGATGATATTTGCCCGGGCAATCCGGTGGCTGCCCTCGCGCTCCACCGATCGCGTCAGTTCATTGACCGCGGCATCGCCGAAAGCCTCGACGCTGTCCTTGAACGTGGCTGCGGCTGCGAAAGCGTCCATGGTCAGTTCCTTCCCATCAATGGTGCGGTCCCCGCCGCTAGGAAGTCACGTCCTCTGGCCGAAAAGGCGTGAAACGACGGGGACCGCATCTCGTCAGGCCGCCTTGGCCGCTGTGGTTTGCAGATCGAGGGCCATATCAAGCAGAAGGTTACGCTCGTTGAACTTCAGCGACTTGATCGTTTCGGCGATGGCATTGAGATCAACGGGGGGCGGGGTGAAGGATGCCCTTTTCGCGTCCAGTTCGACCTGCTGATCAATCTGCTGCTCGATCGGCTTGAATTCAGCGTCGAAGTCATGGCGAAGCATGCCGATGATTTCGCGAACATCATCACGGGCGCCGTCCACGGCTCGCTCTACCGTCTTCACGGCTTCGTCGAGTTCATTCAGCCCGGCGATTTCATCGCCATAGCGCTGCTCGACAAGCAACTGACTGAGGTGATCCCGCGTCGACGGAAGCAAGCCCGTCAGCTCGACCGGGACCGAAATGGCCGCTTCCACGATAAACGGATCACTGGCACGCCTGACAGCCTCGGTACGCTCGTCGGGCGTCATGGTGCGGAGCCAGGCGCGGACCTCCTGCCGGCGCATTTCACCGACGAGGTCATTCGGATCATGATCGAATGGCTTGAACGCCGCCCGACGCTTATCGATCTCGCGACGGAACTTGCTGACCTGCTGCGCGGCAGCGCGGCGAATGTCCGGCACCGTCTCGCTAAGCGCTGTCTGCTTGAGCATGTCCTTGATGCCGGCAGCGGTATACTTGCCCGTCTTTTCCAATTCGGCGCGTTTGGCGCGGATCCGTTCGGGAGCACTCTGGATCTCGCCGTAGAGCTTCTCCAAAGTGGTGAACGGACCGCTGTCGCCACTATCGCGCCACTGGGGCATCCAAGGGCCTATCCATTTGCCCTTGTCTGAGTGGTGTTTGCCCGGGAACTTCGAATCCTTATTGATCATCGCGCTTGCCTCCAAGCTTGAGCTTGCCTTCCGTGCTGGCCTTCGCCTTGGCGAGGCCGCGATCCAGATGGCTCATGTCCGTGACTGCAGAGTCCGGCTGCCGGCCGTAGTCGCGCATATCGACGTGGACGCCGGGTTTTACTTCAGTGGTGTGCGAGGGCTTCATCGCTTGCTTTCCTTTCAGATCCTGAGTTCTTCCCAGGTGACGACGTGCTGCGGCTTGGCCGTTGCGTTCAGGACGCCGGCCACCGCATTCGCCAGGTCATCGTGACCTCCTGGAGCGTGATCGATTGATTCCTTGCCGCCGCGGCTCACCCGCCGCTCGAGCCCCACGATCTGGGTGACGAGCCGATCGGAATCGAGGAGATCGGCCGCCCCGCTGTTCAGAAGCGGCAGCATGTCGCGATACAGATCCGAGCGGGGCTTCTCGGCGATCTTGTAAGTGATGCCCTTCTTACGGAACTGTTCGCGCGGCCATTCGCCGGCATAGCGGTCGCCTTCCACCTCCCGGACGCGGTATTTGGCCAGCGTGTCGGCAAATTCGGCAACGACGGATTCCGGGCTGAAAGGCGGTTTGCGTTCGCGGACGCAATCGAGAATGTTGCGCTCGCCCTCCTTGTGGCCGATCGCCAGGGTCATCGAGTCGTTGCTGCCGCCGCTCGGGTCGACGAATGCACGATAGCGGATGTTCGAAAGCGGCGCCCGTTCGTAGACCCCGCGCGAAACGCAGTCTTCGACGACCTCGATATTGACGAACTGCTCGATATCGGAGCGGAATTCCGCCCCATATTCTGCCATCGCCGACGCATGATCGCGCTCGAGGGCACGATCGACGACCGATTGAGAAATGGTAGGGTTCATATCCCGCGTAGCGGCTCGCCAGACGAGCGGCGCCTCATCCTTGCCCCAGAACCGCTTGAAGGCATCCCAGAGCGCTCCGCGGCGCGCATGAGGCGAAGAGGCGCAAAGCAGCATGGAATTCGGGATGGAGGCCATACCGGGCCTGATCGCGTCCAGGATGGCATAATCGGGCTCTGCCGCGTCATCGGTTCGCCAGAAGGCGAGCTCGTCGCAGAGAACGGCCGCATAGGTGTAGCCGCGCGTCGACCGGAATGAAGCCGTGCCGACTTCAATGGTCGTGCTGTTGTCGAGATCGAAGCTATCAGCCGTATCACGTTCCACCATGGCCTGGAGGAGTGGAATGTTGTCGAGCATCGCCCGGACATAGCGAAGGATCACACGCGCCTGCCGGCGATCGGTGGCGATGACCAGGACCGTGGCGCGCTCGCCCGGCGCCAGATACTGCCGGTAGTCGAAGAAGCAGGCCAGGAAGACCGCGATCAGCGCCATGGTGAAGGATTTGCCCCCACGGCGACCGATGACAAGCCAGCCCTCGCGCTGCGCCTCTGTAGGGGCTTCCTTGCGGCCGGTATGCCTCTGGTAAAGCCCAAGCTGCTCGTCATCCATTTGCAGGCCGAACAACGCAGCCAGGAAGGCAAACCACCCCCGATAGGTCTCAGGCTTGCGAAACCACGGTGCAAAGATCTCGGGATGTGCGCAAGCCTCGAGGATGTTCATGCGGCGGCGCCCTCAGCGAGGAGATCCTGAAGGCTCCGCTTCGGTTTCTGGCCTTTGGGCTTGATGTCGAGCTGTTTCACGAGCCTGGCCTGAAGGTTGTTCAAGCGGACGAGGTTCTCCGCGTCGACGGCCTCGCCTCTGATGATGGCGGCCTGCAGCTTCTCGCTTTCCACCGTAACCGCGGCCACCTGTCGGACCAGCGCGCGTTGGGGTTCGTTGAGGGAAGCAGCCCCGCCCAGGTCATCGGCGAAGGACATGCAGAGATCCCGGTAGCGACGCCCAAGGGCACTGCGATTGTCCACGCCCTCCAGCAGCCACGAACCATTTGAAATGGCAGAGCGATTGCGGGTGGAATTGCTGTCGATCTGGTTTCGATTTGTGCTCATACGCCCAGAAATGACTGGGTTTCGTAGGCACTTCAATGGCGGGAATAGGGCTTACGGATTGGCCCGTATCAACACGTAGCGGTGCGTTTCACGAGGCCGGTTTCCACCCCTAATCAACGTGACGATCAAGGATACGCTTGACGGTCATGGCCTGCAAGCCGTGGGTCTCGCCGATCTTCCGGAAGCTGTCGCCCTTGGCCCTGGCATCCTTCATGGCCTTGAGGATCCTCTGCTGCTTCGGGTTCTCGACGAGGCGCCCGTCAACCACGTCAAAGCCGTAGGGGGTCTTGCCGCCGCCATAGATGCCCTGTGACGCGAGGTGACGCTTGACCTCCCGGATACGCTCCCGGATGCGCTCTCGCTCGTTCTCGGCCACGGCAGACAGGATGGTGAAGACGAGCTTGCTGATACCGTTGGTGGTCACATCTCCACCCAGATCGATCATGACCAGGCCAGTGCCTTGCGCCTTCAATTCCTCAAGCGTTCCAAGGGCATCAGAGGCAGAGCGGAACATGCGGTCCAGCTTGGGAGTGATGATCATATCGCCCTTGCCCACCAGGCCGAGGAGCCGCTTGCCCTGCGGTCGATCGGCAAGCGGGACAGATCCCGAGACGCCGGCCTCGACGAAGACCTCAGACACTTCCATGCCCTGCATCATGGCATAGCCGAGGATCTTCGCCTTCTGCGTTTCCAGGCTGTCGCCATTGGTTGCCTGCTCGCTTGTCGACACTCTAACGTAACCGAAGACCTTCATCGCAAGAGCCCTTCTGTAACTTTGCTTTAGCTATGTTACATTTTAAGCAATGTTACAGGCTTTCACAAGGTCTATTTCTGAGATCTGTGCGGCAGAGAGCGAGAAAATACAGGCAGTTAAGCCTTTTCGTGCGGCTCCCAAGTACGAGCCTTTTTTGCCCATCGCCCTGCACCTCCCCTGTTATGTTCTAAGGTAGGCTGCGGCGTCGACCTTGTGAAGGGCGATGCTTCGATGTGAGTAGGAAAGCCTCCGCGCGTTCATCCCTCCTTCTTCTTCGCCTTCGCCTGCTCTTCCAACTCATCGAGCCATTGCAGGAGTTTGGTCTTCCTGGCGCATACCGTACGGCCGATACGAAACGTGGGCATGTTCCCTTGCTCGTCGTGCCATGACACTTGCCTTGGGGTCAGACCAAGGAAGCGGGCGATAGCCTTATGGCCTGTGAGGACTTCCGGCTCGGTCAAGCTGCCTCCGCGTCGTCTGTGACGTCACCAGGCCGGCCAATGACGTTCTCCTCGAGCCATTGCCGGTATCGATCGAGGGCGGGGCTTATGTCCTCGCCTGTCGACCGCCGATAAGCTTCCCTGGTGGGAGCGTGCTGGATTGCCCAGGCGATAAGCGTGTCATTTTGGCGCGAGGTGGTCATGCGGCGCCTCCGGTGATTTCAGCCAAGGTCTCGAAATACTTCCGGGCCGATTCCTCTTCCACATGCGCTATCCGCAAAGCATTGGCGGGAAGCAGGGACTCGATGTTGGATCGGAGCAGCTCGCGCATCAAGTAGGCCGGCATTGCTTCTGCTTCGACCGTGGAGGCCACATGCAGGGCTCTCCGGTCGCCTTCCTTCCTCGGCTTGGTTGGCAAGTCGTATTGCGCGATCTGCTCAAGGGTGATGCCAAGGCGGATGAAATAGAGCTGGATGCTGGGATTGAGGTGCTGCCGAAGCTCGCGCTCCAGTGCCTGATCGATCAACACACCGGCAGGATCGAAATCGCCAATGTAGTAGATTACAACTGGCTTTCCCTCGCACCATGCATTGATAGCGTCTGCAGCCTCGTAAGCAAGGGTGATACTGGAAAAGCCACCTGCCGGATAAAGCGATACCGCAAGTTCCCGACAATCACCCTCTATGACGCCAGCGATCGAGCGGGATTCCACCCACACCTCGCAATAGTAGTCAGACAAGCGCCAGAGGTCGGCTCGATAGAGGCCCTTCATGCGCCGAAGGAAATCCTCGCTGCCGCGGAATGTCTGTGTGTGGTAGCCGCGCCGGGTGGCGTCCGTCACCCAGTTGAACGGGAGCCGACCGGATCGGCGAAGCTTCACCATGCGGTCCTGGACATGCCGATAGCCTCGATCGGATTTCTCGACTGATTCCGGTAGGCGCGGGTTTGTCATCCGATAGAAGACATGGCGAACAGACTGCGGATGGTCTTCTAACAAGACCTCGAGGATCTGCTTATCCAGCTGGTCGATGGAAGCCCGAGTCCTGCGCTCGCGTTTTATCGTGCGTGCACGGTAAAGCTCGGTCATGCCACGCTCCTTTTCAGTAGGAGGTTGACCAACTCGCCGTTCTTGATCGGGAACGGGTACGGCTGGGCGCATATCCGCTTGATGATCGCCGGTGTAAGATCGATCACCACTGCCGTCGGCCGGCTTTCTGCCCAAACGAAGAGATCGTATTGATCGGGGTTCTTCTTCATGCTGCTCCCCGTTCCGGCTGTGCGATCCATTCCTCAATGTCGATCGGCGTGAGGTGGCCGGCCATTAGCGTGTCGAGATACTTGCCAGCTTCACGCTCAGGGACACCAAGGCCGACGAGAAAGCGCTTGCCATCCGCAGGACTCGCTGGTTTCGGATAAGGCGTCAGAAACGGTCCACGCGTAGACTCGACGTTTGAGGTTTCCTGCCCTCCTAAGCCAGATGGTCCTTTTCCTTCTTCTAGGTCCTTTTCCTTCTCCTTCTCCTTCTCCTTGCTTCGAAGGGGCTTCGAAGGGGCTTCCTGCAGATCGGAGTAGGCCAGTTCGAATTCCTCCAAGCAAAGCTCCTCGTGAAGATGGAATGGAATGCGGTATCTCCCGTAAAAACCCAACGATGTCGGGCAGATAGGGATCATTGCGAGTTGCTCCGCAATGCCCTTCACGCGCTTATCTTTCGGCGAGAGCTGGGGCGCCACCTGGTCAGAAGCCATCTCGCACACCCAAACAAGGTCGAGCGCGAAGTCATACGCACAAATTCCTGCTCGGATGAGGCTATTAAGCCCCTTCGAAGCCCCTTCTATGGGGCATCCCATTTCGTGCGCGATGTAGGGGACCGGCACGTAATAGAGACCGAGCATGTTCGCATGGCCGCTGGTCGTAAGGTGATAGTGAACGGCGATCGCTTCGATGTCGCCGCGCACTGCTTTGAGGTCTGCTTGCCAGACTTTCGGAGGAATGGAGGCGAACTTTCTCATCCGTGGGCGCGCCTCAGTATCCGATAACGGTTCGCGAGCGCCAGCGCTTCGCACGCTTCCCGGGCGCTCAACGGAAACCGCTTGCGGAGTTCGGGGACGACCGGCTGAGGCGGCTGTTTCTGCTCGCTGTACCATTGCGCGGCCAAGACGACGATTTCGCTGTGCTCGTGGTCGGCGCCGGTCATGCGGCGGTCTCCAGGAAGAACGCGATCAGCTTGCCTCGTTCGGCAACCCAGCGGCCGCCGACCTTCTTGGCTGGCAGTTCGCCACCGTCCAGCATGTGGAACGTCGCGCGAGGTGAGCGCCCTATAAGCTTTGCAATTTCCGCAGCGCCCCAGACTAGATCCATGGAGCTGCTTGGATTCTCTTCAGTTTTCAACATGCGCCGTCACCTTTCTGCGGGTAAGACAGTAATAGGAGGTAATACAGTAATAGGGGTGGCGGGGCTTGACGTCAAGCCTCACATAAGACAGTGCTATGGTATTCAATGGGAGTTTTCGGGAATGGCGAAGGCAGGCCGTGGCGCCGACCAATATATGCTGAGGCTACCTGATGGGCTGCGTGACCGGATTAAGGCCTATGCCGAGCGGATGGGAACCAGCATCAACAGCGAAATTGTGCGAGTACTGGAGCGGGAATTTCCCGAGCAATGGACCGTCGACGACAGATTGGAAGAGCTTGGTAATATGCTTTCAATCCTCAAGGCTGGAACGGAAGACCCGCGGCTGGACGAGTTTATCCAGAAGGTCGAGGAGACCGTCGAAGGCATCGTGAGCGGTAGAGTAACGGGAGTCGACCCATATGCTCGCGACGCCGTGAGCGACATGTGGAGCGGCTACAAAACACGGGAAAGCGAAGTTGCTCTCGAGGAAGAGCAAGATGCGCAGATGGATTACACCGAAGAAGAGCTCGAGACGCACCGGATCACCGGCCGATTCGAGAAATACGCCGTGCCGCCGCCCAAGCAGCCTAACCCGGTCGATGACGAAATACATCTGATGCAAGTTCTTCCGCCGAGGGCGCTGGCCGAACTGACTGAGAAGTTAGGCGATGGCGATCTCGAAGCGGCGGCAAAGGTCGTGCTCAATATGCCGAAAGAGAAGATCCTGAATAGGATCAGGTTCCTGCAATTGCCGATCGAGGAACAGTACAGGCGGCGGGGCGAGGAGGCGCCTATGCATCACTTTGGACTGAATCCATTCCCGCCGGATGAAGAGGGCTAATTGCATGTCAGTCCGCAAGCGCGAATGGACAACTCCGAAGGGCGTCGAGAAATCCGCCTGGGTGGTCGACTATGCCGACGCGGCCGGCAAGAGGCGCCTGAAGACGTTTGCCAAGAAGAAGGATGCTGATGCCTTTGCCGCCACGTCGTCTGTCGAGGTCAGGGAAGGCATCCACGTCGCGAACAGTGCAAGCGTCACGATCGAGGCGGCGGGTAACCTGTGGATCGCCAGCGCCAAAGCTGCTGGGCTCGAGCGTGCGACCATCGAAGACTACGAGCGCCATCTTCGCCTGCACATCAATCCTTTCATCGGTGCGCTCAAGCTGCCAACCCTGACGATTGCCAGGATACGCAAGTTCGAGGATGACCTGCGCGAGGGCGGCAGATCGTCGGCGATGATCAAGAAGGTGCTGGTTAGCCTCGGAACGATGCTTGCCGATGCGCAGGAACTGAGCCTGGTCGCAAGGAACGTCGTGCGGGAGCGGAAGAAGCGCCGCGGATCCAGCGAGAAAACACAGGAGAAGCGCCAGAAGGGCAAGCTGAAGATCGGGGTGGATATTCCAACCCGCGAGGACATCAAAGCGCTCCTCGGCATCCTGGCCGGCCGCTGGCGCCCGATCATTCTCATGGCGATCTTCTGCGGTCTGCGGGCTTCCGAGCTGCGCGGGTTAAGGTGGCCGGATGTCGACCTCGATCGACGTGAGATCAACGTTCGCCAGCGCGCCGACCGGTTCAACGATATCGGCCGCCCGAAGTCAGAGTCGAGCGAGCGCACAGTTCCGGCCCCGCCGATGGTCATCAACGCCCTGAAGGAATGGAAACTGGCCTGCCCGAAGCGGGACACCGGCAAGAAGGACGAAGCCGGCGAACCGATCATGGTTCTCGATCTTGTCTTCCCGAACGGCGTCGGCAAGGTTGAACAGTTGAACAATATCCTTCGGCGCGGCCTGCATCCGGCCTGGGTAGCCGCCGGCATCACCGTGGATAGCGGCGAGTTCGACGACAAGGGCAATCCGATCATGGCGCCGAAATACACCGGCATGCACGCCCTGCGGCATTTTTTCGCCTCATGGTGCATCAACCGTAAGGAAGACGGCGGCCTCGGCCTAACCCCGAAAATGGTTCAGGAACGCATGGGACATTCGACGATCGCGCTCACGATGGACCGCTACTCGCACCTGTTTCCGAAAGACGATGATGGCGATGAGCTGGCGGCCGCCGAGCGTGCGTTCCTCGCGTGAATGCAACATGGATGCGACATGAGTGACAAAACACCTTGCAGCATAGGGGTTTGGAGCGGTTTCCTAATCTGGGGGTCGCGCGTTCGAATCGCGCCGGGATCACCATTTTATTTTCAAATAGCTAAGGTGCTCCATGAAGGCACTAAAACAATGAAACGCGGCTCGGGCTAACGTCGGGCTTGCGAAATTGAATTCTCGTCGCGACGATTCGGCCCCGCCAACAAGTTTCGAGCGCTTCGGGAGGCGATGGATGCAAAGGTTCCGGAGCTATCGACTATAGCGCCGGCAACATTCCGACGGCCAAGGCCCGCGATCCGATCATCGAACGGCAGATGCACGCGGCCGATGTATTGCGCCTCTTTCACCGCGCTCTCGGCGATCAAGCTATTCGCTTGTGTGCAGGATATGCGGCGGACACGAAATGGAGCCCAGCATGACAAGCCTCGCGCAGATGACCGGGGTCACTGCATATACAATTTCTATATCGGAAAGTTGAAAGCTAAGCTGGAACAGCTTTTCGACAGCGACCCCGACCCGGCGATGCTTCTCGACAATGTGGCTGCCGTTTTATTAGAGCACGCTACGGTTTGGCCGAGGACATCGCTGACATGGAAGATGACGAGTGACCCGAGATGCATCTGCCGCTGGAAGGATCAACTTTCGATGATCAAGCCTGAACTCGCATTCGTCATCATCTTTACGAGCAACTTCGCAGCTCCGCTCTTGGCTTTTATCGCTGGGCGGAAATGGCCAAGTTGCCGGAAGACATTGCATTTTTTGGCGCTAGTCTGGATCGTTCTGTCAGTCTACGTATGCGACAGAGTGACCTTCACACCAGCTATGACCACTGTGGATGACTCTTATGAGCCAGACGAAGTAAAACAGTTTCTAGCCATCGTCGCCGTCTTGTTGCAGCAGCTAGCAATTCTAGTGACCTATCTAGCTTGGTATGTGTGCCGCGCATTTGTTAAGCGGCTGCGGGCATCTCGAAGAGAAGCATGACGTTCGTGTGAAGGGAAGCCACCGACATTTCAACCCATGCTGTAGGCGGCGGCAACGTCCTCGCGGTGCGTGCCCCCTTATCATGCTGGAGGGCGGCGCCGAACTATTGATTACCTTATGGAAATTTATAAGCTGCCCTCATTCCGAGAGCCGTTTGAGGACGCTCCACAGGGCATCCAGCATGAGGAGCATCCGATGATCCACGAATTGCGCATCTATACATGTCTGCCGGAGAGGCTGCTGGCACTGCAACAGCGTTTCGAGACCGCGACGCTGACGATCTGGGAACGCCTCGGCATCCGCTCACTCGGCTTCTGGACGACGATGATCGGTTCTTCCAGCAACGATCTGACCTACCTGATCGAATGGCGGTCGCTGGCGGAGCGCGAGCAGAAATGGGCCGAGTTCATCGCCGATCCGGAGTGGCTGGAAGCGAAGGCGAGGAGCGAGGCGGATGGGCCCATCGTAGCCAACATCGTCAGTTCGCTGCTGAAGCCGACACGTTTCTACCGCGGCATCTCCGACCCGTCGGACTAGCGGCTACGGCCGGCCGAGCCCCATGACCATGCCCAACACCATCACCCTCATTGAAGACGCCGCCGATCGGATTGCCGATGTCTCCCGGGCTGATCTGCAGATCATCCTCCGCCGCGCCGCGCACACCTTTCTGTTCAACAAAACTAACGGAGCGGGTGGAGACCATGATGCGATTCGGCTAGTCGTCGTCCATGCTTAAGTTTGTAGAACTACAACTCGGCCAGGGTTGGGTTGCCGAGCCAAATGCCCCCCAGCCTGAAGTTTCAGTTGCGGGCTCCAAGGTCAACGTCTGTTTCCGCTCGCATAGGCCCGTGCGAGACGAAAAACCGTCGGGTATTCTTAGGGCTTTGAACCTATTTTCGAAGGCCGGCCCGAAGTTTGATGAGACATGGGGCACTCTAAGTTTCATTTGCTGCTGCCGGTGGCGCTGGGACGACACCAACGATCATGAATGGTATAAGGTAGATGGCCATGGTCGCTACAGTGGCATAGCTCCCCGATGGGGCGAGTTCTATGAGTTAGTTGGCCACGACCCGATCCGCGATGCCGTGCCGTGGGAAACAATCCAGGAAGACACCGCTAACTCACGACATTTCCTCTATTATTTTCGCGACGAAACGCTTGAATTCATGGCCGAGGAGTGGTCGTTCATCCCTAGCCTGACGGTCTAATTTTGCGGTCGTTTGGCGCTGAGACTTTCTTGTCGTGACGCTGTGGTCCGAGTTCCATGACCGCCGCGCTATCCTGCTCCTCCCTCAACCCCTTATATGATGGATGCCGCAGCTTCCCGTCACGCGTCCAGTCTCGATATTCGATCTCAGCAACAAGCTTCGGATCAACGAAGACCGCATCTCGTTTCCGCCCGGTATCGACCGCAGGCTTGTTGATCATCAGCTTGTCCATCTGCTGCCGGAGCTCGACTGCGGAACGCTCGTTCAAGCCGGTCCCCACTCCCCCGACATAGACGAGCTCCCCTCCCTTGCGCGCGGCGAGCAGGAGCCGACCGATGCCCCCGAAGGATGCTGTCGACTTCTCATAGCCGATGATTGCGAAGCCGTCGCTCTGGATGCATTTGATCTTCAGCCAGTCACCGAGCCGGCCGCTGCGATAGGTGCTGTTCCTGTCTTTGGCGATGATGCCCTCGAGCCCATGCTCGCAGGCGATGCGCAGAAGCGTTTCTCCATCTGCCTCGATCTCCTCGGAGAGCCGAATGGCCTCTTCCCCGCCGGCTGGCACCAGACCCTCGAGGAGATGGCGCCGCGCGGTGAGCTCGATTCCGGTGAGGTCATGGCCATCAAAATAGAGAAGATCGAACACCAACAAGACCGCTTCCCGGGACGTCCGCTTTCCGCCGCGTCCGCCTAACGACTGCTGAAGCCGACCGAAATTAGAACGGCCCTGCTCATCGAACACGACGGCTTCACCGTCGAGGATCGCTGTCGAAACGGGAAGGCGTTTTGCTTCGGCCGCGATTGCCGGAAAGCGGTCGGTCCAGTCAAGGCCGCCGCGCGTCAGGATGCGAACTCGCGACGGCTCGACGTGGAGGGCCAGGCGATAACCATCCCACTTGATTTCATAGATCCATTGGCTGCCCTTCGGCGGCCGCGGCTTCGGCTGCGCCAGACAGGGCTCAACGCGCGCCGGCATAGGGTCCAGAGGAAGATTAGGCTGGGTGGGATCTCGGCGCCGGCGCGGCCGGCTGCGGAGCGGCGCGTCGGCTTCACCGAGCAGCGGCATGGATGGCTTGGGCGTCGTTGTCATGCAGGCAGTTCATCAGCAACACTTAAAAAAGCAATTTGCCCAGATTGATTATTGACTCATCTTTCTCCGCGAACATAATAAGAACATCGGCGTGCGGCCGCCAATCTGACAAACGAAGATGTGGAGAACGGATATGCGAGAGCAGCCGATCGGCGAAGCCGTGGAAGATGATGAATTGGATCTAACCGGGGTGATGTGGCCGCCGGGGACGGAGATCGAGGTCTCCGAGGTCCACGCGAGCCTGGCCAAGGCCATCGCAGGCAGTCGCGGCGTGAGGTTTTTTGCTACTCGCCTGATTGACGTTCCCAGCGACTGCCATTTGGGAAATTTACAGATGGCTATCGATGAAACAGCAGGCGAGGCATGTGGCATCTATCTGACCACTCACATAGCTGACCTGGATGCAGAAACCGGAGAGCCCGTTCTGGTAGAGGAGGCCACGCGGCCATTCAAGTTCCCGTGCACTGGTGGTGTTGAGGAAGCTATATCCAGCCTTTGCGAAAAGATGACACTGGCAGGCGTGATCCCTTGAGTGCAGCAATGAAACCTGAAGGGTCCCCGAAACCAGCGGATAGCGAGCTCGCTGAGGTGATCGCCTATCACGAAGGCGATATGCAAGCCGCGATAAACACGCCGCTTGGTGATGTCCGCCATTTGCGCCAGCAGCTTGCGTTGGCGGAAGTCGCCCTGAGCCGCGGCATGACGCGCGGCTGGCGGCCGAGTTACGATCGAGACTGACAATGCCGGAAATGAACGAAGCCAAGAAGTTGCGCGGGTGGAGCCTGCGCGACGCGGCCGAGGCCGGTCAACTGCTGGAAGTCAGATGTCAATTCTGCCGAAGGACATACCGCTTCTTTCCGCGGGACTTGCTGCAACTGACGACGAATGTCAGCCTGGACCGCTTGGCTAACCGCTTCCGCTGCGAGCGCTGCAACCGCAGGGACTACATGAGCTTGAAAGTCGTCCAAATTTGGGGGTCCGAACCTGGCAAGCTCACGGTGCGGCGGCTGGTCAGGGTCACCAGCGTCAAGAAGCCGATATGGGAAGACGGAGTTTTATAGGATGGCGTCCCGCCGAGATAATCCGCTCGCCCGCTGGCGGCTAAACGCCGAGCTTCCCCAACACGTCATCATCTGGTGGGGCAACTATAATTCCGGGGAACATCCCCATGACTTTCGCCAGAGACGCGAGATCATCAATTCTGCGCTGGCTCTCGATGGCGCATCGAAATCATATTCCGCTGCCATAGAGCCGGACCAATACCTTGTTTTCTGTTTTGGGAGCCGCGAAGCTGCTGAGCATTTTAGGGACCGCTGGAACGGCCAGTTCATCGATACGGATGAAGTAAACCGGAACGGCGCGTGGACGCCCAGGGAGGGAGATGTGTGCAATCTATACCAGATGATGAGCAATCAGGAGGCTATCCGCGCGATCACCGGCGCGATGGTGGACAGCACCGGCAATCTGGAACCGCTTCAAGAGATCTGGCCCGACCGAATGGCGCCGATTGTCCGCAACACCCCGGCAGGTCGAGAACTGGCAAACGTCCGATGGGGATTGCCGAGCTCCTCAAAAGCACTCTTTGACGCGGCGTCCAAACGCGCGGACGGGCTGCGCAAGAAGGGGAAAGCAGTCGATTTCGACGAACTCCTCAAGATGGAGCCGGACGGCGGCACGACAAATGTCCGCAATGTCAGCAGCAAGCACTGGAGACGCTGGCTTGCGGTCGAGAACCGATGCCTGGTCCCTTTCACCCGCTTTGCCGAGCCAGACCCCGCAAACAAGCCAGAAGGCGGCAAGACACCAAATGCTTGGTTCGGAGCACCCGACGAATCTCTGATGTTCTTCGCGGGTTTGTGGACGCCACAGTGGACGTGCGTGCGGAAGATCAAAGAGGGAATGACGACGAACGATCTGTTCGGGTTCCTGACCACCGAGCCGAACGCCGTGGTCGCGCCGATCCATCGGGCAATGCCAGTGATCCTCTCGACCGAAGAGGAAATCGAAACGTGGCTTACGGCACCTTGGGAGGATGCAGGCAAGCTGCAGCGGCCGCTGGCGAACAATAAGATTGTCTTGCTGCCGCCGCAGCCTACGCTGATTTGAGCAGGTGAAGCCAAGTTAATCGGCCGCTTGAGCCGCAAATAGCCACCATTCGCAGCATCCACGGGCGTTTACCCTGAGCCGACACCAAACTAGCTTGCAATTGCGAGAGTAGGGCTCAAACGGACGGACGGGATCAACCTATGTGGATCAGCAGTCTGCGCTCGCCGCACGGTCAACTCACCCGACGAACGCCCTTCGGTCTCGGCACAACCCGCCGAGCCCCCAATCCCAACAGCGCCGCCACAACCCAGCCACCGATAAAACCGATCGCGCCCCAGACAAACCCTGCAAAGCTGACCGGCACGCCCGGCACAAAATCCCGCCAGGTATTGGCGAAAACGACGTCGTCCGGTTCTCCCAGCAACACGAAGGGCTTGGCGACGGGGGCGGCGGTGCCGAGTTTCAGTTGCTGCGACAGCAGTGTTTCGTAGCGCGTGATCGTGCTCTGCATCGAGACGCCGCGGTCGCGCAGGAAATCGTCGGAGGATTGCGCATAGGTGTTCAGCGCCTGCTGGCGATCGAGATGGTGGTCGGCTGCCTGTTTGTTGAAATCCTCGACGATGACGCGCAATTCGTCGATCGCGCCGCCGATCCGCTGGCGGTATTGCTGCGCAAATTCCGGCGCCTGGGAAAAGACCGTGCCGCCGGCAAGCCCGGCGACGATGGCGATAATCCTTGCAATCGGTCCCATTCTCGATCTCTCCGGCTCTCCCCAGCACTAAAGCGAGTTTCGATACGCTGGTCGCGCTTTAGTTCTTTGTTTTACGCACGTCGTTATCGCAAACCGCGGACACTTTTGCGCGACATGCTTTAACGATCCGCGGCCGCAAAGGTTTCTCTTCGACACAATCGGTAACGCTATGTGATTGAACCGACAGCGCTTCCGCCGAGTTGATCCGATGACCAACTCAAAAAGAGAGGCTTGTCATGAAACAGATTATCCTTGCCTGCACGCTCGCTGCTGCATCCATTTTTTCCGCCATGCCGTCGCAAGCGGCCAGCGTCACCATCACCACGGATGACGCCCGCCCCTACTATCGTGATGCGGAACACCCTTATTATCGTCATGCGGAGCGGCCCTATTACCGCGAGCATATGCGGGCGCGCCACGTGTCCCGCGATTGCTTCACCAAGACGGAAAAGATCCGTCGTCATGGCCATACGGTCATCAAGGAAACCAGGGTCTGCCGATAGGCGATCCAACCACGAAGCCCGGCCGATCAGCCGGGCTTTTCATTTGATCTTTCGATGCGGAACTTCGGCCATATCAGCCGCGTTATGGGCGAAAGGGAGAAGCGTCATGCGTATCAAGCTCAGTCTTTTGGCCATCGCCTATGTCGCCGTCAGCGCCGTCCTGCTGGCAATCGCCTATCACCCACAGGGATCGGGTGCCATGCAGAAGACGGATCGCCTGGCCGGTTCGTCCTTCCTGGTCGAACGTTTCGCTGGTTGATCGGCTGAGCGCTGGATTGGGAGACGCGAAGGCGCCCCCTCAATGCCGCTCATTGATCGCCGGACCGCCGAGCAGTATCCGGTTCTGCACCGAATGCACGCCTTCCACGGCCATGGCTACCGCGGTCGCCCGTTCGATTTCGCCGACTGTGCCGACCGTACCGGTCAGCACGATCTGATCATTTTCCATCGTCACTTCGACATCGGCCGCGTCGATGCCGCCGGCAATTGCCAGGGCGTTGGCGACGGCCGCTTCGACCGATGCGCGATTGGCAATTTCCGCTTCGATCTCGGGCTCGAGCCCGTGAAATGTCTGTTCCTTGAAAACCATGATCCGTTTCTCCGTAGAAGCTGGGCGTCAAACCTGCGGAGGAAACGCCCGTCGACTGGATTTGGTTTCAGGCCCGCTACCAATTGAGGCGATAGCGCAGATTGACGCTGCCGGCCTCAGATGGTGAAAACGGGTTGCTCACCGAGGCATCGAGATTGAGGTTCGGCAGGATCGCCTGGTTGACGGCAACCGAACTCGAAAAATCGCCGCTGGCATTGCTGATGCCGGCACCCGCCGAAAGCGAGGTTCCCGTCCAGGGATTGATCAGCTTCAGCGCCTGCGACGCCGTCACCGAAGCCTGTTTGATATCGACCGCGTCATATTGGACACTGATCGACCGGCTCGATTGCATATCGAGCGAGTCCGATAGGATCCAACTGCGTGAGCGGCTGAGCGTCAGCGCGCCGCTGCCGCGCAGCGTATCGACGCTGATCCTTGCGCCCCGCTGGGATTGGCCTGCCGGCGTGACGTTTGTCCTGACGATCCGTCCCCAGAGCATGGCCTGTTCGGAATCGGGCAGCGGCGCTCCGCCTTTGGTCGAGGCGAGCGCAATATCGGCGCCGGCGCTGGTTTCCCATTCGGCCGGCAGGCGAAAACCCATCGTCGCCTTGTAGGAGCGGTCGGAGAGTTTTGCCGGCGACCAGATCAGCAGGTCGTCGGCCTTTGCAGCCGAAGTGAGCGACGGCAGGGCCGCCAGAAGAATGCAGGCTGTTTTGAAGATCGTCATGAAATCCAACATTTTGACCAGGCACAGGGCTGCGGCGCCGAAACCGCAACAGCAGGTATGAATGCGCTTGCAGCGCACGCGATGGGATCACGGCCAAGCCCGCGATAGAGATCACGGCCAAGCCGTCTATCCCGGTTTCATCCTCGATTTTCATGTTTGGCCGAAGGCCGCCGGCACCTCAGTACCGGTTTCGATGGATGCCGCAGCGTCCCGAATTGCCTCTGCGACGGTGAACGGCGCGACGAATTTCGAATCCGCCAGCAACGTCACAAGGATCACATCCAGCCGCCGCTCTGTAAACCCCTTGAGGGATGAAATCTGCTGCACCGCACACTTGCCGCCCCCCGCAAAGCCTAGTAGAGCCTGAGCCTACAAGGGAAATTTTCGCGAAATTGCAGATAATGACCGGCAAAACCGCGCCGCGGCGCCTCAGCATCTTCGGCTCGACCGGCTCGATCGGCCGGAACACCCTCAAGGTCGTCGATCACCTGGGCGGGCGGGAAAACTTCGAAATCTCCGTGCTGACCGGCAACGGCAATGTCGAATTGCTGGCCAAGCAGGCAAAAGCCTTCGGCGCTGGGATGGCGGTGACGGCAAATGACCGGTTTTACGAATCACTGAAAAACGAACTTTCCGGCAGCGGCATTGCGGTCGCATCGGGAAAATCCGGCCTGATGGAAGCGGCCGACCGCGACGCCGACTGGGTGATGGCGGCGATCGTCGGCACGGCCGGCCTGGCGCCGACGCTGGCAGCAGCCAAGCGCGGCGCCGATATCGCCCTTGCCAACAAGGAATGCCTGGTCTCGGCCGGCGATCTGTTCATTGCAGCGATCCGCAAGGGCGGCGGCCGGCTGCTCCCGGTCGATAGCGAGCACAATGCAATTTTTCAGGTACTGGAGGAAAACCAGCGCCATGCCATCGAGCGGGTCGTGCTGACGGCCTCGGGCGGCCCGTTCCGCACCGCCTCGCTGAAGGAAATGGCCGGTGTGACGGCGGAAACCGCGCGCGCCCACCCGAACTGGTCGATGGGCTTGAAGATCTCGATCGACAGCGCCTCGATGTTCAACAAGGCGCTGGAGATGATCGAAGCCCGGCACCTGTTCGGCCTGACGCCCGAACAGATCGAGGTCATCATCCATCCGCAATCGATCATCCATTCGATGGTCGGCTATACCGACGGATCGGTGCTGGCCCAGCTCGGCGCGCCGGATATGCGCACGGCGATCGGCTATGCCCTGTCCTTTCCGCGCCGGCCGAACCTGCCGATCGAGCGGCTGGATTTCGCCAGGCTCGCCAGGCTCGATTTCGAGGCGCCGGACGAAGTTCGGTTTCCGGCATTGCGGCTGGCGCGGCTGGCGATGACGCGCGGTGGCGTTCAGGGCGCGGTGCTGAACGGCGCCAAGGAAGTGGCACTCGAAGCCTTCATCGAAGGGCGGCTGCCCTTCCTCGCCATGGCCGAGATCACCGAACGGGTGATGGACGATCTGGCCGGCCTGTCGCCGGCCACCACCATGGACGAGGTCTTTGCCGCCGACAGGCAGGCGCGGCAAAGGGCAGCTGATCTGATGAACCTGGAGGTCGCTGGCTAGCTCTTACTTCAGCCGGTTGCCAGCCTCGTCGAACAATCGGCCATCCGCCGGTTCGAACAGCAGGCCGACCTCTTCGCCCGCCGCGATGCCGATCGGTGAGCGGTGCTCGACCGTCAGCGACTGGCCATCGGCAAGCTGGCAGTAGAGATATTGCGTTCCGCCGAGATATTCCGAGAAATCAACCCTGGCGGTCAGCTTGCCCGACTGATCGGCCGCCACCTTCAGATGCTCCGGCCGCAGACCGAGCGTCACCGCGCCTCCGGCTGGCCGGTCCGTCCCGATCGAGGCGGTTTCGATGCGAGCGCCGGCGACCTCGACGCCCCCCTCTCCCCAGCGGGCATTCAGCAGGTTCATCCTCGGCGAGCCGATGAAGCCCGCCACGAAGGTATTGGCAGGATCTTCGTAGATCTGCCGTGGCGTTCCGGCCTGCTCGACCCGGCCGTCACGCAGCACGACGATCTTGTCGGCGAGCGTCATCGCCTCGGTCTGGTCGTGCGTGACATAGATCATCGTGTTGCCGAGCTCGCGGTGCAGGCGGGCAATCTCGATGCGCATCGAAACGCGCAGTTCCGCATCGAGATTGGACAGCGGTTCGTCGAACAGGAAAACGTCCGGCTTGCGCACGATCGCCCGGCCGATCGCCACCCGCTGACGCTGGCCGCCGGAAAGCTGGCCCGGCCGCCGGTCGAGAAGGTGGTCGATCTTCAGGATGGCGGACGCAGCCTTCACCCGCGTCTCGATCTCCGTGGCATCGGTGCGCGCCATCCTCAGCCCGAAAGCCAGGTTGTCGCGCACGCTCATATGCGGATAGAGCGCATAGGACTGGAAAACCATGGCGATGCCGCGTTCGGACGGGTCGAGATCGGTGACCATGCGTCCCTTGATCTCGACCTCGCCGTCGGTGACGTCCTCCAGGCCGGCGATCATGCGAAGCAGCGTCGATTTTCCGCAGCCGGACGGGCCGACGAAGACGACGAACTCCCCTTCTTCGATCGTCAGGTCGATCCCGTGGACCACCTTCAGATTGCCATAGCTTTTTCGCACGTCCTGGAGCACGACGCTCTTGTTAGCCATACCGTTCGTCATCCCCAAACGACCTACTTGTCCGACTGGACCCAGACGAGCATCTCGCCGGGCGCACGGTTATCCCAGAGATGATAGGGCACGAAACGCGCCGTGGCGACCTGCCTTTCGGCCGGCGCCTTGCGGTAGAGCGGCGCGCCCCAATTCGACGTCTCCTCGCGCTCGACCTTGAGATCGAGGGCGACGGCATCGTTGAGGTCCTTCAGCACGACGGCTTCGGCCGCCGGCAGCTCGCGTGGCAGGACGATGGCATTGAGATCCTGGCCGTTGTCCGTTGTCTCGACGCAATAGACCAGCGGGCCGCGCATCAAGGCGACGCGGCCAGCATCCTGGCGCACCTTCGGATTGGCATATTGCGGGCGAAGCGATAGCGGCAGGAAAAGATCGACACGATCGCCATCGGCCCATTGCCGATCGAGCCTGGCATAGCCGTCACGCATGGTGGCGCCGAGATCGAGCCTTTCCCCATTGACGCTGAGGGTAGCCCCCTCCGCCCAATCGGGAATGCGCAGCGACAGCGCGAATCTCGCCGGCGTCTTGAGCTTGGTGGCAAAGGCGACCGCACCGTCCCACGGATAGTTGGTCACCTGCTGGAGTTCGACTTCGGCGCCGTTGGCAAGCTTCAGCCGGGTGGTGCTCTCGCCATAGAGATGCACGGCGATTTCGTCGTCGGCAACGGCATACATATAGGAGCCGATCGAGGTCACCAGCCGGGCGATATTCGGCGGGCAGCAGGGGCAATGATGCCATTTCCAGCGATGGTGCTTGCCGGCACTTTCGAGCGGATTGTCGTAGAAGAAGGTCTTGCCGTCGGTGGAAAGGCCGGGCAGCGCGCCGTTATAGAGCGCCTGCTCCATGATATCGGCGTAACGCCGGTCCGGCCCGCGCCCGAGCATGCGGCTTGCCCAGAAGACCAGGCCGACGGAGGCGCAGGTTTCCGCATAGGCCGTATCGTTGGGCAGGTCGTAATAATCGGTGAAACCTTCATTCGATGCGGCCGGGCCGATGCCACCGGTGATGTACATCTGCTTGGTGGTCAGATCGTCCCAGAGCGTTTCCAACGCCGCCGTCAAGCTGTCGTCCTTATATTCAGTGGCGATATCGGCCATGCCGGAATAGAGGTACATGGCGCGCACCGCATGGCCGACGACCTTGGTCTGCTCGCGTACCGGCTGGTGTGCCTGGCCGTATTCATAGGTCTTCTGATGGAAGTCGGCAGCGCTTCGGCCGTCGCGAGCGGCTTCCGCCGTGAAGAAGTGCGGCTCGGTGCCGCGCTCGTCGATGAAGAATTTCGAAAGGTCGAGATATTTCTTCTCAGCCGTGACGCGGGCGAGCTTGACCAGCGCCAGCTCGATTTCCTCATGGCCGCAATAGCCGGGGAGCTGGCCTTCGCCATGGCCGAAGATCCTGATCATGTAATCGGCAAAGCGGCACATGATATCGAGCAGCTTGCGCTTGCCGGTCGCCTGGTAATAGGCGACCGCCGCCTCCATCAGATGGCCGGCGCAATAGAGCTCGTGATGGTCGCGCAGGTTGGTCCAGCGGCGGGCGGGCTCGACGCGCTGGAACCAGGCGTTCAGATAACCGTCCTTATCCTGCAGTCTCTCATACATGTCGATGATTTCGTCGGCGCGCGCCTCCAGCTTCGGGTTCGGCCGGCGATAGAGCGAATAGGCGATGGTCTCGATCGACTTGCCGAGATCGGAATCCCAGAACATCTGCGTCGTGCCGCCCCAGGGCTGAATGGGAATGACGACGCCGGGGCTCGGCTGATTGACGTCGATCGCCTTCAGCATGCCGGCCTCGACGCAGCGGTCGAGCAGGGTTTCGGCGGTGGAGTTACAGACGGCGTCCTGCCATCTGCCCCAGAAGCCGCCGAGCTCGACATCGGGAACGGCGACGGGACGAAACTGGCGGTCGTTGCTTGATTTGGTCATGGCTCGACTTTCCCTATGATCATTTCACCGCGCCGGCCATCAGCCCGCGCATGTAGTAGCGTTGCAGCAGCAGGAAGACGATCAGGCAGGGGATCGTCATGACGACGACACCGGCCTGCACCGCTCCCCAGTTAATGGCGCCGAGCCGTCCGGCGCGAACCGCCGTCATCAGCACCGGCAAAGTGTATTTCTCGTTGCTGGAGAGCAGTACGAGGGCGGCCAGAAACTCGTTCCAGGCATTGAGGAAGGCAAAGATCGCCACTGTCGCCACCCCCGGAAGCACTAGCGGCAGCAGAACGCGCGCAAGCAGCCTGAGGTCGCGGGCGCCGTCGATGCGCGCCGCCTCTTCGATCTCCTTCGGCACGGCATCGAAGGCATTGCGCATCATGAAGACCGAGAAGGGCAGCTGCAGCGTCACATAGACCAGCGTCAGCCCAAGCAGCGAATTGTTGAGGCCGAGCTTTGCCAGAATGATGAACAGCGGCGTCAGGATCGACTGGAACGGGATCATCAGCGTGGCGATGATCAGCACGAAAAGCGCATTCTTCATCGGGAAGCGATAGCGCGAGAAGCCGTAGCCGGCGAGCAGGCTGACGGCGACGGTCAGCACAACGGTGGCGACCGAGACGAACAGCGAATTGATCATATGCCGCCAGATGCCGGCGCCGAACGTGTCGAGCAGCGCATAGGAATCGATGCTGACGCCCGAGGTCGGCCATGGCGGCAAGGGCGGCAGGCTGGCCTCGGTGCCATGCCGGAAGGAGGACAGCAGCGTGATCGCAAACGGCGCCAGGAAGAAGATCGAGATGGCGATGCCGGTGAGATGATAAGCGGATTTCACGCGGATCGCTTTGCGGGCGCGGCGTTGCCGTGAGGTGCTCATGGGCGTTCCTCCCCGACGCGCAGCAGCCAGAGCTGCACGACGCTGATCGCCATCAGGATGGCGAGCAGCACGATCGACAGTGCCGCGCCATAACCGAGATTGAACGACACGAAGGACTGGTTGAAGATGTAGTAGACCACCGAGATCATCTTGTTCTGCGGTCCACCCGCCGTCATGATGTAGAACTGGTCGAAGGCGAGGATAGAGCCGGTGACCGAGACGATCAGCGCCAGCGCGATCGTCTTGCGCATCAGCGGCAGCGTCAGGTGACGGAAACGCTGCCAGCGGCCGGCGCCATCGATGCGGGCGGCCTCCGTCAGTTCGGACGGAATGGCCTGCAGCCCGGTCAATAGAATGATCATGGTGAAACCGGCGATCTTCCAGACGACCATCACCACGATTGTCAGAAAGGCGGTGTCGAAGGTCGCCAGCAGATTGGGGCTTTTTTCGACAAGACCGAGCGCTTTCAGGGCCGGGCCGATAAAGCCGCTATCGACATTGGCAAGCCAGACCCAGAGCAGCGAGGCGGTGGCAAGACCGACGACGACGGGCAGGAAGATGATGGTGCGATAGGCACTGACGAACTGCCGTTCCTTCTCGACGAAGATGGCGAGTGGAAAGGCGATGGCGAAAATCGCGATGGTGACGATCACGGTATAATAGGCGGTGAAATTCAGCGCCGTCATGAAGCGGGTGTCGTTGACCATGCGGTAATAATTGTTGAGGCCGATCCAGCGCGACGCCCCCATCAGCGGCCAGTTGTGCAAGCTCATCCAGCCGGTGAAGACAACCGGCATGATGAAAAAGACGATGACCAGCGCCATGGCCGGCGCGATATAGGCAAGGCCGCGCCAGTTCGATTGGCGCCGTCGCCTGCGCCGAGGCAATAGGGTCTCTGAACCGGAACCGGTCATCAAACGCTCCGCATCTGTCAATTGAAGTTGGCCGGGAAGCTGCCACCGCTCCCCGGCCGCGGTCGAGGGAGAGTTATTGGCCGCTATCGATGATCGATTGCATTTCGGACTGGGCGCTGGAGAACGCACCGTCGACGTCGTCGCCGAAGATCGCGGCGTTGGTGAAGCTTGCCCACGGGCCGTTGGCGCTGTTGATCAGATCGTTGAACTGCAGCGTATAGGGCGTCTTGGCCACACTGATCGCCTTGAGGCCGACCTGCATGCGCGGATCGAGACCTTCCAGCACCTTGTCGGCAATATCGCCGCGGGTCGGCAGGCTTCCGTATTTCGCCATGATCTTCTGGCCGTCCTCCGAATAGACATATTCGAGGAAGCCCTTCACCGCGTCGATCTTCTTGGTGCCCTTGGTGATGACGAAATTGTCGCCGCCGGCAAAGGACGACGGCTTGCCGTCGACGCCGGGAATGAGGGTGACGCCGAAGTTGATATCCGGATGCTCGGTCACCAGCGTGCCGATCGCAAAGGCGCCGAGGCTCTGCTGGCCGATCTTGCCGTTGGTGAAGGACAGGAAGTTGGCGCCGTTATCGCTGGCCGCACCCGCCGGCACCAGGTCCTTCTTGACCATGTTGCGGTAGATATCGACGGCCTTGCGCATCTGAGGCGTATCGAGCGTCGCTTTCTTGCTGTCGGCCGACAGGATATCGGCGCCGGCACCCCAGGTGAGCGGCGTGAAAGTGAAGATCATGCAGCCGCCGCAGCCGCCGCCGGAGAAATAGAAGCCGTAGGTATCGTCACCAAGAGCCCGGATCTTCTCGGCATTGGCGGTGATTTCATCCCAGTTATCAGGCGCCTTTTCCGGGTCGAGACCGGCCTTCTTGTAGAGATCCTTGTTCCAGGCGAAGACCGATGTCTCGACGGAGAGCGGCAGGCCGTAAATCTTGTCCTGATAGGTGCCGAGGCGGACATGCGACGGCGACAGCGAATTGAAATAGGGCAGCGATTTTGCCCAGTCCGTCAGGTCTTCCAGCTGGCCGGCCGCGGCAAAGGCGGGATTGTAGATGAGGTCCATCGACAGCGCGTCCGGCGCCTGTCCGCCGGCGATCGCCGTTGCATATTTCTGCACCAGCTCGGAGAACGGCACCTCGGTCATCACGACCTTGTTCTCATGGCTGGAATTATAGGCTTCGACCACCTTCTTGAAGGCATCGCCGATGCCGGAGCGAACCCACATTTCGACATTTTCAGCCGCCGACGCAGCCGAAAACAGACATAGGGTAGCGATGCTGGTCGCCGCCAATAGACGCTTGATCATGACTTTCCTCCCGATATGGCGCATCTCCCTGCGCCCTTGCTCATTTCCTGCTTCTCATTCCTTGGGGGCATTGCCCCCGCACGATTGCCGGACGATCAGCCGGCACGGCAATTTCCGGACACCCGGCTCGACGGACCGTCCTTCCGCAAGCGCCAGCACCGTCAATCCGGCCTGCCGCCCGAGCTCCTTCAACTCCATATCCACCGTCGTCAGCGGCGGCCGCGTCTGCGCCGCGACAATCTCCCAATTGTCGAAGCCGATCACCGAAACGTCCCGCGGCACCTTGACGCCGCGCTCGCGCAGCGCATCCGAGGCGCCGCGGGCGATCTGATCGTTGCCGCAGAAGAGCGCGTCCGGTTTTTCTCCCGGCCTCTTCCAGAGCTGTTCGACCGCCTCATGGCCCCAGCTTTCCGCCCAGACGCCGTAAAGCACCGGCTCGCGATGGCCTGCCACCTCATGATAGGCGCCGGCCCGTTCGCGCACCGAGAAGAACTCCTCCGGCCCGGTGATATGCGCAATCCGCCGCCGACCGGCCTTGACGAGCCATTCCACCGCCAGTCGCGCGCCCTGTTCGTCGTCCGAACGAAAGGTAACGCTGTTCGGCGTCCCCTCGGTGAAGGCGTAGACGACAGGCACATGCAAATTCGACAGATCGACAGGCAGACGCCTGTCCAGGCGCTTTCCCGTGGCGATGATGCCGTCGACCTGCTTGTCCAGCATCGCATCGACATGGATCTGGGCGAGCGCCGGATCGTCTTCGATGGCGCACAGGAAAACCGAAACACCGTGATCGACGAGCGCGTCCGAAATACCCGCCATCACAGGCAGCGTGAAACGACCGTAGGTGTCGTTGGTCAGCAGCCCGATGGTGAAGCTGCGTTTGCTGAGAAGACCTCGCGCCAGCGCGTTCGGCCGATATCCGATTTCGCCAGCGATCCGCTTCACCCGTTCGCGCGTTTCCGCTCCCATCCGACCGGTGTCGTTGAGCGCCTTCGACGCGGTCGAGATACTCACCGCGGCAGCCGCCGCCACCTCATGGATGGTGATCCTGCCTCTTTTTCCTCCCGATATGTTCAGACCGTCCTCCTGCTGAATTGGCTTGAGAAAAGCTTTTACCAACCTCAGTGTCAAGTGAGAAAAGGTTTTCTCATGCAATTCGAAAGAAGGATGGAGGCGGCAGGCGCAGCGGGGAAGGAATGCAGGGGAAGACAGATCCCCATCGACCAAGCCGGCTTGCGACATACGCGGCCGCTGAGCGCAGCAGCACAGCGGCGGCAACGGATGCTCTTGCGGGGCGATCGGGGATTTGTGGGGGAGCTCGGGCGCGCAGAAGCGAGCGCGGTCAGAACCTCCGAGGGAGGTCCTGATTCGCGGTTTGAACCCGGGCGATCATCGAATGATCAGGCGACGTGCCTTGCCAGCGCACAGCGCGACCAGAGCGAATGCAGCGCCTCGACCAGATGGGCGATATCGGCGTCGGAATGCAGCGGCGTCGGCGTGATGCGCAGGCGCTCGGTCTTCTTCGGCACTGTCGGATAGTTGATCGGCTGGACATAGACGCCGCAATTATCGAGCAGCAGGTCGGAGATCCACTTGCATTTGGCGGCATCGCCGACCAGCACCGGCACGATATGGCTCGGATTGGGCACGTGCGGAATGCCGCGCTGGTCGAGCAGCGCCCGCAGCTTGCGCACCCGGTCCTGATGGCGGGCGCGCTCGAACTGGCTGACCTTCAGGTGCTGGATCGAAGCGACCGCACCGGCGGCAAGCGCTGGCGGCAGCGCCGTGGTGAAGATGAAGCCGGAGGCGAACGAACGAATGAAATCGCAAAGGGCCGCCGACGCGGCGATATAGCCGCCCATCACCCCGAAAGCCTTGCCGAGCGTGCCTTCGATGACAGTCAGCCGGTCCATCAGCCCCTCGCGTTCGGCAATGCCGCCGCCGCGCAGGCCGTACATGCCGACCGCATGCACTTCGTCGAGATAGGTCATCGCGCCGTATTTGTCGGCGAGATCGCAGATCTCCTTGATCGGGGCGATATCGCCGTCCATCGAATAGACGCTCTCGAAGGCAATCAGCTTCGGCGCCGTCGGATCGGCGGCAGCAAGCTTGGCTTCGAGATCGGCGACGTCGTTATGCTTCCAGATCACCTTGCCGCATTTGGCATGACGGATGCCCTCGATCATCGAGGCGTGGTTCAGCGCGTCGGAGAAGATGATGAGGCCAGGAATCTTGGCGCCGAGCGTGCCGAGTGCTGCCCAGTTGGAGACATAGCCGGAGGTGAAGATCAGTGCTGCTTCCTTGCCGTGCAGATCGGCAAGCTCACGCTCGAGCATGACGTGATAGTGGTTGGTGCCAGAAATATTCCGGGTGCCTCCCGCACCCGCGCCACAGTGGTCGATGGCGTTTTTCATCGCCTCGATCACCTTCGGGTTCTGGCCCATGCCGAGATAGTCGTTGGAGCACCAGACCGTGACTTCCTTTACGCCATCGGCCGTATGGCGCGTCGCGCGCGGAAAATTGCCGCGGTGACGTTCGAGATCGGCAAAAACGCGGTAACGGCCCTCGGCATGAAGCCCGTCCAGTTCGTTTTTGAAAAACGCTTCGAAATCCATCATATGCTCCAGTATCGCGCGGCCGTTCTTGCCGACCGGACGTCCGCGCGTCAATGCTTACCCTTTGCTTTAACATCAACTGCGGCAAAAGGCCCAGTTTTTTGAATGATTCCAGATAAAAAATCTGCACGCCGCGAGCAATGAAATTGATGCCGTAGACGCAGTCGGGTTTGCGATCCCTGGGGGAGGACGTCGACAGCCCCTATCGCAAAAAAAACAGTGCAGTAGTGGACAACCCTTTCTTCCGACATAGTTTTCGAGCTAGCGTGCCAAAAAAACAATAGGGACGGCCTATGCCCATTGGGCGACAACCCAGGAGAAAACGATGAAAAAAGCTGTCATACTTGCATTGATCGGCCTGTCGATCGCAAGCTGCACCCCGACTCAGCAGGGCGCCGGCATCGGCGCTGCATCCGGTGCGGTCATCGGCGGCGTCGTCACCGGCGATGTTCGTGGCGCAGCGGTCGGTGCCGCTATCGGCGGCGTCTCCGGCGCCCTGATCGGCAGCGTCGCCGAACAGCCCGGCCAGTGCTACTATCGCGACCGTTACGGCCGCCGCTACATCGATGCCTGCCCGCGCTGAGACCGCTTGGCAAATCGGCAAAAACAGGAAATCCCGGACACACCTCCGGGATTTTTTGTGCTGAAATAACGCGCTGGCAATTTAAAATGGTACACCCGGCGCAATTTTGCCGCTAAGCTGTTCACGGCTGGGCAACGAAGCTTCATTTTAGACGTAACCAAAAGCGGCGTATGCGGATTAGAGGGACAGGCCCGAAAACAGGTATTGCGTATCGGCGAACAGGCACCATGATGGTGGTCGCAGCGGCAACTGCGTTCTCACCGGTCCTGATCGGCGACGCTTACGCCTTCAAGCTTTTCGGCATCACCATCTTCGGCAAGGACGAGGACGAAGCTCAGCAGGTTCCCGACCCGGTGCGCTATAAGGTCGACCTCAAAACCGATACCGCCGATCCCGACCTGAAAGAAGCGCTGCAAAACAGCTCCCGCCTCCTCAGCGACCAGAAGCTGCCGGTCTCCGGCGATCTCGGCGTCGTTGTCAAGGCGCGCGACGACCGCGAGCGGCTGATCGCCACCCTGTATGAAAAGGCCCGGTATGGCGGCGTGGTGACGGTCACCATCGACGGCAAGGATATCGACGACCTGCCGCCCAATCCGACCTTCGACCGGGCGGGGCCGGTCCCGGTCACCGTCGACATAACCCCCGGCCCGGTTTTCAAGGTCAGGGAGGTCCAGTTCGGCGGCGATGCCGCAAACCATAATCCCGCCGATTACGATCTGGCCCCGGGTGCTGAGGCCGGATCGCTTGCCATCATCAAGGCCGGTGACAAGATCGTCGAACAGTTGAAGAGCGAGGGCCAGCCCTTCGCCAAGCTGACCGAACGCAAGGTGGTCGCCGACCACAGGAGCGATACCGTCGATATCGTCCTTGCTGCCGAAGGCGGCCCGGTCGCCCCGATCGGCGATGTCGGCGTCACCGGCGAAAAGACCGTCAAGCCGGCTTTCATCCAGCGTTATTCCCGGCTCGACAAGGGCGAAGCCTATTCCCCGGAAGCGCTGAAAAAAGCCGGCGAGCGGCTTCGCGCCCTCGGCGTCTTTTCGAGCGTCACCATCCACGAAGGCGATGCGCTGGCCCCGGATGGCACGCTGCCGATGACGATCGAGGTGTCCGAAGGCAAGCGGCGCTATTTCGGTGTCGGCGCGCAATATTCCACCACCGACGGCTTCGGTCTTCAGGGCTATTGGGGCCATCGCAACCTGTTCGGCGAAGCCGAAACGCTGCGGATCGAGGGATCGGTCTCGCGACTGGGCGAAACCACCGATCTCGGCAGCCTCGACTATTCCGCCGGTATCCTCTTCACCAAGCCCGGCGCCTTCTTCCCGGCCGCCACACTGAAGGCCGGCATCGTCGCCAAGACCGAAAACCCGGATGCCTATAATGCGACGCTCGTCACCGCCTCGCTCGGCCTCTCCTACGAATTGACCGACCGCGACACCGTCTCGGCAAGCGGCGAGGTCAGCTGGGAGCGCGACGACGACGCTTTCGGCATCAACGACTATCTGACCTTCACCCTGCCGCTTCAATATGACCGCGACGCCCGCGACGACAAGTTCAACCCGACCGAAGGCTATCGCGCGACATTTTCGGCCAAGCCGGGTTACGAGATCTTCAACGCCACGCCCTATGCCGCCTTTCAGGGCTCGGTCTCCGGTTATCTGCCCTTCGGCGCCGAAGATCGCCTGGTGCTCGCCGGCAAGGTCGCCGCCGGTGTGCTGATCGGCGGTGATGGCATCGAGAATATTCCCGCCACGCAGCGCTTCTTCGCTGGCGGAGGCGGCTCCGTGCGGGGCTACAGCTATCAGGAAATCTCGCCCTATAACGACAATGGCGACCCCACCGGCGGCCGGTCCTATGTCACCGGTTCGCTGGAGGCCCGCATCAAGATCACCGATACGATCGGCATAGTGCCCTTCGTCGACGTCGGCACCGTATCGGACAGCACTTTTCCCGGCTTTTCCGATATCCGCGCCGGCGCCGGTGCGGGAATACGATATGCCACACCTTTCGGCCCGCTGCGGCTTGATTTTGCCGTGCCACTGAACAAGTACGAAGATGGCACAGATTATGGAATCTACGCCGGCATCGGCCAGTCCTTCTAGAATGACCAATGCCGATTTGTGAGCCATTATGAAAACGGGGTAGTGTCCGCGCCGATGCAAACGCTGGCAAAAATCGTCAACTGGTTCCTGCGGCTCACCGCCTATGGTGTGGGCGCCACCTTGATTCTTGCCGTCATGGCACTGGCGATCTTCGGCTTTACCGCCTTTGGCGCCCGCATCGTCACCGAAAAGATCGCCTCGACGCTTTCCAACCGCGACATGACAATTACGGTGCGTGAACCGCAAGGTCTTTTGACCGGCGGGCTTCGCGCCGCCGACATCACGGTCTCCGACACCAGGGGCGTGTTTGCGGAAATTCATGGGCTGGCGATCGACTGGAACCCGCTGGCGCTGCTGACCGGGACCTTCCACGCCAAACGCTTCGAGATCGAAGCGATCAACGTGCTGCGCAAGCCGGTGCGCACCCTGCCCTCGCGGCCCAAAGCAGAAGATGCCGGTGGCTTCGCTCTTCCGATCAAAGTCGATATCGACCGTGTGGCGCTGCCCGATATCAAACTGGCCGAACCCTTTGCCGGCCGCGCCTTCGCGCTCGCCGCCGAGGGTAGCCTGTCGGCAAACCGCGAGGGCGGCGAGGCAATCGTCAATGTTCGCCGGCATGCCGTCCCGGATGCACGGCTCGCCGCCGATATCGCCTATGCGCCGGCCGAAAACCGGCTGCGGCTGAAGGCGCAGCTTTCCGAACCGAAGGGCGGGCTGCTGGCGGGCTTTCTCGGCCTGCCCGACAATCCCGCCGTCAACGTCGATCTCGACGGTCAGGGACCGATATCCGACTGGCGGGGCAAAGTGCAGGCCGCTCTCGACGGCCAGCAGCGCGCCGCAATCGAGGCCCGGCATCAGATCGGTGCAGACGGATTGCACCACCTCGACCTCAAGGGCGGCGGCGACCTGAGCTCGCTGCTTCCATCGGCATTCCGGCCGCTTTTTGCCGGCCAGACCAATATCGATCTCGCCACCACCTTCGACGATCACGGCAGGATCGATATCCAGACCGGCAATATCGCCACCGGCAGCGTCGTCATCGCCGCCTCAGGCACGCTCGATCCGGCCGGCAACAACAGCCTAAACGCCAATCTGCTCGGTACATCGGGGCCTGTCGATTTCCGCTGGCCGCTCGCCGAAGGCGAAGCTCGCTTTTTGATTTCCGGTCTCAACCTGGCACTGACGGGCGATGCTCGCGCGGCGCGGCTGAATGTCAGCGGCTCGCTCGACACCGCAACCCTGCCGCAGGGCAATATCGGCAATATCAAGCTGACGGCAAAGAGTGATGCCTTCAATCTCGCCGCCCGGTCCGGCAGCGTCCAGCTGCGTCTCGTTGCCGGCGACATGACCTTTACGGAGCCGAACCTCAATCGCGCCGTCCAGGGCCCGGTCACGATCGCCTCGCCTCTGCAGATAACGCCCGGCAGCATCGGCTTTAACGGCACCACCGTCGAAAGCGCCAATATCAACGGCGGCCTCAACGGTTCCTACCGGCTGACAGACCAGGCGCTGACCGGCAACGTCAAGCTGACCATCGCGCCGGCAGCCCTGCCAGTTGCGGTCTCAGGCAGGTTTGACGGACCGATCTCGCTCGAAAGCCAGCTGGCCGGCACCATCCCATCGAAATTCGCGCTGTCCAACCTGGTCTTGAACTCCGGCACGCTTGAGGCCTCCGGCAATGTCGCGATCGACGGCTCGAAGTTGAATGCCGATCTCTCCGGCCGGCTGCCCGACATCGGCAAACTCATGACTGGCGGTAGCGGCGGGGCTGGTTACGCGTTGAGAGTTGGCGGCGAGCTGCCGGCAATCTCGGTGACGGCCAATCTCAAGGCCCCCCGCGTTGAGATGGCCGACCGCGTGCTCGGCAATCTTAATATCGACCTGTCGGGTCTTGCCGATCCCAAGGCGCCGCAGGGCAAGATCGCCGCCACCGGCACGATCGATGGCCAGCCGATTGGCATCAACGGCGACATCCGCTCCGAAGACGGCAAGATCAGCATTCCGGCGCTGACCGCCGATATCGGCGGCAACCGGCTGACCGGCAATCTGGATTTTTCGCCGGCCCTGGAACCGACAGGCGCCCTGAGCTTCGACTTCCCCAATATCGGCCTGCTCGCCGCCCTCGGCGGACAAAAGGCTGAGGGCGATCTGAAGGGGTCGCTCGGCGTCGAGAGCGACGGCAGCAAGATCGCCCTGAAGCTACTGGCATCGGGCGGCTCGATCCGCCGCGACACGCTTGCGATCGTCAAGCCGGATATCGATGTCAACATCAGCGATCTCCGCGCCCTTGCGGCAAACGGCACGGTCAAGGCCGACGCGGTGGCGGCCGGAGAAAACAGGCTCGCCGACCTTTCGCTCGGTTTCACCAAGCAGCAGAACCACACCGATTTCGATCTGAATGCCGCCTATGACGGCAATCCGGTTGTCGCGGCAGGCAATATCGAGGCCGCAGGCGGCGTGATCGACCTCAACCTCGATCGCTTCTCGGCAAGCCCCCGCAATATCCCGGTCGAGCTTGCCGCACCGACAAAGGTCGCCATCGGCGGCGGTGCCGCCAGTCTGAACGGGCTGACGCTGAAGACCGGCACCGGTTCTGTGAGCGTCACCGGTTCCGCCGGCGAGACGCTGAAGCTCAATGCCGACATCCACGAACTGCCGGCGGCGCTGGCCAATGGTTTCGTGCCGAACCTTTCCGCTGGCGGCACGATCTCCGGAACGATTGCGGTGACAGGAACGCCGGCCGCCCCCGTCGCCGATTTCAAGCTCGACTGGAAGGATGCGACGACCGGCCAGACCAAGGGCGCCGGGCTGGCGCCGCTCGGCATCACTGCGGGCGGCAGGTTCGCCGACAACAGGCTCGATTTCGATACGACGATGGGCAGTGATGACGGCCTGTCGCTGAAGGCCGCCGGCAATGTCGGGCTCGCCGACCCAAAGGCACTGGTCCTGGATGTTAACGCCGATATAATCAACCTGCCCGCCCGCATCGCCAATGGTTTCGTTGCCGATCTGGCCGCCGAAGGCACGGTTTCCGGAAAGGTCTCGGCGACCGGGCCCGTTTCCGCTCCGATCGCCAATTTCGATCTCGATTGGAAAGGTGCTGCAACGAGCCACACGAAACGGGCTGGCCTTGCGAATCTCGCCGTGAAGGCTTCGGGAAAATTCGCCGACAGCAAACTCGATTTCGACACGGCGATATCGGGCGCCGACAAGCTGTCGCTGAAAGCAAACGGCAATGTCGACATCACAGATACGACAATCGGCAACGCCAATGTCGATGCAGTGCTGGCGAATGTTCCGGCTGGTATCGCAAATAGTTTCGTCGCCGATCTCGCCGCCGAAGGCACGATCTCCGGAAAGCTTTCGGCCGCAGGTTCCTTAGCCGCTCCCACTGCGAATTTCGATCTCGATTGGAAAAAGGCAGCGACGAGCCAAACGAAACGGGCCGGCCTTGCCGCCGTCGATCTGATCGCATCGGGAAAGTTTGCCGACAACAAGCTTGATTTCAACGCGGCGGCCAGCGGTGACGAAGGTGTCTCGCTGAAAAGCGCGGGCAATGTCGCCATATCAGGCACGACGGTCGAGAACATCAAGGTCGATGCAACGCTGGCAAATATTCCAGCAAGGCTGGCAAACGGATTCGTTGCCGATCTTGCAGCCGAAGGCATGATTTCCGGGAAGGTCTCGGCGAGCGGTTCGCTTTCGACTCCAACCGCGAATTTCGATCTTGATTGGAAAGACGCGGCGACGAGCCACACGAAACGTGCCGGCCTTGCGGGCCTCGACATGACCGCATCTGGAAAATTCGCCGACAACAAGCTTGATTTCAATGCGGCAGCGGGCGGCGACAAGGGCCTGTCGTTGAAAGCCGATGGTAACGTCGCGCTGGCCGGCACGACGATCGACAGCGTCAAGGTCGATGCCGAGATCGGGAAGGTTCCGGCCAGTCTCGCCAATGCCTTTGTCCCTGACCTAGCGGCAGAGGGCACAATATCGGGCGGCCTTTCCGCCGCCGGCAAAATCGCCGCACCGACGGCCGAGTTCAAACTCGCCTGGACGGATGCCGCGACCAGCCACACGAGAACTGCTCATCTCTCGGGCCTCGCGCTTGCCGCATCGGGTCGTTTGGCCGACAACCGGCTCGATTTCGATGCCAATCTCGGCGGCCAGAACGGCCTCTCGCTGAAAGCCGCGGGCAATGTCGCCATGTCAGGCACGTCGCTCCGCAACCTTGACGTCAAGGCCGATCTCAACAACTTGCCCGCGGCCCTTGCCAACGGCTTCGTCCCCGGTCTTGCCGCCGAAGGCACGGTGTCGGGAACGGCATCCGCCTCCGGCGCGCTGCTCAAACCGGCCGTCGATTTCAAGCTCGACTGGAAGAACGCCGCCACGGCCCAGACCAAAAGCAGCGGCCTTTCGGGCCTGAATGCCGCGGCATCCGGAAAATACGCCAATGACCGGGTCGACTTCGACGCCAACCTTGCCGGCAAGGACGGGGTGCTGGCCAAGGCGACCGGCGGCGTCACCATCGCGGGTACCGCCATCCGCGACCTTTCGGTCAATGCCGATATTCCCGCACTGCCGGCCAATATCGCCAATGCCTTCGTTCCCGGTCTCGGTGCCGAAGGCACGCTTTCGGCAAGCGCCGTCACTTCGGGAACCTCGACCAATCCGATCGTCGATTTCAAGCTCGATTGGAAAGATGCCGCAACCAGCCACACCAAGGCTGCCGGCCTCTCCCGCCTGGCGCTGGCGGCGACGGGTAAATACGCAGGTGACCGGCTCGATTTCGATGCCAATCTCAGCGGCGGCGGCGGCATTGCGGTGAAAGCCGCCGGCAATCTTTCGATCGCCGGCACGTCGATCCGCGCCGTCGATATCACGGCCAATGCCGCCAATGTTCCGGCTGCGATTGCCAACGGCTTTGTTCCGGGCCTTGCGGCCGAGGGCGCGGTTTCGGCGACCGCAAAGGCAACCGGCGCGCTATCGGCGCCCTCAGTCGATTTCAAGGTCGACTGGAAAAACGCCGCAACCAGCCAGACAAAGGGCGCCGGCCTTTCGCCGTTCACCATCGGTGCATCAGGCAAGCTTGCCGGAAACAGGTTGACGGTCGACACCAGCCTTGCCGGCGATGCCGGCATGTCGCTGAAGGGCGGCGGCAGCGTGGTGATATCAGGCAATCGCGCCCTCGACATGCGCTTCAACGGCAATCTCCCCTTCGCCGTGCTCGGCGCGCCGCTGGCGGAGCAGGGACTCGTCGCCGACGGCGTCGCCACCGTCAACCTGCAGGTTGGCGGAACGGCCGCAGCACCCGTCATCAACGGCACCGTCTCGACAACAGGCGCGAAGCTGGTCGATGTCCGGCGCAATCTCGCCGTCAACAATCTGACGGCGGCCGTCACCTTCAACGGCAGCCAGGCCGTGATATCGCGCCTCAACGGCAATCTCGGTGGCGGCGGCACGATTTCGGCGAGCGGCACCATCGGCATCCAACCGGCCGGCGGCTTTCCCGTCGATATTTCGATCAAGCTCGACAAGGCGGTCTATGTCGATGGGACGCTTGTCGTCTCGACGGTCGACGGCACGCTCGGTCTGCGCGGGCCGATCATGAATTCGACATTGAGCGGCAAGCTTCGCCTGGACAAGACTTCGATCACCGTGCCTGAAAAATTGCCGACCTCGCTCAGGGAAATCGATATCCGCCACAAGAATGCGCCGCGAGCGGTGCTTGCGCAGTTGCGCGACGATGGCGAGCGGAAACCCGGCGAGAAATCCTCGACGATGACCCTCGATCTCGTAATCGACGCGCCTTCGCATATTTTTGCACGCGGCCGCGGCATCGATGCCGAGCTCGGCGGCCAGGTGACGATCCGCGGAACGGCGGCTGCACCCATCGTGACCGGCGGATTTACCATGCGCCGCGGCCGCCTGACCATTCTCAACCGCCGTCTGGATTTTACCGACAAAAGCAGGATCACATTTGCCGGTGACCTGACGCCGGCCCTTGATATGGAAGCGAGCTCAACCTCCGGCTCGACGACGCTGACCGTCGACGTCGCGGGCCTCGCCACCGATCCGGCGATTACCTTCTCCTCCTCGCCGCAGCTGCCGCAGGATGAGGTGCTGGCGCAGCTGATCTTCGGCCAGTCGATGTCAAAACTTTCGCCGGTGCAGATCGCCCAGCTCGCCGACGCCGTCAGCCAGCTGGCCGGCAACCGCTCAACCTCGCTTTTCGAAGGCCTGCGCAATCAGCTCGGCGTCGACGATCTCGATATCAGCACCGATTCAAAGGGCCAGACGAGCGTCAGCGTCGGCCGTTATCTCAACGACCGCACCTATTTCGAATTGCAGCAGGGCGGTGCGGCCGGAGCTAAGGCGATCATCAACCTCGACGTCGGCCGCGGCGTCAAGCTCCGCGGCGCGGCCGGCGGCAACGGCGCCGGCGAAGCGGGCATCGTCTATGAACGGGAATATTGAGCCGGCTTAATTCAGGAGAAGCACGTAGCGGATGGTGGTCCAGTTCGAATCCCAAAACTGCCCCACACCCTAACCCTCTCCCGTTTTGACGGGAGTGGGGACGTGCCACGCGAAAGGTTGGAGAGGGACGGAGAGGTCGCGTGCGGGGAGAAGGTGGCGGCAGCCGGATGAGGGGCTAGTTCCGCAGATCATACGCTAAAAACCCGTCTTGCTGGTCTTGAGCAGAATATTGCTCTCCGTCGAGTTGATGCCGTTGATCAGCCGGATGCGGCGCAGCGTCTCGTCGAACGAAACGAGGTCGCGATCCTCGAGTTCGGCGACGAAATCCCATTTGCCGTTGGTGCTGTGCAGGGCACGGACCTGCGGCAGGCCACGGAGCTGATCGGCCACCCGGTCGGCGAGTTTGCCGAGCACCTCGATCATCACGATGGCGCGCACGCCGGCCGACCGCGTCTCATGACCGGTGCGGATGGTGAAGCCGACGATGGTACCGCCGGCGACCAGCCGGTCGATACGGGCGGCAACCGTTGCCCGCGAGGCGCCGGTCATTGCCGCAAGCGAGGAAACGGAAATCCGGGCATTGTGGCGAAGTGCACTCAGAAGTTCGGTATCGAGATCGTCCACGCTGATCACTTTGTCAAAATAGATTTATCAATTTGCGCAATCATAATCCATTTCTGACACTTTTCCATCTTTTTGCCGTCAGCGCTTTATCCCACTATCGGCCCAAACAGGCCTCAACACGGAGCCCTTCGAATGAATGCCCAATCGCGATCTGTCACCCTCATCGGCGCGCCGCTGGAAGAAGGCTCCGGCCGCAGGGGCGCTGCCATGGGGCCTGCGGCCCTGCGCATCGCCGGCGTCGACCAGACGCTGATCGAGCTCGGCCATGACGTCGCCGATATCGGCGATCTCAGGATCGTGCCGGCGATGGACCTGCCAAACCATCCGAAAGCTCACAATCTGAGAATCGTCGGCGCCTTCACCCGTGCGCTCGAAAGCAGCGTCCACGACGTCGCCGCCTCCGGCCGCTTCCCGCTGATTCTCGGCGGCGACCACAGTCTTTCCATGGGCAGCGTCTCCGGCATGGCCCGTTATGCCGCCGGCAAAGGCCGACCGCTTTTCGTGCTCTGGCTCGATGCCCATGCCGATTTCAACTCTCCCGCCACCTCGCCCTCCGGCAATATTCACGGCATGCCCGTCGCCTTCTTCTGCGGCGAGGCGGAGTTCGCTGAGATCCTGCCGAAGGATCGTCCCTTCGTCGACCCGAAGAATGTCTTCCAGGTCGGCATCCGTTCGGTCGATGCGCGTGAGCGCGAGGAAATTCACGAACACGGCGTCAACGTCTTTGATATGCGCGCGATCGACGAGCAGGGCATCGGCGCCATCATGCGGGAGATCCTCGATGCCGTCGCCAGGGCGAACGGCCTGCTGCATGTCAGCCTCGATCTCGATTTTCTCGATCCCGAAATTGCCCCCGGCGTCGGCACGACGGTGCCCGGCGGCGCGACCTTCCGCGAGGCGCATCTGGTGATGGAAATGCTGTCCGACAGCGGCCTCGTTTCGTCGCTCGATCTCGTCGAACTCAATCCGTTTCTCGACGATCGCGGCAAGAGCGCCCGCGTCCTGGTGGAACTGACGGCAAGCCTGTTCGGCCGCCGCATCTTCGATCGCCCGACACGTGCGGCTTAAAAGGCACGCGCCGCCTGGAACTCACATTTTTCGGCCATGATCTAGAGGGGAAGAAACATGAACACTTCGGAAAAACTGATCGCCACCGAACAGCGTCTCGGCGCCAACAACTACAAGCCGCTCGACGTTGTTCTGACGCGCGGCGAAGGTGTTCATGTCTGGGATACCGACGGCAATCGTTATCTTGATTGCCTCTCGGCCTATTCCGCCGTCAACCAGGGCCATTGTCACCCGAAAATCCTCGCTGCCATGGTCGAGCAGGCGGGCAGGCTAACGCTCACCTCCCGCGCCTTCCGCAACGACCAGCTCGCTTATCTCTACGAAGAACTTGCGGCGCTCACCGGCTCGCACAAGATCCTGCCGATGAATTCCGGCGCCGAAGCGGTGGAGACCGCCATCAAGGCGGTGCGCAAATGGGGATACGAGGTCAAGGGCGTGCCGGAAGGCCAGGCCGAGATCATCGTCTGCGCTGACAATTTCCACGGCCGGACGCTGAGCATCATCAGTTTCTCCACCGATCCCGACGCCCGCACCGGCTTCGGCCCCTACACTTCGGGCTTCCGCACCATTCCCTTCGGCGATGCCGAGGCCTTCGAGTCCGCCATCAATGGCAATACGGTCGCCGCGCTGATCGAGCCGATCCAGGGGGAAGCCGGCGTCATCATCCCGCCGGCAGGATATTTCACCCGCATCCGCGAGCTCTGCACCGATAGCAACGTCACCCTCATCCTCGACGAAATCCAGACCGGCCTCGGCCGCACCGGCAAGCTGCTGGCCGAGGAGCACGAAGGCATCGAGGCCGATGTGACACTGATCGGCAAAGCGTTGTCCGGCGGCTTCTATCCCGTCTCGGCAGTGCTTTCCAATTCCGCGGTACTGGGGGTGCTGAAGCCCGGCCAGCACGGCTCGACCTTTGGCGGCAATCCGCTCGCCTGCGCGGTGGCGCGCGCAGCACTCAAGGTGCTGACGGAAGAGGGCATGATCGAGAATGCCGCTGTCATGGGCGACTATTTTCTCGAAGGCCTCAGGTCGATCCGCTCGAACATCGTCAAGGACGTGCGCGGCCGCGGCCTGATGATGGCTGTCGAACTGGAACCCGAAGCCGGCGGCGCGCGGCAATATTGTCATGCGCTGAAGGAACGCGGCCTGCTCGCCAAGGATACGCACGACCATACGATTCGCCTCGCTCCGCCGCTGGTGATCACGAGGGAGCAGGTCGATTGGGCGGTCTCTCAGATCGAAAAGACCATAAGCTGAGGTCAATCGAGGACCAAACCTTCGCAAATCCGGTTGCCGATTTAGATTTGGGCAACACTCTTCCGTTAATGTCGTCGATAACCGTAACGATGCTTGGCCGAGCGCAAAGCCATCGCGTGGTGTGAAGGCAAAGCTCGTCCGCGCCAATGGTGGCGCGCCCGCTTCTGCCCTGGCTTACGACAGTTGGGAAGAATTCTATGACCACGATCAATTCCACTAGCTTCAGCGGCGATACGCTCGAGATCATTGCCTTCCGCCTGCATGATCAGGAATTCTGCGTCAAGACGACGACCATCCGCGAAATCCGCGGCTGGGCGCCGTCGACGCCGATCCCGCATGCGCCGGCCGATGTTATCGGCGTCATGAACCTGCGCGGCTCGGTCATCCCGATTATCGACCTTGCCTATAAGCTCGGCATGAAGAGCACGGTCGCCAATGAACGCAGCGCCATTGTCGTCGCCGAAGTGCACAGCATGGTCATCGGCATGCTCGTCGACCGCGTTTCGGATATTCTCACCATTTCGTCCAGCCAGGTCCAGCCGGTGCCCGAAGTGACCGCCTCCTTCGATCGCGCCTATTGCGAAGGCATCATCGCATCGGAAAATGGCATGATCTGCTTCCTGAACCTCGCCAAGATGTTCAAGGAAAACGAGACGGATGAACTGGCGGCCTGAAAGGCCGTTATCATTCGTAACTTGAAAGCCGCCCTACCGGGGCGGTTTTTTATTGCCGTCTTCGCCAAACTTGCTGTATCACTACCATATTATTAGCATTAGCTTTTATACGTAATATTAACCACGCTCCCTCAGCATCGTCAGGAAGCATACGGATGGCAAATCCGGCGCAGACGGAACGATAAGCGAATATTGTTTCTTCCCGGCACCGGCATACCTCGTCCGCCCTCTCGCTTCTCCAGCCAAACAGCAGACGCTGTGCATCTCAAAGGGACAGAAATGCTTGGTCTCACCTCCGATTCGAAATATATTCTCGACGCCATCTCCAAATCGCAGGCGATCATCGAATTCGATCTCAGCGGCAATATTCTCACGGCGAACGAGAATTTCTGCAACGCGCTTGGTTATCGCTTGAACGAGATCATCGGCAAGCACCACAGTATGTTCTGCGAGCCGGCCTATACGGCAACGCCTGAATATCGCGCCTTCTGGGCGCGGCTCGGACGCGGCGAATATGATGCCGGCGCCTATAAGCGTCTTGCCAAGGGCAGCAGGGAAATATGGATCCAGGCGTCCTACAACCCCGTTACAAAAGGTGGAAAGCCATTCAAGGTGGTGAAATTCGCCGCCGATATCACGGCGGCGAAGAAGCAGGCGGTCGAAGATGCGGGCAAGCTGGAGGCGATCTCGCGCTCGCAGGCGGTGATCGAATTCACTCCGAAGGGTGAAATCCTGACAGCGAACGAGAATTTCTGCCAGGCCATGGGATATTCGCTGGCCGAAATCGCCGGCAAACATCACAGCATCTTCTGCGACCCGGCCCATATCCGCACCGAGGAATACGGCAACTTCTGGCGCCGTCTTGCCGATGGTGAATTCATCGCCAACGAATTTGTCCGTTTCGGCAAGGGCGGGCGCGAAATCTGGATCCAGGCAGCTTATAATCCGATCGTCGATGCCGACGGCAAGGTCTACAAGGTCGTCAAGTTTGCGACCGACGTCACCCAGCGGATGAGCGCAATTTCCCAACTCGGCGGTGCGCTGCGCCTTCTCTCGGAGGGCGATCTGACGAAGACGGTAGATACCCCCTTCGTCCCCTCGATGGAGCAGTTGCGCCACGATTTCAACACTACCATTCAAGGCCTTGCTGAGACGATGAAGACGATCGGCGAGAATGGCGGCGCGATCGCCGCCGGCTCGCGCGAGATCGGTGCATCGGCCGACTCCTTCTCCAAGCGAACGGAACAACAGGCTGCATCCGTGGAGGAGACGGCAGCAGCGCTGGAAGAGATCACCACCACGGTCAACGATTCCAGCCGTCGCGCCGACGAAGCAGGCCGCCTTGTCGCCAAGACCAAACAAGGTGCCGAACAATCCGGCACGGTCGTCCGCAATGCCGTCGCGGCCATGGATCAGATCGAACAATCTTCACGCGAAATCACCAACATCATCGGCGTCATCGACGACATTGCCTTCCAGACCAACCTGCTGGCGCTGAATGCCGGCGTCGAGGCGGCGCGCGCCGGTGAAGCCGGCAAGGGCTTCGCGGTCGTCGCCCAGGAGGTTCGCGAACTCGCTCAGCGCTCCGCCAAGGCCGCCAAGGAGATCAAGGCGCTGATCAACACCTCGAGTGAGCTCGTCAAGAACGGCGTCGGCCTCGTCGGCCAGACCGGCAAGGCACTCGAGGAGATTGTCGCTCAGGTTGGCGATATCAACGGCAATGTCGTCGCGATCGTCGAAGCATCGAGGGAACAGGCAACCGGCCTCAAGGAGATCAACCAGGCGGTCAATTCGCTGGATCAGGCAACCCAGCAGAATGCCGCAATGGTCGAGGAAAGTACCGCCGCCAGTCACAAGCTTGCGACGGAAGCCGAAACGTTGCGTGTCCTCCTGTCGCGGTTCCGCCTTCCGGGCGAAGTCCAGAGCCCTGGCAGGCACGACGTAAAACAGGGCTCGCCGGCGCTGCATCTCGTTTCGCGGGTGGCAAGGGCGCATGGCGCGACCGCAGCTGGCGCCAAAAGCTGGGAGGAGTTCTGACCCTGTCCTCCGTTCCCGGCATAAAGCCGACAGCGTTTTAAAATAACAACAGGCACAAAACAGGGATAGGCGCGCCGCATGAGGTTCATGCGGCGCGCTTTCTATATGTCAGCCGAACAGCGCGAAGGTCGCCTTCAACGTACGGAATGCCGACGACGGCCCAGGCAAGCACCGCCTTGGCGTCCAGCCCGCCGGTGCCGATGCCGAAGGAACCCGTCGGTCCGGCATTGGCGGCCGCCGACTTTGCCTGCAGCGCGGCGACCTCGTCATCGGACATGAACCACTTGTCCGATAACGGCCTGATCAGCGCGTTGGCAACCAGCCCGAGGGCCAACATTCCAGCGAGGATATACATCGTGCCGGTGTAGAGGCTCGGTCCGGGCACAACGCCGGCGGCAATCTGTGCTTCGCGGGTATAGTTGACGACGACAGGTCCGACGATGCCGGCCGTTGCCCAAGCCGTCAGCAGCCGGCCGTGGACGGCGCCGACGAACTAGCGCAGGCAGCGAACTGCCGCCTCCTCCCGCATGCGTCGATCGTAATTACCGGACTTGGTTAGCCTCCGCCGCAGGTTTGCGGATCATGGGAGCGGCCTGGAGCACGAGCGCATCCAGGCCGTTTTCCTCCGTCTCGAGGATTTCGAACAATTGCCGCCGCATGCGCGGCTCCCAGAATTTATTGATATGATTGGCAACCCCCTCCACGGCCTCGCTTGCCGGCTGGCTTTTGAAGAAAGTGGCGATCTGGTTTGCCATATAGACGAGCTTGGACTTGGTATCATGCGACATCGGCGATGCTTCCAGGCAAGATGCGGTGCGGGTGGGTGAAAATCTCGAAATCCTCGCCGCGCACCAGCGCGACGAGCGTCATGCCGGCCGCTTCGGCCGTGCGGATGGCCAGAGCCGTCGGCGCTGAAATGGCGATCAGCACCGGGCTGCCAAGGATCGCCGTCTTCTGCACCATCTCGACAGACAACCGACTGGTAACGACGACGGCGCCATGTCCGCCGCTTTCGCCGGCGCCAATGACGGCGCCGCAGAGCTTGTCCAGCGCATTGTGCCGGCCGACATCTTCGCGCACGGCAAACAGTTCCCTGCCGGGAAGATAAAAGGCGGCGCCATGCACCGCCCGCGTCTCGCGATGCAGCGGCTGCGCCTCGTTCAGAAGCGAAACGGCCCGAACGATATCCGCGTGCGATAGCCCCAGCGGCGATGCCGAGACATCCGGCACGGGCCGGACCGCCTGTTCGATCGATTCGATGCCGCAAAGCCCGCAACCGACCGGCCCCGCCATGCTGCGGCGGCGCGCCCGCAGCCGGTCGGCGACGTCATCGACGAGACTGACCTGCACGTCGATGCCCTGCTCACCCTCGAGGATCTCAATGCCTGATATCTCCGCCCGCCCGGTGATGATGCCTTCGGTCAGACTGAAGCCGACGGCAAAATCCTCGAGATCGGCGGGCGTCGCCATCATCACCGCATGCGAACTGCCGCCATAAGAAAAGGCGATCGGCACTTCCTCCGGCACGATACGAGAGCCGCTGTGCATGAGGCCGTTGCGGCGGGCGGTTTCGGGGGCACGGGCGGTGGTGATGAATGCGCGCTCCCCCCTCTCCCCAGCGGGGGGCCGAAGGGGAGAAGGGGAGGCCTCGTCGACAAAGCCGGACCGTTTCCCCATCCTCACTCCGCTGCTTCGAGTTTGCCGGCGATGCGGCGCGATTGTCGTGCCTGCTCGTCATATTCCATCTGCCAGTCGCTCGGCCCGTTGGAAGGCGAGACCTGCACCGCCGTCACCTTGTATTCCGGGCAGTTCGTCGCCCAGTCGGAAAAGTCGGTGGTGATGACGTTCGCCTGCGTATTCGGATGATGGAAGGTCGTGTAAACGACGCCCGGCGCCACGCGATCGGTGATCAGCGCCCTCAGCGTCGTGTCGCCGGAGCGGCTGACGAGCTTCACCCAGTCGCCGTCGCGAATGCCGCGCTGTTCGGCGTCGTGCGCATGGATTTCCAGCCGGTCCTCCGCATGCCAGGCGACATTCTCGGTCCGGCGCGTCTGCGCCCCGACATTGTACTGGCTGAGGATTCGGCCGGTGGTGAGCAGCAGAGGAAAGCGCGGGCCGGTGCGCTCGTCGGTCGCCACATATTCGGTCCGGATGAACTTGCCCTTGCCGCGCACGAAACCGTTGACATGCATGATCGGCGAGCCGAGCGGGTTCTTTTCGTTGCAGGGCCACTGCACCGAGCCAATCTGGTCGAGATAGTCGTAGGAAACAAGCGCGAAACTTGGCGTCGTCATGGCGATCTCGTCCATGATCTCCGACGGATGGGCATAATTCCAATTAAGCCCCATCGCCTGGGCAAGCTTCTGCGTCACCTCCCAGTCACCATAGCCGTTGCGCGGCGACATGACCTTGCGCACGCGGTTGATACGGCGTTCGGCATTGGTGAAGGTGCCGTCCTTCTCGAGGAAGGTCGAGCCCGGCAGGAAGACATGGGCGTAATTGGCGGTCTCGTTGAGGAACAGGTCCTGCACGACGACGCATTCCATCGCCGCCAGCCCGGCCGCGACATGTTTGGTATCGGGGTCGGACTGGAGAATGTCCTCACCCTGGACGTAGAGACCCTTGAAGGAGCCGTCGACCGCCGCATCCAGCATGTTCGGAATGCGCAGGCCCGGCTCGTTGTCGAGCTTCACGCCCCAGAGCCTTTCGAAGATGTCACGAGTCGCATCGTCGGAAATGTGCCGGTAGCCTGGCAGCTCGTGCGGGAAGGATCCCATGTCGCAGGAGCCCTGCACATTGTTCTGGCCGCGCAACGGGTTCACGCCGACGCCCGGACGACCTATATTGCCGGTCGCCATCGCCAGATTAGCGATCGCGATGACCGTGGTCGAGCCCTGGCTGTGTTCGGTGACGCCGAGGCCGTAGTAAATCGCGCCGTTGCCGCCCTTGGCATAAAGCCGTGCCGCGCCGCGCAGATCCGCCGCCGGCACGCCGGTGAATACCTCGGTCTGCTCCGGACTGTGCGCCGGTTCGGCGACGAAGGCGGCCCAATCCTCGAATTCCGACCAGTCGCAGCGCTCACGGATGAAGCGCTCGTCATAGAGCCCTTCGGTGACAAGCACATGCGCCAGCGCCGTCATGACGGCGACGTTGGTGCCGGGCTTCAGCGGCAGGTGGTAGGAGGCCTCGATATGCGGCGACCGGACGATATCGGTGCGGCGCGGATCGATGACGATGAGTTTGGCGCCCTGACGCAGCCGCTTCTTCAGCCGCGAGGCGAACACCGGATGCCCGTCGGTCGGATTGGCGCCGATGATGACGACGACATCGGATTGTTCGACGCTGTCGAAATTCTGCGTGCCGGCCGAGGTGCCGAACGTCTGGCCGAGGCCATAGCCGGTCGGCGAATGACAGACGCGGGCGCAGGTATCGACATTGTTGTTGCCGAAGCCGGCACGGACCAGCTTCTGCACCAGGTAGGTTTCTTCGTTGGTGCAGCGCGACGAGGTGATGCCGCCGACCGCCTCGCGGCCATATTGATACTGGATGCGACGAAACTCCGATGCAACATGTGCGAAGGCCTCGTCCCAGCTCACCTCGCGCCAGGGATCGCTGACCTTTTCACGGATCATCGGGTTGAGAATGCGGTCCTTGTGGGTGGAGTAACCGTAAGCAAAGCGGCCCTTGACGCAGGAATGGCCGCGATTGGCCTGGCCGTCCTTCCAAGGCACCATACGCACCAGCTCCTCGCCACGCATTTCCGCCTTGAAGGAACAGCCGACGCCGCAATAGGCGCAGGTGGTAACGGCCGAGTGCTCGGGCTGGCCGATCTCTATCACCGACTTCTCCGTCAGCGTCGCCGTCGGGCAAGCCTGGACGCAGGCGCCGCAGGAGACACATTCGGAATCGATGAAACTTTCGTGCGCACCCGCTGAAACGCGAGAGCCGAAACCACGCCCCTCGATCGTCAGCGCGAAAGTGCCCTGGACTTCCTCGCAGGCCCGCACACAGCGCGAACAGACGATGCACTTGGAAGAATCAAAGGTGAAATAGGGATTGGACTCGTCCTTCGGCATCCATTGCAAATTGATGTCGCCGTTGTTGCGCGCCCTGACGTGGTTATCGCCATCATAGCCGTAGCGCACATCGCGCAGACCGACGGCGCCCGCCATATCCTGCAATTCGCAATCGCCATTGGCGGCACAGGTCAGACAGTCGAGCGGATGGTCGGAAATATAGAGTTCCATCACGCCGCGGCGGATATCTTTCAGCCGTCCCGTCTGCGTGTGCACCACCATATTGGCCGCCACCGGCGTCGTGCAGGAGGCCGGCGTACCATTGCGGCCCTCGATCTCGACAAGGCAGAGTCGGCAGGAGCCGAAGGCGTCGATCATGTCGCTGGCGCAGAGCTTCGGCACCGTGATGCCGGCCTCCATCGAGGCGCGCATGATCGACGTGCCTTCCGGCACGCTGATCTGTTGCCCATCGATGGTGAGCGTCACCATGGTTTCGGATGTCGAAGCGGGAGTGCCGTAGTCGATTTCATGGATGAGAGACATGGTCGGCCTCCTGTATGGAAATAGAATTGAACAAGTCAGGGCGGCGTTCGAGGTCCCCCACAAGTGGGGAGATCACAAGCGGCTCACACCTCCAGTTTTGGCGTTTCACCGCGCTACGGGAATTGTTTGGGGAAACCAGCGCGCCCAGCCAATCTCCCCACCTGTGGGGGAGATGGCCGGCAGGCCAGAGGGGGGCTGGCACGTAGAAAGTCATCATTCCGCCGCCTCCGCGATCGGTGCCGGCGAAAAATCTTCCGGGAAATGCGTCATGGCGCTCATGACCGGATAGGGCGTGAAGCCGCCGAGCGCGCAGAGCGATCCGAACTTCATCGTGTTGCAGAGATCGGTGAGCAGCGCCCGGTTTTTCTCCGGCTCGATGCCATGGGCGATCTTGTCAGCTGTCTCGACGCCGCGTGTCGAGCCGATGCGGCAGGGCGTGCACTTGCCGCAGCTTTCGACGGCGCAGAATTCCATGGCGAAACGCGCCTGCTTCAGCATATCGGCGGTGTCGTCGAAGACGACGATGCCGGCGTGACCGATGAGTCCATCCTTCGCCGCGAAAGCTTCATAATCGAACGGCGTATCGAACAGCGCTCTCGGGAAATAGGCGCCGAGCGGCCCGCCGACTTGCACGGCCTTGACAGGCCGTCCCGTCGCCGTGCCGCCGCCGATCCTGTCGACGATATCGCCGAGCGAAAGACCGAAGGCTGTTTCGTAAAGCCCCCCATATCGGACATTGCCGGCGATCTGCAGCGGAATGGTGCCGCGCGAGCGGCCCATGCCGAAATCGCGGTAGAAGGCGGCGCCTTTCTCCATGATCACCGGGACGGAGGCAAGCGAGATCACGTTGTTGATGACGGTCGGACAGTCGAACAGTCCCTTATGCGCCGGCAGCGGCGGCTTGGCGCGCACGACGCCGCGCTTGCCTTCTAGGCTGTTCAGCAGAGCCGTTTCCTCGCCGCAGACATAGGCGCCGGCGCCGGTGCGCACCTCGATATCGAAGGCGCGGCCGGAGCCGAGCACCGACAGGCCGAGGATGCCGGCCTGCCGAGCGATGCCGACGGCTTCGGTCATTACAGCGATCGCATGCGGATATTCCGAGCGCGTATAGACGAAACCCTTCGTGGCGCCGGTGGCGAGGCCCGCGATCGCCATGCCCTCGATCAGCACGAAGGGATCGCCCTCCATGATCATCCGGTCGGCAAAGGTGCCGCTGTCGCCCTCATCGGCATTGCAAACGATATATTTGCGGTCGCCGCCGGCATCGAGAACGGTCTTCCACTTGATGCCTGTGGGGAAGCCCGCACCGCCGCGGCCGCGCAAGCCGGAATCGGTGACTTCCTTGACCACTTCGGCAGATGTCATCGAAACGGCGCGGCGAAGGCCGGCAAGGCCGCCATGCGCTTCGTAATCGGCCAGCGAGAGCGGATCGATGACGCCGCAGCGGGCGAAAGTCAGGCGGGTCTGTTCTTTCAGGAACGGGAGGTCTTCAACCTCCCCGAGACAGAGTGGGTGTTCCCCGCCGCTCATCAATCCTGCCTCGAACAGCGCAGCTACATCCTTGGCTTTCACCGGTCCGTAGCCGATGCGCTTGCTGGCCACCTCGATTTCGACCAGCGGTTCCAGCCAGAACATTCCGCGCGAGCCGTTGCGCACGATCTCGGCATCGAGGCCGCGGGCGGCGATCTCCTGGGTAATCGCCTTTGCCACCTTTTCGGCCCCGAGCGCCAGCGCAGCGGCATCGCGCGGAACATAAATCCTGACTGTCATCGGCGGGCCTCCGTAACGAGTTCGGCCGCCAGCTGCTCGTCGATCCGGCCATAGACCTCGCCGTCGAGCATCGCCGACGGAGCGCAGGCGCAGAGCCCGAGACAGTAGACCGGCTCCAGCGTCACGCTGCCGTCGAGCGTCGTCTGGTGAAAGTCGATGCCGAGCAGCGCCTTGACGCGCTCGGCCACCGCATCGCCGCCCATCGACTGGCAGGCCTCGGCACGACAGAGCTTCAGCACATGCCGGCCGGGCGGGTGGTCGCGGTAATCGTGATAGAAAGTCACCACGCCATGGACCTCGGCGCGGGAGAGGTTCAATTCTTCGGCAATCACAGGGAGAGCTTCCGGCGGCACATAGCCGAATTCTTCCTGAACTTCGTGCAGAATGGGAAGCAGCGGCCCTTCGCGGAAGCGAAGATCGGCGATGATGGCACGAGTGCGCGCTGTGATATCGCCTTCGGCGATATGAATGGTCATAAGGCAGCCCTCCCGACGGCTTGCTCGTTGCGGAATGGCGGCCTCCCCAGCCCAAGTGCTATTCCGTGGGCAGCATCTCAGGGAAGCCGCTAGCGATCAATAACGCTATCACGTCGGTTGATAGGTTTTTCCTATCAAAGTTCTTCATCTCGAACGAGCACTCTGGCTTCATGCAGCAAGGCCGAGACGAGCGGAGTGAAGGGCTCGCGATAAGGCGCGACAAGGCCGACCAGATGATGCGCCTCCGGCTCGACGATCGGGATCATCCGGATTTCCACCGGAAAACCAAAGGATTTCGCGACGTTGCGCGGCATGATGCTCGCCCAGCGTCCGGTCCTGACATGCGAAAACAGCACGATCATCGAATTGGACTCGAGCGTCGGATGGACCGTGGCGCCCGCTTCCGTCAGATGCCGGTTGATGATGCGGCGGTTCTGCATGTCGGCGGTCAATAGACAAAGCCGAAGATCACCGACTTCCTTCCAGGTCACATTGTCGCGATCGGACAGCGGGCTGCCTGCAGCGGTGATCAGATGATAGCGCTCGGCATAGAGCGGAACGCTGGTGACACGGCCGAGCGGCTCGTTTTCGAGATAGGTGATGCCGGCATCGATTTCGAGGTTTTCCAGCATGCTCAGCACCTGCAGCGAATTGCGCGAGACGATCGAAAAGGTGACGCCGGGATGCCGTTCCTGAAAGGGCGTGGTGATGCGCGAAAGCATGGCGAGCGCCGTCGGAATGGCGGCAAGGCGAATGTGGCCGGAAAGGCCGCGGCGGGCGGCGCGCATCTCCTCGCGCATGGTTCGGGCATCGCCGACGATGCGCCGGGCCCATTCCAGCACGCGCTGCCCCTCCGGCGTCAGCCCCTGGAACCGCGAGCCGCGCTGCACCAGCATGACCCCCAATTGATCTTCGAGCTGCCGGATGGCGGCCGACAGCGTTGGTTGCGAGATCCCGCACTCCTCGGCGGCGCGGCCGAAATGCTTTTCATTGGCGAGGGTGATGAAGAATTCCAGCTTGTCGATCATCCGGTCTCCCGCGACATTTCGCGTCCGGCCTCATCTTCGACGTAGCAGCCGTGCTCCGCAAGGGCGGTCGCTGAAGCGCGTCGCGATCTTTCAGATTCGCTTGTCGCACTTTTAAATGTTTTTTCGCGTGTCGTTATCTCAAAACCGCCGCTCACTTTTGCGCGGCGGGTTTCAATAGCTTTCGACAATCGGAAAAAGCTCGAACAGTGATTCGAGGAAGGCAAGCACGCTGACATTGCCGATACTGTAATAAACCAGCCTGCCCTGGCGGCGCGTATTGACCAGGCCTTCGAGCCTCAAACGCGCAAGCTGCTGCGAAACCATCGCCTGCTGTATGCCGAGAATATTTTCGATTTCACCGACCGTCCGCTCCTGTTTCGCCAGTATGCAGAGGATCAGAAGGCGGGTGTGATGCGCCAAAGCCTTCAGCAGATCGCTCGCTTCATGGGCTTTTCCAGCGAGTATGTGCAAGTCCTGGCCGGTCATCCCCGGCTCCGGTTTAGGCAACGGCATTCGATATCTCGGAAGGGAGAAAGTGTAGTCAATCAGCACAATAGCATATTCGCACAAGCGAATTGGTCAATAGTGATGAAATGCCAAAAAAGGTCCAAACAAATCAGCAGATAAGCTGTCCGCCATTGATCTCGATCACCTGGCCGGTAATGTATCCCGATAGTAAGGGAGCCGCCAGGAACAGATAGGCGGGAGCGCAATCCTCCGCCGTGCCGAGCCGCTGCAGGGGGATGGATTTCCGGGTTTGCTCCAGCTTTTCTCGGGAGGAATAGCGCTCGTGGAAATCCGTCTCGATCGTTCCCGGCGAGACGCAGTTGACGCGGATGCCATCCGGGGCAAGCTCGCGGGCAAGCGCCTTGGAATAGGTCGCAACGAAGGCTTTCGAGGCCGAATAGATCGAGGAGCCGGGGCTGCCGCCGGTCAGCGCCGAGATCGATACGGTGTTGACGACGGCAGCACCCTCGGCCGCCTTCAATGCCGGCAGCAATGCGCGCGTCAGCGCCACCACCGACGTCTGGTTCAACCGTATGACCGCCTCGTACTCCGCGTCGGTCAGCGTGGCAGCGGGAAAACGGCCAAGCATGGTGCCGGCATTGTTGACGAGCACATCGACCCTGTCGAAGAAACCGAGAACATCTTCGGCAAATTGCGCCGCCCCGCCGGCGGCGGAGAAATCGGCATGCAGCAGCAGCGCCCGTCTTTCCGATTCAGCCGTCAGCAGGAAATCCGGCAGGTCCCGCCCCGGCTTGCGCCCGGTATGGACGATCACCTTGGCGCCGCAATCCAGGAACTGCCGAGCGACTTCGAGGCCGATGCCGCGGCCGGCGCCGGTGACGACGACATTGCGATTTTCGAACAGTCTGGGATGAAACACGAAGCCGTCCTCTTAGAGCATGACGCCGAAAAGTGTGAGCGGTTTTCGGACGACGTCATGCTCTGGCTCTAGAATTTGGAACAGGATTCAGATTTGAGGCCGACACGGCCTAAAATCATCCTGTTCTAGCGGCCAGTGCCGCCGGTTGCAGCACTCGCCCTTAACATATGAGCGCGCCGGCCGAAAGAAAGGAGCGTATCGATCTTTCCGCGGGAGCTCGTCTAAACCCCTTGCTTAGCTTTCGGTCTCCAGCAGCCGCGCCCCCGGCCCTTCCTTGCCGAGCCGGTCGCCGGGATTGCGCAGCGGACAGCTATCGACCGACAGGCAACCGCAGCCGATGCAGCCGGTCAGGCGGTCGCGCAGCAGGCTGAGCCGGCTGATTCGCGCGTCGAGATCGTCCTTCCAGCGCGCCGACAGCGTCTGCCAATCGGCGGCCGTCGGCGTGCGCCCCTGCGGCAGAGATTCGAACGCCGCCTGGATTTCGGCAAGCGGAATGCCAACCCGCTGCGCCACCTTGATGATCCCGAGCCGGCGAAGCACATCACGCCCATAACGGCGCTGGTTGCCGCGGGTGCGAATGCTCGAGACCAACCCCCTGGTCTCGTAAAAATGCAGCGCCGAGACCGCAATGCCGCTGCGTTCCGCCACCTCGCCGACCGTCAGCAGCTTGCCGAGCGGAGTTGCAGGAATCCTATCCATTGCCTCTTGACCTCAATATTGGTTGAGGTTTTATATCTCTTGCTCCAGCAATCGTAAAGCCCAATCGGGCGCTCGCACCTTATGCCGATATTGCCGCCTGAGGCAGCAAGCTGTCGTCCCGTTCCCGGCAGGTACGGGACCGCCGAGGACCACCCGAGCGGGATCCCGCTCGGGTGTTTCCCTGACATTGGGTCCCTTCCGACCACGCGGACCGGTTGGCAATTTTGCGGTTGCCGGAAGAAAAGCCGGGTGATAGTTTCCGCCGAAATAACAGGGGAGCTCCGTATCGCCGGGGCTGAGATGTGAGGCGCAAACCTCTGGACCCTTCAAAGCTGATCTGGGTAATGCCAGCGGAGCGAGGTTCAGATGGTCTCAGGCGCACAAGTGTCACTCTATCCGATGTCCGGCAATTTCGTCGGCATCATCCGCGATGCCGTCACGGCGCCCGATCCCTATCGCGACCGGCTGCGCATCGAGACCGACCATATATCCTGAAATCGAGCGCTGATGACACCGTCGCAACCTTCCCGCCTCGCCGCGCTCGGCGCCGCTCTCACCCGGGGCATACCCGCCTTGCTCGCAGGCTGCGCCTTTTTGGCGGCATGGGAACTCTATGTCGATCTTTCCGGGATCAAACCGTCCATCCTGCCGGCGCCTTCGCGCATCGTCACCCAGGGCTGGCTGAACCGCGAGGCGTTGATCGCAAATACCTGGCCGACGCTCGGCGCCACACTCGGCGGCTTCGCGCTGTCGCTGGCCTTCGCCTTCGTCGCATCGATCCTGATGGATTTCATGCCCTTCATGCGCCGGGCATTGCTGCCGATCTTCATCGCCAGCCAGACCCTGCCGCTAGTGGCGATCGCACCGCTCGTCGTCCTCTGGTTCGGTTTCGGCCTCCTACCGAAGATTCTGCTGGTGGCGCTCGTTACCTTCTTCCCGCTGCTCGTCGCCCTGCTGCAGGGCTATGAATCGACCGACCGCGACATCGCCGAATTGCTGCATTCGATGAAGGCGAGCCGCTGGCGCATTTTCCGCCTGGCACGGCTTCCCTCCGCGCTGCCCTATTTCTTCGCCGGCCTGAGGATCTCGATCACCTATGCCGTCGTCGGCGCGATATTTGCCGAATATGCCGGCGCCGCCCGCGGCCTCGGCATCTACATTCTCAACGCCAAGAACAATTTCCGTCCCGATCTCGTGCTCGCCGCCGTCCTCGTCAGCGCGGTGCTCACCCTCTGCCTGTTCGGGCTGACGCTATTGATCCAGCGCCTGCTGATGCCCTGGCAACCATCCGGGGAGCGGCGCCGATGAGCGACAGAATGGTTGAACTGCGCAATATCTCGAAATCCTTCGACGGCATGCAGGTGCTGGGCGATATTTCGCTCAACGTCGCAGACGGCGAATTCGTCTCGATCGTCGGCCCGTCCGGCTCCGGAAAATCGACGGTGCTGCGACTGCTGACGCAGGCACTTCGTCCCGATTCCGGCGCACTGCTTTTCAACGGCACGCCACTGGAACAGGCACCCCATGCCTTCGCCTTCATGCCACAGCGCGATGCGCTGATGCCCTGGCGCCGGATCATCGACAATGCGGCACTTGGCCTCGAGGTGCGGGGCATGGGCCGACGGGCTGCCCGCAATGCTGTGGCGCCCCTGTTCGAAAGCTTCGGTCTTGCCGGCTTCGAACACCATTATCCCTCCGAACTGTCAGGCGGCATGCGCCAGCGCGCCGCCCTGCTGCGCACCGTCGTCCAGACCCAGGACATGCTGCTGCTCGACGAACCGTTCGGCGCGCTCGACGCGCTGACGCGCACGCAGATCCAGGAATGGCTGCAGGGCATGTGGACGGAACACCGCTGGACGGCGCTGCTGATCACCCATGATGTTCGCGAGGCCGTGTTCCTCTCGGACCGCATCTACATGCTTTCGGCCCGCCCGGCGCGTATCATCCGTGAATTCCGCGTTCCCCTGCCCCGCCCGAGAAGCCTTGCCGATCTCGGCTCGCCGGCGGCCCAGGCGATCGAAACCGAAATCCTGCAAACCCTGCTTCATCCGCTGGAACAGGATGATTTTAGGCCGATCGGCCTAAAATCGGAATCCTGTTCGAATTTAAAGAGTTAGAGCATGATGCCGAAAACAGCTCACGCATTTCGGCACCATGCTCGAGAGACCTGAGGAGGTCACAATGCTGCTTCTCACCCGTCGCCAGACGATCTTCGCCGCCATCGCGGCAAGCCTTGTCGGCCGGCCTGCCTTCGCCCAGTCGGCGCCCGCAAAGGCTCGCATCGCACTCGACTGGACGCCCAACACCAACCATATCGGCATCTATGTCGCCAAGGCGAAGGGCTTTTATGCCGCGGCTGGCCTCGATGTCGAAATTCTTCCCTTTGCCGATACCAGCGCCGGAACGCTGGTATCGAACGGTGTCGCTGATTTCGGTATCAGCAGCGAGATCGAGGCGATCACGCAGCGCGCCGCCGGCGGCGACGTGAAAATGGTCTACGGCGTCGTCCAGACCGAAACAGCGCGGCTGATCTTCAAGGGCGGACGCGACGACATCAAGAGCCCCAGGGACCTCGACGGCAAGACCTATGGCGGCTTCGGCGGCACGTGGGAAAGCGCGTTGGTCTCTGCGATGATCCGCAATGATGGCGGCAAAGGCGAGGTCAAGACTGTCACCCTCGGCACCTCCGCTTACGAGGCGCTGGACAACGGCTCGATCGACTTCACCCTGGAGATCTATACCTGGGAAGGCGTTGCTGCCGAATTGGAAAACCGGAAGATTGCCCGGTTCCACTATTCCGACTATGGCATTCCAGACGAGCAGACCACGGTCATCGTTTCCAGCGATACCTATCTCTCGGCCAATCGGGACAATGCCCGCGCCTTCATTCAGGCGACGCGAAAAGGTTATGCCTATTCCATCGATCATCCCGACGAAGCCTGCGCGCTGCTGATATCAGAGAGCAACGGCGCGCTGATGAATACCGAATTGGTGAAAGCTTCGCAGACGGCACTGATCGAAGGACACTTTTTGAAGTCCGAGGCCGGTGTGATCGGCGCCCTCGATCCGACAAAGGCCGATGCGATCGGCGGCTTCCTGGTCGAGAACGGCATTCTGGTCGATGCGAATGGCGCCGCACTCAAGGACAAGCCGGACTTTTCGACCTTTTATACCAACGAACTGCTGGACTGAGCTCAGCCCCGACCTTGCCCGCCGCGGCGTTCCACGGCAAAGTCCTCGGGCACTGCATGATTTCTTAAATCGGAATCGGTATAAGAAAAATGATGCAGCATTCAAAGTGTTACAGCGCCTTTGCGCATCGCTAGAGCAATCCCAGGAAAAGCGCGACGTGGTTTTCCGTCCGGGATTGCGTAAAAACAAAGGGTAGAGCGGTTCGGCGCTTCCGTGAGAACTTGAACCGCTCTAGGACCGCGCGGCGCTGTAAGGCGAGGACAAGATGCGACAACAGGAGCGACTGGCCGGAGCCGACTTTCTGCGCGCAACGGCCTGTCTTCTGGTGCTTGCCCATCATCTGACGCTCCGGCTGGATATGCGCAGAATTCCCGACGAATTGGGGCCGGCCGCAAACATCCTCCGCTTCGGCAATTTTGGCGTCGCCATCTTCTTCGTGCTCAGCGGCTTTCTTCTTGCCCATCCCTTCTGGCGCGCGCTCGACGCGGGCGGCAACATGCCGAGCCTTGGCCATTACACGATCCGCAGAGCGGCGCGCATCGCACCGGGCTTCTGGGTGGCCGCAACCGTCAGCTTCGCCCTCAGCCTGACGCTGCTTGCCCTACCGCTGACGCCGGAGTTGACACTTCGCTACGTCTCCGGGCTGATGTTCATGAGCCAGTGGCATTGGCGCACATTGTTTCCCGTCGAAGCCGACGGGCCGCTGTGGTCCATTCCCTTCGAGGTCACCAGCTATGTGCTCCTGCCGATCTGTTTTCTCCTGCTGTTTCGTTTGCCTCTTCTCAGGCGGCATCCACTGCTTGCCCGCGTCGCCTGGCTTTGCGTCATCGCAGGCGTACTCCTCGTCCATCTGCTGATCCTCACCGTCTTTCCGCTGGACGACATCGGACGCGGCTGGGATTACGGCCTCCAGGGCGGGGCGAAGGAGTGGATGCCGAGATTTAATCCGATCGGCTTCTTTTCCATCTTCGCCCTCGGCGCGTTCGCCGCCGGCGTCGAGGGCATGCTGAGAAGACGGTCCACCTTCTGGTTCGATGCTGCAGCACTGCTGGCCCTTGCCGTTGCCGGCTACCGCCTCGCCATATCGCCCGGCGGCACCCCTGAAGCTTACGGCTGGCTCGGCATGCCCTATGGCTTTCCGGTCTTTCCCCTGGCGATCGCAACGGCGCTGGTTTCGCTCTGTCATTCACAGCACCTGGGCAGGCTGCTCGACAATGCGCCCGTCCGCTACATCGCCAAGATCTCCTTCGGCATCTATATCTGGCAGGAGATCATCCTGATATCGATCCAGAGGCTCGACCCCGGCTCGTTCGGCGTGTCCACGGAAAATGTCGTCACCGGCTGGCTGCAGTCCTGCGGACTGGCGGCCACACTGGTCCTTCTCGTCGCCAGCCTCAGCTACCACCTGCTGGAGAGACCGGCGATCGACCTCGGCAACCGCCTGACATCCAACCCATCCAATCGGGCTACTCCTTTCAAAGTATAAATTTCCCACCATTTCAACTAAGGCGCTAAGGTTAATGGCGTAATACTCCCATTTTTGGCTACTTTATGATTACGGGATTCTTATTTATACCGATGACAAACGATACATGACGATGTATCTGTCTCCCTACAGTTCAGTATCGCATCTAAACTTGTGGGCCTTGCGTAATGAATGCTTATACTTCGAAGACGAATTCACGCTTCGATCCGTCTCAGCGTCAGGACAAAATCAGGTCCCTGGTTGTCGCGAATTCCAACATTCGCCAGCCGGACAGCTTTTCGCCTGTCGACAGAAAGATGGCTACGCGACTGGGCGTCAAGCGGCTGTTCGACATCGTCGCCTCAGTCAGCGCCCTCACCGTGCTGGCGCCATTTTTTCTGGCGATCGCGCTCTTCATCAAACTCGACGATGGCGGTCCGGTATTTTTTCGGCAGATCCGCTGGGGCCTGAACGGCCGAAAGATCGTGGTCTTCAAGTTCCGCTCGATGCGCGCCGAAGATTGTGATCCGAGCGGCATTCAGCAGACCGTCAAGGGCGACAGCCGGATGACCTCCATCGGAGCGGTCCTCCGAAGGACCAACATCGACGAGCTGCCGCAGCTTTTCAACGTGCTTATCGGCGAGATGTCGCTGGTCGGTCCGCGCTGCCATGCGATCAATATGCGTGCTGCCGGCAGGCTTTACGAGGAGCTGGTGCCGGACTACCACCAACGCCACATCATGCGCCCCGGCATTACCGGCCTTGCGCAGACACGCGGCTGGCGCGGCCCGACGGCGCGGCCGCTGCAAGCGCGCGCCCGCATCGCCTGCGATATCTACTATGTCCGGAATTTCAGCCTGTTGCTCGACTTGAAGATTTTATTGAAGACACTGGTCATCGAGCTGCGTGGCGGCACCGGCTTCTGAGACGCGTTGATAATGCGACGGTCCTAGCCGGTTTTTCGCCAACAGGCAGCCCGATGGCGCTGCCGTCCGCCTGCCGACAGGTCAACGGACGCAAAAAAGGCGGCTGTTGCAGCCGCCTTTGATCATCGCAGTCGATTGCGATCAGTCCTGTTGAACGATGCCGCTCAGATGCGTCAGTTCCATGATGAAGTGCTCGAGCTTCGACTTGTGTTCGTGCAGCTCGGCATGTTCGAGCTCCAGGCGGGCAGCTTCAATCCGACGGGTCAACTCGTCCTTGTGGAGTTCCTCGACCGGAACGGCGGATTCGGCAAGCAATGTGCAGCCGGTCGGCAGAATATCGGCAAAGCCGCCGAACACGACGTAGTCCTGCTTCTTGCCGGAGGCCGAACGCACGCTCACGACACCGGGCTTGACCGTCGTCATCGTCGGCGCATGGTGCGCCATGACGGTCATTTCGCCTTCAGTCGCGGGAATGACGACCTCGGTCACCATCTCCGACAGCAGCAGACGCTCCGGCGAAACGAGCTCAAAGTTGAAATTGTCAGCCATCAGTGACTTACCTTCTCGGCTATGGCTTTCGCATCTTGCAATTGGGTCCCGCAGAACGGGCAGTGCATTATCGCTTGGTCGAGATAACCGAGGCCTTCCTCGCTCTGGACCAGACCGACCACCATCATCAGCACGCCGTTATCTGCGCGATAGATGGTCGGTGCGGCTGGTTCCGGGAGATCCGCCACGACCCCTTTCAGAGAATCGCAGCAGAATATCTCGTCTAGCGCGTCGCTCATCAAGCAGCTGCGAGCTTCTTGGCCTTTTCGATCGCTTCTTCCATCGAGCCGACCATGTAGAAGGCAGCCTCCGGCAGGTGATCGTATTCGCCGTTGACGAGGCCCTTGAAGCCCTTGATCGTGTCTTCGAGAGCAACCAGCTTGCCCGGCGAGCCGGTGAAGACTTCGGCGACGAAGAACGGCTGCGACAGGAAACGCTCGATCTTGCGGGCGCGGGCGACGGCAATCTTGTCCTCTTCGGACAGTTCGTCCATGCCCAGGATGGCGATGATGTCCTGCAGAGCCTTGTAGCGCTGCAGCGTCGACTGAACCTTACGAGCGACTTCGTAATGCTCTTCGCCGACGACCATCGGGTCGAGCATGCGCGAGGTCGAGTCGAGCGGATCGACGGCCGGGTAGATGCCCTTTTCAGCGATCGAGCGCGACAGAACCGTCGTCGCGTCAAGGTGCGCGAACGAGGTTGCCGGCGCCGGGTCGGTCAAGTCGTCGGCCGGGACGTAAATGGCCTGGACCGAGGTGATCGAACCTGTTGTCGTCGTGGTGATGCGCTCCTGCATCTGGCCCATGTCGGTTGCGAGCGTCGGCTGATAACCGACGGCCGACGGGATGCGGCCGAGCAGAGCCGATACTTCGGAACCTGCCTGGGTGAAGCGGAAGATGTTGTCGACGAAGAACAGAACGTCCTGGCCCTGATCGCGGAAATGTTCGGCGACCGTCAGACCGGTCAGAGCGACGCGGGCGCGGGCGCCCGGCGGTTCGTTCATCTGGCCGTAAACAAGTGCTGCCTTCGAGCCTTCGCCGCCGCCAAGCTTGTTGACGTTCGATTCGATCATTTCATGGTAAAGATCGTTGCCTTCGCGGGTGCGTTCACCGACGCCTGCGAAAACCGAATAACCACCATGCGCCTTGGCGACATTGTTGATCAGTTCCATGATCAGAACGGTCTTGCCGACGCCGGCGCCGCCGAACAGGCCGATCTTGCCGCCGCGTGCATAGGGTGCCAGAAGGTCGACGACCTTGATACCGGTGACCAGGATCTGCGCTTCCGTCGACTGTTCGACGTAGGAAGGTGCGTCCTGATGGATGGCGCGCTTGTGGGCGGTGACCAGCGGACCGGCTTCGTCGACCGGCTCACCGATGACGTTCATGATGCGGCCGAGCGTCTCGTTGCCGACCGGGACCAGGATCGGTTCGCCGGTGTCTGTGACTTGCTGGCCGCGAACGAGACCTTCGCTCGAGTCCATCGCGATGGTGCGGACTTCGTTTTCGCCAAGGTGCTGCGCAACTTCGAGAACCAGACGGTTGCCGTTGTTGGTGGTTTCCAGCGCGTTCAGGATCTTCGGCAGTTCGCCTTCGAAAGCAACGTCGACGACGGCGCCGATAACCTGGGTGACTCTGCCGACAGAGCCGGTCTTGGGGGTAGCTGCCTCAGCCATTTTCTGACCCTCTTTTCCTAGCTTCAGAGCGCTTCCGCGCCCGAAATGATTTCAATGAGTTCCTTGGTGATCTGCGCCTGACGCTGGCGGTTGTAGCTCAGCGTCAGCTTATTGATCATCTCACCGGCATTACGCGTCGCATTGTCCATCGCGCTCATCTTGGCGCCCATTTCGCCGGCGACGTTCTCTAAGAGCGCGCGGAAGACCTGGACAGAGATGTTGCGCGGGATCAGATCGTCGAGGATCGACGCCGGATCCGGCTCGTATTCGTAGACGGCGCCGGCATGCGCTTCATCCTCGGCAACAACGTCAGGAGCCTGGGCAGGGATAAGCTGCTGCGCCGTCGGAATCTGCGAGATGACCGATTTGAACTCGGAGTAGAACAGCGTGCAGACGTCGAACTCGCCGGCCTCGTACATCTCGATGAGACGTTTGCCGATCTGGTCGGCATTCTCGAAGCCGATGCGCTTGACGTCGCGCAGTTCCTTGCGCTCGACGATCAGCGAAGCATATTCGCGGCGAAGGATGTCGTAACCCTTCTTGCCGACGGTGAAGATCTTCACCGTCTTGCCCTCGGCAATCAGCCTGCGGACGTGATCGCGGGCAAACCGCGCAATCTGCGAATTGAAGCCACCGCAAAGACCGCGTTCGGCGGTGCAGACCACCAGCAGATGGACCTGGTCCTTACCGGTACCGGTCATCAGCGTCGGCGCGCCATCTGCATCGGTGACTGCCTTGGCGATGTTCGCCAGAACCGCACCCATGCGCTGCGAATAGGGCCGGGCGGCCTCGGCCGCCTCCTGCGCACGCCGAAGCTTCGCCGCGGCGACCATTTTCATCGCCTTGGTGATCTTCTGCGTCGCCTTGACGGAGGCGATCCGGTTTTTCAGATCCTTAAGTGAAGGCATCCGTGATCTGTCCTAACTTAGGGCCTGATTACGAGAAAGACTTTGCGAAGCTATCGAGAGCAGCGGTGAGCTTGCCCCTGGTATCGTCGCTGATTGCCTTTTCCGTGCGGATCGCGTCGAGGATGGCGGAGCCTTCCGAACGCAGATACGAGAGGAAGCCCTGCTCGAACTTGCCGACCGAAGCAACCGGCAGCTTGTCGAGATAGCCGTTGACGCCGGCAAAGATCACGGCGACCTGCTCTTCCGTCTTCAGCGGCGAGAACTGCGGCTGCTTCAGGAGTTCGGTCAGGCGCGCGCCACGGTTCAGCAGGCGCTGCGTCGCAGCGTCAAGGTCCGAACCGAACTGGGCGAAGGCGGCCATTTCGCGATACTGGGCGAGCTCGCCCTTGATCGAACCGGCAACCTGCTTCATCGCCTTGATCTGCGCCGACGAGCCGACGCGGGAAACCGAGAGACCGACGTTCACGGCCGGGCGGATACCCTGGTAGAAAAGGTCGGTTTCGAGGAAGATCTGGCCGTCGGTGATCGAGATCACGTTGGTCGGAATGAAGGCCGACACGTCGTTGCCCTGCGTTTCGATGACCGGCAGAGCGGTCAGCGAACCGGCGCCCTGATCGTCATTCATCTTCGCAGCGCGCTCGAGCAGGCGCGAATGCAGGTAGAAAACGTCGCCCGGATAGGCTTCGCGGCCCGGCGGGCGGCGCAGCAGCAGCGACATCTGGCGGTAGGACACGGCCTGCTTCGACAGGTCGTCGTAACCGATCAGCGCATGCATGCCGTTGTCGCGGAAATATTCACCCATGGCGCAGCCGGCAAACGGTGCCAGATACTGCATCGGCGCCGGATCGGAAGCGGTGGCGGCAACGATGATCGAATACTTCAGCGCACCGCGCTCTTCGAGCACCTTGACGAACTGGGCGACGGTCGAACGCTTCTGGCCGATGGCGACGTAGACGCAGTAAAGCTTTTCGCCTTCCGGACCGTTGTCGTGAATGGCCTTCTGGTTGAGGAAGGCGTCGAGAAGAATAGCGGTCTTGCCGGTCTGGCGGTCACCGATGACCAGTTCGCGCTGGCCGCGGCCGACCGGGATGAGCGCATCGATGGCCTTGAGGCCGGTCGACATCGGCTCATGAACCGACTTGCGCGGAATGATGCCTGGAGCCTTGACGTCGACGCGCGAGCGGCGCGTCGCGTTGATCGGGCCCTTGCCGTCGATCGGGTTGCCGAGCGCGTCGACGACGCGGCCGAGCAGTTCCGGACCGACCGGAACGTCGACGATGGCGCCGGTCCGCTTGACGGTGTCGCCTTCCTTGATGTCGCGGTCGGAGCCGAAGATGACGACGCCGACATTGTCGGATTCGAGGTTCAGCGCCATGCCGCGGATGCCGCCCGGGAACTCGACCATTTCACCGGCCTGGACATTGTCCAGACCGTAGACGCGGGCGATACCGTCACCGACGGAGAGAACCTGGCCGACTTCCGAGACTTCTGCCTCTTTGCCGAAATTTTTGATCTGGTCTTTGAGAATTGCGGAAATTTCCGCGGCGCGGATATCCATCAGCCAACCTCTTTCAATGCGAGCTTAAGAGTGGAGAGTTTGGTACGAAGAGACGTATCAATCTGGCGGGACCCGACCTTGACGATCAGACCACCAAGAATTGACGGATCAACCGTGACGGCAATCGTCACGTCTTTGCCGGTAACGCTCTTGAGTGCCACCTTCAATTCGGTTTCCTGCGCTTGCGAAAGCGCATGCGCCGAGGTGACCTCGGCGGAGATTTCACCGCGATGGTTCGCGGCGATGATGCGGAAGGCCTTGATCATGCCCGGCAGGGCAAACAGGCGGCGGTTGCGCGCCACGACCTTCAGGAAATTGGCGAAGAAGCCGCTGATTCCGGCCTTCTCGCTGATGGCGACGATCGCCTTCAGCTGGTCCTCGGCAGAGAAAACCGGGCTTACGACGAAACGCTTCAGATCGGCGCTCTCGTCCAGCATGGCCTGGAAACGGTCAAGATCGGCGGTTACGCTGTCGACGGCGCCCTGCTCGAGCGCCAGATCGAAAAGCGACGAGGCATAGCGCTCGGCAACACCAGATGTAAGCTGGGACGTGTCTGCCACTGGCACAAATTTCCCTGATTTCAACCCAAAATCCGGCTCTCGGCGGGCGCCGAACCTATGATCTTGAATTCGTTTTGATTTCCCCCAGAAATCACAAGAGAAGCCTCTTGCTTCTTCCGAAATTCGGGGTCCGTCTAACATAGGATGTTCGGACTCGCAACACGCGTAATGCCCGAATACGCCTTTCACATGAATTTCTGTTCGCAAAATTGCGCGATGGTCTGGACGCAGGCCGGAGAAGCCGCCCGCGGACTGCGAGATTCACGTTTGGATGAAGCCGAAAACATAGAGCAGCGGCAGCGCAGCCAAGGCAATTTGCACAACCAGGAGTAAATAGTTGACGATATTACTCCCCTTATCGGACAGGATCGATATGATGCGGGCAAAGGCCGCCATCGCAAAGGAGGCGCCGAGCGCCATGTAAATCCAGTCCTGGGCGAGCATGATCGCCGACAGGCCGAAGCCGAGATAGAAACCGCCCATCGAGCGGCCCTCGCCAAAACCTTCCGGCCGCCCCTCCTGCGCCTGGAGGCCGAGAAGGCGGAAGGTCTGACCTGGCGCAAACATCATGATGAAACCGGCGAGCGCCGTAAAAGCGGCGGAGCAAAAGGCAAGCTGCTCGCCAAGCTCGGTCGGGAAATAAAAATCCATGCATCAGCCCCAAATCGCCCGGATGATTCGGTGTTTTATGGCATGCGCCGGAAACGGAGGAAATGGCGGCGCACTGTTTTAGAGAAAACTCTGCGGATCGATATCGAGCTGAACCTGCACCGAGCCGCGCTCCTTGGGCGATTGCGACAGCATCGCCCGCAGGAACCCCTGCATGTCCGAGTTGCGCCGACCGTGCACCAGGAGGCGGAAGCGATGGCGGCCGCGCACCAGCGCCAACGGGGCTTCGGCCGGGCCGAGCACCGAAATGCCGGAAATCTGCGGCGCCGCATTGCGCATGCCGCGCGCATGGTTTTCGGCATCGTGGCGGGTTTCAGCCGAAACGATGATCGAGGCGAGCCTGCCGAAGGGCGGCAATATGGCGCGTTCGCGTTCGCGAATCTCGCGCTCATAAAAGGCGTCGGAATCGCCCGACACAATCGCTTGCATGACGGGATGCTGGGGCTGGTAAGTCTGCAGCAGCCCATGGCTTTTGAGACCAGTGCGCCCGGCGCGGCCCGTCACCTGCGACAAAAGCTGGAAGGTGCGTTCGGCAGCGCGCGGATCGCCATTGGCCAGGCCGAGGTCGGCGTCGACGATGCCGACCAGCGTCATCAGCGGAAAGTTATGTCCCTTAGCGACGAGCTGCGTGCCGATGACGATATCGGCCTCACCCTTGGCAATCGCCTCCAGCTCCAACCGCAGCCGCTTCACCCCGCCCATGATATCGGAGGAGAGAACGATCGTCCGCGCCTCCGGAAAATGCCGCTCCACCTCCTCGGCGATGCGCTCGACGCCTGGTCCGCAGGCAACGAGATGGTCGAGTGTGCCGCATTCCGGGCATGCCTCCGGCGTGCGCTCGGCATGGCCGCATTGATGGCATTGCAGCTGTTTGCGGAAGCGGTGCTCGACCAGCCAGCTCGAACATTGCGGGCATTGGAACCGGTGACCGCAGACCCGGCAGAGCGTCAGCGGCGCATAACCGCGCCGGTTGAGAAAGAGCAGCGCCTGTTCGCGCCTTTCCACCGTCTTGCCGATTGCCCGGATCAGCACCGGCGACAGGAAACCGCCGCGCTCCGGTGCGTGCCGGCGCATGTCGACAAGATGCAGGTCCGGCAGCGCCGCGTCGCCGAAACGCGTCGGCAGATGGACGGTGCTGTAGCGCCCGCTCTGACCGTTGACCTGGCTTTCGACCGAGGGGGTCGCCGACACCAGAATGACGGGAAAATCACCGATGCGACCGCGCACCACGGCCATGTCGCGGGCATTGTAGAAGACGCGATCCTCCTGCTTGTAGGCGGGATCATGCTCCTCGTCGACGATGATCAGGCCGAGATCCTCGAAAGGCAGGAACAGCGCCGAGCGGGCGCCGGCCACGACGCGCACCTCGCCGGTCACCGCCTGGCGCCAGACCTTTTCACGCATGCGCGGCGCGAGATCGGAATGCCATTCGGCCGGCTTTGCCCCGAAGCGATCCTGGAAGCGCTCCATGAAACTTGCTGTCAGCGCGATCTCCGGCAGCAGGATCAGCACCTGCTTGCCGCGTTTCAGCGTCTCGGCGATCGCCTCGAAATAGACTTCGGTCTTGCCGGATCCGGTCACCCCGTCGATCAGCGACACCGAAAATTCGCCCTTGCGCATGTCGGAAACGATCTCCGCCGCCGCCTCCTTTTGCGGCCCTTCGAGACGGGCGGCGGCAAATTCCGGATCGGGCAATGCCACGACCGGCGGCGGCGGCAGAAATATGGTTTCGAAGATGCCGAGCGTGATCAGCCCGTCGACGACGCTGGTCGAAACACCCGCCGCATGTGCCAGGCCGCTACGTGTCCAGGACAGGCCGTCGGAGGCCGTTTCAAGTACCCGGGCGCGCGCCGGCGTCATCCGCTCCGGTTCGCCGCCGACAAATTTCAGCCCTTCGACCATCGGTTCCGGTTCGAAGGCGTTCGGTGCCCTGAGCGCCATACGGGCGACGAGGCCGGGCGGCGAGAGCGTATAGGCCGCAACCCAATCGATGAAATCGCGCATCTCCCGGGAAAGCGGCGGGCAGTCGAAGACATGGCTGATCGGCCGAAGCTTCTTCGGATCGACACCATCCTCGCCGCCGTCCCAGACGACGCCGATCACCTGCCGCGGCCCGAGCGGCACCTCTACGACCGAGCCGGGCTCGACCGCCATGCCATCCGGCACCGAATAGGAATAGGGTTTGGGCGCCGGCATCGGCACCAGCACGGGAACCGTTCGGTTCGCGGGCGGTGCCTCGAAAAGCGCGCCAAAGAGATCGGACGAATCTGTGCTCATCGCGCGAGACCATGCCCGCAAATCGACGGAATTGGAACCGTAAAGACAAGGCGGCGCCTCCGTCGGTAAATGTGGATGACGAAGCTGTACCGCGATTTCCTCGACCCGAACGAAAAGGTTGCTGGACAAGCGGTTGGCCGCATAGTTTGCCAAAAGATCTATTCGAAATGCCGAAGCTTTTGCTCTTCGGCCGCTGAAACGGAGAAGACAAATGACCAGACTGACCGAAGATGCCAAGGGCGTCTATGTCATTGCCGTGACCCCGTTCACCGATGACGGCGCGCTCGATCTCGGCAGCATCGACAGCATGGTCGATTTCTACGAGGGCGCCGGCGTTACCGGCCTGACGGTGCTTGGCCAGCTCGGCGAGGCGCCGAAGCTGACCGCCGCGGAATCGCGGACCGTGGTCGAGCGTGTGCTGAAACGCGTCGACGGGCGGCTTCCCGTCGTCGTCGGCGTGTCGGCGCCGGGGCTTGCGCCGATGCGCGAACTGGCCGAAGCCGTCATGGGCGAAGGCGCCGCCGGCGTCATGGTCGCGCCGCCATGGACCGTCAAGACCGACGACCAGGCTTTCGCCTTCTACCAGTCGGTCGGCGAAGCGCTCGGCGATACGCCCTTCGTATTGCAGGATTATCCGCTCACCACCAATGTGACGATTGCGCCAAAGCTTATCGAGCGCATCGTCAACGAAGTGCAAAATTGCGTCATGCTCAAGCACGAGGACTGGCCGGGGTTGTCAAAAATCACCGCACTCCGCACCGCCAGCGACAAGGGCAGCATGCGGCGCATCTCCATCCTCTGCGGCAATGGCGGGCTTTTTCTGCCCGAAGAGATGGGCCGCGGTGCAGATGGCGCCATGACCGGTTTTTGTTATCCCGAGATGATGGTCGGCGTCGTCGCGGCCTATGCATCCGGAAATCCGGATCGCGCCCACGAAATCTTCGACGCCTATCTGCCGCTCGCCCGCTACGAACAACAGCAGGGCATCGGGCTTGCCTGCCGTAAATACGTTCTTGCCAAGCGCGGCGTGATCAGATCCGCCACTCTGCGCAAGCCGGGCGCCAAGCTTTCGCCGCTCGATATTGCCGATATCGAGCGGCTGCTGGCGCGCCAGGCCATTCGTCTCAAAGAGATCGGGGCCTAAGGCTTAAAGCGTGTGGAACGAGCCTGAAACATCCCGACCGGAGGGCATGGGGGCAATGTCGAGACAAAGTGTATCGCCGTCCGGCGCACAGGGCCGAAAACCGAGAGCCTCCCAGAACCTGGCTGCGCCGGGATTGCCCGGATGAACGGTGACAACACGGCAGAAATCCCGCGCATGATCGAGCAGAGCCAGGGCCAGCAGCCGACCGATGCCGCACCCGCGCATCGCGGGACTGACGTAGAAACGCCGCATCCGCAAAGCCCGCGATAGGGCAGGTTCGACGGTCATGCCGCCGACGCCGGCAAGCGTCTCCCCGACATAGGCGCCGAGGAGCCTTTCGCCGATACGCTCGAACCTGACGTCGCCTGCCGACCATTCGTCGACAAGGCGGGTGATATGGCGATACCCTTCCTGCCGGGCCTCACTGTCGAGGTCGCCGATCTCCCGCGGCAATCGATCGCGGATCATACGGATGTCGACCAGCATGGCAAAACCTGTTTAGACCGCAGGAACGGCAAGCTCTCGCGGCGTTGCAGCGGCCGGAAGGCTGACCGGCACGAAGGTCGCGTCGCCATCCCTAGCCATGTCGTGCACCGTATGTTGCTCCAGCGCCTTGGTCACCTCATTGAGATCGCCGTCCAGATGTTCGGCCGGAATGAGATTGCCGATCACGAAATCGAAGCGGTCGCCGCGTTTGTTCAAGAGCTCGTGGAACACCGTCATGTCGCGGAGCTCCGTCGACCATTTCGCCAGCCAATAGAACAGGCCGGAATTGCGCGCCGTCATATGGACGGGAAGGATCGGCAGATTGTATTTGCGCGCCAGCCCGACCGCCGAGGTCTTCCACGGGCGCTCGTTCAGCCGGCCGTTCGCCCAGTAGGCGATGCGGCCTGATGGGAAGAGCACCGTCGCCTTGCCTTCCCTGACCGCATGGTTGGTCAACTGCAGCGTCTCGCGCGCCTTGAGCTTGCTCTTGTGCTCCTCCCGCCATTCGACGGGGATGATCATCTCGGCAAACCGTGGATTGACGCGGATCGCATCGCGATTGGCAAAGAACATCATATCCGGCCGGCGCGTCTTCAACAGATCGAACACGGCAACACCGTCGGCAATGCCTGTGGGGTGACTGCTGACCAGGATGAAGCCGCCGGTATCGGGGATGCGTTCACCATTGGTGATGCCGATATCGAGTTTCAGCACGTCGCTCAAATATTCGAACGACTGGAAACCCGGCATCTTGGCCACCGCATTGGCAAATTCGATCGCCTTGTTGTAACGCAGCAGCGTGTAGAGGAACGGGCGCATGACCGGCCAGAGCGGATTTTTGACGATCCTCCGGCCACGTTCGGCAATCAGCGTATCGACGATATGACCCGGCTTTCCCTGTGAAACGAGAGCGATCGCTTCCGCGAGCTGTCCGAAAGCCGTCATGGAGTCGCGCCGTGCCATGAAAGATCCTGTCTATGGGCTATAAGCTATCGCAGTGGAATATGATCTAAGGATGACAAAGGCTTGGCCGGCATTAGCAATTCCATAACCGTTCCTGCTTCAAATTGGCGGACTTGAAGGCAAATTCAAGGCCCCGCGACGTGAACGAACTGCTTGTTATCGCCGATCCCAGCCTGATGGCGGAACGGGCCGCATGGCTCGAAAACCTCGCCCGCGAGCGCCGTCTTTCCGAGCATACACTCGATGCCTATGAGCGCGACACCCGCCAGTTCCTGACCTTTCTGACCGGCCATCTCGCCGGCCCGGCGACGCTTGGGGATATCAGGGAGCTGCGTCCCGCCGATTTCCGCGCCTTCCTGGCGGCCCGGCGCAAGCAGGGCTCCGGCGCCCGCTCGCTTGGCCGCAATCTCGCCGGCCTTCGTTCACTGCTGCGCCACCTCGAAAAGAAGGGCCTGGTCAATGCCGCCGGCGCCGGCGCGATCCGCTCGCCGAAACAGCCGAAATCGCTGCCCAAGCCGCTGTCGGACACGCAGGCGATCACCGTCGCCAGCAACGAAGCCCAACTCCACGACGAACCCTGGATCGCCGCGCGCGATGCGGCTGTCATGACGCTGCTTTACGGTTGCGGCCTGCGCATCTCCGAAGCGCTGGATCTCATTCCCTCAGAGCTGAAGAAGGGCGCCACAACGCTGCGCATTACCGGCAAGGGCAACAAGACGCGGCTGGTGCCGTTGCTGTCGGTGGTGTTCGACGCGGTCGAGAAATATCGCACGCTCTGCCCCTATGATCTCGAGCCCGGCGAACCGCTGTTTCGCGGCGCCCGCGGCGGCAAGCTACAGCCCGCGATCATCCAGCGCGCCATGCAGAAGCTGCGCAGCGCCTTCGGCCTGCCGGAGACGGCAACACCGCATGCGCTTCGCCACTCCTTTGCCACCCACCTGCTGGCCGGCGGCGGCGACCTGCGCACCATCCAGGAACTGCTCGGCCATGCCAGCCTTTCGACGACACAGGTCTATACCGGCGTCGATGCATCGCGCCTGCTTGAGGTGTATGATCGTGCTCACCCACGCGCGTAGAGCCTTTTCTGGTCAGATTGCAACATTCTGCCGAAGCAAGAGGACTCTAAGCTTTCGTTAACGCATTCTCTTAAAGGATTATGCGCAAGCCGGGCGTAGAGCATGAAACAATAAGGCATGTGACCGGAACATCATCATGACGACATCAATCGGCCGCCGAACTTTTCTCGCAGCACCGGGCAATCTGCTGCTCTGGCTGATTGCGGCCTTTCATATCCTGCTTCTTGCCGCCCTGTTTGTGGCCTTCCTGACTGCAAGGCCGGCGGCGGCCGAAGACGCGGCCTGCACCGGTCGCAACCTGATGGTCGAGCTGCAGCAGAACGATCCCGCCCGCTATGCCGAGGCGCTGAAAGAAGCCGACGCTACGCCAAACGGCAAGGGCATCTTCTGGAAGATCGAGAAAGCAGGACTTCAGCCTTCGTGGCTGCTCGGCAGCATGCATGTCACCGATCCGCGCGTGCTGGCCCTGCCGCCGCGCGCGCAGGCTGCCCACGACGCGGCCAATACGATCATCATCGAATCCGACGAGATCCTCGATGAGCGCAAGGCGACCGCGGCCCTGCTCGCAAAGCCGGAGCTGACGATGTTCACCGACGGCACGACGATCGACAAACTGCTTTCCCCCGAGGACTACAAGCGCCTCGAAGCCGGTTTGAAGCAGCGCGGCATCCCGCTTGGTGCCGTTTCCCGCATGCGGCCGTGGATGATCTCGAGCGCCGTCGCCCTGCCTGCCTGCGAGATCGCGCGCAAGGCCAAGGGCGTGCAGTTCCTCGACCAGAAGATCGCTACCGACGCCGTTTCTCAGGGCAAGCAGGTCAAGGGGCTGGAGACCCTTGCCGAACAGATCCAGGCTATGGCCGACCTGCCGATCGAATTCCATCTGAAGTCGCTGATCGAGACGCTCGAGCTCGGCGACAAGATGAGCGACGTCGTCGAGACGATGACCGACCTCTATCTCTCCGGCGATATCGGCATGACCATGCCGATGCTGAAGACCGTGACGCCGGAGACGGAAGGCGAAGATAGCGACTACGCCGCCTTCGAACAGCGCGTCATCCTCGACCGCAACAAGGTGATGGCCGAGCGCGCTGCCCTCATTCTGGACGGCGGCAACGTCTTCATGGCGGTCGGCGCCCTGCACCTGCCCGGCAAGGCCGGCGTCATCGAACTGCTGCGCCAGCAGGGTTTTACCGTGACCGCGGTGAATTGAGTCAGCCGAGCGTCATGCGGCGCAGCACATTGGTTTTCCAGTAGAACTGATGCACGAGGGCGCCCGCGACATGCGCCGCGATCAGCGCCCAGAGAATGATCTTCAGGATATCCGCGTGGAACGACCCGGCGGGATTGATGCCGAAATAGTAGGCGGCGATGCCTGACAGCGGCATGGCGAAGATCAGGATGTAGAGGCCGGCATGGGCAAGCTTCGCCGCGAGGCGGAAGATCGGCGGCTCCGCCGCCGCCTCGGACGGCACGCCCTTGGTAAAACGCAGTCCGAGCCTGACGACGGCGAGCAGCAGAATGGCGATGCCGACATAGGCATGGATATTCGCCGACGCAACCTGCTCCGGCGTCGGCACCTCGCCTCTGCGCATCAGCCGATGCCAGATGTTCATGCCGTCGGGAAACAGCAGATTGAAGAAGATCAAAAGCGCGATCGCCCAATGCAGGAAGCGTTGGTTGAGACTGTAAGCCATGGTGGACGGTTGCTGCATTTTCTCGACCTTGGTCAAATGTTTATCTCTGCGATTCACAACAACCAGACCTAGGCTAATCCATGGCTAAGTTGTTCCTAAGCGGTTTGTTTTCCGCCACTCTTCGTACTCTTCGCGGGCGTCGTCATGCAGTGGATAGTAACGCTGCAGCGACCCGCCCCCCATCAGCTTCACCCGCGAGAACTCCTCCCAATCGTGATGCTTTTGCGATTCTTCGATGACCTTGGCGGCCATTGCGACTGGAAGCATCACCACCCCATCATCGTCGGCGACGATGATGTCCCCGGGGATGACAGTGACTCCGCCGCAGGCAATCGGAACGTTGACGGCGTTGGGATAGATGCCAGTCTGCACATGATAGTTGGGCGTCCAGCCGCGCAGCCATAGAGGGATATCCAGCTTCTCGACATTGGGCCGGTCGCGCATGCATCCATCGATCACGATGCCGGCGCCGCCTCTGCCCTTGAAATACGTCGACATCATATCGCCGAAGACGCCCGAGCTCATGTCGCCGCGCGCGTCAACGACGACCACATCGCCCTCCTGCACGTGGTAAAGCACGTGGCGGTGCAACTGCGTCTCCGGATCTGCATATTCTCCCTCGGTGAAGAGGTCCGGCCGCTGCGGCATGAATTGAAGCGTCAGGGCCGGCCCGACGACCGACCTCCCGCGGTTCTGCGACACGGGACCGACCATGTGCGGATTGCGAAAGCCCATGTGGCCAAGCGTGCCGGCAACCGTCGCGGCGCCAATTTCCTTCAGCGCGTCGATCAGCTCTTTGGGCGGTCGCGTAATGTCGGGCGTCTGCGTCATTTTAGGCTCCGGTGGATGAAACTACCAGTTTGTGACAGAACCGTCGCGGCGCTTCAGGTGGGGCGCTTCCCAGAAACGAAAGCTCTCTGCCTTGACCACCTCTTCGTTGACATCGACGCCGAGCCCCGGCAGGTCGCTGACCGGATAGTCGGGGCCGTCGAGCCGGGGGTGCACGGGGAAGAAGTCGGAATTATCGAAGCCGAGCTTTGCTTCGGGCGCCCTGGTCTCAAGCCAAGCGAAATTCGGTACCGCGGCGGCGAGATGGATGGTCGCGGCCGTGCAGACTGGGCCGAGGGGATTATGCGGCATCAGGTCCACATAATGTGCTTCGCTCCAGCCAGCGACCTTCATCGCTTCAGTGAGCCCGCCCACATTGCACACATCGAGCCGGTTGAACTGATGGATGCCACGTTCGATGTAGGGCAGGAATTGCCACTTGCTGGCAAACTCCTCGCCGATGGCGAACGGGATGTCGGTCATCGTGCGCAGGGATTCATAGGCCTCGGGTGTCTCGTCTCGTATCGGCTCCTCGAGGAAATCAAGCACGCCACGACCGAGCTTGTTACAGAAGCTCGCGGCTTCCGCCACCGACAGCCGATGATGATAGTCGATGCCGAGGACGACCTCGTCGCCCAGCGCCTCGCGCGCTTTGTTTAGCATCGCTGCGGTCGCGCCGATCGACTCCCGCGGCTCAAAGATGTCCTTGTTGTTTTGCCCGATGGGGAAGAAGCGGATCGCCTGCCATCCTTGTGCGCGGAGTTCCCGGGCTCGTTCGATGGCAACATCGCCCTCGGCCTCGTCGCCGGTCGAGGCGAAGGTCGGAATGCGGTCGCGCTGCTTGCCGCCCAGCAGCTCGTAGGCCGGCACCCCCAGCGCTTTGCCCTTGATGTCGTGAAGGGCAATATCGATGGCGGAAATCGCCGCCTGCAGGACACGCCCGCCTTCGAAGTATTGGCTGCGATAGATTTCCTGCCAGATCCGACCAATCTGCATCGCGTCGCGGCCGATGAGAAATTCGCGATAGTGCTCGATCGCGCCGGCCACCGCCTTCTCGCGACCGCTCAAGCCGCTCTCGCCCCAGCCGAAGATGCCGTTGTCGGTCTCGACCTTGACCAGCATCTGATTGCGCGTTCCCACCCATACTGGATAGGGCTTGATCGCCGTGATTTTAAGCTTCGTCGTCATCCATGCCCTCGTTTTCACGCGCATCCACGCGGTCATCAGTTGGCCCTGAGGGCCATTTCTGTTTCGCCGTCGAACAGATGCATCCGCTCCTGATCGAACTCGAGCCAAATCTGTTCGTCGGGCGCGACGGCAATGGTTGGCGGCACGCTGACATTGACGATGGCGCCGGACAGGAACGCCTGTACGAAGGTGACGTCTCCGGTCGGCTCCACCGTGTATGCCTTGGCCGGCACGCTTCCAGGAATCGCGCTCTTGTGCAGCTTGATCGTTGAGTGACGCGCGCCGAGCACGACCTTTCTGGTTGTTGCCCTCGCGACCTTCTGTGCGTTCTGTGGCGAGAGCTCGAGGCGCCAGCCCTCCGCGCCGGTCAATACAGTGTTGCCGCTTGCCGTCGATGCCTCCAGCGGAACAAGGCTCATCGCCGGGCTGCCGACGAAGCTGGCGACGAACATGTTCACCGGATGGGCAAAGACCTGCGCCGGTGAATCGTATTGCTGCAGGTAGCCGCCGTTCATCACCGCCATCCGGTCAGCCATGGTGACCGCTTCGAGCTGGTCATGGGTCACGTAGATGATCGTCGCCCTGAGGTCCTGGTGAAAGCGCTTGATCTCCGACCGCATCTGCACGCGCAGCTTTGCGTCGAGGTTTGAGAGTGGTTCATCCATCAAAAATACCGCCGGATCGCGAACGAGGGCACGGCCGAGCGCCACGCGCTGCTGTTGCCCGCCCGAAAGTTCGCGTGGCTTGCGCTCGAGCAGCTGCGTCATGTCGAGCACGCGCGCTGCTTCCTTGACCTTCTTGTCGATCTCGTCTCTTGGCAGTTTGCGCATCTGCAGCGGGAACGCCAGATTTTTGTAGACCGATTTCTGCGGATAGAGCGCGTAGTTCTGGAACACCATTGCGATGTCCCGGTCCTTGGGGTCGAGGTCATTGACCACCCGGTCGCCGATGACGATGTCGCCAGATGTGATGGGGATGAGCCCCGCCACAAGGTTGAGCGTGGTTGTCTTGCCGCAGCCGGAAGGGCCGACGAGCGCAACGAATTCGCCGTCGTTGACCGTCAGCGAAACGTTGTTGACAGCTTTGAAGCTGCCGTAGGTCTTGACCAGATCTTTGAGGACCACGTGGGCCACCGGCAACTCCCCTAGAGCATGATGCCGAAAAGTGTGAGCGGTTTTCGGAAGACATCATGCTCTAACTCTTTAATTTAGAACAGGATTCAGATTTTAGGCCGACCGGCCTAAAATCATCCTGTTCTAGTGCTTGACTGCACCTTCCGTAAGCGCCCGTACGAAGTATCGCTGCAGGACAAGGAACAAGACCACGACGGGCACGCTCATCATGAAGCTGGCCGCCATAAGGCCCGGAAAGTCCGTTGTATTTTCCGAGAAGAAGCGCTGGATGCCGACTGGCAGTGTCAGCTGCTCGTTCTTGGAGAGAAAGGTGTAGGCGTAAATGTACTCGTTCCACGCGCCGATGAAGGAATAGATCGCCGTGGCGATGATACCTGGCGCCGAGAGCGGCATCACGATCAGGATAAAGGCCTGGAACCGCGTTGCCCCGTCGATGCGGGCCGCCTGCTCGAGTTGCACCGGGATGTTGTCGTAGAAGCCCTTGAGGAGCCAAATTGCCAGCGGCAGGCCGAATGTGAGGTAGGTCAGTACGAGCGACGCATGCGTGTTCACCAGCCCGATTGCCCGCATCAGGATGAAGAGCGGCACGAGGAAGATCACCGCCGGGAACATATTGCGGAGCAAGACGGCGAAGAACAGAAAGTTCCGGCCCGGGAAGGTGAAGCGTGAAAAGGCGTAGGCCGCAGGAACCGCCACGATCACCGAAAGGATGGTCGTGGCGGTGGAGACGAAAAGGCTGTTCCAGAAGAAGCGCAAGAAGTCCTGGCCGACGCTGTTTTGCGGATCGAGCAGCTTCTGGTAGCTGGCGAGGGTGGGTTGATCCGGCCACCATTGCGGCGGGAACTGCATGGCCGCGAAGCCGGACTTGATCGAGGTGATCAGCATCCAGATCATCGGCAATGCGGTGTAAAGCAGCATGAACACAAGGAAGACGCGTCCGCCCCACCGCCATCCATCGATGCGCATACGGCGGTGCGCCTGGCCTCGATGGGCAATCTCGGCAATCGTGCTCATGCGCTCCCGTCCTTCTGCTCGTTGCCGCTCAGCGCACGGACGTAGAAGTATCCGAGCGACATCAGGATCACGAACAGCAGCACCGAATACGCCGATGCCACACCCCAGCGCTGGCGGCCGAAGGCGAGTTCATAAATATGGGTGATCCAGATATGCGATGCGTTCGACGGCCCGCCGCCGGTCATGATCCAGGGGATGATGAAAGAATTGAAGTTGGCCACCGCCAGCAGAAGGATCGTCACCGTCGAGACGTTTCTCAAGTGCGGAAAGGTGACGTGCCAGAACCGCTGCCATGCATTGGCTCCATCGACTTTTGCGGCGCGCAGCAACTGGTCGGGAACCGTCTGCAGGCCGGCCATCATCATGATCATGGCAAACGGAAACTCTCGCCAGATATTGACGACGATCAGCGAGGGCAGCACGGTGCTGACGCTGTCGATGAAATTCGGCGACCGGTCAGCCAATCCGAGGCCGACCAGCACCGCGCCAATGATCCCGAAGTCCGAATGGTAGATCCACTTCCAGATATAGGATGCCGCAACCGCGCTGATGACCCAGGGAATGATCAGGACGGCGCGTAGAATCCCACGGCCGACAAAGTCACGATGGAGCGCCAGGGCGCAGGCAAACCCCAGGACAAATGAGATGAGCGTGGATCCCAGCGTCCAGATAAGAGTGTTCGAGGTGACCTTCCAGAATACCGGACTTGTGAGGATGGAGGTGTAGTTGTCGAGACCGATGAAAATCTTGTCCCGGAGCTGCAGGCCGGGCGGCGTATTGAAGAACGACAGCTCGATCGTGTAGTAGATAGGGTAGGCTATGACGATGAGCATCACGGCGATCGCCGGAAGCACATAAGCGTAGTCAGCGCGATGCTCCCAAATCTTTCGCAGCAACCCGGACCTATCGGGTTGCGGTCTTCGACGAGCCTCGGCCTTGCCAGTCAATATCGTCACTGTGCCCGTGCCCTTATTCTTGGGAATAAACCGGCTGCACGCGAGGCGCAGCCGGTCAAATCGTCAGGCTGGACTAGAGCCCGCCGTCCATCAGGTCTTTTACCTTTTTGGCTGCGTCGTCCGCGGCCTGGTCGACGCTCATGGCTCCGGTCAGGGCATTTTGCAGCATGTCCGGGACGATGATGTTCATGATCTCGGGGGACTGTGGCAGCGCTGGGAACGGAATGCCGTATGGCAGCATCGAGGTCGTGACATCGAGGAACTTGATGCTATCAAGACGTTCCTTCATCCATTTGGTCTTGAAGCCATTGAGGTTTCCCGGGTTCGAGCCGGCATAGGCCATTTTCAGCGACCATTCGGGGCTCGTCCACATGCAGATGATCGCCTTTGCGGCCGGCTCGTCTACCTTGCCGCCCTCGACATATTCGGGCTTCAGGATGTGAATGTTGGAGCCGCCGAACACGACGGCACGCTTGCCGTCGGGGCCAGTCGGAATAAGGCCGTAGCGCATGTTGTCGATGACGGTCTGCGCCTTGTCCTTGTCGGTATCCGTCGCCTTTTTCTGCAAGTCGAGCATGACGTTGTAGTCGGACGGGTGCGAGATCATCATGCCGAGCTGACCCGCAAGGAAGAGGGGCTGGTTGTCGGCTTGCTGGTTGGTGAGCGCCGAAACCGGAACCGACTTGTCGCGAACATACATATCGTAGGAGGCTTGCAATGCCGCCTTGCTCTGCGCGCTATTGAGCTCGACCTGCTTGTAGGTCGGGTTGGCGGTCGCTTCGTCGAAAACCCCGCCGCCATAGGCCCACAGCTGCGGCATGAAGCGATATGGCGTATTGCCGGCATTCTTGCGAGCCACGAGGCCGTAACCGGCAATGCCGAGCTTGTCGTGGATCTGTTTGGAATATTTGACGACGTCGTCCCAGGTTGCCGGGGCCTTGTCCGGATCGAGGCCTGCCCGCTTGAAGATGTCGGCGTTCCAGATGAAAGCCATCGTCTCGTTGTTGGTTGGAATGCCGTAGGTCACTCCCTCCCAGGTTACAGCCTTCATTGCGCCGGGCCAGAAATCCTCGGTCGAATACCCGACATCTTCGGGCTTGAGCGGCTCCAGATAACCCTTTGAGGCGAACTCGGTGCCGCCCAGGATCTGCAGTCGGACCGCCATCGGCGCTGCATTGCCGAGGAGCGCGGTCCGGAACTTGTCCAGCAGGTCGTTATAGGTGAGGGCCTGCTCCTCAAGCTGGATATTTGGATAGGTTTTGCGGAAGGTTTCGAAGAACTCCTTATAATACTGGCGCAGGAGGTCGGGGTCGCCCTCGAACACGCCCTGGTACCAGAAAGTCAGTCGCCCCTTATAGTCGAGTGGGGTGACCTTGCCGCAATCGGCCGCCGTGTCAAAATCCTGCGTGCCGGCAATCGAGCGCACATATTGCGGCGACCACTTGCTCAGGTCGACCGGCGCCCCCAGCGCAGGCGCGGACATCAACGATACCATCAAAGCAGTGGAGACAGTGCCGCGCAGGACGGCACCACCGAGTGAAATCCTCGTCATAGGTATCCTCCAGGTTCTCTCCCATGCCGCGCTTCTCGAGGCGGGCGGTCTTTGCTCGCTGGCCGCGGGATGTTTTCAGCCAATGTATCACTTTGAGCTTATCATACGTTTTCAGATCACAGATTGCGTGTCAACTAGCGAAATCGTACATTGTTTACGGGAACCTCGCGTGATATTCGAGCGATATGTGGATTGATTGGGGACAGCTTTGACCGAAACAAGCGATTTTAAAGCACAGCCACCCGAAGGGATCGACGCGATCGGGGCCTCCAGCGAGGGTGCCTCGCTTTATCAGCTGATCAGGGAAGACATCATCGAGGGGCGGCTCGCGGCCAACGAACGGCTTGTGATCACCGATCTCGCCCGGCGCCACGGCACCTCGACCAACCCCGTGCGCGAGGCTCTGCAACTGTTGCGCGGGGAGGGCTTTGTCACTTTCGTTGCCAACCGCGGAGCGCGCGTCCGGCCCATAGATCAGGATTTTGTTCGGGACATCTACGAGATAGGAGTTTTGATCGAGCCGGCACTGACGCGATGGTTTGTGAACATGGCCACTGTCGAGGACATTGCTGAACTCGAACGCATCCAAGGCTTGATTGAAGAGAACGACTTCGCCGACACGTTCCGGCACAGCGAGCTGGACACCGCCTTTCACACCGTGATGTACCAAAGGCACTACAACCGCCATGCCGCCGAACTTTGGTGGAAGCATCGCGAAGTGCTTCGAGCTGTGAGCCGGCGTTTCAACTTCACGCTCGCCCGGCGTGCCGCGATCCTTGGCGAGCATCGCGAGCTCATCGCGCATGTCAAAGCGGGAAATGCCAACGAGGCGGGCGAACTCATTGCACGCCATGTCGAGGGCTCGGGCCGGCACATCCTCGAACACATGCGAGCGCGTAACGCCGCCCGGGCAGGATAGAATGCACGCCTGAAACGTCGTTATCCCCACCACTTCACACAAAGGCAGTTCAGATGAAAATCACCAGCGTTCGGCCGTGGCTGATCAAGTCCGATGCTTCCTATTGGGGAGAGTTTCTGTTCGTCGAAGTGACGACCGATGAGGGGGTCAGCGGCTGGGGCGAGATCACCACCACGACAAGACTTGCCAATCGCGCCCTCTGCACGATCCTGCGGCAGATCGGGGCCGCTGTGACAGGCGAGGACCCGGCGCGCATTGAGCATCTGTGGCACAAGATATTCCGCAGCTTCACCTACATGGGCAGTCGCGGCGCCGCAGTCGAATGCGTGAGCGGCATCGACATCGCCCTCTGGGACATCCGAGGCAAAGTCCTGGGCAAGCCGATATACGAGCTGTTGGGTGGACCGGTGCGCGATGAAATTGCGCTCTACACCCATCCCAACCAGGCCAAGTTTACCAGCAATGAGGCTGTGGTCCGCGAAATCAGAGATATCGTCGAGTCCGGTCACACGGCGCTCAAGTTCGATCCTTTCCCCTACCAAGGCCGCACCGCCGATGGACTGCCTCGCGAACAGCGGGACGGCTACCTCGATGGCAGCATGACCCGCAAGGATGAGCGCGAAGCCGCCGAACTCACGGCCCTTATCCGCGAAACGGCGGGCCCTGATGTCGATATCCTTATCGATGCGCATGGCCGGTTCGACGTTCCCACCGCCATTCGCCTTTGTCGGAGCCTCGAGGAAGCTGGTCAGATCGACTGGTTCGAGGAGCCCTGTCCGCCGGAGAGCCTCAACGCTCTCAGACAGGTCCGCGAGAAGGTCAGCGCCGCCATCTCGTGGGGCGAGCGCGGCCACACGAAGTGGGATTTCGTGCCGGTGCTCGAAAACAAGCTCGCCGACTACATCATGCCTGATGTCACCTGGACCGGCGGCATTACCGAACTCAAGAAGATTTCTGCCCTATGCGAAGCCTACTACATCCCCGTCTCGCCGCATGACGCCGCGGGGCCGATCAACGTGGTTGCGGGCGCGCAGGTGATGATGACCGTTCCCAACTTCTACAAACTCGAAACGTCGGAGTGGAACCTCAGCAAATACGATCACCTCATCGACAGACCACTCGATGTTTCGAACGGCAACCTCAAGCTGACACCCAAGCCTGGTCTCGGTGTCGAAATGAACCGCGACTACCTTCAAAGCCACGAAATAGAACTGCACTAGCAACGCTTTACGCCGTGCGAGCGTACGCGGCGACCCCCGCCCACCAGAACGAGGTAAATCATGCCAGAGGCAGATGGAGCCGACGAGGCGCTCAATCGGGTGAACACGCATTCCAAGCCGTCCGACCTTCGCATCACCGACTTGCGGGTAGCCGAAATTGTCGGCGCGCCATTCACCTCGGTGCTGCTTAAGATTTACACCAACCAGCGCATCGTCGGGCTTGGCGAGGTGCGCGACGGCGCCAGCGCCAGCTATGCGCTGATGTTGAAGAGCCGGTTGCTCGGCGAGAACCCTTGCGACATCGATCGACTGTTTCGCCGGATCAAGCAGTTCGGCGGGCACGGCCGGCAAGGCGGCGGCGTATCGGCGGTGGAAATCGCGTTGTGGGATCTTGCCGGCAAGGCTTATGGCGTCCCCGTCTACCAGATGCTCGGCGGCCGTTTTCGGGAGAAAGTGCGCGTCTACTGCGATACCGACGCCACCGTGCCGAGCGGCACCGAGACGGGCAAGCGCCTCAAGCAGCGCATGGAGCTCGGCTTCACCTTCCTCAAAATGGATCTGGGACTGATGCAGATCGCCGATGTGCCCGGTGCGGTCGTGTTTCCTGCCGGCTCACTGGAAGTCTACCGCGACGCTCCCAGTCGCGGGCCGCTGAAGACCATTGAAGAGCGGCGTGTCCGCAACGCTGCCTACGATTTGCATAACATCCAGCACCCGTTTACCGGCCTCCATTTTTCCGACAAGGGCCTCGACCTGCTCGAGCAATACATTGCCGAGGTTCGTGAGGTCATCGGCATGGATGTGCCACTGGCGATCGACCATATCGGCCATATCTCGATGCAGAACGGCATTCGCCTGGCCAGGCGAATTGAGAAATACGTGCCGGCCTGGCTCGAGGATGTGATCCCATGGCAATATACCGAGCAATACCGACAATTGCAGGACGCCACCACGGTGCCGATCTGCACTGGCGAGGACATCTACCTCAAGGAAGGCTTCGAGCCTCTGCTCAACAGCGGCGGCGTCTCCGTTATCCATCCTGACCTGCTCACCAGCGGGGGCATCCTCGAGACCAAGAAGATCGGTGATATGGCGCAGGACCGGGGTGTCGCCATGGCCATCCATATGGCAGAAAGTCCGATCGCAGCCATGGCCGCGGCACATGTCGCGACCGCGACCGAAAACTTCATGGCGCTCGAATACCATTCCGCCGATGTCGACTGGTGGGACGATATCGTCACGGGCCTTCCCAAACCGCTGGTGAAAAACGGCTTCATCACGGTTCCGGATAAGCCGGGCCTCGGGATTGAAGACATTGTCGACGAGGTGATCTCGCAGCATCTGCGGCCGGGTGTCACCGGCATTTGGCAACCGACTGACCAGTGGGATGATGAATATTCCTGGGATCGCACCTGGAGCTGAGGCGAAAAGGAACGAGGATGAAGATCACTGATTTGCGCTGCGCCGTTATCGGCAAACACCCGATCGTCCGCATCGTGACAGACGAGGGCCTCTACGGTTTGGGCGAAGTCGAATTCACCAAGTCCTATCTCAAGCCCTGGGTGCTGCATTTCCGCGAGGCACTGGTCGGCGAGGACCCGACCGACGTCGAGCGAGTCATGCTGAAAATCCGCCAACGCGGCTCTTTCAAGCCCTACGGCGCGGCGGTGAGCGCTATTGAGCACGCGTTGTGGGATATTGCTGGCAAGGCCGCGGGTGTGCCCGTCTACAAACTGCTCGGCGGCAAAGTCCGGGACAAAGTCCGCGTCTACAACGGCTCGGTTCGCCAGAAACGCACTGGCGATCGGCCGGAAGATTACGCCGCCGACGTCAAATGGATGATGGAGCAACCCCAGAATTTCTTCATGGTCAAGCAAGGCATCTCGTTCCACTCCAACATGAAGGACAGCATCGAGGACTTCCATTACGGCGTGACCCAGAAGAAGGCCGGCTATCACGGCGCCATGGATCAGGGTTTGATCAGCGAGCGCGGTTTCAATCACATGCTCGACTGCGTGATTGCGATGAAGGAAGTGCTGGGCGACAAGGTCAGCCTGGCGCTCGACTGCGGCCCGGGCTGGATGCTGCCCGATGCGATTAAGTTCGCGCGCGCGGTCGAGAAGTACAATTTGATGTGGCTGGAGGACATGCTGACCGGCGACTACGTGCCTTGGGTCAATCCGCAGGCCTATCGGGAACTGACAACCTCCACCTCGACGCCAATTCACACTGGTGAGCAAATCTATCTGCGGCACAATTTCAAGGAACTGATCGAGACGCAGGCGGTCCGCGTCATCGGCCCCGATCCCGCCGATGTTGGCGGCATTGCCGAGCTAAAATGGGTCGCCGAGCACGCCTACATGCACTCGATCCTGATGGCACCGCACGGCACCGCTAACGGCCTGCTCGGCCTCGGCGCCTTGATCAATGTCTGCGCCACCTTGCCGGCAAATTACATCGCATTCGAATATCCGACCGCCTCCGACCCCTGGTGGGAGGATCTGGTAATCGGCTTGCCGCCGCAGATCGTGAAGGACAGCATGGTGGACCTGCTGGAAGCGCCGGGGCTGGGCCTCGATATCGACGCTGAGGGGGCCAGGAGATACCTCAGGGAAGAGGATGCGGGCTTTTTCGACTGAACCTCCCTCCGCCTGTCGCGGCCAGCTTGTCGGGCACCAAGCAATAGCACGAAAACAGCCGCCTGCCTCGCGGCAAGCGGCTTTGTGCTTTGTTAAGCTTATCTAAGATTACATATGGATCGGCTTGAAGAAGGTCGCAAGCGCGGCTTCCTTCACCGCTTCCGACATCGTCGGATGCGCATGGCAGGTGCGGCCGAGATCTTCCGACGACCCGCCGAACTCCATCAGCACGGTGATCTCGTGGATCATCTCGCCGGCGCCGAAGCCGACGATATGGCCGCCGAGCACGCGGTCGGTTTCCTTATCGGCAAGGATCTTGACGAAGCCGTCGGTCGCCAGCATCGCGCGGGCGCGGCCGTTTGCGGTGAACGGGAACTTGCCGACCTTGTAGGCGATACCAGCCGCCTTCAGCTCTTCCTCGGTCTTGCCGACCGAAGCGATCTCCGGCTGGGTATAGACGACACTCGGGATAACGTCGTAATTGACGTGGCCATGCTGGCCGGCGAGGATTTCAGCGAGCGCCACGCCCTCGTCTTCGGCCTTGTGCGCCAGCATCGGGCCCTTGACCACATCGCCGATCGCATAGATGCCGGCGACATTGGTCTTGAAGTGACTGTCGATCTCGACGCGGCCGCGATTGTCGAGCGCGACACCGGCCTGTTCCAGGCCGAGCCCCGCCGTATAGGGCTTGCGGCCGGTGGCGATCAGCACGACTTCGGCGTCGAGCGTCACCTTGTCGCCGCCCTTGACCGGCTCGAACGTGACCTTGGCGCCCTTTTCGCCCTTTTCGACGCCGGTGACCTTGGCGCCGAGATGGAAATCGATGCCCTGTTTGGCGAGCATGCGTTGGAACTGTTTGGAGACTTCGCCGTCCATGCCGCCGAGGATGGTGTCGAGATATTCGACGACAGTGACCTTGGCGCCGAGGCGCGACCAGACCGAGCCGAGCTCGAGGCCGATGACGCCGCCGCCGACGACGATCAGCGTTTCCGGCACTTTCTCCAGCGCGATGCCGCCGGTGGACGAGATGATGGTCTTCTCATCGATCTCGACCTGCACGCCGGGAATGCCGGCGACGTCCGAGCCGGTGGCGATGACGATGTTCTTGCCTTCGATCTCCTGCACCGTGCCGTCGTCGGCGTTGACGGCGACCTTGCCGGCCGCGACGATCTTGCCGCTGCCCTGGAAGGCATCGATCTTGTTCTTCTTGAAGAGGAAGGCGACGCCGTCGACGTTCGACTTCACCGTCGCGTCCTTGTGGGCCATCATGTTGCCGAGGTTGAGGGTCGGCGGCGCAATGTCGATGCCGAGCGCGCTCATGCCATGGCCGGCCTGATGGAACATTTCGGAGGCATGCAGCAGCGCCTTCGACGGAATGCAGCCGACATTCAGGCAGGTGCCGCCATAGGTGGCGCGCTTTTCGACAACGGCGACATTGAGGCCGAGCTGGGCTGCTTTGACGGCGCAGACATAGCCGCCCGGGCCGGTTCCGATAATGATCACATCGTAGGACATTGCTTCTTTTCCTTTGGATTTTCAGTTAGTCGGCCGCGCGCGTGAGCACGAGGCGGAAGCCGAAGCCGGCGAGCGCCGCTCCGGTAATGCGGTCGAACCATTTGCCACTGGCGATGAAGCGGTCACGGATCGCCTTGACCGTGAAGAAATAGGGGATGAAGACCGAAAAGACGGCCATCATGCCGAGGAATTCGAGAATAGACTGCATGCTGTTTTTCGCCCTGTCGCTCTAGCGGCCGCCGCTCACATTGAGGATCGCGCCGGTTACATAGGAAGCCGAAGGAGAAAGCAGATAGAGGATCGCATCCGCCACCTCCTCGGGCGAACCGGCGCGCTGCATCGGGACAGACGGCGCCATTTCGCGCGCCCGGTCCGGCAGCCCGCCCGAAGCATGGAGGTCGGTTTCGATGATGCCCGGTCTGATGGCGTTCACACGGATGCCCTCGGCAGCGACCTCGCGCGAAAGCCCCACCGTGAACGTGTCGATCGCCGCCTTCGAGGCGGCATAATCGACATACTGCGTCGCCGAACCGAGGATCGCCGCCATCGATGAGACGTTGACGATCGCGCCGCCCTGGCCACCATGGCGGCTCGACATGCGGCGTATAGCCTCTGCCGCACAGAGTATGGAGCCGGTGACATTGACGCGCAGCATCCGCTCGATCCGCTCGGCCGACATCTCGTCGACCCGCTGCGGATAGTCGACGATACCGGCATTGTTGACGAGGCCGTCAAGCCTGCCGAAATGGCGGTCGACCGCGGCAAACATCGCGGCGATATCCGCAGCCTTGCCGACATCGCCCTCGATCGCCACGGCCTCGCCGCCATCCTCGACGATCGAAGCCACGACGGCGTCCGCGGCCTTGCGGTTGGAGGCGTAATTCACCGCGACACGCCAACCCTGGCGCGCGGCGAGGCGGCAGACGGCAGCGCCGATGCCCCGGCTTCCGCCGGTCACCAGAACAACAGGGGTATCGCTCATGTCGCACACTCCTTGAAAACAAGCACGTCCCAGGGCGCCACGGAAGCCTTGCCCTCGCCCCAGGCGCTGGATTCGCGAATGGCCGGACCAAGACCGGGAAGCACGAGTTTTTCGGCCGCCGCAGCGCCTTCCGGCTGCAGATTGTCCATCTCGCCCTCGCCATCCACGCCATAGACGGCGCCCTGCCAGACCGTGCAGGCATTGAGATCGGCGCCGGTCACGTCGCCCTCGGGGCAATTGAACATCAGGATACCGATGGCGCGCACCGGATCTTCCGATGGCATGACATAGCCTTCCATCACGACGGCTGTCCTGAGCACGCTGACCTTGAACTGATTGCTGGCGGCGGCGGATGGAGAATTCAGCGGCGTAAATCGCAATTCATACGCCGCGTCGCGATCGACATAGACGGCCTGTTCCTGCTTGCAGGCGGCGCCGAAGGTGGCCACAGGAACGCTGAGGAATGCAGCGGCCGCGATTGCAGCCACGCCCTTCCGCCCCGCCGTGATCCTGATCCCCGCGCTCATTGCAGCTTCGGCTCCCTTCGCCCCTCGGCATTCTCGATCACGCTGAAATCCGTCAACAGCACCAGCGCCCGGCCGTCTTTGTCGAGCCCCCAGAAAACCGGATAAAAACCATCGCCCCAGCCGCTCCAGAACACTGCGACATTGCCCTTCTTGCCGGCAACCGGCCGGTGCAGCGCATAGGTGCCCTTGTTGGCATCGAGATCAGCGGCCAGCACGTCGTCGTAGTAATTGATATCGGCGTCAGGTTTTTGCGCCTGCACCTGCGCTTGACGCTCGTCGATCAAAGCAAGCGTCTCCGCATCCATGTAACAGCCGACGCCGGCATCGACCGGATAGCCGAAAATCTCGTCATCCTTCAGCGCCGCTGGATCCTGCCCAGGCAGGACCGCGAGTTCCCAACGATCCGGCTTACCCTCGGCAAACCGCATACTGGCGGCGGCAATGCGCCCGAAGGCCTGGTAGAGCGTCACCGGATAGTCGCCCGGCGCAACCGTTTTTGCGAGTGCTGGACGATCGGGCTGGGCGAGAGGGTCGGCCGCGACGATACGTCCCGAGGTCAGCTCGACATTGCCCATATGGATCACGTTGATCGACCGTCCGGAAAGTTCGGCGTCGCTGAGCGCCACCAGCTCGAAATTGCTGCTGATCCAGCCGGCCGCCGACGCGGAGACCGGGACATGCGCGGCGGCAGCGCAAAGAACAAGGCGCGCCGCTCGCATGATCCGGTTCCGCATCGAAACGCTCCTTAGAGATCGAGAACCAGACGCTCCGGATCTTCCAGGCTTTCCTTGACGCGCACGAGGAATGTCACCGCTTCCTTGCCATCGACGATGCGGTGATCGTAAGATAGAGCCAGATACATCATCGGACGGATGACCACCTGGCCGCCGATCGCCACCGGCCGCTCCTGGATCTTGTGCATGCCGAGAATGCCGGATTGCGGCGCGTTGAGGATTGGCGAAGACATCAGCGAACCGTAGACGCCGCCATTGGTTATGGTGAAGGTGCCGCCCTGCATGTCGGCCATGGAGAGCGAGCCGTCACGGGCTGCCTTGGCAAGACGGCCGAGTTCCTTCTCGATTTCGGCGATCGACATCTGGTCAGCATCGCGGATGACCGGAACGACGAGACCCTTGTCGGTGCCGACGGCCATGCCGACATGGCAGTAGTTCTTATAGATGACGTCAGTGCCGTCGATTTCGGCATTGACCGCCGGCAGTTCCTTCAGCGCATGCGTCACCGCCTTGGTGAAGAAGCCCATGAAGCCGAGCTTGACGCCGTGCTTCTTCTCGAAAATGTCCTTGTACTTGTTGCGCAGATCCATGACCGCCTTCATGTCCACCTCATTGTAGGTGGTCAGCATGGCGGCGGTGTTCTGTGCATCCTTGAGGCGCTTGGCGATCGTCTGGCGCAGGCGCGTCATCTTCACGCGCTCTTCGCGCGAGGCATCTTCGACCGTCGACGGGCCGCGCGCGGCGGCAGGGGCGGCGGGTGCTGCCGCCGGAGCCGAAATGCCCTTGGCGACGGCGGCAATGACATCGCCCTTCAGCACCTGGCCGCGTTTGCCGCTACCATCGATCTGATCGGCGGAAAGGTTGCTTTCGGCAAGCATCTTCGAAGCCGCCGGTGCCGGCGGCATGGTGGAGACGGAGGCGCTCGATGCTGATGCGGCAGCAGCGGCAACCGGCGCCGGCTGAGCGGGAGCAGCCGCGGCCGGCTGGGCAGGAGCGGCAGCCGGTGCAGCAGCAGCTGGTGCGGCGCTAGCCGCGGCACCTTCGGCGATCTGGCCGAGCAGCGCGCCGAGGCCGACGGTCTCGCCGGCTGCGACAACGATTTCCGAAAGCGTGCCGGAGGTGGGTGCCGGAACTTCGATGGTCACCTTGTCGGTTTCAAGCTCGAGAATCGGCTCGTCGGCCTTGATGGCGTCGCCGACCTTCTTGAACCAGGTGCCGACGGTTGCCTCGCTGACGGATTCACCGAGAGTTGGAACGCGGATTTCTGTGGCCATTGTTCAGATCCTGATTTCGTGTGTGTTCGTTTTAAGCGTTTCAGACGGCGGGCGGCCGCAAGATGATCGAGGGCATCGGCAGGATATCGAAACGGAAACCGAAACCGGAAGCAATGATCGGGTCGCCGTCGGCAAGAAGCTGTGCCGCCGCCTGATCCTCGACTTCGACGATCGCCATGCCGAAGGCGCCTTCACCCTCGAAGACGGGGCCGACGACGATCGCCGTTCCCGCAAGGGCGTGCCGATGCCAGTATTCGACATGGCGTTTCATCGCCGCCATTTCCTCCCCGGTCCCGTCATGCGGGAAAGTGGGGCGCGGCGGCAGCAGTCTCAGAAAGAAATAAGCCATTTGCGCCCCCTTGTGTTAGCCGCCCAGTGCATCCTCGAGGAATGCGGCGAGCTGCGACAGATGCTTGGACATAAGACCCGTCGCCGGCGAGGCGGCGGCCGGACGGCCGGTATAACGGACGCGCTGGTACTTTGCATCGATGTGGGCAAGGACCCATTCCAGGAAGGGATCGATGAACGACCATGCGCCCATGTTCTTCGGCTCTTCCTGGCACCAGACCATCTCGGCATTGCGGAAGCGCGACAGCTCGTTGATCAGCGCCTTCGCCGGGAACGGATAAAGCTGTTCGACACGCAGGAGATAGATGTCGTCGATACCGCGCTTTTCTCGCTCTTCCAGAAGATCGTAATAGACCTTGCCGGAGCACATGACGACGCGGCGGATCTTGTTGTCCTTCTGCAGCTTGATCGGGCCGTCCTTGATCACCTCGGCATCGTCCCAGAGCAGGCGATGGAAGGCAGATTCGCCGGCCATTTCGGCGAGCGTCGAGACCGCCCGCTTGTGGCGCAGCAGCGACTTCGGCGTCATCAGGATCAGCGGCTTGCGGAAGTCGCGCTTCAGCTGCCGGCGCAGGATGTGGAAGTAGTTCGCCGGCGTCGTGACGTTGGCGACCTGCATGTTGTCTTCAGCGCAAAGCTGCAGGAAACGCTCGAGGCGGGCCGAAGAGTGTTCCGGGCCCTGACCTTCATAGCCGTGCGGCAGCAGGCAGACGAGGCCCGACATGCGCAGCCATTTGCGTTCGCCCGACGAGATGAACTGGTCGAAGACCACCTGCGCGCCGTTGGCGAAATCGCCGAACTGGGCTTCCCAGAGCGTCAGCGCATTCGGGCGGGCGAGAGAGTAGCCATATTCGAAACCGAGCACGGCCTCTTCCGACAGCATCGAATTGATGACTTCGTAGCGCCCCTGCGTCGGCGAAAGATTGGCGAGCGGGATGTAGCGTTCTTCGGTTTCCTGATCGTAGAGAACTGAATGGCGCTGCGAGAAGGTGCCGCGTTCGCAATCCTGGCCGGACAGGCGGATCTTGCTGCCTTCGACGCAAAGCGCGCCGAAGGAGAGCGCTTCGGCCATTGCCCAGTCGATACCCTCGCCGGTGGCGATCATATTGGCGCGGTTTTCCATGAAGCGCTGGATCGTGCGATGGGCATTGAAGCCCGCCGGGATCTCCGACAGCTTGCGGCCGATCTCCTTCAGGGTCTTCATCGGCACGGCGGTCTTGCCGCGGCGCTGCTCGTCGGCATTGTCGGCCGCGCGCAGGCCCGACCACTCACCGTCCAGCCAGTCGGCCTTATTCGGCTTATAGTGCTGGCCGGCCTCGAACTCCTGTTCGAGATGAGCTCGCCAGTCAGCCTTCATCTTCTCGACTTCACCGTCGGTGAGCAGGCCTTCGGCGACGAGGCGCGCCGCATAGATCTGCAGCACGGTCTTGTGGCCGCGGATGACCTTGTACATCTTCGGCTGCGTGAAGGACGGTTCATCGCCTTCATTGTGGCCGTAGCGGCGATAGCAGAACAGGTCGAGCACCACAGGCTTGTGAAACTTCATGCGGAATTCGGTCGCCACCTTGGCCGCATAGACCACCGCTTCCGGATCGTCGCCGTTGACGTGGAAGATCGGCGCCTCGATCATCTTGGCGACGTCGGACGGATAGGGCGACGAACGCGAGAAGGCGGGGTTCGTGGTGAAGCCGATCTGGTTGTTGATGATGACGTGCATGGTGCCGGCGACGCGGTGGCCGCGCAAGCCGGAAAGGCCGAGGATTTCGGCAATGACGCCCTGGCCGGCAAAAGCCGCGTCGCCATGGATCAGCAGCGGCAGGACCTTGGCGCGTTCGGAAAGCGGAATGATGTCACCGTCCCAGACGGCGGCGTTCATGTCCTGCTTGGCGCGGGCCTTCCCCATGACGACAGGATCGACGATTTCCAGATGCGAGGGGTTTGCCGTCAGCGAAACATGCACCTTGTTGCCGTCGAATTCGCGGTCGGAAGAGGCCCCGAGATGGTACTTGACGTCGCCCGAACCTTCGACTTCGTCGGGTGCGTAGGAGCCGCCCTTGAACTCGTGGAAAATCGCCCGGTGCGGCTTGCCCATGACCTGGGAGAGCACGTTGAGGCGGCCGCGATGGGCCATGCCGAAGACGGCTTCCTTAAGGCCGAGATGACCGCCGCGCTTGAGGATCTGCTCCAAGGCCGGGATCAGCGACTCGCCGCCGTCGAGGCCGAAGCGCTTGGTGCCCTTGAATTTGACGTCGAGAAACTGCTCATAGCCTTCGGCTTCGACCATCTTGGCGAGGATCGCCTTCTTGCCCTCAGCTGTGAAAGCCACGCCCTTGTCCGGGCCCTCGATGCGTTCCTGAATCCAAGCCTTCTCTTCCGGGTTGGAAATATGCATGAATTCGACGCCGAGCGTCGAGCAATAGGTGCGCTCGAGAATATCGATCATCTCGCGGATGGTCGCGTATTCCAGGCCGAGCACGTTGTCGATGAAGATTCTGCGGTCGTAATCGGCTGATGTGAAGCCGTAATTCTCCGGCGACAGCTCGCGATAGTCGTCGACCGAAGCGGCGATGCCGAGCGGGTCGAGCTTGGCATGAAGGTGACCGCGCATGCGGTAGGCGCGGATCATCATAATAGCGCGCACGGAATCGCGCGTCGCCTGCAGAACGTCGGCGCCGTCGGCAGGCTTGCCCTGAGCTTCGGCCTTGGCCTTGACCTTGGTCTCGATGACCTTCTCGACAACGCCCCAATCACCATCGAGAGCCGACACCAGATCGCCGCCGGCCGCAATCGGCCAGTTCTTCTTGCGCCAGGAAGCCCCCTTGGCCGCCTTTTTCACATCGCTGGGATCTTCGTCCAGCGCCTTGAAGAAGGTGCGCCACTGATCGTCGACCGACGCTGGATCCTCTTCGTACCGCGCATAAAGCTGCTCGATATAGGCAGCGTTGGCGCCATCCAGAAACGAGGTGACCTGAAACTGCTCGTTGGCTTCTTGCCGTGCCATGGTGTTATGCGGACGCTTCCGTCCGCCTCCTGACTTTGATGATTTTGCCGGCTCGATCGCCGGCTGCCGCATTTCGATTGCCGCCTGTCCGCGGCGCATCTGCATGTCTCGTGCCGTCAAGGCCGGGCGAAAGGCTGAGATGCCGCTCCTCCGCCCGGGTATAAGTTGGATTAGCCCTTGAGGACTTCAACCAGTGTCTTGCCGAGGCGGGCCGGAGACGGCGACACTTTGATGCCTGCCGCTTCCATCGCCGCGATCTTCGATTCCGCATCGCCCTTGCCACCGGATACCACGGCGCCGGCATGACCCATGGTGCGGCCCTTCGGTGCGGTGCGGCCGGCAATGAAGCCGGCCATCGGCTTCTTGCGGCCCTTCTTGGCCTCGTCGATGAGGAACTGGGCCGCGTCTTCTTCAGCTGAGCCGCCGATTTCGCCGATCATGATGATCGAGGTCGTGGCTTCGTCGGCGAGGAACATTTCCAGCACGTCGATGAACTCGGTGCCCTTGACCGGGTCGCCGCCAATGCCGACGGCCGTCGTCTGGCCGAGGCCTTCGTTGGAGGTCTGGAACACGGCTTCATAGGTCAGCGTACCCGAGCGGGACACGATGCCGACCGAGCCCTTGCGGAAGATCGAGCCCGGCATGATGCCGATCTTGCATTCTTCCGGGGTCATGATGCCCGGGCAGTTCGGCCCAAGCAGTCGCGACTTGGAGCGGTCGAGGCGAGCCTTGACGCGCACCATGTCCATGACCGGGATGCCTTCGGTGATGCAGGTGATGAACGGGATCTCCGCGTCGATCGCCTCGATGATCGCATCGGCAGCACCGGCCGGCGGAACATAGATGACCGATGCGTTGGCGCCGGTCTTTTCCTTGCCTTCGGCAACGGTTGCGAAGATCGGCAGGCTTTCACCCTTCGAGCCGGCCCAAGTTTCGCCACCCTTCTTCGGGTGGATACCGCCGACCATCTGCGTGCCGTAATAGGCGAGCGCCTGTTCGGTGTGGAAGGTGCCGGTCTTGCCGGTCAGGCCCTGCACGAGAACCTTGGTGTCTTTGTTGACGAGAATGGACATGCGAGGCCTTTATTTAGGAGAGGTTGGAAGACGTGGAGGACGCGCGACGATAGATGCCGCTGACGACCTCCTGCCAAGTATCGCTGCCTGCAGGCGAAAAGCTGACGCCCATCCGGTAGCAGTCTTCATTTTCAAAAGTGAATGCGGTGCGCTGTCTGCCCCGCGGCGAAGTCTTCATCAGCACCAGGTCGTTGCCATTCCAGGTGCCGGAAGCCGGCGAGGGAGGCGCAAAACCGGCGCTGTCGAACTGGTAGAGCTTGTAGCTCTCATCCGAAGCATCGAAGCCGAAAACATTTCGGGCCTCGAAGGAAACAGCCCCGTCACGCGTCTGGCGATAGCGCTGCTCGATGAAGAACCCGCCGAACAGGGCCTCGCCGGAAAGCGCGGCACTGGCCTTGCCTTCAGTCGTCCACGCCGACGCCGCAATACGCTCTTCCCCGTCCCATGCGCCGGCGAAGGCGTTGAGGCGGAAATGCGCTGCGGAGGGCGTGGACTGGAAGGTCATGATCGTCTCAGCCTTTGATCGCCGCGACGATCTTCTTGGCCGCATCGTCCAAGTCGTCAGCCGCCGTGATGGCGAGACCCGACTCGTTCAGGATCTTCTTGCCGAGCTCGACATTGGTGCCTTCAAGACGCACGACGAGCGGAACCTTGAGGCCGACTTCCTTGACCGCGGCAATGACGCCCTCGGCAATGACATCGCACTTCATGATACCGCCGAAAATGTTGACGAGAATGCCTTCGACCTTGGGGTCGGCGGTAATGATCTTGAAAGCCGCAGCAACCTTCTCCTTGCCGGCGCCGCCGCCGACGTCGCAGAAATTAGCCGGCTCTTTACCGTAGAGCTTGATGATATCCATCGTCGCCATGGCAAGACCGGCACCGTTGACCATGCAGCCGATATTGCCGTCGAGCGCGACATAGGCGAGGTCCCATTTCGAGGCCTCGATTTCCTTGGCGTCTTCTTCGGTTTCGTCGCGCAGCAGCTTGACGTCGTCGTGACGGAAAAGCGCATTGCCGTCGAAGGACATCTTCGCATCGAGAACGCGCAGATGACCATCCTTCATGACGATCAGCGGATTGACCTCGAGCAGCGCCATGTCCTTCTCGTTGAAGGCCTTGTAGAGCGCCGGGAAGAGCGACTTCGCATCTTCGGCGGCAGCGCCGTCGAGCTGCAGAGCTTTGGAGATCGCGGCCACGTCGGCAGCCGTCACGCCGGTTTCCGGATCGATGGCGATCGTGTGGATCTTCTCCGGCGTGTCGTGGGCGACAGCTTCGATGTCCATGCCGCCTTCGGTGGAAACCACGAAAGCCACACGACCGACCGAGCGGTCGACCAGCAACGAGCAATAGAGCTCGCGAGCGATGTCGGCACCGTCTTCGATATAAAGGCGATTGACCTGCTTGCCGGCGTCGCCGGTCTGGGCCGTCACCAGCGTATGACCAAGCATTTCCTTGGCATGGGCGACCACTTCGTCGATCGACTTGGCGAGACGCACGCCGCCCTTGGACTCAGGCGACAGTTCCTTGAACTTGCCCTTGCCGCGGCCGCCGGCATGGATCTGGCTCTTGACCACGTAAAGCGGGCCGGGAAGCGACTTGGCGGCAGCCTCGGCTTCCTCGACCTTGAGAATAGCCACACCCTCGGCAACCGGCGCGCCATAACCCTTCAGCAGAGCCTTGGCTTGATATTCATGAATGTTCATGGGTCTGTCCCTGTTTTATGACTTCAGCGCAGGCGCAATGTTGATGCAGGCTTCGCAGAGACCGGCGACGGCGCCGACGGATTTGTCGAAGGCTTCCTTCTCGGTCTTGTTGAGGTCGATCTCGATGATGCGCTCGACGCCGCCCGCACCGATGACGGTGGGAACGCCGACATACATGTCCTTGACGCCGTACTGGCCGCTCAGGTGAGCTGCGCAGGGCAGAACGCGCTTCTTGTCCTTGAGGTAGGATTCAGCCATCTCGATCGCCGATGCGGCCGGCGCGTAATAGGCCGAGCCGGTCTTCAGCAGACCGACGATTTCAGCGCCGCCATCACGCGTGCGCTGAATGATCTCTTCGAGACGTTCCTTGGTAACCCAGCCCATGGTGACGAGGTCTGTGAGCGGAATGCCGCCGACGGTGGAGTAACGGGCGAGCGGCACCATGGTGTCGCCGTGGCCGCCGAGCACGAAGGCCGTCACATCCTGGACCGAGACGTTGAATTCCTTGGCGAGGAAAAGGCGGAAGCGCGAGGAGTCGAGAACGCCGGCCATGCCGACGACCTTGTTGGCCGGAAGGCCGGAGAACTTCTGCAGCGCCCAGACCATGGCGTCGAGCGGGTTGGTGATGCAGATCACGAAGGCGTTCGGGGCATATTTCTTGATGCCGGCGCCGACCTGTTCCATCACCTTGAGGTTGATACCGAGAAGATCGTCGCGGCTCATGCCCGGCTTGCGGGCAACACCGGCGGTGACGATGCAGACGTCAGCGCCTTCGATCGCGGAATAGTCGCTGGCGCCCGTCAGATTGACGTCGAAGCCTTCGACCGGCGAGGACTGGGAAATGTCGAGACCCTTGCCCTGGGGGATGCCGTCCGCAATGTCGAAGAGGACGATGTCGCCCAGTTCCTTCAGGCCGGCGAGGTGTGCCAGCGTGCCACCAATCATGCCAGAACCAATGAGTGCGATCTTGTTACGCGCCATTTCGCTGTTTCCTTTGCGATCAAATTCGTCGAGCGACGCGCAACAAGGCACCGCTCAATGACGCAATCGCATAGACCGAAAGCCTAAAAATGGCAATCCATTAATTTTGATGCAGCGTTTTCAATCGTTTAGATACAAAAATTCTTACGTAAACGTAAGATAATCTGTCACCGGATTGTTACTCGGCCGCGCGCTTTTCATGGTGCAGCGCCAGATATTCGGCACTGCGCATCTCGAACAGGCGCGAGGCCGTGCGGTCGAATTCGAAACCTTCGGTACCGCGGCGGTGCACTAAAAGTTCCTCCGGCATCGCGGCGGCGGAAATGTAGAGGCGCACGGCATGATCGTAGAATGTATCGACGAGAATGATGAAGCGTTTGATCTGATTGCGTTTTTCCGGCCCCAGCAAGGGAACGTGATCGACGAAGACCATGTCGAAACGCTCGGCGATGGCCAGGAAGTCGGTCGCCCCCAGCGGCTTCTCGCACAGATCGGCGAAGGAGAATCGCGCCATGCGGTCGACGGCGAGCGGCACGTGGATGTGGCGCCCCTTCATCGGAATGTCCAGCGGCTGCGCCTTGCGCCCGTGCAGCGCCTGCGTCCAGGACGCGTCCATCGCCATGTCGTTGTGATCGTTGATCGGCACCAGATAGACCGGCTGGCTGCTCAGCTTCTCCATCCGGTAATCAGTTGGCGAATCCAGGGTGACGACGTCGACATGCTGCTTGAGCAGGCCGACGAAGGGCAGGAAGAGGCCGCGGTTGAGGCCATCCATGTAGAGATTGTCGGGCTCGACATTCGAGGTCGCGACCAGCACGCAGCCACGCGCGAAAAGCTCGGAGAACAGCCGCGACAGGATCATCGCATCGGCAATATCGGTGACCGTGAATTCGTCGAAGCAGAGCAATTCCGCTTCCTCGTAAAGGGCTGCGGCGACCGGCGGCATCGGATCGGCCTGCTTGGTCTCGCCGTTCTTGAGCTTCAGCCGGTGCGCTGCAATGCGATTATGCACGTCCGCCATGAATTCGTGGAAATGCGCCCGGCGTTTCTTCCGGCACGGCGCCATCGCAAAGAACATGTCCATCAGCATGGTCTTGCCGCGGCCGACGCTGCCGTGAATGTAAAGCCCCCTGGTGCCGTCGGCGGATTTCTTCTTGGCGGCGAACAGCCAGCCGAGCGCGCTCGATTTTGCCGCCGGCCGCCGCTGTTTCAGCCCGGCCAACACCCTGTCGAGGTTCTTTGCCACCTCCATCTGGGCGGAATCGATCTGCAGCATACCCGAGGCGGTCAGCGCTTTGAGCTGTTCGCAGACGCTGAGCGCGTAATCCGGCATGGGTTGCATGAGGGCATCCGCCTGTCAGTCATCGGCGGAGACCGCCGGATCGTTTACCGCGCCGGTTGGTTTACCGCGCCGGTTGGTTTACCGGCTGAGGCTGATCTGCTGACCCGTGCTGGTCTGGCCCTCGAAGCGGTTGTCGGCCGTCTTGTAGACGCTGCCGAGCTGGTTGCCCGAGCGGTCCTTGAGCAGCACCTGCTTGCCGGCAACCTCCCAGGACCCCATCGCCGTCAGCTCGCCGACGCAGCCGCGCGTGCCGCCGCGCGAACCGCTGCCGAGATTGGTCAGCGTCAGGAACATGTCGCAGCTGCCATTGACGCGCCAGCTTCCGACCATCGATTCCTTGGTGACATCAAGGGCATTTGCGGTCATTGCGCCAGGCTGAGCCCCACCCTGCATCGGCGCCGTCGTCGTCGGCGCCGCCGGAAACGACGAATTGTTCACCGGCGGAAGCTGCCCGCCCTGCACCGAGGGTACCGGCTGTGCCGTCAGCGGCGTCGGCATCGAATTGGGGCTGGAGTTGTAATTATATGCCGTCCGATCACAACCGGCTAGCGCGAGAGCCACCACCAGACCTGTCATCGCATATCGCAACTGCATCATCATACTCCTGAATTCGGCTATCGCCGCAAAGAAACGGGCGTGAGACAAGTCCGATTATCGTAATTCGCTTTGGTTAATCAAGTCGAACTGCATAAATTGACCGTGACAACCACTAACCGAAAAACGATACAGTTCAACTGCCCCGCTGCAGAACTTCCTGCACATAGAATTTGTCAGCAAGGTGTTGCGCGCGTTGATCTCTGTCCGGACCCCTGTCGAACTCCCGCAATATCTCGGAATAAGGCTCGACACGAGCTCTCCACCAGCACTGCGGCGCGACCTGGCCTGCGAAACGGCTCGAAGCCGTCTCTTCAGCCGTCGGCATGCATCCTGATCAGACCCGGCGCTCGACCATCATCTTCTTGATTTCGGCGATCGCCTTGGCCGGGTTGAGGCCCTTCGGGCAGGTCTGCGCACAGTTCATGATCGTGTGGCAGCGATAGAGGCGGAACGGATCCTCGAGATTGTCGAGGCGTTCGCCGGTTGCCTCGTCTCTGGAATCGATCAGCCAGCGATAGGCCTGCAGCAGAACGGCCGGACCGAGATAACGGTCGCCGTTCCACCAGTAGCTCGGACAGGAGGTCGAGCAGCAGGCGCAGAGGATGCATTCATAGAGGCCGTCGAGTTTCTGCCGGTCCTCGTGGCTCTGCTTCCATTCCTTGGCAGGCGCCGGCGACACCGTCTTCAGCCAGGGCTCGATCGAACGATGCTGGGCATAGAAGTTGGTGAGGTCCGGCACCAGATCCTTGACGACCGGCAGATGCGGCAGCGGATAGATCTTCACCGCGCCCTTGATGTCGTCGAGGCCCTTGGTGCAGGCAAGCGTGTTGGTGCCGTCGATATTCATCGCGCAGGAGCCGCAGATACCCTCGCGACAGGAGCGGCGCAGCGTCAGGGTCGGGTCGATCTTGTTCTTGATGTAGAGCAGACCGTCGAGCACCATCGGGCCGCAATCGTCGACATCGATATAGAAAGTGTCGATCGACGGGTTCTGCCCGTCATCCGGGCTCCAGCGGTAAACGCGGAACTCACGGGTGTTCTTGGCACCCGCCGGCTTCGGCCAAACCTTGCCTTCGCGCATCTGGGAATTCTTGGGGAGAGCGAGTTCAACCATATCCGGTTCCTCTTGAGATCAGTACACGCGAGCTTTCGGCTCGATCTTGTGCGGATCGATGCCTTCGGCGATGAGCTCGGTGTGAACCGGCCGATAATCGAGCTTGACGTCACCCGCCTCGCCGACCCAGGCAAGCGTATGCTTGCGCCAGTTGACGTCGTCGCGGCCGGCGAATGCACCTTCGGTATAATCCTCGCGGGCATGCGAACCGCGGCTCTCCTTGCGGGCCTCGGCGCCGTAGATCGTCGTGATGGCGTTGGCCATCAGGTTCTGCAGCTCCAGCGTCTCGACCAGATCCGAGTTCCAGATCATCGAACGGTCGATCACCTTGATGTCGCGCATTTCCTGCCAGATCGCCGAGATGCGTTGGCAACCGGATTCCAGCGATTCCTGGGTGCGGAAGACGGCGGCGTCTTCCTGCATGGCGCGCTGCATTTTCTCGCGCAGTTCCGCCGTCGGCGTACCGCCGCTGGCGTGACGCAGTCCGTCGAAGCGGTCCATGATCTTGTCGCAGGAAGCAATATTAAGATGCGGGATCGGCGCTGCGCGGTCAATCACCTCGCCGGCGCGGATCGCAGCGGCGCGGCCGAAGACCACGAGATCGATCAGCGAGTTGGAGCCGAGGCGGTTGGCGCCGTGCACCGAGGCGCAGCCGGCTTCGCCGACGGCCATCAGCCCGGGGATGATCCGTTCCGGATTGGCGCTGTCGGCATTCAGCACTTCGCCCCAGTAGTTCGTGGGAATACCACCCATATTGTAGTGAACGGTCGGCAGGACCGGGATCGGCTCGCGCGTGACGTCGACGCCGGCAAAGATCTTGGCGCTCTCGGAAATGCCCGGCAGGCGTTCATGCAGAACGGCCGGATCGAGATGGTCGAGATGCAGGAAGATGTGATCCTTGTTCTTGCCGACGCCGCGGCCTTCGCGGATTTCCAAGGTCATGCAGCGCGAAACGACGTCACGCGAAGCAAGGTCCTTGGCCGACGGCGCATAACGCTCCATGAAGCGTTCGCCCTCGGAGTTGACGAGGTAACCACCTTCGCCGCGCGCGCCTTCAGTGATCAGACAGCCCGAACCATAGATGCCGGTCGGGTGGAACTGGACGAATTCCATGTCCTGCAGCGGCAGGCCTGCACGCGCTACCATGCCGCCGCCGTCGCCGGTGCAGGTATGGGCAGACGTTGCCGAGAAATAGGCGCGGCCGTAGCCGCCGGTCGCCAGCACCACCATCTTGGCGGCGAAGCGATGGATCGTGCCGTCATCGAGACACCAGGCGACGACGCCGGTGCAGCGGCTGCCGTCTTCCGACATGATCAGGTCGAGCGCGAAGTATTCGATGAAAAATTCGGCGTTGTGGCGCAGCGACTGGCCATAAAGCGTATGCAGGATGGCGTGGCCGGTGCGGTCGGCAACGGCGCAGGTGCGCTGCACTGGCGGGCCTTCGCCGTAATTCTGCATATGGCCGCCGAACGGGCGCTGGTAGATCTTGCCTTCCTCATTGCGCGAGAACGGCACGCCGTAATGCTCGAGTTCATAGACCGCCTTCGGCGCTTCCATGGTGAGATACTGCATGGCATCGACATCGCCGAGCCAGTCGGAACCCTTGACGGTGTCGTAGAGGTGCCACTGCCAGCTGTCGGGCGTCATGTTGCGCAGCGAGGCGGCAATGCCGCCCTGGGCGGCGACCGTGTGCGAGCGGGTCGGAAACACCTTGGTGATGCAGGCGGTGCGAAACCCCTGCTCGGCCATGCCGAGCGTGGCGCGCAGGCCGGCGCCGCCGGCGCCGACGACGATCACGTCGTAGGAGTGATCGACATATTTGTAGGCCTTGCCGTTCTGGGCGGGTGAAGTCGGTGCCATATCGAGCTTATCCTACGAATGCGATTTTCAGAATGGCGAAGAGACAGAGGCCGGCGATCAGGATCGCAAAAAACGTGTTCAGCATCAGCAGCGCGATCTTGCCGAACTCGCCGTGCACGTAATCCTCGATGATCACCTGCATTCCGAGCTTCATATGGATGACACCCGATATCACCATCAGCCCCATGACGACCGCGACGAAAGGGTTCGACAGCGCGCGGACCACATCCGCATAGGGCGCGCCGGCATAGGCGATCATGAAGAAGAGGAAGAACAGGATGAGCGGAACATTGGCGACGGCCGTCAGACGCTGGCGCCAGAAATGGTCCGTGCCGTCCTTGGCGGAGCCGAGCCCGCGAACCTTGCCGAGGGGGGTGCGCATATCCATGAGAGGACCTTCAGAAGCGAATGAGGAAGCCGATCACCCAGACCAGCACGGTCAGACAGAGCGACCCGATGACATTGGCGATGGCGAGCTTGGTCGAGAATTCCTTCTCGAAGCCGTAGCCGAGATCCCACATAAAGTGGCGGAAGCCGCCGAGCATGTGGTGCAGCAGCGCCCAGGTATAGCCGAGCAGCACGAGCTTGCCGAGAAGGCTGCCGAGCACCCAGTTAGCCCAGTCATAGGAGCCCTGGCCGCTTGCCGCCGCGATCAGCCACCAGGCGACCAACAGCGTGCCGACGTAGAGCGCGCCACCGGTAATGCGGTGGACGATCGACATCACCATGGTGGGAATAGGTTTGTAAATTTGCAAATGCGGCGACAGGGGCCGATTATTTGTCACGTTCGCCATCAGAACCTCGCGGCGGCTTCTCTGCGCTCCCGGATTTCGGAGCATGCTCAGTCAACCACACGAATGACGAATTCTCTGTGTGCGTTGCATCAATTGCGACGTTTAATCACCGGAAACGCCGACGACAAGCACAATCGCTGTCTCGCCTTAATTTAATCGATTCGGGTTACCAGGAAATTTGCAGGCTAACGAAACTGGGGTTTTCGGCTCAATAATCAGGCCGTTCTCCTGAGCCGCATGGACAAGCTGCCGCTTTTGGCGCAATCTTGCGTTAACGATTTGTTAACCCTCGGAATTCCGGAGGCCGGCGCCCATGTTTCGCAGTCTATCCGCAGTCACTCTGCTTGCTCTGTCTGCACTTGCCGTGTTCCCCGCTACCGCCGGCGAGCGCCGTCTTGATCATCGCTTCCCCGATCATCGCTTTTCCGGCCATCGCCACGCCATCCATAACGGATTGTTTCTCGGTGAGCGTGCAGGCTGGCGCAATCGCGGCATCCGTTTCGATCATGCTTTCGGCCACCGATACGTCAGGGAGCGGATGCCGTTCTTGAAGCAGTATTCATCTCCGGCGACAAATCGCGTCGCTCGCGGCGCTCTGGTCATCATCGCTCCCCAGGCGCCACGTGGCGACAGCGGCGGCACCTATGCCGGCTCATCCTATGCCTATCAGGTCGATGGCGGAACGTATGTCGGCGGCTATGGCTATGGATACTATCCCGCAGCACGGCCCGAGCCGCAGGCCCCGAAGGCGAAGGTCATCGACGTCGCCATCCAGGACGACCCTTGCACCTACGAGGCCAATGTCTGCGTCATTCGGCCTTAGAATATTGCCGAACGCAGGCGGCTCAAATTTGCCCGGTCCCGCTTTTTCGCGACGCGGCTACGTCGATACGGATGGCGCACATCGGTGGGAGATTCTTGTCCTCGAACGTCGCCCGCCGCGGCGTTCCGCCATCCGGCATCCAGGCATCCCAGGCTCTGTTCATTTCCTCGAATGAGGCAAGGTCCCTGAGCCAGATGTTGGCGAGAATGATCTCCGACTTGTCTGTACCTTCGCGCAGCAGCAAATCATTGATACGCTCCAGTATTTCGTTGGTTTGCGCTGTCACGCTCGCTCCCCTCGTCAGGTTTGCGACCTGGCCGGGCAGATAGGCGGCATCTGCGAGGAGAGTTTCGTCAACTTTGGCTTGGCCCATCATCGTATTCGCAGACTTCCATGAATGCTGGAGATCGGGCCGTCGACCCTTCGTCGGATCACTATGGAGCTTCGCTCGCCATCCCGGTAGAGAGAATAAAATTGACCCGATATAATGGAAGCTGAACGCGCCTAAAGCGCGTCGCGATCTTTCAGCATCGCTCTTAGACCAATTCCAGGAAAAGTGAATTAACTCGACAATATCGCGGTATGCCGCGAAATGAAATCCACGAGGTACCGCGCGCCTTCGGCCGTCTCGGACTGAGCATACAGACCGATTTCGATGCGTACCGGACCGGGCAGGTCCGTCGACCTGTCAAGTGTCCGGCAGCCTTCCGGTTTCGTTGTAAGCATCATCGGTGCGATACCGATACCGACGCGAACCGCGGTCGCCATGGCCACCAGCGTCGATGCGACGCATGCCGTCTTCCACGTGAAGCTGCGCTGCGACAGAGCCGCAATCGTCGGGAGCGTCCAGGGACACTCCTCCTCGAACATAATGATGGGAAGCGGTTTTTCCGCATCCACCACAAAGTCGGATCTGACCGTCCACATCAAATATTCGGTCCAGATCAGGGTCGGCTTTCGCGAGAGACAGGTAATGTCGCAAACCACGAGATCCAGCTTCCCGTCTTCAAACAGATGGGCGAGGCGGCGATTCGGTTCGACAATGATGTCGATGTCGACCTTCGGGTTCTGGGCTCTGAAATCGCTCAGAATGTCGATCAGGTGGCCGGCAGCGAAGTCCTCAACGACGCCGAGGCGAATGCGATCCTCGATCATCTTGCCGGTCAGTCTTTTCTCGACTTCGTCGCTGAGGGCGACCAATTCGCGGGCATAGGCCAGCATGATCTGCCCATGGCTCGTGAGCTCGAGGCCTTTTGACGAACGCGAAAACAGCGCAACGCCGACCAGCTCCTCCAGCTTGCGGATCTGCATGCTCACGGCCGCTTGCGTTCTGTTGAGCTTAACCGCTGCTCCATTAACGGTGCCGATCTCAGCGACGGTCAGAAACGCGCGAAGCAGATAGGAATCAAGATCAAGCATCGGAAGCCGCATTCCATACTTTGTGACGCTCGAGAGCCGAGGGCCTCTCTGCTATAACCGATATTGGACGAACCATGTTCTTCCGGCAACTGGCGATCCTGCGCCCGTCAATGAGAGTTTATCGCGCGAAGAGAACGCATGCCTCGGGGGGAATGGAAACGCTGACCTCCTGCCCGCGAGTGAAAGCTATGTCTGGACGGTTCGTGCAAGCCGAGATTATGCGGTCGCCACTGACCAAGTCGAGAACGACATGCCTGAAGGCACCGAGTGTCACCACGTCGGCAACACGTCCGGGCATGGCACCGGAGCTCGGAGCGCCGGACGATATCTCGACGCTTTCCGGCCTCACGCAAATCTCGGCGGCACCTGAAATGTGTTCCCTTGACGCGACCGAAAATTCCCAGCCGAATTCGGAGCGAAATTTGCGGGCCGTTTCGCCCGCTGCCGAAATCGAGCCGTGGATCCAATTCGTCCGCCCCATGAAATCCGCGACGAAACGCGAATCTGGACGCCAATACACATCATCCGGCCTGCCGGATTGCATGATTGCGCCGCGATTCATCACGAATATGCGCTCCCCAAGGCTCATCGCCTCCTCCTGGTCGTGGGTTACCACGATTGCGGTCGAGCCGACCGCGGCAAGCACATCCTTCAGTTCGGTGCGCAGCTCATGCCGAAGTTTGGCGTCGAGCGCCGACAGGGGCTCATCCAGAAGAACGAGGCTCGGATGGGTGGCGAGCGCCCGCGCAAGCGCAACGCGCTGCTGCTGGCCGCCGCTCAACTGGTGCGGCCGCCGCTGTCCGAAACCGACGAGCCGGACGAGCTCAAGCATCTCGGCAATGCGGCGCGGTATTTGCCCCGGCGGATGGTTGCGATGGCGAAGTCCGTAGCCGATATTCTGTTCGACGGTCATATGCGGGAAAAGAGCATAGTGCTGGAACAGCAGCCCGACGTTGCGTTCATAGGGTTTCAATCCAGCCATCGGCATGCCGTCGATCAAGATCGACCCTTTGTCAGGCCGCTCGAATCCGGCAATAAGACGAAGAATGGTGGTCTTGCCGCAGCCGCTCGGTCCAAGCAGTGCAATTGTTTCACCTGGGTTCACCGAAAAGGAGATATTACCGAGGGCGACGGTTTCGCCGAAGCGCTTGCTCACCCCTTGAAATTCCACGGCAGAAATCATCGTATTGTCCTCAAGAACGAAACAAACCCTGACCCACGACCGTGTCGAAGCCGACGACACGCTCCAGTATGACGATCAGCAACGCGGTGACGGCAATCAGCACCACGGCCGCTGCAGCGATCGTCAGATCGAAAGCCGCGCGCATGTTGCTGACCAGCGTAACAGGCAAGGTCGTTGCGGACGGATCGCTCAGGAAGAGACTGATGGACACGTCATCTATCGAAATCGCGAAGGCGAAGATCGCACCGGTGACGACGCCCGTCCGCATGAGCGGCAGGGTAATGGACCAGAAGGCCTGGCGCTCGGTAGCACCGAGAACCATCGCGGCTTCCGTCAATCGTCGGTCGCTGCCGAGAAGGCTGGCGAGACTCGTCCTTATGCAGTAGGGCAGCGTCACGATCACGTGGCCGAGGAGCAGGCGCGCCATACCATTTGCAATACCGACCTTGGAAAGGAAGAGCAGCAGGCCGAAGCCGATGACGACCGGCGGGACGATGAGTGGCGAGAGAAAGACCGAAGTCAGCGCTCCCTTTCCTGGAAAATTGCCACGGGCAAGGCCGACAGCCGCCGCAGTTCCGATCGTCACGGACAGAACCGTCGTGAGGACAGCCAAGATGAGGCTGGTGCGCAGGCTGGCAAGGATATCCGCCTGGGAGACGAGCCGTTCGAACCAGTGAAGCGACAAGGCAGGCGGCGGCAGTGGACCAAGATAGGTCCTAGCGTCGAAAGCCATGAGACATGTTATCGCCAACGGAATGGCGAGGAACGCCAATCCAAGGCCGATGACACCGTAGGCGAAGGAACCGGCGATCCGGTCTCCGGTTCGCGCTGCAAGAGACTGTATGCTCATCGGGAAACCCTCCAGGGCTGCGCAAACGTTATGACAGCGACAACCGCCAACGCCACGGCAAGCATGACGAGCGAGATCGCCGCGCCGCTCGGATAGTTGGCGATATCGCTGAACCGGGTGTAGATGACGTTCGACATGAAAAGCACCCGGCCCCTCCCGAGCACCATGGGAATAACGAAGGCGCTGATCGCGAAAGTCAGCGAGACAAGCGCGCTTGAGATCAGAGCCGGGAAGCTTAAGGGAAGCGTGATCGACAGATGGGCTTTCCATCCCGGCGCGCCGAGGGATTGGGCGGCATCGAGCAGACGCGGATCGATCGATTGCATCGCGCCGATCATTGTCAGCGTTGCGACCGGTATGATCGAGTGAACGAGACCCGCGGTAACGACGATATTGATATATTCGCGGCTGTTGGGCGAAAGGCCAAGCGTCAGGAGGAGGGGTCGGAAGATGCCGACCGACCCGAAGGTCAGTTCGATCGCATAGGTCTTGATCAGGACGCTGGATAGAACAAGCGTAATCAAAAAACCAAGGGTGAGTGCGCGCATCCGCGGGGAAATGCGCCGCACGATGACGTAGGCCAGAGGAAACGCCACAAGCTGACCGATGATCGCAGCGGCTCCGCCGATCCAGAAGGTTGTCAGCAGCACACTCGCAAACGCCTGGTTTGCAAGCTCGTAATAGTTTTGAACCGTTGCCGCGGCATTTTCAACGGAACCGACACGCCCCGGCGTAAACTCCTTCAGGCTTTCGACTGCCAGATTGACTAGCGGTGACAGAAAACCGAATGCGAACACCAGGAGAGCCGGCCCGAGCGTCAGGGCAGCATCTCGGCGATCGGGAATTGAAATGGCAACAGGTTGCCGCCTTGCTTTGGTCATGATGGAACAGCCTTTTCCTCGCCCTTGACCGGGCATGAGAAAGGGAGGTTATCGAAGTCCGCATTCACGCCTTCGATAACCTGCCGCGAGGTGCCTTCGAGCACTTCCGTGAAAACCTGAACCGCTCTAGAGCAACGGGGCGATGTCCTGTTCCCAGCGTTTGGACCAGGCATCCTGCTGTTCGAGAACGACATTATAATCCGGCACGTAAACGAAGTTCGAAAACTCGTCCGACGTGAAGGACAGATGCTTGAGACTGTCCGGCGTGACCGCCTTGCTGTTCAACGGCGCTTCACCAGCCACCTTGGCATAGAGCGAGTTCATGTCCGGGCTGATCGCGAAGTTGACGAAATCGAGCGTTGCCTTGGTGTTCGGTCTATTCTTCAGGACGCCGAAACCGCTCTGGTAGAGGAAGACCTTGAAATTGTTGTCCTTGGTAAAGCGAGTAACGGGAAAGTTCTTCGCCACGGCCGCCCAACCGGGCTCAGCGAAGAAGCCGACGGAGGTCTCGCCCGACGTCAGCGAATTGGTGAAGTCGATGTCGGTGACGGCGACGCGGCCGATATTGCCGGATTTCGCCAATTCCTTCATGAGCTTCCATCCGGGCTCCATATTCGTTTCACTGCCTCCGGCGTGAAGGGCGAGCGCGACAATCTGGAGCATCATGCTCTGTGTCGGGCCCGGCCAGCAGATCGCGCCCTTAAGATCGGGACTCAGCAGATCATCGATGGTTTTCACGGCGAGAGGAGCCGTGTCGGTTCGGGCACCGAAATACATGCCGCCGACCGCGCGTGGCACCGCTTTGATATTACCCTTGCCGTCACGAATGATGATTTTCTCAGGAATATTCGCAAGGTTGGGAATATCGGCAGGATTGATGGTCTCGAGCCAATCCTCCTTCACCATGCTGTTGAATGAGCCTTCCCACCCGGCGACATAGTCGTAGTCGACATTCGGCCAGACGGCCTTGATCTTTGGAAGGATCGCGCCCGCGCCGCCCTGATGAAGAACCCAGTTGAATGTCGCTGCACTCTGGTCGGCGGCAATCTGCTTCATGGCTTCGACGACATCGCCGCCCCATTCGACGGCGGTCAGATTGCCGCTGCCGGCTGCGGCGGATCTCGCAAACCCGGTCATCGTGCCGGCAATCCCCGCGGCAGCGGCGGACCCGAGGAAGCGGCGGCGTGTCATATCGTGCAACATGGTAGTTCCCTTTGTTGTCGGCCCTCTGCCGGACCGTTCGCATCGGAGACTGCTTGGAGGTTGCCAACCGCGGTAGTGGGAAAATTCTCGCCGGGTTATAAGGTTTTCTGAATATCTCGATGAAACGCGCTGCCCGCATCGCTGAGCTCAGCGGATCGAAGCTATCAATAATCGTTATATCCCCTCTCGAATTTTCGCGGTTCCAACAGTAGCGGGCGGAGCCGATGATGATGTCAGCATCAATACCGTGGGAGCCTGCCTTGACCATTGACCAGGATTTTCTGGAAGACTTGAGAAAGCGCTTCGGCAGCGCCGCGGGCGGGGAGATGGAAGATCCGCACTTCCGTGCCGTGGCGGCGAGTGTATTCAAGGACGGCGACAGCCGCAAATGGCCCTTCGCCGATCCTGCGACCTTTCTGGACGCCCGTTTCATCGAGAACGGCTTGCGGCCCGAGGTGCTCGAGGCGCTTGACGTGGCTCTGATCGGCGTGCCGATGGACCTCGGCGTCACCAATCGCGCCGGCGCGCGGCTGGGGCCGCGGGCCGTCCGGGCGATCGAGCGTATCGGTCCCTACGAACATGTTCTGCGTGTCGCGCCGATGGGAGGGCTAAGGGTCGCCGATGTCGGCGACGTGCCGATGCGCAGCCGGTTCGGCCTGGCCGAATGCCATGCCGACATCGAGGCATGCTATCGGATGATCGCGGCAACCGGGGTTATCCCGCTGTCGGTCGGCGGCGATCATTCGATCTCCGGCGCCATCCTCAAGGGCCTAGCGGCCAGCCAGCCGGTCGGCATGATCCATATCGACGCTCATTGCGACACCGCAGGTCCCTATGAGGGCTCCAAGTTCCATCACGGCGCGCCTTTTCGCGAGGCGGTTCTGGCCGGCGTGCTCGATCCGAAGCGTACGATCCAGATCGGCATCCGCGGCGGCGGCGAATATCTCTGGGAGTTCTCCTTTGCCTCCGGGATGACCGTCATCCACGCGGAAGAGGTGGCGGAGATGGGTCTCAAGGCGGTGATCGCAAAGGCTCTGGAGGTTGTCGGCGCCGGTCCAACCTATCTCAGTTTCGACGTCGACAGCCTTGATCCGGCTTTTGCTCCGGGAACCGGCACGCCAGAAGTGGGCGGGCTTCAGCCGAGGGAGGCCCTGACCTTGCTGCGCGGCTTCAAAGGCATCAACCTCATCGGCGGCGACGTCGTGGAAATCGCGCCGCAATACGACAACACCACCAACACTGCGCAGATCGCCGCGCAGGTCCTGTTCGAACTCCTGTGCCTCGCGATGTTCAGTCCCGCGGTCAGGACAAACGTGACTTGAGACCCAGCTTACAGCGGGAGCGGGCCTGGTGCCCGTTGCCGTCCAACGCCTGTCGCACAATACATCTCAAAAAGGGGAACGACATGAATGCTCTTATGAAATTGCGCTACACCGCCACCGCGGCAATTGCCGTGTTCGGCATTCTGGCAGGGGTCGCTCAGGCCGACGAACTTGCCGATATCAAAGCCGCAGGCGAGATTAACATCGGCATCTTCTCCGATTTCCCGCCCTTCTCTTCGGCAAGCGCCGATATGAGCATCAAGGGCTATGACATCGACGTCGCCCAGAAGATCGCCGATGGGCTCGGCGTGAAACTCAATCTCGTCAGCGTCACCGGCCAGAACAGGATCGCCTACCTGAACGACGACCGCGTCGACCTGCTGATGAGCGTCGGCTATTCGAAGGAGCGCGCCGAGGTTATCGATTTTGCCGCCCCGTACGCCCCCTATTATATCGCCGTCATCGGTCCGGCTGCGCTGAAGGTGAGCGGCAAGGAAGATCTTGCCGACAAAACCGTTGCCGTCAATCGCGGGACGCTCGAAGACACGTCGCTGACCGCCGCCGCTCCTGGCTCGGCCGCGATCCAGCGCTTCGAGAACTACAATTCGGTCATCCAGGCCTTCATTTCAGGCCAGACCGAGTTGATGGTCGTCGGCAACGATGTCGGTGCGCAGGTTCTGGCACGACAGGACGCCCTGAAGCCGGAGCAGAAATTCCAGCTGCTCAGCTCGCCCTCGCACATTGCGCTCCGCAAGGGCGAGGAAGGCCTGAAGAAGGCTGTCAATGACAGCGTCGCCGCAATGGTCGCCGACGGTTCACTCGACGCAAGCTCGAAGAGCTGGCTGAAAGCGCCGCTCAACCCTGAAAATCTGAAGGACTGACGAGGCCGGCCTCCCGCTCAGCAGAGCATGATGCCGAAAACCGTGAGCGATTGCGGTGGCATCATGCTCCAATTCTCTGGTTGAGAGGCGGATCCGGATTTCGAACCGACCCGGCCCGGATCATCCGGCCCCAAAGGACAAGCGATGAGATACAGCCTCGATTTCAATTGGCTTTGGGACGGAATGGGAGCTCTGGCTTATGGCGCAGGCACGACGCTTGCACTGACAGCCTCGACAACGATGCTCGGGATCGTTCTCAGCGTTCTCGGCGCGGCCGCGCGCCGAGGACCTTATCCATGGTTGCGCAAGGTCGTCGGCCTGTATGTGGAAGTCATGCGCAATACGCCATTCCTGGTGCAGCTGTTCTTCATCTTCTTCGGGTTGCCTAGTCTGGGCATTCGCCTCGATCCGATTTCTGCCGCCGTACTCGCCATGACCCTCAACATGGCGGCCTACACGATCGAAGTGGTCGGGGCCGGGCTCGATGCCATACCGAGAGGGCAGAAGGAAGCGGCGCAGGCACTCGGTCTCCGGCCTCGGCTGGTATTCTTCAAGATCGTCATGCCGCAAGCGCTCGCCATCATCTTCCCGGCGCTGACAAGCCAGATCATCATCATGATGCTGGAATCGGCGGTGGTTTCGCAAATATCCGTCCGCGAGCTGGCGCAGGAAGCCGATCTGCTTCAGTCGCGCACCTTCCGCTCCTTCGAGACCTATCTGGTGGCGACGGTGATCTATCTTTCAATGTCCGCCGCACTTCGCCGGCTTCTTTTCGCCGGGAAACGCCGTTTTCTGGGAGCTGGTCTGGCATGATCGAGTTCACGTTCTGGGACATTCTGCGCAATCTCGTCTTCGCGACACGCTGGACCCTGCTGCTTTCGCTCGCGGCCTTTGCCGGCGGCGCCATCGTTGGCCTGGCGATCCTATCTGCACGGATATCGAAAATGCGCTGGCCGCGCAGCTTGGCGTCCGGCTACATCGCGCTGTTTCAGGGAACGCCGCTACTCATGCAGCTCTTTTTGATGTTCTTCGGCCTGCCGATGCTCGGCTTCCGGATCGAGTCATGGACCGCCGCCGTCTGTGGCCTGACATTCTATGCCAGCGCTTATCTCGCCGAAATCTGGCGGAGCGGCGTCGAAGCGGTGCCGCGCGGGCAATGGGACGCCGCATCCAGCCTGGGTTTGCATCGTCTCCTCGAACTTCGCCTTATCATCCTTCCGCAGGCTTTCCGGATTACGCGCGCGCCGACCGTCGGGTTCCTGGTCCAGTTGATCAAGAGTACCGCACTGGCCTCGATCCTCGGCTTCGAGGAACTGCTGAAAACCGCAAACGCCATCAACAACGCGACCTTCGAACCTTTCAAGGTCTACGGTCTCGTCGCGGTGATCTTCTTCGCCCTGTGCTATCCGCTAACGCAATACGCCAGAATTCTGGAGAAGAAAGCGGCGTTTGGCTGAGTGCCCAAAAGGCCGATGCCGGTTGAAAAGCTGGTGCGCCGCGCAGCGGCGACGCTGCTCTCGTTCAATCACACAGAACTCGCCTTGTCCAGCAATCGGAACGTCCTGAGAGATCGCTTCAATGACCGACACACAAATCCGTATTCTCGATGCCCGGACGACGGGCGAGCTTCTCCCTTTCGGCGCGCTGGTCGCGAACTTGCGGCAAGCATTTGCCGAAGGCTGTGTTGTCCCGGTACGGCATCACCACACGATAGCCAACGGCGACGAGCCGGACGCGACGCTGCTTCTGATGCCGGCCTGGCATGAAACGCACCGGTCCGAGCGCTATCTTGGCATCAAGATCGTTACCGTCTTTCCGGGCAACACGGCGCGCGGCATTCCCGGTTTGACCTCGACTTACATGCTCTATGATGGCCGCACCGGGATGCAGCTTGCGCTCCTTGACGGAAACACGATCACGGCGCGCCGTACGGTAGCGGCATCGGCCCTTGCCGCGGACTATCTCGCCCGAAAGGACGCGAGCCGTCTGCTGGTGATCGGCGCGGGCCGCGTCGCGGGTCTCATACCCGATGCCTACCGCGCCGTCCGGCCGGTCGCACAGATCGATATCTGGGATATCGATCCCGCCAGCGCAGAACGGCTGGCACGGAGCCTCCGGCAACGGGGACTCCAGGCCACTGCCGTCACGAATCTGGAAGCCGCGGCGCGGCAAGCCGATATCGTCAGCGCTGCGACGCTCGCGACCGCACCGCTGATCCGGGGCGAATGGCTGAGGCCGGGCACCCATGTCGATCTGATCGGCGGCTTCACCCCGGCGATGCGCGAGGCCGATGACGAGGCGGTTCGGCGCTCCTCGGTCTATATCGACACTCACGAAGCCCTTCACGAAGCGGGCGATCTGGTTCAGCCGATCGGCGCAGGCGTCATTTCTCAAGATGCGGTGCGTGCGACATTGAACGAGCTGTGCCGCCGGGATATTCCGGTGCGGGTGTCCAACGATGAGATCACTCTCTACAAGGCAGTCGGAACGGCGTTGGCTGATCTTGCCGCCGCAACGATGGTATATGAAGCCGCCTTGATTGCCGGCTGACATCTTCGGGCCCGGCGATCGCGAATGATCGATCCGACCTAAGAAACGAACCGCCACACCGTGGTCTTCTTGATTTCGCTATCCTCCAGCGCCCGCGTTACCGGCACCTCATAGACCGCGCAGAATTCCAGCCGATCTCTAGGCAGGTAGCTGCGCCCGGGATCGCCGACCAGCACCAATTTGCCGTCGGCCGCCAGCCTGGCGAGCCAGGGAACGAGCGCAGCCGCGAGAGCGCTGTCGTAGAAGACGTCGCCGGCAAGCACGATATCCGCATCAACGGCCTTGCCGATCAGGTCGGCGCCGGTAAATCCGAGCGAAACGCCATTCACCTCGGCATTCAGCCGGACCGCCGTCTCCGCCCAGGGATCGATATCACAGGCCGAGACCTCAAGGGCGCCGGCCATGACGGCCGCAATGCCGACGAGGCCGGAACCGCTGGCGAAATCCAGCACGCGCTGGCCGCCCACCATTTCCGGGTTATCGAGGATGTAACGGGCCAGTCCCTGGCCGCCCGCCCAGGCGAAAGCCCAGAAGGGCGGCGGCAGGCCGATCGCTTCGAGCTCCTCCTCCGTCTTCAGCCAGAGCTCATGCGCCTCGCTCGCCAGATGAAGCGAAATTTCCGGCACATGCGGTGGCGCCATCACGCTGGTATGGGCGCGGATGAAGGCTTGCGGATCGGTTTTCACCGCGGCGGATTGTCCAGCCCGCCCATGCGGCAGACTTCGGCCCATTCGTCATCCGTCACCGGCTGCACGGAAAGGCGCATGGAGGTGACGAGCGCCATCTTGGCAAGCTTCTCGCTCGCCTTGACGTCCTTCAGCGTCACCGGCTTCGGCATGTCCATGACGGCGCGGATGTGGACGCAATCCCACTTCGGATCGCCCTTGGCGGTAGAATCGGGCTGCGACAGGGCTGAGACTTCGACGATCCCGACGATCTCCAGCCCGTCATTGGAATGGTAGAAGAAGCCCTTGTCGCCGATCTGCATCGCCCGCATGTTGTTGCGCGCCAGATAGTTGCGGACACCCGTCCATTCCGTGCCCGTTTCGCCGGCGTCCTTCTGCTGCTCCCAGGACCAGGAGGCGGGTTCGGATTTATAGAGCCAGTGCGCCATGCTTATGCTTCCGGTTTGTTGAAGACCCAGTTGTAGGCCTTGACGTCAACACTTTCGAACAGCCCGGCCTTGGCGTAAGGATCGGCATCGGCAAGCGCACGCGCCGCCTCTTTCGATGCCGCTTCGACGATGATCAGGCTACCGCAGGCCTTACCCTCATCATCGAGAAACGGGCCGGCGATCTTCAATATGCCCTCGGCGTTTAGCCCGTTCAGATACTCAAGATGCGTCGGCCGCGTTTCCATGCGCACGTTCAAATGTCCGGGCTTGTCCTTGCAGAGAAGGGCGAAAAGCATGTCTGTCTCCTATTCGGTGGTGATCGGGCGCGTCATCAATTGCTCTATCGCCTCTGATATATCGAGCTTGCCGTCGATGATGGCGGAAATGGCATCGGTGATCGGCATGCTGATCCCAAGCTCGGCCGCAAGCCGCGCGGCGACGGAAGCGGCAAGCGCGCCTTCGACCAGCGCGCCCTGCAGCGGATCGACCTTTTCGCCGCGCCCGAGCGCGATGCCGAAGCGCAGGTTTCGCGATTGATGGCTGGTTGCCGTCAGCACCAGGTCGCCGAGCCCCGAAAGCCCGCGCACCGTATCGGCCTGCCCCCCCTTGGCGACGACGAAACGCGACATTTCTGCAAGCCCGCGGGCAATTAGCGCCGCACGGGCGGAATCGCCGATGCCGCCGCCTTCGACGATGCCGCAGGCGATCGCCAGCACATTCTTCAACGCGCCGCCGAGCTGAACGCCGATGCGGTCGCTCGAGGCGTAGAGCCGAAAGGTTCGGCCTGATATCGCCTGGGCGAGCCGCTCCGCAGTCTCCAGGTCAGCTGCCGCGATCGCCATCGCCGTCGGCAGGCCCTTGGCGATATCGGCGGCAAAACCCGGGCCGGAGAGCACAGCAACGGCATGGTCGGGCAGTTCCCGTTCCAGCATGTCGGTCAGAAGATTGCCCGTCGCGCGCTCGATGCCCTTGGCGCAAGTGACGACAATGGCGTCCTTCGAGAGATAGGGGCCGTATTGCCGGGCCGCATCGGCCTGCGCCTGCGACGGCATCGCAAAAAGCACGATGGAGGCGTCGGCGACTGCTTCCGCCTCGGCGGCAAATTCCAGCGTATCGGGCAGGAGAATGCCGGGCAGCGCTGCATCATGCAGGCGTTCGGCCTTCAGATCTGATATCAGCGACGGATTGCGCCCGACAAGCGTCACCGCGCTGCGGCCGGCAAGCGCGATGACGGCGGCAAGCGCCGTTCCGAAAGCCCCCGATCCGACAACGGCGATATTTTCGCTCATGCCTTGGCCCCTCTCTTTCCGAATCCGATCAGCGTTTCCGCATTGGAATCAAGCGGCCAGCGCGAACGCGGCTGGACGTCGAGCGGATCAGGCGCGGCACCCGTCGCCATCCGCTCCAGCCCCGCCCAGGCGATCATCACGGCATTGTCGGTGCAGAGGTGCAGCGGCGGCGCGATGAAGCGGAAGCCGTTTTTGTCGCATAGTGTCTGCAGCGTGCCGCGCAATTCGAGATTGGCGGCGACACCGCCGGCAACGACAAGCGCCGGCTTTTCGCCAGTCGCCGGGGCAGCCGCTGGAAATGTCGCGGCAAATTCCGTCTTGAACCGCTGCAGGCCGCGGCCGATCCGGTCCTTCAGCGTCCGCGAAACCGCCTTCTGGAACGACGCGCAGATATCGGCCACGTCCTGATCGCTGAGCGGCGCGATATCCTGCGCCGCCTGCCGCACCGCCGTCTTCAGGCCGGAGAAGGAGAAGTCGAGCCGCGCCTCGCCGACCAGCGGCCGCGGAAACGCGAAGCGATCGGCATTGCCGTCCCGCGCCATCCGTTCCACCGCCGGGCCGCCGGGATAGGGCAGACCAAGCAGCTTTGCCGTCTTGTCGAAGGCCTCGCCGAGCGCATCGTCGATCGTCGTGCCCCAGCGTTGATAATCTCCGACACCGCGCACCAGGATGAGCTGGGTATGGCCGCCGGAGACGAGCAGCATCAAATAGGGAAAGGAAAGCCCGTCCGTCAGCCGCGCCGTCAGCGCATGGCCTTCGAGGTGGTTGACCGCATAAAGCGGTTTGCCGGCGGCTCTCGCGATCGCCTTGCCGGTCATCAACCCCACGAGCAGCCCGCCGATCAGCCCCGGCCCTGATGTGGCGGCGATGGCGTCGACCTCGTTGAGCGACACATTGGCGCGCTGCAGCGCCTCCTCGATCAGCTCGTCCAGCGCCTCGACATGGGCGCGCGCAGCAATCTCCGGCACCACGCCGCCATAGGCGCTATGCTCGTCGAGCTGGGACAGCACCACGTCGGACAGCACCTTGGAATGCCCCTCCGCATCACGCTCGACGACGGCGGCCGCGGTCTCGTCGCAGCTCGTTTCGATGCCAAGGATGCGCAGAAAGGGAACCATGAGGCCTGTTCGTTGATTGCGATGGGATGGAAACCCGTTTACGAGAACTCCGGTAACAACGGAACTGAGCGGATGCAAACAAAACCTTTCCGGATCGGCACGCGCGGCAGCCCGCTGGCGCTCGCTCAGGCGCACGAGGCCCGCGACAGGCTGATGGCGGCGCACCATCTGCCTGAGGAAATGTTCGAGATCGTCGTGCTGACGACCAAGGGCGATCGCATCACCGACCGGTCGCTCTCCGAGATCGGCGGCAAGGGCCTGTTCACAGAGGAGCTCGAACAGCAGCTTGCATCAGGCGAGCTGGATTTTGCCGTGCACTCCGCCAAGGACATGCCGACCCACCTGCCGGACGGCCTTCATCTTTCCGCCTATCTGCCGCGCGAGGATATTCGCGACGCCGTCATCGGCCGCACTGCGCGCAAACTGATCGACCTGCCGCATGGCGCCACCGTCGGTTCCTCGTCACTGCGCCGCCAGGCGCTGATCCGCCGCATGCGGCCGGATATCAACGTCGTGACTTTCCGCGGCCTGGTGGAAACGCGCCTGCGCAAGCTCGAAGAGGGCCAGGTCGACGCGACCCTGCTGGCGCTCGCCGGCCTGAAACGCCTCGGCAAGGTCGAGGTGATTACCGATATCCTCGACCCCGACACCTTCCCCCCGGCGCCGGCGCAAGGGGCGATCTGCATCGAAAGCCGCATCGGCGACACTGGGATCGACGATCTGCTGGCGCCGGTCAACGATGCCGCGACCTTCGACACCGTCTCCTGCGAACGAGCCTTCCTCGCCGCCCTTGACGGCTCCTGCCGCACGCCGATCGGCGGTTATGCCGTCTGCGAAGGCGACCTGATCCGCTTCTCCGGCCTCATCATCACCCCCGATGGCCGCAGCCAGCATGCGGTAACAACAGACGGCCACCGCCGCGATGCGGCCGCACTCGGCACCCGCGCCGGCCAGGACGTGCGCGCCAGGGCCGGCAGCGCCTTCTTCGACGACTGGCACTGAGGCCGCCATGCGCGTGCTCGTCACCCGCCCCGCGCATTCGGCGACGAAAACCGCACAACGTCTGCGCGATATGGGCCACGAGCCGCTGCTGCTGGCGCTGCGCCGGCCGGTGCATGACAGCGCCGCAGCCGCAGCCGCGCTTGCAAGAACCAGCGGCGCGATCGCCGTGACCAGCGCCGAAGCCGTCAGGGTCATCTCCGTTCTTGGCGAAACACTCCGTGCGCATCTTGCCCGCCCGCTTTTCGCGGTCGGCGAGATGACGGCGGAAGCAGCCCGTAGCCTCGGATTCCAGTCGGTCGCCTCTTCCTCGGGCAATGGCGGCGATCTCGCCGATCTCGTCGCCGCACGGGGGATCGATGATTTGCTCTATCTTGCCGGCTTGCCGCGCGCCGAAACCTTCGAAGCAGGATTACGTCAACGCGGCATCCGCTTTTCGATTGGAGAATGCTATCGCATGCAGCCGATTGCCCCCGGCCCGGCCGAGATCGAAGCGGTTTTTGCGGGCGGTCGGCCGGATGCGGTTCTCTTCTATTCCCGGCAGACGGCCGACGATTTTTTTGGCGTAGCGGAACTTCGCTCGGCCCTGCCGGAGGAAAGCGGAATCCGCCTTCTCTGCCTCAGCGAAGCGGTGGCTGAAGCCGTTCCGGCAGCCTTGAAAAAAAACGCGGCGATTGCGCCGATGCCGGATGAGAAAAGTCTTTTGTCGCTGCTTTGAATGCTTTAGCCGCCCAAATTTGATCTAACCTCTTCCCTTAATTGGCATCACTGTCTAGTTTCGTTGCAATGCAGGATAAAGAGGACCTCATGGTATCGGGAAACCCGCCACGCCATTCGAAGAGCGCCGACGAGCCGGTCACGATCGACCTCGAAGCACAGGATTTCGCCTCTGCAGCCGATACCGAAAAGCCGGTGGAGAATGATGTCGGCGACGCCGCCAACAGCGCCGCCGGCGCCGGCGTGACGCCCGAAACCGAGGCTGCGCCGCAGTTGGAACAGGGACGGGCCGAGCAGGAAGACGCCGAACACGAACAAGCCGAACACCAGGACCGGCCTGCGGTGCCCGAGGAGCCGGCAGCCCCCGAGCCTGACTTCATGCCTCCTCCCGAACAGCCGCGCCGCGCCGCCACCTCCGGTCTCATCGCCGCCGGCATCTTCGGCGGCCTCGTGGCGCTGCTTGGCGCCGGCGCCATTCAATATGCCGGCTATCTCTCCGGTTCCCCCGCGCCGCAGGCGACCTCGCCTGATGTCGCCGATCTCTCAGGCGAGATCGACGGCCTGAAACAGACCGTCGCCAACCTCGCCGCCAATCCGGCGAGCGCAGATGATGGTGAGATTGAAAAGCGCCTCGCCGCGCTGGAAACGGCTGCCAAGGCGCCGGCAGCCGCCCCGGCCGATTCGGCAAATGTCGAGACGCTCAACAAGAAGATTGCCGAGCTGAGCGGTCAGCTCGACCAGTTGCGCTCGACCCTGGCCCAGTCCTCCGAAGAGCAGACGAGCAGCGGCGCCGATATCGCCAAGCGCCTCGCCGAGGCCGAAAAGAAGCTGAACGAGCCGCGCGAGGATGTCGCCGTCGCCAAGGCGATCGCCGCGGCCGCCCTCAAGGCGGCGATCGATCGCGGCGGGCCGTTCCTGGCCGAGCTCGATACCTTCGCCGGCGTCGCAGCCGACGATCCCACCGTCGCCGACCTGCGCGGCTTTGCCGAAACCGGCATTCCCTCACGCGCCGAACTCATGCGTCAGGTTCCCGATGTCGCCACCGCGATCGTCGAAGCCGTCAACCAGCCGGATCCGAATGAGAGCTGGTCGGACCGGCTGATGTCGAGCGCCAAGTCGCTGGTATCGGTCCGCCCCGTCGGCAATATCGAAGGCGACAGCGTCGAAGCCATCGCCGCCCGCATGGAGGATAAGGTGAAGAGCGGCGATCTGCCGGGCGCTTCCGCCGAATGGAACAAGCTGCCGGCTCCCGGCAAGCAGGCTTCCACCGCCTTCAAGCAGTCGCTCGAAGCGCGCATCCGCGTCGAGGAACTGGTCGGGGGCGCGCTGTCGAAAGCGGTTTCCGGCACCGGCAAGGAAGGATAAGACCATGCTGATCCGTCTTGTCGCCTTCGCCCTCTTCGTGTTGGCCCTCGCCTATGGTTTCTCCTGGCTTGCCGATCGTCCCGGCGACCTCTCGCTGATCTGGGAGGGCCAGATCTATCAGACGAAGCTGATCGTCGCCGCCAGCGCCATCATCGCTCTGGTCGCCGCCGTGATGATCACCTGGTGGTTCATCCGCCTGGTCTGGACCTCGCCGCATTCGGTCACTCGTTATTTCCGCGCCCGCAAGCGCGACCGCGGTTATCAGGCGCTGTCGACCGGCCTGATCGCTGCCGGCGCCGGCAATGCGCTGCTCGCCCGCAAGATGGCAGCCCGCTCGCGCGGTCTCATCCGCGCCGACCAGGAGCCGCTGATCAATTTGCTCGAGGCCCAGGCCGCCCTCATCGAAGGCCGCTATGACGAGGCGCGCGCCAAGTTCGAGGCCATGGCCAACGATCCAGAAACACGCGAACTCGGTCTGCGCGGCCTGTATCTGGAAGCCCGCCGCCTCGGCGCCAACGAGGCCGCCCGCCAATATGCCGAGAAGGCTGCCGACAGCGCGCCTTATCTGCCCTGGGCCGCACAGGCAACGCTCGAATATCGCAGCCAGTCCGGCCGCTGGGACGATGCGATCCGCCTGCTCGAACAGCAAAAGGCCGCCCGCGTCGTCGAAAAGGCCGAGGCCAACCGTCTGCACGCGGTCCTCTTGACGGCGCGGGCCGGCGAAAAGCTGGAAGGCAACCCGACCGGCGCCCGCGACGACGCGCAGCAGGCACTGAAGCTCGCCGCCGATTTCATTCCGGCAGCCCTCATTGCCGCAAAGGCGTTGTTTCGCGAGGGCGGCGTGCGCAAGGCCGCCTCGATCCTCGAACAGGCATGGAAATCGGCGCCGCATCCCGAGATCGGCCAGGCCTATGTCAGGGCCCGCAGCGGCGATTCCACGCTCGACCGGCTGAAGCGCGCCGAACGACTGGAGGGGCTGCGCCCGAATAATGTCGAATCCCTTCTCGTCGTCGCCCAGGCCGCACTCGACGCGCAGGAATTCGCCAAGGCCCGCGCCAAGGCGGAAGCGGCAGCGCGCATGCAGCCGCGGGAAGCCGCCTTCCTGCTGTTGGCCGACATCGAAGAAGCCGAGACCGGAGACCAGGGCCGGGTGCGCCACTGGCTGGCCCAGGCGCTCAAAGCCCCGCGTGATCCGGCCTGGGTGGCTGATGGTTTCGTCTCCGACAAATGGCTGCCGGTATCGCCCGTGACCGGCCGCCTCGACGCCTTCGAATGGAAGGCGCCCTTCGGTCAGATCGAGGGTCCGCTCGAAGACGGTTCGGCGCCGGCCTCGATCGAGACCGCCCTGAAGACCTTGCCGCCGCTGCGCGACGTCAGGCCGGAAAGTCCGGTCAACGACCATCGCATCATCGAACTGGAACGCGCCGCGACGATCGCCGAGGCCGTGCGCCCGGCGCCGGCACCGGCACCGGCGAAACCGAAGCCCGTCGAACCCGTCAGCGATAAAGCGCCTGCACCGGGCGAAGCGAAACCTTTCTTTGGCGGCCTGCCGGATGATCCCGGCGTTCGCGACCCCAGGGTGGAACCGGGACCCAAGACACGGCTCCGCCTTTTCTGAAATGGAACGAAAACCGCATGTTCGAACGCTTTCAGGCATTCTTCCAGAAGCTCACCGCCGACCACCCCAGGAAAGGTTTTGCCCCTGACGACCCCCGCATCGCGGTGGCAGCCCTCTGCATGCAGGTCATGGAGGCCGACGGTCAGATCAAGGCCAGCGAGAAGAAGCGGCTGCGCAAGCTGTTGAAGGAGCAATATGCACTCGACGGCAAGCAGCTGGATGCCCTGATGGCGGCCGGCCTCGCTGCCGAAAGCACCGCCGTCGATTATTATCGGTTCACCGCCGACCTGAAACGCCATCTCAATACCGAGCAACGGCTGGAGCTGATCGGCATTCTCTGGGACATCGTCTATGCCGATGGCGAACGCAGCGAAATGGAAGACCATGTGATCTGGCGAATCGCCGATCTGCTCGGCGTCTCCTCACGCGAGCGCATCCAGAAGCGGCAGGAGGCGGCCGCCAGGGTGACGGATGTCCGGGTTGCGCAAGATGATAGCGACTGAGCAAAACACGAACCACGACCGGCGCCCGATCCTCATCGTCCTGCACCAGGAGCGGTCGAGCCCCGGGCGTGTCGGCCAATTGCTGGTCGAGAAGGGTTATCGCCTCGATATCCGCCGCCCGGTTCTCGGCGAAGTGCTGCCGACGACGCTTGAAAACCATGCCGGTGTCGTCGTCTTCGGCGGGCCGATGAGCGCCAATGATCCCGAGGACTTCGTCAAAAAGGAGATCGGCTGGATCGATGTTCCGTTGCGGGAAAAACGCCCCTATCTCGGTATCTGCCTCGGCGCGCAGATGCTGGTGCGTCATCTCGGCGGCAAGGTGCAGTCGAATGCCGACGGCTCGACGGAGATCGGCTGGTATCCGCTGCACCCGACCGAGAAAGGCCGCCTGCTGATGCATTGGCCGAAGATGGTCTATCACTTCCACCGCGAAGGCTTCGAACTGCCGCACGGCGCCGACCTGCTGGCCGAAGGCGATGCCTACCCGAACCAGGCTTTCCGCTATGACGGCAACGCCTGGGGCCTGCAGTTCCATGCCGAACTCACCCGGGTGATGATGCATCGCTGGGTGGTGCATGGCGCGCACCGCTTCATCCTGCCGAACGCCCAGCAGGGCCGCGAACATCTCGAAGGCCGCATGCTGTTCGATGCGCCGCTGAAAGCCTGGCTGAACGAATTCCTGGATATCGTCTTCGAAGGCAAGCCGGCAAAGGCCGCATCCCCGATCACGCTTCCCGCATAGAGCCCCACCGCTGGCAGCGCGCGCTATTATGTACTGGGCGCGTCGAGCGTATCGATCCTGCGCAATTTGGGGAAACTCGAAGCCCAGATCGCCGCCACCGCCAAAGTCCCGATTCCGCCGATAACAACCGCCGGCACCGCGCCGAAGATCGATGCCATCGTACCCGCCCTGAATTCCCCGAGTTCGTTCGAGGCGCCGACGAAGACCATGTTGACCGCGTTGACGCGGCCGCGCAGCTGATCCGGCGTCCAGAGCGCAATCAGGCTCTCGCGCACATAGACCGACACCATGTCGGCCGCCCCCATCAGCGCCAGCGCCGCGATCGAGACTTCGGTGTTGGTCGATAGGCCGAAGACGATGGTTCCAACGCCGAACAGGGCGACGCCGATGAACATATAGATGCCGGCGCGGTGTTTGAGCGGATAGGCGGCCAGGAAGATCGCCATGACGATGGCGCCAAGCCCAGGTGCTGCGCGCAGCAGCCCCAGCCCCCAGGGACCGAGCGTCAGGATATCGCGGGCGAAGATCGGCATCAGTGCCGTCGCCCCCCCGAGCAGCACGGCGAAGAGATCGAGCGAGATCGCCCCGAGCACTACTCTTTCGGCGCGGATGAAGCTGAAGCCGCCGAGGATCATCGCCCAGCTCTTGGTCTCGCCCGTGGTCTTTTGCTCCGGCTTCGGGATCATGTAGAGAAGCGCCGCACCGAGCACTGAAAAGATCACCGCCACCGTATAGGCGGTCGTCGCGCTGACGCCGTAGAGCAGGCCGCCGATCACCGGCCCGGTGATCGCGGCGAGCTGCCAGGACGACGAGTTCCAGGCAATCGCATTGGAAAGTGCGTGCTCCGGCACGAGATTGGGCGCCAGAGACTGCACCGCCGGCGACATGAAGGCGCGTTCGATGCCGAAGATCAAAAGCACGGCGAAAACCGGCAGCGGCGTGAAGGTTCCCATGACGGTCATGACCAGCAGCGCCAGCGTGCAGAGCGCACTCACCAGCGAGCAGAGTGCGGCGATCGCCCGACGATTGTACCGGTCGGCCACCGAACCGGTGACGAGCATGAGCAGCAGCGACGGCAGGAACTGTACGAGACCGATCAGGCCGAGATAGATCGCCTTGCCCGTCTGGTCGTACATCTGCCAGCCGACGGCGACGCTGACGATCTGCTGCGAGAAGGACAGCAGGAAACGCGCGAAGAAGAACCGCGTGTAGGACGAATGCCGGAACGCGGCAAAACGGTCTCCGGTGGGCGAAAACGACATGGATGTTTTCCGAGGAGACGGGCGCCGGAATAGCTGCAAGGCCGCCCGTTAAACATGATTCACCGCGCGTTCCCACACGGCACTTGCTCGTTTAGTCACCAATGTCTACATGTCTGTCAACAACGAATTGGAGAAGACGATGTTTGCGCTGTTTCAAACCATTGATTTGGCTTTGAATATTTACACCTGGATCCTGATTGCCAGTGCCATTTTTTCCTGGCTCTATGCCTTTAACGTCATCAACTCCAGCAATCAGTTCGTCAATTCGGTCGGCACATTCCTCTATAACGTCACCGAACCGGTGCTGAAGCCGATCCGCAGCCGCTTGCCGAACCTTGGCGGCATCGACATTTCGCCGATCATCCTGCTGCTGATCATTTTCTTCCTGCGCACCTTGCTTTGGACAACGCTGTACCCGCTGGTCGCTTGAGCCGTCCCTGGAGCCTTTTCGGCGATCATCTGCGCCTCGCCGTCCGGCTGACGCCGAATGGCGGGCGTGACGGCATCGATGGCATCGAGGCGGATGGAGAGGGCGAAACGCACCTGAAGGCGCGCGTCACATCAGTCCCGGAAAAGGGTAAGGCCAACAAGGCCCGATCCTTCTCGTCGCGCAATCGCTGCGCATCCCCAAATCCAGCATCAGCCTCGTCTCCGGCGACACCGCGCGCAAAAAAATCCTCCGGATCGACGGAGACCCGGAGGATTTGGCAAAAAAACTAGAAGCACTTTTCGGCTGAGCGATCAGCCCTTTGTCTTGGCGCGCTCGACGGCTTCGAGAATGAGCTGGCCGGCTTCCTTGGAATCGCCCCAGCCGTAGATCTTCACCCACTTGCCCGGCTCCAGATCCTTATAGTGCTCGAAAAAGTGCTCGATCTGCTTCAGCGTGATCTCGGGAAGATCGGTGTAATCCTTCACCTTCTCGTAGCGCAGCGTCAGCTTCGGCGACGGCACGGCGATGATCTTCTCGTCCTTGCCGGAATTGTCTTCCATCTTCAGGACGCCGATCGGGCGCACATTGATGACGCAGCCCGGAACCAGCGGACGGGTGCTGGCGATCAGAACGTCGATCGGGTCGCCATCCTCAGACAGCGTGTGCGGCACGAAACCGTAATTGCCCGGATAGGTCATCGGCGTATAGAGGAAACGATCGACCACCAGCGTGCCGGCTTCCTTGTCCATTTCGTACTTGATGGGATGGCCGCCAACCGGAACCTCGACGATAACGTTGACGTCCTCAGGTGGATTATTACCGATGGAAATGGCGTCGATGCGCATAGGAACTCCCGCGAGGTTGAATTGCTGGCAGCCAGATAATCAGTTTCATGTCGCAACGCAACATTTGAGATCACCAATGCGTGATGGCGCCGGCGCAGAGAGCTCGAATCTTTCGAATAGGAAAACAGGCGATTGCTGACCAAGCCGGTCAGTTCCAGATGAAGCCGATCTTCTTCAACTGCTTGTGGTCGAAATTTTCCATGCCTTCGCAGAAATCGACACCGCCGTGATGGCGATAGAAACGGCCGGCGGTCTCGTTTTCCTCGAGGCACCAGACGACCATCCCGTTGCAGCCGAGCGACTTCAGCAGCCGCCGCGCCTCGCCGAACAGCATGCGGCCGAGACCGATGCCCTGATACTCCGGCCGAAGATAAAGCTCGTAGATTTCGCCTTCCTGCGGCAAAGCGCGGGCGCGGTTGAGGCCGAGAGTCGCGTAGCCGGCAACCGTTCCGGCGACATCGAGAACCAGCAGCGTCGCCGGTCCGCGCGTCGCCTTGCGCCACCAGTTTTCACCGCGCCGCTCGATCATCTGCGTCAGCGCCCGATGTGGGATAATGCCTGCGTAAGTGTGCTGCCAGGCAAGCCTGTGCGTTTCCGATATGGCTCGGGCATCGTGTGGTTCGGCCCGCCGAACATCGATCGACAACGTCTTCATAACGTTTACTCTGGTCCCGCCAAAGGCAATTAACCATATGCGGTCAGCGCATCGTGATCGATTGCCCACAGACTTGATATGTGGACGACGGATAAAATTTAACGCTTTTTTAACGATTGTCACAAGTCGGAATCAGCGCGGCGCACAATAAAAAACCCCGGCACGAAGGCCGGGGTTTCAAAGGGTGTTTGAAGCTCTCAGAGAGCCGCTTTGGACTTTTCGAAACGCTTGCGATCGTTTGCGTCGAGATACATCTTGCGCAGACGAATATTCTTCGGCGTCACTTCCATCAGCTCGTCATCCTGGATCCAGGAGAGCGCGCGATCGAGGGTCATGCGGATCGGCGGCGTCAGCTTCACCGCTTCGTCCTTGCCGGCGGCGCGGATGTTGGTGAGCTGCTTGCCCTTCAGCACGTTGACTTCGAGGTCGTTGTCGCGCGAATGGATGCCGATGATCATGCCGGCATAGACCTTTTCACCCGGCTCGATGATCATCGGGCCGCGATCTTCCAGGTTGAACATCGCATAGGCGACGGCTTCGCCGGAAGCGTTGGCGAGCAGAACGCCGTTGACGCGGCCACCGATCACACCCTTGTAGGGCTGGTAGTCGTGGAACAGGCGGTTCATGATCGCCGTGCCGCGCGTATCCGTCAGCAGCTCCGACTGGTAGCCAATCAGGCCACGGGTCGGTGCGTAGAAACGCAGGCGAAGACGGTTGCCGCCCGACGGACGCAGCTCGACCATTTCGGCCTTGCGCTCGGACATCTTTTGCACAACGACGCCGGAATGTTCTTCGTCGACGTCGACGACGACCTCCTCGATCGGCTCCAGAAGCTGACCGCTTTCATCCTTGTGCATCACGACGCGCGGACGCGACACGGCAAGCTCGAAGCCTTCGCGACGCATGGTTTCGATGAGAACGGCAAGCTGAAGTTCGCCGCGGCCAGATACGTAGAACGAGTCCTTGCCTTCGGCTTCTTCGATCTTCAGCGCGACGTTGCCTTCGGCTTCCTTGAAGAGACGGTCGCGGATGACGCGCGAGGTCACCTTGTCGCCTTCGGTGCCCGCCAGCGGGCTGTCGTTGACGATAAAGGACATGGTCACCGTCGGCGGGTCGATCGGCTGCGCCTTCATGGCTTCCGAGACGGCCGGATCGCAGAAGGTGTCGGCGACGGTCCCCTTGGAGAGACCAGCGATCGCGACGATGTCGCCCGCATGTGCTTCTTCGATCGCGGTGCGCTCAATGCCGCGGAAGGCGAGAATCTTGGAGATGCGACCGGTTTCGATCAGCTTGCCATCCTGGCCGAGAACCTTGACGGCCTGGTTCGGCTTGATCGAGCCCGATGCGATGCGGCCGGTGATGATGCGGCCGAGGAAGGGGTTGGCCTCGAGGATCGTGCCGATCATGCGGAACGGGCCTTCTTCGACCGTCGGCTCCGGAACATGCTTGAGCACCAGGTCGAGAAGCGGTGCAAGACCCTCATCCTTCGGCCCTTCCGGATTGACGTTCATCCAGCCGTCGCGGCCCGAACCGTAGAGGATCGGGAAGTCGAGCTGCTCGTCGGTCGCGTCGAGATTGGCGAAAAGATCGAAGACTTCGTTGATGACTTCTTCGTGGCGGCCATCGGGACGGTCGATCTTGTTGATCGCGACGATCGGGCGAAGGCCGACCTTCAGCGCCTTGGAGACGACGAACTTGGTCTGCGGCATCGGCCCTTCGGAGGAGTCGACGAGAACGATCGCGCCATCCACCATCGAGAGAATACGCTCGACCTCACCGCCGAAGTCGGCGTGGCCGGGTGTATCGACGATGTTGATACGGACACCCTTCCACTCGACCGAGGTTGCCTTGGCGAGAATGGTGATGCCGCGTTCTTTTTCGAGATCGTTCGAGTCCATCACGCGTTCAGCGACACGCTGATTTTCGCGGAACGAGCCGGACTGCTTGAGAAGCTCATCCACCAGGGTCGTCTTGCCATGGTCAACGTGCGCGATGATCGCGATATTGCGAAGTGCCATATGTGAAATCTCTGAGGCTGCGGCGCACGCTCTTGAGGACGCGCCTATTGGTTTGGGGCGTCCATACAGTTTTTTTTGCGTTTGCGAAAGAGGGGAACGCGCAAAAGCTGCGGCATGGCCGCCGCCATGCCGCATCGAAGCGTGTCATCAAATTGTCTTAGGCGTCGCTGCCTGTCAATTCCTCGAAGGTCGAAAGCCCCTTTTTCACTAGCATCGCATCCGGGCTCGGCAGCTTGCCGCGGAAGGCCTTGTAGGCGTCCTCCGGATCAATCGAGCCGCCGACGGAATAGATGTTTTCCCTGAGCTTGCGCGCCATCTCGCCGTTGAAGGCGTCGCCCGTTTCCTCGAAGGCGGCAAAGGCGTCGGCATCGAGCACCTCCGACCACATATAGGAGTAGTAGCCGGCCGAATACCCGCCGGAGAAAATGTGCTGGAAGTGCGGCGTCGCGTGGCGCATGACGATCGATTTCGGCATGCCGATCTCGGCCAGCACTTCGGCCTGCACCGCCATTGGATCCTCGACGGCCGTTCTCGTGTGGAACGCCATGTCGACAAGCGCCGATGAGGTGAACTCGACGGTGTTGAAACCGGCATTGAAGGTGCGGGCGGCCAGCACCTTGTCGAGCAGCGCCTGCGGCATCGGCTCGCCGGTTTCGACATGCACGGCATAGCGCTTCAGAATAGCGGGCACCGTCAGCCAATGCTCGTACAGCTGCGATGGCAGCTCTACGAAATCGCGCGAAACGCCGGTGCCGGAGACCGAGGGGTAGGTGACATTCGAGAGCATGCCGTGCAGCGCGTGGCCGAATTCGTGGAACAGTGTGCGCGCATCATCGAGCGACAGCAGCGCCGGCTTGCCCTCGGCCGGTTTGGCGAAGTTGCAGACATTGTAGATGATCGGCAGCTCGCCATGGCGGCCGTTCTTCAGCTCCAGTCTGTGCTGCGATTGCAGCGAACTCATCCATGCGCCCGATCGTTTCGAGCCGCGGGCGAAATAATCGCCGAGGAACAGCGCCACCAGCCGGTCTTCGCGGTCCCTGATTTCGAATACCCTGACATCCGGATGATAGACCGCCACGCCTTTCTTCTCGACGGCGCGGATACCGAACAGCCGGCCGGCCACATCGAAGCAGGCCTCGATGATCTTCTCGAGCTGCAGATAGGGCTTGAGTTCAGCCTCGGAGAAATCGAATTTCCGCGCCCGGATCTTTTCGGCGTAGTGCCGCCAGTCCCAGGGCATCACCTCGTGGTTACGCCCCTCCTCGGCGATCAGCGCCGATATATCGACCTCCTCCTCGCCGGCGCGTTTGACCGCCCGCGCCCAGACCGCTTTCAGCAGGTCATTCACCGCCTCCGCCGTTTTCGCCATTGTGTTGTCGAGCTTCAGCTCGGCGAAATTGCCGTAACCAAGCAGGCTCGCCACCTGATGGCGCAGTGCCAGCGTTTCCTTGATGACGGCGCGATTGTCCGTCTCGCCGTCATTCTCGCCGCGCGCCACCCACGCCTTGAAAGCCTGCTCGCGCAGGTCACGGCGCTCCGAAAAGGTCAGGAATGGCTCGATGATCGAGCGTGACAGCGTCACCGCATATTTGCCCTCCTCGCCGCGTTCGCGCGCAGCTGCGGCCATTGCGTCGCGCAGGAATTCCGGCAGCCCGTCGAGCTCGGCTCCATCAGAGAGCACCAGTGCCCAGGCTTTCTCGTCGGCCAGCAAGTTCTGGCCGAATTGCGTGCTGAGTCCGGCAAGCTTTTCATTGATCGCTGCGAGTTTCTCCTGCTCGGCCTTCTCGAGCTTGGCGCCTGACTTGACGAAGCCTTTCCAGTGGCGCTCGAGCACGCGTGTCTGTTCGAGCGTCAGGCCGAGGCTTTCGCGTTTTTCCCAAAGCGTGTCGATGCGTGCGAAAAGTGCGGCATTCATGCCGATCTTCGAATAGTGGCGCGACATCTTCGGGGAGATTTCCCGCTCCAGCGCCTGGATCACATCATTGGTATGGGCGCCCGCCTTGTTCCAAAACAGCGCCGAGACGCGCGACAGTGCATCGCCGGCGATCTCCAGCGCCGTGACCGTATTGTCGAATGTCGGCGCCTCGCCATTTCCGGCGATCTCGTCGATCTCCCGTTCATGGGCGGCAAGCGCCGCTTCGAAGGCGGCGGCGAAATCGCCGTCATCGACAGCATCGAAACGTGGCAGGCCGTGTAGACCGTCCCAGTTGACCAGCGCCGGATTGAAATCAAGGGGAGAAGGCATCGAAGAATTCCTTTTTGGCATGCACGGGTTCGTCAATATAGGAGAGCTGTCGTAGAATTGGTATGCGGGCAGGGCCATTTGCCTCGCCTGCAAAATCTGGTGGACAAAAATTGACGCGCTAGAATTAACCAACCGTTAACGATTGACGCGAATCAGGGCCGAGCGCTAGTTTCCCCATGTTTCTTCTTGTCCGGGGACATGCGCCATGGAAATTTTTTCTGTGCGGTCTTCTCAGAGTTTGCTATTTAAAAACAATCCTAATAACGCAAAAAGTTCGAAGACCTCTGATATTGAAATCGAGACCAGAGCTTCCGCCCCGGCCTCATTCCAGCTCGACGACAATCTCGACGAAGGGCCGGATTTCACCGCGGTCAGCCCTGGCGAATTGCGCAATTACGCGCGTCAGAGTTTCGACAGCGGCCTGATCGACCAGAGCACCTACGCCGCGATCTCCGAGCCGCTGCCGATGCATGCGATCGATCCGCTCGGCAATGTCATCGATCTTTCCAGTGTCACCGACGGCACCAGCTTCAATTTTCTCGATTATTACAAAAATCAGTTGCAGATCGCCATGTCGATCGGCGATCCCGATGAGGTCCAGACGCTGAAATCGATCGTCAATTTCCTGGATAGTTGAATTAAGCCTTGCGCCAGCCGATGAGGCCGGGGGTTGCGTGCCAGAGTGCCTGGGCAGCAAACCCCATGAAAAGCACGCCGGAGCAGCGCACAATCAGCCGTTCATGCGCGCGATAGAAGCGCCGCACCGCGCCGGCGCCGATGACGCCGATCAGGATGATGTCTGCCGTCACGAAGCCGACGAAGGACACGCCGAGAAGCATCGGCAATGCCTCGAAATCAAGCGCCCCGGCCGAGCCCGCAACCAGTGCGGTGAAGGTGGCGAGGGCCACGGGATAGCCCTTCGGATTGGTGACGCCGAAGATCAGCCCGCGACGAAACGGCCGCTCGACCACCATGAGAGCCTGTCCCTCGGCTTTCGGCTTGGCATTGACGGCGCTCCAGCCGATCCAGGCGAGATAGAAACCGCAGGCAAGGCCGAGCAGGTCGAAGACGAAGGTTCCGATCGTCTTCGCGCCAACGATCGCGATCAGCGCCAGCGACGACCAGATCAGATCCCCGACCAGATGCCCCATCATGAAGAAGGCGCCAGCCTTGCGGCCCTGCCCGGCACCGATGCCGAGCAGCTGCAAGAAGGCGGGCCCCGGAATGAGCACGTAAAAGAGCGCCGCCAGAAAGGCGCCGAAGACCAGGGACTGCGTCATGGAGATGCTCCGGAGGATGATCGCGGCAGAGTAAGCCATCCCGGGCATCCGTCAAGGGCGGCGAATGCCGATGAAAAGGGGATGAGGTAGCAAACGCCGCTGGCGGCAGCTGCCGGCACGAAGCGGACGCAGCCGAATTGAGCCACTATGTCGGAGTGACCTCTAATGGTGCGCGCTGTCGATCGCCGGGACAGTGAACTTCACAGCCTTTCCGCCAAGCACCTCGTGTTCCGGCGTGGCGATTTCGATCAGCACCTTGTGTTCGCCTGGCGGCAAGCCTGTCAGGACTACAGCGCCGGTACCACCCGCATCAGCCCACCGCCAAGGCAGGTCGTCGATGCTGACATGGAGATGGCCGGCCCTTGGCGAGACGTCGCTGGCGCTGGCGCCAAAGATTGGCAGGATGCGGAAATTCTCGGTTCGATAGGGAATGATGACCACCGCTCTGCTCGCCAGTGGTCCCGGAAGGGGCTGATCCACGAACAATTGGGGCGCAGGCTCGTCCTTGATGGGAAGAAACTGCGTGGCTGCGGGATGCGGTGTTTGCGCGTAGACGGGTGTGCTGGCGGCAAACAGAAGACCTGCCGTTGCGAGAGCTCTTGCGATCACGGTCATGACAAAATCCTGCGTAGTGCGCCGGTTATGACCGACGACTGTCGGGACGCCGGCGCAATGTTGGGGTGGAGAGCGCTTGATCGGAGACCGATCAAGCGACGTTCAGTTCGACGGCGATGTTGCCCCGGGTGGCCTTGGAATAAGGGCAGAGCTGGTGAGCACTTTCGATCAGGGACTTGGCGAGGTCCGCCGCGATGCCCGGCAGCCTCACATTAAGCCGCGCCTGCAGCACATAGCCGTCGTCATTCGAAACCAGGTCGATCTCGGTATTGATGGCGGCGTCGGCGGGGACGCGCAGCTGGCGCTCGGCGGCCGCTCTCCCGATCGCACCGAGGAAACAGGCGGACCAGCCCGCAGCGAAGAGCTGCTCGGGATTGGTGCCCGAGCCCGCGGAACCGGGCGGGGACAATTTCACGTCGAGGCGCCCATCGGAACTGCGAGACGCGCCATCACGCCCGCCGATGGTGTTGGTGGTGCCAGTGTAGATGACTCGACATTCAGATACTCCTTGTTGGTTTGACGAACGCCGCCCAGGATCAAGGGGGCCGCGCGATGACGAGAAGATGAGCGTCGCAAGTCCGGCCCAGTAGTGAGCTGAAACGAGAGTGAGCCTCTCATTTTCGATCGGCATGTGAGCAGCAAAGATCATATCCGCAGCGCGCCAGGCGATCGGCGTAGACAAGGCCAGTCACACTGGGTGCATGAGTGGTGGAGCTTGGGGCGCGTTGGCGACAGGGGAGTTTGTCGCTTCTCGACCGATCTCACGGTTTCCCGGCCGTTGAGACCTTTCAGGATTCAAGAGGCTGGCTCTCGGGTTCTCTCGCTACCGCCGATGCCGGAATTGCGCGATCGTCACAGCGCCAACCCGGGGTCGCAACCGCTGAAGCGATCCCGCTTTCACATCCAGCCGGGAGACCGACATGAACACGGATTTCAAACGTCGTCTTCGCTCTGTCGATGGGCATCGTAACGACAGAGCTGATTTCCTTCACGCTGATTGCGCTCAATCTGGGCTTTTCGAAAGGATTCGCCCTGACATGGCTCCGCTCGTGGAGCATCGCCTATCTCATCGTCATTCCCGCCATCCTGCTGGTCGGTCCCCGCCTTCAGGCGCAGGTCGATCGCGTCGTTCGTTGAGGCGAAAGAGGAGCCACCGAGATGACAATGATGGGCGACTACGGCATATCGCCATAGTTGCTGCAAGCCGCGCGAAGCCGGGGCAGCGCCCAATCGACGAAGGCACGCACCTTGAGGGCGAGTAAGCCCTGACGCGAATAGACGATGTTGATCGGCTTGGACTCGCCGCCATAGTCCTTCAAAATCTGCACGAGCGCGCCCGAGGACACTTCCTCCGGAACTTGATAGTCGAAGAGCCGGGCGACGCCGGCTCCATTGAGCGCGGCGGCGACGCAACTGGCGGCCGTGTTCACCTCGATCCGGCTCTGGGGCAACAGTTCGACGGACTTCCCGTCGATCTCGAAACTCCAAAAGAACGACCGGTTGTGGAACATGATCCCATCGTGATTGATAAGCTCGGTGGGATGTTGGGGAACGCCATGCCGTTCCAGATAGGCCGGGCTCGCGCAGGTCAACAGACGAAACTCGCCGGCCTTGACGGCGTGGAGCGAACTGTCGACCAAATCACCAAGCCGGATGGCGACATCGACCTGTTCATTGACGAGATGGACAGAGCGGTCGAGTGAAAGCACGTTCAATATCACCTCCGGATGCTTGTCCATGAAGTCGAGTGCAATCGGCAGGACATACCGGTGGCCAAACTCGATCGGCATCGTGACGGTCAGCAATCCCCGCGGCGTCTGATACTCACCTGACGCCCTGCGTTCGACCTCCTCCAGATCGGCAATAATCTTGCGCGCCGCGTCGACATAGTCGCGACCGGCATCGGTGAGTTGCAGGTTGCGGCTTGTTCGGATGATAAGGTTTGTGCCGAAATATCGCTCCAGATCGGCAACCTTGCGGCTGACGCTCGGCAGCGGTGCGTTCAGCTTCCGGCTGCCCGCCGACAAGCTCCCGGCGTCAACTACGGCAAGCAGAACCCGCATTGCATCAAGCCGATCCATAACGCCCCGACAATTAGAAGCCTTGATATTTGAGGATATGAGGAATCGCTTCCGGTGAATAGGCGGCACAGCGCGGTTGCCCCAGAAGTGTCGCGGCCACATCGCTGCAGGCGACGCTCGAGAAGCGGGGAGCAATGGTCGGGGCATTGCACCATCATCGCGCCGGATAGGCCTCCTGCCGTTCAACTCGGCTTCGGAGCAGAACTGATTGGCGATTGCCTGGATGAGCGTCGAGAGGGTGGTTCTCATTTTCGCTGGCTACCGGTCAGGGCTTTCGGCAAGTAACTTTCGCCCATTCGATCAAGGGTTTCCCTTGATAGCGAACCGACTGTCGGCGTCACCGGAGTCAAGGCTCAGCGACGCAACTTCAAGAGGGTGAACATTATGGACAGACTCTTCCATGTTGGCGTGTCAGCCGCTCTCTTTGCGGCCTTTGCCTTTTCGCTCAACTTTGTTGTGCCCTTCATCATCGGTGACTATTCCACCTTTGATTTTGCCCTCATCCGTCATGTTGTCTCGGGTCTGGTGGGGTTCTACATTCTGTTTTCGGAGAAGCGTGTAATGCGCCACGTCACGCTTCGGAACTGTTTGCAGGCCATCTGGCTCGCCTTCGTCGGATATGTCGGCTACTTCCTGACGGTGACCGGAGCGGCCGTCTTTGCCGGCCCGGTAATCGCTCCGGCCTTTCTCGGTCTGGTACCGATCGTATTGATGGTCATTGGCAACCAGCGTCAGGGATCATTGCCGTGGCGATCCCTGATGATGCCTTTGGCGCTGGTGCTGGTCGGCCTTGTTCTCGTCAATGGCACGGCATTCACGGTTGAAGGATTGAGCTCCGTCGAATCATTGTGGGTTGGCGTGCCGCTAGCGCTTGCTGCCGTGGGGCTTTGGGTCTCGTTCGCGCTCGCCAATCAGGCTGCACTCGCCGCCCGACCAGACATGCCCTCCAGTGTGTGGTCGGCGCTGATATTGGTCGGAGGTGGTGTCTTGATGCTGGCCTTCTATCCCGTCGGTGCCGAGATCGGCCTCTTCCAGCTTCCAGCATTGGGGTTCGGCTGGAGTGCCGCCGGCAACCTGTATATCTGGGGTGCATCGTTCGCGCTGCTGGCAACCGTAGGCGGCGTCTGGGCCTGGAACATTGCGTCACGGAGCCTGCCCGTCGCCCTGGCGGCGCAACTGATCGTTTCGGAAACAGCCTTCGGTGTCATTGGGGGACTTGTCGTGCATGCTCGTTGGCCAACCCCGATCGAAGTCGCTGGCGTGGTTGTCCTGATCGCCGGCGTCGTTCTGTCAGTGCGGATTTTCTATGATCGCCAATTTGCATCGGGAAAGACATTGCTTGCGCACGAATGATCTGCCGAATGCAGAGCCAGGAAGAGGCGCGTCCTTCTGGTCGCTCAAATTCGCCGATCGAACACAGCCACCGGCGTCTTCAGCCGATAGAGCGTCGTCGGTCGCCGGGCCCGCTCGGTCTGCCGTTTTTCGCCCTCGACGACTTCGAGCAGCTCAAGATCGTTGATCTTGCGGCGAAAGGCGCTCTGGTCCAGTCGCTCGCCCATCACCGTTTCATAGATGGCCTGAAGTTCGGACATTGTGAAGATCTCGGGAAGCAGCCTTGCCGGAATGGTCGAATAGGCGCCCTTGCCGCGCAACCGCTCCAGCGCCGCTTTGAGGATCTCATTGTGGTCGAAAGGCAGTTTGCCGGCGGCCTCGGCCGGCCGCAATTCCAGAGGACTTGTGCCGCCCTCCAAGGCTCCCTGTGGGACCAGCGCAAAATACGCAATCGATACCGACCAGTCGCGGGGGTCGCGCCGCGCCGAAGCGAAGGTTGCGAGTTGTTCGAAGAATATGCCGCCGAGCCCCGCCTTGACGCTGAGGATACGCCGCACCGCCGCCTCGGCATCGGCGTCCTCATCGATGTGCAGATAGCCGCCGATCAGCGCCGGAACGCCGGCAAACGGCTCGGCGGACCGAGGCAGCAGCGCGGTGCACAATCGTCCTTCGTGCAGCGTCAGCAGGACGATGTCGACCGTCACGATCGGCCGTGCGAATTCAGCCTCTGCCATCAGCATCTTCCTGGTTAATGCACACCCGGAAATGTGCAGCGATTCCGGGTTGGCGACACAACGCGCTTTCGCGTTCTCCGGCTCTCATACGCGCCATCGGAAAAAATGACAATTTGCAAATAGCAACTTGCAACATGCACTTTGCAAGTCTATATAGGTGATGACGAAGGGCAGTAGGCAAACGCCTGAGCCTGATCGCCAAGGCAACAGCAAAGGAGTGAAACCATGGGTATGGGACGTTTCAGCACAACCGACTGGGCGGCCTACAATGCACGCCATGTGGATGGCCGCAGCCGGTCGGAAGTATTCGGGGCCACCGGCATCGATCCGCAGTTGGACCCGGCGCGCTTTTCCACCCGCGAGAGCCGCGACAGCCCCTACAATCCACAATCGACCCCGATTATTCTGGCCTCGGATGTGACCGGCTCGATGGGCATGATCGCCCACGAACTGATGCGTGGCGGGCTCATCACCCTGACATCGGAGATCTACGACCGCCGTCCGGTATCCGATCCGCATATCATGGTGGCGGCGGTCGGAGATGCGGATACTGATGTGGCACCGTTGCAGGCTACCCAGTTCGAGGCCGACATCTCGCTTGCCAGCCAGATCCGCGCCTTGTGGCTGGAAGGCAATGGCGGTGGCAATGACGGCGAGAGCTACAGCGCCGCCCACCTTCTGGCAGCGCTCAAAACCTCGACCGATGCCTTCGAAAGACGCGGCCGCAAGGGCTATCTCTTCACCATCGGCGACGAGCCGGTTCACAATGGCCTGACCGCCCCTCAGATTGCCCGCATCTTCGGCATCGCACCGCCGCGCGGTCTGAGCGCCCGGGAATGCCTGGCGATGGCGCAAAGATCCTATGAGGTCTTCCACATCGTCATCCGCGAGGGCTATGCGGCCAGGAGGCTCGGCCGGGTGCTCGAAAGCTGGCAGCCGCTGCTGCCCGGTCGCACCTTCGTGCTCGATGATCACAGGCGCATTGCCGAGCTGGTGGTTCAATCATCGAAATCACCGAGGGTCGTGACGCCGACGACGTAGCCGCCAGTTGGCCGGGTTCGGCGGCTGCAGTCGTCGCCAAAGCCATCGGCGAACGCCCGAAGCGGCACCTGCTGCCGTTCTTCTAATCCAGGACAGTGCTGCGCGCTTTCCCCGGTTATTTAAAACCAAAGGTTGGAGCGGTTCTGAGCTGCCATAAAGAGCTGAACCGCTCTGCCCATATCTTCCAGTACAAAAGCCCCGGCGCCCTCCGGGACCCATTTTGAGGAGCAGAACATGAGCACCCAGGCACAAGCCGTGATCGGCGCGCTTTATGGCGACGAAGGCAAGGGGCTGATGGTCGATCGGCTCGCTGCAGCCACGCCGGGAGCCGTGGTGGTTCGCAGCAATGGCGGTGCTCAGGCCGGCCATACCGTGGTCGATCCCGCCGGGGTGCGCCATGTCTTTCACCACATTGGCGCGGGCAGCTTTGCCGGCGCTGCCACCCATTTCAGCCGCTTCTTCGTCGCCCATCCGATGCTGCTGCTCGATGAATTGACCGCCCTCGGCCAGCTGGGTGTGGAGCCCGAGATCAGCAGCGACCCGCGTGCCCCGGTCACCACACCCTTCGACGTCATCATCAACCAGGCCTTGGAGCTGGCGCGCGGCACTGCCCGTCACGGCAGTTGCGGCCTCGGCTTCGGCGAGACCATCGAGCGCAATCTGCGCCCGGAATTCGCTCTCTCGACGAAGGATCTGTTTCGCCCCGATCTGCATGCCCGGCTTGTTTCCATTCGCGATGCCTGGGTGCCCGTCCGGCTGGCCGCGCTCGGCATCACCGCCCTGCCCGCGGAACTGGCCGCCGCACTGGCTGACGACATCACCACCGCCCGCTTCGAAGCCGATTGCGCCGCCTATCTCGACCGCGCCGCGCTCTGGCCCGACCGGCGGCTGTGCGAACGCGGCCCTGTCATCTTCGAAGCGGCACAGGGTCTGGAGCTTGATCAGGACCGCGGCGTGTTTCCCCACGTCACCCGTTCGAATACCGGGCTCGCGAACATGCTCGCGATCTCAGTCGAGGCCGGCATCACAGAGCTGGCCGCGACATATGCGACGCGCTGCTACACCACCCGGCACGGCGCAGGTCCCCTCAAGGGGGAAGTTCCCGCACTATCAGGCATCAATATCGTCGACCCCACCAACGCACCGAACGAGTGGCAAGGTACTCTGCGGCTCGCTCCGCTCGATCTCGACACGTTGCGCCAGGCCATTGCCCGCGATCTGACGTTGGATCGCGGCGGCATAACAATCAGAGGCGGACTGGCCGTCACCTGTCTAGATCAGGCCGAAGATGGGTTTGCCATCACGGATCACGGCGAGGCCATCCGGCTTGATCCTGCCGAAGCGGCGTCCGAGATAGCCGATCTTGCCGGCCTGCCGCTCTGGGCCGAAAGCTGGGGACCGCGTCGCGGCGATGTCAGGCTGCGTATGGATGCAGCCGCCGCGTGAGCCACGGCAAAAAAAGAGCCCGCGCGGCAATGCCGGCGGGCTCCTATTCAACTCGAAAAGCGAAGCGTGATTACTTGACGAGGTTGCGCTTGCCGAGCGTGCGCAGGCGCAGCGCATTGAGCTTGATGAAGCCGGCCGCATCCTTCTGGTCGTAGGCACCCTGGTCGTCCTCGAAGGTGACGAGCTTGTCGGAATAGAGCGACTTTTCGCTTTCACGGCCGATGACCATGACATTGCCCTTGTAGAGCTTCAGCGTCACTTCGCCTTCGACATGCTCCTGGCTCTTGTCGATCAGCGCCTGCAGCATCTCGCGCTCCGGCGAGAACCAGAAGCCGTAATAGATCAGCTCGGCGTAACGCGGCATGATCTCGTCCTTGAGATGGGCCGCACCCCGGTCGAGCGTGATCGATTCGATGGCGCGGTGCGCCGAAAGCAGGATCGTGCCGCCGGGCGTCTCGTAGACGCCGCGCGACTTCATGCCGACGAAACGGTTCTCGACGAGGTCGAGACGGCCGATGCCGTTATCGCGTCCGTAATTGTTGAGGGTCGCGAGCAGCGTCGCCGGCGACATCTCGACACCGTTGATCGAGACGGCGTCGCCCTTGCGGAAGCCGACCTTGATCACCGTCGCCTTGTCGGGCGCAGCCTCAGGCGAGATCGTGCGCATATGCACATATTCCGGCGCCTCCTGAGCAGGGTCCTCGAGAACCTTGCCCTCGGAAGAAGAATGCAGAAGGTTGGCGTCGACGGAGAACGGCGCCTCGCCCTTCTTGTCCTTGGCAACCGGGATCTGGTGCTGTTCGGCAAAGGCGAGCAGGTCGGTGCGGCTCTTGAACGCCCAGTCGCGCCACGGCGCGATGATCTTGATGTCGGGGTTCAAAGCATAGGCGGACAATTCGAAACGAACCTGGTCGTTGCCCTTGCCGGTCGCGCCATGGGCGATCGCATCGGCGCCCGTCTTGCGGGCGATATCGATCAGATGCTTGGAAATCAGCGGCCGGGCGATCGAGGTGCCGAGCAGATAGACACCCTCATAGACGGCATTGGCGCGGAACATCGGAAAAACGAAATCGCGCACAAATTCCTCGCGCACGTCCTCGATATAGATCTCCTTGATGCCGAGCATCTCGGCCTTCTTGCGCGCCGGCTCCAGCTCTTCGCCCTGGCCGAGATCGGCGGTGAAGGTGACGACTTCGGCGCCGAGCTCGGTCTGCAGCCACTTCAGGATGATCGAGGTGTCGAGGCCGCCGGAATAGGCGAGCACGACTTTCTTCACGTCTTTATATGATGCCATGATGATGAGGTCCGTTGCATAAAAGGCCGGCGAAAACCCGGTATCGCGGCACTTTTAGCGAGATTGACGCGTGACGCAAGGGCAAGTGCGGCACCGCCGGCGCGATAGCGTTGACAGCGCGAAAGCGGAGCCCATATTCGCCAACGTCAGAGCAACGACCGAGGAGGGGCTCCCCGTGACGAATATTCAAGACATTTTCAAGAAATCCAATGTTGCAGTCGTCACCGGCGGCGCGTCCGGCATCGGCCTGGCTGCCGCAAGACACTTTGCCAAGGCCGGCATGAGCGTGGTCATCGCCGATCTCGGCGGCGACCGGCTGGCGGGCGCCGCAGACGAACTCAAGGCCATTGCCGGCGAGGAAGAGGTGATGGCGGTCGAGACCGACGTCGCCAGCCGGGACTCCCTCGAGGCGCTCGAACGCGCCGTGCTCCAGCGTTTCGGCCGCGTCCATGTGCTAATGAACAATGCCGGCATCGGCCCGGAAACCTCGATCTTCAGCCCGCAGGCGAATTGGGACCATATCTTCGCCGTCAACCTGATGGGGGTGATCAATGGTACGCGCACCTTCGGCCCGAAGATGCTGTCGCATGGCGAGCCTGGGCTGATCATCAACACCGGCTCGAAGCAGGGTATCACCACGCCGCCCGGTAATCCCGCCTACAATATCTCAAAGGCCGGGGTGAAGGTCTTTACCGAAGCGCTCGAGCACGAGCTTCGCAACATCGAAGGCGCGAAAATCTCCGCGCATCTTCTGATCCCCGGCTTCGTCTTCACCGGCCTCACCAAGGGCGACCGCGCGGAAAAGCCGGCCGGCGCCTGGACGCCGGAGCAGACTGTGGATTTCATGGTCGAGAGCCTCAAGCGCGGCGATTTCTATATCCTGTGCCCCGACAATGACGTGGCCCGCCCGGTCGACGAGCGCCGCATGGCCTGGGCTGCTGGCGACATCATCGAGAATCGCCCGCCGCTGTCACGCTGGCACGAGGACTATGCCGACAAGTTCAAGGCCTTCCTCGAACAGAAATAATGGCACTCATGCATGTCGCCCGGAAGTGTGCAGCGGTTCCGGGATAATGACATGCATAAAACAACAGCGAATGAGCGTGGCATGGATCAAGTTTAATGCGACGCGCATTCGAAGGTTTGATTGGTAATTTTCTGAAAGCCGGGTAAAAAATCCTCCGATCTTCCCGGCTTTCAGAGCGTGTCATGGATTTCCTGCCCAGCCTGTCGACTCTTTTGGCCTTTGCCGCCGCGACCCTGCTGCTCGCCGCGACGCCGGGTCCCGACATGACGCTGTCGATCAGCCGTGCGCTAGCCCAGGGCAAGAAAGCGGCTCTTTTCGTCGTCATCGGCACCAGCCTCGGCATCGTCGTCCACACCATGCTGGTCGCCTTCGGAATTTCGGCGCTGATCACGGCCTCGCCGACCGCCTTCCTGTTCCTGAAGACCGGCGGCGCCGCCTATCTGCTCTGGCTGGCGGTGCAGGCGATCCGCTTCGGTTCGAAGCTCACTGTCGCCAGGGTCGAGGCGCAGAAGGGCACGGCGCTTGCGAACATCTCGTCGGGCTTCTGGGTCAATCTTCTGAACCCGAAGGTCATTATCTTCTTCATGACCTTCCTGCCGCAATTCGTCAGCGCCGGCGACCCGGCCGTGACGCAGAAGCTGCTTTTCCTGGGCTTCTGCTTCATCCTGTTCGGCATGCCGGTCAATGCCGGCGTGGTCCTTGCTGCCGACTGGCTGGCCTCCTGGCTGCAGAACAACAGGAAGGTGCTGCGCGGCATGGACTATACCTTCGCCGGCGTCTTCTCGATCTTCGCCGCGAAGATCCTGCTCACCCAGGCCAGATGATCAGCGGATCCGCTGTCGGTTAACCGATCAGCACGCTGTTGCCTTAGCCAATCAGCAAAGCATCGTCGTCGAGCGTCTGGCCGCGCATCTTGCGGAACATGGCGATCAGGTCCTCGACTTGCAGGTTCTTTCGGTTGTCGCCCGCCACGTCGAGAACGATCTCGCCGCCATGCAGCATGATGGTGCGGTGGCCGTAATCCAGCGCCTGGCGCATGGAATGCGTCACCATCATCGTCGTCAATTTGCGCTCGGCAACGATCTTCTGCGTCAGGTTCATCACGAACTCGGCCATGCCGGGATCAAGGGCGGCCGTATGTTCGTCGAGCAGCAGCACTTCGGAACCGGCAAGCGTTGCCATCACAAGCGACACGGCCTGCCGCTGCCCGCCGGAGAGCAGATCCATGCGGTCCTTCAGCCGGTTTTCCAGCCCGAGATTCAGCTCCGCGATCCGCTCCTTGAAATAATCCCGACGTTTGCCGCCTAATGCCGGCGCAAGCCCGCGCTTTTCGCCCCGGCGGGCAGCCAGAGCAAGATTTTCTTCGATCGACAGCGAACCGCAGCTTCCCGTCAGCGGATCCTGGAACACCCGCGCTACCAGACCTGCGCGTGATGCCGTCGACTTGCGCGTCACATCGCTCTTGCCGATCAGCACCTGTCCCTCGCTCGGCAGGACGTCGCCGGCGAGCACACCGAGCAGCGTCGATTTGCCGGCGCCGTTGGAGCCGATGACGGTGACGAAGGAGCCTTGTTCGATGGTCAGGCTGACGCCGTTCAGCGCCTGCTTCTGCAGCGGCGTGCCGCGCCCGAAAACAACCTTGATATCCTTAACGCTGATCACGATGCGGCACCTCCGCGAAGACGGGGAAGGATGAGCGCCACGGTTACCAGCACCGCCGTCACGAAATTGAGGTCGGAAGCCTGTAGGCCGATGACGTCGCTCGACAGCGCCAACTGGATCGCGATGCGGTAGAGGATCGAGCCGAGCACGCAGCCGATCAGTGCGATCAGCAGACCGCGGCGCCCGAGCAGCGTCTCGCCGATGATGACGGCGGCAAGCCCGACGACGATCGTGCCGACGCCTGAAGTGACGTCGGCAAAGCCGTTCGTCTGGGCAAACAGCGCGCCGCCGAATGCCACCAGCGCATTCGAGATCGCCATGCCGAGATAGATCTGCCGGCTGGTATCGACGCCCTGGGCGCGCGCCATTCGCGCATTGGCGCCGGTCGCGCGCATGGCCAGCCCGGCATCGCTTTCGAGGAAGCGCCAGACCAGGATGAGGGCGACGATCACAAGAACGCCGACGAAGAGCGGCCGCACATAGAAATCGCGAAGGCCATGGCCGAAGAACGGGCTGATCATCGTATCGGCATTGATGAGAGCGACATTCGGTTTGCCCATCACCCTGAGATTGACCGAAAACAGCGCAATCATCGTCAGGATCGAGGCGAGCAGATTGAGGATTTTGAAGCGCACGTTGAGCAGCGCCGTCACCATGCCCGCGCCCGCGCCGGCAGCCATCGCGATCAGAGCTGCAAGCCAGGCATTGACGCCGGCAATGATCAGCACGGCGGTCACCGCCGCACCGAGCGGAAAGGAGCCGTCGACCGTCAGATCGGGAAAGTCGAGAATGCGGAAGGCGAGATAGACCCCAAGGGCGACGAAGGAATAGACCAGTCCGAGTTCGACGGCCCCCCAGAATGCGATTTGGCTCAAGGCTTTCAGCCCCTTTTTCCGTTTCCGTTCCGCATGCCTGCGAAACATTTAGGCTTCCAATAGCATCAGCCGCCCTCGTGTGGAACGAGAGCGGCTGTAAAACTTGACCGGCGGCGGCAGCCGCGCTGTCTATTCGATGACTTTGTTGGCGCGCGAAAGCACGCTCTGCGGCAAGGTGACGCCCATCTTGGCAGCCGCCGCCTTGTTGACGACGAGATCGCTGCCGGCGGCGGTCTTGACTGCGATATCGCCCGGGTTCTCGCCCTTCAGCACACGCACGACAATGTCGCCCGTCTGCTTGCCGACATCGTAATAGTTGAATCCGAGGGCAGCGATGGAACCGCGCGAAACCGAATCGGTATCGGCGGTGAAGAGCGGCAGCTTGCTCTCTTCGGCAACGGCAACGGCGCCTTCGAGCGCAGAGATGATCGTGTTGTCGGTCGGGATATAGATCGCATCGGCACGGCCGACGAGGGCGCGAGCCGCACCCTGGACCTCGGCCGATTTTGTGGCGGCGGATTCCACCACCTTCAGGCCGGCCTTTTCGGCCTCGGCCTTCAGCACGGCGAGGAGCGAAACGGAGTTGGCCTCGCCTGAGTTGTAGAGATAGCCAACGGTTTTCACATCAGGCAGGATTTCCTTGATCAGCGCCAGGTGCTCGGCGACCGGTGACATGTCGGAAAGGCCGGTGACGTTACCGCCGGGCTTGTCCATGTTCTTGACAAGCTGAGCGCCGAGCGGATCGGAGACCGCAGTGAAGACGACGGGAATGTCGCGCGTCGAGGAGACGACGGCCTGAGCCGAGGGTGTGGAGATCGGCACGATCACATCCGGCTCGTCGCCGGCGAACTGGCGGGCGATCTGGGCTGCGGTCGCCGGATTGCCCTGCGCCGACTCGAACACGAATTTCAGGTTCTCGCCTTCCTTGTAGCCGGCGGCCGTCAGCGCATCGAGAACGCCCTTGCGGGCAGCGTCCAGCGCCGGGTGCTCGACGATCGCCGTCACGGCAACGGTCACGTCATCGGCCTTTGCAGGCAGCGAAAGCGCCAAAGTGGCGGCAAGAGCGAGCAGAATCGGGCGCATTATATCCTCCTGATTGATTTTGGCGGCACTATTAGGAAAAGCGCATGCTTAAATCAATGCAGGAGAATTGTAGCGAGGATCAAACTTGCTGATCAGTCGTCGGCGCCGTGATTGGCGATCATCATCGCCTCGAAGGCCAGGCGCTCGGTCTTGCGCATACGTTCGGATTCCGATTTCAGCTGGCCGCAGGCTGCCAGAATATCGCGGCCGCGCGGCGTGCGGATCGGCGAGGCGTAGCCTGCCGAGTTGATGAAATCGGCGAACTTCTCGATCTGCTCCCAGTCGGAACATTGGTAATTGGTGCCGGGCCAGGGGTTGAAGGGAATGAGGTTGATCTTCGCCGGCACGCCCTTCAGGAGCTTGATCAGCCCCTTGGCGTCCTCCAAACTGTCGTTGACGTCCTTCAGCATCACATATTCGAAGGTGATGCGCCGCGCATTGGAAAGGCCGGGATAGGCCTTGCACGCCTCGATTAATTCCTTCAGCGGATACTTCTTGTTGATCGGCACCAGAATGTCGCGCAGATCGTCGCGCACCGCATGCAGCGAAATAGCCAGCATGACGCCGATCTCCTCGCCGGTGCGGAAAATCTCCGGCACGACGCCGGAGGTCGAAAGCGTCACCCGGCGCCTGGAGAGCGATAGGCCGTCGCCATCCGTGGCGATCAGCAAGGCCTGCTTGACGGCATCGAAATTGTAGAGCGGCTCGCCCATGCCCATCATCACGATATTGCTGACCTTGCGGCCCTCAGCAGGCATGATCGTGCCCTGCGGCGCTTCGCGATCCGGGAAGTCGCCGAGCCGGTCGCGAGCAAGCAGCAGCTGCGACAGGATTTCCTCCGCCGTCAGGTTGCGCACCAGGCGCTGCGTACCGGTATGACAGAAGGAACAGGTCAGCGTGCAGCCGACCTGGCTGGAGATGCAGAGCGTGCCGCGGCCCTCTTCCGGAATGTAGACGGCTTCGATCTCGACCGGGCGGCCGGCGCCGCGCGGCGGAAACCGCAGCAGCCATTTGCGCGTACCGTCATTCGAAACCTGCTCCTCGACGATCTCCGGACGCGCGATGGTGAAATGCTGCTTCAGCATCTCGCGCATGTCCTTGGCGACGTTGGTCATATGGTCGAAATCGGAGACGCCGCGCACGTAGATCCAGTTCCAGAGCTGCGCGACGCGCATCTTGATCTGCTTCTCGGCTACGCCCTTATCCCGGAGTGCCGCCGCCATCTCCTCGCGCGACAGCCCGATCAAGGACGGCTTTTCGAGGCTGGTGGACGTGCGCGCCTGCGGCTTGGTGACATCTATCGCTTCCATGACGGACATAGGCATTCATCCCGAATTCGAACATATAACCGCCCTACAAGCCCGCGGACTTCAGGACAGACCGGAAGACTTGCGAGCACATGGCGGCACATGGGCAGAAATTGAATGGCGGAGCGGCGATTGATATCGCGATCTGTCCGCTGTTGGCGCGGCCTTTAGCATCATTTTGCCCGCGCGTCACTAATGCATGTCGCCCGAAAGTGTGCAGCGGTTTTGGGACAACGACATGCATAACGTCAAAGATCCAAGCGTGTTGCGTGATGCGATACGCTTGGAGATGGAAACGACAAAGGCCGGCGCAAGGCCGGCCCGTGAGATTTTTGCGGGCGAAAAGCCGCTTACTTGCAGCTTTCGATCTGCTTCAGCGCAGCCGAGATGCCCGAGAGCGAATAGCTATAAGAGGTGCCGGTACCCTTGCGCGAGACGGCATTGACCGTCATCGAATGACCGGTCTTCATCGCCGCGACCAGAGCGGGCTCCTGCGCCGCATTCTCGACCCAGCCGGCCTTGTCCTTGGTGAACATCACGAAGGTCTTGTTGTCGATGACGACGTTGATCTTCGAATTTTCCTTCACCGTGTAGCCCATCATCGCCTGCGGCTCATAGGAGATGTTCTGGCCCGGACGTTGCGAGACGATGAAGAAGTTGTCGCCATGGTCGACGCTTGCCGGCTGCTTTGCCGTCGGAACCGACAGCACATAGCAGACGGTGCTGTTGCCCGACTTGTAGGAATAGGCGCCCCATGCCTGGAACTGCTGGATGCGGTTCGGCGCGGCCTGCTGCGCTGCCGCAACTCCGGCCATGACAAGGGTGAGTGCGAGAGCGGATACGATACTTTTTACAAACATGGATTCCTGCCGGTTCTTGCGATCAAGGCCCGAAGCGATCATTGCGGGCGCCGCATAATCACGATCTGCTTTATTTTGACTTAATTCAGGTTACCAAATGGTCAACAATGGCTGCGATTTGTATCTGCCTGTGTCATTTCAGCTCGGGTAACAATTTTCGCCCTTTGACGGTAATGGCCGTGACACCGTGACCCGATGGCACCGGCCGTCCGTTCGGCTGAATTTAAGACACAAAGATTCAGGCAAGAGTTTGACCTTTCAGAATTCCGTTGTACCTCAGTAAAGCTTGGAAATTCGGTCCGAAAATTTCGCCGCAGGGGGCTCGTGAGGGGACATGGATGCCGAGGAAAGACAGCGTTTCGCTGCCCTCGCAAAGGCCGTCGCCAGGGATCGCGACCAGCAGGCCTTTTCCATCCTGTTCGACTATTTCGCACCCCGGCTGAAGGCTTGGCTGATGCGCCAGAAGATGACATCAGGCGAGGCCGAGGAACTGGTCCAGGAGATCATGATCGTGCTTTGGCATAAGGCGGATCTCTACGATTCCACGCGATCTTCGCTCTCCACCTGGCTTTTCCGCATTGCCCGCAACCGCCGCATCGACCTGCAGCGCCGCATCAATACCCGCATCTTCGATGAGACCGACCCGGCCCTGCAGCCGCCGGCCGAGATCGGCGCGGAAGACATCATCGCCAATGACGATCGCGATGCCAAGATCCGCGCCGCCGTCGGCCAATTGCCGGAGGAGCAGCGCGACATGCTGCGCGCCGCCTTCTTCCTCGGTCAATCGCATTCGGAAATCGCCGAATCGACCGGGCTGCCGCTCGGCACGGTGAAATCGCGCATTCGGCTTGCCTTTGGCAAACTGAGGAAGGTGCTGGAGCGCGAAACCGCCTAAATCGTCTTCATCGTTTCCTCAGACGAGTCGGCGAGAACGCGATCGGCGGCCTCATAATGGCCTGGGCGGATATGGCCGCGCACCATGGCGAACGCGGCTGACAGGACGGCGATATCGTCGGAAAAGCCGATGACGGCGAAGACATCCGGGATCATGTCGATCGGCATGACGAAATAGGCGAGCGCTGCGAGAAGCACGCCGCGCACCTTCGTCGGCGTCTGCGGGTCGAGCGCGCAATAAAAACCGGCGACGACATCGCGGGAGAAGGGAATTTGCCGCACAGCCCGCCGGAAGGTCGGCCAGAATTTCTGCCTTACGGTCTTTTCCCGTCGGCTCTGGGTGTCCTCGTCGCCCGGCAACAGGATTTCCCCGAATTTGACCTCATCCATCCCTGCATCCCTTTTGTCCAAGCGAACATATGGTGATGGCGGCCCGCCTTTCAAATGGCCCCGCTTTCAAACCATACGTCGCGCCGCAGCCTTCTCCATGGCCTTGGCGAGCTTGAAATCCAGCTCCGTCAGCCCGCCGGCATCATGCGTGTTCAGCGTCACATCCACCCGGGAATAGACGTTGAACCATTCGGGATGGTGGTTGAGCTTCTCGGCCGTGATCGCTGCCTCCGTCATGAAGCCGAACGCCTCGATGAAATTCGAAAACTTGAATGTCTTCGATATCGCGGAGGCCGCCTCATTCAGTGTCCAGCCCGCAAGCCCGGCCAGTTGCGCCTCGACCGCCGTCCGTTCCAGTTTTTCCATTTTCATGCGATCGTCCTTTCATCTGTCGACAGGTCTACCGATGAAACGCATCAGCATCCTCTTCGTCTGCATGGGCAATATATGCCGTTCTCCGCTCGCGGAGGGAATTCTTCGTCACCTCGTCGCCGAGGCGGGTTTGACTGGCCAGTTTACGGTCGATTCGGCCGGCACCGGCGGCTGGCACGAGGGCGAGCCGCCCGACCGGCGTTCGATCGCCACCGCGCAACGCCACGGCATCGATATATCGGCACAGCGTGCCCGCCGCATCCGACCGGGAGATTTCAGGGGTTTCGACCTCGTCCTCGCCATGGACCGCGACAATGTGGCGGCGCTCGCCGAAATCGCGCCGCCCGAGGCGAACATCCGTCTTTTCGGCGATGCCGCACTCAGAACCGGAGAGGATATCCCCGATCCCTATTATGGCGGCCCGGACGGTTTCGAGCTGGTCTATACCAGGCTCTTGACCGGCTGCAGCAGCTTGCTCGAAACGCTGGGCGTCGAGCGTGCCTCATGCAGCGGGAACACTTCCTCGGTGAGGTAAGGCCCGCCGCCGACCGATTCGCGCGACGACAGCAGCACGAAGCGCGGCGCCGTGAAGGTCGATGTGTGGAAGTTGCCGCGCCCGGCCAGATATTGCACGACATCGTCGAGCCGCGACGATTTGAGCCGCGCCAGCGTCACATGTGGCATGAATTTGCGCGGATCCGGCGGCAGGCCGATACGCTGGCAGATGCGCTCGATCTCGCCCTGCAGGGCGTACATTTCAGGCGATTGCGAAACGCCGGCCCAGACCGAATGCGGTTTCTTCGAGCCGAAGGAACCGATGCCTTCGAGCCGGAACTGGAATTCCGGCCGGTCGATGCGGTCGAGACGTTCTACGATTTCATCGGCCGTGCGGCCGTCGACATCGCCAATGAAGCGCAGGGTGATGTGGTAATTTTCCACATCGATCCATCGTGCTCCGGGGAGGCCACCGCGCAGCAATGAAAGGCTCATCGCCGCATTGCGCGGAATTTCGAGGGCGGTAAACAGTCTCGGCATAACGAGCACTCCCCGAATCTTTTGCAGGTGCTTACACGGAATCACGCAATCAATGAGCGCGCAAGTCCCTATTTCTTCACAGTAGAAATCGTTCCGACGAAATTTGTGACATCGGCTTCCATCTTCCCGACCATAATGTCGACGCCTTTCGCATTGGGATGCATGCCGTCCTCGAGTTTCAGCGCCGCATCGAGCGCCACGCCGTCCAGGAAGAAGGCATAAAGCCGAACTCCGTGTTTCTCAGAAAGTTTCCGGTAAATCGGATTGAAGCGTGCGGCATAATCCGCCCCCATATTGGGCGGCGCCATCATGCCGACGAGCAGCACATCGATGCCACGCTGCTTCAGCCGGGCAATCATCTGATCGAGGTTCTTCTCGCTCACCTCCGGCGGGATGCCGCGCAGCGCGTCGTTGGCGCCGAGCTCCAGAATGACGCCGTCGGTACCGTCGGGCACCGACCAGTCGATCCGCGCAAGCCCCCCTGTCGTCGTGTCGCCGGACACCCCGGCATTGGCGACGGCGACGTCGAGCCCCTTCGCCTTGAGGGCCGACTGCAGCTTTTCCGGAAAGCCGTCGCCGGGAGGCAATTGATAGCCCGCCATCAAACTGTCCCCGAAACCGACGAGATTGATCGTCCGGGCATTCGCTGCGGCGGTAAAGATCAGTGAGACGGCAATGACGGTGAATTGAAGCGCGGCAACTTTAAATCTCATTCTGGCTTCCCTAGATTGGCGAAGTGCCGTGATGCGGCCATTCGATTATGGATTTATATAGGGCGATTTCTGTTGGCAAAAACCATCATCGAGTTGAAGGGCGCCGATCTGACCCTTGGCAGTGCGGCCGCTTCCGTGCACGTGCTGAAGGGGATCGATCTCGATATCGATGCCGGCGAATCCGTCGGCATTGTCGGCCCGTCCGGGTCCGGCAAGTCGACCCTGCTGATGGTGCTTGCCGGGCTGGAGAAGCTCGACAGCGGCGAAATCAATATCAACGACACGCCGATCCACGCGCTGAGCGAGGATCAGGTGGCCGATTTCCGCGGCCGCAACATCGGCATCGTCTTCCAGTCCTTCCACCTGATCGCCAACATGACGGCGCTGGAAAACGTCGCCGTGCCGCTCGAACTCGCCAATGTTCCCAACGCCTTCGAGATTGCCCATCGCGAGCTGAAATCGGTCGGCCTCGGCGAACGGCTGAACCACTATCCCGGCCAGCTTTCCGGGGGCGAACAGCAGCGCGTGGCGATCGCAAGGGCGCTCGCTCCCTCGCCCGCCCTGTTGATCGCCGACGAACCCACAGGCAATCTCGATACCGAGACCGGCCGCCAGATCGCCGACCTCTTGTTTTCCAAGCAGGCCGAACGCGGCATGACCCTGCTTCTCGTCACCCATGACGTCTCGCTGGCCAATCGCTGCTCGCGCCAGATCCGTGTCCGTTCCGGCAGGATCGAAGGCGACAGCGCCGCCCGTCACAGCGAGGCGGCGATCGCATGAGGGTGATCACGCCGCGCGTCTCGCTCGCTTTTCGCCTGGCGCTGCGCGAGCTGCGCGGTGGCATCCGCGGCTTCTACATTTTTCTCGCCTGCATCGCCCTCGGCACCGGTGCGATTGCCGCCGTCAATTCCGTTTCGCAGTCGATCACCGATACGATCGCCACGCAGGGGCAGGAACTGCTGGCCGGCGACGTCCGCTTCGAACTTAACAACCGCGAAGCGACGCCTGAGGAAATGAGTTTCCTCGAAGGCCTGGGCAGCGTTTCGGTGTCGACGGGCCTGCGTTCGATGGCGCGCAAGCCTGACGGTTCCGATCAGGCGCTGGTCGAGGTCAAGGCCGTCGACGATGCCTACCCGCTCTACGGCAGCTTCGTGGCCAAGCCGGATTACCCGCTCGCAGCCCTGCTTTCAGGCCAGGGCGGCACCTATGGCGCCGTCGCAGCCCCGCTGCTTCTCGATCGGCTCGGGCTTGCGGTCGGCGATGAATTGCTGCTCGGCAATGTTAAGCTCAGCATCACCGGCACCGTCAAAACCGAGCCGGACGCGCTGTCGGAAGGTTTCGGCTTTGCGCCGCGTCTGCTTGTCAGCCGCCGGGCACTGGAAGCCTCCGGATTGATCCAGACGGGAAGCCTGGTCGAGCATGCCTACAAGATCCGGCTGGAAGACAAGGGTGCGATGTCGGGCATCCAAGCGCGCGCGACCAAGGAATTTCCCTCCGCCGGCTGGGCCGTTCGCACCAGCGACCGCGCTGCGCCCTCGCTCACCGAAAACATCACCCGATTCTCGCAGTTTCTGACGCTGGTCGGCCTAACCGCACTGATCGTCGGCGGCGTCGGCGTCGCCAATGCCGTTCGCGCCTTCCTCGACGGCAAGCGCACCACAATCGCCACCTTCAAATGTCTCGGCGCACCGGCGCAGGTCGTCGTTCTGATCTATCTCTTCCAGATCGCCATCATCGCCCTTGGCGGGATCCTGATCGGCCTCGTTATCGGCGCCCTGTCGCCGATCTTCGCCGCCCAGTTCCTAGCGCAATTCCTGCCGGTCTCGACGACGCCGACGCTTTATCCCGGCGCCTTGCTGCTGGCGACGCTGTTCGGCATCCTGACGACACTCGCCTTCGCCATCCTGCCGCTCGGCCATGCCCGCGAAGTGCCCGCCACCGCACTCTTCCGCGAACAGGGCTTCGAGGCCCGCCGCCTTCCCTCCTGGCCCTACATCCTGCTGGCCGCGCTGTTCATGGCGGCCCTTGCCGGCCTTGCCGTCGTCACCGCCTATGACCGGTTCATCGCCGTCGTCTTCGTCGGTGCGATCGTCTTCGCCTTCGTCGTGCTGCGCCTCGTCGCGGCGTTGATCGCCTGGCTTGCGCGCCGCAGCCCGCGCGTCAACTCGCCGGCATTGCGGCTTGCGATCGGCAACATCCACCGCCCCGGCGCGCTGACGCCCTCGGTCGTGCTCTCGCTCGGCCTCGGCCTGGCATTGTTGGTAACTTTGACCCTGATCGACGGAAACCTGCGCCGGCAGCTCACCGGCCGCATGAACGAGGGCGCGCCGAACTTCTTCTTCGTCGATATCCAGAGCGCCGAGGTCGATGCTTTCCGTGCTCTCGTCCAGGCGCAGGCGCCGAAGGGCAAGCTCATGGAAGTGCCGATGCTGCGCGGCCGGATCGTCGCTTTTAACGGTGAGGACGTCAGCAAAATGAACGTGCCGGCCGCCGGCCGCTGGGTGCTGAACGGCGACCGCGGCATCACCTATGCCGATACCCTGCCGGAAAATGCCGCCCTTACCGAAGGCAGCTGGTGGGACAAGGATTACAGCGGCGAGCCGCTCGTCTCCTTTTCCTCGGAAGAGGCGCACGAACTCGGCCTGAAGATCGGCGACAAGGTCACCGTCAACGTGCTCGGCCGCAACATCACCGCAAAGATCGCCAATCTCCGCCGCGTCCAATGGGAATCGCTATCGATCAATTTCGTCATGGTCTTTTCGCCGAACACCTTCAGCGGCGCCCCGCATGCATGGCTGGCGACGCTGACGGATCCCTTCTCGACACCGGCCGAAGATGCGGCGATCCTGAAATCCGTCACCAACACCTATCCGACGATCACCAGTGTCCGCGTCAAGGACGCGATCGACATCGTCAACCAGCTGGTTGCGCAGCTGGCGACCGCAATCCGCGCCGCCGCTTCCGTCGCCCTCATCGCCTCGATCCTCGTCCTCGCCGGGGCGCTTGCTGCCGGAAACCGGGCGCGCACCCATGATGCCGTGGTGCTGAAGACGCTCGGCGCCACCCGCGCCATGCTGATTCGCGCCTTCAGCTACGAATATCTGATCCTGGGGCTGGCGACCGCCATCTTCGCGCTGATCGCCGGCGGTGTCGCCGCCTGGTTCATCGTCGCCCGCATCATGCGCCTGCCCTCGACCTTCTTGCCCGATGTGGCGGGGCTGACGCTGTTGACCGCCCTCGTGCTGACCGTCGGCATCGGCCTGATCGGCACCTGGCGCATCCTCGGGCAGAAGGCCGCGCCCGTCCTGCGCGAGCTTTGACCGGAGAACGGCGCTCAAACCCTTCACCTTACGGCGATTTAACCGGCCGGGCCTTCGCAACCCTCTTGTTTGCAAGAGGCGAAAGCCTCATATTGTTTGCAGGCATGCTGGAGCTCCGCAGCGGCGCCCGGGTCGAAAACCCCGACACCGTATCTCCATCGGAGCTTGTAAGAGGAAACTATGGCTGACCTTCGTAACTATCAAAGCCGCGCTCAGACCGGCGAGATGATTGATCAAGGCCTGCGCGCTTATATGCTCAAGGTTTACAACCTGATGGCGCTGGGTCTGGCGATCACCGGTGTGGCCGCATATCTCGGATTCAACTTCGCTGTTCAGGACGGCCAACTCACCCAGTTCGGCGTACTCCTGTTCCAGTCGCCCTTGCGCTGGGTCGTCATCCTTGCGCCCCTTGCGGCCGTCTTCTTCCTGAGCTTCCGCATCAATAGCATGAGCGTGGCCGCCGCACAGACGACCTTCTGGGTCTATGCCGCACTGGTCGGCCTGTCGCTCTCGTCGATCTTCCTGGTCTACACCGGCCAGAGCGTCGTTCAGACCTTCTTCGTCACCGCCGCCTCCTTCGGCGCGCTGTCGCTTTACGGCTACACGACGAAGCGTGACCTGTCGGCGATGGGCTCGTTCCTGATCATGGGTCTTTTCGGCCTGATCATCGCTTCGATCGTCAACATCTTCCTGGCTTCGTCGGCCATGCAGTTTGCGATCTCGGTGATCGGCGTTCTGATCTTCGCCGGCCTCACCGCCTACGACACGCAGCGGATCAAGGAACTGTACCTGGAAGCCGATGACGTCGCCGTGGCCGGCCGCAAGGCGATCATGGGTGCGCTGACGCTCTATCTCGACTTCATCAACCTCTTCATGTTCCTGCTGCAGTTCATGGGCAACCGCAAATAACAGGACGGACTGAGATCGAAAAGGCGGCTTCGGCCGCCTTTTTTATTGCGCTGATTTTCTTCAGATGGTTTTAGAGGGGCTTGCCTCCTGATGGACCCGCCGCCGAAATGTCCTTTCTCCTGCGCGATGGCTCTGAAGCCGATATTCCCGCCATTACCGGTATCTACCGGGAATCCGTCCTGAACGGCACCTCGAGCTACGAGATCACGCCGCCCTCCGAGGCCGAGATGGCGCAGCGTTTTTCGGCAATCGTCAGCCAGCGCTATCCCTATATCACTGCAGCCGGTGCGGATGGAGGCCTGCTCGGCTATGCCTATGCCTCGGCCTTTCGCGTCCGCCCGGCCTATCGATGGATGGTCGAGGATTCGATCTATCTGGCGCCCGAGGCCCGCGGCCGCGGCATCGGCAAAGCGCTGATGACCGAGTTGATCGACCGCTGCACCGGTCTCGGTTTTCGCCAGATGATCGCCGTCATCGGCGGCGCCAGCCCCGCCTCGATCGCGCTTCATCTCAAGGCGGGCTTTGTGGAGGTCGGTTTGATGAGGGGCGCCGGCTACAAACACGGCCGCTGGCTGGATACGATGCTCATGCAGCGCACCCTCGGCGACGGCATGACGACCGATCCGGATCCCTCCGCCTATCCCGGCACGCTGTTTAGCGCATAACCGACAAATCGGAATCGATTTTCGGAAAGGACTACGCGCAAATTCAAAGTATTAGAGCGTCCTCAGCGCGTCTTGCTAGACGCGCGGCGCTCTAACGGCCGATAGGGCCTACTTGTCGACGAGCTTCAGCGCCTTGTCGAACACCTTCAGCACCTGGTTCAACTCGTGACCGCGCTTCAGGATGGTGCCGTGGACGTTGATCACAGAATAGGCGCCCTGTTTGGCGGCGAGCTTGGGATTTTTCTCGATGCGGAAGAGTGGCATTTCACCGGAGCGTTTGAACACAGAGAAGACCGCCCTGTCTTTCAGGTGATCGATGGCATAGTCGCGCCATTCGCCGTCACCGACCATACGGCCGTAGATCCAGAGGATCGCATCCAGTTCGCGCCGATGAAAGGTCACCGGAAGCGGGTCCTTGCTCTGCTTGTATTCCCTGAGATCGACGACGACTGAAGAATTCTTGTCGACGGAACGGCTTTCGCCGTGTCGTAAATCCGGCTGATCTGTCATTCAGTCTCCAAGGCCTCTGCGTGTGACAGGAGGGTGACAGTGTGCCCGAGCCGCCGCAAATTGCAAGAGTGCCGGCCGTTACATTCGGCCGCGCCTGACAGCGCCGCGCGTCTGCCGAGGCGCGCAAAGGATGCTGCGGCACTTTGAATCTGCGCATCGTACAATGCCCAGAGGAGCGCTGACGCTTTCTCGGCAACGCCGCATTTCAGTCAAAACAGCGCCTCATTTGCAGGGGAATTATGAATCCCGGTTTGGCGCCAGCGCGCCAAAGGGCCCGGCGGAGCGTATCGACCTTAACCCCAGCCCCGAATACGCTCAGCCGGGCCGCCCGGTACTTCATCCGCAAGCGGATGAAATCTCAGATATTTTTTCCAGCCATCACAACGGTCGCGCCAAGGATCGCAGCCGGATCACCATTGTCGGTCGCCGATTGCAGCAGGATCGCGCAGCCCTCGAGTTGCGGCCGCTGCAACACGCTGGCCGGAAGTGTCAGGCTGGTCGCTTTGCCGTCCCACATGCCGACCGTTTCGACATTAGTGACGCTGTGCAGATAGGATAGCTTCTTTCCGCTGTTCTCGCCTTTTTCGACCTCGATCGTCTTTTCCTTGTCGAAATAGACCATCACCACATTGGCTTTGCCCTGTCCCGCGCCGATCTTGATCTCCAGCTCGTCACCGCGCATCGCCGCGCTGATCGGAACGGTCAGCCCGTTGCCTTCGCCGCTATAAGTATCGATCTTGCCGTTGATGCCGCTGAGATCGGCGCCGGCCAGATGGCCGCGGCCGTTGACGATCGCCTGCGGCGTATAGACGTTGCTGCGGCCCATCGTTCTGGCATAGCCGTATTGCCGCTCGGTATTTTCCTTGGAGCTCAGCGTATCGGCCCAGCCGAGGTAGTTCCAGTAATCGACATGGTAGGCAAGCGCGATCACATCGCCTTGGCTCACCAGCTTGCGGAAAGCGGCGTCAGCAGGAGGACAGGAAGAGCAGCCCTGCGCGGTGAAGAGTTCGACGACGCCTTTCGGCGTGCCGTCTTCGGCCTGCAACGAGCCTGCGAGAACAACACCGGCGATCAGCGGAATCAAGAAACGGGGGGACATTCACCTGCACCTCTTTTTCAGCGCCGCCGGCGGGTTGGAACGGAAGCTCTGACATATGAACGTACGAATAATCCTTCCGGGTCCAAACGAAAAGTCACGAACGGGTGAGACGCAGCGCCATCGGAAGGCGCGGAAAACAAATCATCGTGAGCCCCTCGAAACCGTCGCCCGTAAAGAAAAGCCGCCGGAAATTGCTCTCCGGCGGCCATTATCATGCGAGGCTATTAACAATCAGGCAGCGAGGTCGCGCAGAACCGTCTGCAGGATGCCGCCATTGTTGAGGTAGACCACCTCGTCGAGCGTATCGACGCGCGACAGCAGCGGAACGTCCTTCACGGTGCCGTCGCTATAGGTGATCCTGGCGATCTTCTTCTCACGCGGCTTGATCTTGTCGAGGCCTTCGATGGTGACGAGCTCGTCGCCCTTCAAGCCGAGGCTCTGCCAGGTCGTGCCCTCTTCGAAGACGAAGGGGATGACACCCATGCCGACCAGGTTCGAGCGATGGATACGCTCGAAGGACTGGGCGACCACGGCCTTGACGCCGAGCAGGTTGGTGCCCTTGGCAGCCCAGTCGCGGGAGGAGCCATTGCCATATTCGACACCGGCGAAGATGACGAGCGGCACGCCTTCGGCCTTGTACTGCATGGCGGCGTCGTAGATCGAGGTCTCTTCCTTCGACGGGTAGTGGATGGTGTAGCCACCTTCCTTGCCGTTCGGGCCAAGCATGTGGTTGCGGATGCGGATATTGGCAAAGGTGCCGCGCATCATCACTTCATGGTTGCCGCGACGCGTGCCGTACTGGTTGAAGTCGGCCACGGCGACGGCGTGGTCGATCAGATAGGCGCCAGCCGGCGAAGCCGCCTTGATCGAACCGGCCGGGGAAATGTGGTCGGTGGTGATCTTGTCGCCGAACAGGCCAAGGACGCGGGCGCCCTTGATGTCGGAAACGCCGGTGCCCTTCTTGCCCATGCCGACGAAGTAGGGCGGGTTCTGAACATAGGTCGAATCGTCGTCCCAGGCATAGGTCTGTCCCGGGGGAACCTGCACGGCCTGCCAGTTGACGTCGCCCTTGAAGACGTCGGCATACTTGCTCTCGTAAAGTTCGCGAGTGACGTATTTCTGGATGAACTCCTGCACCTCGTGCGAGGTCGGCCAGATATCCTTGAGATAGACCGGGTTGCCGTTCTGGTCTTCACCGATCGGCTCCTTGGTCAGATCCGTCTGCACCGTGCCGGCAAGCGCGTAGGCGACGACGAGCGGCGGCGAAGCCAGATAGTTCGCCTGAACATCCGGAGAAATACGGCCTTCGAAGTTACGGTTGCCCGAGAGTACGCCCGATACGATCAGGCCCTTGTCGTTGATCGTCTTCGAGATCGGCGCCGGCAGCGGGCCGGAATTGCCGATGCAGGTGGTGCAGCCGAAGCCGACGAGGTTGAAGCCAAGCTTGTCGAGATCGGCCTGCAGGCCCGATTTGGCAAGATATTCGCCGACGACCTGGGATCCCGGTGCCAGCGAGGTCTTGACCCACGGCTTGGTCTTCAGGCCCTTGGCAACGGCGTTTCGGGCGAGAAGGCCGGCAGCGATCAGCACCGACGGATTGGAGGTGTTGGTGCAGGAGGTGATGGCGGCGATCGCCACGTCGCCATGGCCGAGATCGAAATCCGTGCCTTCGACCGCATAGCGGTTGTTGATCTGGCCCGGCTTCTTGTAATCGGCATCCATCGAACCGGCGAAACCGGAAGCGATATTCTCCAGCGCGATACGGCCTTCCGGACGCTTCGGACCGGCCATCGACGGCACGACGTCGCCGAGGTCGAGTTCCAGCGTATCGGTGAAGACGAGATCGGAGCCGTCGCCGTCGCGCCACATGCCCTGGGCCTTCGAATAGGCTTCCACGAGAGCAATCCGGTCATGTGTGCGGCCGGACATGGTGAGGTAGTTGATGGTTTCGCCATCGACCGGGAAGAAGCCGCAGGTGGCGCCGTATTCCGGGCCCATATTGCCGATCGTCGCGCGGTCTGCGAGCGGCATGTTGTCCATGCCGGGCCCGAAGAATTCGACGAATTTCGAAACGACGCCCTTCTTGCGCAGCATCTGCACGACGGTGAGGACGAGGTCGGTCGCGGTGACGCCTTCCTTGAGCTTGCCGGTCAGCTTGAAGCCGATGACTTCAGGCAGCAGCATCGAGACCGGCTGGCCGAGCATCGCCGCTTCCGCTTCGATACCGCCCACGCCCCAGCCGAGAACGCCGAGACCGTTGATCATCGTTGTGTGGCTGTCGGTGCCGACGCATGTATCCGGATAGGCGATCGTCTCGCCGTCCTCTTCCTTTGTCCAGACGGTCTGGCCGAGATATTCGAGGTTGACCTGGTGACAGATACCGGTGCCGGGAGGCACGACGCGGAAATTCTTGAAGGCCTGCTGGCCCCATTTCAGGAAGCGGTAGCGTTCACCGTTGCGCTGGTATTCCAGCTCGACGTTCCTCGCGAATGCCTGCGGCGTGCCGAATTCGTCGACGATGACCGAGTGGTCGATGACGAGGTCGACGGGAACGAGCGGGTTGATCTTCTCGGGGTCGCCGCCGAGCGACACCATCGCGTCGCGCATCGCGGCAAGATCGACGACGGCGGGAACGCCGGTGAAGTCCTGCATCAGCACGCGCGCCGGGCGATAGGCGATCTCGTTTTCGACCGCACCCTTATTCTTCAGCCATTCGGCAACGGCCAGGATGTGCTCCTTGGTGACCGACTGGCCGTCTTCGAAGCGCAGCAGGTTTTCCAGCAGCACCTTCATCGAATAGGGAAGCCTCGAGACGCCGGGCAGACCGTTTGCTTCAGCCTTGGGCAGGCTGTAATAGACATAGTCCTTTCCACCAACGGAAAGCGTGGAACGACAATTGAAACTGTCAAGAGATTTAGACACGAGAGACCCCGTTTCTGATAGCCAACACAGTCGTGCGAACGCCTATGCACTTAATGCACATCAGGATGCGGGTACGGCCATTTCCGCTGTCCGCACGTGGAACGAATGCTCCAAGTTCGGCGCAAGGATGAAATTCACGCCGACCGCTGGCGTGGTTGCGGGTCTTATAGATAATTTCCTAAAAACTTGCCATACCCGAGCACGGTCAAAACCGGAGATTTTTTGACCCTCCCGCGAGCCGAAACCAAGAAAGAGCCGACGCATGCATCTCACCGCCGAAAATCTGGCTGCAAGGCGCGGTGAGGATTTAATTTTCGCTAATATTTCCTTTCACTTGGCAGCCGGCGAGGCGCTTGTGCTGACGGGGAGAAATGGATCGGGAAAGTCCACTTTACTGCGCGTTGTCGCCGGTCTCCTGAGGCCGGAAAAAGGCACGGTCATCTTCCATGACGGAGAGAGCCGGGAAGGCCGCCATCCCGGTGAGGCCAGTCACTACCTCGGCCACAAAAATGCAATGAAGAATGAACTTACGGTTGCAGAAAATCTGGATTTCTGGCGGGGCTTTCTCGGCAGTCCGGACACCCCCGGCCTCTCCATCGAGGACGCCGCCGAAGCCATCGGCCTCTCGGGCATCACCCATCTTCCCTTCGGTTATCTCTCCGCCGGCCAGCAGCGCCGTTTCGCCTTCGCCAAACTGCTCGTCGCCCACCGCCCCGTCTGGATCCTCGACGAACCCACAGCGGCACTGGACGCGAGCGCCGACCGGCTGTTTGCAGGACTGATCGAGGCGCACCTGGCCAAGGGCGGAATCGTACTGGCGGCGACGCATCAACCACTGGGGCTGAAGAATGTGCAGGAATTGAAGATGACGGGTTTTGTCGGCGTGGATCAGGGAGTGTGGGGGTGATGGTTTGTGGTGTGGCTACCCCCCTCTGCCCTGCCGGGCATCTCCCCCACAAGGGGGGAGATCGGCAAGACGCGCCCGCCTCCCGAAATCTTGGACGTGCGCCGAGCGGCCTAGATCACCTGCGGTGTTTGATTTGGGCAAGAGGGTCCCCCCAGCCGATCTCCCCCCTTGTGGGGGAGATGCCCGGCAGGGCAGAGGGGGGTATCGCCCCGTCCACCGCCCATGCAGAGAGCCGCCCCGCATGACCGCCCTCTTCCTCCGCGACCTGAAACTCTCGATCCGCGCCGGCGGCGGCGCGTTGATCGGCGTGCTGTTCTTCCTCACGATCGTCGCCGTCATCCCCTTCGGCGTCGGTCCCGATCTCAAGCTTCTCTCCCGCATCGGTCCCGCCATCGTCTGGATCGGCGCGCTGCTGGCCGCCCTTCTCGGCCTCGACCGCCTGTTCCAGGCCGAGCGCGACGACGGATCGCTCGACCTGATGCTGATGCAGGAAACGCCGCTCGTCCTCACTGTGCTGGTCAAATGTTTTGCCCACTGGACGGCCACCAGCCTGCCGCTGGTCATCGCCTCACCGCTGCTCGGCCTGTTCATGAATATGGACGAGACGGCGATCGGCGCGACCGCGCTGACGCTGCTCGTCGGATCACCGGCTATTACTTTCATCGGCGCCGTCGGCGCCGCCGTCGCCGTGGCGCTACCCCGCGGCGGCCTGCTGGTTTCGATCCTGGTGCTGCCGCTGACCATCCCGGTGCTAATCTTCGGCGTCAGCGCCACCTATGCCGCGGTCGAGGATCCCGCCCCGTTCCTCCCGCCTTTTCTCATCCTGATCGCGCTGACGCTATTCTTTACCGTCATCGGCCCGGCTGCCGCCGCCCTGGCGCTGCGAAACACGGCGGATTGATGGGCCATTCGATTGCGGGAAAAGCCGGATCAAGGTAAGGAAGCGGTCATGAGCGAAACGAGCCTTGCCATCAGCAAATTCAGCGATCTCGCCAACCCGACCCGGTTTCTGGCGCTGGCGGCGCGCGCCATTCCCTGGCTGGCGGGGATCACCGCCCTCTGTTTCGCGGCCGGCCTCTATCTGAGCTTCGCCACCGAAGGCGATTATCAGCAGGGCGAGACCGTGCGCATCATGTATATCCATGTGCCCGCGGCCTGGCTTTCGATGATGTGCTACACAATCATGAGCATTTCGGCGATCGGCACGCTGGTCTGGCGCCATCCACTGGCCGACGTCTCGGCCAAATCAGCAGCCCCGCTCGGCGCCGCCTTCACCCTGCTCGCCCTCGTCACCGGCTCGCTCTGGGGCAAGCCGATGTGGGGCACCTGGTGGGTCTGGGACGCACGGCTAACCTCCGTCTTCATTCTCTTCCTGATGTATCTCGGGCTGATTGCGCTCAACCGCGCCATCGACGATCCGTCGAAGGCCGCGCGCGTCAGCGCCGTGCTCATCCTCGTCGGCTTCGTCAATATCCCGATCATCAAATTCTCGGTGGAATGGTGGAACACGCTGCATCAGTCGGCAAGCGTGATGCGCCTCGACGGCCCGGCGATCGATCCGGAATTCCTGCGGCCGCTCTTCGTGATGGCGATTGCCTTCACCCTGCTCTTCTTCACCCTGCACATCATGGCGATGAGGAACGAAATCTGGCGGCGCCGCATCGCCGCCCAACGCCGTCTCGCCGCCCGCATGGCCAGCCGCGAGGAATAGGTGATGACGCATGCCTTCTACGTCTACGCCTCCTATGGTTTCGCTGCCCTCGTGACGGTCGCCGTCACGCTCTGGACCTGGGCTGACGGCCGGGCGCGCCGGCGAGAACTCGCGAGCCTTGAAGCTGCCGGCATTCGCCGCCGCTCGGCACGCACGAGGGATGGCGAATGAGCGAGGCGCCGGAAACCACGACCACCAAGCTGCGTGGGCGCGGCAGCTACGTGCTGGCGCTTCTGCCGCTGATCGTCTTCGGGGGCATTGCGGCAACCGCCGCAAAGATGCTCTACGACCAGGATTTTCACGGCAAGAACATCACCGAAATTCCTTCCGCCTTGATCGGCACCAAGGCGCCGGCGCTGAACCTGCCGCCGCTCGACGGCGCCAACCTGCCGGCGCTGACCGATGCGGCGATCAAGGGCAAGCTGACTCTCGTCAATGTCTTCGCCTCCTGGTGCGTCCCCTGCCGGGACGAACATCCTGTTTTGAAAGAACTGGCAAAAGACGGGCGGCTGAACATCGTCGCCATCAACTACAAGGACCAGAACGACAACGCCCTGCGTTTCCTCGGCGAGCTCGGCAATCCCTTTCAGGCGATCGGCATCGATCCGAACGGCAAAGCGGCAATCGACTGGGGTGTCTACGGCATTCCGGAAAGTTACCTGGTCGGTCCCGACGGCACCATCCTCTACAAGCGCGTCGGCCCCTTCGACGATATCAGCCTGAAGGAAGGCCTGTTTCCGGCGATGGAAAAGGCGCTGGGCAAGCCGGCTTCATAAGTCTAAAGCCCGCCCTGCCAGACCTTGATCGCCTCGACCGGCCAGATCAGCATCACCACGTTCAGCGTCAGATTATCGCGGATCACATAGCCGGTGAAAATCTCGAAGAAGAGGGCGATCGCCACGGTCAGCGCCACCGGCGCACGCGATGCGAAGAAGAAGCCGACACACATGAAGACGGTGTCCATCGCCGAGTTCAGGATGCTGTCGCCGTAATAGTCGAGCGCGATCGTCGCCGTGCGGTAGCGGTCGATGATCAGAGGCGAGTTCTCCAGCAGCTCCCAGCCGGATTCGATGATGAGCGCCAGAAGCAGCCGTGCCGCCATCGGCTTGCGGCGCAGCACGAGATGACCGAGCCCGTAGAACAGGAAACCGTGGATGATATGCGACGGCGTGTACCAGTCCGACAGATGCTGCGAATTGCCGCTGGTATTGACCCCGCCCTCCCACAGTTTGACATAACCGCAGGCGCAGATCGGCACGCGCCCCATCAGATATTCGGCGACGATCTGGGCGACCAGCACCGCAAGGCAGGCGATAAACCAGTAGGTCTGGTGTCTCACACGATATTCGACGTCCGCAGCACTCACTTCTCGCCGTCCGTTTCCAGGTTGACGCTATGCTTGAGCACCAGCGGCATCTGCGCCAGCGTGAAGATGATGGTGATCGGCATCGTGCCCCAGACCTTGAAGGCGACCCAGGTATCGTCCGAAAAATTGCGCCAGACGACTTCGTTCAGCACCGCGAGGAAGAGGAAGAAGATGCCCCAGCGGATGGTGAGCTTGCGCCAGCCCTCGGCATCGAGCTGGAAGGCGGCGTTGAAGACATAGCCGAGCAGCGACCGGCCGAAGGCGAGCCCGCCGAGCAGCGTCACCCCGAAGAGCGCATTGACGATGGTCGGCTTCATCTTGATGAAGGTCTCGTTCTGCAGCCAGATCGACAGCGAGCCGAAGATCAGAACGACGATGCCGGAGACGAAGGGCATGATCGGCAGATGACCGAGCACGATCTTCGAAACGACAAGCGAAAGGATCGTCGCCGCCATGAACAGCCCGGTTGCGACGAACAGCGGACCGCCGAGCTCGGAAAGAGCCGGAAACTTCTCCACTAGCCACGGACCGCGCAGATTGGCAAAGAAGAAGATTAACAGCGGCCCGAGTTCCAACGCCAGCTTCAGCAGCGGATGATGCCGGTCGGCCGCGGATGGGGTGATATCGCTTTCGGTGCTCATGCCTTCTTCAAACCTGTTCTACTGGAAACCTGCATGCCGGCCGCGCCTTGCAGGCTTCGGCGGCTTATCTGTGGCATCATTGGGGAAGCCCGGCAATGGCGTGCGCAAAATCCTCGGCCTCGAACGGCTCGAGATCGTCGACCCCCTCGCCGACACCGATGAAATAGACCGGCAGTCTGTGCTTGGCGGAAATGGCGACGAGGATGCCGCCGCGTGCCGTGCCGTCGAGCTTGGTCATGATCAGGCCGTTGACACCGGCGACATTGCGGAAGATCTCGACCTGGCTCAGTGCATTCTGTCCCGTCGTCGCGTCGAGCGTCTGCAGCACGGTATGCGGCGCATCGGGATCGAGCTTGCCGAGCACGCGCACGATCTTTTCGAGCTCAGCCATCAGCTCGGCCTTGTTCTGCAGGCGTCCGGCGGTATCGACGATCAGCACGTCGCATTTGCGGGCCTTCGCCTGTTCGAAGGCATCATAGGCAAGGCCGGCGGCATCGGCGCCGAGCTTGGTGCCGATGAATTCGGAATCGGTCCGCTCGGCCCAGATTTTCAGCTGCTCGATCGCCGCGGCGCGGAACGTATCGCCGGCGGCCAGCATTACCTTCAGCCCGGCGCCGGAAAGCTTGGCCGCCAGCTTGCCGATCGTCGTCGTCTTGCCGGTGCCGTTGACGCCGACGACGAGGATGACATGCGGTTTGTGCGAGAGGTCGAGTTGCAGCGGCTTGGCGACGGGCTTCAAAACCTTGGCGATTTCGGACGCCATGATCCGGCTGACATCCTCGCCGGTGACATCCTTGCCGTAGCGCTCGGAAGCGAGCGTATCGGTGACGCGCAACGCAGTCTCAACCCCAAGATCGGCCTGGATCAGCAGGTCTTCGAGCTCCTGCAGCGTCTCGTCATCGAGCTTGCGCTTGGTGAAGAGCGCGGTGATCTGGCCGGTCAGCTGCGAGGAAGTGCGCGCGAGACCATTGCGCAGGCGCTGGAACCAGCTGAGCCTCGGCTGCGGGACAATGGGCTGCGCTTCGACGATCGCAGGGCCGGTGGCGAAGCCTTTGGGGAGGATGGGAGATTCAGGTTTCGGCCGTTCCGCGGTCGTCTCGGCAGGCTCGGCGGGTGTGATACCCCCCTCTGCCCTGCCGGGCATCTCCCCCACAGGGGGGGAGATCAGCTGAACGGCGATCTCGTGCTCCACATCAAGCTCAGGCGAAATCTCTCCCGGAAGTGCGTCTGCGGCTTCCGCGGTCTCCTCGATCGAAGCCGGCGCCTCGAGCTCCGAACGATCTCCCCGGGGGAGATGTCCCGGAGGGACAGAGGGGGATATTTCCGCAACCGTTTCAACGGGCGTCTGGATTTCGGCCTGCACTTCCGCGACAGCCTCGGCCTCCAGCAATGAAAGTGGCACGATGCCCATTTCGCTCAACTGGTCCGCAGCTGGCAGAACCTGTGATTCCACATCCTCTGCTTCGACAACCTCCTCAAGGTCGTCCTCGTCAATATCAGCCGCAGGGCCGCCGGCCGTCTCCATTTCCTCGGGAAGAACAGGATCGTCGGCGACCGGCAGATCTTCATCGCGCGAGCGTGGCTCCAGCTCCTTTTCCACGGCCACAGGCACAGGCTGTTCAGCCGGCTTGCCGAAGGTGAAGACCTTTTTGATGAAACTGAGCGCCATGGGGATTCCGTGAAAGTCAGGCCGCGGCTGCGGCAGTCAATTGCATGTCGAGATGCTTGCCATTGTGGCCGGTGATCGTGGCCGGCACAAGTTCGCCGGGACAAAGGCCGGGGGCTGCGGCCAGCGTGAAGTTTTCCGTATGCGCCAGGCCGTTGTTTTCAACAAGCAGCCATTGCCGGGTGCCGATCATGCCGTCGAGATGGGATTGATGCAGCCTATGGCCAGTGGCGCGCAGCCTTGCCGCGCGATCCTTGACCAGCGACCGGTCGAGCTGCGGCATGCGGGCAGCGGGCGTGCCCGGACGCGGGCTATAGGGAAAGACGTGCAGATGCGCGATGCCAGCCTGTTCGGCGAGCCGGACGGCATTGTCGAACATCTCTTCGGTTTCGGTGGGAAAACCGGCGATCATATCGGCGCCGAAGCTCATCTCCGGGCGAAGCCGGCGTGCATCCTCGATGAAATGCAGCGCATCGGCGCGCGAATGCCGGCGCTTCATGCGTTTCAGGATCATGTCGTCGCCATGCTGCAGCGACAGATGCAGATGCGGCATGAAGCGCGGCTCATCGGCGATCAGATCCATCAGATGGGCATCGGCCTCGATGCTGTCGATCGAGGAAAGCCGGAGGCGGCGGATATCGGGGAGCTGCTTCAGGAGCGTCTTCGCCAGAAGCCCGAGCGTCGGCGCGCCCGGCAGATCGCCGCCATAGCTGGTGGCGTCGACGCCCGTCAGCACGATTTCTCGATAGCCGCTGTCGACGAGTTTGCGCGCCTGGTCGACGACCGCTCCCATCGGGACGGAGCGGGAATTGCCGCGGCCATAGGGGATGATGCAGAAAGTGCAGCGATGATCACAGCCGTTCTGTACCTGGATGAAGGCGCGCACATGGCCGTCGATGTGCCGGACCATCTGCGGCGCCGTCGCCTTGACGCTCATAATGTCGTTGACGCGGAGCTTCTCTTCGGCCGAAACGCCGAAATCCGGCAGGCTGCGATAGGAGGCGCTCGAAAGCTTCTCCTCGTTGCCGAGCACCGCGTCGACCTCCGCCATCGCCGCGAAGGTCTGTTTTTCCGTCTGCGCGGCACAACCGGTGACGATGATGCGGGCATGCGGATTATCGCGCCGTGCCCGCCGGATTGCCTGGCGGGCCTGACGCACGGCCTCGCCGGTCACCGCACAGGTATTGACCAGGATGGCATTGTTGAGCCCGGCCTTTTCAGCCTGCGCCTTCATCACTTCGGATTCATATGTGTTGAGGCGGCAGCCGCAGGTAATGACCTCGACGCCGCTCACCGCGCCCCCGCCTCTTGGGTACCATCGCGCGACCAGAGACCGGTCGACGGATCGAGCCTGCCCGACCATTTCCATTCGGCCGGGCCGGTCATGATAACGTGATCGTCACGCTCGCGCCATTCGATCGAAAGTGTCGCCGGCGGCTTGGCGCTCGCCACATTGATCGTCACCATCCTGCCGGTGCGGCCGGTGCGTGCAGCACTGACCGCGGCAGAACAGGCAGCCGAGCCGCAGGCAAGCGTCAGTCCGGCGCCGCGCTCCCAGGTGCGCGTCGTCATCGATGTCGGCGAGGTCACCTGCGCCAGGGTGATATTGGCGCGCTCGGGAAACATCGGATGGTTTTCGAGCAGCGGGCCGAAGCGGGCGAGATCGTAAGACATCACATCCCGGTCCACCCAGAAGATCGCATGCGGATTGCCCATCGACATTGCCGAGGGCGAATGCAGCACCGGATTGTCGATCGGGCCGATCTGCAGTTCGATGCGGCTGGTGTCGTGAAATTCTTCCACCAGCGGGATCTTGTCCCAGTCGAAGACCGGTCGGCCCATATCGACGGATATCGTCCCGTCTTCATGCTCGACAGCGTTGAGGATGCCGGCGACCGTCTGGAAGGTAAAAGCCTTGCGGCCGGTCTCGGCGGCAAGGGCCTGCACGACGCAGCGCGTGCCGTTGCCACAAGCCTGCGCCTTCGAGCCGTCGGAATTCAGGATATCGATGAAGGCATCGGTACCATCGGCCTTCGGATCGTGGATCGCCATGATCTGATCGAACTCGGTCTGCGGATCGGCATTGAGCGCGATTGCCGCCGCGGGCGTCACCTTATCAGGCCGGCCGCGCATATCGACGACCAGGATCTTGTTGCCAAGCCCATTCATCCTTGCGAATTCGACCGTTGCGCTCATGATATCATTCCGTCCGTCTTTCCGCTGTATATGGCGGAAACGCGAAGGAATTACCAGTGGGTGCCGGGCAGACGCTTGCTTCGAGCCGGTCCGGCTTTACCGCTCAGCGCCGTCGGAAGCGAAAGACGCCGCATGCGCCTCGACGATGGCGGCGGTGATGACCTTTCTCAGCTCGTAGACCAGCGAGCGGGACCGTTTGCGATCAAGATCCTGTGCCGCCTTGGCAAGACTAAGGCCTTCGTTCAGGACAATATGGTGGGCCCGTGCCAGTGCCCAGCTCTCAATATCATGACTTATCATTCGATATCTCCGCCGGATCATCCGGCATCAAGGATATTTACGAATCATTTCACAGGATGCACTTAAGTAGAAAGTAGAATCATAAGTGGAATATTTTGCAACTGGCTCCTCCAGCGAATTCAGGCCGCCAGCCGGAATTTTGACTGGCGATGCGCGTCACACAGGCTTCCGGACCGTCCGCCATGTAGTCATTCCATGCGTCCGCCTTGACTTTCCCGCCACTTTCCTGTTTATCGCGCCCAATCCGCGACGAGCCGCAAGACTCCGAGCCGCCGACCGGGACTTCGAGATCCCGGAGGTCAACACCCGACAGCGCGATGCGCCCTCGGGTGCTTTTTGGCTTTGCGTCTTGTTTTCGTCACGGAAAAGCACGACGTTTCCGGGCATCCAACCCGCCCGAAACGTATCAAGGAAGAGCCGATGTTTGAAAACCTCCAGGACCGTCTTGGATCCATTCTGAATGGACTGACAGGCCGTGGCGCGCTTTCGGAAGCCGATGTTTCCGCAGCGCTGCGCGAGGTTCGCCGTGCGCTGCTGGAGGCCGACGTCGCGCTCGACGTCGTGCGTTCCTTCACCGACCGCGTGCGTGAGAAGGCCGTCGGCGCCGAGATCCTGAAGTCGATCAAGCCGGGCCAGATGGTCGTCAAGATCGTCCATGACGAACTGATCGAGATGCTGGGCGGCGAAGGCGTGGGCATCGACCTGCATGCGGCCGCTCCCGTGGTCGTCATGATGGTCGGCCTGCAGGGCTCCGGCAAGACGACGACGTCGGCCAAGATCGCCCATCGCCTGTCGACGCGCGACAAGAAGAAAGTGCTGATGGCGTCGCTCGACACGCGCCGTCCGGCCGCCCAGGAGCAGCTACGCCAGCTCGGCGCCCAGGCCAGTATCGATACGCTGCCGATCATCGCGGGCCAGTCGCCAACCGACATCGCCGCCCGCGCCGTGCAGGCTGCGAAGCTCGGCGGCCATGACGTCGTCATCCTCGATACCGCCGGCCGCACTCATATCGACGAGCCCTTGATGGTCGAGATGGCCGATATCAAGAAGCGCTCGAACCCGCATGAAATCCTGCTGGTCGCCGACTCACTGACCGGTCAGGATGCCGTCAATCTCGCCCGTAACTTCGACGAACGCGTCGGCATCACCGGTCTGGTTCTGACCCGCATGGACGGCGACGGCCGTGGCGGTGCGGCCCTTTCGATGCGCGCCGTCACCGGCAAGCCGATCAAGCTGATCGGTGTCGGCGAGAAGATGAGCGAGCTCGAGGAGTTCCATCCTCGCCGCATCGCCGACCGCATTCTCGGCATGGGCGATATCGTCTCGCTCGTCGAACGTGCCGCGGAGAATATCGACGCCGAGAAGGCGGCCGCCATGGCCGCCAAGATGGCCAAGGGCAAGTTCGATCTCGACGACCTTGCCGATCAGCTGCGCCAGATGCAGAAGATGGGCGGCATGGGCGGCATCATGGGCATGATGCCCGGCATGGCCGGCATGAAGGACAAGATGGCCGCAGCCGGCCTCGACGACAAGCTTTTCGGCCGCCAGATCGCCATCATCCAATCGATGACGAGGGCCGAGCGTGCCAATCCCGACCTGCTCAAGCATTCGCGCAAGAAGCGCATCGCCGCCGGCTCCGGCACCGATGCCGCCGCCATCAACAAGCTTCTGAAGATGCACCGCCAAATGGCCGACATGATGAAGATGATGGGCGGCAAGGGCAAAGGCGGCATGATGAAGCAGATGATGGGCGGCCTTGCCGGCAAGATGGGACTTGGCGGCGGTATGGGAGGCATGCCCGATCTCTCGAATATCGATCCCCGCCAGCTCGAGGCCCTGCAGAAGCAGGCCGAAGCGGCGGGGCTTGGAAAACCGGGTGGGGGTATGCCCGGTCTCGACGGTCTGTCGGGTGGTTTGCCGGGCCTCGGTGGCGCCAAGCTGCCGGGCCTCGGTGGTGGTTTCCCGGGATTGCCCGGATTGCCGAAGAAGAAGTGAGAGGATCGCTTGCCCCATGATTGATCCAAACGTCAAAGCCCAGCTCGCGAGCTATCGTCAGTCGATCGACAATATCGACGCCGCTCTCGTGCACATGCTGGCCGAACGCTTCCGCTGCACCAAAGAGGTCGGCGTGCTGAAGGCCAAATACAATTTGCCGCCGGCCGACCCGGCGCGCGAGGAATACCAGATCGAACGCCTTCGCCAGCTGGCGAAAGCCGCCAATCTGGACCCGGATTTCGCCGAGAAGTTCCTGAACTTCGTCATCAAGGAAGTCATCCGGCATCATGAGCAGATCGCTGCGGATCACGCTGAACAGAGCGCCGCAGCCCGATAACCACACCGCTTACGAAGCGGTCAAGAAAAGCCTAAGGAGTAAAGAACATGGCACTGAAAATTCGTCTCGCCCGCGGTGGCTCCAAGAAGCGTCCGTATTACCACGTCGTTCTCGCCGATGCGCGCAGCCCGCGTGACGGCCGCTTCCTCGAGAACCTCGGTTCCTGGAACCCGATGCTCGCCAAGGACGACGAGAAGCGCGTTCAGCTGAACGCCGAGCGCATCAAGCACTGGATCGAAAACGGCGCCCAGCCGACCGACCGCGTTCTGCGCTTCCTTGATGAGGCCGGCGTTGCCAAGCGCGAAGTCAAGAACAACCCGGAGAAGGCAAAGCCCGGCAAGCGCGCCCAGGAACGCGCTGCGGAAAAGGCTCAGAAGGTTGCTGACGCCGCCGCTGCTGCTGCCGACGCCGCGGAATAATCGGGATAGTCCCTTATCGAACGGGCGGCATGGCGACATGCCGCCCGTTTTCGTTTCCAATCCTGCGCACTTCGTTTATGAGAAACCTGTCTTTCGGCTTCACATGAAGGAACCCATGACAAAGCTTGAAAACCCCGTTCTGATGGCGACGATCGGCGGCGCGCAAGGCCTCCGTGGAGAGGTGCGCGCCAAGGCCTACACGGCCGATCCGAGCGCCCTTGGCGACTACGGCCACCTGCACAGCATGGACGGCCGCAGCTTCGAAGTGCTCGAAATCCGCGAGACGAAGAATGTCGTCGTCGTCCGTTTCCGCGGCGTCAACGACCGCAATGCCGCCGAGGCGCTCAACGGCCTGGAACTCTATATCGAGCGTGACAACCTGCCCGACGAGGAGTTGGAGGACGACGAGTTCTACTACGCCGATCTCGAGGGTCTCGAAGCGCGGGATGACCAAGGCGTGAGTTATGGCACGGTCACCGGTGTCTTCGATTTCGGCGCCGGCGATCTCTTGGAGCTCAAGGGTCCGGGCAAGCGCCCGGTGCTGATCCCCTTCTCCGAAGCCTCGGTGCTGGAGATCGACCTCGAAGCCGGCACGCTGCTGATCGATCCGCTGGCGGCAGGGCTGGTCGACGATGCCGAAGAGCTTTCGAAATTCACCGCGGACAAGCCGAAAAAGAACAAGTGATGGCCTTCCGGGCGAGCGTGCTGACACTTTATCCGGAAATGTTTCCGGGACATCTGGGCTTCTCGCTCGCCGGCAAGGCGATGGAGCGCGGGCAATGGGCGCTTGACGCGGTACAGATCCGCGATTTCGCCACCGATAAGCACCGCACCGTCGACGACACCCCGGCCGGCGGCGGCGCCGGCATGGTGCTGAAATCAGACGTTCTCGCCCGAGCGATCGACAGCACCTCGCAAAACGATACCCGCCCTCGCCTGCTGATGAGCCCGCGCGGCCGGCCGCTGACACAGGCACGCGTGCGCGAGCTTGCGGCCGGCGACGGCGTCATCATCGTCTGCGGCCGCTTCGAGGGCGTCGATCAGCGGGTGATCGAGGCGCGCGGACTGGAAGAGGTCTCAATCGGCGACTACGTGCTGTCTGGCGGCGAGCCGGCGGCGCTGATCCTGCTCGACGCCATCATCCGCATCCTGCCCGGAGTCATGGGCAACGATCTTTCCGGCCTGCACGAGAGCTTTGAAGGCGGCCTGCTGGAACATCCCCATTATACCCGGCCGCAGGCGTGGGAAGGCCGGGAAATCCCGTCGATTCTGACCTCGGGCAATCACGGCGCCATCGAGAAATGGCGGCACGAAGAGGCGGTGCGGCTGACGCGGGAGCGGCGGCCGGACCTCTTCGAAGGGGCGAAAACCGAGAAAGGCGGCTGATTCAGGCTTCCCCTTCACAAAAACGTAGTGCGAGGGATGACAAGCCCCGGCCTTTCGTGTATTGGCGCACGCGGAAATGGGGTTAGCCCCGTCTGCCAGCAAACAAAGAATGGCGAACCCGCTCCCGCCCTGAAGGGCAAAGTCCTGAGGCCAGTTCCAAAGGATCAGTGTCGAGCGCTCTGGCTGTTTCAGAAGAACCAAAGGTTAAGACGATGAACATCATTCAGCAGCTTGAGGCCGAACAGGCCGCCAAGATCGAAGCCAAGCGCACGCTTCCCGAATTTTCCCCGGGCGACACCGTCCGCGTCAACGTGAAGGTCACGGAAGGCACCCGTACCCGCGTTCAGGCCTATGAAGGCGTCTGCATCGCCCGCTCCGGCGGCGGCCTGCAGGAAAACTTCACGGTCCGCAAGATCTCCTACGGCGAAGGCGTCGAGCGCGTATTCCCGGTTTACTCGCCGATGATCGAAAGCGTCGACGTCGTTCGCCGCGGTAAGGTCCGTCGCGCCAAGCTGTATTACCTCCGCGACCGTCGCGGCAAGTCCGCTCGTATCGTTGAAGACACCGGCGTCCGCGCCCGCAAGCTCAACGACGCCGAGCGCGCCGCCATGGCCGAGGAAAAGGCACGCATCGAAGCTGAAAAGGTTGCAGCAGCCCAGGCGCTCGCCGCCGAAAAGGCAGCAGCAGAAGCTGCCGAAGCCAAGGCCGCTGCTGAAGCAGCCGCCGCTGCCGCCGCAGCTGAACCGGCAGCAGAATAAGATCTGCGCAAAATTCTATTCTTGGAAAGGCGACCTTCGGGTCGCCTTTTCTGTTTTTTGCTTCGGCACGCAGCTGCCGGCCTTGCCTCAGGCCTATCTTCCGTGACAGTTTTTGCCGTTCAATTGAGGGAACCGTCCAATGTTGTTTCGCCGCACCGTTCTTGCCGGCTTTGCCGCCCTTGCTCTTCTGCCGCTTGCCGCATCGGCCGCCGAGCTGCCGGATCTCGGCGGCAAGAGCGTCGTCGTCGTCACCGAGAATGCCTATCCGCCGCTGCAGTTCATCGATCCCAAATCCGGCAAGGCGATCGGCTGGGAATATGATGCGATGAACGAGATCGCCAAGCGGCTGAATTTCAAGGTCGAATACCAGAACACCAGCTGGGATGCGATGATCCTGGCGGTTTCCGACGGCCAGTACAACATCGGCATGACCGGCATCACCATCAAGGATGACCGCAAGCAGAAGGTCGATTTCTCCGATCCCTACATGCGTTCGCAGCAATTCATGCTGGTACGCGGCGACGAGAAGCGCTTCACCGACGGCAAGTCCTTCGCCGCATTCAAGGATGGCCTGGTCGGCGCCCAGCCCGGCACCACACCTTTCTATACCGCTGTCTATGAAGTGCTCGACGGTAACGAACAGAACCCGCGCATCAAGCTCTTCGAAACCTTCGGCGCCACCGTTCAGGCGCTGAAGGCCGGCGACGTCGATGTCGTGCTGACCGACGGCACTGCCGGCAAGGGTTATGTCGACGCCTCGAACGGCGCCCTGAAGCTGATCGGTGGGCCGCTCGGCACCGAGGATTTCGGCTTCATCTTCCCGAAGGGCTCCGATCTCGTCGCCCCGGTCAATGCCGCCATTTCGGCACTCAAAGCCGACGGCACGCTGGATGCGCTGAACAAGAAGTGGTTCCTCGACTACAAGATGGGCGAATGACGCCGAGCCATTGCTGATTGCCCTGCGACCATCTCCCGACAGATACGTCAAGGACGACTATCCCTGGTGGCTGGTCGCGCTCGTCGCGATCGGCATCGTCCTTGCTGCCGTCATCGTCACCAACGATATCTACGCCCAGGTTTTCCGCACCGTCGTCAACGGTGTCGGCATCACCGTCTTCGTCACGCTGGTCGCCTTCGTGCTTGCCACCGTGCTCGGTCTCGGCATCTGCCTGCTCGGTATGGCCGACAGCCAGGTACTGCGCCAGATCGCGCGTTTCTACATCGAGATCATCCGCGGCATCCCGATCCTCGTGCTGTTGTTCTACGTCGCGTTCGTCGGCGCGCCGGCGCTGGTCGCGGCCTATAATTTCCTGATTTCGCCGCTGGTGACCGCAGGCATGGCCGAGCCCATTCTGGTGCGCGATCTCTCGTTGATGTGGCGGGCGATCATTGCGCTGACGATCGGTTACTCCTCCTTCATCGCCGAAATCTTCCGGGCCGGATTCCAGTCGGTCGATCTCGGTCAGATCGAGGCGGCCAAGGCACTCGGCCTCTCCCGCTACCGGCGCTTCCGCTCCGTCGTCTTCCCGCAAGCGATCCGGGTAATCTTCCCGCCGCTTTCCAACGACTTCGTCTCGATGGTCAAGGATAGCTCGCTCGTCTCCGTGCTCGGCGTCGCCGACATCACCCAGATGGGAAAGGTCTATGCCGCCGGCTCCTTTCGCTTCTTCGAGACCTATTCGATCGTCACCTATATCTACCTGATCCTGACAATCGGCCTGTCGCTGGCGCTACGGCGGACGGAGAAGTGGATGAAGTCGCGGTAAATGCGCCAGTAGCCGCCAGGCCGCAGAGGGCCTCTAATGATTCAAATTGAAGCCGCAGCGAAAAATCGTTATATGCAAGCGATGGAATCCAAGTTCAGATGCATTGGCGCGCATATTTTCGTGTTGCAGGATCATTATCGCCTGCCGGCGCGGTTCTTTGCCTGCGTGTCCGGTGCGCTCAACAGCCGACTTCGTTGATCGAATGACGGCCGGCGGAGCTTGATCCGCTTTTTCTCGATTTTCCAAAAGCATCCAAAAACGGACTTAACGCCATGAGCGCACCGCGTACCCTCTACGACAAGATCTGGGACGATCATTTGGTCGACGAACAGGCAGACGGCACCTGTCTTCTCTACATCGACCGCCATCTGGTCCACGAAGTCACCTCGCCGCAGGCGTTCGAAGGTCTGCGCATGACCGGCCGCAAGGTTCGCGCCCCGGAAAAGACGCTGGCCGTCGTCGACCATAACGTTCCGACCTCGCCCGATCGCCATCTCGGCATCAAGAACGAGGAAAGCCGCATTCAGGTGGAAGCGCTCGCCACCAACGCCGCCGAATTCGGCGTCGAATATTATTCGGCAAGCGACAAGCGCCAGGGAATCGTCCACATCGTCGGTCCGGAACAGGGCTTCACCCTGCCCGGCATGACTATCGTCTGCGGTGACAGCCACACCTCGACGCACGGCGCCTTCGGCGCGCTGGCGCATGGCATCGGCACCTCCGAGGTCGAGCATGTTCTGGCGACCCAGACGCTGATCCAGAAGAAGGCGAAGAACATGCTGGTGCGTGTCGACGGCCTGCTTCCGCCGCACGTCACCGCCAAGGACATCATCCTCGCCATCATCGGCGAAATCGGCACCGCCGGCGGCACCGGCCATGTCATCGAATTTGCCGGCGAAGCGATCCGCTCGCTGTCGATGGAAGGCCGCATGACCATCTGCAACATGACGATCGAAGGCGGCGCCCGCGCCGGCCTGATCGCGCCTGACGAAAAGACCTTCGAATATATCAAGGACAAGCCCCGCGCGCCGAAGGGCGAGGCGCTGGAACAGGCGATCGCCTATTGGAAGACGCTGCAGACCGACGAAGGCGCTCACTATGACCGCGTCGTCGTTCTCGATGCCGCCAGCCTGCCGCCGATCGTCTCCTGGGGCTCCTCGCCCGAGGACGTCATCTCCGTCCAGGGCATCGTGCCGAACCCCGACGAGATCCAGGACGAGACCAAGCGCACCTCCAAGTGGCGCGCGCTCGACTATATGGGTCTGAAGCCGGGCACGAAGATGACCGACATCACCCTCGACCGCGTCTTCATCGGCTCCTGCACCAACGGCCGCATCGAGGATCTGCGCGAAGTTGCCAAGGTCGTCGAAGGCAAGACGGTTGCTCCAACCGTCGACGCGATGATCGTTCCCGGCTCCGGCCTCGTCAAGGAACAGGCGGAAGCCGAAGGCCTCGACAAGATCTTCAAGGCCGCCGGTTTCGACTGGCGCGAGCCGGGCTGCTCCATGTGTCTTGCCATGAACGACGACCGCCTGAAACCGGGCGAGCGCTGCGCTTCGACCTCTAACCGCAACTTCGAAGGCCGTCAGGGCTTCAAGGGCCGCACACACCTCGTCTCGCCGGCAATGGCCGCCGCCGCCGCGATCGCCGGGCACTTCGTCGATATCCGCGAGTGGAACTGATCTGTCATCGACAGGAGAGAATCAAAACCGCCCGATGCGTCCAGCGCATCGGGCGTTTCATTTTTCATGGCGCTGCTGCTTCGGTTCCCGACAGTTATGACAGAGCGGGCAAGCCCGTTTGTGCATGGCCTAGCCTTTCCAATTTCATCCTTTCGGGCAATCGACATCGGAAAACGCGTGTGGCCTCATTGATATAGGCGCGATACGCGACTGATACCGTTCAGGCTCCGGCGAACACCGCGCCATCGGGGTAATGGCCATGAGGCAGAAAAGGGTACGGAGTCTACTGCAAGCCAGTCTGATCGTGTTTGCATCGCATGTACCGATCGCCGCCGCCGCGCCGATTCATCCAACGATACCGCCGCTCATGGCCTCTTCGGGCCTGCAGCACCAGATCGCGCAAATCAAGATACCCTATCTCAACGGATATCGGGGCTATAGCAGCGCCCGGTCCGGCTATATCAAGAGCGCGAACGGCTATTGGTATCCGGCGCGCGCCTTCGACGATTATTGTACCGGATCGGTCGGACGGCCGCAGCGCCTGAACGATCGCTGCGACCACGGCTTTGCGCCGACCAACGGATCCTCGAACTGCAATTATTGAAGAAGGGCCGCATGCCTGCCTTTAAACGGTCACGGGTCGAATAATCAGAGCATGTTGTCCGAACACGCTCGCATGTTCGGCATTATACTCTGATGATCCCAGGCGGTCAGAAAGTTGCCGTCATCGGATCCGGTCCCATCCGGGCGCCGGCGCTATCGAGCCTGGCGATCGCTGCCATGTCGTCGGCGTCGAGCTTGAAGTCGAACACCTTCAAATTCTCCTCGATACGCGACGGTGTCACCGATTTCGGAATGACGACGAGGCCGGAATCGATGTGCCAGCGGATAATGACCTGGGCTGGCGTCTTGCCATGCTTCCCGGCGATCTCGCCGATAACGGCATTCGAGATGAACTGGCCCTGGCCGAGCGGGCTCCAGGATTCGGTGGCAATGTTCAGTTTCTTATGTGCGTCCTGCGCCGCCTTCTGCTGGAAGTCGGGGTGCAGCTCGATCTGGTTGATGACGGGGACGACGCCGGTCTCGCCGATGATGCGCTCCAGATGCTCCGGCGTGAAATTCGACACGCCGATCGAGCGGGCGCGGCCCTCCTCGCGGATGCGCACGAATGCCTTCCAGGTCTCGGTATAGAGGCCGCGATGCGGCGACGGCCAGTGAACGAGATAGAGGTCGACATAGTCGGAGCCGAGCTTCTTCAGGCTGCCGTCGAAGGCCCTGAGCGTATTGTCGTAACCCTGGTCGGTATTCCTGAGCTTGGTGGTGACGAAGATATCCTTGCGGTCGAGGCCGGACGAGCGGATGCCTTCGCCGACCCCCTCTTCGTTGTCGTAGCCGGACGCCGTGTCGATATGGCGATAGCCGGCGGCGATCGCGGTGCGCACCGTCGGGGCGGCAATATCCTGCGGCGTCTGCCAGACACCGAGGCCGACCTGAGGAATGGAATGTCCGTCATGGAAAGTGATGATGGGTTGAGCGGTCACAATATATCTCCGGGAGTTTGAAGAATTGGACGAGGCATGAATTGCGCCCGCGCATGCGTGGACGTCCCGGAACGCATTTCAGCCGCAGCGTTCGGTCACCGGGAACATATAGGCAGCGCCATCCGGAAGACAATCAGAGGACCCGGACAATCGTTCCCTTTCGGATGTGGGGCAGAAGGCGACGCATGTCGCGGAGGCTGACCGCCACGCAACCGGCCGTCGGCTCGTAGCCCGGCCTGATCAGATGGAAAAAGATCGCCGAGCCGCGATAACGCACCCGCGAGGAAATGTTCCAGTCCATCACCAGGCAGATATCGTAGAGCCCGTCGCCGCGCCGCATCTCTTCATGGCTTGCACCGAACGGCGCCCTGACGAGGCGGTTATAGCAGGCATTGTCAGGCTGATCGCACCAGAGCATGTCGCCACGGATGCGGCGCAGCGCAAGCGGAGTGACGAGCCGGCCATTCCGCTCGCCACGCCGGAAGCCGGATATCAGCCTCATCGAGGCGATCGGCGTGGCGCCGTCGCCCTCGCGTTTGATCACGGTGCGCCCGGACCGGCCGATCGCCGCGGGCACGGTGATCGCGCCGAGCCGGACGATAGCCCGGCTGTTCCTTCCCGGCGCCGGCCGCACCACGATCGTCGGCGGCTTCATCCCCGGCTCCCGCCTTGTTTTTTCCATTTTTCTTGCATGTCTTGGATTGTCTGGGACTTCAATTGAAATCATATGAAAAGCTGCGCGGCAACAGTCCGCCGCCCGATCCTTGCCAAACCAGGAATTTGGCGTAGGACTAGGGAACTTAACATGAGGACGCTACGGCATGACCGCACGCACCATTCTTCTGGTGGATGACGACGACGACCTTCGTCAGACGCTGACGGAGCAATTGTCGCTGTATGAGGAATTTTCGGTTCTGCAGGAAGGCAATGCCGGCAAGGGTGTTGCGACCGCTCGCTCGACACCGGTCGACCTGCTGATCATGGATGTCGGCCTGCCCGATATGGATGGCCGCGAGGCGGTCAAGCTGCTGCGCAAGGGTGGCTTCAAGGCGCCGATCATCATGCTGACCGGCCACGATACCGATTCGGATACGATCCTCGGCCTGGAAGCCGGCGCCAATGACTATGTCACCAAGCCTTTCCGCTTCGCCGTGCTGCTCGCGCGCATTCGCGTGCAGCTGCGCCAGCACGAACAAAGCGAGGATGCGACCTTCACCGTCGGCCCCTACCTGTTCAAGCCCAGCCAGAAGCTGCTCACCACCGATAACGGCCAGAAGATCCGGCTGACGGAAAAAGAAGCGGCTATCATCCGCTATCTCTACCGAGCCGAACAGAAAGTCGTCACCCGCGACGTGCTGCTCGAAGAGGTCTGGGGCTATAACTCAGGCGTGACGACGCATACGCTGGAAACCCACGTCTACCGCCTGCGCCAGAAGATTGAGCGCGACCCCTCCAATGCCGAAATCCTGGTGACGGAAAACGGCGGTTACAAGATCATTCCCTAGAGCATTTCCGTGTTCTCCGGATCACGGAAATGCTTATCTCTTGGTTTCACGCAATTCCCGGCAAAAGCGTTTCACGCTTTGCCTGGCAAGACCGCCAAGCACTTTTGCTGGAATTGCTCTAAGGCTAAAAGCCCGCATGGCGCTGACCGACGACATCCGCATGCTCGCGCAGCTTCCTTTGTTCAAGGACATGAACGAGGATCAGCTGCGGCTGATCGCCTTCGGCGCCGACCGGCGCCTGATCGCGGCCGGCCAGATGCTGTTTCGCCAGGGCTCGCCCGCCGAGAGCGCCTATGTCATTCTCAGCGGCAGCCTGGAGCTGAGCGCAACAGGCAGCGACGGCATAGAGAGGACCGGGGGGATCGCCGGTCCCGGAACGCTGGTCTCCGAACTGGCGCTGGTCACGCTGGTCGAGCGCAAATTCACTGCGGTCGCCCGCGAGGACACCAGCATCATCCGCATCACCCGTGCCCTGTTCCACCGGCTGATCGAAGAATATCCGGACGCCGCCCGGCTGATCGAGAACCGCATCCGCGACAATCTCGCCGAACTTGCGGCCAAGGCCGCAAGCCAGTTCTACCGCTTCAGCTGAGCCATCTGGCCCGCAGCCATACAGCGCAAACCGTCAGTCGCGCGCCAAGCTGTCGATTGCTGCGGCAAGCTTCGTGAGGTCTGCGGCGTAAAACCCGGCAGCGTTGAGACAGTTCGTCTCGAGCAGCTTCAATCCCTCTTCGGTGCGGCAGACATCGAGGACATAGGCCCGGGAGTAGCCGGGATTGAGATCCACCATACGCTGCCCGAACTCCAGCACATCGGCATCGATCTCGTGGCGATGGATTACACGCGATCCATCTTTGTAGAGCGAGTAGGTGACGATCCGATCGTTGACGGCCCAGAGCCGCCATTCGCGCAGGATGCGCACCGGCTCGGTGAACATCAGCAGTGTGTCGTGGCGAAGCGATCCCGTCGGGATTTCATCTTCGTCAAGCGCCAGGACCCGCTCCGCCATGCGGATGATCTCATCCGGCGATTTGACGTTGCCGGGTTCCTCCTTGCTGTCGTCAACGGGACGCAGGAACCATTCCCTTCCATCGTCAGCCAGACGGGCAGGGACATCTCGCAGGACGAGGAATAGCGCGTCGGCTCCATTGAGGAGATAGGGATGCCAGGCCTGTTCCTGAACGAAAGGACGCAGTTTGAACACGCCCGGCCGGTAACCGTTCGCCTCGGCGTTCCTCCACAGCGAATACGAGCCGAACATGACCACTGAGCCCGGATCGGCGACGACCGGCTTGGGAATGAGTTCGCCGACGAACGGAACGACCTTGTGCCATGTGTACGAGATGTCGAGCCGGTCGAGTGCCTCGGCCAGCTTATGAGTGTCCTCGAACTCCTGGAGAAGCCACTGCATCAGAAATCGAAATGCGCCGTCACCGGCACGTGGTCAGACGGTCTCTCCCAGCCGCGCGCCTCCTTGAGGATCTCGATGCGCTTGAGATGCGGTCCGAGATCCGGTGACGACCAGATGTGGTCGAGACGGCGGCCGCGATCGGCCGCCTCCCAGTCCTTGGCGCGGTAGCTCCACCAGGTATAGAGCTTTTCGCTTTCCGGCACGTGCTGGCGCATCAGGTCGTGCCAGCCGCCGCGCTTCATCACCTCGAGCAGCCCGTCGGTCTCGACGGGCGTATGGCTGACGATCTTCAGCAGCTGCTTGTGCGACCAGACATCATGCTCCAGCGGCGCGATGTTCAAGTCTCCGACAAGGATCGACGACGTATGCGCCTCACCATTGGCTTTCAGCTGCTTCATCTCCTCGATGAAATCGAGCTTGTGACCGAATTTCGGATTGATCGTACGATCAGGCTCGTCGCCGCCGGCTGGAACGTAGAAATTATGCAGCCGGATACGACGATTGCCGCGCTCGACGACCGCCGAGATATGGCGGGCGTCGCCGACCCCGCAATAATCCTGCCGGTGATCCTCCGTCAGCGGAAGGCGCGAGGCAATCGCCACGCCGTGATAGCCTTTCTGGCCGTGGATGATGATGTGATCGTAGCCCATCGCCCGCAAGGGTGCGGCAGGAAAGAGCTCGTTCGGCACCTTTGTTTCCTGCAGGCAGAGAATATCCGGTCTGTGCTTGAGAACGAGCTGTTCGACGATCGGCATGCGCAGCCGCACCGAGTTGATGTTCCAGGTGGTGATCGAAAAGCTCATGCCCCATGCCCTCTCACGCTTTCATGAAAGGCCTTTAGAACAAAGGCGGACCCGAGGGAACTGCCCGCATACGGCGATCAACCGAAAACGCCTCAATCACGCGACTGAGGCGTGCCCGGAATGGTCTCATAGGGCACGCGGAACACGCGATCGTCGAACTGCATGCCCGTCTTGACGTTGAAGATCATCACCGACGTGTCCTTGCCCTGGTTGTCGGTGATCGTCCATTGACGCAGGTCGTAGGTTTTCGGGTCGAACATCATGGTGATGGTCGAGTTGCCGAACACCGTATTGTTGCCGAGCGCGATCGTCGTCAGATCGGACTCTTCCTTCACGCCCTTCACCATGCCGGCCGACAGGTCGATACGCTGCGCCAGGAGCAAGCTGAGCGGCGTCTTGGAGAGAGGATAGAGATCCCAGGTTTTCAGCTTGGTATTGCCGATGGCGACGTTTTTGCCGTCGGCGATCACCCGCATCGGCGACGGGTCGTCATAGTTGAAGCGCAGTTTGCCGGGGCGCTGGATGAAGAACTTGCCGCCGGTCTGCTCGCCGCGCGGGCCGAACTGCACAAATTCGCCCTGCATCGTAGTAACGCCGGAGAAATGGTCGGCAATCGCCTGCGCCGTGCCGGAGGCGGGGGCTGCCGCCTGGGCGTGGGCGCCGAGGGGAATGGCGCTCGCCACCGCAGAGATAGCAAAGGCACCGAGGAGATCGCGCCGCGTTACCGTCAGGCCGGAGAGGAAGGCGTCGGAATTACTCATCTAAATCTCCTTTATGCGATCTGCATGCTGCCGAAAGGCGGCGTCTTCAAGGCGTTGCGACCGGGCCTGCGTGAGGTAACGGCTTGGCTGCCGTCAGGTTTCCGCAAAAGCAGTCCCCATGGGAAATATATGCCGATTATTTCAGCGGTCGAGGATGTCGCCTTCTGTCGGAACGAGAATTTCGCGTTTACCGGCATGGTTGGCTGGCCCGATGATGCCTTCCTTCTCCATCCGCTCGATAAGCGAGGCTGCCCGGTTGTAACCGATGCCGAGCCGGCGCTGGACGTAGGAGGTCGAGGCTTTGCCGTCCCGCAGCACGATGGCGACGGCCTGATCGTAAGGATCTTCCGAATCCGAAAGGTTCGACGTGCCGGCCGGGCCGCCACCGCCGCCGTAATCGCCGTCCTCGTCGTCATCGGCGGTGATCGCATCGAGATATTGCGGCGAGCCCTGGCTCTTCAGGTAGGAAACGATCTCTTCCACCTCGACATCCGAGACGAACGGGCCGTGCACGCGCTGGATACGGCCGCCGCCCGCCATGTAGAGCATGTCGCCCATGCCGAGCAGCTGTTCGGCGCCCTGTTCGCCGAGAATGGTGCGGCTGTCGATCTTCGAGGTCACCTGGAAGGAGATGCGGGTCGGGAAGTTCGCCTTGATCGTGCCGGTGATGACGTCGACCGAGGGGCGCTGTGTTGCCATGATCACGTGGATGCCGGCGGCGCGCGCCATCTGGGCCAACCGCTGCACGGCGCCTTCGATATCCTTGCCGGCGACCATCATCAGGTCGGCCATCTCGTCGATGATGACGACGATATAGGGCATCGGCCTGAGGTCGAATTCTTCGGTCTCGTACATGGCCTCGCCGGTATGGCGGTCGAAGCCGGTCTGCACCGTGCGCGAGATCGCCTCACCCTTCGACAAGGCCTGCTCGACGCGACTGTTGAAGCCATCGATGTTGCGCACGCCGATCTTCGACATCTTCTTGTAGCGCTCTTCCATCTCGCGCACGGTCCATTTCAGCGCGACGACGGCCTTCTTCGGATCGGTAACGACGGGCGAGAGCAGATGCGGGATGCCGTCATAGACGGAGAGTTCGAGCATCTTCGGGTCGATCATGATCAGACGGCACTGCTCCGGCGTCATGCGATAGAGCAGCGACAGGATCATCGTGTTGATGGCGACCGACTTGCCGGAACCGGTGGTGCCGGCAACGAGCAGATGCGGCATCTTGGCGAGATCGGCGATGACGGCTTCGCCGCCGATCGTCTTGCCCAGCGCCATGGCGAGCTTCGCCTTGCTGCCTTCGAAATCCCGCGACGCGATGAGTTCACGCAGATAGACGGTTTCGCGCGTCTGGTTCGGCAGTTCGATGCCGATCGCGTTGCGGCCGGGCACGACGGCGACGCGAGCGGCAATGGCGCTCATCGAGCGGGCGATATCGTCGGCAAGACCGATGACACGCGACGACTTGATGCCGGGCGCCGGCTCCAGTTCATAGAGCGTGACGACGGGACCCGGACGGACATGGATGATCTCGCCCTTGACGCCGAAATCCTCGAGCACGCCTTCGAGCATGCGGGCGTTCTGCTCCAGCGCATCGGCTGAAAGCGTGGAGTCGCGCACGACATTCTTCGGTTCGGCCAGCAAGTGCATCGAAGGAAGCTGGAAACCCTCGGGACGGATGAACGAGCCCTGCGCCTCGCGCTCGATGCGGGCGCTGGGCTTCGGACGTGCGACCACGGGGACGACGCGTGGTTCCGGCTTGCCGGCAGCCTTTGCCGGCGCGCGGATCATCCAGTCGTCGTCATCATCGTCGGGCAGGATATCGGCCGGGCGCGGCGGCATGTCGGCATCGAAGGGCAGATCGCCGTCATCCTCGTCATCGATGGAAAGCGACGGCGCTGCGACGATACGGCGCGGCGAAGCCGTCCGCGGCTCCATCGACGGCTCCATCCGCTCGCCGCGGACGGTGGGCGCCTTGGCGCGGACCGGTTCGTTCAGCGGGCCGAACTCGTCATCGTTGAAATCATAGGGTGATTCGAAATCGCCTTGACGGCGCTTGCGCGGCCCCATGCCGAAGAGCCGGCGCAGCCGGCCCTGGCTCATGTACCAGGCATGCGTCATCGCACCGCTGAAAGCGACCCAGCGCGATTCGTCTTCCTCGTCTTCGTCGCCGACGACGCGGGCCTTGGTTGTTCTATCGACGTAATCTTCCTCGATCTCCTCCTCGGCGTCGCTGCGGCCGACGAGGCCTGAGGCAAAGAGCATCATCCAGGCGGTCGGTGCGGCAAAGATGCAGCCGACGACCATGGCGAAGGTGCCGGTGGGATAGGCGCCGACGAAGAGTGCCGGAAAACGCAGGATCATATCGCCGACGACACCGCCGATGCCGTTCGGGATCGGCCAGGTCAGCGGCGGCGGAAAGCAGCCGATGACGGCGCAGGACAGCACCGCGCCGGCAAGCCAGGCGCCGGCTCGGGCGGGGATACGGCTGAAGCGGCGGCCGGAGATCAGTGTCAGCGCCCAGGCGACGATCGGCAGCATCGAAACGACGCTGGCAAGGCCGAGGAACTGCATGACGATATCGGCGAAGGCAGCCCCGCTGTAACCGAGGATATTCGTCGGCAGGTTGGCCGTGGCATAGGAATAGCTCGGATCCGCGACGTTCCATGTCGCCAGCGCCGCGACGCAAAGTGCCAGCAGCAGAAAGATCGCAAAGCCGATGAGCGCTTGGATCTGCCGCAGCATGAATGCCGAGAAGGAGAACCGATCCGGACGGCCATCCATCGCCGGCGACGTGCTTCTTGCCATGTGTCTAACCCGTCCAATGCCTGAGGGCATGCGAATCACCGATGCTTCGCCATGCCAAAATGCGTCCGCTCTACCTAATCAGAGCCGGGTTAAAGCGATGTTAACCATGCAGGCCTGGGCGTGCATTCCCGACAGGGAAATGAAAAAGGCCCGAACCTTGAAAGGTCCGGGCTAAATGCGGTCTATGGTTAGAGCTTTTCCGGGTCTAGCCCGGACAAGCTCGATACAGGCCGCGACGGGCCGTGAAGCGGCGCCCTTCTGCCGGGCGCCGCAATCCCCTGTGATCAGGAAGAGTGGTAGGCAGCTTCGCCGTGGGTCGAAAGGTCGAGGCCTTCGCGCTCGGCTTCGACGCTGACGCGCAGGCCGATGACGACGTCGACGATCTTGTAGAGGATCGCCGAGCCGATGCCCGACCACAGCAGCGTCGTCAGCACGCCCTTGGCCTGGGCCAGCACCTGGGTTGCCGTGCCGGCATAGGAGGCAGCGAAATCGGCCGTCGAATAATCGACGATGCCTGCACCGCCGAGCGCCGGGTTGACGAGGATCCCGGTGCCGAGGGCGCCGAGGATGCCGCCGATGCAATGCACGCCGAAGACGTCGAGGCTGTCGTCGTAGTTGAACTTGTTCTTCACGACATCAACGAAGAAGTAGCAGACCGGCGAAACGATCAGGCCGAGAACGATCGAGCCCATCGGGCCGGCAAAACCTGCTGCCGGGGTGATGGCAACCAGACCGGCAACCGCACCGGAAGCACCGCCAAGCATCGAGGCCTTGCCGCGGGTAAGGCTTTCGACAATGCACCAGGAGACGGCGGCAGCTGCAGTCGCAACGAAGGTGTTGATAAAGGCAAGCGAGGCATAGCCATTGGCTTCGAGGTTGGAGCCGGCATTGAAGCCGAACCAGCCGACCCAGAGAAGCGAGGCGCCGACCATGGTCAGCGTCATCGAATGCGGAGCCATAATTTCCTTCTTATAGCCCGTGCGCTTGCCGAGCATGATGGCGCCGACGAGACCGGCGATACCGGCATTGATGTGAACGACCGTGCCGCCGGCGAAGTCGATTGCGCCATAGGAGAAGATCAGACCGGCCGGCGAGGTGTAAGAGCTCGGACCGCCCCAGAACCAGACCATGTGTGCCATCGGGAAGTAGATGAAGGTGACCCAGAGCACGACGAAGAGCATGACGGCCGAGAACTTGATACGCTCGGCGAATGCGCCGACGATCAGGCCGGGCGTGATGCAGGCGAAAGTCATCTGGAAGACGATGAAGGTGTATTCCGGAATGGCGACGCCCTTCGAGAAGGTTTCGGCCAGCGACGATGTGTTCACGCCGGCGAGGAAGGCCTTGGAGAAGCCGCCGACGAAGCTGTTCAGCGAGCCGCCGTCGGTGAAGGCGAGCGAATAGCCGTAGGTGACCCAGAGCAGCGCCACGACGGCGGTGATCATGAACACCTGCATCAGCACGGAGAGCATGTTCTTGGCGCGCACGAGGCCGCCGTAGAACAGCGCAAGGCCGGGGATGGTCATCAGCAGGACGAGTGCCGAGGAAATGAGCATCCAGGCATTGTCACCCTTGTCCATGGTGAAGGCAGGAGCGGCAGCAGCGGTGGCGGCGGCGGGCGCAGCCTCCTGCGCGAAAGCGACAACCGGCGCCAGAAGCGCAGCCGTTGCTACGCCGATCAGCGCAAAGGGGGAAGAAAACTTCGAAGTCGACATTGAAAAAAGCTCCTTGGTCCGCCGCTTACAGCGCTTCTGAATCGGTTTCGCCCGTACGGATGCGCACGGCATGATCGATCGAATAGACGAAAATTTTGCCGTCGCCGATCTGACCGGTCTTGGCCGACGCCGCGATGGCTTCGACCGCCCTGTCGACGAGTTCCGAGGCAACGGCGATTTCGATCTTGAGCTTCGGCAGGAAGCTGACCGCATATTCGGTGCCGCGATAGATTTCGGTATGCCCCTTCTGGCGGCCGTAGCCCTTCACTTCGGTCACGGTCAGCCCCTGAATGCCGATCGCCGTAAGAGCTTCGCGGACCTCATCGAGCTTGAACGGCTTGATAATAGCCATCACAATTTTCATCTGGTTTCCCATCCTTCGTTATCCTCGGCACGGAGCCGACTCTCCTTGCCGCTGACGTTCCTGAACAGCGACCGGCGATATACATTCAAAGGGCGTGCCAGATTCGAGATGAGGTATAACGTATTGAAAAGTAACACTTATATGGAAGCATGCCAAAAATCAGGCAAATGACCGGCCAATAAGCGCATAAATAATGCGCAAATTTTCAAAGTTGCACATTATTTATTCATTTGCCTTTTTCCGAATCAAACCCTCCTGCGCAACCGAGGCGATCAATTCACCCGATCGGGTAAAGAGGCTGCCCCGGGTCAGCCCTCTGGCGCCCGAAGCCGAGGGACTGTCCTGGGTATAGAGTAGCCAGTCGTCGAGCTTGCAGGGCCTGTGGAACCACATGGAATGATCGAGGCTCGCCACCTGCAGGCTCTGGTCGAAGATCGAGGTGCCATGCGCATAAAGTGAGGTATCGAGCAGCGTCATATCCGAGACATAGGCAAGCACTGCCGCCTGATAGAGCCGGTCGTCGGGAACCGGGCCAGTGGCGCGTACCCAGACGTCCTGTCTGGGGTCGAGCTTCCTGTCGGAAAAATAATGCGTCAGCGAGACGGGGCGGATCTCGATCGGCCGCTCGCGCTGCCAGTATTTTCGGATCGCCTCCGGCGCATGCGTCAGATACTGCTCCTTGATCTGCTGTTCGCCGAGCAGCGCTTCCGGCATCTGGACCTCGGGCATGGCGATCTGGTGATCGAAGCCCGGCTCCTCCACCTGGAAGGAAGCCGACAGCGTGAAGATCGCCTTGCCATGCTGGATGGCGACGACGCGCCGGGTATTGAAGCTCGATCCGTTGCGGATGCGCTCCACCTGATAGATGATCGGCACCGAGGGGTCGCCGGGCCGCATGAAATAGGCATGCAGCGAATGCACGAAACGCTCACCCTCGATGGTCCGCTGCGCCGCCATCAGCGCCTGGCCGATCACCTGGCCGCCGAAGACCCGCTGCCAGCCGGCCTGAGGGCTGCGGCCGCGAAAAATATCGACCTCGATCGGCTCCAGGTCGAGCGTCGAAAGCAGCGTCTCCATTGCCGAAGGCCCTGATGTCTCGCGCGTCATTTTGTATGTCTCCCGGCGGTAGGAAGTGAAGTGGCGATGATCTATATAGATCACATCTGAGGTACAGGGTACGGGAGTGGCGCGATGCTTGATATGCTGGTTGTGGGCGGGGGTTATGTCGGCCTTTCCGCCGCTGTCGCGGTCAAACAGGCAGCACCGCATCTGAATGTCGCCGTTGTCGAGGCGGCCCCGGAGCATGTCTGGAAGAACGATACCCGCGCTTCGGCGGTCATCGCGGCGGCGGCGAAGATGCTCGAGGTCTTCGGCATCTGGAACGAGATCGAGCCGGAAGCCCAGCCGATCACCAAGATGATCGTCACCGACTCCAAGACCTCCGATCCGGTGCGCCCGGTGTTTCTGACCTTCGACGGCGAAGTGGCTGAAGGCCGGCCTTTTGCCCACATGATACCGAACGTGACAATGGTCGCAGCCCTGCGCGGCCTCTGCGAGCGGCTTGGCATCGAGATCCGCCACGGGCTGAGCGCCACCGAAATGAAGACCGACGACACCCATGTCACCGTCACGCTTTCGGACGGCAGCACGCTGGAAAGCCGGCTGCTGGTTGCCTGCGACGGCGTGCGCTCGACGCTGCGCGATCTCGCCGGCATCAAGACCGTCACCTGGAACTACGGCCAGTCCGGCATCGTTGCCACAGTCGAACACGAGCGGCCGCATGAGGGCTGCGCCGAGGAGCATTTCCTGCCGGCCGGGCCTTTTGCCATCCTGCCGCTGAAGAACAACCGTTCCTCCCTGGTCTGGACGGAGCGCACGCACGATGCCGACCGGCTGGTCGCCGCCGACGATCTGGTTTTCGAGGAAGAGCTCGAACGCCGCTTCGGCCACAAGCTCGGAGCGTTGAAGGTGATCGGCGACAAGCGTGCCTTCCCGCTCGGCCTGACGCTCGCCCGCGCCTTCGTCGCACCGCGTTTTGCCTTGGCCGGCGACGCCGCCCACGGCATTCACCCGATTTCCGGCCAGGGCCTCAATCTCGGCTTCAAGGATGTGGCAGCACTCGCCGAAACGATTGTCGAGGCCGATCGCCTCGGCCTCGATATCGGCTCGATCAACATTCTCGAGCGTTACCAGACCTGGCGGCGCTTCGACACGTTCCGCATGGGCATGACGACCGACGTGCTGAACCGGCTATTCTCCAACGACGCAACGCCGATTCGCATCGCCCGCGACGTCGGCCTCGGCATCGTCGACCGGCTGCCGCGCCTCAAATCCTTCTTCATCGGCCAGGCGGCCGGAACGACGGCAAAGGACAATCCGCGGCTGCTGGCCGGCCAGACGATCTGAAGCAGGTTTAAGGAAACAGGTTACTCGTCGAGGCGACGGGCTTCGGACACCAGCATGATCGGAATGCCGTCGCGGATCGGATAGGCGAGCTGCGCCTTTTCCGAAACGAGCTCATTGTGTTCGCGATCATAGGAAAGCCGGCCCTTGGAGAGCGGGCAGACCAAGAGTTCGAGCAGTTTCGGATCGACGCGGCTGAGTTTTTCGTCCATGGCCGAAGTCTACTGCAGAACCGTGTCGGAGTCACCGAAGACACGCGCCAGCACGATCTCGGTAATGGCGATCAGCGTTTCGGCCCGCGTCTTCAGATCGGGCGCCTCCAGCAGCGCCTGTTTTTCAGCCGGGCCGAACGGCGACATCATCGCCAGCGAATTGACGAGCGTCAGATTGCTCGCCCGCTCGACGCTCTCCCAGTCGGCTTCCAGCTTATTGGCATCGAGATAGGCCTTGAAGGCGGTCAGAAGTGCGGCGCGGTCGACCGCCTCCTCCTCGTTTGCGGCCGATAGATCGGCGATGAACGGGGCGATACGGAAGGTGCGGAAGGGGTCGCTGGTAGCTTTCTCCTCCAGCAGCCGAAAGCGGCAGACGCCGGTCAGCGATACGATATAGCGCCCGTCGCCGGTCTCGGCAAAGGAGGTGATGCGGCCGAGGCAGCCGACAGCGGCAAGGTGGGGATCGCCGCCCTTGTCCTCGTGTTCGCCGAGCGCCGGCTGCACCATGCCGACCAGCCGGTTTCCCGTCAGGGCTGCATCCAGCATCGCCAGATAACGCGGCTCGAAAATGTTGAGCGGAAGTTGCCCGGCCGGCAGAAGCAGGGCACCGGTCAGTGGGAAGACGGCGATCGTATCAGGCAGATCGCCCGGCTTCAGGTATCTGGCATTCCCGACTTGCATGAAACCGTCCCGCATTCTTGTAACGGGCATGCCCGTCCTCACGAGAATGTGGTGCCCTCCTCCAAAAACGCAAGGGCAGATACTCGAAACTTAATGCATGTCGGCCGGAATGGGGCCTGGCGCGCTTACGAGAACAGCATCGCCGAAAGCTTGCGCCGGGCCGAAACCGTCGCCGGATCCTTGAAGCCCCAGACCTCAAAGAACTGCAGCAGCTGGCGGCGGGCGCCGTCATCGTCAAAGGTCCGGTCCTTGCGCATGATCAGCAGCAAGTGCTCGGCTGCTTCGTCGCGTCGGCCTTCGACATTGAGGATCTTGGCGAGCTTCAGCCGCGCCTCATGGTCGCCGGGATTGGCAGCCAGATCGCGTTCGAGCGCAACGGGATCGCCGAGCTTGCGGGCTTCCTCGATCTGTTCGAGTTTTTTCAGCACCGCCTGAATGCCGGCGTCTTTCGCGAGCTCTTCCGGCAGATCAGCCAGGGTTTCGCGCGCCCGCTCATGCTGGTTTGCGGCAATCATGCATTCTGCCATTCCGGCAATCGCCTTGGCGTTTTCCGGATCGGCCTGCATCACGGCGGCGTAGAGCTGAGCGGCCTCATTGATATTGCCGGCGGCCAGCAGTTCTGACGCTTCGGTGAGCACGGCCTCGATCTCGGCCGCCTCGTCGGCGCCGGCCGGGCCGGCGATGCGGTCGATGAACTGCTGGATCTGGCTTTCCGGCACCGCGCCCATGAAGCCGTCGGCGGGGCGGCCGTTGACGAAGGCGATGACGGCGGGGATAGACTGGATGCCAAGCTGGCCGGCGATCGAGGGATGGTCGTCGATGTTCATCTTGACCAGCCGGACGCGGCCCTTGGCTTCGTTGACCACCTTCTCCAATACCGGAGTCAGCTGCTTGCACGGGCCGCACCAGGGCGCCCAGAAATCGACCAGCACCGGTTGCTTGCGCGATTCCTCGATGACGTCCTTGCCGAAATTCGCCGTCGTGGTGTCGGTGATGTAGCTGCCTGCCGCAGCCGCAGCCGCGGGTGCCGGCGTAGCGCCGAAGCTTGTTGTCGCCGTCATCTGATTTCCGAAGGAACCGTTATAGGGGTTGTCGCTGCCGCTCATAGGTGTCTCCCGCCGCGCCGATCCTGCCGGCATCATTGTAGCGCTAAAATCGTATGTCAGGACGTTACTTTCAAGACAAGCGGCTTGTGTCCGGTCGCCTCCATGAAACGGATCAGATCGCTGCTCGCAATCGAGGTCGTCGCATCGTTGGACAGCGGATGGCAGTTGACGATCTCCTCGCGCATCAGATCGGCATCGAGCACGAAGGTGACATTCCCTGCCGTATCGTTGATCGCGCCGAAGGCGGTGACCGCGCCGGGAGCGACGCCGAGATAGTCCATCAGCTTCTCAGCCCTGCCGAAGGAGACCCGGCCGGAGCCGCCGATCAAACCATGCACCTGCTTGAGGTCGACCTCGGCATTTTCCTCCACGGTCAGCAGAAAATACCTGTCCTTCTTGTCCTTGATAAAGAGATTCTTGGTGTGGCCGCCGGGGATTTCGTCCCGCAGCGCCACCGATTCGGCCACGGTGAAGACAGGCGCATGATCGACCGTCTTATGAGCAATGCCGAGCCCGTCGAGGAAAGCAAACAGATCATCTCTTGTCTTGGCAGCGGTTTCGGGCATCGGGCAATCCATTGGTGGCAAGGAAAAAGCGAGGCGTCCTGATTACGTCCGTCCACAGCGTTTGGCAATCTTCTCCACCGACGCTTTACCCCCGCATTTGCGGCCTTTCCGCCCGCCTCATGCGACCTTGCGAATTTTTCTTCGCCTCTTCTTCATTTCCCTGTTGCATTTGAAAATCCGTTAGGCCATATAGCGCCCGTCGCCGCAAGGCGCCGCCCACGGTCCAACAACTACCCCGGACCGATGTGGATTGAGCGGGTGTAGCTCAGGGGTAGAGCACAACCTTGCCAAGGTTGGGGTCGAGGGTTCGAATCCCTTCGCCCGCTCCAGTTTCTCTCTTCTCCATACCGAAGACATAGGTAACAACCTCGAACGGGTTGTCCGCGTCGCCACGCCGTCGCCGCATGAATCCCGCCATCGTTCGTCTTCAGACGTTTGGCCCGTCTGTTTTCGCAGAGAAACTCCGGTTTGCCCAATCGCGGCGTATCGATTGATCCTGCTCAATGCAAACTATGCGGCTATCTGCCTAAACTTTACCGAGTTCAGCGAGGGGCGGAAAAAGCGCGCGGCGACAATTTGATCGTCTGCGCAACGTAGGTTTTTCGACGCAGCGGTTTTTGTGAAAAAGGCCACTCCTTCAGCGTCCTTCAAGTAGCAATGAGGCTTGATCGGACTTAGCCGGAGTTAGATCGACATGCTCGTCAAAGACGTAATGACGACGACGGTCGTCACACTATCACCTGACAATAGCGTTCGGCATGCTGCCAAGCTGATGTCCGATCAGCATGTAAGCGGCGTTCCCGTCGTTGACCATGATGGGTGCGTGCTGGGGGTCATCAGCGAAGGTGATCTGATCCGTCGAACGGAACTGTCGAACGGGGCATTTGTCCTGAAGGCGGACATGGGACTTGGGCCCGACGACAGGGCGAACGCTTTTATCAAGCGGTGCGCATGGAGAGTGGGCGACGTCATGACGCCCGATCCGGTTGTTATCGACGAGGAAGCACCCCTTTTCCGTGTCGCCGTGCTCATGCAGGACCGCGGCATCAAGCGCATTCCTGTCCTGCGGGACGGCAAACTCGTCGGCATCGTCAGCCGCGCCGACCTCCTGCAGGTCATTTACTTGGCAAGACCGGACGATACGGCAGCCGGCGACGAAGCCATCCGACGAAGCATTCTTGTCCGGCTCGGCGAAAATACCGGCCTGGAAGATTTGGAGGTGTCGGTCACGGTTACTGAAGGGATCGTGCATTTTTGGGGTAAAGTCGAGACGCCGGCCGGCCGCCGAGCTGCGCGGATTCTGGCAGAGGGCATCCACGGAGTTCGCGGCGTGGTGGAGCATTTCCCGGAACCTCCTCCTCGCTGATGCATTCGCCAGCTCATACCGAAGCGGAAAATTGGCCGGAAGCGGAAATTTGGCAGCTCGCCGTCGCATCGACACGAGACTGAGCCGGCCTTCGTGAAATCGAGCAGCGAGATTCAGCAATGTCATTTTGATTGGGAGAGTGAGATGGCTTCACCTGACACGACAGTGATGAACAAACCAGCCTCGACAACGGCAGAGGGAAAAATAACGCTTTCGGCCAAGGAGCTCCGCCTGATGGACGCTTACTGGCGGGCATCGAACTATCTGTCGGTCGGGCAGATCTATCTGCTCGACAACCCGTTGCTCAAAAAACCGCTCGCACGCGCGCATATCAAGCCGCGGCTGCTCGGCCATTGGGGAACCTCGCCCGGCCTCAACATGCTCTATGTGCACCTCAATCGGGTGATCAAGCGGGACGATCTCAACATGATCTATGTGATCGGCCCCGGCCACGGCGGGCCGTCGCTTGTTGCGCATGCCTATCTGGAAGGAACCTACAGCGAGTTCTACCCGAATATCGGCCAGGATGAGGAGGGAATGAAAGGACTGTTCAAGCAGTTCAGCTTTCCCGGCGGCATCCCCAGCCACGTCGCTCCCGAAACACCGGGGAGTATCCATGAAGGTGGCGAACTCGGTTATGCGCTCAGCCACGCCTATGGCGCGGCCTTCGACAATCCCGATCTGATCGTCGCCTGCGTCGTCGGTGACGGCGAAGCCGAAACCGGGCCGCTCGCGACGGGATGGCATGGCAACAAATTCCTCAATCCTGCCCGTGACGGCTGCGTTCTGCCTATCCTGCACCTCAATGGCTACAAGATCGCCAATCCCTGCTTCCTCGCCCGTATTCCCAAGGAGGAATTGGCGAAGTTCTTCGAGGGCATGGGATATGCGCCTCTCTTCGTGGAAGGCCACGAGCCCGACCAGGTGCAGCAGCAGCTTGCCGCAGCCATGGATACGGCCGTCGCGGCGATCAAGACGATCTGGGCCGAAGCGCGGAACAAGAAAAATGTCCGCCGCCCGGCCTGGCCGATGATCGTCTTCCGCACACCGAAGGGCTGGACTTGCCCTTCCGAAATCGACGGCAAGAAATGCGAAGATTATTGGCGTTCGCACCAGGTTCCGATGGGCGATATGGACAAACCTGAGCATATCAAGGTGCTTCAACACTGGATGAAGACCTACAGGCCCGAAGAGCTTTTCGACGGCGACGGCAGGTTGCGGGCTGAACTGGCGGCGCTGGCGCCGACCCGACATCGCCGGATGAGCGACAATCCGCATGCAAATGGCGGCCTGTTGCTGCGCGATCTGAAGATGCCGGATTTCCGAGACTATGCCGTTCAGGTGCCCAAGCCCGGATCTGTGACCGCAGAATCGGCCCGCTGCATGGGAAAATTCCTGCGCGACGTGATGAAGCTGAACCTCAGAAGCAAGAATTTTCGCCTGTTCAGCCCCGACGAGAACAATTCCAACCGCTGGCAGGATGTGCTGGAGGTGACGGACCGCTGCTATATGGCCGAGATCTATCCTGAGGACGATCACCTTTCGCCCGACGGACGCGTCATGGAAGTCCTAAGCGAGCATCAATGCCAGGGCTGGCTCGAAGGCTATCTGCTGACCGGGCGCCACGGCTTCTTCTCCTGCTACGAAGCCTTCATTCACATCATCGATTCGATGTTCAATCAGCACGCCAAATGGCTGAAAGTGTGCAATCACATTCCCTGGCGGCGACCGGTCGCTTCGCTCAACTACTTCCTGAGTTCGCACGTCTGGAGGCAGGATCACAATGGCTTTTCTCATCAGGATCCGGGCTTCATCGACCATGTGATCAACAAGAAGGCGGAGGTTATCCGGGTCTATCTTCCGCCGGATGCCAATACGCTCCTGTCCGTCACCGATCACTGCCTGCGCAGCCGCAATTATGTGAACGTCGTGGTGGCCGGCAAGCAGCCGGCACCGCAATGGCTGACGATGGACGAGGCCATCAAACACTGCACCGAAGGTCTCGGCATCTGGGAATGGGCCAGCAATGACCGCGGCTCGGAACCGGATGTGGTCATGGCCTGCTGCGGCGATGTGCCGACCTTGGAGACGCTCGCAGCCGTCCAGCTGATCCGTGAGCACCTTCCTGAATTGAAGGTGCGGGTCATCAATATCGTCAATCTGATGAAGCTGCAGCCTTCGAGCGAACATCCTCACGGGCTTTCGGATCCCGACTTCGATGCGCTGTTCACCAAGGACAAGCCGATCATCTTCGCATTCCATGGATATCCCTGGCTGATCCACCGGCTGACGTATCGGCGAACCAACCATAAGAACCTGCATGTGCGAGGCTACAAGGAAGAAGGGACGACCACGACGCCATTCGACATGGTGGTTCTGAACCAGCTCGATCGCTTTCATCTCGTTGAAGACGTCATCGATCGGCTGCCGCAGCTCGGCGCGCGGGCGGCCTATTTCAAGCAGGCGATCCGCGGAAGGCTGATCGAACATCGGCAATATATCGAGGCGCATGGCGATGACATGCCCGAGATCAGCAGCTGGACATGGGGCGTCAAGAGCACGGGAAAAGCGAACGCGGCGACCTCTACGGAGGGGGACAATGCCTAGAGCACTCCAGCAAAAACTGTGCAGCGGTTTTGCCAGGCAAAGCCGAAGCGTTATTGCCGGCAATTGCGTGAAAACAAAGAGATAGAACATTCTCGTGATTCGAAGAAAAAGCGAAAATGCTCTAGGCGACGCGTTGCACGCAGACGATCATGCCGGAGGCGTCCGACCAGGGTCGCCTCCGGATGCTCGACGAAACCATCTGATCTCCTCGGTTATCCTGTCATGTCGGAGTTACTGTCCACCGATCCCGAGCTGAACCGAATGCCGACGGAGGAGGATCTCGGTCGCCTTCAGTTCACGACATTGCTCTACTATCTGCAATGCACCAATCCGGACAACGGATTGGTCCGCGACAAGACACAGGCGGGCGCACCGGCAAGTATCGCGGCCGTCGGCATGGCGCTTGCCACGATTCCCGTCATCGTCGAGCGCGGCATCGTCATTCGCGCATTTGCCGCCAAGATCGCCCGGCGCCGACTGGAATTCCTGATGTCCTGCCACCAGGGGCCGGAACCGGACGCGTCCGGCTACAAGGGCTTCTTCTACCACTTCCTGGATATTGAGACGGGGAGACGGGTCTGGCAGTGCGAACTGTCAACGATCGATTCGGCCTTCCTCTTCGCTGGCGCTTTGACCGTCGCTGCCTACTTCGATGCGGACACCGAAGACGAGGCGAAGGTTCGCGCACTTGCCAAATCGCTCTACGAGCGCGTGGACTGGAATTGGGCACGCGATAACGGCGCGACGCTTACGCATGGCTGGCGGCCGGAAAACGGCTTCATTCCCTATCGTTGGCGCGGCTATGACGAAGGCCTGCTTCTTTACATCCTCGGGCTCGGCTCGCCGACCCACCCGCTGCCGCCGGAAAGCTTCACAGCCTATACGGAGAGCTACGAATGGCGGAATATTTTCGGTCGGGAATTGCTCTATTCCGGCCCGCTCTTTACCCATCAGCTTTCACATATGTGGATCGATTTTCGCGATATTCGCGACAGTTTCATGCGCGCGCATGACAGCGACTATTTCCAGAACAGCCGACACGCCACCTTCGTTCAGCAACAATATGCGATCCGCAATCCGCTGAACTTCAAAGGCTACGGCGAACATTGCTGGGGGTTCACGGCAAGTGACGGCCCCGGCTGGACGAAGCGGAGCATCGACGGTATCGACAGGGAATTCTTCGACTACATCGCGCGTGGTGCACCCTATGGCCCGGATGACGGCACCGTATCACCCTGGGTCGTGGTGGCTTCGCTGCCATTCGCTCCGGAAATCGTGATCCCGACCGTGCGAAACTTCGCTCGAATGCAGCTTGGCATGACACGCCTCTACGGCTTCAGGCCATCGTTCAACCCGACATATGCGATTGAAGACAAGGACCAAGCATGGTGGGTCAGCCCCTACCATTTCGGCATCGACCAGGGGCCCGTCGTCCTGATGATCGAAAATTACCGAACAGGCCTGCTGTGGAACGTCATGCGTCGATGCGAGCCGGTCGTGGTCGGCCTAAGGCGAGCGGGGTTTTCAGGCGGCTGGTTGTGACGGCCAGCAATTCCAGGAAAACTGCGAAGCGGTTTTCCCAGGCTTTTGCCGGGATTGGCGTCAGTACAAAAGGTTGGAGCGGCTCTGCATTTCCGTGAAAACCTGAACCGCGCTGGCGCCGACGCAAGAGGGTGAACGCGATCGTCACCCCCTCTGTTTTTGATCGATCCACGTCCAGGAACCGTCCGAACGATAGTCGAGAACGGCGTCATAGGCTGCACGCGGAGCACCCGGTTCTGCAAAATTGACGCAGCCAATTCCTCGTCAGCCAGGAGCCTGAGGATGTCGGGCAGAAGTTCACGGCCGAACACGGCATCGGCTTTCTCCGGAAGGATATAGGAAGGTGCCGCGATCATCGCGCTCGCAAGCGCAACGAGCCGCTGTTCGCGCGGCGAAAGCAAGGTGGACCAGTCTTGCTCGCTCTCCAGATCGGCGCAGAGTTCCCAGGGCCGGAATAGGCGCGCTGGCTAAGAAAGCGAACATGTCGTCGCGGGGGAATGACGATGCGTCCATTTCCTGACGCCCCAAGTCCCGCCGTGGCCCGGAACAATGCGGTGCTCCCGGCATCGCCCTCACCCGCTACGATCACTCTTGCGTCGGAGGGGAGAAGGACCGACAGGTCCTTCCGCAACGCATTCCCTGCCGGCGAAGTCAGCGTCAGCTTCTCATAACTGAGGTTTCCCTCGACCTCGACGAGTTCAACGTTAATGGCTTGATGCGTTCGATACCTGCCGAGCCTCAGCCACCAGACCGACAGCTTCGACAGGTTGTAGAGCCCGTTGGGGCTGGCAAAGGGCAGGCCTTTTAAGCCAGGGTCATGCCGCCGTCGACATGAAGCTCGATCCCGTTGACAAAGCTTCCTGCATCGGAGGCGAGGAAGAGTGCGGCGCGCGCCAACTCTTCCGGTCGGCCGAGACGGCCGGCGGGGATCAGGGAAGCCATGTAATCTTCGAATGCCGGCCGCTCGGCCTCCGATACGCCCAGCTTGGCGAGGATTTCCGTCTCGACCGGTCCCGGGCTCAGGATGTTGACGCGGATCCGCCGCGACTTGAATTCGATCGCCCAGTTTTTCGCAAAGGCGGCGGTTGCTGCCTTTGAACCGGCATAGACGGTATGGTCCGGGAGGACCTTCGTGGCCGCCAGCGAGCTCGTAACGATGATGTTTCCGCCGTCGCGGATCAGAGGGGCGATCGTCTGCACGCCGAAGAACACCCCGCGCGTATTGATTGCGAAATGCCGGTCATATTCTGCCGGAGTCACTTCGGCGGAGGTGGTGAGATTGATGATCCCAGCATTGGCCACGTAGATGTCGAGTCCGCCGAAGCGGCTCTTCACGGTGTCCGCCAGCCTGCGATGATCTTCCAGGTCGGCGGCGTCACCCACGAAGCCGATAGCCGACGGACCGATTTCTTGCACGGCGCGGTCGACAGCATCCTGCCGGCGCGATGTCTGGTCGCGAAAGACCTGGCAGACGGCACGCTTGTCACACTTGCGGCGGAGTTTGCGTTCCCTAGCGCTCCCTTTAATGCACTGCACGCCTTTGGTCGCACCGTGCCGTTGCGCGTAAAACTGGTCTGCGATTTCATCGCCCGCGAGGCAAAAACCCTCGGAAGCCATCTGAGCACCTGATGTTGGGTTTGTTCAGAATCCAGGCCCGCCGGTCTCGCGCATCGTCGGGGTAAGGTCTCCCATGCCCCGATCAGCTCGGATGCCGACCCCACGGTCGAAGCAGTCGAGAACCACGTAAACGACGATTCCGAAGGCCAGGATGTCGTTGAGGATCATTGCGGGACGTTTCTCTCGCGGCTGCACCCAACAAACCGGCGAAACCATGGGCGATTGCCGCATGCGCATGCGTCAACAGCAATTGCTCTGCAGCGGCAGCAATCGTTCTGGCGCAGCCGCAGATCGGTTTCGCTAGATCATTAGAGGACACGCCAGCAATGAAGTGTGTCGCCAATCGCTAAAGACTTCACCCGCATTGACCACGCCTCCCGCCCGGGAAGCGTAAGCCACCCAGGATTAACATCAGGACAGAACATAGGAGTTTTCAAAGATGAACCAGATGATCAACAACACTCAGGAGGCAAGCATGAAACTGGACAACACCTCACATCCCAGTAGACAGGCACCCGAAGAGCTGGTTCCGTCGCGCTACGCGGTCCGGATCGGCGAGATTGACGTACTGGTGATCAGCGATGGCGTGCTACCGCTCCCAACCGTGATGTTGGGACACAACGCCGAGCCGGCCGCCCGGGCTGCCTGGCTGGGCGACATGTTCCTGCCGCAGGACGCTTTCGACTGGGCACTGAACGTCGTCGTGGTGCGCAGCGGCGGACAGACTATCCTCATCGACGCTGGGCTGGGCCTCGACCCGGACTTGAACTTGCCGCGGGCCGGGCAGTTGATGAAGCGGCTGGCTGCCGCCGGCATCGACCTGGCATCCGTGACCGACGTGGTGCTGACCCATATGCACATGGACCACGTTGGCGGGCTGCTCGTCGACGGGGTGAAGGAACAGCTGAATCCGGACCTGCGGATCCACGTGGCCGCTGCCGAGGTCAAATTCTTGGGAGTCGCCCGACTTCTCCCACGTCTCGATGCCGGCGGGCTTCCCTGACGCGCTGCGGGCAGCTGCCAAACGGTTTAGCAAAGACTATCAGAGCCAGCTGCGGCTGTTCGAGGATGAGCATGAGGTGGCGCCGGGCGTGGTCGTCTCTCGTACCGGTGGCCACACGCCCGGGCACAGCGTGGTCCGCGTGGCCTCAGGCAACGACCGGCTGATGTTTGCCGGCGACGCCGTGTTCGCGGTCGGGTTCGACCATCCCGACTGGTTCAACGGCTTCGAACATGACCCCGAGGAGGCTGCCCGCGTTCGGGTCCGGCTTTTGCAGGAGCTGGCAGCGACCGGCGAACTGCTGGTGGCAACGCATATGCCGTTTCCTTCCGTTGGCCATGTTGCGGTCGACGGCGACGCCTTTCGTTGGGTCCCGGTCTTCTGGGACTACTGACCGCTTGTTGAATTAAGGCCGAACCAGAGCGTGCATACTTGAAGGCCGTGCCCAGCTCGGCCTTCAAGTCGGAGCTTCAACCAGGCCTTCACCTATCCACCTATTGAACAACGCGCACCGCATGGGCGCGCAGCAAATGGAGCGTCTTATGAAAATCGTGATTATCGGCGGAACCGGCCTGATCGGTTCCAAGACGGCAGAGCGCCTGCGCAAGAAAGGGCATGAGGTCATTGCCGCTGCTCCGAAAACCGGCGTTAATACCTTCACCGGGGAGGGCTTGGCGGAAGCACTGAAGAACACCGACGTGGTGATCGATCTCGCGAACTCGCCATCCTTCGAGGATAAGGCCGTGCTTGAATTCTTTCAAACGGCCGGCAAGAACCTGATGGCAGCGGAAATCGAGGCCGGTGTGAAACACCACATCGCGCTTTCCATCGTCGGCACGGATCGGTTGCCGGATAGCGGCTATCTTCGAGCCAAGGTCGCCCAGGAAAAGATCATCCGGGAAGCCAGTACTCCCTACACCATCGTGCGTTCCACACAGTTCATGGAATTTCTCGGCGGCATCGCCCAGGAGGGCACGGTTGGAGACACGGCCCGCTTGTCGACAGGTTCCCTGCAGCCTATCGCGTCCGACGACGTCGCCGATTTCGTGACTGACGCGGCCCTTGCCGCGCCGGTTAACGGCATCATCGAAATCTGCGGCCCCGAGCGCGCGCGTCTCTGCGATTTCGCCGCGCGCTACCTCAAAGCGATCGGAGATTCCCGCACCGTTGTCGCAGATCCGGATGCCCGCTATTTCGGCACCAAACTGGAAGACGGTTCACTCGTCTCCGACAATCATCCTCGCATCGGTCGTATCGGTTTCGACGATTGGTTTGCGACAACGCCCAGAAAGTAACGAGTTGCGCATGGGCCGCCTGATAAGCGGCCCATGCGCCCGTAGCACTACATTTTGATGGCGACGCCCAACATAGAAAATACGTATAAAAACAATAGGTTATTGAAAAAATACGATCTACTCCAAATCACGAGAGGACGATAAACATGATCAAGTCATTGGCTTTTGCCGTCGCATTGACGGCTCTGCTGTCAGGTTCGGCTCTTGCGCATGATGCGCCGGGTGGCGGCGAAGGCGCAAAGGTTATGCTGGTCTATGACCACAAACTGCCGAACGTACCCGGCAAGAGCATGAAGGGCGTTCTCGTCGAATATGCTCCGGGCGGTTTCTCGGAGGGCCATACACATCCAGTGTCTGCCTTCATATACGCGACCGTTCTCGAGGGCGCGATCCGCAGTCAGGTCAACGATGGCCCCGTCACTGTCTATAGCGCCGGTGAAAGCTTTTCAGAATTTCCGGGCGATCGCCACGGTGTCAGCGAAAACGCCAGCAAGACCGAGCCGGCAAAGCTCCTTGCTGTCTTTGTGGTCGATACCGCTGAGCAGGAACTGACCTTCCCGATCAAGAAATAGGCGATCTGGCCGGGCACACGTGCCGTGCCCGGCCATTCTTTGACAAGGCAAGCATCGCGCCGCACCAACCCCGATGGTACCACGGCGCGAGAGCCATTCTGGGCCACGGGATGCGCGAGCGCGCAACGGTCTGCCTGGCAGCGGCAGTGAACTGCTCGGCCCCGAGGTCACCAGTCACCTTCGCGCTGATTGGATAGAGTTCTCCTACCACATTCTGAACCCTATCTCTCCGACCATCGGATGATGGAGTCACGGGGCTTCGGCCTCAACCGGCTTACAGAAAACGCGGCGGACTTCCCGATACCGGAAAATGCAACGCTTGTTTTGAGCAAATAGGGAGACGAGCAGGTTTCCGGGTGAGAACCAGGCGGCCTGCTCCTTGCGGCACGCCTTCAAAGGTCGCTTACGAGCCGAAAGCGCTCGGGGAAGAAATGATCGATGAAAGATGAGTCGGGTCATGAACAAGCCGGAAATGGCAAGCTGCGCTCTTATTCAGAGCGCAGCCTCATTTCGGGATCCGGTCACAGTTTGGTCACATGCTCCGGATCAGCTGAGGCCAGCGCTGCGGCGCGCTCGGCCTTCGGCGGATAGATCCAGACGGTGTTGATCTCCTGCTTGGTCGCCTTCGCTTTCTCGCCGACCATCTCCACCTTGCGATCCCATCCTCGCGTAAAGAGGGCTCCGGCATCGCCGAGGTCGAGGCAGGTGACATAGGCCTCCTGATGATATTGCCGAGCCGGCACGCCCAACAGTTCAGCGGCGGCGTTGTTGCCCGCGAAGGCGCCCATGCGTGTGGCGTGCTGGCACGACATCAGGGCGTAGTTGCCGCAGTCGTCGCAAGCGGCGCGCGCCGCGTCCCCGGTGGCGAAGACGCCGGGGACGGACGGCACGCGCAGGCAGCCATCGACCAGCAGTCGGTCGAACTTGTCACGCTCGCCGGGAATTTTGGTGGTCAGCGAATTGGCCCGTATGCCTGCCGCCCAGATCACGGTCATGGTTTCGATATGCTCGCCGGTACTCAGCGTAACTCCGGATTTATCCAGCGATGAAACGCCGGCATTGAGCCGCGTTTCCACACCGAGCTTGCGAAGTGCTTCCTCGATGATCGGCCGCGGACCTTCGCCCATGTCGGGGGCTACCGCGCTGCTGCGGTCGACGATAATGACACGCGGATTGGCGGTTCTGTCGAACAGGGTCCGCAGCCGCGAAGGCATCTCGGTCGCCGCCTCGATACCTGTGAAACCGGCGCCGGCAACAACGATTGTGTCGCGCGCGGCCGAGGCCGGCATCTTCGCAAGCTCGTGCAGGTGGCGATCAAGGGCAATGGCGTCATCGACGTTATCGACGCTGAAGGCGTATTCGGCGAGGCCGGGAATATTCGGACGGAACAGCCGGCTGCCGGTGGCTAGCACAAGGCGATGATACTGGAGGGACTTTCGTTCGCCCTTGGCATCGACGACGTCTACGGTGCGGACCTTCGTGTCGACCGCTTCGACACTGCCCTGCACGTAGGCGACATCGACAGCATCGAATACATCCTGCAAAGGTGCCGTCAGGCTCTCGGGCTTCGGTTCATAAAGCCGGGGGCGGATGACGAGCGTCGGTTCCGGGGACACCAGCGCGATTTCGAGCTCTTCGGGCGAAACGCCTTCGATATCGCGCAGGCGGGCTGCGGAAAGTGCGGCGTACATGCCGGCGAACCCGGCGCCTACAATCACAAGTCTCATGTTATTCACTCCGTGGTTTGTAGTTTCAAAAGGCCGCGCGTCACCGTTGCTGCTCCCGATGGGCAGCGAGATGGTCGGTAACGATGGCGCGCGGATAGGTGAAGCGATGTCGCTCAGGCGGTGATGAAGGCCAGTATGTCGGCATTGACGACATCTGCGTGGGTCGTGCACAGCCCATGCGGCAGTTTCTCGTAGATTTTCAGCGTGCCGGCCTGCAGGAGCTTCGCCGACAATGGAGCGGCAGCACCGATGGGAACGATCTGGTCGTCATCGCCATGCAACACCAGCGTCGGCACGGTGATGCTCTTCAGGTCCTCGGTGAAATCCGTCTCCGAGAATGCCTTAATGCCTTCGTAATGCGCTTTCGCGCCGCCCATCATGCCCTGACGCCACCAATTTGAAATCACCGCCTGCGACGGCTCGGCACCTGGGCGGTTGTAACCGTAGAAGGGGCCGCTCGGAAAATCGCGATAGAACTGCGAACGGTTGGCAGCGAGCTGGCTGCGCAATCCGTCGAATGCCTCGATCGGCAAACCGCCGGGATTGGCGCCGGTCTTCAACATCGATGGCGGCACGGCCGCAATCAGGATCAGTTTGGTAACGCGACCTTTGCCGTAGCGCGCGACATACCGCGCGGCCTCACCACCGCCGGTAGAATGACCGACGTGGATCGCGTTGCGAAGTTCGAGGTAGTCGATCATTGCGGCAACATCGGAGGCGTAGTGATCCATGTCATGACCGTCGCTCACCTGGCTCGATCGGCCGTGGCCGCGGCGATCATGAGCGATCACGCGAAAGCCTTTGCCGAGGAAGAAGAGCATTTGATTGTCCCAATCGTCGGAGCTAAGGGGCCAGCCATGGTGAAAGACGATCGGCTGAGCGGACTTCGGTCCCCAGTCCTTGTAAAAAAGCTGGACACCGTCGCTGGTTGTAATGGAGGTCATTGTGCTGATCCTTTGGAGAATATTTGTTTCGGCGCCCGTCATTGCCGGACGGACAGTTGCTAAAGTCGGGTATGAAGCCGCTACGGGTCGCTTCGTTGCGACCGACCCGTAATCGGTGTCCCAGACCATCCTTTGTCGCCGCAGGATCCATTGGTATGGGTGCAATGGTGGTTTAGCGAAACACGTCTACGACTGCGCCAGAGGGATTGGCGGCATTGCAGAGCAATTGCGGTTTAGGGGGTTGGGTGCACAGCAGTTCATCGCCAACGTTTTACTGGCCAGCTTTCGAAATGTGGCGGCCGAGGCTGTTTGCGAGGCGCAGTCAAGTGAGGCTGCGACCAACGCCATGCCGGATTGCGCGGCATAGCCGCATACTCGAGCCGATGGCGTGGAAGCGAAGAACGGGACCGTCCGGAATCTGAGGCGAGGGCGACAGCTGATTACGGTCAGCCGTGGCGGCGGCGCCAATCAGTCGGTGTTTCACCGGTCAATTTTCGGAATGCAGCTGCAAATGCTGTTTGCGAGGCATAGCCGAGGGAGGCTGCGACCAACGCGATCGATTTTTGAGGATCGCGCAGCATGTTTATGGCTTGCTCGAGCCGATATTGACGCAGCCAGTTGTGAGGTGAAAGGCCCGTGCTTTCCTTAAAAGCGCGACAGAAATGAAAACGCGACAGCCCTGAATCGGCAGCGAGGGCCCCGAGGGAGACGTCCGCGTCGGCGTCCGACCGCAATCGTTCGATGGCCCGGCGCAGCACGCTCGGCGCGAGACCGCCGAGCGCCGGCTGATAGCTCGGTGCCTTGCCTGTGTGCGCAGCCAGCAGGCGCGTGGCCAGAAGGTCGGTCAACTGCTGCCTGAACAGTGTATCCAGTGCCGTATTGCCTTCCAGGACATCGGCTGCGCTCAGGAGCAATCGGGATGTAATGAGATCCGGATGCGCCGTTCGCTCCAAGAGATCGGTCGGCGTGAAAGTATCGGTTTCGTCGGCGATGCGCGTCAGCGTCGAGCGGGGAAGATAGAGCTGAACGACATCAACCGGTTTTGGAATATCCCATCGGGAGCTTGATCCCGCCGGGATGATGATCACAACTCCGCGACGAAACGTTCCGCTCTGGATCGATCTTCCGGACCGCCGTTCCATGCGCTGTATCGCGCCGTTGTAAGCCATGACGACGTGGTCGGTCATGGGCTCGACGACATCATGCAAAGGCCCGTGATTCCAGTGGGCGATGGCACCGCCGGAGGGGTCTGCCGCAAGATGAATTGGCGCAGTCCTCAGAACGCGCGACATCTCGTTTGCAGGATTGTGGTCAGCAGCCGGTATTTCGTCCCGGCGAGCCTCGATTGCCTCATCCGGCGAGCTCTCGAGAGGATTGCTGGAGCCAGGCAAGCTCATGGTTGCGCGCTCGTTGACAGGCGCTGCCTATGTGCGATCCCGACAACAATCGCGGGCTCATTGAGCATCCGCCTATAGTGGCCGACGTTGTCAGTCCTACTACCCATGACATGCCCCAATGTCGCGAGCGATTTCGCCGTGCTTTTGATTATTCGCGTTGTGCGATGCAGGGTAAATATCAAAAACTTTCGAGGGCAAAAACCTATTCTCTAGGACAGGTTGCCTTCGCCGTTGAACCTCGAGGACCTCCCTCGCAAGAGCTGATTTGACGCCTTGCGCCACGCCTCCGAGGTCATTTGGCAGGAATCCATGAGCTGATAGCCATCCTCGAAGAATACGACGGACAGCCTCTGAGTGGGTGGGCGCATCGACTTCCTGTTCGGCGAACCTGTCGAGCGCTTCGCTGAATTCATCGGCCAGCCAGACCCCACCATAATCTGTATAGCACTTCGGAATCCCGAAATTGGTTGCGGTTTTGAAATCATTGGATGTTTCCCCGCGGCGACATCGCCCAAAACGCGACGAATTTCGGAATCCCGAAGCGGGGGAATTTCGGGATCCCGAAGTGGGATTTTTCTTGATGGCGACGGCCGCGTTTGTCGGCAGCAATCGGCCCGGCATCCGACGGAAAAACCGAGGCGGTCGGAGGTTCACCGATTGACCTTCGACCTCGACGCCGGTTTAGAAGATCAAGATTGTAATTTATTTTGGTTGATTGGTTCGTTTGTAAACTTATTGTCGAGGCAAAAGCACGCGTCTTCGGATCGGATCCTGGATGTTCAGTTTATCGCAGCACGAACTCCTTCGCGCGACACCGATCCGCACCCAGCGCGTCGATGCCGGCGCTCGAGCCGGGTTGTCAGCATCGCCGCCCATAACTCCCTGATTGCTCCCAACATCAACTGAGGTTTCCCATGCGCATCGCCGTCGGTGGCATTCATACCGAGTGCAGTACATACAATCCCGTCCTGAACGAGGAGAGGGATTTTCGAATATTACGCGGCGAAGCGCTGCTGGCGTCTCCCTATTTCGCCTTCCTCAAGGATTATGACGCCGAGTTCCTGCCGACGATCCATGCCCGCGCTATTGCCGGCGGCCCAGTTTCGCGCGCCACCTATGAGGCATTCAAAGGCGAATTCCTCGAGCGGCTGAAGCCGATGCTGCCGCTCGACGGCCTCTATCTCGCCATGCACGGCGCCATGTATGTCGAGGGCATGGAGGATGCCGAAGGTGACTGGATCGGTGCGGCCCGTGAGCTCGTCGGCGAGGAGTGCACGGTTTCGGCCAGCTACGACCTGCACGGCAACGTCACCCAGCGCATCATCGATGCACTCGATATCTATTCGACCTATCGCACCGCGCCGCATATCGATGTCGAGGAGACGATGCGCCGCTCCGTCTCCATGCTGGTGAAGAGCCTGAAATCCGGCGTCAGGCCCGTCGTTCTCTGGGCGCCGATCCCAGTCGTGCTGCCCGGTGAGCGCACCAGCACCGTCGATGAGCCGGCTAAGAGCCTCTATGCCATGCTGCCTGAGATCGATAGGATCGACGGCGTCTGGGATGCGTCGCTGATGGTCGGTTACGTCTGGGCCGACGAACCGCGCGCCACCGCCGCCGCGATCATGACCGGCACCGACCGCGCCGCGCTGGAGCAGGAGGCCACACGTCTCGCAAGGGCCTACTGGGATGTACGCAAAGATTTCGTCTTCGGCTGCGAGACCGGCTCGATCGAGGAATGCGTCGCCAGGGCGATCGCAAGTCCGACCGCCCCTGTCGTGCTTGCCGAATCCGGCGACAACCCCACAGGCGGCGGCGTCGGCGACCGGGCCGACGTGCTGGCGGAGCTGATCGCCGCTGGTGCCACCGGCGTGGTCTTCGCCGGCATTGCCGACCAGGCGGCGACCGAGGCCTGTTATGCCGCAGGCATCGGCGCAGAACTGGAGCTCCGCGTCGGCGCCTCGCTCGATACCAAAGGCAGCAAGCCGGTCAATGCCCGCTTCACCGTCAAATTCCTGCACGAAACGTCGGATCCGGCCGACCGTCAGGCGGTGGTTTCGACCGGCGGCATCGATCTCGTGCTCTGCGCCAAACGCCGCCCCTACCACAACATCGTCGATTTCACCCGGCTCGGGCTTGATCCGCACAGCGCCAGGATCATCGTCGTCAAATCGGGCTATCTCTCGCCGGAACTGGCGCCGATCGCCAATCCCAACCTGATGGCGCTATCGACAGGTGTCGTCGATCAGTTCGTCGAGCGCCTGCCGCGGCTGCGCAAGCAGCATCCGACCTACCCCTTCGACAAGGATTTTGCCTTCGAGCCTCAGGTCTTCCTCTCCGCACGCTCGACGCGGGCCTGAACTTCGACCGATCGAACGAGAGCTGATTTCCCGGAAAGGCATCTGCAATGACCGCATTCACGACCCGTCCCGAAATCCTCGGCACCTTCGGCGTCGTCACATCGACGCACTGGATTGGCTCGGCGGTCGGCATGAGCATTCTCGAAAAGGGCGGCAATGCCTTCGATGCCGCGGTGGCGACCGGCTTCGTGCTGCAGATCGTCGAGCCGCATCTCTGCGGCCCCGGCGGCGACCTGCCGGCGGTGATCTATTCGAAGCAGAAGGACAAGGTCGAGGTCATCTCAGCACAAGGGCATGCCCCCGCCGGCGCGACGATCGAGCATTATACCAGCGAAGGTCTGACGCTGATCCCGGCGACGGCCTGCTTGCAACGGTCATCCCCGGCGCCTTCGACGGCTGGATGCTGATGCTGCGTGATTACGGCACGATGAGCGTGCGTAACGTGCTGGAACCGGCGATCTATTACGCCGAGCACGGCCATCCCCTGCTGCCGCGCGTCTCCGCCACCATCAAGGGGCTGGCGGCTTTCTTCGAGAAGGAATGGCCGACGTCCCACCAGACCTGGCTACCCGGCGGCAGCGTCCCCGTGCCACAAGCGAATTTCAGGAACGCGGTGCTGGCCGACACCTGGAAGCGCGTCATTGCCGAAGCCGAGGCGAAAAGCGGCCGCGAAGCCCAGGTGGAGGCGGCGCGCGACGCCTTCTATCGCGGCTTCGTCGCCGAGAGGATCGACGCCTACTTGAAGACCGCCGAAGTGATGGATGCGAGCGGCAGCCGTCACAGAGGCGTGCTGACCGCCAATGACATGGCCAACTGGTCGGCGACGATCGAAGAGCCGCTGACCTATGATTATCACGGCTGGACGATCGCCAAGACCGGGCCCTGGGGCCAGGGCCCGGTGTTCCTGCAGACGCTGTCGATCCTCAAGGGGTTCGATCTCACCGCGATCGACCCGGTCGGCGCCGAATTCGTCCATACCGTCGTCGAAGCGATGAAACTCGCCTTCGCCGATCGCGAAGTCTATTACGGCGATCCTGATTTTTCCGAGATTCCCATCGCGCATCTGCTGTCGGAGCCCTATGCCGCCGAACGCCGCAAGCTCATCGGTGCGGATGCCTCCTTCGATCTTCGCCCCGGCATCATTCCGGGCTTCGAGGCGCAGCATGATCTGACTTTGAAAATGCTCGGCGCCGATTCCAAGACCGGTGCCGTCTACGAGCCGACCATGGCGCATCTGGAAAAACGCGGTGACACCGTGCATATCGACGTGATCGACCGCGACGGCAACATGGTGTCCGTCACCCCCTCCGGCGGCTGGCTTCAATCCTCACCCACCGTTCCCGGCCTCGGCTTTCTGCCTCAATTCCCGCGCCCAGATGTTCTGGCTGAAGCAGGGCCTGCCGACCTCGCTCTCACCGGGAAAGCGGCCGCGCACGACACTGACGCCTTCGCTCGGCCTTTATGAGGGGCGGCCGACCCTTGTCTTCGGCACGCCGGGCGGCGATCAGCAGGAACAATGGCAGCTTTCCTTCTTCCTGCGCCATGCGCACCACAAGCTGAACCTCCAGGCGGCGATCGACCAGCCGCTGTTTCACACATCGCATTTCCCGAGCTCCTTCTATCCGCGCACCCGCGAACCCGGCAGCCTGATGGCGGAAGCGAATTTCGGCCCCGATGTGCTCGATGCGCTGACCCGCAAGGGCCACAAGCTGACGGTCACCGATCCCTGGACCATCGGCCGGCTCACCGCAGCAGGACGCGATGCCGACGGGCTGCTGCGGGCCGCAGCGACCCCGCGCCTCATGCAGGCCTATGCGGTTGGACGGTAAAGCCAAGCTTCGTCGGCTGCTCCAAAAAGAAACGAGAAAACAAGTACTGCGGGAAAACAGCCCGCGCTGGTAGCGCGATCGGAGCTTTTTGCTGCACCGCTTATATGACTTCTGCTAGATATTATTTCACCAATAATTATTAACGACCAGTTCCGCCCATTTGTGTTCTCTTATCCCTGCGAATCAAAAAGGTTTGATTTGCCCGGGGACGGCCGCCATGTTCAAGCATGGGGCGATGCAACAGTTGGGTAGGAGCCTATGCTGCAACGGATTGAAGACATTGATGCAGCACTCGTCGACAGGCTGCAGCATTCGGCATTCAAATACTTCCTGAAATATTCCAATCCCGAAAATGGCCTGGTGGCTGATACTTCGATCAGCGGCGTGCCGGCGAGCATCGCGGCCGTCGGCTTTGGGCTTTCCTCCTATCCTGTCGGTGTCGAGCGCCACTGGATCAGCCGCGGGGAAGCGGCCGAACGCACGGTCAATACGCTGCGCTTCTTCGCCGAGGCGCGCCAGGGCGAGGAGCGCCACGCAACTGGCCACCGCGGCTTCTTCTACCACTTCCTGCACATGGATACCGGCCATCGTGCCTGGAACAGCGAGCTTTCGACCATCGACACGGCGCTGCTGGTTGCCGGCATCCTGACGGCAGCGCAGTATTTCGATCGCGAGGATGACGAAACGGAAACGGAAATCCGCGAACTCGCGACCTTTATCTACGAGCGCGTCGACTGGCGCTGGGCCCTGAACAAGGGTGACACGATTTGCATGGGCTGGAAGCCCTCTTCCGGCTTCCTGCGCTGGCGCTATCACGGCTTCGACGAGGCGATCATCCTCTATGCGCTGGCACTCGGTTCGCCGACGCACCCTATCCCGCAGTCATGCTACGACGCCTTTACCTCGAGCTATTCCTGGATGCTGCACGGCGAACAGTCCTATCTCTATGCCGGGCCGCTGTTCATCCATCTCTTTTCGCATGCCTGGATCGATTTCCGCGGCATCCGGGACAGACCGATGGCCGAGCGGAACTGGGATTATTTCCGCAACACACAGGTCGTCATCAACGTCCAGCGGGATTATGCCGAGCGTAATCCCGGCAAGTTCGTCGGCTATAACAGGAATATCTGGGGCTTCTCCGCCTGCGACGGCCCGCCGCCGACACGGCGCATGCGCGGCGGCCGCCAGCCGAAGGTTCTGGGTTATGCCGCACGCGGCGCGCCGCTCGGGCCCGATGACGGCACGATCGCACCCTGGGCGGCGCTTGCCTGCCTGCCCTATGACAAGCAGGCGGCTCTCGACGGCACCAAGGCGCTGTTGACCACCTATCCGAACCTGCTGCTGGAAGGCGGCTTTCCCGGCGGCTTCAACCCGACGGTCAAGACCAAGCGGCCGGAAGGCTGGGTCGACGACCGCACCGTCGGCATCGACCAGGGTCTTGTCGTCATGACGATCGAGAACGAGCGCTCCGACTTCATCTGGAAGCTGATGCGGCAATCGCCGGTCATCCGCCTCGGGCTCGAGCGCGCCGGCTTTACCGGCGGCTGGCTCGATGGCATCGAGCCGGAAGATGTGGTGCGCAAGTTCGCCTGAAGTCGCTGCATGTCATCGGGCCTCAACTCTCGAAGACATGCGCCTTGCCTGCAATATCCAGGCGAACGAGATCGCCGCGCGCCGGCAGCGCGACGCTCGAGGTCTTGATCAGGATCGGCGGCAGGGCGACGCCGTCGAGCGAAACGGCAACGGTGCAGACCGCGCCACCGAACTCCACCTCGACGACACGCCCGCCATAGCTGCGATCGCCATCATCGGCAACGACGCGAATTTGCTCGGGCCGCAGCATGATCTCCGCCTTACCCTGACGATTGCCTTCGACCGCGACATTGCCAAGCGCGCAGTCTGCCTGGCCGTTTCGGATGATGGCCGGAAGCAGCACGGCATCGCCAAGAAACAGAGCCGTCTCGCGATCCCTCGGATGCAGATACAAGGATTGCGGCGACCCTGCCTGGATCAGCCGCCCTTCCCTCAGCACGGCGACCTGATCGGCAAAGGTCAGCGCCTCTTCCTGATCATGGGTGACGAGAATGGTGGTGATGCCGGCCGCCTGCAACACGCGCGCCACCGCCTTGCGCATATTCTCGCGCAGCCCGGTATCGAGAGCCGAGAAAGGCTCGTCGAGCAGCATCAGCCGCGGCTTGCGACCGAGTGCGCGGGCGAGCGCCACCCGCTGCTGTTGGCCGCCGGAAAGCTGATGCGGGCGCCGCACCAGCATGCCGCGATCAAGCTCGACCATATCGAGCAGCTCGACGATGCGCTTGTCGCGATCCACTGCTCCTCGCTCGAAACCGAAGCCGATATTCTCGGCAACGCTCAAATGCGGAAACAGCGCGCCGTCCTGCGAAACGATGCCGATGCCGCGCTTATGGGCCGGCATCGCCGCCGGGCCGTCGGCGAGCAACTCGCCATCCAGCGTTACCCTGCCGGCATCCGGCTGCTCGAAACCGGCAATGATGCGCAGCAGCGTCGTCTTGCCCGAACCGGAGGGGCCGACGACGGCGGTGCGGCTGCCCGCCTGGACATCGAGCGAAATATCCTTCAGCGCCTGCACCGGGCCATAGCGCTTGCTGATGTTCTCGATCGTAAGCAGCGTCATTGGCCGACGGTCCGTTTCGATTGGGTATGGAGTGTCAGGGTGAGCGGCAGCGACAGAACAATCATCATCAAGGCATAGGGTGCGGCCGAAACGTAATCGATCTCGCTGGTCAGCGACCAGAATCTGGTCGCCAGCGTATCGACGCCGTTGGGCGACAGCATCAGTGTCGCCGTCAATTCATTGGTGATGCCAAGCGCGACCAGCGCCACGCTGGCGGCTGCTCCCGGCGCTGCAAGCCGCATGGTGATCTGCCGTACGGCCTGACCCGGCGTGCGGCCGAGGCCCATCGCAGCGCGCTCCAGCTCCACCGGGGCCTGGGCGATGCTGGCGCGCAGCCCGACCATGGCGCGCGGCAGGAAAAGCATGACATAGGCAACGATGAGCGTTGCGAAGGTCTGGTAGAGCGGCAGCACGAGACGCACGGTGATCGTCACCAGCGCCAGCGCCACGACGACACCCGGCAGCGAGCCGACGTAATAATGGCAGGCTTCGAGCAGGCGTTGGATGCGGCCGGGCGCGCGCACGGAAAGCCAGGCCATTGGCGCTGCGGCAATCGTCGCCAGCACGCCGCCGGCAATGGCAAGCACGATCGTCTGCAAGAAGGCGCTGCCGACCTCGATGCGCCAGATCTCGGCGCCGCCGAGATAGAGCCAGCGGCCAAGCGTCACCAGCGGCACGCCGAGCGTCAGAACCGCCAGCGCCAAGGGCAGCAGGACGGCCGGCACCACGAACCAGCCGAGCCGCCGGCGGTCCGCCGGACGCGGCGAGCCGGAACCGACGCGGGCATAACGTTCGTTGCCACGCACCAGCACCTCGAGACCGAGCAGAAAGAGACAGCAGGCGACGAGCACGCCGCCGAGCATGTTGGAGGCCGGGCTGTTATAGGAGGACTGGAACTGGTCGACGATCGCCGTCGCGAAGGTGTCGAACCGGATCATCACGAACAGGCCGTATTCCGAAAGCAGATGCAGCCCGATCAGCAGTGAGCCGCCGCAAAGAGCAAACCTCAACTGCGGCAGCACGGCGCGGAAAAAGACACGCCAGGGATTGAGGCCAAGCGAGGCCGCCGCATCCTCGATAGCCGGATCGAGCCGACGCAATGCCGCGGCAAGTGGCAGGTAGAGGAAGGGATAATAGGCGATCACCGAGATGAAGACGCCGCTCTGCAGGCCGCGCATGCCGGGGACGAGGCTGACCCAGGCATAGCTGTGCACGAAGGCGGGCACGGCAAGCGGCGCGATCGCCAACCAGGCCCAGAGCCTGGCCAATGGAATGTCGGTCCGCTCGGTCAGCCAGGCAAGCGTCACGGCAAGGGCGATCGACAGCGGAATGGTGATTGTCTCAAGCAGAACCGTATTGACGAGAAGTTCGCCGACACGCGGCCGGAAGACCAGCGTTTTCACAGTTTCCCAGCCGACATCGTAGGTTATCCAGCCGATGAAGCCGAGCGGCACCAGGCTGAAGATCGCAACGACCGTTGCGAGAAACATCACCGAAGCATGCGGCATGCGCCCACGCGGCAAGAGCATTCGCGCGGCCTTCGGCGCGACCGGCGCCTCGTTGCCGGATGCGAGCAATCTGTTGTCCTGCAGCAAGGCCGATGCCTTCACACGCTGAAAAAGGAAGGCAACCGCTTTTGCAAAGCGGTTGCCGGATATTGTCATGCCCTAAGGTTTTCTTGAGCCAAAAGCAATAGTTTTGGTCCGGCGAAGCCTGCGGCAGAGGCGTCAGATCAGGCCGGCGGCCGTCATCAGCTCGACGACCTTCTTGCTATCAAGCGTCGAAGCTTCGACTTTTGGTGCGTTGAGATCGGCAAGTGGCGTGAGCTTGTCGTTGGAAGGCGCATCTTTGCCGATGGCATATTCATAGGACGTGCCGTTTTTGAGAACCGCCTGGCCTGCCTTGCCGGTAACGAATTTCAAGAAAGCCTGGGCTTCCTTCATATGCTGCGTCGACTTCAGGACGCCGCCGCCCGAAACGCTGACGAAAGCGCCCGGATCCTGGTTCTTGAAATAATGCATGCCGACATTCTTGCTGTTTTCGCCTGTTTTGGCCTGATCGCCGAACCAGTAGTAGTGATAGATGACCGCGCCTTCCACTTCACCGGCGTTGACCGCCTTCATGGCGACGCTGTTGCCCTTGTAAGGCGTGGCATTGTCTTTGAGGCCCTTCAGCCATGCCTTGGTGGCGTCTTCGCCCTTCAACTGCAGCAGAGCGGCGACGATCGCCTGGAAGTCGGCGCCGGCGGGTGCCGCACCCCACCGGCCCTTCCAGGCCGGATCTGCGAGATCGAGCAAGGACTTCGGCAGCTTGTCCTCGGTGAGCTTCGTCTTGTCATAGGCGAAAACCGTCGTGCGGGCGGCAATGCCCGTCCACATGCCGTCGGCCGGACGATACTGCTCGGGAACCTGATCCAGCGTTTGCTTTTCGACCGGAGCGAACAGGCCCGCCCCATCGACCAGCGTCATGGCCGGGGAATTCTCGGTCAGGAACACGTCTGCCGGAGAGGCGTCACCTTCCTGGATAATCTGGTTGGCGAACTGCATGTCGCCGCCCTGACGCATGGTGACCTTGATGCCCGTCTCCTTGGTGAAAGCATCGATCCATTCGCGGCCGAGGCTTTCATGCTGGGCATTGTAGACGACGAGACCTTCATCCTGCGCATGCGCGTTGCCGGCGAGCACAGTGGCGGAAAGAAGCGAAGCGGCAAGCGTAAGGGAAAAACGGTTAAGAGCAGTTTTCATGATGGCCTCCGTAGCGATGTCACCCGAGTTCTCCAGGGGCGATCAGAGGCGTATATTTTTCCTGACTAACAATTTCAAGTTTGGCCTGCGTGGAAAACGCATCACAATAACTTGACGAAACTTTTCATATTAAGAGGGAATAAATCTCAATTTGGCCAAAAGGCGACGCTTCGCAAGCGCCGCCTTCTTCCTTCAGCCGGCTTATTCGACGTCGAACTTGACGCCCTGGGCAAGCGGCAGCGTCCTGCCGTAATTGATCGTGTTTGTGGAGCGGCGCATATAGGCCTTCCAGGCATCCGAGCCGGATTCGCGGCCGCCGCCGGTCTCCTTCTCGCCACCGAAGGCGCCGCCGATTTCCGCACCCGACGGCCCGAGATTGACGTTGGCAATGCCGCAATCCGAGCCTCGCGCCGAGACGAAGGTTTCGGCCTCGCGCATGTCGTTGGTGAAGATCGACGACGACAGCCCCTGCGGCACGGCATTGTGCAGGGCCAGCACTGCGTCGAAATCGCTGTATTTCATCACATAGAGGATCGGCGCGAAGGTCTCGTGCTCGACCGGGCCGGTCTGCGCAGGCATTTCGACGAGCGCCGGACGGACGTAGAAGGCATCGGCCGAGCCATTCTCGACGCGATCGCCACCGGTCACCTTGCCGCCGGCCGATTTCGCCTCACCGAGTGCCGACTGCATTTTCTCGAAGGCCTGGCCGTCGATCAGCGGTCCGACAAGCGTGCCCGTCTCGAGCGGATTGCCGATGGTGACGGAGCCATAGGCCTTCTGCAGGCGCGGCACCAGCTGGTCGTAGACGCTGTCATGCACGAACAGACGGCGCAGCGTCGTGCAGCGCTGACCGGCCGTGCCCATGGCGGAGAAGGCGACGCCGCGCAGCGTCAGGTCGAGATCGGCGCTCGGGCAGACGATCGCCGCATTGTTGCCGCCGAGTTCGAGAATGCCGCGGGCAAAACGCTGCGACAGGCGCGGACCGACGGCGCGGCCCATGGCGGTCGAACCGGTGGCGGAAACGAGCGGGATCTTCGGATGGTCGACCAGCACTTCGCCGACCTCACGGCCGCCGATGATCAGCGTCGACAGATTGGCCGGCGCCGTGCCGCCCTCGGCGATAAAGCGCTTCAGCGCCTTTTCGAACAGCGCCTGCACGGCAAGGGCGGTCAACGGCGTCTTTTCCGAAGGCTTCCAGACGGTGGAATTGCCGCAGACCATCGCAAGGGCCGCATTCCACGACCAGACGGCAACGGGAAAGTTGAAGGCAGAGATGATGCCGACCACGCCGAGCGGATGCCAGCTTTCCATCATCCGGTGCTCGGAGCGCTCAGTGGCGATCGTCAGCCCGTAGAGCTGACGGGAAAGGCCGACAGCGAAATCGCAGATATCGATCATCTCCTGCACTTCGCCGAGCCCTTCCGAGGTGATCTTGCCCACCTCGATCGAGACGAGACGGCCGAGTGCCGTCTTAGCGGTGCGCAGTTCCTCGCCGAGCAGACGAACCAGCTCACCGCGCTTCGGCGCCGGGACGTCACGCCATTCGAGAAAGGCCTTGTGCGCCTCTTCGATCGCCGCTTTCGTTTCGGAAACGGAATGTTCTCTGAGTTTGCCGATTTCCTTGCCGGTCACCGGCGAGGTGACGGAAAGCGTGCCGCCGTGATAGCGGCCGGCATCGACGCCCAGGTCGGCAAGCAGCTTGGCGGTTTCGGTGGCGAGATCGAGGACGGCGATGGTCATTGTCGTGGTTCCAATCATATTATTCTCAGATACGTCTATCGCTTCTCAGAAGCGGGCATCGGCGAAATGGGCGACCTGAGCGCCGGCTTCGTACCATATTTCTTTTAGCGCACGGAAGCTCGGCTCGGTCGGTGACGTCAGCGGCAACGGCAGATCGGCTTCCGGAAGTCGGCCGAGAATATGCTCCGCGAGCGTGCGGCCGAAGACCGTGCCCGGCGCAATGCCGCGGCCATTGTAACCCGAGAATCCGATAACGTTCGGTGCGAATTTGTGAAAGCGCGGCAGCGCATTGTCGGTCATGCCGATCTGGCCATACCATTCGCACTCGAATGCGACATCGCCGATATCAGGAAAGAGCCGCTTCAGGGCGCGCTTGGCCCAACCCTTGTGCACGGCAAGCCCGGTATTGCGCAGCGCCCCGACACTGCCGAAGACGAGACGTCCGGCCTGGTCCATGCGGAAGGAGGAAAGGATATCCTTGGTATCCCAGACGCCCTCCCGCCCCGGCAAGATCGACTGACGCAGATTGTGGCCGAGGGGCACCGTGGCGAAATTGAAATAGGGCAGATAGACCTGTTCGTTGCGCACTTGCTCGAAAGGGCCGGTGCTATAGGCATCGGTCGCGACGATGATCCAGTCGGCGCTGACGTCGCCGCTTTCCGTCTTCACGGTCCAGCGGCTGCCATTGCGCTCCGTCGCGATGACGGGGCTCGACGTATGAATGGCGACCTCCGCCTTGACGGCCGCATGAGCAAGGCCGCGCGCATAGGAGAGCGGCTGCAGCGTTCCGGCGCGCATATCGAGCAGCGAACCGGTATAGGCATCGCTGCCGATTCGTTTGGCCGTCTCCGCCGCATCGAGCAGCGTCACGGGCGCGCCGCGCGCAGACCATTGCGCCGCGCGGGCCTCGATCTCCTTCAGCCCGTCGGCGCCGACGGCGCAATGCAGCGTGCCCTTGCGTTCGAGTTCACAGGCAATTCCGTGCTTGTCGATCAGTTCCGTGACCAGCTTCGGCGCATTGCCGAGCAGCTCCAGCAGGCGTTCGCCATGCACCGGGCCGAGCACGCCGGGCAGATCGTCGGGCATCACCCACATGCCGGCATTGATCAGGCCGACATTGCGCCCCGCGCCGCCGAAACCGATTTCCTTCGCCTCCAGCAACACCACCTTCGACCCGGCTTCGGCAAGGTGCAGTGCGGAGGAGAGACCGGTATAACCGCCGCCGACGATGACGACATCGGCCGATACCGCACCTTGGAGAGGTGCGGTGGCCGGCGGTTCGCCGGCGGTCTTTTCCCAGAGACCGTGGGAGCGCGGATCATTCAGCATGGTTTGGTCCGATCGGATCGAAATTGCGCTACTCTAACCCAGAAAGCCACGTGTTGAAGCCGGCATTTCACGCCACAGTCTTCAGCTGCAGGTCCGCAAGGCCGAGCACCTCCATCGCCGCATTCAACGAAGCGTCTTGGCGCTCGGCATAAAGCGCCTGCTCGTCCTGAACGGCGGCGCCGAGTGCTGCCTCGAAGGCGTCGCGGTTAGAATGCGTCGCATAATTCTGCTGCTGGTCGGTGCCGAGGTTCGACTGGAAGATGCCGGCCGCGCTGACGGGCAGGAAGTCCTCGTAGACGATCGGTGCGAAGGCGAGGTAACCCTTGGCAATCAGCGTTTCCGGATCACCGGGCAGCGAGGTGCCCCCAGCCGCAGCAATGCCGGCAGGCGTCGGCGAATAGCGGAAAAAGGCCAGACCTTGCCTGCGCAGCTCGTCCCAGCTATCTGGCAGCGCCTTGAAGCGCTCGGCGAGTTCCTGGTCGTAGGCGCCGGCCTTGGCGCCGCCGGCGCCGACCTGCACCTCACCGCGAACGGAAGTGAGCAGCCGGTCGTAGAGCGTCCGGCCCTTGGCCGTCAGTGCCACGCCGCGCTGTTCGATCTCGCCGAACCGGGCGGTATGCGTCCCTTGAACCGCATCCTCGTCACCGGAAAAGATGATCGTTTCCTCCAGCGCCTTAAAGCTCGTCTGCCGCAGCAGGATATCGCAATGACGGCGCGGCGGCCCTTCGATGACGGCTTTCGGCGTGATGCCGCGTTCCGGCATGCGGGCCTGCACCGCGTCGATATCGAGCGTGCGTGGGGTCAGATGGTTGATATGCGGCCCCTTGAAGCTGACGACGTCGGCGATCAGCCGGTGCGCATCGTGCAGGCGTTTATAGGTTTCGCCGCTGACCGTCGCCTCGCCGTGCCAGCGGAAGGTTTCGAGCGCCTCGGCGACGAATTCCGTTGCCTCAGCCTCCGTCAGGCCGCCGTTTTGCTCGTGACGCTCGATCAGCGCAACGGCGCGCGGCGTATAGATGCGCCGTGCGGCCAGAATGGCTTCGGCTTCAGCGCGCAGCCCCTCGTCCTCGATCAGCTCCAATCTCAGCAGCGAGGTGAAGACGCGGAAGGGGTTGATGTTGAGCGCTGCCTCGTCGACCGGCCGGAAGCTGGTGGAATGAACCGGCACGCCGGCGACCGAGAGATCGTAATAGCCGACCGCCTGCATGCCCATGACCGCAAACAGGCGGCGGATGGTGAAGAGCTCGTCCGCCGTGCCGAGCCGGATGGCGCCGTGACGCTCGACGTCGATGCGATCAAGCTCGCCGGCGCGGGCGAGCCGCTCGCGCAGATCGGGATTGTTTTCGAGGCAGCCGGCATTCACATCCGCCACCAGTTCGATCAGCGTGCCATATTGCGGCACCTCCGCCCGGTACATTTGCGACATCGCCTCGGTGAACTGCGAGCGGATACGGTCTGGGGAAACGAAGGCTTGCGGCATCTGAGAAACTCCGGCTCATTCCGTTTTTGCAGGATCAGCCTCTTTACTTCAGCCACAAAGGCGGAAATATCGACATTTTGGAAATAGCTCATTCTGAAATGGAATGAACATGTTCGCTTCAAGGCGTTTTCTACCGTCGATTTCGCACCTCGCCGCCTTCGAGGCAGTTGCCCGCACCGGCAGCGTCACGGCGGCCGCGCGCGAGCTCGATCTGACGCAGAGCGCCGTCAGCCGCCAGGTGAGAGCGCTGGAGGAGCAGCTCGGCGTCGAACTCTTCCTGCGCGAACGCCAGACCATGCGGCTGACGCTGGCCGGCGACAGTTATGCCCGCGAAATTCGCGAGGCGCTGCGGCGAATATCGAGCGCCTCGCTGAACTTGCGCGCCAATCCACATGGCGGCACGCTCAATCTCGCCATCCTGCCGACCTTCGGCACGCGCTGGTTGGCGCCGCGCCTCGGACGCTTCCTCGCCGCCAATCCCGGTGTGACGATCAATCTGGTGACCCGGCTTTCGCCGTTCGATTTCCGCCTCGATTCGATCGACGCCGCCATCCATTTCGGCCATCCGCACTGGCCGGGCGCCGAACTCGCCTTTCTGATGTCCGAGCGCACGGTGCCGGCCTGCAGCCCGGATTTTCTGAAGCGATACGCGATCTCCGGGCCGCAGGATCTGCTTGCCGCTCCGCTGCTGCACCTGACGACGCGTCCGGATGCCTGGGAGCAATGGTTTGCCGGCAACGGCGTGTCCTTCGAAAACGTGCACGGCATGCTCTTCGACCAGTTCGCCACCGCCGCGCAGGCAGCAATCGCCGGCCTCGGCATCGCCTTGTTGCCGACATTCCTGATGCAGGAGGAACTCAGGCGCGGCGACCTCGTCGCCGCCATCGACCGTGAAATGGAAAGCCGCGAGCGCTACTATCTCGCCTTTCCGCCCGAGCGCGCCGACTATGCGCCGCTTGCTGCCTTCCGCGATTGGATCGTCGCCGAAGCGGCCGCCAACCCGGCCGCATGACGAACAGCTTGCATCGGCATGGCGCTTTCGACCATTATATCAGCCAAACAACATCTGCAGGAAATCCCCATGAAGCCGATCTTCGTCCAGCTCCAATGCGCCCCCGGCAAGACCTATGAGGTCGCCGACGCCATCTACCAGACCGAACTGGTCTCGGAGCTCTACTCCACAAGCGGCGACTACGACCTGCTGCTGAAGGTCTATATCGAGGAAGGCCAGGATATCGGCAAATTCATCAACGACAACATCGCCAATATTCCCGGCATCGTCCGCTCGCTGACGACGCTGACCTTCAAGGCTTTCTGAATTCCTTCTCAGATACGGTTAACCCTCTTCGCGAAGAATTGCCTTGCATGACGTCGCTTAAACCGCGGCTTAACACCCGGGATAGCTGGTCGTTGCTATAAGAGTTCCGCGTCGGCTCGAAGCGGCGCGCAGCGATAGGTGGAACATGGCGATCGTCGAGGCAGACAGGGTGCGCGAGAAGCCGCAGCCGGAAACGGCGCCGCTGATCGTCCATGTCGTGCGCCAATTCCTGCCGAACCGTGGCGGCCTGGAAGACGTCGTCGCCAATCTTGGCCGCCAGACCGTTCGCCGCGGTTATCGCGTTCGCGTCGTCACCCTCGATTCGCTGTTTACCGAACCTCAGAACAAACTGCCGCCGCGCGAAAATATCGACGGTATCGAGGTGGTGCGCATTCCCTGGTCCGGCAGCAGCCGTTATCCGCTGGCGCCTCAAGTTTTCCGCCATCTCGCCGATGCCGATCTCGTGCATGTCCATGCCATCGACTTCTTCTTCGACGCGCTCGCCTGGGGCCGGCTGCTGCATGGCAAGCCGATGATCGTCACCACCCATGGCGGCTTTTTCCACACGCGGAAATACGCCGCGATCAAGAAGATCTGGTTCCGCACGCTGACCCGCGCTTCGGCGCTCGCCTACCGGCGCGTCGTGTGCTGCAGCGCCTCCGACCTCAAGCAATTTTCCGAGATCGTGCCGGACAGCCTGCTGATCGAAAACGGCGCCGATATCGGCAAGTTCGCCGATACCGCTTCGCGCCGGGCAAAGCGCCGCATCATCACCATCGGCCGGTTCTCGGTGAACAAGCGGCTGGACCATCTGCTCGATGCGATGGCCGTACTGAAGGCTCGCGACCCGGAATGGCATCTCGACATCGTCGGGGCCGAATCCGATCTGAACCGAGCCGATGTCGAAGCCGCGATCGTGGGCCGCAACCTTTCCGGCCGCATCACCCTGCATGTTTCACCCGACAACGGCGCCATCCGGCGCATCATCGCCGAGGCCTCGCTCTTTGCCTCCGCCTCGGAATATGAAGGTTTCGGCCTGGTGGCGCTGGAGGCGATGAGCGCCGGCCTGCTGCCGGTGCTGAACGCAAACGACGCCTTTACAACGCTTGCCGGCCGGCATCCGGTCATCACGCTGGCCGATTTCACCAATCCCGAGACCGCCGCAACAGTGATTGAAGCCGCGTATGACGCTCTTTCACGCCAACCGGACGCCGTTCGTGCCGGCCTTCTCGACGCTGCCCGCGGTTATTCCTGGAACATCGTCGCCGGGCGTTACATCGATCTCTATCGGTCACTGAACGTCGTCACCGCCGACCGGACCTGATCCTGCCCGCCTGAAATCCGTCAGGCTCTCGCCAGGCGGATAATTTCGTCGAGCACGAATTTGCGCGATTGCGGCGGCGTCAGATTGTGGTCGGCATCCGGCAGCATCAGCAGCCGCACGTTCGGATAGCGGGAAAGCTTGGCGCCGCGCGGCCCGAAATGGAAATAGACGTGGTCGAGCCCGACGTCGCCTTCGCTGTAGATCAGCGTCAGCGGCACCTTGCGCTTGCCGAACTGCGCGAAGGAATGCCGGACTTCGCGGGCGATATGGCGCCGGTCGGGAAGCAGCTCGAGCAGCGGCGCGATCCAGGGCGACAGACGCCGGCCGCCGGCGATGACGATATTCTGCAGCGCCGATACCACATCCACCTGACCGCTGATGAGCCTCTTCAGCGTATCCATTCGCGCCAGCCGCTGACCGTAATCATCGAGGCTGCGAGGAACGGAGACGACATGCTCCTTGCGCACCGGTATCTCCGGATCCCAGTAGTAGACGAAGGGATTGATCGAGACGACCGCCTTCAATCGCTCGTCGGCAACACCGGCGCGGAAGGCGACATAACCGCCGCTGCATCGGCCGGCCACCATGATCGGACCCGCAACGACGCTTTCGAGCAAATCGAGCGCGGCAACCGCGTCCTCGGTCTGTGTACTGGAATAAAGCACCTGCTCCGGCGCATCCGGCCGCGGCGGGCTGTCTCCGACGTTGGCCGAATCGAAGCGCAGCGACACGACGCCCTGGCGCGCGAGTTCGCGCGCCATATCCACCGTGGTGCGTCCCCAGCCGGCATGCCGGTCATAGGCCGTCGACAGGAAGAGAACGGCATTGCCTTGGATCTCGCCGAGCGGCCGGCTGACGACGCCGACCAGATGATCGTGGCTGCCGAAACGCACTGGCGCTTCGACAAAACCCTCGCCGGCAAGCGGCGGGTTCTCGATCACGTCAGGTGAGTGGGCGGCGGATGTCTCTGTCGTCGTCGCCTCCAGCCAAGTTCTCAACCGCTCGACGACGGCTGTCGGCGTCTTGGCAAACAGCGGATTGGTGGCGAGCTCGTCATAACCTTCGAAAACCGTCTGCTCGACATCGGCACCAAGCGCCTTCAGCCCATCGGCAAAGCCGGTATCGTCGGCCTTGGCCGGACGTTCGAGGATCAGATAGCGCGATGCTGCCAGCCCCTGCGGCGAAGCGATATTGAGTTTGCCGAGCTCGGCGGCGATCTCGTCTGGCATGGCGAGCCCGGCGATCTGCACCTTCGCGGTCTGGACATGCTCCTTGCCGAGGCCGAGATCGGCGTCGATGATCTTCGACCACATGTTGAGTTCGCGCAGATAGGCGCGACCGCTCAGCACTGGCGCCAGCATGACGAGGCTGTCGACGCCGTCGATCGAGGCGCCGATGCGATGGGCAAGCGTTGCGCCGAGGCCCTGTCCGATAAGAATGACCCGGTCGCAGCCGGAGAGCGATTTCAGCTTGGCGGCGGCTGCGCGGATCGAATTTTCCCAGGTTTCCAGCCTTGCCGGCAGCGCGTCGAAATCGAGCGCATCGCCGGTGCCGCGATAATCGAAGCGCAGGCTCGGCACGCCGATATCGGAAAAATGCTCGGCGGCGACCCGGAAGAATTTGCGGCTGCACATTTCCTCGAAACCCCAGGGGCTGACGAAGAGCACGGCGGCCGACCGCTTCTTGACCGTGGGATTTTCAGGCATGAACAGGCCGATCGTGCCGTCGAAGACGACAGGCAGGGCAGCACCGCGTCCCGCACCCTCGGCCGGTTCGAGCGAAAATTCACCCGGCGCCACCTTGGCGCGGTCGGGGTCGCCCGGAAGCCGCGGCGCAATGAAATTGATCGCGCGTCCCACAGGCCGCCGCAGCATGGGCGGCATTTTGTCGAGAATGGACCGCATGACCTCGACATCCTCGGCTGGCACGGCGCGCAGCACGCGAAGCGCCGCGAAATAGCAGAATGTGCCGGCAATGATCGCGGCGACGAGGCCGATCGGACCCTGGACGAATTCCAGCACGGAGATCGCGCCACAAGCACAGAGCACGGAGGCGAGCGTCACCTTTGTCAGGCTTGTGTAGAGGCTTGAAAGCTGGGATCCGAATCCTGTCTGTCTGATCATCATCACCGACATTGCAACGAAGACGAGGATGCGCACGAGTGCAGCACCCTCGGCCGCAAGCCTAGGTATGATCAGTAAACAACCGACTACCATCAGAAGGCCACCTATCACACTGATCTTGAGGCGGGAGCGGGCCCTGTCCATCGACAACAGATAGAGGCTGAGGATCTGCATGAAGGTATAGGCCGGCGCGACGAGCGCAAGCAGCGCCACCACCGTTCCGCTGCGGCGGAACGCTTCGCCGAACACCACCAGCACCAACTCGCTGGAGATCGCGGCAAGCCCGAGGCTCATCGGCAGTACGATATAGGCCATGCTGCGGGTGACGGCGGCGAAGACCTCGACCGGCAAGGTGGAATCGTCGCTATTATGGCGCCGCTCGGAATAATAGGGCAGCAGGCTGCCGGTCATCTGGATCGGCAGTTGCAGCGCGATATTGGCGATCGACAGGCCGACGGCATAATAGCCGACCATCTCCACAGACCAGAACTGCTGCAAAAAGAGCAGCTCGAGCCGGTTGAGGAAAATCGAATCGATGATGAACTGGATCGACAGGATGACGGAGGAGGAGGCGAGATATTTCAGCGAGACCCCACACCAATCGCGCCGCGCAAGCAGGATCGGCAGCGTGGCGAAAAACAAGACGAGTTGGCCGAACGCGTAACCGACGAGAACACCCTCGACACCGTAGAAAACGGCGCCGGCGGCAACGCCGGCAAGCTGCACGATCGAGACAGCGACCGTCAGCTTGAAGAAGGCGCCGAGCTTCTTTTCGCCGATCAGGTAGAATTTGACGAAGGATCCGATCGCCTGGACGAAGAACAGCGCAGCCGTGACCAGTGCGACGGATGGCGCGGTCTCCGCCCAGTGCATCTTTTCGGAGGTCAGGAAGAACAGCGCGTAGAGCGCCAGCAGCACGACGGTCGAAAACATCATGAAGCTGACGAGGATGGCGGCAAATCCCCGCCGGCGGCGCGCATCGTAACCTTCGACCGACAACTGCGGCAGAGTCTTCAGGAGCGTGATGCTGGAGCCGAGCTCGGCAATCGAGGCGCCCGTGACCACCAGCCAGAGCGAGAAGGCGACGATACCATTGGCCTCCGGCCCGAGCAGCCGTGCGGTGATGATCGACGAGACGAAGCCCGTCAGCAGCAGCAGCATGCCTGCTGCCGCATTCATCACCGAGTTAGCGATAATACCTTTCGACATCTGTCCATCCGCCAGCATCGGCCTAAAGCGCGTCGCGATCTTTCAGATTCGCTCCTCGCGATTCAGGTTTTGTTTTTACGCATGCCGTTATCGCAAAACTGCTGCACACTTTTGCGCGACATGCTCTAAAGCCGCATAGCCGTCATCTCTAATGCGAAAATATTAAAATAAAGCGGAGTGACGACCTCACCTTAGCTGGATTGCATCGCCGCCAGCGTCTGAAGCGCCTTCTCATAGCTATTCTCGGCGAGGTAGCGCAGCAGGAACGCCCGCGCCTTCTCGGCCTTCTCCCGCGCCAGCTCGGGCGCGCGATAAATCTCGCTGAGATGCGCGGCTGCGGCTTGAGGAGAGGGATCCGCCCAGACCGCACCGTCGAGCCCGGCAAATTCCGGATGAGTATCGACGACGGGAATGAGAGGAGAGGCGACCAGCCATGAATTGTCGGGGTCGCAGAAATCCGCCGTGCCCGACCAGGAAGTGGAAATAACCGGCGTGCGCTGCATGATCGCCTCGGCAACCGTCAGCCCAAAACCCTCGGAACGATGCAGCGAAAGATAGGCTTGGGAGGAGCGAATGAGGCCGTTGACATCGGCGTTCGACAGCCTGTCGGTGACGATCCTGATCCGGGCGTCGCCCGCGACCGAGGCGACCAGCGCACGCAAGGCTTCATCCTTGTTCACATCGCCACTTGCCTTCATCAGCAGGAAGGCGCTTGGGGCTTCGGCGGCAAATATCCTGAAAGCCTCGATGACCGCCCGCGGATTTTTCCGGTTGATCGAGGAGCCGGCGCTAAAGATAAAGCTGACAAGAAAGGCATCCCTCTCGATGCCGAACTTCTCCCGCATGCCTTCCGTCGCCGCCGCCTCGGTCACCGGATGCGGAACGACGATGACCGGCGCTTTGGTGAGCGGCGCAATCGTCCGCCGGGTGAATTCCGACGGCACGAAGACGGCGTTCATATAATGCATGGCATTGCGCCATTCGGCCGGCACGACTTCCAGTTCCCAGGCGAAATAGCCGATATTGAAGGCGCGGGTGAAATTCGTGACACCCTTCTTGAGGATGGCACGCGGCAGCATCGGCGGATTGAGGTGCCAGATCCGGCTTCCCGGCGGCTCGCTGGGGGCGCGCGGCGGCGCCCATCCGGGAAAGGAATTCGCGTCGGGATGCGTGCTGACGTCGGAGAGCGATATCGTCCGTCCCGCCTCCGAAAGCGCTCCGGCGCAGAGCCGCGCCGATTCACCGACGCCGACCGCCATCGACAGATAGCCGACCACTTCCACCGGCTTGCGCGGATTGAAAGCGACACGCGACCGCGGGATCAGCCGTTGCAGAACGTGGGCGCGTAGAAGCCGGTATGTCTTTCTCAAGTCACGATCTTTCCGGTGGATTTGCATTATTCCCAGCGAGCCTCAGCCCGCGAGCCCGACGCGATGTGAACTGCCGAGACTTCTGATTTCGCCCGCAGGCGGAATATCGCCCTCCGCGCCAGACAGCGCGTGAAGCTTCACACGCCGCAATGCGCCGGGAGCGAGATGGAACCAGTCGTCGTCGGCCCGATAGCCTTCGATGTCGATATGCACCGATTGCGCCAGCCGGTCGGTCCTGAGATCGACGAACCAGTCGTCGCCGTCTCTGCCGAGCGAGGCCTCGATGCCCGCATCATGCAGCGCCTTTGCCCGTCCGCAGGGGAAGTGAAAGCTTTCCGCGAGAACGGCGCCGTCCGCCAGCGAGCGCAGGCGCGCGACGCTCGCATTATGCGACGGCGGGCCGAAACGAAAGGCATAGGTGGTATCGAAGAAGGCGCCGAACAGCGCGGTAGCGGCAAGCCGCTCCGTGTCTCTTGCCGCCAGCTTGAAGGCCCTGCTGCCGCTGACAACCTGCTGTCTTCCGTCGCGCAGGCAGACGACTTCGAGTTCCACGTCGAGTGCGGCATCCGTTTCGTTGATGATGTGCACATCGAGACCGTTGGTTCCCTCGTCGGTGAAAACCATCTGAACCGGCCGGAATGCGCGGCGCATCGCGTACCAGACCGGCTTCGGCTCTCCGGTGGAATCGATCACGCCCCAACCGGGGCCGGGCAGCAAGTCCTGCAGCGTCCAGACGAGCGCGCCGTTGCAGGCGGAGCCCTTGTGCCGCCATTCGGCAAAGGTCTCCTCGATCACCTCGCAGGTGACCGCGCGGGAGAAATCGAGATAATGTTCCGGATCCTCGCGGCGAAGCTGGGCCGGATCGAGGCCATAGAGAAGCTGCAGATAGAAGTCGCGAACGTCCTCGAAGTCCCACGATGCGCTGCGGTCGCGCGGCACGCGGGCCTTCCAGAGCGGACTATGAACGGCCGGCACGTCGAGATGGCGCTGCAGCGTCCGTTGCTGCGGCACATGCGCGAAGGCGAGGCTTTCGGAGGCAAAACGCACATCGGCGCGGCGCGCATCCGCCATCGGCCGCATATAGGCGCCGACGCCGTAATAATGGGCGATACCGGCATTCGGCGAAAATGGCATCGCCCCGCCATAGGGCGAGTTCGGGACATAGGGCACGTCGGGACGCTTGCGCGCGGCAATGGCCGGGATGATTTCATCCGTGACAGGCCCGCTCCAGAATTCCATCGGCAGGCCGAGCATCGCCGCCTGTTGATGGATTTCGCTGCCGCCGCAGAGCACCGCAAGGGATGGCGACGCCTGGACGCCGTGCAGGAATTCCTCGACCTCGGCATGCACGTGGCCGAGAAACGCCTTGTCGTTACGGGGATAGTCGAAATTGGCAAACATGAAATCCTGCCAGACCAGCAGGCCGAGTTCGTCGCAAAGCGCGAATAAATCGGGCGTCTCATAGGCCATGGTGCCGCCGATGCGGATCATGTTCATGCCGGCCTGCGCCGCAAGCCGCAGGAACGGTTCATAATCGCCCCGCCCGCCCGGCAGCCGTACAATATCGGCCGTCGTCCACACCGCGCCGCGGCAGAAGATGCGTTCACCGTTGACGGTGAGGGCGAAGTCGTTGCCGTCGGCGCCACGGTCGACGTCGATCCGCCGGAAGCCGGTCGTGCCGAGCAGATATTCCACGCCGTCGGAAACCAGCGCTAAATCGTAGAGACGGGGCTCGCCATGCGTATGTGGCCACCAAGGCTCGATGTCGGAAAGCTTGAGGATCGCCGAATAATGGCTGTCGGCGACCTTCTCGAAGGGCTGTTCCATGCCACCGCAACGCAGCAGCATTGCCGGCTTCTCGGCATTGCTGTGCAGGGAAACGCTGAGACGGCCGACGCCGTTCTCCTCCAGCACGGCGCGGATGTAGACATTGTCGATTGAGACCGGATTGCGCCGCACCAGTGAAATAGGCCGCCACGGCCCGATCGCATGGATATCGGGGCACCAGCCCGGCATATGGCCGAGCAGCGTCGTGCGGAAATTCTTCAGCCCCGCCGGCGTGATCATCTGCGGCCGCCAGCGTGCGCGCGGACCAGGCTCCGACAGGCGGGGGCCGAGCGCCCGAAAACACAGCGCCAGCTCGTCGCCGCCCGTAAGTGTTACCGGGATTTCGTGCGCCGTGAACATGCTTTCGGAAAAGAGGATTTCCTGGCCATTCAGGAAGACATGGCAAAGCGTCGCAAGTCCTGCAAACCGCAGGATCGCTTCTCCGGGCTCGGCATCGAAGAGCCGACAGAGATACCAGGCGTCTTTGATGTTCAGCGGCTCGGGATTTTCCCGGTCGAAGAGCCCGGCTTTTTCGAGGGCTGACGCAACGGTGCCGGGAACGGGCGCCGGAATGAACTGCGCGGAGAGATGAATGTCGTGCGGTACGGCGCAGGCGCCCGGCTCCGTCAGGATCAGATTCCAGCCTTCGGAAAGCAGACTTTCCTCGGCACCGATGCTTGCCAAACGCCCCCGCATGGTCAGATCTCCGGCCTCAGATTCGCTCCACAAGCGATGCCATCATGGAATCCCATGCATCGGCGGCCGGATCAAGGGCTGTCTGCAGCGGCTCGAACTTCCGGCGGGCGATGGCGCGGGCAAGCTGGAACTGCACCGATTTCGCCGCATCCGAAATGCGCCGCGCATGCTCGGCGGCCGCCGCGAATTCATCGGGGGAAAGCCAGGCCAGATGATCGGCCGCCAGCTCGAAATTGGCGCCGACCTGGCGAAGCGTATTGAAGGCATATTTGTGGAAGAAGCCGAAGGGCCGTTCCGCCACCGCTTCGACCTGCTGCGGGAAGACCTCCGCGAATGCGCGGATCGGATTTTCGCGAGGACGCCTGGTGAAATGAAACCCGGCAAGGCGCCGCGCGGTAGCGCGCAGATGCGCTTCATCCGCGGGCTTTTCCGGGAACCGCGCAAATTCCGTATAGGGCAGGAACGGCGGGTCGTTTTCCGTCAACTTCAGCTGGAACAACCCGTCGAAATCCTCGCCGTCAAGCTTGAAATAGCCGGCATTGTGAAAATACTCGACGCGTTTGGCCACAACATCAAGCCGGTTGATGGCAACTGTCGTCTTGCCGTGCTCCTGCCGGTAGGCGGTGCCGCGCGTGTCCGGCATGTAGAAGGAATCCATCTCGATCAGGCAGAGACGGCCCCGCGCAATCTGCACTTCCACATGCCGTTCGACACGGTCATAGATGGCAAGCTCGGTGGCGCGAATGTCGTAGAGCGCTTCGAGATCTTCGAGCGGCACCTTGAAGAAGGTGAACTGGTCGCCTTCGAAATCCTGCGCCAGGGTGAAACCCAGCATCGCCTCAGGCGCAACGCCCGAGGTCGCCAGCACCTCGATCCAGAGATCGACGTAGCAATTGGTTTCCGGCCAGGCGCGCTCGCCGGAATGCAGCGCGTGCTGACGATAAGTTTCCGGGTCGATCCCCGAAAATACCGATGTCATCGACCGGCTCAGCCCCACAGCGTTTTCCGCACGCTGGCCGGCCATTGCTTTACGTCGAGCCCGTGATGGTGGAAGAGGGCAAGCGCGATGCGTTCTAACCCGAAACCGACGCAGGCCGTGTGTGCGACGCTGCCGTCTTCGAGGTTCAGACCCCACTTCAGGCCGAAGGAATCCTGGTGGTAGTTGAAGCTCATGCAGGCAGTCGGATTTGCCGTCGACGTGATCGGGATCAGCAATTCGAACTTCAGGTTCTGGTCGCGCTGGTTGTTGACCATCATCTTGCCGGCACGCCCGAAGAACGGGTCGTTGGCAACGTCGATGGTCACATCGAGGCCGAGGTGCTTCATCATCTCGACACCGCGATCCATCCATGTCTGACGAAAATCGGTGACGTGCTGCTCCGTGCCCATGCACACATATTCACGCATGCGAAACAACTGCTGGCGGGCAGGATCCTTCGAAGGCTCATGGCGGAAGCAATAGGACTGAAGATCGAAGAGACCGCCCTTGGCCGGCAGGTTGCCGCGTTTGGCGACCGTCGGATAGAGCGGGTAGCAGGCAGCCGGCGTCAGCACGATATCGGTTGCCTTCTGGTCCTTGGTCCAGTCGTCGCCGACTTCCATGCACTGCAGCAGGCTCATATGGTCGAGATCGCTGCCGCAGAAACTGTGCACCGTACCGGCCAGCTGCGGGAAGCTCTTCATGTAACCGCTTTTTTCGAAGAGCGCTCGGTTCATGCCGGGCGGGAAACGCATCGCCTCGGCGCCGTCGGCGCCGCCGAACGTGTCGATCAGCCGTTCGAAAGCAGTAATGACGTCTTCGAACTGGCCGCTGCGGCCATAGAGACCATCAACGCCGGTATCGATCAGCAGGCCGGACTCGAAGAGCCGGTCGAGAAACGAGGTCTGCATATCCATGGCTTTACCCCAGAAGGCTAGTGTCCTGCTTGTGGACGAGAAGCATGCTCGACGTATTGCCGAGGATTCGGTCGTTCGAAATCATCAGCTGCGCGGAATGCGCATCGCGCAGATGGCGTCCGAGGCTGAAAGGCGTGCCGTTCTTGTAGCCCATGATGCCGCAGATCAGCATGGCATGGTTGACGATCTCCAGGATCGTCTCGGACGAGGCGATCTTGACGTTGTTCATCGCCACGGCAAAGCCCATCGAGGACAGCCTGTCATGATTAGATTTGGCATCCTCATAGGCCTTGAGGCCGGCAACCACGTTGGATTTGACCATCTGCAACAGGTTCGAAACCTCGGCGAGGCGCAGCGCGCCCGGCGGCTGAGTATCGGGTGCCTTGCGGGCGGCGGCGCGCACGAAAGCCTGGGCGCGCGCTACGGCGTCGACCGCGATACCGTACCAGACGCCGCTCCAGAGCAGGTGCGAGGAGGCGAGCATCGATTGCGCCGCGATCTCCGCGAAAGGCTTCGGCAGGATCTGACGCGCCGGCGCCTGTCCCTTGAACAGGAAGCCGTCGGAGCAGGTGCCACGCATGCCGAGCGTGTTCCAGGCATGGGTCTTCTCGAGCGTATACTGGTCCTTGAGGAAGGCCGTCAGCACCTGATCGGAGGAAGCCGCCTGCGCATGGGCACGCGAGGTGATGAGAATGGCATCGGCATGCGAACCGTAGGAAATGACGGTCGCATCCTTTTCGAGGCGGCAGAGATCGCCATCGACTTCGACCGCGCAAATGCTGTTGCGCAGGTTTCCGCCGATACCGCCCTCGGTGGTGGCCGAAGCGATCAGCAGCTGGTCGGCAGCAATGCAGCGCATGAAGTCGCAATGCCATTCGCTGTCGGCGCCGTGTTCGACGAGACTCGACAGCTTGATATGGTGCATGGCGAAAACCATGGCGCTGGCCGCGCAGGCCTGGCCAAGCATCGAGCACAATTCGGCAATCTCGGTGATCGAGGCGGATTCACCGCCGAAATGGCGCGGCACCTGGATGCCGAGCAGCCTTTCGGCCTTCATCGCATCCACGGCTTCCCGGGGAAAGCGGCCCTCGGCATCGACGGTATCGGCGTGTTTCGCCGCGATTTCGGCGACACGAGCGACCCTTGCGGCAAGACCGTCCTGCGTGATCTTGACGGGGAAGTTCATCAGGCGACCTTCCGGCTGTCCTGGATACTATCGACCGTTTTGGCGATCGCCGAGATGCTCGCGAAGGATTTGCGATTCAGGAGATTATCGGGAAATTCGATGTCGAACGCTTCTTCGATGCCAAGCATCAGCTGCACCGAAGCAAAGGAGGTCAGACCCGCCGCATAAAGATCGGCATCGTCGGCGACCTGGTCGATTGCGACAGGAAGTTTGCCGAATTTGGCTACGAGGTCGCGGATTGTCTTATTCATCCCATCACTCCAAGATTCTCATGATCCCGATCCGGCGTTCATCGCCTTGTCATGAGCGTTCTTTTAGTGCGGAAAACAGAATATTCCGCTAATTTATAGCGTTAAATATGATTGAGGCTCACAGTTAGGATTTTAGCGATTGCCGCGGCTTGAGCTATAATATCGGCTATTAATCAACGACTTACGCCTGTCTCGACGATGGAATTCGACCCAATTTTCGCCGCGGCGAGTACAGAAATGACACGAAACGCACCGCTTTGCGTCAATCAACGGGCGGATAGGAATGCTCGTTGCCGCGGTAATCCGAGACGGAATAACATCCCTCACCCCTAGCCCGAACGGTGCTGCCGCTGACAACGGCCTTGCCGTGACCACCCGGAATATCAAGGATGTAGGTCGGCTGACACAGTCCGGAGATCCGCCCGTGCAACGCCGCGACGATCCTCTGTCCCTCCTCAATCGTCAATCTGAAATGGCCGGTGCCGGGCGCCAGATCCGGGTGATGCAGGTAATAGGGTTTGACGCGGATCTCGACGAAAGCCTTCATCAGTTCCGCAAGCACGTCGGGATCGTCGTTGACGCCTTTGAGCAGCACCGACTGACTGACCATGGCGATGCCGGCATCGACGAGACGGGCACAGGCCGCGCGCGCTTCCGCCGTCAATTCCCTGACATGGTTGGCGTGCAGCGCCACATAGACCGTCTTGCCGCTCGCCTTCAGCGCGGCGATCAACGCCGCATCGATCCTCTCAGGCTCGACGACGGGAACACGCGTGTGGAACCGCACGATCTTCACATGGGCGAATTCCGCCAGCGCCTCCATGATGTCGCGGAGCCGGCGCGGAGAGAGCACCAGCGGATCGCCGCCGGTGAGGATCACCTCCCAGATCTCTCCATGACCTTTGATATAGTCGAAGGCCGCCTGCATCGCCACCGCATCGAGCGTGCCGAGACCCTGCGGCCCGACCATTTCGCGCCGGAAGCAGAAGCGGCAATAGACCGGGCAGACATGCACAGCCTTCAGCAGCACACGATCGGGATAACGATGAACGATGCCTTCGACCGGGCTGTGGGCTTGATCGCCGATCGGATCGGCGCGTTCTTCTAGGGCGACCGTCAGTTCGGCGGCATCCGGCACGAATTGCCGTGCGATCGGATCATCGGGATCGGCGCGGTCGATCAGCCCGGTCATAACTGGCGTCAGGGCAATCGCGTAACGCGCGGCAACCGCCTCCAGCGCTATGCGATCGGCCGGCGCCACCAGCCCTGCCATGACCAGATCGTCGATACTCTTGATCGGCTTGACGGCATTCATCTTCCATACTCCGCGACCGGCGCCCACAGCACTTGGTCGATACGCGATGCCCCCGTCGCCAGCATCACCAGCCGGTCGAAGCCGAGCGCGATGCCGCTGGCCTCGGGCATCAGCGACAGTGCGGCGAGGAAATCCTCGTCGAGTGGATAGGTCTCACCGTAGACCCGCGCCTTCTCGGCCATCTCGATCTCGAAGCGCCGCCGCTGTTCGCCAGCATTGGTCAGCTCGCCGAAGCCATTGGCAAGCTCGACGCCGCAGGCATAGAGCTCGAAACGTTCGGCAACCCGGGGGTCGCGTGCCGAAGGACGCGCAAGGGCGGCCTCCGAGACCGGATATTCGTCGAGAATGGTGATACGGCCGAAGCCGAGATGCGGCTCGATCATTTCGACCAGCACCCGGCTGAACAGATCGGCCCAGCCATCGTCCTCGGCGACACGCATGCCGACGCGCCGGAGCTCGGCGGCCAGATGATCGCGATCGGTCGAACCGTCGGCGGCAACGGAAGCAAGAAGGTCGATGCCGGCATGACGTTCGAAGGCTACGGCAACGCTGATCCGCTCCGGCCCGGCGAAGGGATCGCTCTCGCCGCCGCGATAGGCAAGCTTCTCGGTCTTTGCTGTTTCCGCCGCCAGCGCCAGGATCCGCACGCAATCCATCATCAGGCTCTCGTAGCTTTCGTCGGCGCGATACCATTCGAGCATGGTGAATTCGGGATGGTGCAGCGGCCCGCGTTCGCGATTGCGATAGACATGGGCAAAACAAGAGATGCGTTCCTCGCCGGCCGCAAGCAGCTTCTTGCAGGCGAATTCCGGCGAGGTGTGCAGGTAGAACGGCGCCCTTTGCCCATCCGTCGTCAGCGCTTCCGTGGCGAAGGCATGCAGATGCGCCTCGTTGCCGGGGGAGATCTGCAGCGCCGCCGTATCGACCTCGATGAAATCCTCGCCCGCGAAAAACCCGCGCAACGCCGCCTGGATCGCATTGCGCCCAATCAAGAACGGACGGCGATCGGCATGCACGGACGGGGTCCACCAGGGGGACGCTTTGGCCGAAGAGTTCATTCCAAGCTTTCTTCGCCGGAGAAGTCGGTATGGGGATGGCTATTTCCCGGATTTTAGGTTAGTTGCGCCCCAAAGAAAAATATTTCCGTCTTGGAGGTTCGACAGTCCTCTACGACGGTGAAAGCCGAGTTACAAGGAAGTCTTATGGTCAAGGTTATCGCCTCTTCGGTCCGCAAGGGCAACGTTCTCGACGTGGACGGCAAGCTCTACGTCGTTCTCACCGCCCAGAACTTTCACCCGGGCAAGGGCACGCCGGTCACCCAGGTCGACATGCGCCGCATCGTCGACGGCGTGAAGGTTTCCGAGCGCTGGCGCACCACCGAACAGGTCGAGCGCGCCTTCGTCGAAGACGTCTCCTTCCAGTTTCTCTATGAAGACGGCGAAGGCTTCCACTTCATGAACCCGGCGAGCTACGATCAGGTCGTCGTCGATGTCGACACGATGGGTGACGACAAGGCTTATCTGCAGGAAGGAATGTCCTGCATCCTTTCGATGCATGAAGGTATTGCGCTGGCGCTCCAACTGCCGCGCCACGTCACGCTTGAGATCACCGAGACCGAACCGGTCGTCAAGGGGCAGACGGCATCGTCTTCCTACAAGCCGGCCATGCTGTCGAATGGCGTGCGCACCATGGTGCCGCCGCACATCAATGCCGGCACCCGCGTCGTCATCGCGACGGAAGACAATTCCTACGTCGAGCGCGCCAAGGATTGATCCCTGGTTTCGGCCTATCGAAGAGGCCGGCCCACGCCGGCCTTTTTTGTGTCCGCAAATCTCACAAATGCGGATTGCGCGGCCGATATTTCCGCACGAGCTTCTGGTTGATCTCGGCGGCGCCCGGCATGTTGGCGCTGAGATAGATCGGCGGATCGCCGGCCTTCGCAAGTTCCGAGGCGACTTCGGCAAAGATCGCATTGATGACCGTCACCCCGACCGCCGTCGAGACCGGCCCGACCCGAAATCCCGTACCTTCGAGATCGAGAACGGCATCCCCCGGCGGCAGTCCGTTATCGAGCACCACGTCGGCGACGTCGGCGAGCCGTCGGCGCCCGTTGGCGATCGCCGAGGAATAGGCAATTGAAGTGATGGCGATCACCTTTGCGCCGATCTCGCGCGCATAGTCGGCGGCCTCGATCGGCGCGGCGTTCACGCCCGAATTGGAGGCAATGATAATGACATCGCCCGGCTGCATGCCGTAACGCTCCAGCATCGGCCGCACCAGACCCTGTGTGCGCTCATAGACCGAGCTGATGACCGCCCCCTCATGCAGCATCGCCGAGCCGACCAGCACCGGCACGGTGAAGGCGAGCCCGCCGGCGCGATAGTGAACCTCTTCCGCCAGCATATGCGAATGGCCGGTGCCGAAGACATAAACGCGCTTGTCGCCGCGGGCAGCATCGAGAATGACATCAGCTGCTTGCGCCATCGGCTCGGCAAGCGCGCTCTTCAGCGTCTCCAGCCGGCCGATCAGATTGGCGAAGTAGGCATCCGTGATATCAGTCATCCCACTCTCCTTGATGTCAGGCCGCCTCGCCGCCGAGCCAGGCGGCGGTAACTGTGAGGGCATCGGTGAGATGCACCAGATCGGCGCGCGCGCCCGGCGAGAGATGGCCGCGGTCGCCAAGCCCGAGGAACCGGGCGGGATAAAGCGTCGCCATGCGCAAGGCTTCGGCGAGCGTCAGCTCCAGATAGGTCACGCCGTATCGGATCGTCGAGATCATATCGACGTCGGAACCGGCGAGCGTCCCGTCGGACAGCACCAGCTTCGAGCAGAACCCGCCCTTTTCGCGCCGGACGGTGCGCCCGTTCAGCGTGAACGAGTCCTTCTCAGACCCGACGAGCGACATTGCATCGGTAACGAAGAACAGCTTGCCTTCGCCGCGCTTGGCGCGCAGCGCCGTGCGCAAGGCTTTCGGATCGACGTGATGACCGTCGGCAATGATTCCGCACCAGACCGAGGGATGGTCGATCGCCGCGCCGACGAGACCGGGCGCCCGGTGTCCAAGCTGGCTCATGGCGTTGAAGAGATGCGTGACGCCCCGTGCGCCGGCATCGAAACGTTCTTCCGCCGCCTCGCTCGAACAATCGGAATGGCCGATGCTGATCGTGACACCAGCCTCTGCAAGCTCACGCACCTGGGCAACCGTCACCTGCTCGGCGGCCATGGTGACAAGCAGTGTGCCGATTGCTTCACGCGCCCGGATGAAGGCTTTGACGTCGCTATCCTCAACCGGTCTCATCAATTCGGCCAGATGCGCGCCCTTGCGGGCGGGCGCCAGGTGCGGGCCTTCGAGATGCAGGCCGGCGACGCCGCGGTTTGCCGTGACGGCCTCCTTCGCCGCTTCGATCGCGGCCATGGATGCCTCTGACGTATCGGTAATCAGCGTCGGCAGCAGCGACGTCGTGCCATAGGGCCGGTGCCCGTCGGCAATGATCTCCATCGAAGCGGCTGATGGTTCGTCGTTCAGCATCCGCCCGCCGCCGCCATTGACCTGCGCATCGATGAATCCGGCCGACAGAACGCCGCCGGCAAACGTCACCGTCTCGCCATCCGGCAGATCGTTTCTCCCAACGATCGCTTCGACACGGCCATCGGCAACGAGAAGCGCCTTGTCGTCATGGAAGCGCCCGCCGTCGAAGATGCGGGCGCCGACGAAGATCTTGCGGGCCATCAGACCGTCTCCGTCACCTTGAGCAGGTTGGCCGGCTTGTCCGGATCGAAGCCCTTGCGGCGCGTCACCGACTCGATCAGCCGGTAATAGACGAGCAGCGATACCAGCGGATCGATAAGGCCGTTGCCCGTCGTCGGCACGCGCAGATTGACGCCGGAAAGCGGCTGTGCCGAGAAGCCGACGGTAGTGGCGCCGAGCTTCTGCAGACGCTCCAGCGCCTGGCGGTTGTTGGCGAAGGCTGCATCGTCGGGCGCAAAGGCGACGATCGGAAAGCCCGGCTGCACCAGGCGCATCGGACCATGCATCAATTCCGCCAACGAGAAGGCTTCGGCATGCAGGCCGGAGGTTTCCTTGGCCTTCAGCGCCGCTTCGAGCGCGATTGCAAAAGCCGGGCCGCGGCCGCCCGTATAGAGCGAGGTCGCGTTGAAGAGCACCTCTTCGGCCGCCGCCGTATCGATCCCCGCGGTTGCCGACAGTGCCTCCGGCAGATTGCCGAGTGCCGCCTGCAGGTCGGATGCGCCGCCGATCGCAGCCGTGACCCCGGAAAGGGCGGCGACCGAGGCAATGAAGGATTTCGTCGCCGCCACGCTTTTTTCCGCGCCGGCATTCAGACCGAGAACGATATCGGCCTGTTTTGCCAGCGGGCTGTCGGTGACGTTGACGACGGCGATCGTCGTCGCCCCGCCCTTCTTCGCGGCATCCTGCAGTGCGACGATATCTGGGCTGGCGCCCGATTGAGAGACGGTGAAATGCACGCCGCCCTTCAGATGCAGCGTGGCACCGTAGACGGAAGCAATCGACGGACCGACCGATGCGACCGGAACGCCGCAGGTGATCTCGAAGAGATATTTGAAGAAGGTGGCGGCATGGTCTGAGGAGCCGCGCGCCGCCGTCGTCACCACGTTCGGGCGGGAGGATGAAAACAGCCGAGCGATCTCGGCGAAGACCGGTTCTTCCTTTTCGAGAAGGGTGGCCACCACCTCCGCCGATTGGCCGGCTTCCTGCAGCATCAGCGACTGGTTCTCACTCATAGGTCATCTCCGATTCTCAATTCTGCAACGAAATCATAGGCATCGCCTCGATAGTGCGAGCGGGTGTATTCGACGACGCGCTGGTCTTCCAGGCGCGAGACGCGCTCGATCAGCAGCGCCGGCGCACCCGATGTAACGTTTAGGATCGCCGCCGAGGACGGGTCCAGCGTGACCGCCGTAAGCCGCTGTAGCGCGCGCACCGGCCGGTGGCCGCTGGCCGTCAGCGCATCATAGAGCGATCCCTCGCCACCGGCATCATCGCCCAAGAACTTGATCGGCACCACGGCGCGTTCGATCGCCAGCGGCAGGCCATCGGCGAGGCGCAACCGGTCGAGCCTGAGCACCGGTTCGTCGCCCCCGAGGCCGAGCAGGAAGGATTCCTCCGGTGACGGGGTATTGACCGCCCGCGACAATATCCGTGCAGCCGGCAGGCGCCCGCGCGAGCGCATGTCGGCGGAGAAGGAGGAGAGCCGCCAGAGCGACTGCTCCATGCGCTCCACCCTGCTCGATACGAAAGTACCGCTTCCATGGCGCGATTCCAGCGCACCCGACGCCATCAGATCGCGGTAGGCGGTGCGCACGGTAACACGGCCGAGCTTCAGAGCCTCGGCGAGGTCGCGTTCTCCCGGCAGCGCCGTGCCGGGCTTCAGCAGGCCTTCCTGGATGAGGCCGGTCAACGCCTGCGCCAGCCGCTTGTAAAGCGGGCCGGTCAACGCCTCGTCACGCAGGCCGCGGCTGCTCAGCTCCGCTATCAGACTGGTTCTATCCATCGGCACACAATAGAACCTATCTAGAACCAATCGGCAAGGCGAAATCGCGCACTGGTAAGAAAAAACCTCCCCGCGGACCGGAGAGGTTCAATAGCGACTAAATTTGACAGGCGTGCGTCTGAAAAGACGTCAGCTCTTTGTGAAGATATAGTCCGTCTCCTGGCGCAGCACCTCGCCGGGCCGCAGCACAGCATTCGGGAAACCTTCGTGATTGATGGCATCCGGCCAGACCTGCGTCTCCAGGCAGAAGCCGGCGAAGGGGCCGTATTTGCGCCCGCCGAGGCCGGGTGCGCCGGTATTGAGTTTGAAGCCGGCATAGAACTGCACGCCCGGCTCGGTGCTGCGCACCTCCAGCGACACACCGGAATAGAGGCTGCGGGCGAGCGCCACGCTGCGCTTGGCAGTGCGCTCGGGCGACAGGCAGAAATTATGGTCGTACAAGGCTTGTTCGCTGCCGACGAAACGCTTCATCGGCGCCATTTCGCGGAAATCGAATTCCGTGCCGGCGACGGAACGGATCTCGCCGGTCGGCACCTGCCTTTCATCGGTCGGCAGATAGTGGTCGGCAGCAATCATGATGTCGTGGCCAAGCGCATCTTCGCGGCCGTCGAGATTGAAATAGGCGTGCTGGCAGACATTGGCGAGGGTCGGCTGGTCACTGGTCGATTCATAGGTCACCGACAGTTCGCCGTTGCCGTGCACCCAAAACGTTGCCTGGATGGTGCAATTGCCGGGATAGCCGGCGCGGCCATCGGGATCGACGATCTTCAGCACCACGCGGTCGACATCATGCTCGACGACCGTCCAGTTGCGTTTGGCGATATTATCGCTGCCGCCATGGAGATGCGTGACGCCATTTTCGTTCGGCTCCAGCTGGTAGTCCTTGCCGTCGAGCGTGAATTTGCCGCCACCGACGCGGTTGGCGCAGCGGCCGGGCGTCGCGCCGAAATAGGCCGAATAGAGCGGGTAGCTGTCGAAATCCTCAAAGCCGAGCTGCAGCGGCGCCTCATGCCCTTCCAGGCGCAAATCCTGGATGACCGCGCCCCAGGTGATGATCTTGGTTGTCAGCCCGCCGCCCTTGATGACGACACGATAGACGGTCTCGCCCGCCTTCGTCTGCCCGAAAACTTCCCGCTCCAACTTATCCGACATGATCGACCGTCCGTTTGATATCTAGGATTCCGACCGGGAACCTGCCCGCATTTGTTCCAAACCGCAACCGGTCGGAGGAGAAAGAAATGCCGCAGCGGCGATGCCGCGGCATTCGCTCGGTCACGTTCAGAGATCCGTGCCGATCTCCTCCACATCAAAGGGCGTCGTCTGATAGATTTCGTTGATCCAGTTGCCGAACAAAAGATGCGCGTGGCTGCGCCAGCGGTTCTGCGGCGCAAGCGCCGGATCATTATGCGGGAAATAGTTGTGCGGCATCTTGATCGGCACGCCGGTATTGACGTCGCGGAAATATTCGTCGGACAGCGAGGTGGAATCATATTCGACGTGGTTGAACATATAGAGCCGCCGGCCCCGCTTCTCGTGCACGAGGCAGACGCCCATCTCGCTGGATTCCATCAGGATTTCCAGGCTGCCGGATTTCTCGATATCGGCGCGGCGCACCTCGGTCCAGCGCGACACCGGCACCTCGAAATTGTCGGAAAAGCCGTTGAGATAGATGGAGGAAGGTTTCAGGTTGCGGTGGCGGTAAACGCCGAAGGCCTTCTCTTTCAGCTCGTATTTCGGAACGCCGTGGAAATGATAGATCGCCGCCATCGCGCCCCAGCAGACGTTCATCGTCGAATGCACATTCGTTTCCGTCCAGTCGAGAATCTCCCGCATCTCCGGCCAATAGGTAACGTCCTCATAGGGCAAAAGCTCGATCGGCGCCCCGGTGATGATGAAGCCGTCGAATTTGCGATGCTTCACCTCCTCCCAGGTCTGGTAGAAGGCAAGAAGGTGATCCTCGGAGGTGTTCTTCGCCTTGTGGCCGCCGATGCGGATCAGCGACAGCTCGACCTGCAGCGGCGAGGCGCCGACGAGGCGGGCCATCTGCAATTCGGTCTTGATCTTGTTCGGCATCAAGTTGAGCAGCCCGATCTGCAGCGGACGGATATCCTGACGGATCGCCAGCGTCTCGGTCATTACCCGCACACCCTCTTGAACGAGAGTTTCAAAGGCGGGCAGCGTATCGGGGATCTTGATGGGCATTGCGGTCACTCGATCAAAAAAGCAAAAAACCGGCGGCGAAAAAAATCGCTACCGGTCCGCACGCGGCCCTTTAGCAACTTTTTTAACGTGGCTGCAAGCCGGCCGGCCAAATCACCACGAAACGCTTCATTAGACCCAGTCGAGCCGCGAATCAACTGCCGAATGCATGCGGTAGCGTCCCATGCAAGCATCATCACAGTTTAATGACTGATAGAATCTGTTGATAGACCGGTAACGCCACCATGTTAATAATGGTAAGCATGGGCGATGTTGGAAAAGCGTGATGGCAGATAAGACCGAGGGGAGGCCGGGCATCCGAAGGCAGGATGGAGTAGGGTATGATCTCAGCCTGACTTATCGCCTCGGAGTGATGTTCTCAGCATTCTGGAATTCGGACGTGCGTGGCAAGGTGCTGTTTCTGGCGACCGTGCTGATCGTAGTCATCCTGGCGACGGCTTATGGCCAGGTCATCCTCAACGAGTGGAACGCCCCCTTCTACGATTCGCTGGAGCGCCGCGACCTCGGTGAATTCTTCCATCAGCTTGAAATCTTCGCGATGATCGCCGGTACGCTGCTGCTGCTCAACGTGCTGCAGGCTTGGCTGAACCAGATGACGGCGCTTTATATGCGTGAAGGCCTGTCGCGCGATCTCGTCGATCAGTGGCTGAAGCGCAAACGGGCGCTACGGCTCGCCTCCAGCGGCCTGATCGGCGTCAATCCGGACCAGCGCCTGCACGAGGATTCCCGCAACCTTGCCGAAAGCACGACAGGGCTCGTTCTCGGCCTGTTGCAGGCGACCATTCTTCTCGTAAGCTTCATCGGCGTGCTCTGGGAGCTTTCCAGCGGCTTCATCTTCCACATCAGCGGCCACAGCTTCTCCATTCCAGGCTATATGGTCTGGGCGGCGATGTTCTACGCCGCCTCCGCCTCGGTGCTGAGCCAGGTCGTCGGCCGCAAACTGGTGAAGCTCAACGCCGACCGCTTTTCGAAGGAGGCCGAGCTTCGCTTCACCCTGATGCACGCCAACGAGAACATGCCGGCGATCACCGTTGCCCGCGGCGAGGAAAACGAGCGCCGGCGCATCAACACCGACATCAGCTCGGTGCTGAGGGTCGTCAAGCGGCTCGCCATGGCCAACACCAACCTCACCTGGGTTTCGGCCGGCTACGGCTGGCTAGTGATCGTCATTCCGATCATCGTCGCCGCGCCGGCCTATTTCTCCGGCGGCCTCACCCTCGGTCAGCTGATGATGTCGGTCGGCGCCTTCAACCAGGTCAATACGGCGCTGCGCTGGTACGTTGCCAATTTCGGCCCGATCGCCGAATGGCGCGCCACGCTGATGCGCGTCACCGATTTCCGCCAGGCGCTGGTCGACATGGAGGAGGATTACGACCTCAAGGACAGTATTGCCTACGAAGCCACCGCGCCGGACACGCTGACGCTGAAAGATATCGTCATCGTCGCCAAGATCGGTGAAGAGATCGACGAATGCGGCGGATTCCGCCTGCGCGAAACCGATGTCGTGATCAAGGCCGGCGAAAAGATCATGATCAACGGCGATCATAGCGTCAACCGCAAGCTGCTGTTCCAGGCGATGGCCGGCCTCTGGCCGTGCGGCAGCGGCACGATGGGCCTGCCGCCGATCGACGACATGCTGTTCGTTCCACAGGTAGCCTATGTCCCCGGCGGCTCGCTGCGCGAGGCCCTGGCCTTTCCCGAAAGCCCCGACGCCTATGGGAAGGCGGCCGTCGAGGCAGCCCTCGAGAAGGCCGGCCTGCATTCACTGATCGCACGGCTCGATACCCGCGCCCGCTGGGACAAGCTGCTCGACAGTGATGAACAGAAGGCGATCGGCTTTGCCCGCCTGCTCCTCGTGCGTCCGCGCTGGATCGTCTTCGACGAAGTGCTGGAAGGCATGGAGCCGGAATGGCAGGAAACGATGGCCAAACTTCTGACCACCATGCCCGAAGCCGGCATGATCTATATCGGCCGCTCCGAGGCCTATCTTGAGGCGCTGCATCCACGTGTGCTGCATCTGCAGGCGCTGCCGTCAAAATCCGAGGAGCCGCAGCAGCAGCAACAAGTCGCCCAGACCGGCGTCAGTGCCGGTACGGGCACTGCCGCCGTGCCCACGCCGGCGCTCTAAGCCAATTACATAGGCGGCACAATGCCGTCGAGGCCGACGGCCACCTGGCTGGCCGTGATGCTGCCGTCCGCCGCCTTCTCGCCGGTGACGATGACGCCGGCGCCGGACTTCAGATCATCCTTGGTCGCCGGCGCCAAGGTCACAATCGGGGTCGCATCGGCGATGGTGATGGTCTTTTCCTTGCCCTGATAGGTCAAAGTGATCGTGTGGCCGTTGACGGATTTGACGGCATTGCTGACGGTGGCGTTGGTCATCTGGCTATTCGGCTGCGCATCCCAGGGGCGGTTGCCCTCGCCGGTCCCCTTCATCGACGCCGGAAAGATCAGCACCTCGATCGCGCCATCCGGACCGGTGCCTTTCGGGAGCGAAGCGACGCCGACGAAATCGCCCGGCTTGATATCCTCGACCAAGGCTTTCTTGATGCCGCCGACCTTCCAGCCGGCTTTTAACGTGATCGTCGCATCGCTGCCTTCGCGTGTTTTGACGACGAGTTGATCGCCGCTGAGGCTCTCGATGGCGCCGCGAACCCGAATGCGGTTCCCATCCTGCGCCTCTGCGGTCTGCGATAGGGCAAGCGCAACAAGGCCGCCGGCGGCAATTGCCGTGAGAATTCTGGAATGAGACTTGCGAGACATATGACTTTTCCTTGTCGCCATTGCGGTCGGCAATATCCCTACAGCGCCGCGCGTCTTTTCAGACGCGCAAAGGACGCTGTAACACTTGGATTTGCTGCCGGACGACACCCTATGCCGCGCGGCGATACACTGGCGAATCAAGGAAAGGTGAGGCGACAAGTTGGGAAGCCTCAGCCTTCCAACGCTTCCCGCAGCATTTCGAGCTCCAGCCACTCCTCTTCCATCTTGGTCAGGCTGGCGCGCAGCTTCTCCATCTCGCTGGCAAGCCGGTTAAAGGCGGCGGGATCGCGCGTAAAAAGATTGGGATCCGCCATCAGCTGTTCCCGTTTGGCGATCTCGGCTTCGGCTTTTGCCATTTCCTTCGGCAGATTATCCAACGCGAATTTCTGCTTGAAGGAGAGCTTGCTCTTCGAGCTTGTCCCGGAAGGTGCTGCCTCTTGGGCCTTCGGCTTCTCCGCCGCTTTCTCGGCTCTCTTGCGCTCCTCGAGCGCGCCCTTGCGCTGCGCCAACATATCGGAGTAGCCGCCGGCATATTCGATCCAGCGTCCGTCAGGTGCATCCGGCGTGGCGGGCGCGATCGTCGAGGTCACGGTGCGGTCGAGGAAATCGCGGTCGTGGCTGACGAGAATGACGGTGCCGGGAAAACCGGCGACGATTTCCTGCAGCAGGTCGAGCGTCTCGATATCGAGATCGTTTGTGGGTTCATCGAGGATCAACAGGTTGGTCGGACGGGAAAGAATACGCGCCAGCATCAGCCGGGCGCGCTCGCCGCCGGAGAGGCTTCTGATCGGCGTGCGCGCCTGTTCCGGCTGAAACAGGAACTCCTTCATGTAGCCGGTGACATGGCGCTGTTCACCGTTGACGAGCAGGTTTTCGCCGCGCCCATCCGTCAGATAATTGGCGAGCGTATCCTCGGGATCGAGATCCTCGCGCTTCTGGTCGAGTGTTGCGATCTCCAGATTGGTGCCGAGCTTGATCGTGCCGCTATCCGGCGAAAGCTGCCCGGTCAACATTTTCAACAGCGTCGTCTTGCCGGCGCCGTTCGGTCCGACCAGACCGATGCAGTCGCCGCGATGCACACGGATCGAAAACGGTGTGACGATGGCCCTCTCGCCGAAGCTCTTGGTGATCTTGTCGGCTTCGATCACCAGCTTGCCGGATTCCTGCGCGTCCGCAGCCGTCGCCTGCACCGTGCCTTGCGGTCCCTTGTGACCGCGATATTGCGAGCGCATCGTCTGCAGCTCGCCGAGGCGGCGCATGTTGCGCTTGCGCCGCGCCGTGACGCCGTAGCGCAGCCAGTGCTCCTCGCGCTCGATCGCCTTGCCGAGTTTGTGCTGTTCCAGTTCTTCGGCCTCCAGCACTTGGTCGCGCCAGGCCTCGAAATGCGAAAAGCCCCTGTCGAGCCGGCGCGAGGTGCCGCGGTCGAGCCAGACTGTTGCCGTCGAGACCTTTTCGAGGAAGCGCCGGTCGTGCGAGATCAGCACCAGGGCGCTGCGCGTCTTCTGCAACTCGCCTTCCAGCCATTCGATGGTGGGAAGGTCGAGATGGTTGGTCGGCTCGTCGAGAAGGAGAATGTCGGGCTCCGGCGCCAGCACGCGGGCAAGCGCGGCCCGGCGCGATTCGCCGCCGGACAGCATCCTCGGATCCTCCTCGCCGGTCAGTCCGAGATGGGAGAGCAGATAGCTGACGCGATAGGGATCGTCGCCCGGCCCGAGACCGGCCTCGGCATAGGCCTGGACGGTGTTGAAGCCGGCAAAATCCGGCGCCTGTTCGAGATAACGCACCGTCGAGGACGGATGACGGAAGACCTCGCCGGACTGCGCCTCGACCAGGCCGGCAGCGATCTTCAAGAGCGTCGATTTTCCCGAGCCGTTGCGCCCGACGAGACAGATTTTGTCACCGGGCTCGATCTGCAGGCTGGCGCCCGCCAGAAGCGGTGCGCCGCCGAAGCTCAGAAAGATATCGTCGAGTTTCAGGATGGGAGGGGCCAAAAATCAGACTCCGGAAAGATCATAGGGCCGGGCGAGCACGATCGCTCGGCCGCTGGCCAGCGAAAAGCGAACCTTGCCTTCCGCGACATTGGAAATGGTGCGCGACGAGCCGAAAGGCAGATGGAAATCGGCCAGCGGATAACGCGCATTGTCGATGCAAAGCCCGATGAGATCGCTGAACCCGAGCACGGAAAACAGGCTGCCCTTGGGAAGATCCAGCTCGATCGTACCGGCAAGCAGTGGCACTGCTTCCTCCTTGCCCGAGGTCAGCAGCAGATCGAAACCCTCTTCCGCCAGACCGACGGCCGACAGCAGATGCTGAAGCGCGTGGTCCGAGCGCTCGCCGCCAAGCGCACCGGCGAGGATCAGCCGCCGCGCACCCCGCGCGATCGCTTCCGACACGGCGATTTCGCCGTCCGTCGCCGCCTTTGCTGCCGGGTAGGGCTGTTTCGGCACATCGGGAAAGGCGCCTTCGAGATCGGCCGGGGTCGAATCGAAATCGCCGACCCAGAGCTCCGGCGTAATACCGAGTGCCGGCGCATGCCGCATGCCGCCATCGGCCGCGATGAAACGGCTGCCGTCGACGGCTTGGCGCAGGCGCTCGGTCAGGCTGAGTTCGCCGCCAAGGAGAATGGTGCAGGTGGATTGGCTCATGGGCATTGCCCTTAGCGCAAACGAGGGGTCGAGGGGAAGGGGCGCGGCTGGATCGGCCCCATTTGCCATCGAGCGCAGCGCATCCAACAGGATGCGCCCAGAGCGCTCGCTCAGGTGAAAACGGGGCTAGCCCGGCGTGTCCTTGTCACGCGATTGGAAGACCGCCTCGTACCCGCCGATGAAACGCTCGAACAATATAGCGAAGCGATCGACATCCTCCTCAGGCCAGTCGGAGACGATCTCGGAGATGATCGCGAGTTTCTGCGCGACGATCTCGGCAAGCAGACCCTGGCCGACCTCGGTGATGACGACGACAATCCGCCGCGCATCGGCCTGCGAAGCCTCGCGGCGCAGCACGTTACGCCCGACCATGTCGGCCACCACCCGGCTTGCCCGTGACGGATCGATGCGCAGCATCTCGGCGATCATGCCGACCGTGACTTCGCTGTCAGGCTGTGCCCTGCGCACGGCATCGAGCACATCGAGATGCGAAAGTTCAAGGCCCGGTGCAGCACTCTGGATCGCCAGCCGGCCGATCAACCGCCGCCCGGTCATCAGTCGCATGCGCCCCATGCTGCGGCCGATGCGAGGCACGCTTTCGTCGTCCGGCTCGGCCGGGTTCTTGGAGAGGATCCTGTTCAGGGCTTCATTCATGACAGCACCATAACAGAGCGGAATCGCAAATTGAATATGCCGATGTCAATCATGTGTCATTGACAATTATATGCCAACAGCACATAAAAAGCCATCCAACCGGAATGACGCCCCCATGGACATGCAACTCGCGCCTGCGCCGCTCGTGACGGATCCTCGTCGCCGGCTCATTCTGTTTTTCTTCCTGATGACGGCCATGTTCATGGCGACGCTGGATAATCAGATCGTATCCACGGCGCTGCCGACCATCGTCGGCGAATTCGGCCATCTCGAGCGTTTCGGCTGGATCGGCTCGGCCTATCTCCTTTCGCTCAGTGCCGTCATGCCGCTCTATGGCAAGCTCGGCGATCTCTTCGGCCGCAAATACGTGATGATGACGGCGATCATGATCTTCACCGTCGGCTCGGCGGTCTGCGGCCTTGCAGTCTCGATGAATACGCTGATCGCCGCCCGCGTGCTGCAGGGTCTTGGCGGCGGCGGCATCATGGTGTCGATCTTCGCCGTCAACGCCGATTTGTTCGAGCCGCGCGAGCGGGCGCGCTACCAGAGCTATTCCAGCCTGGTGCTGATGGCGTCGGGCGCGATCGGTCCGGTGCTCGGCGGCACGATGAGCGATCTTTTCGGCTGGCGCTCGATCTTCCTCGTCAACGTGCCGATCGGCTTCATCGTGCTCACCGGTCTCGCCTTCATGCTGCCCTATCGCAAGCCGCATCGCCGCCCGAGGATCGATTATGCCGGTGCGCTGCTGCTCGCGCTGACGACGACCAGTATCGTGCTCGCCACCGACAGCAGCGAACTGTTCGGCGCATTGATCTCGCCGCAGAGTATCGGCATCGTCGCCTTCGGCGTCGTCTGCGCCGTCACCTGGGTATTCGTCGAGCGCCGCGCGCCGGAGCCGATCGTGCCTCTGGAGCTCTTTCGCAATTCGACCTTCAGCCTGCTGCTGGTGATCTCGATCATGGGCGGCGCCATCGCCATCGGCATGGTCAATTACCTCGCCCTCTTCCTGCAAACCACCACCGGCCTTTCGCCTTCTGCCGCCGGCCTCCTTTTCATCCTTCTGACGGGCGGCCTCGTCTGCGGATCGCTTTCCGCTGGCCGCATCATCTCCAAGACGGGCCGCTACAAGCCCTTCGCCATTGCAAGTCTGACCTGCAGCGCCATTGCCTTCGCACTGATGTCACAGATCCATGCGGGAACGCCGATCGCTTTCATTGGCGCGATCATGATGCTGCATGGCATCGGCATCGGTCTTGCCCAGCAGGTTCCCGTCATTGGCGTCCAGAATGCAGCGCCCGCCCGCGACGTCGGCGCCGCCACCGGCTCGGTGACGTTGTCGCGCATGGGAGGCGCGTCGATCGCCATTTCCATCTACGGCGCGATCATCGCCTCCGAGCTTAACAAGGTCGGCGTCTCCATTCCCGGTGTCGCCGATATCGAGCAGCTGACGCCGAAAATGATGGCTTCCCTTCCCGAAGCAAGCCGCCAGGCCGTCGCCGATATCTATGCCGCCGCCTTCTCGCCGCTATTCATGACCGCCTCTGCCATCGCGCTGATCGGCCTTGTGGCTGCTATCCTGCTGAAGCCGGTACAACTACCCCGAGCCGGTGAGGCGAAGATGCAGCAACTGCCCGCGGCGGAAGCCGCGAAATAACGGATCGCGGCGGATACCTCAGCAGAAGGCGTTTCTTCTGATGGAAGCCTATCATGGATTGCAATTTTTTCGGCTGACTGCGGCTATTGGCTCGGTTGCTTCAATCGGGCCGTTCTTTTTCTGCGTCGCCGACGAATCTCCGCTTTCTGACGGAACTTTCGCCATAATTTCATCCGAGCGAAGGGAGGCCTCAACGCCCAAGGCTTGCCAAAATGCAACGGCGCCACATTTAAACAGAGTCTCGCTATGCAACCGATGCGTAAATCAGCTACAGCAAGGACTTGTATCGGCCGATTGTGCAGTGCGACAACAGGGGTGCGCACCTGTTGAATTTTCCTTGCCACGGTCGGTGCCTATCTGCGGCAAACCGGCAAAACAGCGACATGATGCGGAGAACCAGACTGGACAGCTTGACGACGTGGAAATCGCCCGCGCTTTCCAGTGATGCCTTGTTCGCGCCGTGGCGCCTCGCGCGTCGCCTGATGCTGCTTTCGGCCGTGGCAATGGCGCTGAATGGCTGTCAAACGCTGATGGAGCAATCCTATCAGCCGAGCGTCTCGCCCTCTTCCAATCCGCAGATCGTCGACGAGGTGCAGAAGAACGATCCGCGCGCGGCGATGGGTGCCCGCGAACATCCGCGCATCGTCGCAAGTTACGGCGGCGAATACAAGGACGCCAGGACCGAGCGCCTCGTCGCCCGCATTGCCGGCGCGCTGACGGCGGTGTCGGAAAATCCGAGCCAGTCCTACCGCATCACCATCTTGAATTCACCGGCGATCAACGCCTTTGCGCTGCCGGGCGGTTATCTCTACGTCACCCGCGGCTTGCTGGCGCTCGCTAATGACGCCTCGGAGGTCGCAGCCGTGCTGTCGCACGAAATGGGCCATGTGACGGCCAATCACGGCATCGAGCGGCAGAAGCGTGAAGAGGCGGAAGTCATCGCCAGCCGCGTCGTCGCCGAGGTGCTTTCCAGCGATATCGCCGGCAAGCAGGCGCTGGCCCGCGGCAAGCTGCGGTTGGCCGCCTTCTCGCGCCAGCAGGAACTGCAGGCCGACGTCATCGGCGTGCGCATGCTCGGCGAAGCTGGTTACGATCCCTATGCTGCTGCCCGTTTCCTCGATTCGATGGCGGCATACAGCCGCTTCATGTCGGTCGATCCTGAGGCCGACCAAAGCCTCGACTTCCTGTCGAGTCATCCGAATTCCGCCCAGCGCATCGAGCTTGCCCGCACCCATGCCCGCGCCTTCGGTCAGGAAGGTTCGGTCGGCGACAAGGGCCGCGATTATTATCTCGACGGCATAGACGGCCTGCTCTACGGCGACAGCCCGGAAGAAGGCTATGTGCGCGGGCAGACCTTCCTGCATGGCGGCCTCGGCATCCGCTTCGACGTCCCGCCGGATTTCCATATCGACAACAAGGTCGAAGCGGTGATGGCCACCGGCCCGAACGACATCGCCGTCCGCTTCGACGGCGTCGCCGACAATCAGAACCAGAGCCTCACCAACTATATTTCCAGCGGCTGGGTGACCGGCCTCGACCCCTCGACTATCCAGCCGGTCACCATCAACGGCATGGAAGCAGCAACAGCGCGCGCCAGCGCCGACCGCTGGGATTTCGATGTCACGGTGATCCGCAACAATTCGCAGATCTTCCGTTTCCTGACCGCCGTGCCGAAGGGCAGCGACGCGCTCGAGCCGACGGCCAATGTCCTGCGCGCGAGTTTCCGGCGCATGACGCCGGCCGAAGCTGCCTCGCTGAAGCCGCTGCGTATCCGTGTCGTCACCGTCCGGCCGGGTGAAAACATCTCGACGCTTGCCGCCCGCATGATGGGCACCGACCGTAAGCTCGATCTCTTCAAATTGATCAATGCCCTGCCCACGGGTGCAGCCGTCTCACCCGGCGATCGCGTCAAGATCATCGCCGAGTAAAAAAAGGCCCGGCTCGCGCCGGGCAGCTGTGCTGCTGGAGGGAAATAATATTCAGGCGTAGGCCGCCATATGCGGATCGGCGCTTACCAACGCGCTGCGCAGCTTCTCCATCGCCCGGCTTTCGATCTGTCGCACACGTTCCTTGGAAATGCCGAGATCGGCGCCGAGTTCTTCAAGCGTGGCGCCGTCTTCGGCCAGGCGCCGGGCGCTGATGATTTTCATCTCGCGTTCGTTGAGATGTTTCAGCGCCGACGCAAGCCAGATTCGGCGGCGCTCGCCGTCGATCATGTTGGAAACCTGCTCGTCGGGCAGCGGATCGTCGCTGACGAGGAAGTCCATCTTCTCCGCACTCTCGGCATCGCCGGAGACCGAAGGCGCCTGCAGCGAGGCGTCGTTGCCGGAAAGCCTGGCATCCATGGTCTGCACGTCGGCGAGGCTGACGCCGAGTGCGGCGGCGATTTCCTGGTGAATGGATTGCAGCGTCAACTGCGTATCACCCTTGGCGAGCTTGGCGCGCAGACGGCGCAGATTGAAGAACAGCGCCTTCTGCGCCGAACTCGTGCCGCCGCGCACGATAGACCAGTTGCGCAGGATATAGTCCTGAATCGAAGCCCTGATCCACCAGCTGGCGTAAGTGGAAAAACGCACGTCGCGTTCCGGCTCGAAGCGGGCGGCGGCCTCCAGCAGGCCGACATAGCCCTCCTGCACGAGATCGCTCATCGGCAGGCCGAAATTGCGGAACTTGCCCGCCATGGAGATGACGAGCCGCATATGGGCCATGGCAATCTGGTTGCGCGCACCGCGATCATCATGATCCTTCCAGCGGATGGCGAGATCGTGCTCTTCCTGACGGGCGAGATAGGGGGCGGCCATCGCGATCTTGATCATGCGCCGGTCTGCAGACATGTTCTTCATTTCGATCTCCTGAAACAGGCCTCTCGCCCTAAATGAACAATAAAACGCACCTTCCGGAACATCGCTGTCCGGACTGAATGAGGGTTCTGAATGCATAAAAGCCTCGCCCCTGGACTTTTCAGGGGGAGGCCCTAATTCTCATCATGGGCCGTTAAGACGGCCGGGCTGGACCTGTTTCTTCACGTTGCCGGATGGGCAATATTGAAAAGGCATGATCCGCTCCTCATCGAACATTGACGGAATAGCAGTTCGCCCGTCGAGGCATATTGCCGGCGAGCAGTCCGCAATTACGTGTGTTAAACGCGGCAGTCGGGAAAAAGTTCCAATAAAAAACCCGGCTTGCGCCGGGTTTTTTTGATCGGGAAAAACAGGGTCGCCTTAGGCGGCTTCGTCCTGCGAATCGTCTTCTTCAATCGCCTTGCCGCGCTTCGGCCCCTTGTTGAGATTGGTCTCGACGAGGCGGACCGCTTCGGTTTCCGACATCTTGTTGACGGCGGCAATTTCGCGCGCCATGCGGTCGAGCGCAGCTTCATAAAGCTGACGCTCGGAATAGGACTGTTCCGGCTGGTTCTCGGCACGATAGAGATCGCGCACGACTTCAGCGATGGAAATCAGGTCGCCGGAATTGATCTTGGCATCATATTCCTGGGCGCGGCGCGACCACATGGTGCGCTTGACGCGGGCCTTGCCCTGCACGACCTTCAATGCACGCTCGACGAAATCCGTTTCCGAAAGTTTGCGCATGCCGATGCTCATCGCCTTCGCGACCGGAACCTTCAGCCGCATCTTGTCCTTTTCGAAATCGATAACGAAAAGTTCGAGCTTCATGCCGGCAACTTCTTGCTCTTCGATAGCGGTGATGGTACCGACGCCGTGAGCGGGGTAGACGATCGATTCACCGGTCTTGAAGCCATGGCGTGCTGTGGAAGGCTTTTTCTGCTGAGTCGTCATTCTATTCAAAAACTCCCTGTTACGCTTCCGGCGGCGGCCGGAGCCGGGTCAGTCAGGCCCGGGTGAGACGGTAGTATCCGTCGGGTGACTTCACTCTGGTCCCATCGGGCAAAAGCAAAGAACTTCTCGCGCACGATCTTGGGACCCGGCGCTCAAAGCGTTGATATGTCACGGAAACCGCGTACGGATTGGTTTTGCTTTCGTGATGGTTTTGGGCATGCGTCATGCCACAAATGGAACAGTACGCGAAACCTATCATAAAAATATGAGGAAATCAATAATTTGCTTCGCTTGAGTCATGCGGGCAACACATGTCACCCATATTTCTCACGCAGCTTTTAAAACGTTTCGCCCCGCGGCCTCCCGAATCCGGCGACCGAATATGGCCGCCGTCTCAATCGCCGGAACCGGGTTTCTCGGAGAAATATTTCTCGAACTTTCCGGTCTCGCCATCCATTTCCTTGGCCTCGGGCAACGGGTCCTTCTTGACCGTGATGTTCGGCCAGATGGTGGCGTATTCGGTGTTGATCTTCAGCCATTTGTCGAGGCCCGGCTCGGTATCGGGCTTGATCGCCTCGGCGGGACATTCAGGCTCGCAGACGCCGCAATCGATGCATTCGTCGGGATGGATGACGAGGAAATTCTCGCCTTCGTAGAAACAGTCGACGGGGCAGACTTCCACGCAATCGGTGTATTTGCACTTGATGCAATTGTCGGTCACGACATAGGTCATGAAGAACTCCAGGATTCCATGCAGATGGGGCCGGGCAACCTGGAACGTCGCGCCTATCCCCGTGCCGGAGGAAAAGCGTGGGCAGGCTTGGGAGGCAAGCACGCTTCCGGCAGGTTGTCAGTGACGTATCGGCTTTAACGCCGGATTTCAAGGATAAACGATCTGCAAAAGCCGCCGGCGCGGGCAGAGTTTTCTAATCCTCGTCCGACATCAGCCTGTCGATTGCGCGCCGTTCCTTTTTCGTCGGACGGCCGGTGCCGGTCGCCCGGATCGCCTGCTCGTAGGGGGTGAGGCGTTTTGCCTCATCGGGCGGCGGCGACAGGTCCTCGTAGAGCAGGCGGGCCTCCTCATAAGGCCCCCGCCGCTCGCCGGCGAGGCGCATGACGAGAACGACATCGCGCCGCTCCAGCGTCAGCTCGATACGGTCGCCCGGCTTGACCATCTGGCTCGGATGATTGCAGCGCTCGCCGTTGATGCGCACATGGCCCGATTGGACATGGCTCTGCGCCAACGAGCGCGACTTCACCATGCGCGCGAAGAACAGCCATTTGTCGATGCGCTGGCGCGAACCGCTTGTCGGCTGTGTCTCCCCGCCCATGATTACTTCTTCATCTGCTCCTTGAGAGCCGCGAGCTTGGCGAAAGGTGAATCCGGATCGATCGGCTTCTCCTTACGCGGTGGCTTGGCCTCGAAGCGCAGCGGCTGCGAAGCGCCACGGTTGTTGTTGCGATCGTTGCGCTCACCCCGATCCTTGCGATCGCCGCGGTCCTGCCGGTCACCGCGCGGCTGATCGCCCCGTGGCTGGTTGTTGCGGTCGCCTCTTGCCTGCTGCGGCCGGCCGCCATCGCGATTGCCGCCGTCCTTGCCGCGGTTGTGACGATTATTGTCGCGGCCTTCGCCGCCACGATTGCCTTCGCCGCCTTCACCGCCGCCCGGCCGGCGATTGCGGTCGCCGCGTTCCTGGTTCTGACCGCGCTCCTGGCCCTGGCCGCCACGGCGTTCGCCATGGCCGCCGCGCGCCTGGCGCTGATTGTCGTTGCGGCCGCCAAGGCGCCACAGAAGAACCGGCTTCGGTTCCACCGGCTCGCCGGCTTCCCCAGAAGCAGGCTCTGCTTCCCTAGATGCCGACACGGTTTCCTCAGAAGCGGTTGCAGCCTCCGGGACAGCCGATGCTTCGGCCGAAGCGGGGGTTTCCACCGCTTCCGTCACAGCCGTGTCGACGGCATCAGAAGCCGCCTCGGTCGTGGCTGGCTCGACGGTCTCTTCCGCTGCACCGTCGGCGTCGTCGTGATCGGCCTTTTCGGTTGTCTCGTCCGCAGGCGTTTCCGTAGCGGCAGCCGGCGCCGAAACCGCATCCTGCGTCGCAAGATGTGCCGATGCCTCTTCCGCCTTCACGGCATCGGCGCGATAGCCGAGACCCTTGAGGATCTCTTCCATGTCTTCGAGCGTCGCTCCGAGGATCGACAGCATCGCCGTCGTCGTCGTGAAGCGGCGGCCGTCATAGGCGCCCTCCGGACGATTGTTCTGGCCGGGCTTCCACTGCAGCAGCGGCCGGATGATATCGGCAAGCCGTTCGAGGATGTCGATGCGCACGGCACGCTTGCCGAGGAAACGGAAGCCGGCGAGCTTGTAGAACATCCGCTCATAGCTCGGATCGGTGACGACGGAGGTGCGGCCGGCGGCGAGCACCGGAATCAGATCGCCGTAGCCCGGCTTATCCAAACCGTCGTTCTTCAGCGCCCAGAGCAGCGTGATGAGCTCGGCCGGCGCCGGCTTCAGAAGGGCCGGAACGAAAATATGATAAGCGCCGAAACGCACGCCGTAGCGGCGCATCGAGGCGCGAGCCTCCTGGTCGAGCGACTTGACTTCCTCGGTCACGTCGCGGCGGAACAGCACACCGAGATTCTCGACGAGCTGGAAGGCCAGCCCCTTGGCGAGACCCTGCAGGTCCTCGGCGCGCGAAAGATCATCGAGTGGCTTCAGCACCGTGCTGATATGATGATTGACGAAGCGTTCGACACGGGCGGCGACATGATCGCGGGCATTGCCCGTCAACTGCTCGTCGGCCAGCAGAATCACGCGCGGACGCATGATGTGATCGCTGCCCGAAAGCCGCGCCACCGGGTCGCCGATCCAACGGATCAACCCATCCGAACCGATCGCCAGGTCGCTGTTGCCGGCGGCATGGATGCGAGCCGCGCGGGCCTCGAATTCGAGCGCGAGCGCTTTCTGCGACGCAGCCTGAACCGCCTTGGCATCCGGTCCGTCCGTTCCCGCCACCGGCGTGAAGCGGAATCCGCTCAATTGCCCTACATGATGTCCTTCAACGAAGACATCGCCATTCACACTGATTTCAGCTTCCAGCATCGCATTCTCTCTCAGGCGCTTCATGAGCACAGATGTCCTGCGATCAACAAAGCGTTTCGTCAACCTCTCATGTAACGCATCGGACAATCGATCTTCGATTTCCCGCGTCTTTTCCTGCCAATGTGTCGGATCGGCCAGCCAGCCGGGACGATTCGAAACGTAGGTCCAGGTTCTTATCTGCGCGATTCGCGCCGAAAGCGTGTCAATTTCCCCATCTGTCCGATCGGAGCGGTGAACCTGTTCCGCGAGAAACTGCTCGTTCACCGTGCCATAGCGGACGAGATCGGAAAAGAGGGTCGAGATAAGATCGGCATGTTGTGCCGGGGTGATACGCCGATAGTCGGGAAGCGCGCAAGCCTCCCAGAGTTTTTCGACGCGGGCCGGCCTGTCGGCAAGGTGGATGACCTCGGGATAACGCGAAAGCTGTTCCAGCGCCTGCTGGTCGACCGCAGGCAGCGCCCGCGTCAGCCCCGGCACGCGCGGTCCCGCCTCGAGGCTGGCGCGCAGCGATGGGATCGATGAGAAGTCCATCTCGGTGGTGCGCCACTGCAAAACCTTGACGTTGTCGAATTCGTGCCCCTCGATGCGCTGCACCAGCTCCTCGTCGAAGGGGGAAACCTGTCCGGTGACGCCGAAGGTACCGTCACGCACGTGCCGCCCGGCGCGCCCGGCGATCTGGCCGAGTTCGCCCGGATTGAGATTGCGGAACTGGTAGCCGTCGAATTTCCGATCCTGGGCGAAGGCGACGTGGTCGACATCGAGGTTGAGGCCCATGCCGATCGCATCGGTCGCCACCAGATATTCGACGTCGCCAGCCTGATAAAGCGCCACCTGCGCATTGCGGGTGCGCGGGCTGAGCGCGCCGAGCACCACAGCCGCGCCGCCGCGCTGCCGGCGGATGAGCTCGGCGATGGCATAAACCTCATCGGCCGAGAAAGCGACGATAGCCGAGCGCTGCGGCAGCCGGGTGATCTTCTTCTGCCCGGCATAGAAAAGATGCGAAAGCCGCGGCCGCTCGACGACAGTGATGCCGGGCAGGAGCTGCTGCAGGATCGGCTGCATCGTCCCTGCACCGAGCAGCAGCGTTTCCTCGCGGCCGCGAAGATGCAGGATTCGGTCGGTGAAGATATGGCCGCGCTCGAGATCGCCGGCGAGCTGCACCTCGTCAATTGCGACGAAAGCGGCCTTGGTCTCACGCGGCATCGCCTCGACGGTGCAGACCGAAAAACGCGCATTGGGCGGCGAAATCTTTTCCTCGCCGGTGACCAGCGCCACATTCTGCGCGCCGACCTTCTCCACCACCCGCGTATAGACCTCGCGCGCCAGCAGCCTGAGCGGCAGGCCGATCACGCCGGTCCCGTGCGCGACCATGCGCTCGATCGCATAATGGGTCTTACCGGTATTGGTTGGCCCAAGCACCGCGGTCACACCGCGCCCGCTCAGTATCATCGGCTGCGAAGTCAGAGTCATGGTCCATGCAAATGAGGCAGGCAGCCCCAAGGAAAAGAATGCTTCGCTAATGGAAGCCAGAGAACACATGGACAGCCGCCGCCGCAAACGCAAGGGCAGATTTCAAAATGCTTCCGGGATTACGACCTTTGCGAGTCATTCGGAATGCCGGCGTCACCGATTCGGAACAGCGTGAGAACGAATCAGAGACGAATCGCTGACTCCCGATGATTCAGTTTTTGTTCACGGCTAAGTATTGATTTTGAATCACTTTTCCCCACTAGATGCTGAATCGCCGGAATCCCTCCGCTTGGCATTTTCGTCGCCGCCATCAGCGATTCCGTCCGCCTGCGAACAATCAAAAATTGCGCCCGAAATTAACCTCTCGACCAAAGCCGGAACGAATCGGCGACGAATCACTGACCCTATTGTTTTCGCCTTTCGTTCACGGCCATATCTGGTGGCGAAATTCAGTCCATGTGCTAGATGCGGATCGCCGATCCGGCTCCCCGTTCGGCCCTGTCCCATCGGCATTAATCTTTCGGAAGCCGGATTCATATGCCGTTAAGCCGGGATGGTCGCTGGCGGCGCACCGATCAAAAACGGAACGAATCGCTGACGAATCGGCGACATCGGGATCTTCTCGCTTTGTTCACCGCAACATATTGTATTTGAACGATTTTTTTACCATACGAGCATGTTTCGGATTGGGCCAGGGTTCGGACGCGTCACATTTCCACGCTTAACCGGGAACAAAAATCGCCAATGCGTGTTTCTCGTCCATTCAAATTGCCGATGAAATGAAGGAAACACACCATGCTTGGCACAATACTTCTTGTTATCCTCATTCTGCTCTTGATCGGAGCCTTGCCGAATTGGGGTTATAGCCGTGGCTGGGGCTATGGACCTTCTGGCGGTTTGGGGCTAGTTCTCGTGATTATCATTATCCTTGTACTCATGGGCCGCATCTAAAGGCCAACAAACCTGGGGAGTTACGACATGATGAAGAAGATTGTTCTTATTGGTGCGCTCGTGGGCGCCCTGGCATCCTGCACAGCGACCGAGCAAGGCACGGCGATCGGCGCCGGCACCGGTGCTGTTATCGGTGGTGCCGTCACCAACAGCTGGGGTGGTGCCGCCGTCGGCGCCGTTGCCGGCGGTCTGACCGGCGCTCTCATCGGCCAGTCGGTCGAACGCCGCGGCTACTGCGTCTATCGCGACCGCTACGGCCGCCGCTACGAGGCCCGTTGCCGCTACTGATCGGCAAAAGCATATCGGACTTCCCAACGGGCGCTTCGGCGCCCGTTTTTCTTGCTGCCTACTCCGTCATGGACCGACGCATGAATAAGCAAGGACGCGTCCAAACGGACGCGCCCTTGCTGCAATTCATTCATGAGCCTTGCGGGACTAGACGAAGAACTGCCCGCCATTGGCCGTCAGCGTCGAACCGGTGATGAAGCCGGCATCGTCGGAGGCGAGGAAGGTGACGCAGCGCGCGATTTCCTCAGGCTCGCCGAGACGGCCGACGGGAATCTGCGGAATGATGCGTTCGTTCAGCACCTTCTCCGGCACGGCAAGCACCATCTCGGTTCCGATGTAACCGGGGCAGATGGCGTTGACGGTGATGTTCTTGGCTGCCCCTTCCTGGGCCAGCGCCTTGGTGAAACCGAGATCACCCGCTTTGGCCGCCGAATAGTTCGCCTGACCCATCTGGCCCTTCTGGCCATTGATCGACGAGATATTGACAATGCGGCCGAAACTGCGGTCGCGCATGCCGGTCCAGACCTGATGCGTCATGTTGAACAGGCCGGTGAGGTTGGTATTGATCACCTCGTGCCACTGCTGCGGCGTCATCTTGTGGAACATCGCGTCGCGGGTGATGCCGGCATTGTTGACCAGCACTTCGACCGGCCCGATCTCGCTTTCGATCTTGGCGATCCCCTCGCCGCAGGCAGCGTAATCCGAAACATCCCATTTGAACACCGCGATGCCGGTGGCGTCGTGGAAGGCATTGGCCTTCTCGTCGTTGCCGGCATAATTGGCGGCAACCCTATATCCGGCGTTTTTCAACGCCACAGATATTGCCGCGCCGATGCCGCGTGTACCCCCGGTGACCAAAGCCACTCTGCTCATGTTCCGCTCCCTTTTGTTTTCGCCCGCCGTGGCAGGATTTCAATCAATGACGGATCGCATGCTGTTTAAAGTGCTTCGAAGCACATGGCGACACCCATGCCGCCGCCGATGCACAGCGTGGCCAGGCCCTTCTTGGCGCCGCGGCGCTTCATTTCGAACAGCAGCGTGTTGAGAACGCGCGCGCCGGAAGCGCCGATCGGATGGCCGATGGCGATCGCCCCGCCGTTGACGTTGACGATCGATGGATCCCAGCCGAGATCCTTGGTGACGGCGCAGGCCTGCGCCGCAAAGGCTTCATTGGCTTCGACGAGATCAAGATCGCCGACCGTCCAGCCGGCCTTCTCCAGCGCCTTGCGCGACGCCGGGATCGGGCCGGTGCCCATGATCGAAGGATCGACGCCCGCCGTTGCCCAGGAGACGATGCGGGCGAGCGGCTGGATGCCACGGCGGACGGCTTCGGCTTCACTCATCAGCACGGCTGCGGCCGCACCGTCATTGAGGCCGGATGCATTCGCGGCCGTGACCGTGCCCTCCTTGTCGAAGGCCGGGCGCAGTTTGCCCATCGCCTCCAGCGTGGCGCCGTGGCGGATATATTCGTCGGCATCGACGGTAACGTCGCCCTTACGCGTCTGGATGACGTAAGGGATGATCTCGTCGGCAAACCGGCCGGCCTTCTGCGCCGCTTCAGCCTTGTTCTGCGAGGCGACGGCGAACTGGTCCTGGTCGTCGCGCGAAAGCTGCCACTGGCGCGCGATGTTCTCGGCGGTGACGCCCATGTGATAACCGTGGAAGGCGTCGGTCAGGCCATCCTTGATCATCGTGTCGACCATCTTCATATCGCCCATCTTGGTGCCGCCGCGCAAATGCGCGGCATGCGGCGCCATCGACATGGATTCCTGGCCGCCGGCAACGATGATCTTGGCGTCGCCAGTCGCGATCTGCTGCATGCCGAGCGCGACGGCACGCAGACCCGAACCGCAGAGCTGGTTGACGCCCCAGGCGGTCGCCTCCTTCGGAATACCGGCCTTGATCGCCGCCTGGCGGGCCGGGTTCTGGCCCTCGCCGGCAGCAAGCACCTGGCCGAGGATCACCTCATCCACTTCGCCGGCATCGACGCCGGCGCGAGCGAGCGCCCCCTTGATGACGGCCGCGCCGAGTTCATGGGCGGGGACCGTTGCGAATGCGCCGTTGAACGAGCCTACGGCTGTTCGACCTGCGCTGGCGATGACGATGGATGAATTGCTCATGGGGACGCTCCTCGTTTTCGTCTCACTTACATAAGAGGAAACTGGCAAAGCTTGGAGCGCAAGTCAAACGCGAAGACCGGCCGCCGTCATTTTTCGGCACGAGCCCGCGAAAGCCCGATTCATCTGCTCTGTGAAAGGTTTGCCGCATCGCACAAAGAGATTGTCACCGGCCTTCTTTTGCGTTTACAGTCTGAAGTGGAGGAATATCCATAATTCAGACGGGGGTCCAGGAGACTGATATGGCGAAGCATGAGGGTCAGATTGTCATCAAGAAATACGCCAATCGCCGGCTATACAATACAGGCACCAGCACCTACGTCACGCTGGAAGACCTGGCGGAGATGGTGAAGAAGGGCGAAGAATTTACCGTCCAGGATGCAAAAAGCGGAGATGACATCACGCATTCGGTGCTGACCCAGATCATCTTCGAGCAGGAATCGAAGACCGGCAACACTTTGCTCCCGATCTCCTTCCTGCGTCAGCTCATCACCTATTACGGCGACCAGATGCAGATGGTCGTGCCGAGCTTTCTCGAACATTCGATGCGCGCCTTTACCGAACAGCAGTCCCAGATGCGCGAGCAGGTGAACCGCGCCTTCGGCGAAACACCGCTCGGCAAGAACCTGCAGCTGCCGATGCAGATGGTCGAGGACCAGGTTCGCCGCAATACCGAGCTGTTTCAGCAGGCGATGCAGATGTTCTCGCCCTTCATGACGCCGCCTGCAAAGGAAAGCCGCAAGGCCGAGGCCAAGGATATCGATGAGCTGAAGGAACAGCTTCGCGCCCTTCAGAATAAACTCGACAACCTATAATCCGATCGAGACATCCCGCCCGGCGCTCCGGATCGAGACGGCAAAGCCGCCGATCACATCGATCAGAGCGATCGTCATCAAAATGAAGAAGACCTGCGTCGCAGCATCCCGGACGAGCAGAAACTCGACCAGGAAGGCGATGAAAACCAGCATCGACAAGATGTGGTTGATGAGGTTGCCGGGACCCGTTCTGGTCGCTTTCAGGATTTCGAAGAACAGCACGACAAGCGCTATGACGATGAAAAGATCGCCGAGCGCCATGCTCCAGATCGCGCCTGAGATCATCGACAATACGATGACATCATGCTGCAGCGCCGGAATACCGCCATCGCCCATCAGGCCGAGCATCGCCAGATTGTAGAGAACGAAGGGAATAATCATCAGCGGCATTGCGGCTATCATCGGCAATCTCCTTGGCGGCTGCAAGAATACTGCCGCAAAGCATTGCCCCACTGCAAGTCGTTGCAAATATTATATCGCTGAATATGAAAAGGCCGGCGTGACGCCGGCCTTGAAACCTTCGATCGGACCAGCCGAAATCGGAAATTATGCGCTTTCCTTCGGCGTCAGAACCTGGCGGCCGCGATACATGCCGGTCTTCAGGTCGATATGATGCGGGCGGCGCAGTTCGCCGGAGTTCTTGTCTTCGACATAGGTCGGAGCCTTCAGCGCGTCAGCCGAACGGCGCATACCGCGCTTGGACGGGCTTGTTTTTCTCTTCGGTACAGCCATTTCTCTTACTCCACTTGCGGGCAAAACATTCCCACGGCCAGACTGGCGGCCGAAACGGACATGTCGCGATTTCGGAAATTTTGCGCGCTTATACATGCAAGGGGCGGCCTTGACCAGTCCCCATGCATATTTTTTGAGAAGCCGATGATTTCCCGTTCAGACTTCGTCTTCCGGCACGATCCAGGGCTCGGCGCGCGCCGCCTCTTCCCATTTCCGCCAGGCCGGATGCGCCTTCATGGTCTGCATGTAGGTGAGCGTATCACGTCGATTGACGAGGTCATAGATCTCGAACCGGTTGACGACGGGCGCAAACATCGCATCCGCCCCGCTGAACGCGCCGAAGAGAAACGGCCCGCCGGATTGCTGCAGCAGATCCCGCCAGATCGTCTCGATGCGGCCGACATCGGTATCGACGCCATCCGGCAATGCGATCCTGGCCTTCGGCCGGCGCATATTCATCGGGCAGGCGCTGCGCAGAGCCCGGAAGCTCGACAGCATTTCCATCGAAACCGAGCGGGCAAGCGACCGCTGGGCACGATCAGCAGGCAGAAGGCCGGCGTCGGGATACAGCTCGGCGGCATATTCGATGATCGCCAGCGATTCCCAGATCTTCAATGTGCCATGCTGCAGGAGCGGCACTCGCCCGGTCGGAGATACGGCCTTGATATTCGGATTGCCGGCTGCGTCGTCGAAGGGGATCAACACCTCTTCGAAATCGATGCCCAGGCCCGTCAGCGCCATCCAGGGCCGGAACGACCAGGAGGAATAGTTCTTGTTGGCGATATAGAGCGTCGGTCTGTCCATCGGTCTCTCCCCTTCAGGCGTCGAAATCGAAAATCAGCAATTCGTGGAAATGATTCATATCCTCGAAGACGCAGAATGCCGGCGGCGTCAGCTCGAAAACAGGGGCCTTGCGGCGGATATCCTCGGCAACGTCATCGAGCATCGCCTGCCAGCGCGGCAGGGCTTCGTCCTCAAGCCATTCGACCGGATAGGCGAAGGTCATGTGGAACCTGTAATCCTCGTGGTTCGGCTGGCGATAGCCGAGGAGATCGGCAAAGGCGTTGCGCCAGGCGCGCATGACCCTCCGGTCATTCTGCGTCGCCCCATCGAGCAGCAGACCCGACGGGCGAGCTTCGACGACGGCGACCTTGAAGGGGGCGGCCATCGAGAACCCTTCGAGCCGCGCCGCCATCAGCTCGGTGATGTCGTCGATCGGCGTCTCGAGCGGAAGATCGCCCGGCCAGCAATCCCACCGGCGTCGGGTGTCGATGAGACCTTCGAAGAGCGTCATGTGAAGACTTGTTATCGGCGTGAAGACGAACTGCGGAGCTTCGGGCATTGCCAGATATGTCTCCCGCGCCTCGATCAGCACCGCCTGCGTCCGCGATCCCTTCTCGACATGGCAGACGATGGTATTGCCTGCTTCCGGCAGGAAGCCGCCGACCTTGCGATAGCGGCTGCCGAGATGGGCGGGCGGGGTCGGATTGTGCGTCTTCGAATAGAAAAGAAGCTCGGGAGAAAACGTCGTAGCGGTCATGGGCGACTGAGGGGCTCCGATTGGACTGCACCGCCCATATGGCAGAATCAAGAATGTCAGATGACGCTTGCGGCTACCAACGACAAGTTCTGATCTCAGTCATAGATGCATTTGATGTAATCGCCGGAACCCTGTGCCCGCCGCTCGATGACGCCGGCAAGCCGGCGAAGGCCGCGGCCCGGTTTGCCGGCATTGCGATCGATCGGGTTCGGCAGCGAGACCGCGAGCAGCGATGCCTGGCGCCGCGTCAGCCTCGAGGCCGGCACCTTGAAATGATGCTGGGCCGCCGCCTCGATGCCGTAGATGCCCGGACCCCATTCGGCGATGTTGAGATAGATTTCCATCAGCCGCCGCTTCGACAGAACGAAATCCGTGGAAACAGCAAGCGGAAGCTCCATCGCCTTGCGCACGAAGGAGCGGCCGTTCCAGAGAAACAGGTTCTTTGCCGTCTGCATCGGTATGGTGCTGCCGCCGCGGGTCGCCTGGCCTTTCAGCGTATCCTCGACCAGCATGCGCATCTCGGCCCAGTCGACGCCGCCGTGGAAGCAATATTGCCCGTCTTCGGACATCATCACCGATTGCACCAGAACCGGGGCAATGTCATCGAGCGACACCCATCGGCGGTCATAGCCGCGCAACAGCACGAGATCGCGCAGCATCAGCGTCGAGACCGGGTGGATAAAGGGCAGCAGGTAGAAGAAGATCAGACCATAGGGAAGGATCAGCAGGGCCAGCACGGCAAGGACAATGCGTTTCAACACGCGCTGGTCTCCAAACCATCGCCGCTGGGCCGGCGCGTCGACGCTGTCCTCTATCTCTGGCGCTATATCCAATGTCCCCAGCCCGATTTCGCTCCTGTCGTTCTCATAACGCCTGTGGGCCGCTTATGCCAGAGTGCGCGGCAAATCTTGCTGCGCCATCGACAATTCCGTTGCAAGCCCGGGGGCGCTCATGCCAAACAGCGCCCATGGAAGCGAACCTGGACACTTTCGAGACGAGGCTGAAGAACAACGCCCGCGAGATCGAGGCGCTGCTCGACGCATTGCTTTTACCGAACCCCCTCTCCGACGAAATTGGCAGGCCAGAAACCTTGCGCAGCGCCATGCACTATGCCGTGCTGAACGGCGGCAAGCGGCTGCGCCCGTTCCTGGTCGTCGAAAGCGCTGCCCTTCTCGGCGGCGACGCCGAGGCGGCCCTTCGCGTCGGCGCAGCACTCGAATGCGTCCATTGTTATTCGCTCGTGCATGACGATCTGCCGGCCATGGACGACGATGATCTGCGCCGCGGCAAACCGACGGTCCACATCAAATTCGATGAAGCCACTGCGATCCTCGCAGGCGACAGCCTGCTGACCTACGCCTTCGACATCGTCGCCGCGCCGGAAACCACCCTTCCCGACACCAGCAAGGCGGCACTGGTGCTGGCTCTTGCCCGCGCTGCCGGTCTCGGCGGCATGGCCGGCGGCCAGGCGCTCGATCTCGCGGCGGAAAGACAGGCCCCCGACGAGGCCGGCATCATCCGCCTGCAGGCGATGAAAACCGGCGCACTGATCCGCTTCGCCTGCGAAGCCGGCGCCATCATCTCGGCAGGCTCGCCGGAGGATCGCCGCCGCTTGCGCGCATTCGGCGAAAAAATCGGCCTTGCCTTCCAGCTCGCCGACGACATTCTGGACCTGACCTCGGATGCTGCGACCATGGGCAAGGCAACCGGCAAGGATGCGGCCCGCGGCAAGGGAACGCTTGTTGCCCTGCACGGCATCGAATGGGCCGAGAGCGAGCTTCGCCGGCATGTCCGCGACGCCGAGGCTCTGCTTGCCCCCTACCGCGCCCGCGCCTCAACCCTCATCGCCGCAGCGCAGTTCATCGCCGACCGGAAGAGCTGAACCGGCAGCTCAGGCTGCCAATATCTCTTTGAGAGCGGCAATCAGACGGGCGCATTCCTCGTCGGTGCCGATGCTGATGCGCAGGAAATCCGAAATACGCGGCTTGGCAAATTGGCGGACGAGAACGCCACGCTTCCTGAGAGCCGCTAAAAGTGTTGCGCTCGACCGGCTGTCATGCCTTGCAAACACGAAATTCGCCTGGGACGGCAGCACTTGAAAAGCCAGCGCTTCGAGCTCTCGCACCAGGCCGTCCCGGCTGGCGATGAGCTTCTTCCGGCATGTCTCGAACCATGCTTCGTCCTCGATCGCCGCCGTCGCGGCGACCTGCGCCAGGCGATCGAGCGGATAGGAATTGAAGCTGTCCTTGACGCGCACCAGCGCCTCGATCAGGTCCCGCTGGCCCAGCGCAAAACCGACGCGTAGGCCCGCAAAGGAGCGGGATTTCGACAGGGTCTGAATGACAAGCAGATTGGGATATTTGGGAATAAGCGGGACAGCGCTGTCACCGCCGAAATCGACATAGGCCTCGTCGATCACCACGACCGCACCCGGATGGGCGGCGACAAGCGCCTCTATGTCGGCGAGCGGCAGGCCGATGCCGGTCGGTGCGTTCGGATTGGGGATGATGATGGCGCCGCATGGCCTGTCGTAATCCGCCAGCCGGATCTGGAACCCGTCATCGACAGGAATCTCGATCGCCTCGATGTCGTATAGCAGGCTATAAGTCGGATAGAAGCTATAGGTGACATCGGGATAGAGAAGCGGCCGCTCGTGTTTCAACAGTGCCTGAAAAGTATGGGCAAGGACCTCGTCCGAGCCGTTGCCGACAAAAACTTCGCCCGCCGTCAGACCGTGACGAGCCGCGATCGTCTCGCGCAATTCCGTCGCCGCCGGGTCGGGATAGAGCCGCAGACGATCGTCCGCTGCTTGCCTGATCGCCTCCAGCGCCTTCGGCGAAGGCCCGTAGGGGTTCTCGTTGGTGTTGAGCTTGACCAGGCCGGGAATACGCGGTTGCTCCCCGGCGACATAGGGCTGGAGCCTGCTGACGATATCAGACCAGTACCGGCTCATTCGAATTCGCTGACCTTCATTCCGCCGCCGTCCGCTGGCTGAAACGCTTCTCGATATAATCGACGACAAGCACCTCGAAGTCGGCGGCGATATTGGGGCCGCGCAGCGTCAGCGCCTTCTTGCCGTCGATGAACACAGGGGCTGCCGGTGTCTCGCCGGTGCCGGGAAGCGAAATGCCGATATCGGCATGTTTGCTTTCGCCTGGTCCGTTGACGATGCAGCCCATCACGGCGACGTTCAGCGCCTCGACGCCGGGATATTTCTCGCGCCAGATCGGCATATTCTTGCGGATGTCGTTCTGGATGTTCTGGGCCAGTTCCTGGAAGACTGTCGACGTCGTGCGCCCACAGCCGGGACAGGCGGCAACGACAGGGATGAACTGGCGGAAGCCCATGACCTGCAGGATTTCCTGCGCCACCTGGACTTCGCGCGTGCGGTCGCCGTTCGGCTCCGGTGTCAGCGACACGCGGATCGTATCGCCGATGCCGTGCTGAAGCACGAAGCCCATCGCCGCCGACGAGGCGACGATGCCCTTAGTGCCCATGCCGGCCTCTGTCAGACCGAGGTGCAAGGCATGATTGGAGCGCTCGGCGAGCATCGAATTGACGGCGATCAGGTCCTGCACTTGGCTGACTTTGGCCGACAGGATGATGCGGTTGCGCGGCAGGCCGATCTCTTCAGCAAGGGCTGCCGAAAGCAGAGCCGACTGCACGATCGCCTCGCGCGTCACCTGCCGGGCGGAAAGCGGCGAGCCGGCCGCGGCATTCTGGTCCATCAGCGCCGTCAGCAGATCCTGATCGAGCGAACCCCAGTTGACGCCGATGCGCACCGGCTTGTCATAGCGGATCGCCATCTCGATGATCTCGGCGAACTGCTTGTCCTTCTTGTCCTTGAAGCCGACATTGCCGGGGTTGATGCGATATTTCGCCAGCGCTGCGGCACAATCGGGATGATCGGCAAGCAGCTTGTGTCCGATATAATGAAAGTCGCCGATTAGCGGCACGTCCATTCCGAGCCGTAGCAGCCGCTCGCGGATCTTCGGCACGGCGGCCGCACTCTCATCGCGGTCGACGGTGATGCGCACTAGCTCCGAGCCCGCCCGGTGGAGGGCCGCGACCTGGGCGACGGTCGAATCGATATCGGCCGTATCGGTATTCGTCATCGATTGCACGACGACCGGCGCCCCGCCGCCGACGATGACGCCGCCGACATCGACGGCAACGGAAGCGCGGCGCGGTTTCGGATCAAAATCGGCGGCTGAAGACATGAAGAGTTCTTGCACCCCTAAAGCATGTCGCGCAAAAGTGTGTGAGCGGTTTTGCGATAACGACATGCGTCAAACAAAGACCTAAAGCGCGAGGACCCAATCTGAAAGATTGCGACGCGCTTTAGAAACAGTGTCTTTCAGGTGGATCATGACTGCTTCCTTGTCAACCGCTCCTGATATCACTTTTGTCGGGAGGCGCCTCAGTGGCCGCCCCCGGAAACTCCGTCGGCATAATGGGCCAGTTTGGAGAACAGCAGAACGACCAACAGCAGCACCGGCAGCGCCATGAAGACCGCCGCGAAGCCGACATGCTCGGCGACGAAGCCGATCAGGGACGGCGCAACCAGCATGCCGGAATAGCCCATGGTGGTGACCACCGAGATGCCGATGCCGGGCTTAAGTCCGGGAATATTGCCCGCCGCCGAGAAAGCGATCGGCACCATGTTGGAAATGCCGATACCGCAAAAAGCAAAGCCCAGAATGGCGAGCTCGGCATTGGGGGCCAAGCCTGCAAGCAGCATGCCGACAATGGCAAAAAGCGTGCAGATCCGCAGCGTCTTGACGCCACCCAGACGATCGCGCACCAGATCGCCGGCAAAACGCATGATTGCCATCGTCGCCGAAAAGGCTGCAAAACCGAGACCGGACAGCGCCACGGACGCATCCATTTCCTGGCGAAGATAGAGCGCGCCCCAGTCGAGCACCGCGCCTTCCGGCACCATGGAAAACAAGGCCATCAATCCGAGCAGCCACGGCAGCGGCACCATCGGCAGCCTGGTCTTTTCTTTCTTGGTGTCGGGATGCGGCGGATCGGCCAGGATCATCGGCCATGCCAGAGCAAGGAAGATCGCCGCCAGCACCGTCGCCAGCTCGGCATGGCCGAGAATGCCGAGCTTGGAAATCACGATGCCGCCGAGACCCGAGCCGATCAACCCGCCGAGGCTCCAGAAAGCGTGGCAGGACGACATGATGGAGCGGCGCATGGATTTTTCGACCGACACCGCATTGGCATTCATCGCCACATCCATGGCGCCGATGAAACCGCCGAACAGGAAGAGCGAGATTGCCCCGGTGATCACGTTCGGCGCCAGCGTCAAGGCCAGGAGCAGGGGCAACACACAGACAGCCAACACCTGAACGACGATACGCGAGCCGTGTTTGGCGATCTGGGCGCCCGCGATCGGCATCATCACCAGCGAGCCGACGCCGAAGACGAGGATCATCAGCCCAAGCTCGAACTTGGAGAGCGCCAGACGTTCAGCAAAATCCGGGATCTTCGGAGCCCAGCAGCCGACGACGAAACCGTTCATGAGAAAGAGCAGCGAAACCGCCGCCCGGCTTCTGGTAACGAAGCCGCTTCGAGCTGCCGGCGGCGCATTCACATGGCTATCCATTTCGGTCTTTCCTCGTTCTCGGGCTTGGGAGCGCCCGTTTTTTCTTAACTCTAAAGTGGCGGCTCAGTTCGTTTTTTCAGCGATGACGGTCCTGCACCCACGCTCGCGGTAACCCGCAAGAATTGCGGGATCGGCATTGTGCTCGACGACGAGGCACTCGCAATGCGCAACCGGGAGGATGCTGTGGGGAGCAGCGGTGCTGAATTTCTCCGAGGTTACCGCCGCGAGTACCTTCTTGCTTCTCGATGCCGCAAACCGTTTGAACTCCGCATCCTCGAAGCCGAACACCGTAATGCCGGCCTCGAGATCGATGCCGCAAGCGCCGAGGATGCAGAGATCGGGCGAAATCTGCTCCATATCCCGCAATGCCTTGGCACCGAGCGCGCCGCCGGTCTGCCGATCCACCATTCCACCGATCAGGATGACGTTGACGGCGGGCTTGTCGATCAGCGCTACGGCGATCGCCGGCGCATTCGTTGCAGCCGTCAGTTCGAGTTCGGCCGGCAATGCATTTGCAATTGCCAGGTTGGTGCTGCCGGCATCGAAAAACACGCACGAACCGGCAGCGATCTGCTTCGCCGCAGCCTGCGCTAAGGCCTGCTTGCGATCAGCGGCAAAACCGATGCGCTGCGCCAAGCTTTCATGCGCCGGCGAAACCGGCAAAGCGCCGCCATAAACTCGCTCGCAAAGGCCCGCTTTTGCCATTTCACGCAGGTCGCGCCGCACTGTATCCTCGGAGACGCCGAATTCGAGCGCGAGTTCCGCCGCCAGCACGCGGCCGTTCAACCGCAGCCTTTCCGAAATCACACCCTGGCGCTCCCGCAACAAAAAATCCTGCATGTTCTTACCGGTTCGACACCTCAGATAATTGGAAAACGTGCATAAACGCTGATGATCGTGCAGGCAATATGCATGTTCACACGTTTTCTGACGTTATGAAACAAAGCTCCGCCACCAGATCGAAATATGGCCTATTGACCGGTTCGTGGCCTGAGAATATCGATCGGATATTCTCGATTCCCCGCCGGCAACCCGCCATCTGGTGCATCTCCCGTGAAAAACTCCGTCAGCCTGGGCATTCTGCTCACGAGCGCCGCCTATATGGCGTTCACCTTCCATGACGCGATGATCAAGATCCTGACTTCAAGCATCCCGGTCTGGCAGATCCTGTTTTTCCGCAGTCTGACGATCCTGCTCGGTTGTCTCGCCTTTGGCCGCGGCAAGCTCGTCCGCCAGACGATGGCATCGCCGATCATCAAGCCGATGATCGCCCGCAGCATCCTTCTTCTCTCAGCATGGCTTTCCTATTATTCCGCCGCAAGCCACCTGCAGCTGGCCGAGGTGACCACGCTTTATTACGCCGCCCCCGTCGTCGGCACCCTGCTTGCATGGCTCATCCTCAAGGAGGAGGTCACGCCTGCGCGCTGGCTCGCCGTCGGCGTCGGGTTCGTCGGGGTGCTCATTGCTTGCAACCCAATCGGTCTTGCCATTTCCTGGCCGGTCTATCTGGCGCTGCAGGCAGCCGTCCTCTGGGCCTCCGCCATGGTGCTGCTGCGCAAGACCTCGCTGCATGAGAAGACCACCGTCCAGCTCGCCGTTTCCAACGTCTTCTTCCTTATTATGACAGGTGTTCCGTCCTCTATACCTGGCGCACCCCTGACATGACGCAGCTGGCACTTCTCATCGCCACCGGCGTCGTTGCCGGCTCGGCGCAGTTCGCCCTCTTCGAAGGCATGCGCCGTGCACCCGTCTCCGTGCTTGCGCCATTCGAATATACCTCGCTCGTCTGGGCCTTCCTCCTCGGCTATCTGATCTGGGCCGATATCCCGACGCTAAACGTCATCGCCGGCGCATGCATGATCCTCGGCGCCGGGCTGATCATCATCGTCAGCGAAAGGTTGCGTCGCCCTATCGCCGTGTGATGCGTATTTTCCAAGGCATTACCGGTTCAACCGGCCGCTTGAGAAAAATATTTGCAGTTGCCGCTTTTATTCGCAGTTTTTTACGCTTCCGGCGCCCTAGGTTTCTGCGAACTATCTCTCATCCGATCACAACCTCCCAAGGATGGATAAAACTATGAACTGGTTGAAAACCGTCGCCGCCGCCGCCCTCATTCAGGCTGCAGCCCTCCTGCCGGCCCATGCCGGCGAAAACCTCGCCACCATCAAATCGGCCGGCGTCTTCAAGATCGGCACCGAAGGCACCTACGCGCCCTTCACCTATCATGACGAAAGCGGCAAGCTCGTCGGATTCGACGTCGAGATCGGCGAAGCGATCGCCGCCAAACTCGGCGTCAAGGCCGAGTTCGTCGAGGGCAAGTGGGATGGCCTGATCGCCGGCCTCGACGCCAAGCGCTACGACACCGTCATCAACCAGGTTGGCATCACCGAAGCCCGCAAGCAGAAATACGATTTCTCCGAGCCCTATATCGCTTCCAAGGCCGTACTGATCGTCCGCGACGGCGACGACAGCATCAAGACTTTCGCCGACCTCAAGGGCAAGAAATCCGCCCAGTCGCTGACCAGCAACTTCGGCAAGATCGCAACCGAAGCCGGCGCCGAGCTCGTCGGCACCGACGGTTTCGACCAGTCGATCCAGCTGGTGCTGACCAAGCGCGCCGACGCGACGATCAACGACAGTCTCTCCTTCCTCGATTTCAAGAAGCACAAGCCGGACGCGCCGGTGAAGATCGCCGCCGAGCAGGAAAATGCCGATTATTCCGGCATCATCATCCGCAAGAACGAGCCGGAGCTTCTTGCCGAAATCAATAAGGCGCTTGCCGACATCAAGGCCGACGGTACTTACAAGAAGATCGCCGACAAGTATTTCGGCCAGGACGTTTCGAAGTAAGTTCCTGTCAAAGAAGTCCCCTCCCCAACCCAGGGGTTGGGGAGGGGTATTCCGAGATACGACGATCCAACCGAGAGGGAATACCCCTTGCCGCACTGGCTCCAACTGATGGCGGAATCGCTCCCCTCACTCCTCTGGGCGGGACTGATCTTCACCATCCCCCTCACGCTGCTTTCCTTCGTATTCGGATTGCTCCTCGGGCTGATTACCGCGATTGCCCGACTGTTCGGCCCCGCGCCGGTCGCGGCTATTGCCCGCTTTTATGTCTGGGTGATCCGCGGCACACCGCTGCTCGTCCAGCTCTTCGTGATTTTCTACGGCCTGCCAAGCATCGGCATCCTGCTCGATGCCTTTCCCGCCGCCCTCATCGGCTTTACCCTGAATATCGGCGCCTACAGCTCCGAGATCATCCGCGCCGTCATCTCCTCGGTGCCGAAGGGCCAGTGGGAGGCCGCCTATTCGATCGGCATGAGCTGGCGCCAGGCGATGAGCCGCACCATCCTGCCGCAGGCCGCCCGCGTCGCCGTACCGCCGCTGTCAAACACCTTCATCTCGCTGGTCAAGGATACTTCGCTTGCTGCCGCCATCACCGTGCCGGAGCTCTTTCAGGCAGCGCAGCGCATCGTCGCCACCACCTATGAACCGCTGATCCTCTATATCGAGGCGGCGCTGCTCTATCTTGTGCTGAGCTCCGTTCTCTCGCAGCTGCAAGTGCGGCTGGAGCGCCGCTTCGCGCGCTACGGCGGCATGCTGGAGGCCAATGCATGATCGAGCTTTCCAACATCGAAAAGCGCTTCGGCGACGCCGTCATCCTCAAGGATATCAGCATCCGGATTCCCGAAGGCAGCGTCACCGCGCTGGTCGGACCGTCCGGCGGCGGCAAGAGCACGCTGCTACGCTGCATCAACCTGCTCGAAATCCCCACCGCCGGGGCAATCCGCCTCGGAGAGGAAACGCTGTCCTTTGCACCGGGTCAACGAACGAGCTGGCAGGCGATCCAGAAGATCCGCCGCCAGACCGGCATGGTCTTCCAGAATTTTCAGCTTTTCCCGCATCAAACCGCGATCGAGAATGTCATGGAAGGCCTGGTGACGGTGCTGAGATGGCCGCGGGAAAAGGCGCGTGCACGCGCCATGGAGCTCTTGACCAAGGTCGGCATGACCCATAAGGCCGACGCTTGGCCGTCGACGCTCTCAGGCGGTCAGCAGCAGCGTGTGGCGATCGCTCGCGCCTTGGCGCCGTCGCCGCGCGTGTTGCTCTGCGACGAGCCGACTTCGGCGCTCGATCCGGAACTTTCGGCCGAAGTGGTCGATGTGCTCGGCCAGCTTGCCCGTGAAGGGACGACGATGGTGATGGCGACCCACGATCTCAGGCTTGCGTCGAAGATCGCCAATGACGTCGTCTTCCTGGAAGCCGGAAGCGTGGTGGAAACGGGCAGCGCCAGGGCGATCTTCACTGCGCCGGAGCGCGAACGCACCAAGCGCTTCATCTCGACGATCAACGCCGCCCATACCTACGACATCTGAATGTCTCACGTGAATCGTGATTCACGTGAGACCCTTTTGCGTCTAAGCGCCCTTCCTCAGGCCGAGGTGACGACGGAGCGCGCAGCCTTCAGCGCATTGCCCCACCAGGTGATCTGATCGAGCAGGTTCTTCGCAGCCTCGTTGAGATGGGCGTAGTCGCCAAGGCTCTTGCCCTCCTTGAGAACGGCAAGATATTCGCTGAATGCGATGTGGACGCCGGTCTTGACGGAAGCAGCATTCATTTCCACGAAGATCAGGCGCAGCTGCTCGACTGCACGGGCGCCGCCGACGCCGCCGTAACCGACGAAACCGACCGGCTTCTGGATGAATTCGCCGAGATCGATGGCGTTCTTCAAAACAGCCGTCGGCGCATGGTTGTACTCGGCGACAGTGAATATGAAGCCGTCGAATTCGCGCAGCTTCTTTTTCCAGCGCTCAGCGGAGTCGCTTTCCGCCGTCGTGGCGCGCGCTTCGCCGAAGAAATGCATGGGATAGTCGAGAAGATCGAGAATCTCGACGTCCAGATCGGGGCGCTGGCCGACCAGTTCGGCGATCCACTTGGCCGGATGTTCGGCAAAACGGCCAATACGCGTGCTGCCGACAATGACGGCAATCTTCAGCTTGGTCATGGAGATGATATCCTGATTGGTCTTGGGGGGCGGGTGGTGGGATCACAAGTCTATGAGAAAGCCTCCTCGCTGGGCAAGGCGAGGAGGCGGCAAAAGCTCCGAAAAAATCAGCTTTTTGGCAGCCCGATCATACACAATCGGGTGATTGGCTGGCAGATCGGCGGCAGCAGAACAGCCGCCGATTGCTCAACCGCCATAGACGACGAGCAGGTCCTTGGCGTCGATCTGATCGCCCGCCTTGACCAACACTTCGGCGATGGTGCCGTCCTTTTCCGCGTGCAGCGCCGTTTCCATCTTCATCGCCTCGATCGAAACGAGCACGTCGCCGGCACTGACGGCCTGGCCTGGAGAGACGAAGACGCGGGAGATGACGCCCGGCATCGGCGCACCGACATGGACGGCGTTGCCGGGTTCGGCTTTGCGGCGGACGGCGGCGCCCGTTGCCCCATGGGCGCGGTCCGGCACCTTGATGCGGCGCGGCTGGCCGTTGAGCTCGAAGAAGATGGTGACCATGCCCTGGCTGTCGGTCGCACTCATCGCCTGGTTGACGATAACCAGCGTCTTGCCGCGTTCGATATCGGCAAACAGCTCCTCGCCATCCCCAAGCCCGTAGAAATAGGCAGGCGTCGGCAGCACCGAAACCGGGCCGTAGGTATCGGAGGCCAGCGCGAAGTCGGTGAAGACCTTCGGGTACATCAGATAGGAGGCGAATTCGAAATCGCTGATCTCACGTTCCAGCTTGGTCTCGATGACCTTACGCTCGGCATCGAGATCGGCTTCCTTCAGCAGCGAACCGGGACGCACGGTATAGGGCTTGTCGCCCTTCAGCGCCTTCTTCTGCAGCGCTTCCGGCCATCCCGATGGCGGCTGACCGAGATCGCCCTTCAGCATCGACACCACCGATTCCGGGAAGGAGACTTCGCGGTCGGGGCTGACGACATCGGCAACCGTCAGGTCCTGGGAGACCATCATCAGCGCCATGTCGCCGACCACCTTGGAGGACGGCGTTACCTTGACGATATCGCCGAACATCTGGTTGGCGTCGGCATAGGCCTGCGCCACCCGATGCCAGCGGGTCTCCAGACCCAGTGAGCGGGCCTGTTCCTTGAGATTGGTGAACTGACCGCCCGGCATTTCATGCAGATAGACTTCCGATGCCGGACCCTTCAGATCGCTTTCGAAGGCGGCATACTGGTTGCGCACCGCTTCCCAATAGAAGGAGACGCGGCGGATCCATTCCGGATCGAGGCCAGGATCGCGCTCGGTACCGCGCAGCGCCTCGACGATCGAGCCGAGACAGGGCTGCGAAGTATTACCGGACAGCGCATCCATCGCCGCATCGACGGCATCTACGCCCGCGTCGACCGCGGCAAGCACGGTCGCCGCCGCGATCCCCGACGTGTCATGCGTGTGGAAATGGATCGGCAGGCTGGTCGCTTCGCGCAACGCCTTGAACAGCACCTTCGCCGCCGCAGGCTTGAGCAGGCCGGCCATATCCTTGAGCGCAATGATATGGGCGCCGGCTTTTTCCAGCTCGACGGCAAGGTCGGTATAATATTTCAGATCGTATTTCGGGCGGGCCGAGTTCAGAATATCGCCTGTATAGCAGATCGCCGCCTCGCAGAGCTTGTTTTCCTCGGCAATCGCATCCATCGACACCCGCATGTTCTCGACCCAGTTCAGGCAGTCGAAGACGCGGAAGAGATCGATGCCGCCGCGGGCCGCCTGGCGGACGAAATATTTGACCACATTGTCGGGATAGTTGGTGTAGCCGACACCGTTGGCGCCGCGCAGCAGCATCTGCAGCAGCAGGTTTGGCGCGCCCTCGCGGATCAGCGCCAGACGTTCCCATGGATCTTCCGTCAGGAAGCGCATCGACACGTCGAAGGTGGCGCCGCCCCAGCATTCCAGCGACAAGAGGTTCGGCAGCGCATGCGCATAGGTGCCAGCGATGCGGGCAATGTCATAGGTGCGCATGCGGGTGGCGAGCAGCGACTGATGGCCGTCGCGCATCGTCGTGTCGGTCAGAAGCACGCGCTTCTCGTTGCGCATCCATTCGCCGAATTTCTTCGGGCCGAGCGTGTCGAGAAGCTGCTTGGTGCCGTCCTTGACGCCATTGCCGTTGGCATAGGGCACTACCGGCTGCGCGGCGTTTTCCAATGGCCGCGGCCGGTCCTTGGCCTCGGGATGGCCATTGACGGTGACGTCGGCGAGATAGGTGAGCAGCTTCGTCGCGCGGTCCTGGCGCTTGACCTGCTGGAACAGTTCCGGCGTCGTGTCGATGAAGCGCGTGGTGTAGCTGTTATCACGGAATTTCGGATGGCCGATGATCGCTTCGAGGAAGGTCAGGTTGGTGGCGACACCACGGATGCGGAATTCGCGCAGCGCCCGGTCCATGCGGCTGATGGCTTCGGAGGGGTTCGGCGCCCACGCCGTGACCTTGACGAGCAGCGGATCGTAGTAGCGGGTGATGATCGCGCCCGAATAGGAGGTGCCGCCGTCAAGCCGGATGCCGAAACCGGAAGCCGAGCGATAGGCGGTGATGCGGCCGTAATCCGGAATGAAGTTGTGCTCCGGATCTTCGGTGGTGATACGGCACTGCAGCGCATGGCCGTTGAGGCGGATGTCGGCCTGAGCGGGGACGCCGGATTCCGGCGTACCGATCGCAAAGCCGTCGAGGATATGGATCTGCGCCTTGACGATGTCGATGCCGGTGACGACTTCGGTCACCGTATGCTCGACCTGGATGCGCGGATTGACCTCGATGAAGTAGAATTTGCCGGTATCGGCATCCATCAGATATTCGACGGTGCCGGCGCCGATATAGTTGGTCGCCGCCGCGATCTTTAGCGAATAGGCGGCGAGTTCCTGGCGCTGCGCTTCCGAGAGATAGGGGGCTGGCGCGCGCTCGACGACCTTCTGGTTGCGGCGCTGGATCGAGCAGTCACGCTCGAACAGATGCACGACATTTCCATGCGTATCGCCGAGAACCTGGCTTTCGACGTGGCGGGCGCGCTCGACGAGCTTTTCCAGATAGACCTCGTCCTTGCCGAAGGCGGCCATCGCCTCGCGCTTGGCCTCGGTCACCTCGCGGGCGAGATCCTTCGGATCACGGATGGCGCGCATGCCGCGGCCGCCGCCGCCCCAGGAGGCCTTCAGCATGACGGGGTAACCGATATCATTCGCCATCTTCGCCACCACGGCCATATCGTCAGGCAGCGGCTCGGTCGCCGGCACGACTGGCACGCCGACCGAGATCGCCAGATTGCGGGCCGCGACCTTGTTGCCGAGCTGGCGCATCGTGTCGCCCTTCGGGCCGATGAAGATGATGCCGGCCTCGTTGCAGGCATCGACGAATTCGGGGCTTTCCGACAGCAGGCCATAACCCGGGTGAATGGCGTCGGCGCCCGAAAGCTTGGCGACGCGGATCACCTCCTCGATCGACAGATAGCTTTCGATCGGCCCGAGATCGCGCGCAAGATGCGGGCCGCGGCCGACCTGATAGCTTTCGTCCGCCTTGAAGCGGTGCAGCGCCAGCTTGTCCTCTTCGGCCCAGATCGCCACGGTTTTTATTCCAAGCTCGTTGGCCGCGCGGAACACGCGAATGGCAATTTCGGAGCGATTGGCAACGAGAATCTTGGAAATGGGCAAAACGGTCTCCTCAGACGTTCAGACGCGGGCATGCTGCACCCGCGAAGGAAATTCTTAACTTCTTGTCACAGGAAGTTCAATTTCTCTTGCGACTGCGAAATGCAATTTCTCGCCATTCTCCTGCATGTCGCCCCGCAGTGTGCCGTGGTCCCGACAGAACGACATGCAAAAACAGAGGCTTAAGCGCGTCGCATCGTTGAAATTCGATGCGACGCGCCAAAGCGTGTTAAATCTAAATCCCTTTCGAAATCAAAGAAACGGCATGAAAATCGGGTATATTCGCATGCTTTAGCTAATTAGGCGGTGACGGAAGGCAAGCGCCACCGCCTGCTGCCGGTTTTTCGCCTTCAGTTTGTTCTGCAAGCCGTTCATATACCAGTCGACGGTGTGGTTCGAGATCTTCAGCATCTTGCTGATTTCCATCGAAGTCATGCCTTCGGCGAGATAATGCAGGATCTCCATTTCGCGCCGCGTCAGCGGTGTGTCGGCCGGCAGCACGGTTTCCAGCGCCTGCGCCTCGTCTTTCAGCTCGAGCAATCGCCAGAAGCTCTTGCGCGCCACCGCCTCAAACAGGGCAATCTCCACCGGCGACAGCTCGACAGGTTTGCCGGCGAGACTGAGGCTGCCAAGAATGCCGTTCCGTCCGTGGATGGGAAAGATATAGCCGTCTTCCAGCCCATGACCGAAGGCGTCGACCATCATCTGCTCCATGCGGCGCTGCTGCGCATCCTTGCCGAAGGCTGCGAGACTTTCCCGCCAGCGGAAAGGCCGCTGCGCATGAGCGAGGTAACGCACCATCGGATCGATCAGAGCATATTTTTTCGCAGTATAGATTTGCGGCCATTGTTCCGGCCAGCGGCCGGCTAGCGCCGCCGCCCGGGGCTCCGGATTCCGCTGCGCCGGATTTCGCGGCAGATGACGAAGCAGGTCGTAATATTCGAAGCCGCAATTCTCGATTACCTGCTCCAACTCGCTGACCACGGCCCGAGCATGTGGTGTTTCTTCCAGAATGATAAGCAACTGAATCAGCACATTAATATTCACAAAAATGCCCCTTGCCCGGACGTGATGCCCGCATCGAGGCCGTCGGCGGCTTGTCAGATAGGTCGCGAAACGGTCTTCTTCAAAAAATGCAGTCTCTAATTTCAATGCTGCGCTAAATTTTTATTAAAATGCAAGCGCAAATTGTTGCGGGATATAACCGCGCAGCAATTCGGTTGCCATGGCCAATCCGTCGCATCCTGCGATAGTACGATTGGGTTAATCGTCGATTGAAATTGAACCCCTGCATACGCCGTTAATCGCCGGTTCAGGTAGCCTTTTGTAGCATCGCATCATCCCGTTTTCGCAGATGCACAAGAGGTTCGACGTGACACTATTCAAGGTCTATGCAAGAGCTCTGCGCTATCTCAGCGCCTACAAGCTGCGCGTATCCCTGGTCGTGGTGGCAAACATCGTTCTGGCGACGATCACCATCGCGGAGCCGATCCTGTTCGGTCGCATTATCGATGCGATTTCCGGCAAGGGCGAGGTCAAACCTATCCTTTTCATGTGGGCGACGTTCGCCGTTTTCAACACGATTGCCTTTGTCCTAGTCGCCCGCGAGGCTGACCGGCTGGCCCATGGCCGGCGGGCGACGCTGCTGACGGAAGCCTTTGGCCGGATCATTTCCATGCCGCTTGGCTGGCACCACCAGCGCGGCACCTCCAACGCGCTGCATACATTGCTGCGCGCCTGCGAAACGCTGTTCGGCCTCTGGCTGGAATTCATGCGTAACCACCTGTCGACGGTCATCGCGCTTGCTCTTCTGATCCCGACCGCAATGTCGATGGACATGCGCCTTTCCGCTGTCCTCATGGTGCTCGCCGTCGCTTACTGGCTGATCGGCCGCGTCGTCATGAGCCGCACCAAAGACGGCCAGGCTTCGGTCGAAAACCATTATCACACCGTCTTCTCGCATGTCAGCGACTCGATCAGCAACGTTTCGGTCCTGCACAGCTACAACCGCATCGAGGCTGAAACCCGGGCGCTGAAATCATTCGCCGACCGCCTGCTCGAAGCCCAGTATCCGGTGCTCGACTGGTGGGCGATCGCCAGCGCGCTGAACCGTATGGCGTCGACCATTGCCATGATGGTGGTCCTGATCATCGGCACCATGCTCGTCCAGGCCGGCCAGCTGCGCGTCGGCGACGTCATCGCCTTCATCGGCTTTGCCAACCTGCTGATTGGCCGCCTCGACCTGATGCGCCAGTTCGCCACGCAGATTTTCGAAGCCCGTTCCAAGCTCGAGGAATTCTATGCGCTCGAAGATTCGGTGCGCGAACGCGAAGAACCGGCCGGCAATGGCGAGATCAAGGACGTCAAGGGTGCGATCGAGTTCCGCGACGTCTCCTTCGGCTTCGGCAACAGCTCGCAGGGCCTGCACAATGTCTCCTTCTCGGTGAAGGCAGGCCAGACGGTTGCGATCGTCGGCCCGACCGGCGCCGGCAAGACGACGCTCGTCAACCTGCTGCAGCGTGTCTACGACCCCCAGGGCGGCCAGATCCTCGTCGACGGCACCGATATTACCAAGGTGACCCGCAAGTCGCTGCGTCGCCACATCGCCACCGTTTTCCAGGATGCGGGCCTGCTGAACCGCTCGATCAGCGAAAACATCCGCCTTGGCCGCGAGGGCGCCAGCGAAGAGGAAATGCGCCGTGCGGCCGAGGCCGCCGCCGCCGCAGACTTTATCGAGACCCGTGAGGATCGCTACGATACCCATGTCGGCGAGCGCGGCAACAAGCTCTCCGGCGGCGAGCGCCAGCGTATCGCGATTGCCCGCGCCATCCTCAAGGACGCGCCGATCCTGGTGCTCGACGAGGCGACCTCGGCGCTCGACGTCGAGACCGAAAACCGCGTCAAGGCCGCGATCGACAATCTGCGGGAGAATCGCACCACCTTCATCATCGCCCACCGCCTGTCGACGGTCCGCGAAGCCGATATGGTGCTCTTCCTGGATGACGGCCGCGTCGTCGAACAGGGCAGCTTCGACGATCTCAGCCACAGCAACGGCCGCTTCGCCGCCCTGCTGCGCGCCAGCGGCATCCTGACGGACGAAGAGGTCCGCAGGGCCCATACCACCGAAGCCGCCTGATCGGTTCGGATTTCCAAATAAAGGCCGGACGGGTAGATCCCTTCCGGCCTTTTTGCTTGTCTGGAATATGGAAGCAGGGGCGTGCCGTGTGATAACCCCCTTGTAACTTGACGCCATCCGCCGGCAGCCTAGCTAGCGCTTGCGGTGATGGAGCTGAGCCCGC
>NZ_LODW01000081.1 GCF_002914525.1 Rhizobium hidalgonense | reverse complement strand
TGGGCCGTTCAACGCGCCAGGTATATGACGCTTGAGACCATGGCCCAAATGAGCGATGATCCCCAAATCGGCCTGCCCCGCTGTGATGTCGGGTCAGGAAACGAGCGGGACAGCAGGCTAATACACTGCCCGAATTGCCCCGTGTGGACGGCAAGCGTCAAGCCTTGATGCCAAATTCAAACGGATATGAGTGGGGCTTCGCAGCTGCGGCGAGGTCTCGATAGGGTCCGACAGTAAGCCCGAATGAGTGGGCACAATGGGACTGAAAGTGGGATCACTTGGTGAGCCCGTTGTTCCCGCGCGGAGATCCCGCCGCTATTCTCGCAAATGTCGGACAGCCGCCGCCCTTTGTCGCATTTGTCGAGATCACGACAATCGGTTTGTCCCGCTCTGCTCTACGCACCCGTCAAGCCACGGAGTGGTGCCTGCTTCGCAGTTTTGAATTTGAGAGCGAGCGGGCTACGGCTCCGTCATTGCTGGGGGTCCGATAGCGAAAGCCTGTTCGAGATGCGTGCTTCTCTATCGTCGCACAGGGCGTTTTCAGCATCTTGGGCCCTCTCACCGGTCTGAACAACTGTTTCAGCTTGATCATTTGAGGTTTTCGCAACCGAACGTGCTTGCCGTGGCTGGTCGGCAAGCCGTCGCTCGAACGATCATGGAATGCGATACTAAGTTTTCCGGAATCTGGATTCCAACTGGAATGCAGGAAGACGATCGGTAGTAGCGTTTTTAGCTCGCATTTTACGCTGCATTTTCGAGTGGCACGTCGCTTGCTTCATTTCTCGTGCCGCCGATTCACCGAAACTCAGAAAGAGCCAACGCAAGCTCTATGGTGGTGCGAATTGCCCACTGCTCCCGCGCCCAGACGGCGCGGAACCGTCCTAAAAGCGGCATTAATCTTGGCGAAGGACAATTCAAATCCAAGGGAGAGTAAGATGAGCATCACACGCAGACATGTCATCGTTCAGGGTGGCGTCATTGCAGCAGGCCTGCTCGCCAGCGGCCTACCGGGGACAAAAGCCTTCGCGCAGATACCGTCAATCCCTTGGCGGCGCTCACTGCAGGGCTTGGCCTGGAACGACCCGATCATCGAGACCTATCGCGACGCAGTGCGCCTTCTCAACGCCCTTCCCGCCAGCGACAAATTCAACTGGGTCAACCTCTCGAAAATTCACGGCAGCGGTGACGTCGTCAAATACTGCCCGCATGGCAACTGGTATTTCCTGCCGTGGCACAGGGCCTATACGGCTATGTACGAGCGCATCGTTCGGCACGTGACCAAGAACAACGATTTCGCTATGCCGTTCTGGGACTGGACCGACAATCCGTACCTGCCCGAAGTGTTCACAATGCAAAAGACGCCCGACGGCAAGGACAATCCACTTTATGTTTCGTCGCGCACCTGGCCAATCACGCAGCCGATGCCGGACAATATAGTTGGGCCACAGGTTCTCAACACCATCCTAACGGCGAAGCCATACGAGGTCTTCGGCACCACCCGCCCCCAGGGACAGAACTCACTCGATCCTTCCTGGGTCACCACCAGCAGCGGCACGCAGGGGACGCTGGAATACACACCGCACAATCAGGTGCACAACAATATCGGTGGCTGGATGCCGGAAATGTCGTCGCCCCGCGATCCGATCTTCTTCATGCATCATTGCAACATCGACCGCATCTGGGCGACGTGGAATTTGCGCAACGCCAACAGCACGGATCGGCTCTGGGCCGACATGCCGTTCACCGACAATTTTTACGATGTCGACGGCAACTTCTGGTCCCCGAAGGTCTCTGACCTTTATGTTCCAGAGGAACTCGGATACAATTATGGTTTCCGGACCTACTTCAAGGTCGCGGCGGCGAGCGCCAAAACGCTGGCCCTGAACGATAAACTCACGTCCGTGATCGCGGCGACGGCGACCGATGCTGCAGTCGCCGGCGTGACGACCACCTCCACGGACAACAGCAAGGCGGCAACGGAAAACGTGCCGCTTTCGCTGCCGATCAAGATCCCGGCGGGCGCATTGCAGGAGATCGTCCGCCAACCGCCTCTGCCATCCGGCATGGATACAATGGATTTCGGCGCGGCACAGGAGCAGGCGGCCTCCGCTCCTCGTGTGCTGGCATTCCTGCGCGATGTCGAGATCACCAGTGCCAGCACGACCAGCGTTCGGGTGTTTCTCGGCAAGAACGACCTTAAGGCCGATACGCCCGTCACCGATCCCCATTACGTCGGTTCTTTCGCCGTTCTCGGTCATGACGGCGACCATCATCGCAAACCATCCTTCGTCCTCGATCTGACGGACGCGATCCAGCGGGTTTACGGCGGAAGGGGGCAGACGGATGGCGAGGCCATCGACCTGCAGCTCATTCCTGTCGGATCGGGAGCGGGCAAACCCGGCGCCGTAGAGCCCGCAAAGCTAGAAATAGCCATAGTGTCCGCCTAACATCCGGACTGGCTGGGTTGTGGAGACATCGATGCGCTATCATCGTTGGGTGCTTATCGCTATTCGTGCGGCGGCATTATCGATGCTGCGCATCGTCAGCCCGGTTCAAGCTAACGAGAGCGACATGCGGGCAACGACCAGTAAGCCCGCGACGATAACCATATCGAGCAGAGCAGTCCACTCATCGGCTGATACCAGTGCGCGGGTCGTCCTTACTGTCACTGGTTATGAACCGTCGACTTCAGGACCAGTGACGACGGTCGTTTCGCTTGACTGCGGCAGTAACGTTCGCGAAATTGGTAGGTTTGGTATTTTTCCGAACAAGGCGTTTTCGGTATTGGACGGGGCAAAGCCTCAACGATTTGGGTTTCCCTTGCCCGATGACCCGTCTTGCCGTCAGCCACAGACCGTCATTATCCGGCTGGAGCCTCAAACAGGCGGCGGTTCGGGCGCCAGCATCACTATCAGCGACGCAAGCATCGAATAGATTGGCAGTCGGGGCTGATTTGCCGCTAGCTCCAGAACCTTGGCGGCAATGAAAGTCCGCCGGATAAAATAGAGGGTTTTGATAGGTTGTTGTGACAAAGGTCCAACGCGCAGCGCCTATCGTGGTCAACAGTTTACAGTCTTGCCGCTGCATTCGGCGACTGATGGTCGTCTGCAAGCAGGCAAAGGTTTTTGGCCGACCCGAGACTAGGCTCAAGATAAAGTCGCTCTTAAAGGCATTGAACCAACGACGCGTTCCTAGATCAGTAAAGTGACTCTTCAACCACTTCAGATGCTTGCGCGGAGTCTGTCCGAAAGCTGCATTGACTTCGCACGCGGTCCAAAACCGATTCAGACTGCGCGTTCAATTCAAAACTGAAGATTAGACGTGTGCTTTTAATGGCACTGGATTTGCAAGGACACGGGCGGCGTGCGGCCATAGGTATCGCTTCCATTCGTGATAGAGAGGCGCGGAGGTTAGTCTTGAAACGAAGAGATTTTTCGACTGTTGGGCTCACTGCTCTTCTCGCCGGGATCGTATTCCCGGCTTTTCCCAGCACCGGATTCAGTGAGCAGCGAAAGCCGTCCATCCCCGCACTCCCTGATCAGCGGAAACTTTGGAGTTGGATCAAAAGGCTCAACAGTTTCGGCCCCCGATTGACCGGCAGCCCGGCGCAAGCACGGGCAATCGATTATCTTGCTGGTGAGTTGAGAGGGATGGGCCTTGAGGTGAAGCGCGATCAACTCACGATGCGCCGGTGGATGCCACGAACCACCGCGTTCAAACTGTCAAATGGTGAAGTAATTGAGGTAGCGGCGCCGTTCCCGTATTCCGGGCTTACACCTCCCGGCGGTATCTCGGGTAAGATGGTTCTTTTCAACGGTCGGGTTCAGGCGTTTGAGAAAGCCCGCGGCAAAATTGCGGTGGTGACGGTAAAGCGTCGGGATCTGGCGGCATTCCTCGAACTGGTGACCAATCGACGCGGCAGCCTGCCGGAAGGCATAGACTTTCCCAAAGCCGTAACCACGCCGCTTATCACCGGTTTGCTTGGCGTACCGATCGACAAGGCGCGTGAAGCAGGGGTTTTAGCCGTCGTTTGCATTTTCGAAGGCGTCTCGGAAGTGCAGTTGAAGGGGCAGGTGCTGCCATTCACCACACCGTATTGGGGCTTACCTGCAATATGGGTGGCGCAATCTGAAGGAGAGCGGATCAAAGCCGCGATCAAGCACGGTTTGAGCGGTCGCCTGACCTTGGATGGCACGTTGGAAGACGTTGCGACCGATACGATTTATGCGGTTTTGCCGGGCTGCAACCTGCTTGAGACAATCATCATCAACACCCACACCGATGGACCTAATGCGTGCGAAGAGAACGGCGGTGCTGGGGTACTCGCTCTGGCGCATTATTTCTCCTCGCTACCGAAATCTGCCCGCAACCGAAGCCTCGTCTTCGTACTCGTCACGGGTCATTTCCAGCTTCCCCAGTTCGGCCGCCACGGGAATCAGGCGACGGCGACCTGGCTCGAAATGCATCCAGAATTGTGGGACGGCAAACCCGGCCATGCTAAAGCCGTTGCAGGAGCTACGATTGAGCATCTTGGATGTACCGAGTGGCGAGATGACTTTGCAAAAGGGCACCCCGCGCCCACCGGGAAGCCGGAACTCGATTTGATCTATACCAGTAATAAGTCGATGAGTGGCGTGTACATCGCTGCCGCACGCGGGCGCAAAAAGGTACGCGCGCTGATAGTCGCCCCAGCGGCGGCGCAGGTGATGTTGGGCGAAGGACAGCCATTATACGCATCAGGAATTCCGACGATATCAAGCTGTCCGATACCGGACTATCTTTGCCAGGTCTTGCCGGGCGGAGGCTTGGACCGGCTCGACCCTGATTACGCCTTTCAGCAAGTCGAAACCTTTGCCCGCACGGTCGACTTGCTCGACAGGATGCCGCGTGGTGAGATCGGAATCGTTCCGTTTAACCTGTCCACTGTTATCGGTGATCTGCTGTAAACCTGACCAACACTAACGCCAGCGAAAATGGCGGTGTCACGCGGTCGGCACTTTAACTGGCGCCGAGGATCATCTGGCAGTTCACGATAGTGCCGGGTCATAGCCGTCCCATCTGGGCACGCTTCGTCATGCATGAGATGACCGGCCTGCGTTTCCACATCGCGGCCTTCGAGGCTCTCGGCGGCGCTCCGCGGGAGTGCTTTGCGACCGGATGAAGACTGCCGTCATCGGTGAGCGTCAGACAGAAGGCATCGTCTATAAACCATGCCACCACCAGCCTTAGCCCCAACCAAAGCCACGCGGACGGCCGCTGAAACATCCTAGTTGGTGGGATCCCACACCGCAGGCGAATCCATCACCTCCTGTCCTCCGATAGTCTCCAACGAGCTGGGAGAAACTGCTGATCCAGGCTGAATGAAGACTTTGTGTGGCATTCCCTGGCGACGAGCTTGCTGCCCCTCTCCCGGCGTAGCTGGCTGACCCAGTGCTTGGCATAGACATTGCAGGGGATGAATGCGGCGGTAACTCGTTGGGGTCGGAAGTCGTCAAACTGCTTTCCTAGGCGTCGGCATTGCCTACCGAGCACCTCGCCAGACGGAAGCACGATCGATCTGGCACGTATGTATGCGTACGGGATCATAACCATAGAGGAGTTGAAACGATGGCGGATATTCTTACATCTCTAAACCCGCTCCGGTGGATTGAAGCGCCATCCACGGAACTGGAGAGCCAAGTGACCCAAAGTCTATTCCCGATGTTCCAACGCTTGGCGGAAGCGGGCGCTGAAACCGCTAAAATTCTGCAGGTTGCCTTATTGCGCCGCGTGCAAGTCATGTGCGACAGCCACTCTACCCGCCAGGGAAAGCTCTTTACTGAGGCCGAACGTCTTGCCGAGAGTCTACGCGAGGTGCACGGCAATGGGAATTTGGGCTACGCTTGGGCGGAATACCTGCGCGACGCTAGTGAGCGCGCCATATTGTGCATGGATCTTCTCCGACAGCGCGGCGACATCTTCCTCGAACATGAAGCGGCAGGCTGTCCGCCGGTTTTCTTCTGCGACTACGAGACAGTTATGGATGGAAACGATCTGCCCTTGAAATCCAATTACGTGTTACTTCGAATGATCCCGCCCCAAGGTGTTAACGTCGATGACACGAAGCGCCCCTTCATAATCATTTGCCCGCGCGCCGGACATAGTCCCGGCGTCGGTGGCCACAAAGAAGACAGCCAGGTCGGCGTAGCGTTCCGGGAAGGTCACCCGGTTTATTTGGTGTCCTTCCGCCGAGAGCCAGAGGGGGGGCAGTATCTCTCTAATGTCACGTATGCGGAAGCGGCCTTTGTTCGTGAGGTCATGCGCCTGCATCCGCTTGCCCGCCTTCCAGTCGTAGTCGGCAACTGCCAAGCTGGCTGGGCTACCCTTCTGATGGTTGCGACAAATCTCGACTTAGCTGGCCCGATCATCCTCAACGGATCGCCGGTGACACCTACCTCGGGAAATATCGGTGAAAATACCCTCCGCTACATGGCGGGCCTCTTCGGGGGAGCTTGGATAACCATGTTTTTGTCAGATCTGGGCGGAGGCATCTTCGACGGCGCCCATCTCGTACAGAATTTCGAAACGCTCAATCCCGAGCGCCAGTTATTCATGAAGTATGTCGAACTGTTCCGAGATGTGGATGCGGCGAGCGAAGCCTTCCTTAAGGCTGAGAAGTGGTGGGGCGGCTTCTGCCTGATGCGGGGAGACGAGATCCGCTGGATAGTTGAGCACCTCTTTGTTGGTAATCGACTGGCGCACAACAAGGCGTATGGGGAGCCGGACCGGCGGCATTTCGACCTTAAGAAGATCAGGGCGCCTATTATCATATTTGCCAGTCATGGCGACAATGTCACGCCGCCGCAGCAGGCGCTGAATTGGATCCCCGAAATCTATGACAACGAGGAGGAAATCCGCCTTCTCGGCCAGCACATTATTTATATGGTACACAACGACGTCGGTCACCTCGGTACATTCGTTTCCTCGAGAGTAATCAACAAAGAATACAATGAGGTTGCAAGCACGCTCGAGGCAATTGAGGCGTTGTTGCCTGGCCTTTACGAGATGCGCATCACGGACATTCAAGAAGATGCTGGACACAAGAGCTATAGTGTTGAACTGATCGAGCGCACCTTCGAGAATATCCGTGAGTTTAACGATGGCCATGACGATGGAGGTCCCTTCGCTGCCGTCGCCCGCGTCTCTGAACTGCAAGCGCAGATCTATCACACAGTTGCCCGCCCCTTTGTGCAGGCCGCGGTCACAGACATCTCAGCAGACGCCAGCCGAATGTTCCATCCAAAGCGGCTGGAGCGATCGCTGCTGTCTTCTCAGAATCCGATCATGGTTGGCTATAAGTCAATTTCAGAGCAGGTACGGAACTCCCGGGCGAACGCAGCAGCGGAAAATCCTTTCCTGGCTGCGGAAGCGCTCTATTTCAAGGCTGTCGAACAGGCGATCGTGGTCATGCGCGACTGGCGCGACATGGGTTATGAGCTCGCGTTTCACATGATCTGGAACAACCCTTGGCAGCGATATTTTGACAATCCCCACGAAGCATACCGCAAAGGGACGACACTTGACGATATGAGATGGCAGCCGGACATCGCCAATGCGCTCAGGAGGATCGCGATCGGCGGACTCGCCGATGCCATCATCCGTATGGTCGTACTCCTGGTGAGCGATCGTGGCGGGATCCGACGCGACCGCCTGGCGCGCTGGTCACGGGTGCTGACCGAGGACGAGCCCTTCCGCTCACTAAGCGCTGATCATTTGGCCGAAATCACTCGCGTGCAGACGGCTATCGTCACCTTTGAGCCGGAGCAAGCAATCGAGACGCTGCCGCTGTTGCTAACGGAACCGAGGCAACGGCAACTCGCTTATGCAGCCGCTTGCTATATCCCGGGCTCCAGGGCGGAGATGTCATCGAGTACTGTTGCCATGCTACAGCGCTTCGCGGACGTGCTTGGCCAGCCATCGATCGTCGATGTGATTGAGGATCCGCTGGCAGTGACATAGTTTGTTCGTAGAGTAGCGTCTCGATCTCACCGAATCACATAATTATTGGTTTTCGCTCGTTGGTCACGGAGGCGCTTGAAACAATTCCATCGCAAATTCAGCCAGGACCGCAGATCGGAAAATTGCCATTGGACATCCGTCCTTTACAACGCAACGATGCCGTAATCCGGTTCAGTGATCGGGCCGGCAGAGGGCGGATTGAAACTGTGGAGGAAGGCTCTCGTCATAGGGCTGGCGCTCGCTGCAAATCATCGTGATCGAACGCACTGGCCATACGGTTGATCTCGGCTGACCGCGCACCGACCGCCTTGGCGGTCTCGCGCCACCTTGCGGTGTCGCGACTTCCTTAATGATCGCGCGAGCCTCGGCGAGCGTTAGGGCGTAGATCGGCGGGCGGACATTGTCGGCCATCAGGACACCAATTGAACTAGGCCATTTGGACTAGAATTTCCACTTATGGCGCGCCAACCGATCGGTTCCTCATGGATCGGGAAGCCGACCTCTACACAGCGGGCTCAATCCTCTAGAATAGTTGCTAATGACCGCTCATCAGACAATCTGATTGAAAGTTCCCCGCGAAGCAGCCATATATTTAGCTCAAATTCATTAGTGCTACGTAGGACATTGATCATGGTAGATGTGGAGCTGCAGGTCGCTCGGCAAAATGCCTCTCTTCGAGTGCAAGTCGAAGAAAGGCTCAGACAGGCTATTGCGACGGGCAAGTTCAAGCCGGGGCAAAGGCTCGTCGAGCGCGAGCTTTGCGAAATGATCGGCGTGGGTCGCACGTCCGTCCGTGAAGCGCTTCGGCAGCTTGAGGCAGAGGGATTGATCACAAGCTTCCCCCACAAGGGTCCAGTTGTCAGTATCATAACCTATGAGGAGGCCGCTCAGCTCTACACCGTCCGCGCGCTGCTCGAGGGGTTTGCTGGTCAGCAGTTCGCCGAAAATGGAACGGCGGAAGATATTGCCACTTTGCAAGATGCCGTTAGAGAATTCGAAGCGTCGGCGGAAAGCGGCGTGGGACACAGGCTCATCGCTGCCAAAAACGCCTTCTATGACTGCTTGATGGATGGCAGCAAAAACGTCTTCGTCAGGCAAATGCTAACATCGCTGCACAACCGGATCAATCTTCTGCGCATGACTTCGATGACACAACCGGGGCGCCTCAAACATAGCATTGCAGAAATCAAAGAGATTGCCGAAGCGATCCAAAATCGCAACGGACCCAGGGCTGCGGCCGCTTGTAAGCACCACATTGATATGGCTGCGAAAGTCGCACTCGAGTACCTGCGCAACAACACCTCAGGCTGATGCCATAAGATTTTCCGAAAATTGACAGATTGTCTGATGCTGGAGGTGGCCGGGTGTAATTAAATCCTTCAGGGCACGGTGCTTTTGACAACGCAACAACCTCTCTGGTGTCCATCGGACGATAAGATGGGTGCTGCTTGCACGGTCATTTTAAGTGAGGTGATTGAAGAAGCGACGGCAAAATTGGCGTCGTAGCGAGGGAGGGCCGGCCCAAGCATGAATTTTCCGATTGACAGATTGTCTGATAGGTCGTTAACTACTCCTCACTAACGGAGGTAGCTGATTGTGCTTGCCTCACATTCGGGAGCGGGACGTTGTCACCACGAAAAAATCTGCGCGTCGCCTTTATTGGTCTCGGCGCAATGGGCGGGCCGATGGCACAACATCTGTTGTCGGCTCAATTCGAAGTCACTGGCTTTGATCTATCGGCCGAGGCTAGGGAAAGGTTCGCGGCCGTCGGCGGCGTTCCGGCAGAGACGGTAGCGGAAGCATTCAATGGCGCCGATGTTGCGGTTACCATGCTTCCCAACGGCAAGATTGTTCAAGACGCGCTCTTCAAGGATGGGGCCTGGCAATCCCTGAGTGCTGACGCGCTTGTCATCGACATGAGCTCATCGGCGCCCAATGATACTCGTGAGCTCGCAGAGCGCTTGCATCAGAAGGGCTTGCGGCTGGTCGATGCTCCCGTGTCAGGCGGAGTGAAGCGAGCCGTCGAAGGCTCTCTTACTATCATGGCAGGCGGTGCTTCTGACGATATCGATCAAGCTGATCCCATCCTGTGCGCCATGGGCGGCCAGATTTTTAGGACAGGCCCGATCGGCTCAGGGCACGCCATGAAAGCCATCAACAATTTCGTATCGGGAGCCGGGGTTCTGGCAGCTATCGAAGGCGTTCTTCTTGGCCGAACGTTTGGTCTCGATCCTAGAACGATCGTCGATATTCTCAACTCGTCGTCTGGCAAGAACAACGCAACAGAAGTGAAGATGAAGCAGTTCATCCTCTCGGAGACTTTTGGCTCTGGTTTTGCTTTGGGGCTTATGGCGAAAGACATTAGGATTGCAGCGGACTTGTCGAAGGCGCTCAATCTCCAGCTGCCGACATTGGCCGGTACCGCTGATGCCTGGGATGCTGCTCGGCATGCTTTAGGCCCCGATGTCGACCATACGAAAATTGCGCAGTTCGTGAAAGATCAGGCCTGACCGCGAAAAACTACGCCAAACTGACAGTTGAAAATTGTCTGATAATCTGTCAAATATGATGAAGGGAGCGAAACCCAATGGCCACTTTGGACAGGAAAGATAAGGGGTCTAAGGCCGGCGAGCGAACAGCTCCATCGGAGCAGTTCAAGCGCGGACTTGCTACTCGTCGGCAGGTGATGGGGGACGCTTACGTTGATGCGGCCCTCGGAAAGGCGACCGACTTCACCTGGCCGATGCAGGAACTCGTCACCGAGTATTGTTGGGACAATATCTGGAACCGACCTGGCCTCGACCGTCGCGCTCGATCGATCCTCAACCTTGGAATGATAGCGGTTTTAAACCGACCGCACGAGCTCAGAGGCCACATCCGCGGCGCCATCAACAACGGTGTTACGAAACAGGAGATCCAGGAGATCTTCCTTCAGGTGGCTATCTACGTTGGTGTGCCAGCAGGCATCGACAGTTTCAGGCATGCCCAGGAAGTATTCACCGAAATGGGCATTTGAGAATGTGCTGTCCCGTGAGGGGGCATGTACAACATGCGCGGAGTTCTCAGCGCTTATCAACAAGGGAGGAGCCTAAAATGGCGATAGATCTCAAGAAATTCATAGAATTCGTGCGGGAGGATTTCGAGTTCAAGCGCGAAACTCGTTATCTTAACGGTATATTAAAATGCGATTTCCCTACCCGCAGTGTAGCGCTTCATTTCGAGGACGGTACGTTGCTAAAGGTGGAAGAGGCCGAATACGACGACGACAAGTGCACTATCGTCATACGCGGGACCGGTTCACAGTGGGAGGCGCTGCTTCAGCACAAACCCTTGCCGTTTTATCAGTGCTTGCAGTCATCAAACATCAAGCATGGCCTCTACCTTAGCAGTAACAACGAAACCTTCGCGTATCTGCCTGCTCTCAACCGCATGACCACCCTGATGCGCAATGCCCGTTCTGAAGGAGCAGCAGCATGACCAAGTTTGACCCCATTATCGGCCGTTATCTCTATCTCACCGTAGAAGGTATCGAGTACCGCGTCTATTACGAAGAAGCGGGCCAGGGGATTCCGCTTCTCGTCGGTCATACGGCAGGGTCCGACGGTCGCCAATACCGTCATATGCTTTGCGATTCCGACGTGACAAAAAATTTTCGCGTCATCGCGTTCGATCTGCCGTATCACGGCAAGTCCCTTCCCCCCTACGGCGTTCGCTGGTGGGAGAAGGAATACAACATGACCAAGAAGTTCATGATGGACTTCCAGCTCGAACTCTCAAAAGCGCTCGACCTAGACCGCCCCGTTTATTTGGGCAGCTCCATGGGCGGCCATCTCGCGATCGACCTGGCATCGAACTATCCGGACAACTTCCGCGCCACGATCTCGGTCGAAGGTGCGTTGCGCTCGGCGGCGGAGTACGTCGACGTCGGTATGGCTGGCATCCGCAGGGAGTTCGACAATCCAAACGTCAATCGCACCTCCATCGGTGCGGCGATGATGCTGAATATCTCACCGTACTCGCCAGAAGCGAATGTCCGTGAAATCCAGTGGGAATACAGCTGCGGTGGACCGGGAATCTTCGCGGGTGATCTTTATTACTACTACTACGACCACGATGTGTCGCCAGAGGAAGCCAGCAAAATCGATACGTCGAAATGTATGCTATACTTCCTCACGGGCGAATACGATCCAAACACGTCCCCGGCCGATACCAAGATTGCTGCAGACCTGGTCAAAGGCTCCAAGTTTTGGACAATGGAAAAGCTCGGACATTTTCCCGTTACTGAGGACTATAGCGAGTTCCGGAAGTATCTGTTGCCGATTCTTGAGGAGATCCAACAGTCATCAGCAGCTCGGTCTAAGGTTGCCTGATCCTTTTCTCGGGAGGAGAACTTCAATGAGGTGCATTCTGAATGTCACACTTGGGGCGCTGATCTCGGTTAGCGCCCTGGCGACAACCGCTTACGCGGATGGTGTCGATCAGCTACCGGCTACAGAAAAGAAGATCTATGAAACTGTAGATCCGCAGATTCCATTGGGGGCGAGCGCCTACAAAGACTTCAAGCCCAAAAAGGGTCCTCCGTGGAAGATCGGCTATGCAAGCAGCTACGCTGGCAACACCTGGCGAGCCGCAGCTCTCGATGCGGTCATGAGCGATCTTTTACCGCGATCAAAGGCTGCGGGCCTGGTGTCTGATGTCGTGGTCACCCAGTCGGATCTTAAAGACGCCGTTCAGATCCAGCAGATGCGTCAGATGGTGGACGAAGGCGTCGATGCAATCATCATCTGCTGCTCGAACGTCACGGCTCTTAATCAGACGATCGAATATGCCTACAAAGCCGGTGTGCCGGTGTTCTCATTTTCGGGCTACGTGACGTCGCCATACGCCATCAATGGCGCGGCCAATCACGCGCAGGGCGGTGCCGAGATGGCGACGTGGCTGGCGGAAAAAATAGGAAAGAAGGGCAATATCCTTCTCGTTTCTGGTATTCCCGGTTTCGCTTCTTCGGACAGCTTTGACAAAGCGGCTAAGGAAGCACTTGCTAAGTACCCCGACATAAAGATCGTCGGTGAAGTTGCAGGGAAGTGGACCGACCAGGTGGCCCAGGTCGAAGTTCAGAAGTTTCTTGCGACGAACCCGACGAAGATTGATGGGATCCTCACGCAGGGGGCCCAAGAGAACGGCGTTCTCAACGCAATGCTGCAGTCAGGTCGAGACATGATCCCGATTACTCTCGGGGGGGAAGCTTCCGCCGCGTGCTACTGGCGCAAGAACCCCGAGTTTGTGGACAGGAGTTTCCATATTTGGCCGCCGCGTCGCGAGATGCAACAGATGTGGGAGATCATGCTCCGCACATTGGAGGGACAAGGCCCTAAGGTTCAGTCCTTCCTTCGACCCGTCTTGCCTTACACCATCGATGAAGTCCGCGCGGCAATACCAGAAGATTGCGACTTGAACTCGACAGACTTCGTGGAGCCCAAGGCGGACGGGTGGTTTCCTGCTGCGATTGCTGCAGACTACTTCGAACGCCCGGCTGATCCCTGGAAGCCTGTGTCGAAGTGAAACTGTTCTGCCCGGTGGGTCTTGCCACCGGACAGAAGTTTCTCTTGTGGGAGGACCGCCTCGCGCGGCCGTTGGGATTAGAGGATCTCCGATGCAAAACCAAACTACGATCAAGTTGATCAATGTTGCCAAGTCTTTCGGCGAGACTAAGGCCTTAAAGAAGTGTGATTTTGAAGCCCGGGCCGGAGAAGTGCACGCCATCGTCGGAGAGAATGGAAGTGGCAAAAGCACGATGGCGAAGATCATGTCTGGAGTGTTGCACCCAGATTCCGGGAGCGTTTCGGTCCTTGGAGAAGAGATTTCGACTCCGACTGACGCCAAGCGCATCGGGCTGACAACGATCTTCCAGGAAGTGCTGGTGGCCGACGAGGCCAGTGTATTGGAAAACCTGTATGTCGGGCGCGACGGCATCTTCCGCTCGCAGGGCGGCAGTGGTCGGCGTACCGAGGCTGAGGAGATCCTGAAACGCCTCGTCGGCAAGCCCGTGGATCTCGATCAGAACGTTGGGGCATTGCCTCTGAGCGTCAAGCAATGGATAGTTATTGCGCGAGCGGTCTTGCGCAGGCCGAAGGTCCTCATCCTCGATGAATCGTCTGCGGCATTAGACCTCGATTCCACGATCCGCCTCCACGAGGAAATTGATCGTCTCCGTAGGGAAGGTGCGACCGTGCTGATCGTAACGCATCGGATCGCTGAACTTGTCCGCATCGCCGATCGAGCCACGATCCTTCGCGACGGCGTCACCATTGGTACGCTCGAGAAGCATGAAATAACTGAAGAGAACCTGCTTTCAATGATGACGCCCGCGGACCGAAACGCAAGCGACGCGAAGGCGTACGAATCAAAGCAAGTAGGCGCCGCCGCGCCGGCCGTGGTAGCGGTAAGAGACCTCGTTACTCACAGCGCGGCAGCGCCCTTCGATTTCGATCTACCGAAAGGAGCGATCATCGGTGTTGCAGGACTCGACGGGCAGGGGCAGGACGCTTTCGTACGCGCCGTTGCGGGTATCATCCAGCCTTTTGGTGGTAATGTCCAAGTCTGGTCATCCAGCACCGAGAGAATGAAAAAGGTCGCATCGCTCGAAGACGCTACCAAAGCAGGAATCTCGTATATTTCCGGCGACCGCAAGCGTGAAGGTATCTTCCCTCAGCAGAGCATCTTCGAAAATCTTGCCATCGGCGTCTATCGCAAGAACCTCGGTCCTCTTGGTATAATCAATAAGGCCGGCCTCAAACCCATGTTCAAACGCGAGGTGGATCGGCTCCGGATTAAGATTGGAAGTCCGGCGAACAAGATCACCTCACTGTCGGGCGGAAATCAGCAAAAAGTTTTGATCGGCCGTGCCTTTGCAAACCAACCGTCCGTCATCGTCCTTAACGATCCCGCTCGCGGTGTCGACCTCGGAACGAAGCGCGATCTCTACCGCGAACTGCGCCTGTTCACGGAGAAGGGTGGCAGCGTGATTTATCTATCAAGCGAAATCGAAGAGTTCATCGGCTTTGCGGACCGCGTCGACGTCTTCTTTGCTGGAAGGCTTTTCCGGTCGCTAGCAGGCGAGGACATAGCGGAAGAGCCAATCTTGGCCGCAATGTTTGGAAAATCGCCAAACGCCTCCATCGAGTTCGATCTGGAAAGGACTGCATGATGTCTGGAATCGCATTCCGTCAAATCACCCAGGACCGTTCCCTCTTCGTGCCGGCCGGCCTATTCATTGTCCTTTTGGTCGCCGTTGCCCTACGCGGACACGGGCTATTCACGAACAACGGCCTCGCAGGTGCAATCCTTGTCGCCACGCCCTTGATTCTAACGGCGCTTGCCCTCACCCCCATTGTCATGGCGGGTCGTGGAGCAGTGGACCTTTCAGTTGGCCCCTTGATGGGGTTCATCAACGTTACCCTTATTACCTGGCTTGTGGGTAACGGAATTACCAACCCTATCGCAGTGATAGTATGGGCAGTCGGCCTGGGAGCGGCATTCCAGCTACTCCAGGCGCTGGTTATCATTTATGTGCGTGTCGCTCCGATAATCGTTACGCTGTCGGGTTTTCTTGTCCTCTCCGGGTTGAACCTGATGGTGATGTCCCGACCGGGTGGAGTCGCGCCCGACTGGATGCTTAGCTGGGGGGCGGGGACCGACATCATGTCACCTGTTTTGCTGTTGCTGGTTGCAGCGTATGCATTATGGCTCCTTCTCAGGGGGACTATGTTTTACCGCAACCTTCGCATGACGGGTGCGGATGAGCGCATGGCGTATACGAGCGGCGTTCGAGTGGACGCAGTCCGCATCATCGCCCACGTTGTTGGTGGAGCATTCGCTGGACTTGCCGCCCTCAGCTACACGGCGCTGATCTCCTCTGGTGATCCGACGCAGGGCAGCACCTACACCCTTCAGGCTGTTACGGCCCTGGTTCTCGGAGGTGCGAGCCTCTCCGGTGGTCGTGGTGGAGCACTTGGATCTACGCTTGGCGCGATCAACATGTTCCTCATCTCCTATCTCCTCTCCACCTTCAACTTCGGCACGGTTTCGGGGTTCGTTACCCAGATGGCATTCGGCTTAATCCTCGTCGGATCACTTCTCGTGAACGTCTTTGTCATCAGTCGCCGCGCGGTTGTGTAAGGAGCAAGATAATGGTCGCGACAGTTATGAATTCCGAAATCAAATCGGCTCAGAAGTCTAACCCGCTCAAGGCTCATCGGAGCATCGTCATTGGCTTTGTTCTTCTGGCCTCTCTCTTAGCACTCGGTGCATTGCTGGTCCCCGGCTTCGTATCATCCCAAAACGCGCGTTCAATCCTTCTTCTCGCAGCGTTTCTGGGGCTTGCCTCCATTGGCCAGACCCTGTGCGCTCTGGTCGGTGCGCTCGATCTTTCGATACCATATATTATTGGAGGCGCGAACATCCTCCTTCCCAGCCTTATGGTCGCAGGTATTCCCGCTCCCCTCGCGATGCTGGTTGTCATGCTCCTCGGTGCGCTTGTCGGGGCCGCCAATGGCGCCCTGAGCTTCCGTCTCCAAGGGCAAGCGCTGATCATGTCGCTCGGAGTTGGCTTCGCGGCCGTCGGTGCGGTCCAGATCTACACCTCACTCGGCTCGGCGTTTGGTGGTACAGTGTTTGCTCCGGTACCCGAATGGCTGAGGAACATTTCGGCGTTCAACGGAAAGTTTTTCGGCCTGTCGCTGCCTCCGGTCATCGTGATCTGGGCTATCGTCGCCATCGCGCTTGGATGGTTCATGTACAACACCTGGTTTGGCCGCAGCATTTACGCCGTCGGCGGAAGCCGGACGGCGGCCGCCCGCCTCGGAATCTCCGAATTCAAGGTCTGGACCGTCATCCATAGCGTCAGCGGTGCCATGTCTGCAATCACGGGCATGCTGCTACTAGGGTTTTCCGGTGGTGGCTTCGTCGGCGTGGGCGACCCTTATCTTTTCACCACCGTAGCAGCGGTGGTGATTGGAGGGACGTCGCTTCTTGGTGGGGCGGGCGGCTATGGCGCGACAGTGCTCGGTGTTCTTGTCCTGACTGTACTGACCTCGCTTCTAGTTGGCCTCGGACTGAACTTTCCGGCGCAGCAGGCTGTCGTCGGTCTGCTCATCGTTCCGATGGTCGCGATATACGCACGGTCACCACACATTCGAAATCAGATATGATCAATGCATAGAAAGGAAGATCCATGGCAATCTCCAGCACCCTGCTAGGCCGTTTAAAGGACCAGACTCTCGTTCGCGAGCAGATGCTGGTTGGAGGAAAGTGGTCGAGCGAAGGGGTAAACGGCACACGCATCAACGTGCTAAACCCCTCCACGATGGACGTCCTTGCCTCTTTGCCTAGCGCTGGCCTTGCTGAAGTGCGAGCCTCTATCGATGCTGCAAAGGCTGCACAGAAGAAGTGGGCTAAGGTTTCGGCGAAGGAACGCTCGCTGATCATGCGGAAGTTCTACGAAGAGGTGGTAGCTAACGCTGAAGACCTGGCCGTAATTCTGACATCGGAAATGGGCAAGCCACTGGCGGAAGCGCGTGGCGAGATTGCTTACGGCGCTTCCTACATCGAATGGTTCGGTGAGGAAGCCAAGCGTGTCTATGGTGACACCATTCCAGGTCACCAGGCCGACAAGCGACTGCTTGTCATCAAGCAGCCGGTTGGCGTTGTGGCCGCCATCGCTCCTTGGAACTTTCCGTCGGCGATGGTGTGCCGCAAGATCGCGCCGGCGCTCGCGTCCGGCTGCGCGATCGTATTCAAGCCTGCTGCCGAGACTCCGTTATCGGCGCTTGCATTGGCGATCCTCGCGGAGCGTGCCGGAATACCCGATGGCTTGTTCAGCGTCCTCCCGACGGATAATGCAAGAATGTTTGGCGAGGAGGTCTGCTCCAACCCGGTCGTCAAGAAACTGACCTTCACCGGTTCGACCGAAGTTGGCCGTATCTTGATGGCGCAAGGCGCCCAGAAGATCATGAAGCTGAGCCTGGAACTCGGCGGCAATGCGCCGTTTATCGTTTTCGACGATGCAGATCTCGACCAGGCGGTCGAGGGGGCTATGCTTTCTAAGTTTCGTAACGCGGGTCAGACCTGCGTGTGCGCGAACCGTATTTACGTACAGAGCGGGATCCATGACAGGTTCGTCGAGAAGCTGGCAATGCGCGTGAGTGCCTTGCAGGTTCTTGACGGGTTTGAGAGCGGGGCGACGATCGGCCCGTTGATCAACGATGAAGCGGTAGCAAAGCTCTATGGTCATATCGATGACGCTGTGACCAAGGGTGCGACTGTCGTGGTTGGTGGTGACCGCGATGCTCGCGGAGGCACGTTCGTCCAACCAACGCTTCTCTCGGGTGCCACAAAGGATATGAAGGTTGCGCGTGAGGAAACCTTCGCGCCTCTGGCTCCGGTGTTCAAGTTCGATACTGTCGAGGAAGTCATCGAACTCGCGAACGATACGGAATTCGGCTTGGCAGCCTACTTTTTCGCCAACGACCTCAGGAACGTTTGGAAGGTCACAGAGGCGCTGGAATACGGCATGGTTGGCGTGAACACGGGTCTGATTTCCACCGAATTAGCGCCATTCGGCGGCGTCAAGCAATCCGGCTTCGGCCGAGAGGGCTCAAAGTACGGAATGGATGACTTCTTATCCATGAAATACGTCTGCATGGGCGGGATCGGCGCATAGCGATCGCCCAAGGGTCGCTCGCCGACTGAACTTAAAGGGGGAGAGGTCTGTTGAATAGAGGCAGGACAGCAACATCCTCTCCGCCGGTTGCGAGGTCTCAAAAGGCTGGACTTTTCTAGAGGTTTCGCGGGAGCTGTCCTACGGATCTTCCCTTCCGACCCCTTCTGGGGCCGGCCTTGCAGACGAGATTTCTGCCTGTCTTTTCGATTGTCGATCCTTCCGCCAATGCCCTACAAGGTAAGTCTTTCCCAGATAGCTTGTATCCTTCGAAGAGGTAACACGACATGAACGAGCTGTTGCACCGTGGCGTTGTCGTTTCAACGTATCGGAGTCCTGAGCAGGAGCATGATCACCACCCGATCGATGCACGCGTTCGTCCTGAAATCGATCAGGCCGACGATGCTGCACGTGCCAGCGTGGAGGGTCAAGCGAAAGCCATTCGCGTCAACCAGCGACGCGTCAAGGTGTAGTTGTCGGCGGCCGCACCCTCAGTGTCGGTTTGACGTAGCCGCCGATCTTCGCCGGCGCCAGGCCTTTATGGTAGATCCGGATGCGTCCGGGTCATCCAGACGTCAAACGCGTAATGCAGGAAGAGATTCGATAGGA
>NZ_LODW01000080.1 GCF_002914525.1 Rhizobium hidalgonense | reverse complement strand
CGTCCTAAGCAAACAAACAGAATCACAACTGGCTGATTTCACTCAACTCTTTTTCGGTCAGGCTCTTAGATCTTTCCAGCGGGGGGTCTTCACCTCGCTGGGTTGATCATGTCACCCCCTTTGCTGCTCGCGCTGGAACTCCAGTGATGTTCGCTTGATTGCGAATATCTTCTGCGGCCCCGCGCCGGCGTTATTTCGGGACAACGGTCATCAAAAAAGAGCAGCATGGCAAGGCCGTGGGGTACATAGACTTACTTCGAATATTGTACGTCATCCGCGCGTAAGACGTAAATATGAAGTCTCTCCTACGTCCAATAGCTGGAGCAGCAAGTATGGAGGCAATCGGCTTGCCGAGATATTCTGATGACAGTTTCAGTCGCGAAAGCGCAGGTCATGAGAAAACAAACAGCAGGCACCAGCCAAACTTCAATACTCCATCCAAAGGGCTCCCTAGGTTGGACGAATGTCCTTGGTGTTCGCGTTTCGGCAGTCAATCTTAAAAGCGCGACTGGATTTATTCAAAAAGCGATCGAAGACGGCAGGAAAGAATATGTCTGCGTTCGCGACGCTCACGGCATCGTCCGCTGCCAAGATGATCCCGAGCTCCGGTCGATCCATAACCGGGCATTCCTCGTGACCCCCGATGGCATGCCACTGGTATGGGCATTGAAACGTGCCGGTCATTCGGAGAGCGACAGGGTCTACGGACCGGATCTGATGTTATCCGTTTTCGATGCCGGCAGATCAACGGGCGTGCGCCACTTCCTTTATGGGGCAACAGCCGAGACACTGGAGCAATTGCAGGCACGCCTTCTGGCAAAATTTCCGCAGGCACGGATCGTCGGCTCCTACTCACCACCTTTTCATAAATTGTCGCTGCAGGAGGAAACGGAAATTGCCGACCGGCTCAATCGGTCGGGCGCCGATATCATCTGGGTCGGGCTGAGCAGCCCCAAGCAGGAACTCTGGATGGCGCGCATGCGTGATCGTCTGAAAGCATCAATGCTCATCGGTGTTGGAGCTGCATTCGATTTCCACGCCGGCCTCAAGCGGCAGGCTCCAAGGTTCATTCAAAGAAGCGGCTTCGAATGGGCGTTTCGTCTTTTGTGCGAGCCGCGGCGGCTGTGGCGGCGCTATGCGCTCGTCGTTCCGACCTTCATCTCACTGACGGCTTTCCAGAGACTGGGACTTCGGAAGTTTCCGATCGAAGAAGCCGTTTCTGGGTCGGGTGCGTCGGGACAAATGCAGTAGAGGGGTAAAGCGTCATGTCCTTATTTATGCCGTCATCGATGACACCGGGTCCGTCGAAGGCATCTACATCAAATGACATGACATCGCGGTCGATTGCGGCAGGATCCGTGCCGCCCATCGCAGCCAAGGCCGCCGATGCCTTTGTATGGGCAGGGCTGAATACACCCGTTGCACTAGGGCGCCGGTTTCCTCGGCTTGCTACGTCGTCCTTCCTGATCGCCGGCGACATTGTTAGCTATTTGATTGTCTATTTTGTTCTCCTGTCCTTTCTCCCGAGTGGTTCGGAGGGCACAGTCGTGGAGCGTGCGTTGGCGGTCGCAGCACTGGCTGCGATCGTTCTTTATGCATCGGCCGGCCTCTATCCTGGATATCGGCTGCAAGACCACGAACTTCTGCGGCGGCGCACAATAGCTGCCGCCAAGGTGGGTGTTCTGACGGCATTCGGAGCAATTATTCTGCCGGAGACGGAACGACTGTCGCTTGCGATTATCGTGTTCGTCGGTTTCGGGCTGGTTGTTCAGACACTTGTGCACTGGCTTGCACGAGGCCTGTGCTGGAAACTTGGAATCTGGGGGGAGCGCGCGGTCGTCATAGGCGGGCGCAACCTTGCTCCCGCCCTCATAGCGCATTTTAAGGACCACTGGCAGTATGGCGTCAGGCCGGAGCCCTTTTCCCCCGATTGTTTGGATGCATTGCCCGATGACGGCCCATGCATCGCCGTGATTGCGGGCGACACCGGCTCGCTTCTGCCCGACTTGGCGCTAATGCGTCGGAGGTTCGCCGAAGTCATTTTGCTGTCGGACACGCCGAGCTTAAAGGTAAGCGGGTTGCGGCCTGCGGATGTCGGCGGAGAGATAGGCATTCGCCTTACCACCGGTGGGCGTTCGATGAACTCGGATCTGGTTCGCCGGATCCTCGATCTCGCAATCGCCATCCCTGCAACGATCGTGGTCGCGCCATTCATCGCGATTGCAGCGGCCGCGATCTACGCCATCGATCCAGGTCCCGTCTTCTTCCGACACACCAGGGAAGGACGCTCCGGCAAGCCGGTGCACGTCCTGAAATTGAGGACGATGTACCAAGACGCGGAACAGCGCCTTGAAGCGTTATTCCGAGACCACCCGACCATGCGCGCCGAGTGGTTGAGCCACTTCAAGCTCAAGGACGATCCGCGCATCCTTCCGGTTATAGGACATATGCTGCGCTCTTCGAGTATCGACGAGCTCCCGCAGTTAGCAAACATCATTGCGGGCGAGATGGCCATCGTCGGACCGCGTCCGTTCCCGGAGTATCACCTTTCGGCAATGGACAGCGAATTTAGAGACAAGCGCCGTTCCGTCACGCCGGGGCTGACGGGCCTTTGGCAAATATCCGAACGAAGCAATGCGGATATCGAGCTGCAGCAGCAACTCGACGAGTTCTACATCGACAACCGGTCCTTGTGGTTCGACTTGCACATCCTTCTCAGCACAATTCCTGCGGTCTTAAAGGGCAAGGGAGCCTGCTGACCACATCCACGGGCAACCACCAACACGGAGCACACCAATGCACGGACACAAGAGAATTATGGTTACCGGCGGCACCGGGTTTCTGGGATCATTCCTGTGCGAAAGGCTTTTACGGGAGGGCAATGACGTCCTCTGCGTGGACAATTACTACACCGGTTCGCGCGACAATGTGCTGCACCTTCTCGACGACCCACGCTTTGAGATTCTTCGCCACGACATTACCTTCCCGCTTTATGTAGAGGTCGACGAGATCTACAACCTCGCCTGCCCGGCATCTCCGGTCCACTATCAGCACGACCCCGTGCAAACGGTGAAGACCAACGTGCACGGGGCCATCAATATGCTTGGCCTTGCCAAACGCACCAAGGCGAAGATCTTCCAGGCCTCCACCAGCGAAGTTTATGGTGATCCGGCAGTTCACCCTCAACCCGAGGACTATCGAGGCAGCGTCAATCCGATTGGCCCGCGGGCATGTTATGACGAAGGCAAGCGGTGTGCCGAAACCTTGTTCTTCGACTATCATCGTCAGTATGGCGTGGAAATCCGGGTAGCGCGGATATTCAATACTTACGGGCCGCGCATGCAGACCAATGACGGCCGCGTCGTCTCCAATTTCATCGTCCAAGCGCTCCGAAACGAGCCGATCACCATCTTCGGCAACGGCACGCAAACGCGCTCCTTCTGCTACGTAGACGATCTCATCGAGGGCTTCATCCGCCTGATGGGTACGCCGGCCGGCGTCACGGGTCCGATCAATCTCGGCAACCCGGGAGAATTCCAGGTCCGGGAACTGGCCGAAATGGTCGTCGAAATGACCGGGTCTAAATCAGGCATCGTTTACAAGCCTCTGCCGATTGACGATCCGACCCAGCGCAAGCCCAATATCAGCCGTGCAATGCAGGAATTGGGCTGGCAGCCGACAGTGAGCCTGCGTGAAGGGCTCGAGAGGACGATTGCCTATTTTGAGTGGAAGCTTGCCGGCGGCGTCAGGAACATTCTCGGCGCCAAGTCTCCGCAGGAGGCTTACCCGGATCTGCTTCCTCCGAAGGTCGGCCTTCCTGTCGCGGAAATCACACGATAGAACATGGACAGATTTGTCGACCATCGCAAACCACGGCTCCTCTTCTTCCAGTGGGACCATCAGCCCAATGCGAATGCGGCCGGTTACCTGTTGCTGCATATGCAGCAACAGGTCAAATGCCTCGCCACGCACTTCGATGTCGTCGTCATAAACCACGACTGCGATTATGCCGAGATATGCGACCGTTACGAACCGGATCTGACGCTGTTTGAAAGCGGCTACCGGTCACACGGGTCACAGCGGATAAAAATCACCAATACCAATACCCGGGTTCCAAAGCTCGGCCTCCACAACGCCGATCCGTGGTGCGACCGCCGCAGCGGCTTCCTGTCCGATATGGAGCAGTGGGGCATAGAGACCTTTTTCTCGATTGGAACTATGACGCCCGAATACATGCCGGAGCTCAGGGATAACCTGTTCGTCTGGCCAAACTTCATCGACCCCGAAGTTTATCGCGACTATGGCCAGCAGAAGATCATACCGGTCACGCTCACCGGCCAGGTCTATGGCCTCTACCCTTGGCGGCAGAATGTCTTTCCGATAATCCGCGACCACTATCCCTGCCTGGTCTCGCCGCAACACAGTTATGAAAGCAAGCTTGCCTCCCAGCTGTTGTCGGGAGAGGCCTATGCGCGCGTCCTAAACGCAAGTTTTGTCGTCCCTACATGCGGAACCGCGGGCGGCGAGGTCGTTCGCAAGCACTTCGAGATCCCCGGGGCAAACGCCTGTCTTTTGACGGAACGTACTGCATCGGTGGAGGCCGCCGGCTTTGCCGACATGGAGAACTGTATCTTTGCCGACCACCACAACGTGGTTGAGCGATTGGAATACCTCTTTGCTCATCCCGATGAAATACAGCGCATCGCGACGTCAGGCTACCGTTTAGTTCACTCGCGTCATACGCTGAACCACAGACCTCAAATATATCAATGGTTCATGCTGAACCGAGACCTGCAATTCGGCGAAAAGATCATTCAGCCCGGGCCTTTCGATGAACTTATTAAGGTCGAACGCGCCTCACAGCGAGAGAGTATCCATGTTGTTGGTGATGCGAGCGATCGCGCCTTGCTGAAACAGGGCGATTTGCTTCTTGAGCAGGACAGGGTGGAGGAGGCCAAGCGCTGCTACCTCAGCTGTCTGGACTATGTATCCTACCTGCCTGAAGCTAAGTTCCGTCTTGCCATCTGCGCTTTGCGTGAGGGCGATGTCGATCGCGCCTATGACCTTATGGTGAACTTGGTCAAGATAACGATGGTCGACTATGGGTCGACCGACCCGGACCCGGTCGAATGGGCTTATTTCCTTCTTTCCTTGATCTGCAAGGGGGAATTTGAGCAGGCGCGGAGGTTACTGGACTTTTATCCATGCCTGTCCCACGATGAGCTCAGGCGCATGCGCCTCATCTTCGAGCAACCGGGTCTAGAAGGCGATCGGGCCGCCTCGCAACGGCGCCGCAAAGATCGAAAAAGCATTCATCAGCTTCCCAAGCGAAGCGATCTTGAATGGCTTTCATGGGTTGCCGATATTCTTGAGCGTTGTGAAAAGCCAGATCTTGCGAACGCTCTTCGTCGTGTCCCTCTTTCCGTCAACGAGACCGGCGAGCGCGTAGCATCTCTATATCTAAAACGTGATCTTGGTTGGCGCTTGCGATTCTACTTGGGCATCGATAGCCTGATGACCAAACTGCGTCTGAACAGCATAAGGCCGAACGTGCCGCCTCTGCCGGAGTTCCGATATCTTCGGCATCTTGCACGGGGCCTAGTGCCCCGCTCACAAAGAGGTGCGTTCCGCAGGATCCGAATGGCGCTTTCCAGGCCTCTTTTGTGACGGCGGCAATTGACTCACGTCGCTGCGAGGTCTCACCAAAACAGGATGATTTTAGGCCGGACTGCCTAAAATCATCCTGAAAAGATGTGATCGGTTGAGTGTATCAGGACAGTTCTCTGCTCGTCCCTGAGCCAGCAAGACTATCAGGAAAGAGATCGTTGAGCTTGAACACGACCTCGGTCCTGTTTGTTGCCTTGACCTTCTTCATGATATTTCGAACATGTACCTTGACCGTGCTTTCTCGCAGATTGAGCTCGTAGGCAATGATCTTGTTCGCCTTTCCGCGCCGCAGTGCCGCTACGACTTCGGCCTGGCGATCCGTGAATATCCCGGCAAGCGGGTGTGCTGTCGGGTTGTTCGATTGCAGCAAGTGACGCATGGCGAACAGGGCGCTTGCGGGAACGAAAAGTCCTCCTGCTACCGATAGCGCAATCAGCTCCATGCAGACGCTGATGCTGACGGAGGCAGGTATGTAGCCCTTTGCTCCGTAATCGATCGCCCTCACGATCTGGGCGAAGTCGTCACTATCGGACAATATGATGACCGGCGTCGACACGAATTCCGACGAAAGACTCTTGATCTGCTCCGAAACGACAGGGTCGTCGACCGTCTTGCCACCGACGTTCAAGAGGATTGCCGAAAGCGGAGGATATTCTTCACGCTTTTGCTTCCACTCTTCAATCGATCCGAACGCCAGAATTACGAAATCCGCCGTGTGGGCGGCCATGCATTGCGCAAGGCAGTGCCGATCAAGTTCCCTCTTGTCAAGAATGACAAGCGAGTGCTTTGCCTTTGAAGGTCCGGCAAACGCCGTGGATTCTTCTTCTATCTCCAACGGAAGAGATACGTTTTCCTGCCTGTGGCTTATATTTATTGTATCCAAAGCCCTATCCTCCCAGCCTTTTTCTACGCGGTACTTCAAAGTCGAATATCAAACTCCTCTGTAGATATGGGAGTTTAATCACTAGAAGTGCTAATTTAATACCACAGTTCCGAGGATGTTAAACTAATTAATAGTGGTTACCCCAATACATAAGTTCCATCGACAGATACAAATGGTTACATCGTTGAAACTGATCGATCTGAGGCTCATTCATTTGTATGTCGATTCGGCAGGTTGCTACATGTATTCATCTAAACTCGCTAAACCCATGTAAACTATGCCCCTCTTCGACGTGGAGGATTAGGATCGGTCGGCGTGTGACCTGTCGATGCCGATGATCGATGGGATAGACATTCGCATGCGATGGTCATCCAATTTTCGTAAGCAGATACGCCTTTAGGTGAATGAGCTTCAACGTTTTGTCCCTTTACTCAGATGAAGAAAACAATTCTTTTTGAAGGAGAAGAAATAGTTGTTCTGATGAAACGAAACCTTGAAAGCATTTTTGCGATCGACGGTTTCACCCACATCAGGGTCTGTAGAAGAGTAGGGGGCGAGTTGGGATGATTGCATCGAACGTCAACCTGGGTGACGGCTGCGTTATCCACCATCGGGATCTTGTAAATCTCTACGGCTGCACGATCGGCGCGGGAACGCGCATCGGCACCTTCGTTGAAATCCAGAAAAACGTCCTCGTCGGAAAAGACTGCAAAATATCAAGTCATTCCTTCCTCTGTGAAGGCGTGACGCTGGAAGATGGCGTTTTCATCGGCCACGGGGTGATGTTCACCAATGATACCTATCCGCGCGCCGTCAATTCGGACGGCAGCCTGCAGACGGAGGCCGACTGGGTCCTCATCCCCACTCTGGTCAAGCGCCACGCGTCAATTGGCAGCAACGCCACCATTCTGCCTGGCGTGACCATCGGAGAGGCTGCACAAGTCGGCGCCGGCGCCGTCGTCACGAAGGATGTACCCGCCGGCGCCATTGTTGCCGGCGTTCCGGCGAGAATCACCGGTCGCGTTCATGACCGGACAGTTGACATGCAAGCGTTGGGAGGAATGCGATGATCGGCATTGCTGTTGTCGGGTATGGGTATTGGGGTCCGAACCTGGTTCGTAACATCTCGGAAGCGGCCGGTGCGCAGCTCGTTTCTGTCTGTGATCTGAATGTCGAACGGTTGGCGGCTGTCAAAAGCCGGTATCCAGCAGTCACGATCACCGACAATTTCGAGGAAGTTCTGCGCGACCCGAGAGTGGATGCAATTGCTATCGCAACGCCGGTCTCTACCCATTTCAAGCTCGCTATGCAGGCGATGATGGCCGGGAAGCATGTCTTCGTCGAAAAGCCGATGGCATCGACGACGGAGGAAGCTTCGCGGATGGTGGAAGAAGCGGCGCGCCGCCGCCTGGTGCTGGCCGTGGACCATACGTTCGTCCACACCGGGGCCGTTCGCAAAATGTGCGAACTGGTCGAAAGCGGCTTGGGCGACATGTATTATTACGACTCGGTTCGGGTCAATCTGGGTCTCTTCCAGCACGATGTCAGCGTGATCTGGGACCTCGCAGTGCATGATCTTTCCATCCTGGACCATGTTGTGCAGGAAAGGCCGGTGGCTGTTTCTGCGACGGGCATGAGCCATGTGCTCGGCGAGCCGGAGAACATCGCCTATCTGACGCTCTTCTTCGAGAGCAAGCTTATCGCCCACATCCACGTCAATTGGCTGGCGCCGGTCAAGGTGCGCCGCACGCTGATCGGCGGCAGCAACAAGATGGTCGTCTACGACGATCTGGAGCCGAGCGAAAAGATCAAGGTCTATGATAAGGGCATCACCCTGAACCCGAATTCCCAGGCCTATGGGGAGAAGGTGCATCAAATGATGGTCGGCTACCGCAGCGGCGACATGTGGGCGCCCAAGCTCGATATGACCGAAGCATTGAAACGCGAACTTGATCAGTTCGTCGAGTGCATCGATCAGAGTACCCGTCCCATTACGGACGGCCAAGCCGGGCTGCGGGTCGTTCGCATCCTCGAAGCCGCAAGCCGGTCGCTCGCCCAGCGCGGTCGTATCATCGAGCTCGAAGAGGCGAGGCGCATTGCATGATCCCGTTCCTGGACCTCAAAGCCCAATATCAATCGATCAAGAGCGAAATCGACGCAGCCGTCCTCGGCGTGCTCGCCTCGGGGCAATACATACTGGGCGAGGAAGTCGCCCGCCTCGAGCAGGAATTCGCGGATTATTGCAACGTAAAACATGCGATAGCGGTTAATACCGGGACGAGTGCCCTGCATCTGTCGCTGCTTGCGGCAGGAGTCGGCCCCGGCGATGAAGTCATCACCGTGCCGTTTACCTTCGTCGCGACCGTATCGGCGATCTGCTACGCCGGTGCGCGACCGGTATTCATCGATGTCGAGCCCGTGACGCTGACGATGGATCCGGCTCAGCTCGAGGCAAAGATCACGCCCCGAACCAAGGCCATTGTTCCCGTCCATCTCTACGGTCAGATGGCCGATATGGACGCGATCAAAGCAATTGCCGATCATTATCGGATACCGGTGATCGAGGACGCCTGCCAGGCGCACGGAGCGCAATATAAAGGCGCCCGCGCCGGCAGCATCGGCGCATCCGGCTGCTTCAGCTTCTATCCCGGCAAAAATCTCGGCGCCTGCGGCGAGGGTGGTATCGTCGTCACCAACAGCGACGATCAGGCCAAGACGATGCGCATGCTGCGCGACTGGGGCCAGGAACAGCGCTATCACCATCTGCTGAAGGGCTTCAACTATCGGATGGATGCCATTCAGGGTGCGATCCTGCGCATCAAGCTCCGGCATCTCGAAGGCTGGACTGAAGCGCGGCGCGCCCATGGCCGTCGCTACTCGCTGCTGCTTGGCGGTTTGGCGAGTTTGAGGACGCCTGTCGAAATCGCTGACCGGCGCCACGTCTACCATGTCTATGCGATCAGAAGCCGCGATCGCGACGAGCTTCAGCGCGTGCTGACCGCCGAGGGCATTCAGTCCGGGCTGCACTATCCGATCCCCGTTCACCTGCAGAAGGCCCATGCCGACCTTGGTTACCAGGCCGGCGATTTCCCAATCTCGGAAGCGGCCGCACGGGAGGTTCTCTCATTGCCGATCTATCCCGAGATGCCCACGTGGCATGTCGATCAGGTGGCTGCAGCGTTGGAATACGCCTATGTCAGTTGATCGTTTGGGCGAGGCCCGGATCGTGCAAGCGGTCCACGGCCGTCATGAAAGACCGGCAGATCCAGCCTACCAGGCCGGGCTGGTCGAAGAACTCAGGCAATCATACGGGCGCGCTGGCCTGATCGAACTCTACGGTCGTTTCGCGACGGGCGACGGGGTCGTCGACACGATGATGCGCAAAGCCATCTGGCAAGCGATCACGCGGAGTTGCGGCACGGGATTGCAGGTTGCAGGCGGCGCCGGTTTCAAACACCCCGAGACGTTCGAAATTGGCAATGGGGTGTTCATCGGCGCTCAGGCCTATATCCAGGGGCGCTACGACGGCACCTGCGTGATCGGCGACAATGTCTGGATCGGCCCGATGGCCTATTTTGACGCGCGCGAACTGGTGATCGAGGATTCTGTCGGGTGGGGCCCAGGCGCCAAGGTGCTGGGCTCGACCCACACGGCACTGCCGGTGGACGTGCCGATCATTCGCACGGATCTTGAAATCAAGCCGGTCCGCATCTGTGCAGAGGCCGATATCGGAACGAATGCAACCATTCTACCCGGCGTGACCATCGGGAAGGGAGCGATCATTGGAGCCGGCGCAGTTGTCGTTTCCGACGTCGAGCCGTTCTCGGTTGCCGCAGGTGTACCGGCGAAATTCATACGGTGGCGTTCGGAGAATGATCCGATGACGAACATGTCGCGTGAGGGAAGGTTATGAGAAATCAACGAGTACTCATTACCGGCGGTGCCGGTCTGATCGGGTCGCATATTGCCGATCTTGTCGCATTGGAAAAACCGCGTGAGATCATCATCCTCGACAATTTCGTGCGCGGGCGCCGGGATAATCTCAGCACCGCAATTGCCAGTGGGTATGTCAACATCATCGAGGGAGATATCCGCGACAGAGCGCTTCTGGCAAAAACCTTCGATGGCGTCGACATCGTCTTTCACCAGGCGGCGATCCGCATTACGCAATGCGCCGAAGAGCCACGGCTCGCCTTCGATGTTCTGGCCGAGGGCACGTTCAACGTTCTCGAAGCCGCGGTCAAGGCAGGTGTTTCGAAGGTGGTCGCTGCTTCCTCGGCCTCGGTGCTGGGGCTGGCCGAGAGCTTCCCGACGACCGAGCAGCATCATCCCTACAATAACCGGACGATCTATGGCGCTGCGAAGACCTTCAACGAAGGCCTGCTGCGCAGCTTTGCGGAGATGTATGGCCTGCGTTACGTCGCGCTGCGTTATTTCAACGTCTATGGGCCGCGCATGGACGTTTACGGCGCCTATACGGAAGTTTTGATCCGTTGGATGGAGCGTCTGATGGCCGGAATGCCACCGCTGATCTATGGGGACGGCAGCCAGACGATGGACTTCGTCGATGCACGCGACATCGCCCGTGCAAACATTCTGGCCGCGAAAAGTAATGTCACGGACGAAGTGTTCAACGTCGCCAGCGGCACGGAGATAAGCCTGCTGGAACTCGCCAAGATGCTGAGCGACATTATGGGTTCCTCGCTCGAGCCGCAGCACAAAGAGGCCCGCACGGTCAACGGCGTGACCCGTCGTCTTGCCGATATCAGCAAGGCCGAACGGCTCCTCGGCTTCAAGGCGGAGATCTCCATGGAGCAAGGGCTTCGTGATCTCGTTGCCTGGTGGCAAAAGCAGACCGACGCAGGGGGGCAGGCAGCATGAGCTCGTCTCAATCCACAACCCCAGCCACAATTCCGGTCGCCAAACCCGTCCTCGGGGAGGAAGAGGCTGAGGCCGCGCGCCGCGTTATTCTGTCTGGATGGGTGACGCAGGGGCCGGAAGTCGCGGCTTTCGAGCGTGAATTCGCGGCCTTTGTCGGCGCCCCACATGCATGCGCCATGTCGAATTGCACGACGGCATTGCATCTGGCGCTGAAGGCGGTCGGCGTATCGGGCGGCGACGAAGTCGTCACGGTCAGCCATTCTTTTATCGCGACCGCAAATGCGGTTCTGTACTGCGATGCGGTGCCGGTTTTCGTCGATATTGAAGAAGATGGCTACAATATCGACGCCAGTCTGATCGAAAGGGCAATTACGCCTCGCACAAAGGCCATTCTCTGCGTGCATCAACTGGGCATGCCTTGCGAACTCCGCTCCATCTTGGAGATCGGCAAGCGCCATCAGATACCGGTGATCGAGGATGCAGCCTGCGCGACGGGAAGCGAAATTCTGTGGGACGGGCGTTGGGAGAAGATCGGCAAAGCGCATGGCGACATTGCCTGCTTTTCCTTCCACCCCAGGAAGGTCGTGACGACGGGCGATGGCGGCATGTTGACCACGGCCAATCCCGAATATGACCGGAAGTTCCGGCTCTGGCGCCAGCATGGCATGAGCGTCACCGATGCCGTTCGTCACGGCTCGAAGCAGGTCATCTTTGAAGACTATGACGAGCTGGGTTACAATTACCGCATGACCGATCTCCAGGCCGCCGTCGGGCGCGAGCAGTTGCGGCGGCTGCCGGAACTGGTTGCCCAGCGCAGGCTGCTTGCCGAGCAATATTGCGAACGTCTGCAGACAATTGCCGGGCTTTCTCTGCCGGCCGAACCGCGGTGGGCTCGCAGTAACTGGCAGAGCTTCTGTGTGAGGTTGCCCGATACCGTCGATCAGCAGGCTGTCATGCAGACCCTGCTCGATCAGGGCATCTCGACTCGGCGTGGCGTGATGAACATTCATCTGGAGGGCGCCTATTCTGCTCAGAGCTCCCACCGCACTGCCACGAGCCTGATGCGAAGCGTAACCGCGCAGCAGCACACGATCATCCTGCCGCTTTATGCCCAGATGACGGAGGCTGATATCGTCAGGGTCGTCGAGACATTGCGACAGGCCCTTGCTGCGGCCACCACCGGGCGCGTCGTCCGTCAGCCCGAGCAGGACGTCGTACCAGCCTGAAGTGACGCCTGCACATTGCGGAATGTGGATACGAGATCACGAAGCGCGCATCATCTGATGCGCGCTCAAACTGCTGACAAGCCCGCCATATTTTCGGCGGGTTTTATTTTTTCGCGGATAGGATTTTTCTGGCCGCAGGATTTGGCGGAGGGAGTCGGGTCGTTCCCGGCTTACGGGGTGGCCGGTTTCGGCGCCTTTGTCAGGGCCATTGCGATTTTCTTGATGTTTTGGGCGGACGCAGCCAACCAGTTGACGCTCCGAGCGGATGCCGAACAGGTAGCCAATGAACAGCGCCTTGATCATGAGGGTCGGATCGAGCCGCGGGCGGCCGTTGTCGGCGCAATAAAGCTCCGCAACGCGATCGCGGGTGAACGAGAAGTCGATCACCGCGTCGATCTTGCGAAGCAGATGAGCCTTCGGCACCAGGCTGTCGAGCATTACCATCTCGAGGGCAGTCTGGCAGGGACCAGGTTTCTTCAACATCTCTCAATGAATCACAAACCCCTGGACGCCGCCAGGGGGGTGTCAGCAGTATGAGCGCGCACCATCTGATGCACGCTTTCCTATTTATGCGGATTTCGCGATCCATCCTCTGACGATTGCCGGCACGAACTCCCGTGGAAGCAGCTCGACCAGCATGCGCAGAGAGTAAAGCCCGGTCACGACCACGGCGAGGCAGCCAATCACCATCGCCGACCACGCCGGTAAGAGGAAAAAGACCGAGACGACCAAACCCGATGCAGGCAGGAAAAGAAGCGCGTGCCTGCGATTGGCGGGCGACCAGCGAAAGCCGGTGAGCCGACGCACGATCAAGTAAATCAGAATACTATGCCAGACATAGAGGCCGAAGAACGCCATGCCGGCCCCTAGCGTGCCCAACTTCGATACGAAGAACCAGGCCAACCCCACATGCACCAGCGTCGCAGCGACCTCCGTCCAAAAGAAGATCGTCTGCGCACCCTTCGCCAGGACGATGAAACCCATCGGCCAGGCGACGATCCTCAGCATCATCCCAAGACAGATCCAGCGCAGAAGATCCACAGCCCCATGAAACTCCGCGGAATAGAACAAACTCATCACGATTGGCGCCAGGGTCAACGTGGCAATTAGACCGGGGCCGGCCAGCAATATGCTAATTTCCGCCTGCTCATTGACCAGCCGGTTGCACTCGGCATTATTGTTGGCGATTGCAGTCAAGCGCGGGTAGAAGTCCGTTCCCATCGCCTGCAGGATGAAACCGGCGTAAAGGCCGCCAAGCGCCCAAGCTGCCTGATACAATCCAGCCGCTACGACGCCCCCTTCATTGAGCACGATAATGCGGATGGCATAGGCCGCGCCGAAGGTTAGAAGTCCACTTGCCATGAAAGCGACACCGAGCCTGAACAGAGCTGTCGCTTCCCGGCCGAACTGGTGCGCCGACATCGCCGGTGGCTGTGTGGATATTTGTTTGCTGTACCACCAGGTGGGAAGTAGCGAGACGGCCGCGATCGCCACGAGAGAGGGTGCAATCGCCTTTTCGCCGAACAGATAGATCAGCGGGATGCTGACGATTGTGCCGAACAGCCCTGAAAGCACATTGATGCGGGCAAGATTTGCAATGCCCCGCAAGCCCTGGATCAACGCAGCCTGTCCGGCAGCGACAAGCCGAAAGAATACGGCCAGGGAGAGCAGCACAATGCCGCCGGCATGCTGGTAGTCCCCGAAGGTGAATTTCGAGACCGGAAACGCCAACGCGGCAAGCAAAAGCCCGCCAAGCAACCCGAGCGCTAATGAGATGCGTCTGAGCGCTGTCGCCGACCGGGCGATCTTGTCGTCGTCGCCGGCGCCCGCCGCCTCAGCGACCCGGCGCACACCGCTGCTGCTCACGCCCAGACCAGCTATCGCTTGCGCGATATCGAGGATTGCCCCGTAAAGGCCGAGAAGCCCCACGCCTTCAGGACCGAGCAGAACGGCGAGCGCTTTGTTGCGAATGATGCTCAGAGCGACATTGACCAGCGAGGAACCGCCCATCAGCATCGTCGATTTCAGGATTTGGGTATAAGTCTGACCGCTGGGGGGGATCATGCGCAAGGTCATCACTTAACCCTAGCTGCCAGGTGAGATTCAGGCGGGTCCATATCAAGAGCGATTTCTTTGCGGCAGGCGGCCTGAGCGCCTCGATGACGCTCAAACCTCCGCTCCAACTTCGTTGAGAACACGCGCACGTCGCGGGTCACTGGCCGGCTCGATCTGCAAGCGCTTGGGTCTCGAAAGATGGGCTTGTGTCGGCCTGAGACGTATTATCCAATATGTGCGGCTGGACGACTCTCACCACATCGCCGGGTGCCAGCATCGTCGTTTCCGAGGCTTGGAACTGATCGATTTGTCCATCGTTGCGGCGGGTCACGCTAAAGGTGAGCGGGAGTTCCTCGACGAGGGTCTTGACGCTGTCATTGCTCCCCAGGTCGGCGATGAGCAGCTTCTGTAGTGTTTCGCGCTTCAGCTTGAATTGATCGAGACTTGCCCGTTCGGACTGCGCTTCGGTCGCCACTTCGCTCCGGCGTGCGTCGTAAAGTCCCTCAAGGTTCCGCGTCGTCTCGCTGACCGCCTGCCGGCCCCGCATGACGGCGGTGAGAAGGTCGAGCTTGTCGGAGCGGTAAGTCGTCAGCAACCGTTCCAGATCCATCTGCCTTGAGGAGATCGTCAGGCCTTTCTGGACCAGGGACTTGACGCTGACCAGTTGGTCTTCGACTGATTTGATATTGTCGTCGGCGCCCGTCAGTTTCTCTTCCAATGTCGATATCTCAGTGGTCAAAAGATCGCGTAATTCCGTGAACGCCCTCGACTGCCTCTCCAACGCATTGGCGCGAGCCCGAAAGATAATCCTCTCCTCGTTGTATATGCCGGCGGCAAATTGCTGATCGGCGCCGGTCATCTGATCGAAGGTAATCTCGTCGGCTCCATCCATTTCCGCCTGCAGCCGCGCCAGCCTCGCAGTGCTGCGCAGGATCGAGTGATCGATTTCGCGCAATTCTCCGACGATCTGGATCGAATGCGTTTGCTGCTCTTCTTTGGCGCGGCGCGGCCCGCCACTCATTGCCAGGGATTTCAGGACGGTCAATCCGGGGCGGAAACCGTACTGCCCAGGCGTGGTCACGTCTCCCACGACGTAGATCGGCGGGTATTCGAGAATTTCGATGTTGACCGCCGGCGCCTGAACCAAACCGATCTTTTCCTGCAGGCGCTTGCCAATCTCGTTTGTGAGGTCGGCGTTTGTCCGATTGCCGACGGAAAGGGACCCAAGAAATGGCAGAAAGACCGTGCCGTCATCCGAGACTGTGTATTCGCCGCCAAGCGCATCCCATCGTTCATATTGGCCCCTGGACTGCATCCATTGGACGATCGTTAGGCGGATCTTCGTTTGTGGAGCCAAGGCTTGTGGAGCCGGCGGCGCGCTTTCTGCGACGGCCGGCGACACAGTTCCGGCAAGAAAGACGGTTGCTCCGATGACAGCGATCGCACGAAAGAACAGGTGGAGCGCGCGGTGCGATGAATTCATGTACATATCTCGCCTGCAAAACATCCTCAAGCGGATGCCGGTCCAATGCCTTGACGCTGCTTGACGGCCGGACGAAAGGTCCGAAGCCGAGATCTTCAGTTTGCAGCCTGGCGAAGCCTTGAGGAAGGTGGAGTCTGTTTGCTTTGCCTCATCATTATTGATGAACTGGTGGCGAAGTGCTTCACCCATGTCGACCAGAAGCATATGTCCCTGCGCGGCAAGGAGGCATTATCCTGGAAAATCAAAGGTTATGCACGCAGGCTTAGGCGTGCCCGCGACGTCTCCAGCGCTGGCGCGAGCATGAGGAAGAAGCCGCCACCGCGGCTTCGGGTCTTGCTTCGGAAGCGGCGAAGCTTCGCGACTCCGCGTGTCTCGCCCGTCTCCTGGCCAATGCGGCACGGCCGTTCCAAAGGATGCTGCGAGTAGAGCAAAAGGCGTAGGATATACTCGCTTAATTTTCGACTATACTTCGGTGCTCCGTATTGAGCGATCTCATAGCTTCGACTCTGACAATCTCGCGAGAGGTGCCTCCCATGTATCGCAACGCTCGTCGCTGGACTGCGCGCTCACTCCTGGTGGATTCGCTGGTTCCCCAATGGCTGACTATCGGAGGGAAGGAAAGGCCACGCAAGCCGGCCGAAAAGCACGGGGACAGTGCTCAACTCGCGGCAGCGGTGAAAATCGCGACTGGAAACAATCAGGCCCTTATCGACGATTCCCATAAGGACGCGACGCTTAACGAGCGTGACGTTGGACAGAAAGAGGGCGGGAACGGCGTCGCGGACGGCCGGGCCGACGATAGGCTCGTAGCGCCGCCCTTGCCTGACGCTTTCACAATCAATCGCGAACTGGGGGCGCGAAGCGGCGATATCGCTGCGTCTGTGCAGGCCGGCCATACGCCGGGTTTCGTACATTTCGCGCCGGATGCGGGCAGGGTTGCGTTCGGGGCCGCATCGTCTCTTCCGCGTAGCTACGGCGAAATGAGCTCCATAGGCGACGACCCCCTGGCTCCGTATTTGCCGCAAAGCCCTGCGCCGACAGGTTCGGGGCAAGATTCTGCGACCATTGGGGCCGAGCGTTCTCACTCGGGCAAGGTCGTCATTCTCGAATCGACGCCCTCAGCGCAGTCGACTGCGCATCATGCTGGGCCGAATGCGCTGGCGGTTGGCATGCCCTTTGGAGTGTGCGGATGCGGCTACTATACCTCCCCCACGCGGATTCTCGATTGGGCCCATGGCAGCGGCCTGCTTCAGCAGGACGGTCAGTTGCCAGGGACCAAGTTTACCGACGGCCCAGACTATGTGTCGGCGATCAAGAAGGCCATCGGCGCCTCGGTCAGTGATCCTCTGCTCGATCGTGACGTATCTTCGTTCGCGGGCTGGCGCGCAACCGCAGACCTGACGAACTTGGCGCTCTCCAACGGATCATTGCCCGGCGGCGGAGAGATAGGAACGGGAACCGGCACCAAGGGTAAAGCCGTCCTTTCCGGCTCGGTGACGACGCCACCTCAACCTTCTGCGCAGCGGTCGCTGGCAACGCAAGATCTGGCGGCCGCCGCGGCGGCGAGCAACGCGATCGTGCTGGAAAACCAGAAGCAGGGCAATCCGGAGAGCGAGTGGGGCATCGACACCGCCAGCACCAACATCGAGGGTTTTGCGACCGATATCAGCGTCGACAACGGCAAGACGATCAGCTTCAAGATCAATACGAATTCTACCAACTATCGGATCGATATCTATCGGCTCGGCTACTATGGCGGCATGGGTGCCCGCAAGGTCACGACCATACAGCATACCGGATTGCAGACGCAGCCCAATCCGCTGCGCAATGCCACGACCGGCACGGTGGATGCCGGCAACTGGGCCGTCTCGGCGTCCTGGGCCGTACCGGACGATGCCGTCTCAGGCGTCTATATCGCCAAGCTCGTGCGTCAGGACGGCACCTTCGGCGAAAATCAAATCCCGTTCATTGTGCGCGATGACGCCAGTCATAGCGACGTCGTCTTTCAGACCGCAGACGAGACCTGGCAAGCTTACAACGGCTGGGGTGGCGCAAACTTCTATGGCGGCAACGGCCCGGCGACGGGGCAGGGGGCAGGCCGCGCCTATGCACTCAGCTACAACAGGCCGATTGCGACCCGCGACGGAGTCGGCACCTATGCCGGCCCGCAGGACTATCTGTTCGGCGCCGAATATGCAGGCATCTACTGGCTGGAACAAAACGGTTATGATGTCTCCTATATGTCAGGCATCGACGTCGATCGCTATGGCAGTCTGCTACTCAATCACAAGACCTATATCGATGCCGGGCACGACGAATATTGGTCGGGACAGCAGAGGACCAATGTCGAAGCCGCACGCGATGCGGGCGTCAACCTGATGTTCTGGAGCGGTAACGAGGTCTATTGGCGTACCCGCTGGGGCAATGCCTACAGCGCCGACGGAACACCTTATCGCACCCTGATCTCCTACAAGGAGACATGGGGACCGCCCGGCACCAGCCTCGATCCTTCCAACGAATGGACAGGCACCTTCCGCGACCCGCGCCTCAGCCCGCCTGCTATCGGCGGCGGCAGCCCTGAGAACTCGCTGACTGGCCAATTATTCAAGGTCGACGATGTTGGCGGCAATCTCGCCGCGATTAAGGTTGGCTATGATGATGCCAACCTGCGCTTCTGGCGCAATACGAGCGTCGCAAACCTCCAGCCCGGCCAGACGGCAACGCTCACCAAGAATTATCTTGGTTACGAGTGGGACGAGGCGCCTGACAACGGCTTCGATCCGGCCGGGCTCGTCAAGCTGTCGTCGACGACGCTGCCCGTCACCACCTACTTGCTCGACTACGGAAATACGACCGGCAGTGCGACGGCGACTCACAATCTGACCCTCTACCGCGCCCCCAGCGGGGCACTGGTGTTCGGTGCCGGTACGGTCTATTGGACATGGGGCCTGAGCAACAATCACGATAACGAGGCGACCCCCACCGATCCTCGCGTCCAGCAGGCGATGGTCAATCTGCTTGCCGATATGGGCGTTCAGCCGGGGACGCTACAATCCGGGCTTACCGCGGCGACTGGTTCCACCGATGCTGTTGCTCCGACCTCCGTCATCACGGTGCCAGCGACGGTGGCCGCTAATTCAACCGTGACGATTTCAGGCACCGCTGCCGATACGGGCGGCGGGGTCATCGCCAGCGTCGAGGTTTCGACCGACAATGGTGCGAGTTGGCATCCGGCGACGGGCGACGAGAACTGGACCTACTCATGGACCCCGGCGATTGCAGGGACCTATACGATCCGGTCGCGGGCGGTGGACGACAGCATCAATCTCGAGACACCTTCTGCGGGGCGCACGGTCACCGTCACCGGCCCGACTTTTACATCTCTCTTCGGTGGCGCGACGCCCGCGGTCGTCAACACCGACGATGCTGCCGCCGTCGAGCTCGGAGTCAAATTCCAGTCATCCGTGGCGGGCACGGTCAGCGGTATCCGGTTTTACAAGAGCAGCCTGGATACGGGCACACATACCGGGTCGCTCTGGTCAAGCACGGGTACGCGGCTTGCGACCCTCACCTTCACTAACGAGACTGCCAGCGGCTGGCAGAGTGCGACTTTCACGAGCCCGGTGACTTTGACAGCCGGACAGACCTATACCGCATCCTACCATACGAATGTCGGCAACTATTCGACGACCGCCAACTACTTCCTGTCCAATGTGACGAGTGGTCCGCTGACGGCGCCGGCAAGCGGCAACGGCGTTTACCGCTATGGCAATAGCGCGTTCCCGACGAGCAGCTTCGACCAGACGAACTATTGGGTCGATGTGATGTTCAATCCCTCGAATGCGAACAACACGACACCGACGGCGGTCGCCGATACGGGGAATGCGACCGAGAAGGGCGGTGTCGCCAATGGTTCCGGCGGTGCGGTTGCGAGCGGCAACGTGCTGACCAACGACACCGATCCGGATTCCGGCGATACCAAGACGGTGAGCGCCGTCAGCTTCGGCGCGACCTCAGGCACGCTCGGCTCAGCGCTGAACGGCACCTATGGCAGTCTCGTTCTCAGTGCATCGGGCGCCTATAGCTATACGATCAACGAGAGCAATACCGCCGTGCAGGCGCTGCGCCTGTCGACCAACACCGTGAACGATGTCTTCAGCTATACGATGCGTGATACCGCCGGGGCCACCTCCACGGCAAATCTCACCGTCACCATTCACGGCGCCAACGACGCACCGGTGCTCGCCGTCCAGACGGCGACGCAAAATGCCACCGTCGGCTCGGCCTTCTCCTTCGTCGTGCCGACGACCACCTTCACCGATGTCGACAGCGGCGAGACGCTGACCTATTCGGCAACGGCCGCCGACGGCACGGCGCTTCCCAACTGGCTGACCTTCAATGGCTCCACGCGCACCTTCTCCGGCACGCCGACGGCGGGCGGTAGCTACGGAGTCAAGGTCACGGCAACCGATATCGGCGGCCTTGCCGCCAACGAGACCTTCAACATCGCCGTGTCGGTTCCCGGCAACACGACCCCGACGGCAGTCGCCGATACAGGGGATGCGACCGAGAAGGGCGGGGTGGCCAATGGTTCGGGTGGCGTGGTTGCGAGCGGCAACGTGCTGACCAACGACACCGATCCGGATTCCGGCGACACCAAGACGGTGAGCGCCGTCAGCTTCGGCGCGACCTCGGGCACGCTCGGCTCGGCACTCAGCGGCACCTATGGCAGTCTCGTTCTCAGTGCATCGGGCACCTATAGCTATACGATCAACGAGAGCAATGG
>NZ_LODW01000079.1 GCF_002914525.1 Rhizobium hidalgonense | reverse complement strand
TCGGCAGGGCGCCGATCTTCCAGCGGTAGAGCAGGTCGTTGAGGCAGTGGCCGAAGCGCGACACCATCAAGAGCACCTTCATGCGCTTCTCGCTGTCGTGGAATTCGTAGTCCATCTCGAAGGGCGCGGCGACCGCTGAAAAATCGGCGCCGATTTCGGTACCCGACAGCCCCTCTTCGGAAATGAAGGAGACGCGCATGAAGAACTTGCCGGTATCAAGATCGTCGAACTGCGAGCTGTCGATGATGTTGCAGCCCTTGTCGGCCAGATAGCTGGAGATCGCCGCCACGATGCCGCGCGTCGATTTGGAGGATACCGTCAATACATAGCTTCTCATGTCTTTCCCTCTTCCCTCTCCAAGACCGCCGCCGTGCTTAGATCAAAGCCTGGGCCGCGAATAGGCCGGCGCGCTTTCATTCCTGCGACAAATTGCAAGACAAACCATCACGTTCTGCAAGTTCTCTCATCGCTAGTGTCAGCTTAGGAGAAGTTGCGCGAAACGCTGTGCCGCCAGCGCCGCCGGGATGCGTATTCTCGCCTCAGGGGCTGAAATAAAGCATGTTGCGCAAAGCTGTTGAGCAATTTGCGACATCGAGATGCGGGAATGAAGCGCGGTCAGCGAATCCAGGGGATCGCGACATGTTTTAGGCCGGCGGGCGGCTGGCGACCGCCACCTTCCGGCGCGGCGTGGTGATTTCATGGATGATGGCGCCGCCGATCGACGAGAGCACCAGCGCCAGGATCACGAAGAGCACCGGCTGCTGCAGGATGCCGACCGGCAGGCGGTCGGCGACGACCCTCAGGAACGCCAGCGTGAAGGCGTGGGTAATATAGATGCTGTAGGAGCAGTCGCCGAGATAGTTCAGCCATCCCAGAACCGGCAGCCTGGAAAAGTCGATGGAAACAGCGCCGTAGACGATGAAGATCGCCGGGATGCCCCATGCGTAGAACCGGCTTTCCGGCCGCATCAGCGCCTCGTTGATGAAGAGGAACGCAAAGCCCAGGGCGAACACCACCCATGCCCAGCGGTTCGGCAGAAGCAGCTTCTGCCCGTAGAGCCAGCCGAGCACGGTGCCGGCGAGAAACTCCAATATGATCGGCTCGCCGTAAAACCGGGTGGCCGTCGTTTCCGGCGAGAGCCGGCAGACGATCAGGATGACGGCAAAAACGGCAAACATCGCCGGGATGCGACGGACTTCCGAGAGCGGCAGCAGCAGCGCGAAGACGAAGTAGAAGAACATTTCGTAATTCAGCGTCCAGCCCGGAACGACCACCGGAGTGATCGTGCCGGGATCGGCGGGATTGCTCCACGGCAGGAAGAACAGCGAGGCGATGAGATGCGGCAGGTCGAACACCGTCGATTTCAGCAGTGACGGGGACACCAGCGCCACGGCAGCCGAAAACAGCGTTGCCAGCCAATAGAGCGGAACGATCCGTTTGATGCGCCGGCGGGCGAAATCGACCGGGCTCATCGCCCGCCCGCTCGTCGTCAGCCACATGACGAAACCGCTGAGCACGAAGAAAATGTCGACGCCGGTTTCACCATAGACGAAGGCGGTGGCGTCGACCGCCGGATTGACCTTGGCAAGCTGCAATATCGCGTGGAAATAGACGACCATCAGCGCCGCGACGGCGCGCAGATATTGAAGCTGGACAAGCATCTGGTGTCTTGCTCCCCAGAGCATGATGCCGAAAACTGTGGGCGGTTTTCGGACGACATCATGCTCTATTTCTTTGATTTAGAACAGGATGATTTCAGGTCGATCTGGCCTAAAATCATCCTGTTCTAGGGCTCGCGCGCGTCGGCCCCAACCGGGCCGCTGCGGTCAACTCTCTACATCTGCCGCACCACCCTGCCGGATGCGCGGGCTGTCGTGGAAGCGCATATATCCGACGACGAACCAGAGGAGACCGGCGATCTTCATCGAGAAAACGGCGGTTCCCCCGATCATCATATTCAGAAAAATGAAAAGAGAAAGTGAATGGGCGCAGCGTCGCTGCGCCGCCGTGCGCCCGGCGGGAAAGAGGCAGACGAACAGCCAGAGGGCGATGACGCCAAAGATCGTCGCCGCGTAGATCAGGTAGACATAGCCGCTGTCGGCGAATTCGGCGACCCGGTCGACCGAAAGCCCGAGGATGGCGAGCGGATCGAGTTCCATGATCTTCTTCATCGTCAGGTTGATGCGGCCGGTGAAATTGTCGCCGGTCGCATTGGGTTTCAAGGTGTAGACGACAAAACCCGCGGCGACGATCAGCGGCATCAGCGCCAGATTGAAATTTTTCGGAATCTTCGGAAAGACGAAATAGCCGGCGATGCAGGCAAAACAGAAGATCAGCATCGTGCGGGTGTCGTTCGTCACCAGGATTAGCACGGCCGTGGCGATGAACAGCAGCCGGTCCCAGCGGCCTATTCTTTCCCACATGGAAATCAGGTAGATCGCGATCACGCCGCAGAAATTGGCGAGCGACACCTGTTCGAGGAAGATCGATGACGAGCGGTGGTCGATGATGCCGAAGGAGAAGCGCTCGGGAAAACCGAGCGCGTTCTGAAACAGGCCGGTCGTGTTGTAGCTGAGCGGCAACAGCCCGCGTGTATTGGCGAAATAATCGGACGGATGCACGATGCTGACATAGAACGGCACGCTGATGATCTCGAAGATCAGGAAGATCAGCACGGCAAGGCTTGCGCAACGAAAGGCGAGCTTCATCGTCTTTTCGTTGCTCCAGCCCCCGAGCCCGGAGAAGCAGAAGATGATCAGAATGTTGCGGAAATGATCGATGAACAGCATGCGGTTGAGAACGCTGACATAGATGGTCACGACAAGCGTGAACAGCAGGAACAGGAAAGCCGGCAGATCGGTCTCGTAAATCCCCTTGTGCAGGATGTAGATGATGGCGCTCGCCATGATCAGCCCTTCGCTGGCGGCGACATGCGTCATCGAGAGTGGCACGATGTTGTGATTGATGAAGGCGAGAATGCCGTTGTAGAGCACCGACAGCAGGCCGAGCCAGAGCAAGGTATGATCGATCCGCGCCGCTTTTCCGGCTACAGTGCCGGCTTCGGGGAAAGCTGCAGTCTGGTCGAGGACCGACATTTTCATTTCCTCGCCGGCTTGACGGCGGAACAATTGCCGGCGTCAGCCTTTGCCGCCTCGGCCAGAAGCCGCATCTGCGGCCGCTCGGGGCTCTTTCGCGGCTGGACGTTGAAGGGCTCGTTGGCCGGCCACCATTCGCCCGCTGCCCAATAGGACCAGCCGAGCCAGGCGTCGCCATTGCCGGTCAAGGTAGCGTAGATCTGGGTCAGCCCGCTCATGCAGTCCTTGTCGGCGGCGGCGCCGAATTCGCCGAGAAAGCCGCGCTTGTGGTTCCGCTTCAGCCAGGCGGTGACGCCGGCGATCGCTTCGACCGCGGCGTCTGCACCTTCGCAGGTCGGGTGGGTTCCGGAGGAATCGACGTCGAGATACTGGTGGACCTCATAGGCGTAGAAATCGAGCGGATCGCGCACGCCGAGCATGACAGTACCGTTGGCGCCGCCGATCACGTCCTTCTCCCAGCTGTGAGCGCCGCTCCACGCCGTACCCGGCACCAGAATGAGATTGGGAGCGCCGACGGCGCGGATGCTGCGGATCGCCGCATTGGCGGCATCGAGCCAGTCTGTCGCCTTGATGTCGTGCGGCTCGTTCATCAGGCCGAAAAGAATACCATCCTGATTGGCGAATTCGACCGCGAGCCTTGCCCAGAAATCAGCGAAGGTTGCATCCGTCGCCGGTGCCGTGCCGACCTGGGTCTTGTCGTAGTAGCCGAAATTATGTGGGTCGAGCAGCACGGCCATGCGGTGCTTGCGGATCAGGCCGACAGTATCCTTGATCCGCTTGAGCTCGTCCTCGTCGAGCCGTCCGCCGAGCGCTGGCTGCAGCCGCTCCCAGCGAAAGGGGAGCCGAATGATCGTCATGCCCTTTTTAGCGAAATAGCTGATCGTCTCTTCGCTGGGATAGGTGTAGTTGGTATCGTAGGTGCCGCCGCGCTCCCCATATTCGCCGCCGGAAAGATTGACGCCGCGGTAACAGGGTGCGTCGGCCGCAAGGGCCGGGGAGGGGACGAGCGCGGCGGCAAGCAGCGCTGTCAGATGTCGTCTCGCCCTCATCGCTACCTCTCGCAATCGCGTCAAATCGCAACATTGATGTCGCTGAGATCATTTTAACGGTCCGTTAGCTAAGAATTTCTAAAGTCTCGGTACCTCGGCTTCAGTCTTTCACGCTGGGCGGGACACGAGTGCGCGTATGAACCAGTATGACAGGAACAGGGTAAGCCGGCTCCCTGGCTGGCGCAGTTTTGAGCCGTCTCAGACTGCACCTGAAGGCGTGCGTTTGCGCAGTCCTGTCGTCCGTCCGGACGATTTCGTCCCCCCGCTGCCTGAACCCGCCCCTCCTGCCCCCCCTGCCTTTGTGCCGCCGCCGGCAAGGGTTGCGCAAACCCGGCAATCGGAGCGTCCGGCGCCGCAGCCCGTAAAACAGCCTGTCGCCGACGCGCCGTCGAACGCTCCATCTGAGCCTGACGCGCCCCTTCTCGATCTCCGCTCCAGTATCGCCGCGATCTGGAGCCGGCGGCTGGTCGTGCTCGCTCTGGCGCTTCTCGGCGCCGTTGCCGGCGGGGCGGTGGCGCCCACCATCGGGCAGAAATTCACCGCCGTCAGCAGCCTCTATTTCGATCCGCGCCAGATCGGCCTTGCCGATCCGGGTGCCCAATCTTCGGGACCCTCGCCGGAAATGATCTCGACGCTGATCGACAGCCAGGTGCAGATCCTGACCTCGGGCAATGTGCTGCGCCGCGTCGTCCAGGCCATGAAGCTCGACCAGGATCCGGAATTCACCGGCGGCCGCGCCGATGGCGCCGCCGTGATCGGTACGCTGCAGAAGGCGCTTGTTATCACCCGCGAGGCCACCACCTACGTCGTCTCGCTTGCCGCGACGACAAATGATCCGGAAAAATCCGCAAGGCTTGCCAACCAGGTCGTCACCTCCTTCACCGAGGAAGAAAACAGCGCCTCGAACGGCATCTACGAAAACACCTCCGCGACGCTCGACGAACGCCTCGACGATCTGCGCCGGAAGGTACTGGAGGCCGAGCAGGCTGTCGAAACCTTCCGCGCCGACAATGACATGGCCGCGACCGAGGGCAATTTGATCTCCGATCAGCGGCTCGTCTCGCTGAACACGCTGCTGGTGACGGCGCAGGAAAAGACCATCCGGGCGAAGGCGCGCGCCGATGCCGTCGCCAATCTCCGCGTCGAGGACATCGTCGCCGGCAATCAGGCGGAAGGCGGCGTCACCTCGCCGCTAGTCAGTCTGCGCCAGCAATATGCCACCCAGGCAGCCGCCGTCGGCAGCCTTGAAAGCCAGATGGGCACGCGCCATCCGCGCCTGCAAGCGGCCCGCTCCTCGCTGCAGAGCATATCAGGCGAAATCAAGGGCGAGTTGCAGCGCCTCGCCACCTCGGCAAGGGGCGAGTACGAGCAGGCCAAGGCCGCCGAAGACAGCGTCGCCAAGGAATTGGCCGTGCAGAAGGCGCTGCAGGCGAGCACCTCCGACAAGCAGGTTGAATTGAACGAATTGCAGCGCAAGGCGACGGCGGCACGCGATATTTACGAGACGGTTCTGAAGCGCTCCAGCCAGACGAGCGAGGAGCAGAACCTCAACCGGAGTAACATTCGCGTCATCTCGCCGGCCGACCCGCCGGTCAAGGCCGATGGTCCGGGCAAGAAAATCCTGCTGGTCGCCGGCATCATCGGCGGTTTTCTTGCCGGTTTCGTCGTGGGCGCCGGTTTTGCGATCCTCGCAGGCCTCTTCGGCCACCCCGTTGTCAGAAGTTATTTCAGGAAGCCGCCCGCTGCGGCCGCTTGATGCCGGCTTTTGCTTTCCCTACATCAGCAGAGCGGCCTGTTGCCGGCAGGAGAGTGCCATGCGGCTTGTAATGACGCTTCTGATATTGCTCGTTGCCGCATCCGGCCTTGCCCCCTCGTCCGCCCTTGCCGTCGACTGGACGAAATCACTCGATTCCGGTGTTCAACCCCTCTATCCCTACAAGGGCCTTCCCGGCGTCAAGGCGCAGCCGGACAAGAAAGAAGAAGAATCCTATAATTGCCGCACCGAAACCGTCCAGATCCGCCGCCGTTACGACGAGATCTTCCGCTCCGGCGGCATGCCGACGCTGATGTATGTCTGCGAACGCGACGGTTTTGTCACCACGGGCGGCAAGGTGCCGCTACGCGGACATTATCAGCCGGTGCGGTAGGCGCTTCAGGCGGTTGGAAAACGCCCAGGCGACGACTGCCGGAAACGTTCGACTGGAAGCTCCATCTTCAGATAGTCGAAGCCGGCATTTGCTTCGGACCGGTCGACGATCGAATATTTGATCATACCCTCTTCTTGGGCGCGCCGCAGCGGTAGGCTTTCGGTCGTCGCAAAGCCCAGCCGCTTGTAAAGACCGATCGCTTTTTCATTGTGGGAGAAGACCTGTAGCTCGGCAGTTTTGACCTTAAGCTCGGAAAACATCCATTCCAGCAACGCCATGCCGCAATGGAACATCAGGTTGCCGATATCGCTCGGCCGGCCGCGGATGACGTTGTCGAACTCAGCCGAGCCGGGCCGAATGTTGCAGATGCCGAAATTGCCGAACCGGTTTCCATGGGGATCGCAAATGACGAATAGGATTCGGTCGGCTGCGGGCAGCGAGATGGTTTCGAACCACCGCCGCGTGCGTTCCTCGGTGGCGGTGAACTGGGTGAGGAAAAACGGCATCGACTGGTTGCGCCACGTCGTCAGGTCGTCGATCAGGCCGGGCTCGTCGAGCAGCGACCTGTCGATGCATTGCAGGTCGCCCACATGCCTGCCGCTAGCGTCCCTGATCGGCAGCCGGAGCTGTCTGGCCGGATCCGCATTATCCTTGAGGCTGACGATATCGACCTGCGCCATGAACGACGATCCCTGATTGTCTGCTCACGCCTTACGGCAGACGCAGTAACCGCCCGGCGAGGAAGACAGCACGAGTTTGCCGTTCAGAACCGGGTCGACTTCGAAACGGTCGGTTTCAGTCAAATAGTCAGTGACGGCCTTCAGCGGTTCATTGCCGCGCAGCCAGACTTTGGAGCGCTTAGTGAAGGCCTGTTCCTCGGTCAGGTGGCCGATCAGCGTGTCGGCGACGACGAGGTAGCAGCCTTCCGTTACCAACGGACCGTAAGCGCGGCATTCGCCCAGAACGTGCTCGTAGGAATGGTCGCTGTCGAGCACCACCATCACCCGGGCGCCCGGCGGAATTTCGGCCTTCACGGCGGCAAGCACGTCGTCGTCAACCGAACCGCCCTGGATCATCTTGATCCGGCCCGACATCGGATGAGATTCGATCGACTCGCGATTATGGGCGCGGATGTCGATGTCGACGCCGACAACTTTGGCCTTGTCGTTGCCCATGGCGGCGAGGATTGATGCCATGAAGATCAGCGAACCGCCGCGCGCGATGCCGGTTTCGATGATGACATCGGGCTTGGTCGCCCAGATGACTTCCTGGGTCGCCAGTATATCGACCGGAAGCTGGATGATCGGCACGCCCATCCACGACCAGAGATAGAAGTAGTCGAATTTGTCGAGCCCGATCAGCGTGTTCAGCGATTGTTGGAAACTTGCCTCGTCCTTGCCGAGCGCAAGCGACATTTCGCGCTTGTGGGCTTCGAATTCGAGACGATCGTCCTTTATGGTCATGACTGTTCTTTGTCCTTCGCTGTAGGGCTGTCTTAGACCGACTGCCGCAATGCCGTGCTGTTGTGATAGATTCGCCCATCGGCCACATCGAGCAGCGTTGCTGCCACGCGGTCGATATCGGCTTCGCTCATGTCGTGATAGCTGGGCAGGTTGATTGCGCGGCCCGGAATGCTCCAGGCGTTCTCATTCTCGGGTCGATCCTCGAACATGGAAAGGCTGGAGAGGGGATGAAAGAAGACGCGCGCGTCGATATTAGCGGTCTCGAACGCCTGCTGCATCATCTCGCGGGTAATACCCGTCGACGGATGAAAGACCGCGGTTGGCATCCACGCGCCGTTGATGGTGCCGTTGTATTCGGGGTTCATCGAGATGCCGGGCAGGGCGGAAAGACGGATCATATAGGCGGCGAGGATTTCCCGCTTGCGGGCGACGAGCTCTTCGATGCGATCGAGCTGTGCGCAGCCGATGGCCGCCTGAATGTTGGACATCTTGTACTTGAAGCCGATCGCGTCAGGCCAGAACTGCTTGGTCTGGCCGCGGGCGCGGCCGTGGTTGCTGAGCGTCAGCACCCGTTCGTAAAGCGCGGCGTCGTTGGTGACGAACATGCCGCCTTCGCCCGTCGTTAACGTCTTCGTGCCGTGGAAGGAGAAAGTGCCGAAGGTGCCCATCGAGCCGGCGCGGCCGCCATGCGAGACGGAGCCGATCGCTTCGGCCGCATCCTCGATCACCGGAATGCCTGTGCGCTTACTGATCTTGAGCAGCGCATTCATGTCGCAAAGATTGCCGTAGATGTGGGTCGCGATGATCGCCTTGGTCTTCGGGGAGATGTGCCGCTCGACCTCGCCTGGATCGATGCACCAGGAATCCGGGAGCACGTCGACGAAGACCGGCTTGGCGCCGAGATGGACGATCGGCGAAACGGTGGCGACCCAATTGGTATCAGCGAGGATGACTTCGTCTCCCTCGCCGATGCCGAGCGCAGCCAGGCCCATGTGCATGGCGCCCGTGCAGCTCGATGTCGCGATGGCGAAGTCGCTACCGAGATAGGTCTTGAAGTCGCGTTCGAAGCGGTTGATGTAGTCGTAGCAGCGTGCGCCCCAGCCTGTCGCCGCCGCATCCGTGGCATAATCGGTCTCAAGCTGGGTGATGGAAGGCTTGGTGTAGAAGATCCTGTTTGTCATGCCGCTAATTTCTGTTGAATTGAAATCAAGACGCAGGCGCCCGCCACGACGCTAGTTTCCGAAACTGGCGCGAGGCTCACATGATGATGTTCCGGGCAAGATCGTGCTCGTGGAAGACGAGATTGGGCAGGTAGCCGACTGCCACAAAATAATCCCGGTCGCTTGCGATGCTGACGAAGACAGCGGTGCTTTCCAGCGGGCTGTCTGTGAGCTCCTTTGTCACTTTCACCTTTTCGCTCAACCCGAGTTCGCGCATCAGATTTTCGAGGGCCGCCACCTCTGTGAAACCAGCGAGAAGCAGCGTATCGATGCCGATTGCCGAATTCACCTCGCTGACCAGTGTCTGAATCGAGACCATCAGCGGCAGCCTTTCGCGGAAAGGACGGATTTCCGGGTGGTCGAGCATCCCGCCCCACATGATGCGGGTATAGAGCTCATAGGCCTTGATGAAATTCTTGCGGACCGCCCAGAAGCGGAAGGCGACCGCCATGCGATTGAGCGTGAAGATCCTGCACATCTCGTCATATTTGAGACGCGTCTCGGGCGTGAGGATCAGCGCCCCGCGCTTGACGGCCGTATAGAGGAAATATTCAAGCCCGCCGCGATAGCGATCCCAACTCGTCATGACGTCGTTGGTACCTTCCTGCGGGCGGTCACGGGCGATCGCCGAATTGGCGATAGAACGGTAGAAGGGCCGCTGCAGGAAAGTCACGGCGCCCTGATCGAGAAAATGCGCAAGGAACGCGAACGGGTAGAAGCAGAATTCCCGCGGGATCCAGGCCGACCGCAGGGTCGACGAGCGGTAGATCACGATTTCCGGAAAAATGTGGCGTTCGCAGATATATTGGAAGACGTCGCCGAAGGCGCCGTGCGGAAACTTCCGATCCTCGTGACATTGTAGAACTTCGCGATGTCGGTTTTGGCGACCTCATCGTAGAGGAACCACGGCGCATGGGCGCAGGTCACTTCCCGATTATAATCGAGATATCTGATGGTTTCGGCCACCGCATCGGCGATCAGGATGTCGTCGTCGGCGAGGTAGATCAGGTATTCGCCCTTGCCGAGGCGCAGCGCGCTCGTGACGTTTGCTCCGGCGCCGGCGTTGGTTTCACGCTTGTAGTAGCGGATAGGCAGACCGCGACCGATGAATTCCTCGACCACCTGCTGCGTGCCGTCCGTGGAGGCATTGTCGCAGATGACAATCTCGAACGGAAAGTCGAACTTGTATTCGTTCTCGCAGTAGGTGAGGGAGTTTCTGAGATAGGCTTCGCGATTATATGTCGGGATGCAGATGCTGAGTTTGATGCCGCTCAAAGGCCTGTCTCCTGGCCGTAGCTATCAAGCGCGGCGTCGCGTTCGCTGATGACGCTCGGCGTGAACGGCCAGGCGATGGAAAAGGCGGGATCGTCCCAGCGGACGCCACGGGCAAGTTCCGGTGTATAGGTTTCGGACATCTGGTAGAAGAGTTCGCAGTCATCCTCGAGCGTCAGGAAGCCGTGTGCGCATCCGGCAGGTATATAGAAGGCGTTGTGACTGCTAGCATCGAGCTCCACCGCGGCCCATTCGAGATAACTCGGCGAATCTGGCCTGAGATCGAGCGCCACGTCGAATACTCTGCCGCGTGTAGCGCGCACCAGCTTCACCTCCGGCCGCGGCTCGGCCTGGTAGTGCATGCCGCGCAGCGTCCCGCGTCTATGGTTCTGGGAGACGTTGCACTGGGGGTAGACGGGCACGAGACCATACGCCGCGAAGGTCTGGGCGTCGAAGGTTCGTGCGAACATTCCCCGGTCGTCGCAGCGCGCGTCGACTTCCACGACAAAGGCGCCCGAAACCGCGGTCGGAAGCAATTTCATCCGAGCACCGTCAATTCCGGCACGGCAACTGCGAAGCGCCCGCCCCAGGCGCTGATCCTGCTGTTGGCTGCAACGACTTCGTTCTTGATGTTCCAGGGCAGGATCAGCACGTAATCTGGCTGCGTCTCTTCCATTTTCTCCGGCGCGTAGATCGGCAGCTTGCTCCCCGGCAGGAAATGCCCCTGCTTGTGCGGGTTGCGGTCGACGACATATTCGATGAGATCCGTGCCGACGCCGCAGAAATTCAGCAGCGTGTTGCCCTTGGCGGCAGCGCCATAGGCGGCGACCTTCTTGCCGCTGCGTTTAGCTTGATCGAGGAAGGCGAGCAGGCCATCCTTGATCGGGGCTACGCGGTTCTGGAAGGCCTCGTAGATCTCGACCTTGTCGAAGCCGGCCGCTGCCTCATCGGCGCGCAATTTGGCAAGGCCGCGCCCGATTGCGTAAATGCTGGACGTTGCACGGCAAGCCAGAACCCGGAGGCTGCCGCCATGGGTCGGCAGTTCTTCTACGTCGAACACCTTGAGGCCGTGCGCCGCGAAGATTTTTTCGACGGCCAGCAGCGAAAGATAGTAGAAATGCTCGTGGTAGACAGTGTCGAACTGGATGTTTTCCATCAGCCGCAGCAGGTGCGGGAATTCGACACTGACGACACCGTCGGGCTTCACCAAGGCCGAAAGCCCGCCGACGAAGTCGTTGATATCGGGCACGTGGGCCAACACGTTGTTGCCGATGACGACGTCGGCGGCGTGCCCGCGCGACACCAGATCCGCAGCCGTTACCCTGCCGAAGAAGCGCGCCTCTGTCGGTACGCCGATGTCACGCGCGACCTCGGCGACGTTTTCGGCCGGTTCGATGCCGAGCACCGGCACTCCGGCCTCGACGAAGTGTTTCAGCAGATAGCCGTCATTGCTGGCCACCTCGATGACCTGTGATGTCGGGCCGAGGCCAAAACGCTCGCGGGCCATGAGGGTGAACTGGCGGGCATGCTCCACCCAGCTATCGCTGTAGGAGGAGAAATAGGCATAGTGACTGAAGATGTCCTCGGGCGGGACGAAGGCATCGGCCTGCACCAGCCAGCACTGCGAGCAGACGAAGGCGCGCAGCGGATAGGATGGCTCCGGCTGCATGAGCTGCTCTTCCGTCAGATAGGCATTGGCGAGCGGCGTCGAGCCGAGGTCGACAAAACGATGCTTCAACGGAGCGTCGCAAAACCGGCAATTGTGAGCTGTCATTATACTGTTTCCTCATATGCCGCGATCTGGCCGAGCGAGAAGGCGCGCATGTCTTCGCCCTCGCGGTTGGCCTTGTACCAGGCGGCAGTCCAATCGATGGTCTGTTGCAGGCTGAGGCGCGGGCGCCAGCCGATGGTGTCGAGCGCCAGCGCCGAGCTCAGCGTCAGTGCTGGCGCTTCCGGCAGATGTTCGCCCGGCGCCGGGCGCCATACATCTTCGACGCGGTGCGCGCGTCCGAGCGCCTCGGCAAGTTCGGAAACGGTGGCGAAGCTCTCGGGGTGCGGACCGAAATTCAAGGCGTCCGGCAAATCGCGGCCACGGTCCTCAGTCAGCGCTTGTGCGAAGCGGAGATAACCGCCGAGCGGTTCCAGCACATGCTGCCAGGGGCGGATCGCTTCGGGATAGCGCAGCATGATCGGTTCGCCGCCTTCGAAGGCGCGGATGAAATCCGGGATCAGCCGGTCTCTGGACCAGTCGCCGCCGCCGATGACATTGCCGGCGCGCACCGTGGCGAGCCTGAGATCGCGTCCCTTGAAGAAGCTGTCACGGTAACTTTGGCAGACCAGCTCGGTGCAGGCCTTGGAATTGCTGTAGGGATCCTTGCCGCCGAGTATATCGGTCTCGACGAACGGGATTCCGCTGCCGTTATTGGCATAGACCTTGTCCGAAGTGATGACGAGCACGGTCTTGACGGTGGGCGCCTGCCTGACGGCATCGAGGACATTTGCCGTTCCCATGACGTTGGTCGAGAAGGTCTCGGCCGGGTTCTCGTAGGAGCGCCGCACCAGCGCCTGCGCGGCCATATGGATGACGATTTCCGGCTCGAAGCGGCTGGAGAGAGCAAGAAGCGCCTCGCCATCGCGGATATCGACGATATGATGACGGCGATCGTCCCAGGGAGCGAGTTTGCGGTAGAGCGACGGTTCGGTCTCGGGCGCCAGCGACACCGCGGTGACCTCTGCGCCGAGCCGCTCCAGCCACAGGGAAAGCCAAGAACCCTTGAAGCCGGTGTGCCCGGTGAGGAAAATCCGCCGCCCCTTCCAGAAGTCCGTCAGGCCCATAGCTTCCACGGCGCCTTTCCGGAATTCCAGAGTTCTTCCAGATGGGTGCGCTCGCGCAACGTGTCCATCGGCTGCCAGAAGCCGTCATGCTTGAAGGCGGCAAGCTGGTTGTTGGCGGCAAGCCACTCCAGCGGCCCGGCTTCCCAAATCGTGTCGTCGCTTGGGATGAGATCGACCACGGAAGGGTCGAGCACGAAGAAGCCGCCGTTGATACGCTGGCCGTCGCCTCTCGGTTTCTCCACGAAGGAGGTGATGTACTGGCCTTCGATATTCGTGGCGCCGTAACGTCCAGGCGGGGTTACCGCACACATCGTCGCCTTCAGGCCGTGATCGCGATGGAAGGCGACTTCGGCGGCAATGTCGATGTCGCCGACGCCGTCGCCATAAGTCATGCAAAAGGGTTCGTCTGGTGTCAGATGGTCGCGAATGCGCCCGAGACGGCCGCCAGTCATCGAATGCATGCCGGTATCGACCACGGTCACGCGCCAGTTCGGTCGTTTGCCGCCATGATAGTTGATGCTGTTGGCGCCGAGATCGACGGTGATGTCGCTGTGGTGCAGAACAAGGTTTACGAAATATTCCTTGATCATATAGCCCTTGTAGCCGGCGCAGATAATGAAATCGTCGAGGCCGTGATGGGCATAGATGTTCATGATGTGCCAGAGGATCGGCATGCCGCCGATTTCGACCAGAGGCTTGGGGCGGATACTGGTTTCCTCGGCAAGACGAGAGCCAAGGCCACCGGCGAGAATTACGACTTTCATCCCAAGCGAACTCCAGAGTGTCTAGCCAAGCTTTCCGTCCATCTTTGAGCCGCCCGGGCTCTTTTCAGACGGAACGGCGGTATTTCATCCTTCTCCCGGTATCCGATTTCGTTCTTGTGCGAGGCTTGCAGCACTGGAACGGGCCTCGGATTCATGGATGCCGGCTCGCGCCGGCGGCAACGCCGTGACCGGCATCAGGAACAGCGTCGAGGGTTTCCGGAGCGGCCGAAGTTAACATGAGCGTTGTGAAGGCCGCTTCGCGAGAGGACCGGTTGACGGCACGCTTCTTGCATTGTTACTAATATTCTAACCCTTGGGGAGAAAGTGCCATGCAATGGAACACATCGGCGGATTTTGCGCCTCTTGTTCTCTTTCTCGGCGGCCGGCAAAAGCGCAGGATCGTCAGGACGCTGCGCGACGCCGCCGAAGTGCTGATGGTGGACTGGCCGTTTGAAGACGGAGAGGAATATGTGGTCGCCGTGAAGGCTTGTGCCGATGCCATCATCGGCCAGATCGGCATGGACGAACTCCGGGAATTGCTTCTCAGCGCCGCCAGGGAAGCCGGCATGGGGGTTCTGACCGTTATTCCCGATAGCCGCAAGACGGCGCCCCATATGGCCGCGTGAGCGAACATCGACCCGTCGACGGACCGCTTCGATGCTGCCAACAAAGTGTCTGGATGGTAGGGAACGTCATTTAGACATCAGGCAATAAAAAACCCGGTAAACCGGGCTTCTTTGGGTTGTTTCTGGACCGCTTTTAGCGGCCTGAAACGGGAATGGTGCCCAGAAGAGGCACAGGACTCGAACATCATTTAATATCACCGCGTCTCAACATCTATCAAACTTGTTTCTTTTCAGTTGGTTACTTGTACGTGTACGACTCATGATGTATCACCAGATTGCAATAAATCTCCCAGCTTTGGGTGGATTGAAAGGTGGATAGATGGGGCGTGAATTAAACAAGCTGACAGCCTTGTCCGTAAGAAACGCCGCTGCTGGCAAACACGCTGATGGGGGCGGGCTCTGGTTCCATAAGCGAGAGGACGGCGGCGGACAATGGGTGCTTCGCGTTACCGTTCATGGCAGGCGCCGGGAGATGGGTTTAGGCTCTGCCGCGGAGGTTTCTCTTAAAGAAGCCCGCAACGAGGCAGCAAAATGGCGCGCGGTCGCTCGGCAAAACATCGATCCGATCAAGGAGCGAGAGCGGCTTAAGCGAGAGGCCGCAAGGCATCTCCACCTACTTGAGGAAATTGCGGAAGACGCCTTCGAAAGCCGTAAGGCCGAGTTGAAGGGTGACGGTACCGCCGGACGCTGGTTTACCCCGTTAAAGCTTCATGTTCTCCCGAAGCTTGGCAAGGTCCCCGTCGCCGAGATCGACCAGATCGATATCAGGGACACGCTAACGCCTATCTGGCACAAGAAAGCCGAGACGGCACGGAAGGCTCTCAACCGTCTCAGTATCTGCTTCAAGCATGCCGCGGCTCTCGGCCTTGATGTGGACATTCAGGCGCCGGACAAAGCCCGCGCGCTTCTCGGCCAACAACGCCACAAGCCGTCCAACATCCCAGCCATGGCATGGCGTGAGGTCCCGGGCTTCTACGGCACCTTGGCGGACGAAAGCGTAACGCATCTCGCCCTGCGCCTTCTCATCCTCACTGGCGTTCGATCGAGCCCGTTGCGCTTCCTCCACGAAAGCCAGATCAGCGGCGATATCTGGACTATCCCAGGCGACGCTATGAAAGGCCGGAAGGACAAGACGCCAGACTTTCGCGTCCCGCTTTCGGAGGAGGCGCTGTCGATTGTCGAGCAAGCGCGAAAGCTATCGCGTGATGGATTCCTTTTCCCGAGTGTGAAGCGCGGCGTCATCAGCGATATGACCATGGGCCGGCTGATGGAGCGAGCGCAGCTCGAGGCGCGTCCGCACGGCTTTCGATCTAGCCTTCGTGACTGGATAGCTGAAGCGACCGAAACCCCCCACGATGTAGCCGAAACAATGCTCGGTCATATTGTCGGTGGGGCAGTCGAGCGAGCTTACAGGCGTACCGATTTCTTAGAGCAGCGCCGCAATTTGCTGGAGCGATGGGCAAAACACGTGACAAATGGAGCAATTCTAAATGTTTAAGCACGCCGAGTGGCCCGAGACTTGCTACATCCAAGAGGTCGCCTACTGGCTGAGCTTCGGCAGAATCCCCGAAGTCTTGATGAATGTTGAGGAGAGCATTGATGAAAATCGGGATGTTGATCGGAGAAAGGATTCTGACGCGCGCTTTAACGGTGCCGTCTGGGAATTCGATACTGGTTACACCGAACTCGAATTCCGATCGCTGGGAATAGAAGTTGATTATGAGCGATACTTGCAGGCTCCCGGCGGCGACTACACAGATCAGGTCGGCAGATGGGAACAGATCCTCGCGGAGAGGATCAGCGATGGCGATCAAGATGAGGTGCGGTATGTCCAGGGCAAAATTGCGGACTTGAAGCGTGAAACCGCTGAATGGGAGTGGCGAAGAAGTGTTGAGGACCAAACCAGTACGGCGGTGGATAACGCAAGAGCGTATTTATTCCAAGCTCTCTCATCCGGCCAGCTAACAGCTATTGGTTGGCGCCAGTATGAAGAAGGGAGTCGAAATGAAATCCATGAAGACAAGGACGATGTTCCCGACGAGGGAGAATTTGTTACCATCGAAAAATCGAAATGGTCCCTGAGAAATTTCAACTGGGAAGAAAGTACACTGAAGCACGGCCGAGACACTATGAAGGCCGTTCAAGTCTACACAGGCGATGTGCTGCGATTGTTCCCCGAGCCGATTTGTAAGCCGGTCCTGGTAGAGATGGTCAAAATCTTCCCAGGGGTTGCACTTTTTGCCAATGAAAACACCGGTGAAAAGGCTATTCGCGCAGAGGGTCGATCACCGGGAAGACCGTTGAAAGGCGATGGCGCGATAAAGTCGGTTGTTCAAAATTACTTCGGCGAGAGGATAAGGAAGGGGGATGTCCCCGCGAAGCGAGAGGCACTGATTCAGGAAGTTGCTGACTTCGTTAAGACTGCCTTCCGCGAAGACATAAAGCGCAGCACGATCCAACGATATCTTATGCAGATAGACGACGCGGCGACATCAAAAAAGCCCAATAATATTGCCCAAAACTCTGCATAGATTTTGCCTAATATTCCTAGCAGGACTAGCCGAGTATCGGACTAAGTAGCTGCATTATGGGCCTTCTTTCGATTGTGAAAGATCGCAGGAGTAGACAAGGTCAACCAGTCTCAAACGGAAACGGGTTGACCACATGCAAATCAATGATCCTTTACTTTCGAAGAGAGAAGCGGCTGCGCTTCTGAGGGTGAGCGCTGCCACCTTTTACCGTCGCATTGCGGATGGCACAGTACCGAAACCCCTCAAGATCGGCACGCTTTCGCGCTGGTCTCTGTCGGACATCCAGAAGACCATCGAGGCCGCCAAGGTGGCGCGGAATTCGGTCAATGGCTGAACCGATGGTTTCCTCGTTTGAAGAACAAAACGAAGCTTGGGAAGCCTATAAGGCCGCCAAAGCCAGGGCGGACTCAACCCTTGAGTTTCAGGATGGGCGCACCGCGGCGTTAGCTTGGTGCACATTCTTTGCTCTGTTCGCAGGCGATACGACGCCAACCGATCTAACGCCACTTAGAAAGGTCGTGACTTTTCCAGGTAGCAAGGTCCGTAGCATCGAGGGATCGCGCCACGATGAACGAAAATCTTGACGTGCAACGGCTGCCATACATGCCGTTGCAGATCGAGCGCCTTCGCAAGTCGAAGGCATGGCTTCGCTGCAAGCGAAATCCTGAGATAGCATTCTACATGGTGAACCTCTGGATGCGTGCCTGGCACGAGATACCTGCCGGCAGCATTGAGGACGATGACGACGTTTTGGCCGATGCCGCCATGTGCTCGCCTGAGAAGTGGGAAGAGCTGAAGGACGACATCCTGAGGGGCTGGGATCGCCGCGACGGACGCGTGTGGCACAGCACAGTCACAGAGATTGCGACAGATGCCGTCGGGAAGCTTCGGGTGAACAAATTCCGCACTGTAGCAGCTCGGGAGGCGCGCGAATCCAAACGCCAGTCTTGTGTGACAGACACTGTGACGGACGCTGTGACAGACGCTGTGACAGACGCTGTGACAGAGAATGTCACTGACTCTGTAACAGAGCACGAAGGGAAGGGAAGGGAAGAGAAGGGAATAGAAGATAATACAACATCTGACGATGTTGTTGCCGCCGCCCCTTCGATTTCTCAGGTTTTTGCCTTCGAAGCGCAGACGATCCGGTTGTCACCAGCTCACCTGCAGCAGTGGCGGAAGGCATTCCCGCATATTTCCCTCGAGGCGGAGCTTTTGGCACTGGACGAATGGGCGGGCAGCAAGGGCAAACGATGGTTTGCTGCCGTCAGCGGGGCTTTGGCGAAAAAAGAACGAGCGGCGGTCGACCGCGTCAGCACTGCCGCAGCGGTTCGCGACCGAGGAGGCGGCCGCCGGCCCGATCCCCGAATATGAAAACGATCGATCAGATCCTCCGCGAACATGGAATCCGGCTCAAGCGCATTGGCGCCGGCAACCAGAAAACCACCTGCCCGAAATGCTCGTCGAACCGGCGCAACAAGCGTGAGCCTTGTCTGTCGGTCCGGGTCGATGCTGAAGGCGTCCAGTTCAACTGTCACCATTGCGGCTTCCATGGAGGCGATTTCTTTGACCAACACTCTCGGCCCGGCGGGCGCACTGGCATTCCAAAACCGACAGATCGACCCACAGGTCGCCGTACTTTCCGGAGCCTATACGGGTAGGGCCGTTACCGGCACTGATGGTCAAATCACCGTCGAGCCGGACCCGTCAGGGAACATCGTCGTCTTCCCGTTCATTGATGGCGGCCGGCCAGTCGGCGAAAAGTACCGGGCGCCAGGCAAGAAATTCTGGCAGCGCAAGGGCGGCCGGAAAACGTTCTGGAACGCCGACTGCATGGATGATCCAGCGCTCGAGGACGGCCATAAGGCCCTGATCATCACGGAGGGTGAGATTGATGGCCTCACCGCGATCGACTGCGGGTTCCATACCACCGTCAGCGTCCCGGACGGCGCGCCGCCCGTGCGGGAGGGCGAAGATCCAGATCAGCTCGAAGATGCCGTTCCGGATGACGACAGCCACGGAAAATTCGAGTTCGTCTTCAACAACCGCCATCGCATCAAGCGGATAAAGCGCTTTATCCTCGCCGTCGACAACGATCCACCCGGCCGACGGTTGGCAGCAGAACTGGTTCGCCGCCTAGGTGCGGCACGCTGCGCTTTCGTCACTTATCCCGAGGGCTGCAAGGATCTGAACGATGTCAGGATGCGGCACGGCGCCGATGCCGTCGTACGCGTGATTGCCGAGGCTAAGCCCTATCCGGTGAGGGGCGTATATCTGCTCTCCGATTATCCGGAGCTCGACGAGCCGAAAACCTACTCGACGGGCTGGCCCGACCTTGATCCCTACCTTCAGCTCTGGCTCGGCGAACTGCTCGTGGTGACCGGGATTCCGGGGCACGGGAAGTCAACTTGGACCATGAATCTTTGCGTGAACCTCGCCCGAGCCCACGGTTGGCGCGTCGGAGTCGCCTCGTTCGAAATACCGACGGTGCCGGCTCTTCGCTTCAAGCTCAGGCTGGCAGCTACGGGGACCGAAACGAAGCAATGGACGCGGGATCTCGTCGCAGATGCGGATGTCTTCATTCAGAAGCATTTCGTTTTCATCGATGCAGATCCAACTGCCGAGACCGACGACGACATGACGCTTGAATGGCTGCTCGATCGCGCCGCGGACGCAGTCATTCGCCACGCGATCAAGGTTCTGGTCATCGATCCCTGGAACGAGGTTGAGCACTACCGGCCGCGCAACGAAAGCGAAACGCAATACATCAACCGGGCTCTGCGGCAAATTCGAAAGTTTGCCCTCCGGCACGAAGTCTTGGCGATCGTCGTAGCACATCCGACAAAGGATCTCGGCAAGGGCGGCGAGGCCAGAACGCCGACTATGTACGACATCGAGGGGTCGGCAGCCTGGTACAACAAGCCTGATCATGGTGTTGTGATCGATGTCCCCGATCCGGAGCTGAACGAAACGGTCGTTTGGGTCAAAAAGGCCCGCTTCTCCTGGTCGGGTCGCAAAGGCGACGTGACGCTGCAATACCTGCCTGAGATCGAAGGATATCAATCTTTGAACGGTCTCGCCCCGCTGTGGAAATCGGCCCGTGGCGAGCAGGAATACCAGCCGCCAAGACAACCAAGATCCAATGCCTATCAGGGGAAGGAGTACTAATGGCCGGTAAGAGAAAGCAAAAGGTCGAACTGGTGTGGCGCCCGAAGACCACGTTGGCGAATGTGTACGTCGACAATCCTTTCCATTCCCGAGCTCACGATGCGGCCGAAACAAACCCGGTCAAGATCAAGGCCCAGGTCAACATCAAGGAAAGTGCCATCGCCACGCTTGCAGCTCGCGGGCATATCAATGAGGCACAGGTGAGGGCGGCTGATCGCTTCCGCTCGTTGTGGGAGGCCATGGGTGGTGCTGGTGCTGGATCGTTCGACTACAGCCGCGAGCCTGTCGATGGTGGCGGTCCACGCGAGCCTCTTACAGAACGGCAGATCCGCGCCGGCCTCGAATTAAAGATGGCCCGCGAAGCCCTTGGCAACCGAGCCTATGGCATTATGAGCAAGATCGCCGGGGAAGGGTATGCGATTCAGGAGCTGGCAACCAGCCACCGAGAGCGCACGACGCTTACAGATTATCTAAAGGACGGGCTCGACGAGCTTGCCCGCAGCTGGGGCTATGAAAACCGTGGAACGCAACGCAAGAGCGCCTGACCTCCTCTTGCGCGGTTATAACGAAGCGGGTATAGGTTAGCTATAGTGGTGATTTGCGAGACGCGAGATGCTTGACGTCATCATCTGCAAGCCAGCTGAGCTTTCCTTCCTGACACTTCCAACATGACACCTAATCTGCGAGGAAAGGTTTCCCCTGGCCATGTATGTGGTCAAAGCCGGTAAGAAGGCTGCGTGTCCAGGAAAGAAGCTCTAACTGCTCCATCACATCGCCATCGGTATTGTCCTTCAGATCGGAGTAGGCTGCACTCAACCGCTGAAGGAACCTGTCGGTAAAGGTTGGATCGCTCTCGTTCATCGTCTGCACAATGCAGGTCGCGAGGATAGATACGCCGACCTTTGCCCGGTGAAGGTCCGTTCGCTTGTCCGTCGTCATCAAAGGCTCCTTTGATCTGTCAGTGACAGTGATAGTCACCGGTTGTGGTTGGTAGGCTGCTGGTTTTATGCTCCAGTGAGTTGCTTAACGACTTCTTCAATCGACTCTCTGACGGGATAATAACTCGGGCTGGCATCTTTACCCAGCACGCTGACATAGATGTGTGTGCTGCTGGTGAATGCCCTGACCGCGACCACATGCTCCGGATTGATGTAGATTATCGGGTTGTTAGTGCCCGCGTAATGGAATGGCACCAGCCTCATCTCATCCTCCAAGGTTAGTTGTCCGCGCCTTGAACTAGAAAAGTCACCGTCGGTTGCAAGAGACCTGGCGCTGACTGCGCGCCCGCCTGCTTCTCACAAGGAAAACTCAAATGGACCCTTCGATTGCTCCGGCCTCGCGGGCTGCAGTTGTGACGCCGAATGCGCATTGCCTCGCCTGAACTGCTCCCTGAGAATGGGTTATTGCCTCATCTAAATTGCTCCCGACGAAT
>NZ_LODW01000078.1 GCF_002914525.1 Rhizobium hidalgonense | reverse complement strand
TCGCTGAGTAAAAGGCAGGCAGCTCGCGCCGCCTCGCATGGCAATCTTCAAAACCCGTGCCATGTGGGCAGCAGCATATAAAACAGCTGTTTTGCTGATCTTCAGCTATTTAGTTCCGAACTTTCGAAGGCGGGATCGACAAACTCTTGTCTCGAAACCGCCAAACTGGACGAAGCGGCTGCGAGGTCTTGTCGGTTGGAAATCGCTTGCGTCAAAGATCAACAAATCTCGTCCGTATCCTTACATCTCAGGCGAGGGACAGAAGTAGTGTGGCAAGTCGTAGAGCCAAGCAGATCGGTACCGTCTTGACGGCCGATCGGCTTCGCACCACGCGTCGAATCAAGGCCGGATGATCAGCAGAACGCATATGAAGGCACAGTAGAGATTGTCGCTTACAACAAACTCGCTGTTATGCTGTCTCCATGAACAAATAGGGGGAATGCCGACAGCTTGGCAGCTGCAGTCTTGCAGGCCCGGATTGTTTCGCCATTGGCTGAGATTGACAACGGAGCCGGTTTCGATCGTCAGCGGGCCAGATTCTGAGGAAATGCTCGAAGGCTACAGCAAAGATCGTGAGCAAGCTATCAAGTTAAAGCGCTAGTCGCGGACGCTTTTTTCCGGCCATACGCTCAGCTCCGACAAATTGTGGATCGCGTAGTCGAATACGGCGAAGAGCTTAAGGCAATTTTAGTAGGTGCTATCAGAATTGACCGATGATCATTATCCGACGACGACATCACCGCTCATCTTTAGGAAAGTGGCATTTGCGCGTGCCCGCACAGTCGTAATATCGGGAGCAATAATCCCCCGTATCGGTTCAACGTCGCCGGACAAGCCCGCCAAGTTGCATCTGTGGCCTTCACGTTTTCAAGATCTCGCGCCCGACGAACTCTGCCGCTCCAGAAAGACTTCCGCTTTCCTCAGGGAGAAAGCATTCATTAAAATCGCCGCATTCCTTGCAGCTGGGAGCGCTACAAAGGGAAAAGCCTTCAGCTTCGCAAATCTTGCGGTAAAAATACTTCTTCCACCTCATGTTGTTGGTGTTGCCTGCCACCAGCGCCGGAAAATGCGCGAACAGCAATCTCCTAAGTTCGGCTTTGTCAAGCAAGCCGAGATCCCGCCAGAGGTGGTCTTCGCGCATGGAACGTCGCGCAATGATCTTAGCAAAACGCACGCCCTCAGGGTCGCCTGGCCGCACATGCCCTAGGAGCATATCGCGCAACAGTTGCTCCTCCGCATCAGGCACGCAATCACTCGCCTCTTGCAGGGCAAAAGCGCGGATAAGCCTTGCCGGGAAACTGCGGGCTGGTATATCCCGCAGCTCCCTAAGCGAAAGGCCGGTTGCCTCGGTCGCGGTGGCAATCCCCATCTCAATTTCTTCAAGTGCGCGCGAAAAAACGCGGAAGAGCACATAGTCATCAAAATATAACTTGAGACCCATCTGGCATGGTCGGCTGAAATAGCGTGTTTGGCAATCGTCGCAGTGGTCGACGGCTATGCCGGTTTGACGTGCGGCGTCCGCAGCTGGCACCGCCACCGTCGAGACCCCGATGTGATGCACATTTGGCATGCGCTTCGTCGCTTTCTCCAATAATCGAATTCAGTTGGCTGCTTTGATCCCCGCAAGGCGAGCATTCAAAGGTTGTGCCAGCTTGAGCAAGTGACAGTTGAAGCCGGCTTTTCAATCACTCGATCGCCCGTGCAGCGGGGAGGCGATCCCGCCTCCCAGTTATCGCCAAACGGACAAACGCAGGCTTTCAATCTGCGGCGCCGATCGAGCAGTCTGAGTGTAGCAATCTGAGGGAAGATCAAAGATCAATTGCTGCGCAACGACGTGTTAGCCGCCGATAGAGTTATCATATGTCTCTTCGATAGTCCTCAGAGTAGTTGGAGACCGGCACTGAACGTCTTCCGACCTTCAGTGTTGACCTTTGTCCAGTTGAACGGGAGGCCTTCGGCAACGTAGTAAACGCCGCTTTGAGGCGTCAGCTTTCCGTTTCTCGAGCCCATGTCGCCACGCTCGCGGACTCTCAGCGAATCGGCGCGATAGAGTTCATTCTCCTGGATCCTATCATTCGTCATTGCGCTCATAGGAGCACCGGGGAGCGGCGATCAATACGCACTTGCAGGCCTTCCAGTGCGCCCGCAACGATGAGGCCCTTGTTCGCCACTCGGTCCATCGGAACAAACACAGGATCAAGCACCGGCCGGCAACATTCAAAACGTCGCGCGGCTTCCGTCATCGTTATTGACGGCGAACGATAAGGTTTACTACCATCGCCTCCCAAAAGCGCTATCTGCCCGGCAAGAGGGATCGGGTACCCGTCAAAGATCGTAAAGGCGGTTAACCCAACTCGCAAAGCTTCTTCGCCAACAAATAGCGAGTGCATGTCGTCGAAGCGGATCATCTGAATAAGATCACTGCCAATTAAACCGGCGATCGATGCAATGCTGTTGCGATCAGGGAGCTCAGCGGCGCGAAAGATCGCACTTTCTGGCTCCAACAGATACACAAAATTTTCCATATCCTTGCCTTCTAAATTCTTGAAAAGAGCTCGTGCCCAGCTGCTTTTGACGGGAGCGAAAGCGACTCGTGCATCAACTTGGGATAGCGACAACGCGCGGCAATATGCAGATTTCAGCGTGCTGTGTAAATGGTCCTGCGCCAATTCGGTTCGGTTCAATTCAAGCCAGGCTCCGGACGCGTCGCTCCGATGTCGCCCAGCCAGTTGATTCTATTGAGATATTTTAATGGGCGTGTTTTTATTCCGGCCAGCCCCCATACCAACTCCGGGCCAAACATGAACGCGACGATGTTAGACCATACCGGCAGCCGCGAGTCGACTAAGCGGGTTCAGCAATCGAACGCGGCGGCCATCGGCGTCGCCGCACGTATGGCTCGAATTTGTCCCAAATTTGCGGAACGGGATCCCGACCTTGGGCAAACTATGCGAACGGGTGCGTGTTCCAAGTTTGACGAGATCTGTACGTTGTACGAATACCCGGCAGAATTAGAAATCATTTCCCATGCTGCAGACGCGAGAGCCTGAACTCGAAGCTAACGAGTGGAGCTTCTATCAAGGCACCCCTTACGACGTATAAAGCAGAAAGAAAATTTGCAATCGGCGAGTCCATCCGAGCATCACGACATTTGGCTAGCGCAACCGGGGCAACAGCCGCGCTCACTGTTGGCTGACTTAAAGTGTGCTGAAAGCCGCGGTCGCGAGTTCGCGCTCGGTCCCCAGGCGTTTTCGGTGCCGCGTTTTTAGCGTTATTCAAAACGCGGATGATGGCATCCAATCAATCTATTTTGCCTGATTAGCGACCTTGGTGCATGACCAAGGTGTCTCACCAAACAAGCCGATCGCGACCTCAGCGGAGAACGTACAAAAATGCAATAGATAGGAAGCGGCAGATTTTATTGCGTATCCCGGAGAGATACTGGCGCCGCCTTGTTGCTCGCTATGGCGGCGGCCTTCGGAGTCTGGCGAACAGGATTTGCCGAGTCGGAAGCCGCGAAAGAAGAAGTCGTCACTTTGGCGTATTCGCGCTGACCCAACTTTTGGCAACCTATGGCACTCACGGCGAAGTCATGCACGTTCATAGCGTGGACGAATCGGGCGAAACGTCAGCGTCGACGCAGTTCAAGTATTGGACGAACGAACGGGAGCAAGGCCTTGTCCTTTAGAACTTTTTTTTGCATCCTGCTACTGGTCACGTGCACCAGCGCTGTTTCGGCCTACGCCGCGTCGCTTTCCATCTTCAAAGCGTTCGCCGTAACACTAGCGGCTTCGGTTTTCCTTCAGGTCGTTTATTTCTTGAGCCTGCTATTTATGTCCTTCCGGCCCACGCGCGAGAGCGACAGGTCGATACATTCAGGAACTCGGCAGGCAAACCAGCCACAAAAACATGATCGCGATGAAACTGAGCTGACCTGCCACTGAATTTTCATCCGGCGGCGATTAGAGCCTCGGCGGTTTTGAATACGCCAAGTGGCGCGGTGTGAGCAACCGGCGGAAACGCGAAGCCTTCATCTTGCGCAGCGTTGGAGCCGGTTGCGGCGATGGTCCCGGCATAATCTGCCGGGGTCTGATATCCGAGCGATTAGTGCGGCCGGAAATTATTGTGATCGTCCGCCCATTCGGCAATGGCGCTTCGGGCATGATTGAGGCCAAAGAACAGGCTTTCGTTGAGCAGTTCGTCGCGCATCCGACCATTGAAGCTCTCGGCATAGCCGTTCTGCATCGGCTTTCCCGGCGCGATGTAGTGCCAGTCGACTTTGTGATCCTTCGACCACGCGAGGATCGCATTCGAGGTGAGTTCAGTGCCGTTGTCGGAGACGATCATCCCCGGCTTGCCGCGTCGTTCGATCAGCGTCGTCAGTTCTCTGGCGACACGGCGGCCGGAGATCGACGTGTCCGGGATCGCCGCCAGGCATTCGCGCGTTACGTCATCGACGATGTTGAGCACGCGAAACCTCCTTCCGCAAGCGAACTGGTCGTGCACGAAGTCTAGCGACCATCGGGCATTGGCCTTAGCTTCGACCAGAAATCGGAGCACGCGTGCGGACAGCACGGCGTCTGGCTTTGCGCTTGCGGACAGAGAGACCCTCCTCCCGATAAAGGCGATAGATGCGATTGACCCCGGACGGTTCTCCCTCCCGCCGAAGCAGGACGAACAGTCGCCGGTAGCCGAAACGCCGCCGCTCATTGGCGAGGTCGCGCAGCTTCGCTCGCAACTCGGTTTCCGGCGGTCGGTTCGACTGATAGCGGATCGTCTTGCGGTCGGCGGATATGATCTGGCAGGCCCGCCGTTCCGAAAGACCCATGACGGTCTTCAGATGCGTGACGGCGTCACGCTTCGCGACAGGCCCTACCATTTTTTTGAAAGAAGCTCGCGGAGTGCTGCTGCGTCCAACATCTGCTCGGCGAGCAGCTTCTTCAGCCTGGCATTCTCATCTTCAAGCGCCTTCAGCCGCTTGGCCTCGGAGACTTCCAGGCCGCCGTATTTGGCTTTCCAGTTGTAAAACGTCGCTTCTGAAATCCGTGCTTGCGGCAAAGGTCGGCCGCCTTCGCACCAGCCTCCTGCTCCTTCAGCACCGCAATTATCTGCTCTTCGGTAAATCTCTGCTTCTTCATTCGTCCGTCCTTTGATGGGCCGGACTCTAATCAATTCTGGAGGAAATTCGCAGGGGCAGGTCAGAGCAGTCCAACGTCCCCCAGCTTGACCTAAGGCGTAAACGGCGCACCCCTTAGTTAGCGGTGTAGGTATTGACCCAATTCATCAGGCTAAAGCTCAATTCGATGTCATGGAACTACTCAACAACCTCCAGCAACCGAGGACCGCTTTCTTCACCACGGTGCGGCGGTCCATGAGATGCTGCATTGGTCTCCCGATTGCTTCATCTTCGGCAGGAGGCTTCTGGATTGGGCATCGTCTGGTTTAGAAAGCACCTCCGACTCAGGCGACTGTTGCCGACCGCCGCTCCTGATTAGATGACATGTTTCCGGAAGAGAACATGCTTCGAAATTTGAGCGTTTCCCGTTGCCTTTTCTACCTACGCCGATCGAGAAGCTCGACCGTCTCGGTAAGCGCGGGGGTGGAAACATTAAGAACAACGTCAACGAGATGACTACAAGCTCAGAACTTGCATTTGGCGGAAATAAGCTCCGCAAACTTTACTACCGGAGGGTCGAGGCGGGTCCAGTCTGATTTGCCCAGAGCCGGCGCTTTTAACGCGGCGGCCTCGGCGCAGTCGACGACGTTCCCGCCCATCGGACGAAAACTGGCGGGGCAACTTCGACGTCGAAGATGGCGCGGATTGTTGCACGAAAGCCCGCCGCGAGGGCATCCCATGCAGGTCGCCGACTATCGGACGCAGACCGGCTTAGAGCAGTCTTTTGTCAGACATGTACTCCGCGGTTGTCGGCATTGAGACTGAATGGCGGGAGCTTGACACTACGCGCTGCTACGAAATGCCTGCTGAACCCACGAATTCACTTCGGCACGCGGTTTGCTCTGGTCACGGTATGTCGCCAATCGCAGCGCGATGGTCTTCGGGCGGCGCATCGCTGTTCGCGTCTCGTGAGTTCCGATGGTTTGCTGGGCAATGATAGTGGCTCGGTTGTGTGTGCCGGGAAAATGTGAGGAGTGTTAGATGCGATCTAGAGTTCTTCGTTTGCGACCCACAACAATCGCCCACGTCGCGAGCGGTACAGCCAAAGCGGCAGACCTTGAGCCAGGCGGGAAGCCGGGGGTGTGGGACTGGACTGGAAGTTCTGTTTGCGGACGGGTCGGTGGGCGGGTGCGGTCGAACCTGCTGCGCCAATTCCTACGGTCGGCCGACCTATGGCGATACCGACATGTTCGATTTCAACCGGCTGCAAAACCCGCACCTGCCGCTCGGCCAGGGGCCGCATCTGTGCCTGGGCGCTGCGCTGGCGCGCCTGGAATTGGGAAGTGTCTTCCCCCCGCCGTTCGTGCGGCCGGAGGATCTGGCGCTGGCAATCGCCGCAGAGGGCGTGGTCTACACGTTGCCTTAACTCATTTGCTGCCCGCAGTCTGCCCATCATCTTCCGCCCCTTCCGGGCTTAAAGAGTGAAGCGTCACCATGTCCGAACAATCCTTGCCGACGCTGCCGATGTGGCGGGTCGATCACATCGAGCCCTCGCCCGAGATGTTAGCGCTACGCGCCAAAGGTCCGATCCACCGCGTGCGCCTTCCGTCCGGGCACGAATGCTGGTGGGTGACAGGCTATGACGAGGCCAAGGCGGTGCTGTCTGACGCGGCATTCCTGCCCGCGGGAATGCCTCCGGCGGATTTCACCCCCGATTCGGTCATTCTCGGTTCGCCGGGATGGCTGGTCTCGCACGAAGGGGACGAGCATGCTCGGTTACGCACGATCGTGGCGCCGGCCTTCAGCAACAGCAGGGTGAAGCTGCTTACGCAGCAGGTCGAGGCGATCACCGTGCAGTTGTTCGATACGCTGGCGGTTCAGCCCCAGCCCGCAGACTTGCGACGCCATCTCTCCTTTCCGCTTCCGGCCAAGGTAATCAGCGCGCTGATGGGCGTGCCCTTCGAGGAACACGCCTTTTTCGCAGGGCTCTCCGACGAGGTGATGACGCACCAGCATGAAAGCGGCCCGCGCAGCGCGTCCGGCCTGGCCTGGGAAGAGCTCCGCGCCTACATCCACGGCAAAATACGGGGCAAGCGACAGGATCCGGGCGATAACCTGCTGACGGATCTGCTAGCCGCGGTCGACCAGGGCAAAGCGACCGAGGAAGAGGCGATCGGCCTCGCGGCGGGCGTGCTGGTGGCGGGGCACGAGAGCACCGTCGCGCAGATCGAATTCGGCCTGCTGGCCATGTTTCGCCATCCGCAACAGCGCGAACGCCTGGTCCGCGATCCTTCCCTGGTTGACAAGGCGGTGGAAGAAATACTGCGCATGTATTCGCCTGGCGCGGGGTGGGACGGCATCATGCGCTATCCCCGGACCGACGTTACCATCGCGGGCGTGCATATACCCGCGGAGAGCAAAGTACTGGTCGGCCTGCCGGCGACCTCGTTTGATCCGTGCCATTTCAAAGACCCGGAAGTCTTCGACATCGGACGCGACGCAAATCCCCACCTGGCGTTCTCCTACGGGCAGCACAATTGCATCGGGGCGGCGCTGGCGAGGCTGGAACTGAAGGCCATATTCGGTTCGATCTTCCAGCGCTTTCCCGCGTTGCGCCTGGCCGTGGCGCCCGAAGAACTGAAGTTGCGCAAGGAGATCATCACCGGCGGGTTCGAGGAGATGCCGGTGCTCTGGTGCGGACGCCCCCCGGCATCGCAATCTTCTCATTTGGCGGCGCCTGGCGCGCACCGGTCAGATCAGCCACTCGACAGGTAATCAAGATGGACGTGCAAGACACCACGGCAGCATGCCACGACGCCTTCGCCGAGCTGGCGTCGCCAGCATGCATCCAAGACCCGTACCCGTTCATGCGGTGGTTGCGAGAGCACGATCCGGTGCACCGCGCGGCGTCGGGCCTCTTTCTGTTGAGCCGCCACGCCGACATCTACTGGGCGTTCAAGGCTACGGGCGATGCGTTTCGGGGGCCGGCGCCATCCGAACTGGCGCGCTATTTCCCGCGTGCGGCGAGCAGCCTGTCGCTCAATCTGCTGGCGTCTACGCTAGCCATGAAGGAACCACCGACGCATACGCGTCTGCGCCGGCTGATTTCGCGCGATTTCACCGTGGGCCAGATCGACAACCTGCGGCCGAGCATCGCGCGCATCGTCGCAGCTCGCCTGGATGGCATGGCGCCCGCACTGGAGCGAGGAGAGGCGGTGGACCTGCATCGGGAATTCGCACTGGCCTTGCCCATGCTTGTCTTCGCTGAATTGTTCGGCATGCCCCAAGACGACGTTTTCGAGCTCTCAGCGATCGTCAGCGCCATTCTAGAAGGCCTGAGCCCGCACGCCAGCGATCCACAGCTCGCCGCGGCGGACGTGGCCAGCGCCAGGGTGAAGGCCTATTTCGGCGACCTCATACTGCGCAAGCGCGCCGATCCCCGCCGCGACATCGTGTCGACACTGGTCGGCGCACACACCGACGACGCCGATACGCTCTCGGACGCGGAGTTGATCAGCATGCTGTGGGGCATGTTGCTGGGCGGCTTCGCCACCACTGCTGCGACTATCGACCATGCGGTGCTGGCGATGCTGGCCTACCCCGAGGAGCGGCACTGGCTGCAGGGAGACGCCGCAGGGGTGGAGGCATTTGTAGAAGAAGTACTGCGCTGCGAGGCGCCGGCCATGTTCAGCTCCATTCCGCGTATCGCCCAGCGCGACATCGAACTGCATGGCGTGGTGATCCCGAAGGACGCGGACGTGCGCGTGCTGATCGCGGCCGGCAATCGCGACCCGGACGCTTTCGCTGATCCCGACCGCTTCGATCCGGTGCGGTTCTACGGCACCAGGCCTGGCATGTCGAGCGACGGAAAGATTATGCTGAGCTTCGGCCACGGCATCCACTTCTGCCTAGGTGCTCAACTCGCCAGGGTGCAACTGGCCGAGAGCCTGCCGCAGATCCAGGCTCGCTTCCCCACGTTGGCCTTGGCCGAGCAGCCGACCCGGGAGCCCTCAGCGTTCCTTAGGACGTTCCGCGCGCTGCCGGTGCGGCTGCACGCGCAGGCGGCGGCTGAGGTTCGCGTCGTGGTCGACCAGGACCTGTGCGGAACCACTGGTCAGTGCGTGTTGACGCTGCCGGGCACCTTTCGTCAGCGCGAGCCGGACGGCGTGGCGGAAGTGTGCATGGCGACGGTCCCGCAGGCGCTGCACGCCGCCGTGCGCCTAGCAGCCAGCCAGTGCCCGGTCGCGGCCATTCGGGTGATCGAAAGCGAAGCCGGCGATGACCATTGCACCAACCCCGGCCCTACGCCCTCTCCGGCAGACGCTGAGCGACATGCAGCGAAAGACCTACGCAATCCAGGAGAACATGATGGAACGATTTAAAGGCAAGGTGGCCGTGGTGACCGGCGCCGGCGCCGGGATCGGCAAGGCATGCGCCCTCGCCATCGCGCGCGAGGGCGGCAGAGTGGTGGTGGCCGACATTGATGGCCCCGCTGCCATCGCCTGCACCGCACAGATCGCAGCCGAAGCGGGCCAAGCGCTGGCCGTGGCCATGGACATCGCAGATGCGCAGGCGGTGGCAGAGCTGTTCAAAACGGCGAAGCGGCGCTTCGGTGGGGTCGACGTGCTTGTGAACAATGCGAGCGCCATGCATTTGACTCCGCACGACCGCGCGATCCTCGACCTGGACGTGGCGGTCTGGGACCAGACCATGGCGACCAATTTGCGCGGCACGCTCCTTTGCTGCCGGCAGGCCATCCCACAAATGATCGGCCGTGGTGGTGGCGCGATCGTGAACATGTCATCGTGCCAAGGGCTCAGCGGCGACACCGCACTGACGTCATACGCCGCGTCGAAGGCCGCAATGAACATGCTGTCGGCCTCGCTTGCCACCCAATACGGACACGCGAAGATCCGCTGCAACGCGGTTGCGCCAGGTCTTGTCATGACTGAACGTCTCTTCGCCAAGCTGGACGAGTGCATGCAACGGCATCTACACCGGCACCAGCTCCTGCCGCACGTCGGCCGCCCCGAGGACGTAGCCGCGCTGGTCGCGTTCCTGCTCTCGGAGGAGGCTGCGTTCATCACCGGCCAGGTGGTGTGCATCGACGGCGGCATGTTGGCGCATGTTCCAACCTACGCCGACGGTGGCAACAGCGCGGCTCGGCCGGCCGGTGACGCCGCCGAAGCAACCGCAGCGTCGCATTGGTGATGGACATGCTGCTCAACCCGCTGAACCGCTGGCGCCGGCTACGGGACGACATCCCGGTCATGCCTGGCGCTTTCCCCCTGGTCGGGCATCTCCCCGCCATGGTCTGCGATCTGCCGCGCCTGCTGCGGCGCGCGGAAAGGACCCTAGGCAGCCACTTCTGGCTGGACTTCGGCCCGGCCGGACACCTGATGACATGCCTGGATCCAGATGCGCTCGCATTGCTCCGGCACAAGGAAGTGTCCTCGGCACTGATCGAAGAGATGGCGCCCGACATCCTTGGCGGAACGTTGGTCACTTTGGACGGTAGCGCGCACCGGCAGGCGCGCGATGGGATAAAAGCGGCGTTTCTGCCGAGGGGTCTGACCGAGGCCGGCATTGGCGAGCTGTTCGAACCAATTATTAGGGCTCAGGTCAAGGCGTGGCGCGACCGCGGTGAAGTCGCTATCCTGCCAGACACCCGCAACCTGATGCTCAAACTCACCTTCAGTCTCATGGGCATCCCCGCTCAAGACCTGTCGGAGTGGCATCGCAAGTACCGGCAACTGCTACAATTGATGGTCGCGCCCCCGATCAACCTGCCGGGGATGCCCTTGCGACGCGGCCGCGCCGCCCGCGATTGGATCGACGCGCAGTCGCGCCAGTTCATCCGGGACGCGCGCGCGCGCGCCGCGCGCACCGGGTTGATCAACGACATGGTGAGCGCCTTCGATTGCAGCGATGGCGCGCTCTCCGATGACGTCCTGGTCGCCAATATCCGCTTGCTGCTGCTTGCCGGCCACGAGACCTCCGCCTCGACGATAGCCTGGATGGTGATCGAGCTGGCGCAGCATCCAGAGCTGTGGGACGCCCTGGTCGAAGAGGCGCAACGCGTGGGCGCGGTGCCGACCGGGCACGAGGACCTGGCGCAATGTCCGGTCGCAGAGGCGCTGTTTCGGGAGACGCTACGAATGCATCCGGCTTCCTCGCTCGTACCGCGTCGCGCGATGCAGGAATTACAACTCGGCCAGCGGCGCATTCCTGCCGGCACTCATTTGTGCATCCCACTACTGCATTTCTCGACCTCGCCGCTGCTGCACGAAGCGCCCGATCAGTTCCGTCTGGGGCGGTGGCTGCAACGCACGGAGCCGATCCGGCCGGTGGACATGCTGCAGTTCGGTGCCGGCCCACACGTCTGCATGGGCTATCACCTTGTATGGCTGGAGCTGGTGCAGTTCAGCATCGCCTTGGCATTGACCATGCAGGAGGCCGGGGTGCGGCCGCGATTGATGAGCGGCGTCGAAAAAGGCCGGCGCTATTACCCGACCGCACATCCGTCCATGACAGTCCGCATCGGATTCTCATGAGCTGGGATCCTCTGCCCCGTGTCAAGAGGCAGCGGCGAAGACGATGGGCGGCATTGCTGCACTCGGCGCGCGCGCGCGGTGCGACGCCGGCAGCACCGCGGCGGCTCGCCGCTCGCCGCGGCATTCTCTGTCAGGTAGAAGGAGATGAACAACATGCAGAAGGGTTCCACGCTAAACGACGACCGAACTGGCGTTTCCCCGTTCGGCGGATCGGGCGCGCAGGCGTGCGGCGGATTGCCGGTGCGCGCGTCCATAGGCATGGGCGCGCTATGCGCCGTCGCGGAGGATGCCGCGCGTTACGCTGTACCGCGCACTGGATCGCTATCGCGCCTGTTTCGGCCTTGTATTGTAGGTGGTCGAGGATGACATGCCAGCGGATGACGCGACGCTGGGCAAGCCCCCGGCAAGCATGCGGCGGAGAAGAAAGCAACCGGCGTGCCGATCACGAAGCTGCATGCAGCGCCCCAGTCAGTGCCGGGCCTATGGCCAGAGGCCGAGGAAGCCATCACCTCGCTGCGCCCGCGTGCGGAGCGGTTGGCGCAGGCCGTGCAGCGGGCCAAAAGGGTATCTGTTCAAGCACGCGCTGTGCGCATTGGCGCCGGTCCGCACGGAGGCGCCGCCGTACCGCTGCGATCGGCCGGCGGCACCGCTAGATGCTACATTGTGTTCGATTCCACGGCGCAGATCGGAGCGGTTGCCCACCGCGGTCCGCCGCGCTGCCCGGCGGACCGCCGCCAGCATAGGTGCGCTTCGCCGCGCTTCTCGTCAACTGCCTGCAGAGGGAACATCCCGCATGAGTGCGCTGTCCGAACAGATCCTTTCTGAATTGCGCCACCTGCTGAACGAGACGCGCGATGGCGGCAGCGTGAGTCCGTCCGTTTACGACACGGCGCGCGTTTTGCAGTTCAGCGGCAACGTCACCGGTCGGCAGAACGGATACGCGTGGCTCATGGCGCAGCAACAGGCCGATGGCGGGTGGGGAAGTGCTGACTTCCCACTGTTCCGCCATGTACCCACGTGGGCGGCGTTGCTTGCATTGCGGCGTGCCGATCCTCTTCCCGGCGCTGCGGACGCAGTTCAGGCTGCAACGCGGTTCCTCGAGCGCCAGCCGGATCCCTACGCGGATGCGGTGCCGGAAGACGCGCCGGTAGGCGCGGAGCTGATCCTGCCGCAGATCTCCGGCGAGGCCACATCCTTGGTGGGCGACGTGGTGTTTCCGCGCTACCCGGCGCTGTTGCCGTTGCGGCAAGCGTGCCTGGTTAAGTTGGGGACGGTGGGACGGCTGCCGAGCGGCCATCCGTTGTTGCACTCCTGGGAAGCCTGGGGGACGTCGCCGACCACGGCATGCCTGGACGACGACGGCAGCATCGGCATCAGCCCGGCGGCAACCGCCGCGTGGCGTGCGCACGCCCTCACACAGGCGAGCGCGCCACAGGTCGAGCGTGCGGACAGGTATCTTCAGGCCGCATCGCGCGCGGCGCGCAGCGGCATCGAAGGTGTCGTTCCCAGCGTCTGGCCGATCAACGTGTTCGAGCCATGCTGGTCGCTGTACACTCTGCATCTGGCCGGGTTGTTTTCGCATCCCGCGCTCGCCGAGGCGGTGCGCGTGATCGTCGCGCAGCTCGATGCCTGTCTGGGCGTGCGCGGTCTGGGTCCGGCCTTGCACTTCGCGGCCGATGCGGACGACACTGCTGTTGCGTTGTGCATCCTGCGCCTAGCAGGACGCAACCCGGGTGCCGACGCGTTGCGCCACTTCGAAATCGGCGGGCTGTTCGTTACCTTCCCCGGCGAGCGCAATGCCTCGGTGTCGACCAACATCCACGCCCTGCATGCGTTCAGACTTTTGGGAAAGCCCACCGCCGGTACCAGCGCTTACCTTGAGGCCAATCGCAACGCGGACGGTCTATGGGACAATGACAAATGGCATGTTTCGTGGCTGTATCCCACCGCGCATGCAATCGCTGCGCTCGCGCAAGGCGCGCCCCAGTGGCGCGACGAGCGCGCGCTGGCGGCGCTGTTGCAGGCGCAGCGCGACGACGGCGGCTGGGGCGCGGGTCGCGCGTCAACATTTGAGGAAACCGCCTATGCGCTGTTCGCGTTGCACGTGATGGATGGGCGCGAAGAGCCGACAGGGCGCGCCCGCATCGCGCTGGCGGTCGCGCACGCGCTGGAGTGGATGCTCGCTCGCCATGAGGCGCATGAATTGCCGCAGACGCCGCTGTGGATCGGCAAGGAATTGTATTGCCCGACCCGGGTCGTGCGCGTGATCGAACTCGCCGGCTTGTGGCTGGCTCTTCGTTGGGGGCGGCGCATCCCGACCGAGGTAGCAGGAGGAATAGCGCAATGATCCCGACCGAAAGCGCGCTGCAGCAAGTACTGGAGTGGGGGCGTTCCCTGACCGGATTCGCCGACGAGCATGCCGTAGAAGCAGTTAGGGGCGGACAGTACATCCTGCAGTGTATCCAACCGAGCTTGCACGATATCAGCGCCCGCACCGGCCGAGATCCGCAGGACGAAAAGCTGATCGTGGCGTTTTATCGCGAGTTGGCGCTACTGTTTTGGCTCGACGATTGCAACGACCTTGGCCTGATCGCGCCGGAGCAGCTGGCCGCGGTGGAGCAGGCGCTGGGGCAGGGCGTGCCATGCGCGGTCCCCGGTTTCGAGGGCTGCGCTGTGCTGCGCGCTTCCCTGGCCGCGCTCGCCTACGATAGGCGCGACTATACTGAGCTTCTTAACGATACCCGGTGCTACTGCGCGGCGCTGCGCGCCGGACACGCGCAGGCGGCGGGGGCTGAACGCTGGTCGTACGCCGAATACTTGCACAACTCCATCGATTCGATCGCCTACGCGAACGTGTTCTGTTGCCTGTCGTTGCTATGGGGGCTGGACATGGCGACCCTGCGCGCGCGTCCGGCGTTTCGCCAGGTGCTGCGGCTCATCTCCACGATAGGGCGCCTGCAGAACGATCTGCATGGATGCGCCAAGGATAGGGCGGCGGGAGGGGCCGACAACGCTGCCATCCTGCTCCTGCAGCGTTATCCGGCTATGCCTGTGGAGGATTTCCTCAACGACGAGCTGGTCGGCCATGCGCGCATGCTGCACCGAGTGATGGTGAAAGAACGCTTTCCTGCACCATGGGGACCGTTAATCGAGGCCATGGCGGTCATTCGCGCGAAGTACTACCAGACCTCGATCAGCCGCTACGGCAACGATGCGGCGGGGGGAGGCCAGCGTGCGCCGGCGTGAACGCGCGGGAGGCGGCGGCGTGCGCGCGGCGCCCTCGGTTCGATCCGACGCAACGCCAACGCCCAATACGGCGGATCGAGCGAGCGGGTGCGACGACGCCCTGACCCGGCGCAAGGACGACCATCTGGACCTCGTGCTGGATCGGCGAACGGCGCCAGCCACGGTCGCTGCCGGCTGGGAGCAAATCCGGTTCGAACACTGCGCACTGCCCGAGCTGGACCTGACGCAGATCGAACTGCGCACATCGCTGTTAGGCAAGCCCATGCGTGCGCCGCTGCTGATCAGTTCCATGACCGGCGGAATGCCACGCGCAGAGGCCATCAATCGGCACCTGAGCGAGGCGGCGCAAGCCTTGGGGATCGCCATGTGCGTCGGTTCGCAGCGCGTGAGCCTGCAATCGCGCAATTCCCAGGGGCTGACGCGCGCCCTACGCCGCCTGGCGCCTGACATTCCCTTGCTGGCCAATATCGGCGCTGCGCAACTGCGCGAGGCCGACGGCCTTGATCTGGCGCGCCGGGCTGTCGATGCGCTGGAGGCTGATGGGCTGATCGTCCATCTCAATCCGCTGCAGGAAGTGCTACAGCCGGATGGCGACCGCGACTGGCACGGCGTACTGGCGCAGGTGGCTCGCGCCGCGCGTAGCGTGGGCGTGCCGATCGTGGCCAAAGAAGTCGGGTGGGGCCTGTCCGCCTCGGTGGCCTGCGCGCTCGTCGAGGCGGGTGTTGAGGTGATTGATGTCGCCGGAGCCGGCGGCACCAGTTGGGCCGCGGTGGAGGGCGAGCGCGCCCGCGATGCCGCCGGCCGTGCAGTGGCGATGGCGTTTGCCGATTGGGGGATCCCGACACCGGCCAGCTTGCAGGCGGTCCGTCGGGCACTGCCAACGGTGAAGCTTATCGCGTCCGGCGGGATCCGCGACGGCGTCGACGTGGCCAAGGCCATTCGCCTCGGTGCGGACATTGCCGGGCAGGCAGCCGGCGTGCTGCCGGCGGCTACGGTATCGACCGAAGCGGTCGTTGCGCATTTCGAGGTCGTCATCCGCCAGTTGGCCGTCGCCTGCTTTTGCACCGGCTCACCTGATCTGGCGACGTTGCGCCAGGCGCGCTTGTTGCCCTCCGCGCACTTGTTGCCCTCCGAGCATCCGCCAGTCGGATGATGCCGGCGTCGCCCGCTCTGTCGGCCGGCCCTCCAAGCTGGTTGCAAAAACCGTTAACGCTAAAGCTAGACCTCTAATCCACCTTGGCCCAGCGGTTCGATGCAGGGAACGAAGTGTTCATGAAGCAGCTGTTGACGATGAAGCGGTAATGATGCCGCCGGCTAGGTTATGCGTACCGTAACTCGGGCTTACAAAGGCGCGCAATCCAGCGCCGTTTGTTGAATCAGACCGGCTTTTCCCGGTCCAGCCACGCCTTTGCAAAGTGCATGATTAAGCCAGTCAACGAAGGACCGTTTTTGAGGGCTGGCAGGAATGGTGTCACCTATCTGTTCGAGATACGCATAAAATCTGGCGGCTGCGCTGTCCAATCCTTGGCCGCGAACGATACTGGGTCGATTCAGCTGCGTGTCCACGGCAGGCAATTTGCCAAGCACTTCTGCGCGGCCGACTGTATCTGCGATGTCGTCGGCGATCTGATACGCGTGCCCGAGCAATTCCCCCACCTTAGACCATGGGGCCGGATCTGCACCACTTGCCAGGGCACCGCAAGTGGCCGCCGCGACAAAGAGGGAGCCGGTCTTGTAATGGTGATAGCGGTCGATTGGGACGTGCGTCATTGCCTCCATCGACTGTCCGGCGATCAGTCCGTGACTGGGGCCGACCGCCTCCGCAACCACCTCGATCATGCGCGCGCCCAACTCAGGTGTTAGCGCAGCCTGCAAGCTGAGGTATTTGAAAGCCATCACAATCAAGGCATCGCCGGTCAAAACGGCGATAGGCTCTCCGAAAAGCCGGTGCACCGTTGGTGTGCCGCGGCGTAGGGCCGCGTTATCGAAGCAAGGCAAGTCGTCATGCACCAACGAGGCACAGTGCAGCAATTCAATTGCTGCCGCGGCTCTTGTCGCCAGCTCAGGATCTTTTTCGCCGCACACATAGGAGACTTTCAAGCAGAGCTTGGGGCGCATCCGGGAGCCCCCTGGAAACACTGCCGCGTCCAGCGCTCCACGCAGGTGAGCCGGCGCAGCCGGACTTAGAGCAGTATCCATGGCAGCTCGCAGCGCTTGCTCGATGAGCTTGTCGCTATCGCCAACCACGTCGGCTTGGTGATTCGAAATCATATCGCATCTCCACTTTTGAGACGAAAACGAAAACGGGCCTAGTCCAACGGGTGCCAAACAAAAGGCCGATTTCGCTGTGTCTCTTCAGGTTCTAGGGCACCGTTAAGTTTAGCGGATTGCGGCGGCCAACATGCGGCACCGGCGTGACCAATGAAACCGTGTGCCAGTGGGAGCCTTAACTCGGCAAGGCGATCTCCCACTGGAATCCCTTGAAGCAGTCTCATTCGCGGCGACATGACATCTGAACGTCGGTTACTTCGATCGCGCGCGAAGAACATTGGCTCCGGCGGCGCTGTCGGCCAGAATGGCATCGCTCTCAACGTCTTGATCCAAAGCTGAAGAGGCTCCCGCGCTGAGCAGTGGCTGGTGACAAAGCTCTTTGGATCGGCTGCACGCCGCCGCGCGTGATGATCGCTGACGAGCTCCGTTCGTACGGTACGACATGCGCGAAGATGGGCCTTACATCTAAAGGTGTTGGTCATCGTCGATAGTAGCCACTGGAGCTTGGACCGGAACCATTGCCGGCAGAGATCTGGGCTCCTACAAGCAATTGGTGTGCCACCAGATCATTGTTAGTGAATGTTTCAATGGCGACAGAAGGCGCCTTCCGGTGCTCACCGTGTGTCGGGAGTCGCGGATTGTGCCACTCCGCCTAGTATTTGAACAGCGTCAACCTTGCGAGCGATCCGTCCGAAGGCCAACCCAGCATTGGAGTGATTTGGGTTGAGGTCACAATGCACGTCGGCGCTTGCATCATGCCAGCCTGTCAATGTGCGCGATCGCACACGACTGTCAGCTTTGCGTCAATTACGATCGAACCGATGCTTTTGACGTTTCACGAGGTTACGCTGCCGATAGACCCAGCGTGAGAAGACGACTGAGCCCTTCCAGTTGTTCTTCGGCGCGATGTTGCCGAAGCCTTACACTCGACCGGCTTGGCGAGGATTTCAGCGCTGCCGTAGCCCTTGTCGGCCGGCAGGAAACCGCTTCGAGAAGTCGGTCCCCTACCGCCTTTTGCTAGCGGACTAAAAGGGCGGAGCAGGTGGATCTATACAGCGCTTTCTTTCAAAGCCCTGGTTGCGCCTTGTGTTCGTCAGCGATCAGGAGCGCCTTCGGCTCGACATGCTTGGCGACGGCCGCCCATGCATCCTTGCCGTTCTCGTCCACCCCGCGTCACCGTTCTGTTCGGTGCATGGCGGTTGGCCTCCCTCAGCGCCAGAACTCACATGCGCTTGCCGTTCTGATTTTCCTTCTTGCGCCCGTCCTTGCGCTCTTCCTTCTTGTCACCTTGCGGAGGACGCCGCCCACATACTTGCCGTCGATCTGCGCCGTACCGTGCAGCTTGATCGCATCACGGCGAAGGTCGGCTGCCTCCCGGAGCTTCTGCAGCAGGAAGTAGGCGGTCTTATACTGGACGTTGGCCTTGCGGCTCAGATGGAGCGCCGCCATGCCCTTGGCGGCCGTGATCTCCTCCCAGATTGCCATGATGATCTTCTTGAATGAAAGCTTGCGGTTGGCGAAAACCGAAAATTCGGCGCGGCATTCCGGCTCCGAGCATCAGAACGACGACGCCGTACGGCTCCAGGCAGCCACAGCGAGGGCAATATGGCTTCCCGACGTTCTTGGGCCAACGGAAGTCGACGAACAGGCCGTAGGTGTCGTCCTCGGCTGCCCGAAGCCTCTCTCGGGTCAGGCCAGGCGCACTGGTCGCATTTCGAACCTCCGGTCTCCTGCGGAGAAGGCGTCGTAGGAATTCGGTCTCAGGTGGGAATTCGCTCCTGCAGCATGTTCAGGCTTCCGGTCGATACGCGAGACATAAGCAGACAACTCCGTCGTAAGGACGGAAGCGAAAGGTCAGTGCTCTATTCGTATCGATTTGAACATGAAAGGACCCTTACCAGGAGAACGAAACCACTTCAGGGGTTAGCACTTTCGTAAGGTTGTCAAACCCGTGCCCTTATATCGGGAGAAAATTCAATGTCTCAGAGCCAGACTACCCAGCGCAATCTATAATCCAGTTCAGTGAATGGGTCCAGATCGTGAGAGCTGTCTTCGGGTGACCGCGCCTCATGACGACTATTAACGACTCCTTCCCAACAATCGAACATCCGCAAGGTAGATTCACGTTCGAGCATCTTGTGCCTACCTCTGTATGCCTTACTGGGCAGGTAACCTTGCCGTTTCAGGCCCTGTCCTGACCTCTGGCCTTAATGATCTTGTTGTTTATTACCTTTTCCCGAGCAGATCAGACGAACACAACGTAGAACTGGTGGTAAAAAGCGCTGATCAGAAAGAAATTAATTTCAGCCGCATCAAGCGAAGGTGTAGCGTCTGCCAACTCGTAAAAAAGGCTCATTTCCAGCAAATAAGGGTGCCCTAGAAACAAAAAAGGCCCCCTAAAGAAGCCTTCCCATGGCGTTTCCGCCGAACGCGTGTGCCTTACCGTGGTGTACCGACCTCTAAGGGTGCACCTGCAACAGCGACCTTTCGGAAGCCTCGTTGTCTGCTGCTTACAATGATGTAACCCTCACGGTCGACTATTTCAAGCCCTTTGTGTGGATGCGATAAGGTGGCGGCTTCGTTTAGCAAAGTTCACGTTTGTGGCACTTGCTCCATGATGCCGGAATTTTCAGAGAGCATCGAACCTACACGCTAGCGGGAGCGGTAACCGATATGGGTTCTTGGCTGAGTGATTTCCAGCACGGCGGAGCTTTCCCAGCTAGCCAAATGGGATATCGTGGGACGGGGAAATGGATCGGTTTTCGAGGATTATGTCTTATCGTCCTCAACGAAGACCGCTTAGAAGATGTTGAGCATTGAATGTGAATTTTCGCTCAAATTCGACGCAACCTAGATGATTCAGTGGCGGGTGCGGCCATAGCCGACTCATCTTTCATGGAACTGGGCCACCGGTCTAGCGAGACTGTTTTGAATGCATTCATGAAGCAATTTGGCTAAACTCTCAAATATTTGCTATAACGCAAAAAATGCCCAAAATGGGTATTTAAAACGGTTGTAGTGTGGCGATGGCAAGTGGTTCAAATCGGTTCAGGTTGGCTCAAGTCTACAACGAGTGGCAGGAAAACAGGGACGTGCGGTGACGGAAGATCTAGCAAGCTACAGAAGTTCGAGAGGCCTCGTCAGCACCGCCGATCCGGAGGTTGACAAGGCGATCTATCGAAAGCCAGGTTTCGGCGGCGAAATTACATCGTTGGGTCACATGGAGGAATTGATCAGCGCGTTCCTGAAAAAGACACGCGAAGCGCAGGGCCTGTCTCGCGCAGACGTTGCTCCAATGCTTGGTCTGTCCATCCCTGTATACGGACGCTACGAGCGGGCATTTTCCAAAATGACTGTTACTCGGATGATCCATCTGTGTGAGATTCTTGGCTTCATGCCTATCGATATGATCTTTGAAGCTGCGCCACATCTTTGGGGCCGCACATCGGAGGAGGCCGAGGATTGTCTCACACTGGCGAGGATTCTTAGGAGACTTCCGAACGGCACGACGCGCGATCTTATTCGGCTCCTGCAGCGAATGATCCCCGATGACGACGAGAGCGACAGAGGTATCAGTGATGTAGCGGAGCCCGTGAAGTGAGCTGGGTTTGTCTATGACGCCCCCAGTAGTTAGCAGTATTGGTGATAGCTGTCGCAGCCGACGCGCTGTCGTCGGTGTGCAGACACCCGCAATCTCACAACTTAGTTTTTCACTCGAATTTCCGTCTGATCAACAATACGCGCCGATTGCGCAATTTTTCGATCTTTGGTTGGCGTTGATCTCGCTCGATGCTCGAGCGATTCGTCGGCGAGCGACGCCAAGTCTATTTGCATGCGCTTTGCTTCGACAGTAGGGTCTGTGTTAAACTCCCTCGTTGGGTTTTCCCGCTCAATGCCATGTGGGTATTCGAGCCGCCGGCGCGCATGCTTTGATTTCGATTGCTGAATCTAAGCCCGTCCTCTCCGCGCCTCCGTTCCATCGCGCCGATCCTTTTTGCCATTCGGCTCGGAAATAGCCTTTTGACATCACGATCAGGTTCCGCGAAAAACGGGGTCGAGTCGCTGAGACTGGAAACGCTGTTCATGGCTGTCGCCGTTCAGGTAAGGGCATCGCCTAGGTGTTTAGTCCCGGCATTTGATGGATGGGGTCGATGATGAATCGATCCGGCTCCAAAGTCCATTGTCTGCAGATGAACTCGTAAGGCGTAAGGCCCTTTAGCGTCTTGAGCCGGCGCCCGAAATTGTAGGCGTCGATAAAGTCAGCAGATGTTTTTTCAACTGCGCATGATCGTCGTAGTGGAAGCGCTTGACGGTCGCCTCCTTGATCGTTCGGTTCATCCGTTCGACCTGTCCGTTGGTCCAGGGATGCTTCACCTTGGTCAGGCGATGCTCGATGCTGTGATCGTCGCAGACCCAATCGAAGATGTGCTGGAAGGCATTTCGATCACAAGCTCGGTTGGTGAACTGAATGACATTGTCGGTCAAAACGGTGTGAATGGTGTAGGGCACTGCCGTGATCAGATTGCGCAAGAACTGAGCGGCATTCATCTTGCCGGCTTTGGTGTAGAGTTCCGCGAACGCGAACTTGGATGTTCGGTCAATTGCGACAAAGAGATAGAGCTTGCCCTCGGCCGTCTGCACCTCGGCAATATCGATGTGGAAGTAACCGATCGGATAGCTTTTGAACTTCTTCTTCGGCTCCTTGTCGCCTCTGACCTCCGGCAGACGTGAAATGCCGTGGCGCTGCAAACACCTGTGCAACGACGAACGCGTCAGATGTGAAATGGTCGGCTGATGGTACCCATCCGGCGAAGGCCGTCTGTCCTGACTTGCTGATTGGCTTTAAGTCCATGCCTTATGTTATGCGCTACAATCATTTCCCCCATTGAGGTCTTGTCCGTCGACGATCTTGATCGCCGACGGGATTGGTCGGACGAAGAGAAGGTTCGGATCGTCGAGGAAAGTCTACAAGGCTTTCGGCAAGGCTCGGTGACGGCGCGGCGATATGGATTGTCACGGTCATTGTTGACCCGTTGGCGTCGGGAATACCGTAGTGGTCTTCTGAGCAGTTCCGCTACAACGGGCTTCGTGCCACTTACGATTTCGCCATCGGCGGCGGCATCTTGCGAGGTAGCCTCACGGCTGCGATTTGAAGACGACATGACGATCGAGATCGGCCTGCCGAATGGCCGACGGCTGACGATCCCAGCCTCGCTTGATCCGACCATTCTTGCCCGCCTGTTGCCCGTCGTGGATGGGTCATGATCGCGTTTCCCGCGGGGGTAAAGGTGTGGATCGCGGGCGGGGTGACGGACATGCGTTGCGGCATGAACAGCCTGGCGCTGAAGGTTCGGCAAGGTCTTGGCCGCGATCCTCATGGCGGCGAAGTCTTCTGCTTCCGGGGTCGCAAGGGTGACCTGATCAAGGTCCTCTGGCATGACGGCGTCGGCATGTCG
>NZ_LODW01000077.1 GCF_002914525.1 Rhizobium hidalgonense | reverse complement strand
TGAAACATGGGTCAATTCTCAATGGAAATATCTGGCTGCGCCGGGTCAGCTCTCAGTGGAAATCAACAGGAAGAGAGGAGTAACTTCAGGCCGCCGAGCATCGGCCGGCCGCCGACCTCGCCGAGCGAGCGTAGCGGGAATCGCAACCATCCGCTGGTCTCGCCACGTGGGGCATAGATCAGGCGCAGTTCGCAGTCGGTCACAAGGATTCCCGTGCGGACCTCCCGGTCTTTACACAGCCGCTCCAGCCGCTGATGCGGCGTCGCCTCCCAGCCCTCCAGCGCACCGCGTCCATCCGGATCGACGCCCGCTGCCTCGACACGTACCAGCATCTGCCAGCCGCCCTCAGGATCGGCGACCGCCCAGTGTGGCACGATCTCGATATCGCTTTCCTCGATACGCAGAACCAGATCGTCGGGGATCGGCGCGCCGCCGGGGCTGCCCGCCACCCGGCCAGGCCGCCACCCGAGAATGTCGGCGAAGAGGGCCCAAGGATCGAGAAGCGCTGGTCCGGAGTCTTTTAGCGACAAATGCGGCTTGATCGCCTCGGTATCAGAGCGCGTCTGCTGCTCAGGAACAAGCTCATATGCCTTCAGCACCACCGGGGCGACGACGAGCCCGACCGGCTGGACGTGACCGAGCCATTCCTCGTTCGGATCGAATGTTGCCATGCTCAATTCCCCTCCGGCCAGAGGTAAACGAGTCCTATTGTCTCCAGCCGGTCCGCGACCACGCTGTAGGACTCACGTACGCGGCGAGGACCCGTCTCGATGTCGCTCGTGAGGCGGTCGAGCTTCGCCTTCCAGTGCCGTCTATCGCGCCGCCGCTGCTCGACCTCCTCTACGATCTCGGGCAGGAAGCTCATCTGTTTGTCGTCCGGCTCGGCGTCGGCCTTGGCGATGCGCGCGCGCTGGTCCTCCAGCAGGCGCTTCAGCGAGGTCGCCTCCGCCTCGGCGATCTTTGCTAGATCCTTCGCCGCGTCGGCCTTGGCCTCCTCTGCGCGTGTACGCAGCTCCGGTTCCAAGTCGGCGGCGTCCTGCGCGGCGTAATGACGGATGCGATCCACGATCTCGGCTGCGGGAACGCGAGCTGCCCGGAATGCCTCCTCAAGCTGGACGAGGGTCGCTGCCTCGCGCGTAGGACCGAAAGGCTTCAGCGGTTTGCTGCCCCGTCCGGTTTCCGTCCATGCCGCGGTCACAAGGATGATCTCCTCGTGAAGGCGTGCCGCCCCCGGCCCGTAGAGCGCCAGCCGCCCGATCAACACGACCCGAGGCTGGGCGCCAGGACCAATCACTACGCTCGCACGTGACAAGCCAGATGCGAATCCTTGCGCCAGGAAGCGCGCGAGCAGCCGCCGGACAAGCCGATGCTCCAGGTGCACCTGAACAACGCCCTCAGCATCGACACCCGCCGGGGTGATCGCAGGCCTGAAGCTGAAGGAGCGAACCGGGGCATCGCGACGCCAGTCCTTCAGCGTTTCACTGCGTTTGCGGCGGCGAAGGCGCAGGTCGTCCAGTGCCTCCGCCCAACCTGCCGTCTGAAAAGCGGGCTCTGACGGGTCAAGATGGAAGGTCGGAGTCTTTCCGACTGTGCCGTCACGGTGAGCGTCCAGCGAGGAACCCGTGTGCGTGAGGGCAACAGACATCACCGCCATGAGGTCGTTCGGATCAACACCGACGCGCGCACGCGAATCTTCCAGCGCGGACCGGAGGTCGTCGAGCTCCTTGGCCTGGCGGGCACGGCGCGCCACCATCGTATCGTCCATCTCCTCGACGGCCGTCTGGGTTTGTTCGTCGGGTGTCTCGCCGTCGCCGTCGATCTCACGCGCGAGCCCTTTAGCGCCGCGGATGCCATCTTGCATAAGCCGCCGGTTGATACGCTCGGCAATGACCTGGCCAGCAGATCCTAGCTCGTCGTTGATCGTCTCTGTCTTGCGAACCAGCGCCTGCAGAACGACGTCTTCTTCACGCTGCTCGTAGACGAAATATCGGCAGTGCACGACCGGAGAAGGCTGCAGCTTGCGGTCGATACGGCCATTGCGCTGCTCAAGCCGCGCAGGATTCCAAGGCAGATCGACGTGGACCAGGTCGTGGCAACGCATCTGCAGATTGATACCCTCGCGGGCGGCATCAGTGCAGATAAGGATTCGCAGCGGGTCTTCCTTCGGATCGGCATTGAATCGGCGCTTCAGCTCCTCGCGCCTATCCGTCGAAGTTGCGCCGGTGAAGCACGCGATGCGATCGTCCGGCAAGAGATCGTCGAGCGCCTCTTGGAGACGCTTCTCCAGCCAGCGCCGGGTGTCCTCGTACTCGGTGAAGAGGATGAGACGGCGCTCGTTCCAGAACCCGCCAAGAGTCATGTTCTCGCGTATCCACTGGGCAAGGCGAACGACACGTGCGTCCGGCTCATGCGCATGCCGGCGGGCTATCTTCAGCATATCCTCGACCATGTCGAGGTCGGAGACAGCGGCTGCGGCCATCCCCGCTGCTTCGGCCGCTGCGTTCTCGTCCTGATCGAGCAACAATTCGGCGGCGGCCTCATCCTGCGGCTCTTCCTCCATTTCGGCAGCCTGGCCAAGCGCGCTTGCGGCGAAGCTTGCCGTTTCTCCTTCAGCCGCCCGCATCAGTCCTTTTCGATGCACCTCCAACGTCCGCGCGAAGGCCGCGATGGATGACAGGAGCCGCTGCTGCAGCCCTACCAGCGTCAGCCGCACGTACCCGGCCTGCCGGGGCGGCAGTCCTTCCGCCTTCGCCCGGACGGTTTCAGCATAGGCACGCAGCATAGAGGCAAGCGTGAGTTCAGGCGCGCTCTGCGGGAGGCCGGCGATTTGAATGGGCTCGACCTTACGAAGCGGGAAGCGCTCGCCGAAATGACGCAGGTCAGACTTCAGCCGTCGAACCATGACCGGATCCAGATCCTTCGGCCGGACCGGCACACCACGGGTGAAACGCTGCGGGTCGAGGATCTCAAGCAGTGCTGAGAAGGAGTTCGAATGCCCGTTGTGCGGGGTGGCCGATAGGAACAGGCGGTGTTCGAACCGATCTGCAAGACCTCGGACGACGCGTGTGAACTGGCTTTCGATCGCGTACTTCATGCCGCTGGCAGGCGCCGCATGATGCGCCTCGTCGAGAATAAGCAGTGAGCGCGGACGAAAGTCGCCGAGCAGGTCACGAAGTCCGGTGATATAGGTTTCATCAGTTAACAGCGAGTGCGAAACGATGAACCGGGAACCCGACGACCAGGGCTCGGCACCGTATCCGCGTTCCCGCCGCAGTATGTTCAAATACTCGCGGTCGACGATGGTGAACGACAGGCCGAACTTTGTCTCCAACTCATCCTGCCACTGACGCACCGTACCAGCAGGGGCAGCGACCACAACGAAATCTATTCGGTGCCGAAGCAGCAGCTCGCGGAGGACTAGGCCGGCTTCGATCGTCTTGCCCGCACCGACGTCATCAGCAATCAGGAGGTTCACTCGGGGAAGCTTCAGCGCCTTGCGCAGTGGCAAAAGCTGGAAAGCGTCCAGATGAATTCCTGCTCGGAATGGCGCCTGGAAAAGATCCCGGTCTGACGAGGTCGCCGTGTTCCAGCGGAGCGTCTTGAGGTAAGCTGAAAAGATAGCGGGATCATCAGTGCCTTGCTTGGCAATCTGCCCCCAGCCTTCGTCCTCGAACACCTCACCATCGAGCTCGGCGTCCCACAGAACTTCAACCGTTTCGCCGGCGGCATCATCATCGATGCAAGCTAGTCGAACCACGGGGAAGTAAGTGCTTAGCGGTCCACTCTCAACGAGCCAGCGGCGCGCGCGAACGCGCACGAACTGTCCAACTGATGGCGCCATAATTTCCCCCGCAGGCAGAGCCTTTTCGTCCGCCAGAATCTCATAGGTACCCGAGTCTTAGTAAACGCGTAATCTCAAATGGCCAACGAAATTTCAATCGAGGGGCGTGACTACTTAAATACCCGTTATTGTCCCTGAAACCGATGCCGAGTTCGCTCATCCGCCCGCGAGCTTTGCCTCCAACCATTCTCTCAGCTCGACTTCGAATGCGTCGACATAGGCGGTCGACATGGCGGAGAAAGGTTGGTCAGGCTTGCAGCTCTGCTTCATATCCTCGACCCTTCTTAAAGCTCCGCGCAGGTGGATTCTGATCAACACAGGGTCCAACTCGTCCCCGACGTCGCGTTCCAAGTCCTCCATTATTCTTGTTCGGTTTGTTTTAAGTCTGTTCAAAATCGCCGTACGGCTTTGAACCAGGTCCAGCCTGTTGAGTGCTACGCAACGGATTGTTTCAGTTCCTAGGATACTCGAACCTGTCCCGTCCTGCGCCGGCTCCACTACACTGTAGTCCGCATGGTGCCGCCAGGAAAGCTCTGGTGCAGGATTCGTCCTGGTCGGGTCGATCAAATACGGCTGTTCTGCGAAATGATCATCGCTCACCGCCGCCAACCGTGGTGCGCCGACTGGAAACTGAGTTGCCTTGCCCATGATGATCCGAGGCTCGGTAGCTTGCATCACCTCCACCTCAGCAATTGTCATGTCGGCCGTCACCAGATGGTGCTTCAGTCCCTTATTGCAGCCGGGACATGTCGGCAGCAAATTGGACCACTTGAACGCCAGCCACCAGTAGCCGGGATGATCCGCACCATCGACAGCTCCCTTTGGCCGATAATGCTCAACCTCGGAGATGCCCTTCTCGATGAATTTCTCGCAGTAGGCGCACTTGCCGTGGAACAAAGTGCGAAGCATCTGCTTGACGTCGTACTCACGGTATCGGGTGAAGGCGTCGAACCCCGGATCGCCCGCGACCCAGGTCGCATAATGGGAGGCCGCGGCTTGAGCCTGCGCGATCGTCGCTACCGACGACAATGACGCCGGTTCCTCATCTCCACGTGTCACAAAGATCATGCGCTATGGGGCTCCGAGCCTGGGCCGGCCCGACCCTCTCTCCGCAGTGCATCAAGTATCACCTGCACGGCTTCCGCTCGAGCTTCGGTCCTGAGTGTTCCTTTCGGGCGCTCTCGTTCTGAAAGGAAGCGCGAGAGAGCCTCCTGGACAACCTGCTCCAAAGCGGTGTCACCCAGCACGAGCTGCCGAACCATACGGTTTGCTTCATCAACCTGAGCGTCTGGCAGGTCGGTGACAGCTTTGACGAACCGTGCCACGCCCAGTTCGGTCTCGGGATCGATTGTGCTTGAAAGACCAAAGAAGTCAGAGGTTAGCAGTTGATCTGCCCGCATTCCTTTGATGCTCGGCAGGTCAGGAACAATCGAAATCGCGCCCGTTTCGTCGCGCTGTAGCACGATCACTTCGCCGTCCTCCATGCCACGAAGACAAAGAGGATCGTGCGTTGTGACTACGAACTGCACCCGCGGCAACGCACGGCGCAACGCGCCCATCACACGCATCTTCCACCTCGGATGGAGATGCGTATCGATCTCATCGATTAGAACCACAGCTTCAGCATCTTCGAGATTGTCAAAGTAGCGGAGAAGCTCGCGCCCTATGTCCACGATCATCGCAAGAATGGAGCGGTAGCCTTCGCTCAAGCGCTCTAGGGGAACAGGGACCCCGCCCATCGCAACGCAGATGCGCCCGTCGACGTCGGGAACGACCTCATCATTATCGCTAAGTGCTAGAACTACGCGCAGGAGCTTGGCCACTTCGTTGAAGCTGCCAGGATCGAGTGAATTCAGCCAAGTCGTCGGGAACGGCAATGCGGCTGTGGGATTGAATAGCGAGCGCACACGGGCATGGGCAGTGTTGGGTCGCTCTGACCGACGTGGATCGAAGTAGCGATGTGGGCCGTAGCCAAGCACAAGACCGGCCGGCCCGGATGCGCCTCGAATTTTCCGCCGCGCGGCGTCGAGAGTGAATATGGTGGTTCGGCCGAACAAGCGGAAATCGATGCGGACAACGGCATCCTCCGGCGACAATTGATCAAAGCGCGGGCCGCTATCAGCGCGAAGCAAATCGGCGGGTTCGACCTTAAGCCGCTTCGCTTCACTCGGACCGATTAACGCAAGCGCAATTCCCTGAAGAATACTCGACTTCCCTACGGCGTTTTCGCCTAGGAGCATGAGACATGGGACCCCTTTGGCGTCGCTCCTCGCGGGTATCGATTTCAGGGTGATGTCATTCAGGCCCTTGAAACTCTCAAAATGCACTCGCTCGATCCATGCGGCCGGCGGTCGACTGCTCTGACGTTCGGTGTCCCGTGCAGGCCGGAAGTCTTCAAGTGGATACACAAGGCGATCGACTTGGCGCGTCGTATCTTCGGCAACCATCGAACTGATGCGTTGAAGTATCCTGTCGCGATCCGGCGTCTCGGCTGCATCCATCGCCTTCGACAGGATCACCGGAAAGGCTGAAATTGATCCCTTGATGATCGCACCCGCGATCTCCATACCCTCGAACAGCCGCCTAGCGACGCCACGCCGCGCGCCTGCGAAAGGGCGCCAGCGATGGAGCATCGAGTCAACCTGCTCGCCATGTCTCGGCCTTTCCGAGACGTGGATACGTAGGTCAGCGAGGAATTTTCCAATATCATCCCCCCTCTGTTTGCAGAGGTATTCATGATCGAGACGCAGAAGCGCGACCGTAGTTCGGCCCTCAGCGCTCGTCCCCTCGATTCGCCCGTCAGCAAGAAACGAGAAGTGCGTCTCAACGCGACCGCGATACGGATCCACGATCAGCGGACGTTCACGCCGCCGGACCTCCTCCATGGCTGCAAGGTAGGGAGCGCGCTCCCCCTGAACAGGAAACTCGGTTCGTCTTCGACTTGAGCATTCAACGCACTCGAGAATGAGATTTTCAGATTCATACGCAAGCCACGCATACCAGTCTGAGTGAACCTCAGCGAAGCCGCCCGCAGCATCTCGTGGCGGTCTGAACGTCTCCACCCGCAATTGGATAAAGGAACCGTCCCGTTCGCAGAACACGCACTTTTCAAGGCAGCGCCTTCGAACAGCTTCGACGACTGGTTCGGAAAGATAGAAAGTTTCGTCCATGGGCACCCGACGTTGCGCGCGTTCTTCTGGAGAGCGTCGAAGGTACTCCCAGAGCGCTCTTTTCGCGTCGCCCATGTTTGGGTCGAGGGAGAGATCAGGGCCTATATAACTACCAAGGCGTATCATATCAGAGCCTTCTGGACTTTTGTTGCGACGGATGCTCGTGCCATGAAGAACGTTGTGTCGAATTGTCGGGGGAGAATACTGAAAGCAAGGTCGAGATTGCAGTTTTCAATGGCATCCTCGCCCGGTAGCCTTGCAGCGGCCGCAGATTTTCACACAGCGAACATGACGCCTTCCAACGATCTAACTATGTGTTTATCCCCTACCTTCCAGTAGTAGCAGACGGGTGAGTATGCAAGCCGATCAAAAGATATCGACGTGCGGAAATGACATTACGAAGAAACTCAAGTGTATCCCGTTGTATGACGCACGGTTGACAAACCGCCTCGAAAGAACATAAAGAGAACATTGGCATCGATAGCGCGACTTTCGGAGGCATGAGAGCAAGAACACTACACCCACGCTTGCACAAATTTACTGGTTTGGCAAAGTAACGTCGCGGCGATGGATGGGGTCGATTCGTAGGTTCCTGGTAACTCGAAAATGGAAAGCCTCCGTGGGATTTTTTAATGACGAAGAACTGCAATCTTTACGCATTGAGAACATGATCCTGCATGTTGTCAGCGAAAATGACTTTGAACCCCAGCGTGCGCGGCCGGTGGAGCATGGAGAATTCTTTCTCGATCGGATTAAAGACACAGACGCCGCCGCAATCTTCGAGTTTACAGAGGATTCCCGGTTAAAGCTTCACCTCGAACGCATTGCGGTAGGCGATGAATCCTTTGAAACGGGCGCACAGGAAGTGTCCCGGCTTTTCGCATTGTTACACGATCGCACTAGCCGGGCAGGTGCGTTCTTCGTATTCGAATTGCGGACCAACGACGATCGCGTGCGGCTCTATAGCCTCATCAAGTACGACTATCAGCAGGTGATCGAGCAGGCGCCTGCCGGCGATGATGGCAGCCTCCTGAGGCTGATCCTCCAGGCTTTCGTCGCGCAGAAGCGCGCGGTCCAGAAGTCCGCCCTCGTGAGAGTGGTCGACGGTGTTGCTGAGGCGGCCATATCGGCGAAGGACCGGATGATGCCCGGCATCGAGATTGCGGACTACTTTGCGAGATTTCTTCAGGTGAAGCGGACCCGGAGCGATGAAGAACTGACCCGGACGGTACGAAATCTTCTTCGGACGACGCTAGACGAGATTCGACCCCATCTGCCCGACCAGGACGTCGCCCGTGCGTTTCGACGCGTCACTGCGGCTCTTCGGGACCGGGCGATGATCAACAGCGAGGCAATCTCCGAAGTCGTCATTGCGGCCGCAGAGGGGATCGGAAATGAAGAGCTTACCGCCGACGTTCAAAAGCGCGTCGCCCGGAAGCTCCGGTCGGCAAAACTTGAAGGCTTGACGTTCCCACCCGACCGGAACGTTCTGCGACTGCCGCCATTGCGGAGGGTGACAACGACCGAGGGCGTCGTACTGCTCTATCCGGACGGAGCCGACAAAGCGATCGTCGAGCGGGAAAGACTCGGCGACGGCGGAGAGAAGATTACAATCAGGACGGCGCACGTCACGGAGGACAAGGTTGTCCGCGAGGGAAATAGGAAGCCTAATTGACGTCCTGCACTCTCGCGGCGCATTCGTGCGCGAGAGTGCTCAGACGGCGACTATTTCGAACCTCGTCGCCGCCGACGCTCGTTCGCTGGCGGACGTGTGCGTCCGCCTGGAATGGCCCTTCGCCATCTCGGACAGTCAGAGCACCGGCTGGCTGGTGGATGAGCTGGACGATGCATTTTCTCCGTTCAGGATCGTGATCACCAAACCTTCTTTCGAAGATGCCCTCGCAGTCCTTTCGCTCCAGGGATTCAAGGACCTTCTTCCGGACGCCGCAGAGCTTTCCGCGCGATGGTGGGTGGCCGGGCTCAACTCGCCTATCCGCACATGGTCCCTGTCGTTCCTGCCCTGGGAACGGGACGAACCGCTCCCGATGCAGATCAAGACAAAGAATCCGCGCTTCCTGGTTCGCGAATACGGGGCAGATCGCAAAGTTCCCGATAACGTAGGAATGTGGCTGCTACGGAATCCTGCTGCCGATCGGGGTGTCGCTGATCCTTATCGGAATGCGTGGTCGAAAGCTGCGGCTGAATCGCTGCTGCGCTGCCTTCCCAACGAGATCGACGCCGAGAGCAATGCTCTGAGATTCCGTGGACCGCCGCGCGTCGCGCTTTCGGCGCCCTCGCAAGAAGAGCTTGAGGCCTTCGCGCTTGAAGTTGCGTTCGACGAGCTTCAGCATGCCCTGTCTTGGGTCTTCGAGAACGAGCGTGACACGGAAACCAGGCACGCGCTACTAGCGGCGGAAATCGCTCGGTCCGGCATAGGACCGGGAGTGGCTACAGACGTTATCAGACAGGACATCAAGCTGGCATTGGAGGGCGCGCGCATCGCCTTCGAAATGTCCCTTGCCGCTATCGGTGCCGACACGCTCAAGGCTCTAGGCGACCTGCGCAAGGCAGTCACGGAAGAGACGTCGAAGGTGACCGAGGCGACGCGTCAGACTATCACCGCCGTGTCCGGGGCGCTTGCAGTCGGCCTTGGTCTCGTGGCTGCGAAATTGACGTCGACGACAAGCGTTCTGCTTATCGACGCATTGATGTTGGTCGCGGTGTCCTACGTCGCGATGGTGATCTACTCCGGTTGGCAGTTTGTTCGAATGCAACGGAAGGCGCGCGGATATTGGCAACCAAGACTTTATCGGTTCCTTCCGGACGCCGAGTATCAACGCCTCGTCAAGAATCCGACCGCCATGGCGGAGAATGCGTTTTTTGTTGCGGCATGGACGGGCGGCGGCGCCGTGGCGATACTGGCACTGGTACTCTTTTTCGTACAGGGCGACGTGAAAAAGACGCCGGAGACGCAGCACACCTCTTTGATCCCGACTTGCTGCGAAGGCTCCCGCGCCAATTTGCTGCGGGCGTCGCCGCCGGCGTTTTCCTCATTTGAATCCCTCGGCCATAACGAAGTCATGGGTTTTGCAGGCATGTCCATGTGGAATGCCACTGGAGAAGCTATTGCGCGCGCCGGAGCGGTCCGAGATGGTCGATCGACAGCCGTCTTTGAGGTTTCGGTGGAAGCGGATAAGGCATCGGACGGAAAGCATTAGAGAATTGACCAACGCGTCGTCCATGGACAGCATCTACATTAACCGCCGCCTCAAGATAGCCGAGAGGCTCCTCTCCGAAGTAGAGGCCCTCGAACAAGGCCCTGTTCTTGTCGTGCTCGCAGAGCCAGGCGCAGGAAAGACGGAACTGCTCAATCGGTTCGGAAAGCTGCTCGGCGTCACGCCCGTAAGGGCCAGTCGTTTTCGCCATCAGACGACCGTCGCAGCCGGCGCACCCCTGATAATCGACGCCCTGGACGAAGCGGCGAAGATTGATCAGTCATCGGTGGACCAGATCGTCGTCAAAGCCCAGGAACTCTCCAACGGCCGTGTCATCTTTGCCAGCAGATCCAGCGAATGGCAGGAAGCTCGCACTCATTGGATAAAGGAGTGTTTCGGGATCAGTCCCGTCATCGCCCTCATCGAACATTTCGATACCGCCGAACAAGGGGAACTATTCGCCGCGCGTTTTCCTGAGGAGACGTTCGAAACATTTCGTTCGGAGGCAGACCGCTTCGAACTCACTCCACTGCTCGGCAATCCTCAGTTTCTCTCGTTGTTTGCAGCAGCGTACGTCCAGAGCGGCCGTCATTTTTCCTCGAAGGCGAAGATCTTTCGTGATGCAGCCGCGAACCTCGCCCTGGAAACGGGATGCCGTGTTCTGTCGAAGCCTCGCGCGCCGATCGACGAGATATTGGAAACTGCTTCCGACGTGATGGCGAAAATTTTGCTTGCCGGTGCGTCAGGAGTGTCGACGAAACAGGGTTTCGCCGACATGGATTATCCCTATCTGGCCGCGATGACGCCTACTGCCGTCGCATCGGCCTACGACGCGCTGGACACGCGGCTTCTGAAGCCCGCTGACGAGCCGGACCGACACGAGCCGATTCATAGAATCGTGGCGGAGTACCTCGCAGGCCAGCATCTTGCCCGAAGGATCGCGGACTCCCGCCGTCCTCTTTCGCTACGTCGAACATTCGCGATCATCGCTCCCAACGGCGCCGTGCGCGACGAACTGCGAGGCCTTTTGGGATGGCTCGCGTCCGCCGGGGACGAGCGGATCCAACGCGCGGCAGTGGATTTGGACCCCTATGCGGTACTCGCCAATGGCGACCCTTCGCAGTTAGCTACGGATGCGAAGAGACGGCTGCTTCAGAGACTTGAAGCGTTGGCAGGCGAGTATCCGGGATTTCGTCGAAGCGATTACTGGCGGCGCTTCAGCGTGGGCGGCTTTTTCAATGATAGCCTCGTGGAGGACGTCCGAGGACTTCTGAAATCCACGCCTCTAACCTCTCCGCTTTTGGATCTCCTGCTTGAACTGCTGGTCAACTCGGGTGGTCCGGCCGCCCTCGCCCAGGACGTTCGCGCCATAATGTTGCACCCCTCGGCTGACGTTACCGCACGGATATTGGCATCTCGAGCCGTGCGCCGTCTCGCGGGCGCCTCCGACCTCGAAGACATCACACCGCTGGTGCAGGAAGCGTCGGCATCCTCAATGAGAGTGGCAATCGACATCGTCTCCGTGGCCGGAGTTGACGCCTACAGCTTCCAGGACCTTGCAGAGCTCTTCAAAGCATTCGCATCGACGTATCCCGCTCGCCGAAGGCTCCGCGACCAGGACAGCCTTATGACCGCCTACCATCTTGTGGAGCTCGTGAAGACGATAAATGCGCGGACGGCGGCCGAACATCTCGATGGTCTCACGAGCGGCCTGAGCTGCACATGCGCGCGGAAGAACTTCGACTGCCAGTGCCGGACTGGAACGAGCAAGGTCGCCGGCCATCTTGCGGACCGCTACTTCGAGGCATTCGTCGGTCCTCACGATCCAGGCCGGGTGTGGGCGTGGATTCGTTCCCTTTGGTTCGAGAACAGTGCTGGGACGGATGCGGGCGCGGCCATCGCGTCGCTCTCTCAAAACGACGGTCTGCGACGTCGGCTTCACCATTTGGCATTCTCCTCGATGACTACGGAGACCGAGGTTTGGGAGAAGCGATGGGAACTTGGGGACGGCCACGGCCACTCGGGTCTTGCCTTTCGCCCAGGCGACGCCCAGCACCTGGCCGACCACGCCTTCGAAGTCGGGAATGCAGTACTCTGGGCGGCTTTTTGGTCAAGACCCGCCGATAGATCGGAGACGCTCGGGCCGGACGCCTACCGTCGATGTCTTCGCGAGCAGGCACGACAAAATCCGGCGTTCATGCGCGCCTGGGCAAAGCTCGAACGAGCATACCAATCGGGGCGCAAGCAGCAACTTCGCGGATGGAAGCGCGAAGAACGCCGCCGCCAGAAGCGGGAGGCAGCTCGGACCGCACGCATGAAGCAGAATCTTGCCAAAGATCGTGCACTTATCGAGAGCGGGGAGCATCTGGGATGGATCGGCGTCTTCTCGCCACTCTACCTCCACGACCGCAATCGATTGTCAGAATACACCAACGACATCGGACTGGTGGAAACCGCGCTGCGCAACTGCCTGCCTCGCATCATGGACCAGCTTCCAACACTTGAGCAGCTTGGCGAAGGTCGGTGGTGGCCGTCTGCATGCACGGCGTTTGCCTCTTGCTGGCTCGAATTCATCTCAACGCGAAGTCTTGAAGGTATTAACCTCAGAGCGCTGACAGCGGCCAAGGTGGAGTCCGTCAAGTGCGACTGGATGGAAGAAAGGGACTATGATGCTTTTGAGCGCGAGCTCGACCGGATACTCTTCGCGAAGGAAGGCAGCGCGCTGGAGTTTGCTCGGAGCTTCATCGAGCCGAGCTTCAGAAAGGAGGGCGACGAGAACCCGATGAACGTCTGGTGGCTTTCGCACAAGAATATCCTCGCGGTACTGCGGGCCGCCCTCTCGATCGAGTGGCTTCAGAGATTTCCGGACATGCCGTTCAGAGCGCGCGACCAACTCTTTGACATCGCAGCAGCAACTGCGGATCGGGGGACGCTGAATACTCTGATCGCTGAGCGCATACGCGAGTTAATGGCGATGGCACCGCTTGCCGATCCCAAACAGGAGAAGAGGCGAACAGACACCTTGCTCTTTTGGAGACTGCGACGGTTCTTTTTCTTCTCAGCCAGCGAGGACGGCTGGGAAGAACTTCGCGGTAACCGAGATCTGGTCCTGGTGTTCGAGCGCAGGACCGGCAGGTTCGCGGATCCTTCCGATGGATGGCCTGCACTGGGGGCCGACAAAATCTTCAAGATACTCGACGCATTCGTTGAGGAATGGCCCCCTGTTGAACTTCCGTCATCTTTCGGATCGGACGATCCACCCGAGGAGACGGCATACCGCTTCCTTTCGGAGGTGGTTTGGCGCATCGGGCAGGATACGCCCGAGCGCGCGCTGCCCGTGCTTGCTAGGATGCTTGCCGACGTCAAGTTCAAGGACTACACGGCCACTTTGCAAACGTTGCGGGTCGAGAGCGTGAAGAAGATGGCCCTTACCGATTTCAGCCCACCTTCGCCGCGGGATGTCGTGCGGATGCTAGATCACGATGACATCGCAAGCGTCGAAGATCTTCGTGCGTTCGTGACCGAAGAGCTCGAATGGCTGCAGACCTGGCTGCGCTCCACAGAGACCGCTCCGCTCGCAGAGACCTACTATCTCGCCAGCGGCGACCATGTTGATGAGAACACCGCCCGAAACCGGGTCGTAGACTCACTTCGTTGGCGCATTCAGGCAATGCAAAGCTCGCTTGTCATCGAGCATCACGTGGCCAACGACAACCGCTGCGATTTCACCGTGACCACAATGATCAACGGCGAAAGACGACTTCTTGTCGTCGAGGCGAAAGGCCAGTGGCACCTGGAGCTATTCACCGCAGCATCGACGCAGCTCAGCGAACGGTATTCAAGCCACCATGATGCGGAGCAGCAGGGGATCTACCTCGTCTTCTGGTTCGGTCCGGAGACAAGGGTTGCGGGACGCCTGAATCACGGTGTGGGGTCGGCCGGTGAGCTTCGAGCAAAGATCGTAGAGGTGATGCCCAAAGAGCTGCACGGTCGCATCGACGTCGTGGTTCTGGATCTAAGCCTAGCGGCGCGCTCCTGCCGGCAACGAAATTGAGTGACCTCGTCGCCACACGTTCTGAAAGGCAGCGCCAGTAGGACCATTTCGTAAAGACCAAGCGTAGCGACCCTCTAGTCCATTCCGTGAGTTTCCTTTCAAAGCCAGCGGCGAATAGCATGGGCGATGCCACGAGCAATTATAGACGGCGGTCGACGCCTGACTTCGCAAAGTACGCCCTAGGGGAGTCGAACCCCTCTTTACAGAATGAGAATCTGTCGTCCTAACCGATAGACGAAGGGCGCAGCACCAGAGATGTAGTGGGGCACGGCCTTTCTAGCAAGAAGCGCTGCCAATTTACGACGCATCCTTCCTTCCAAATCAGATTCTGTTGAAACAGGAAGCGACGAGAACATCAACCCGATGTGGCGTGGCTTGTGTCGACCGTGAACACCACAAGCTTCCTGCTCATCAAGCAAGTCTTGAGGAGGGATTCAGGGGAGTTGCGAAGGTCGATCATGGTCGCGACGTCGGGCATCCGCCGAACCATCTCATATATACATAGTGCCCAGCGGTTCGCCCGTCGGATCGATCTGCCGGAGAGCCGCCCGGTACTCTCCCACTTCCGCTTTCGACCGCTTGAGTGTTGCAGCAAAATGGAGGCCGACATCCGACCCGGACATGATTTCATGACAGTAGACTGTGAATTCCATGCAACCTTCAGGTCTCGATCCTGACGTCGTTTCTCGCCGCCGCGCGTGGCGCTTTAATCCTTGCCGTTTGACGTCGTCGTGCCTACATTTTTGTCGATGAGCAACTGTCGATCGACGACGAGTTCGGCGGCCAGCCGCATGAGATGAGCCTTTTCCTTGCTAAGCAACTCTTTCGTCGCCCGATATTCCCGCGCGAGTATTCCGTCGACTTCGGCTCGAAGCTCCGGTGTCGGTACAAAGGATTCGTCTACGCGGTTCGCACCCATCTGGTAACGAAGCCATTTCCCCAGGCCATAGCTGCCAACCAGTCGGTAAGCCAGTCGGGTAGCCTGGTCCAGGTCGCTCCCTTCGACGCCGCCGGCTCCGATCGATCTGTAGCCGAACACGACTTCCTCAGCGGCTGTGCCGCCCAGCATGATCCTGATCTTCGCGAGCAAATCCTTGTCCGTCGGAAGTGCTTCATTGCGCATCCTGTAATGCAGTCGACCGCCGTCCTGCACGGGCTGACCCTCCACCATGTGGGATTCGACCCTGATGCTGATTACATCCGCTGACCCCGATGCCATCGCCATAAGTGCGTGACCGACCTCATGCACGCAGATGCGATGAACGACGGTTTCGGGAAGCGGGATCTGTGCTGGAAGGACGGCTTTGACGTCCTCGATGCTGGGAACCCCTTTTCGGATCCTTGCCGCTCGTTTTGCCGCGCGCGCTAGCTTTTCCAGGTCGGCGGGAGTGACGAGTCTTAATTTGTCTGTGATCGCGCGCAGGTCCTTTGCAGGGAGCGTCTGATTGAAATGATAGGCAAGGATCTCCGCACGTTCCTCATCCTCAGGCAACTCGAGATACACGTGTTTCTCCAAGCGTCCGGATCTGAGAACAGCGTTGTCGATCAGGTGGGCGTAATTTGTCGCACCGACGATGATCGTTCCTGGCTGCTCCAGCGCGTGCGTCGTCAGCTCGAGAAACCTGCCAATGACATTGCCTTCGTAGTAGGCATGATCTCCTCGCATCGTAGCGCGATCCCCGATGGCGTCGAGTTCATCCACCAGTAAAACCGCGCCGCGACGTGACGTGGCGTCGGCGAACGACTTGGACATAGCAGCGAGCATGTCGCCGAGATAACCATCTTTGGATCCTTGCCATGCACCCACCGACGTCCGAACGAGATCGAAACCGAGCTCATTGGCGAGCGCAGCGGCGAAAAGCGTCTTGCCGGTTCCAGGCGGGCCAATGAGGAGGACGCCCCTATCGACCTCCGTCCACGAGATTGCATCCTCTCGCCAGTCGGCGACGTCCTGCTTGATCGCGTCGATCCAAGGACGTGCTGGACCGTACCCAGGCAGTTCCGACAGCTTGGGAGAACGGACGGGAGCCGTGATCGGCTTAGTCAGAGTCGCTATGTCGAGTCCCTTCAAGCTGCTTCTGGCAGTGAGGCCGATCACGATCTCCGCCGGTTGCTGTGCGATGGCTTCTGCAAGAGGGAGGTCGACGTCCTCGACGCCGAGCACCTTGCGCGCCGCGATCACGTGCCTCGCGGTGGGCGGCGAGATGTTGACAATCACGTCAGCGGCCAACCGCAGCGAAAGCTTCACACCGTCCAAAGACGACGCAAGGTAGATGACCTGGTGTTCCGGGCGAAAAATCGCAAAGTCCTCGACAGCCTTCGATGTCGTACGCCGGGATGATTCACCGATGATGTGCACTGGACGTCGGAAGTCGTCGTAAAACGAACGCTCGCGTCCGCCTGTCATCAGGACGTCCGCAGCCGATTTCGCGTACCAGATCCAAGCCTTGTCAACGATGCAGACGATGATGCCTTTCGCATTGCTTTTGAACTGGTCAGTTCCGCGAAGAGCCTCCCGAAGAGCGCAAAGCATGAGGAACTTAGCCGTGTTGCTGCTGGTCTCCGCGAAGACCTTACTGTCGAGATGATGATGCATGTCACACGGACCCCGCACGCCCAAGGCGCTTCAGAATTGACTGACCGATTCGAAAATCGTTGGGAAACTGCCGGATGTGACGTGAAGGATTCAGCATATTTACAACTCCATTGGATGATTGATGCATCCAATGGAAGGCGCCTGACGCCAGACGTCAACATTTATTTCCATCGGTTTGCGACGCCTGTGGATACATGGCATTGAATCCTTATGCTGATGGTGCCGCCAGAAATCCTAAAGGTCGCAAGAGAGTTCCTTGGTCTTAGTCAGGCACAGGTCGAGAAGCACGCTGGAATCTCGAGAGCGACCATCCATAGGATCGAGCGAGGCGTTCGTGACCTACCTCAGTACGCGCTCCTCGTTCAGCATTTCTACGAAGAATGTGGAATTGAGTTCGTTGCGCCGGCAGAAGACCGCGGCTGGGGAATTTTCAACCATAACACGGCAGGGAAAAAGCGAGAGCTTAACAGCATAAATCGGCCGGCTAAGACAGTTGCGAATCCGAAGACGCCGTCTGAGAAAAAGAAACCGAAGAATAAGGGAAAGCCGACAACTCCTCGTTCGGCGGCAACCGGCGACTGATCGAAGAAGCCAGGTCTTGACGCCCGGCCACGGACCAGCGCAGCGTGCTTCCAAAAGGAGATACGCCAATGAGATATGTTCCTGATGATGTCCTGACTGAAGATCCTGTATTGAACAGGCAGACCTACTTCGTAATAAGAGGTCTGGGTGAACTCCGCTCATCGCAGCAGAACTTTGTTGGACTCCTGAGAGCCATCAAGCAGGACGAAGACCATTCCTTCGGCGCGTTCGCGGAAAGCCTCACATCCTATCTTCCGCAAATGGTCGACAGCATCGCACGTTCGCATCCAACGATCCCCTCAGGCGAAATCGATGGAGTCTCGGGCGATGAGCTGCGTCTCCTGAAACTTGCAATACAGGGTTCAGCCACTGACGAAGAGATAGCAGCAAGAGAGTGGGACCTTGAAGATGCTCTTGCAGACGTAGCGTCCCATCTTGAGTGTCTCACTGATTATCGCGTGCTGCTGGATCGCAACTACGACGTGGAGATACCTCTTCGCTTCAAAAGACGAGAATGCGACGATCATATCGACGCCGATGCGCTCACATCTGAATTTATATGTGACATGCGTGCATTCGTAGACGCAGTCATTTTGAACCGGTCACTACTGATGCAACATGCCGAAGACACGATTGTAGGTCGGGCAAATTGAGATTTAACGCCCCCTTTTCGCTGACGATCGGCTGGCCTTTCACTGTCGGAATCCGCTTCGAACGCCGTTGCCAATCGGGAACTTACATGGCAATCTATGATCACGGTACAGGCAGGGATGCCGATGACCGTGAAGGGTTAGCTTTTCTTTGGTAGGCACTCGCCGCGGAACCTCGGTTTCCGCGGCTTATTGGGTTTTGGCTGAGACGGCGCCGACCGGTCCCCCCGCACCCCCCTGAAGACCGGGGCCTTCCGCCCCCGGACCCCCGGAGGATATTTGCCTGAAGGGTTAGACTGACAGTCTACAGCCACAGGCGTTCGTACGAACAACGGAATGTGGGAGACGACTCCCCTAGGGCGTACCAGCTTGGTTGTGCAATCGGACGGAGGCATCCCAACGGCGATCTTTTCTGGCTTCACCTTCCCGCGACGGCGCAGTTTTCCACAACAGAAAAAAATCAGCGAAAACCGTGATTATTTCACGCCTTCGCGCTTGCGGCTTTCGAACGTGCTGACTATAAGGGCGCCACCACGAAGGAAGCGCCCTTCGTCTATCGGTTAGGACACCAGATTTTCATTCTGGGAAGAGGGGTTCGACTCCCCTAGGGCGTGCCACTTTCTCTCCAAATTCCATTTCTTTCAAACGGTTGCGCGACAGCCCCTATTTCGCCGGCGCTGCATCGCAGACGCGCAGCTGGATGCGGCGCGCACCCTGGTAATGCTCGGCGCCGAGCGAGCCCGCGACATGGAGGCTGGCGCCGCGCGAGTTGAGCAGCAGGTTGCCGAGCGCGGTATCGGCGGCGCGGAAGGCGATGCCGTCGAGCCGCGATCCATCCATTGCCTCCAGCGTCACCTTCACATGTTTCTCGCCGACCAGCCGTGCATCCCGCACTCGGTGCGCCGGTACGGCGAAGAGCGGCTGAGCATGGCCGGAGCCATAGGGGCCGGCGGCCTCCAGTCGGTCGATGAGTTCCAGCGTGGCGCCGCTGGCGCCGATCGCCCCGTCGATCTTCAAGGTCTCATTGGCGACGAGGTTCGCCACCGTCCTTGCCGACTTCTCGGAGAAGAAGGTCCTCAGCCTGCCGAGATCGGCGCGCTCGACCGTCAGGCCTGCCGCCATGGCGTGGCCACCGCCCTTGACGAGCAGCCCCTCGTCGACCGCAGCCCGCACCATTCGGCCCATGTCGAAGCCGTTGATCGAGCGGCCCGAGCCGGTGCCGCGGCCGGAGGGATCGAAGGCGATCGCAAAGGCCGGCCGTTTGAATTTTTCCTTCAGCCGCGCCGCGATCAGCCCGACGATGCCGGGATGCCATTTCTCATGGGCGGTGACGATGACGGAGGCGCCCTCGCCGTCGCCATATTCGGCGAGCGCCTCGGCTTCCGCCTCCTGCAGCATGACCGCCTCCATCGCCTGCCGTTCGCGGTTGAGCTCATCCAGGCGCTGGGCGATCAATTCCGCCTCCCCGGCGTCCTCAAGCGTCAGCAGGCGGCTTCCGAGGGCGGCGTCGCCGATCCGCCCGCCGGCATTGATGCGCGGACCGATCAGGAAGCCGAAATGATAGGGTGTCACCGGGCCGGCGAGCCCGGCCTTGCGGAAGAGTGCTGCAAGCCCGGCATTGCTCTGGTGGCGGGCGGCGACCAGCCCCTTCACCACATAGGCGCGGTTCAGGCCCTTCAGCGGCACGACATCGCAGACCGTCGCCAGTGCGACGATATCCAGCCATTGCAAGAGGTCGAGCGCCAGGATGCGCTTGTTGCCGGCCGCCCGCAGCAGCCTGAGTGTGGCGACCAGCACCATGAAGACCACGCCGGCGGCGCAAAGATGCCCCTGCCCCGAGAGATCGTCCTCGCGGTTCGGATTAACGAGCGCGTGGCAGGGCGGCAGCTCATGTGTCACCTGATGGTGATCGATGACGACGACGTCGATATTGCGCGCGGCAGCGGCCGCCAGCGCCTCGTGACTGGTCGAGCCGCAATCGACGGTAACGATCAACTGAGCGCCATTGTCGATCAACTGGTTGATCGCTGCCGGATTGGGGCCGTAGCCTTCGAAGACGCGGTCGGGAATATAGATGTTCGCCTTGACGCCGAAATGGCTGAGGAAGCGGAACATCAGCGCCGATGAGGCTGCGCCGTCGACATCGTAGTCGCCGAAGATTGCGACGGTCTCGCCGCGCTCGATCGCGCTCACCAGACGGGTCGCGGCCTTTTCGCAATCGGTCAGCTTATGGGGATCGGGCATCAGGCTGCGGATGGTCGGGTCGAGGAATTCGATCGCATCGTCCACCGGCACGCCGCGGCCGGCCAGCACGCGGGCGATCAGATCCGGCAGGCCGTGGGTCTGCGACATGGCGAGCGCCCGGTTCTGGCCAGCCTGGTCGAGCCGAGAAACCCAGCGATTGTCGAGCGCGGATTTCTCCACGCCGAGAAAGGCTCGCTGTACCGGATCGACGAGATCTGCCATGCCACACTCCGTTGACTTCATCTGCTCTTTCTACAGGAGCAGCGGAGATAACATAGCGGCGGATTTGCAGACACGGGTTTTTACCAGAATACCGCCCAGATGATCATGGCGACGCCGGCCAGCTGCCCCAGCAGGAACGAAAACAGCGTCAGAAGAATAGCCCAGTTGCGGCCTTCGGTGTGCTCATCGTCATCCGTCTCGTCAGGAACTTGTTCGCGAATGTCACGATAGGTCGGCTTTAGAATTTCCCCAAGCATCGCAGGACGGTCCGGCGGCACCTCGCTTGGGCGGCCATAGCCCTTATCGGCGTGGCTGTCCTTGCTCATGAAATTCTCCACGCCGACGACTCACCATCTGTGGTTTTATTTATATCAATATTTCGGTATCTGTTAATATAGACTTCCGTTAGGGAAGGCTGAAAAAATCACAGAAAAACCGCCCTGTAGAGACAGGGCGGCTTAAAGGTTCCACATAAACGGGAAAAGCGGTCAGCCGTCCTCTTTCGGCCGCTCGATGCGAATTACCTGCGGCTCGCCGAAGAGATAACCTTCCGACTTGATCGAGGCGACGGCCTTGCGGACCGACTCTTCCATCGTCGCGTGCGTGACGAGAATGATCGTCTGGTGGTGCGACGGCGCCAGATGCTGTTTGGAGCGCTGAACAATCGATTCCAGCGAGATGTTGTTTTCGGCCATACGGGTTGCGACGCTGGCAAAGACGCCGGTGCGGTCGAGCACGGTCAGGCGGATGAAATAGCCGCCCTCATGGCTCTGCATCTGCGCCTTGCGGTAGGGCTCCAGCGCCTTGGCGGGATGGCCTAGCACCGGCACGCGCTGGGCGCCCGGCTGGCTTTTGGCGATATCGGCGATATCGCCAAGCACGGATGAGGCGGTGGCATTGCCGCCGGCGCCGGGGCCGACCATCAGCAGTTCGCCGAGCACGTCGGATTCGATCGCCACCGCATTGGTCACGCCGTCGACCTGGGCAATGACCGAATCGACCGGCACCATTGTGGGATGAACGCGCTGCTCGATGCCGGTATCGGTGCGCTGGGCAACGCCCAAGAGTTTTATGCGATAACCGAGCTCGGCGGCGGCGTGGATATCCTCGATCGAGATGTTGGTGATGCCTTCGAGATAGATGTCGTCGGCCGCGATTTTATTGCCGAAGGCAAGTGTCGTCAGGATGGAAAGCTTATGGGCCGTGTCGTTGCCCTCGATATCGAAGGCGGGATCGGCCTCGGCATAACCCAGCCGCTGCGCTTCCTTCAGGCATTCGGCGAAGGAAAGCCCCTCCTTTTCCATCTTGGTCAGGATGTAATTGCAGGTGCCATTCATGATGCCGTAGATGCGCGAGACGGCATTTCCGGTCAGCGATTCGCGCAGGGCCTTGATGACGGGGATGCCGCCGGCGACCGCGGCCTCGAAGTTCAGAAGCGCGCCCTTCTCCTCGGCGATCGTTGCAAGCTCGACGCCGTGATAGGCTAGCAGCGCCTTGTTGGCTGTCACCACATGGAGACCCCGATGGAGTGCGGCACGGACGGAAGTGTTGGCAGCCCCTTCGGCGCCGCCCATCAGCTCGACGAAGACGTCGATATCACCCTTTTCGGCAAGATCCTCCGGCCGATCGAACCAGTTGACGGCGGAAAGATCGATGCCGCGGTCCCTTGCCTTGTCACGCGCGGAGACCGCGGTAATGGTGATCGGACGCCCGCAGGTGACGGCAAGTTCGTTGCTCTTCTGCTGAATGATGCGGACTAGCGAGGCGCCAACGGTGCCCAAGCCCGCAATGCCGATTTTGAGGGCATCTGCCATGGATCGATCCTGAAATATCTGTGTGGAGGCAGCCGCGGGGTGCGGCTGCCTTGAGAGTTGGATTAGCGGTGCGCGTTCAGCGAAATGACGTTATGCATCGTCTCGTCTGCCGTCGACATGAACTTCTTGATGTTACGCGCAGCCTGGCGGATGCGGTGTTCATTCTCGACGAGTGCCAGACGCACGTAGTCGTCGCCCATCTCGCCGAAGCCGATGCCCGGGGCAACGGCGACGTCAGCCTTCTCGACCAGCAGCTTGGAAAATTCCAACGAACCGAGATGACGGAACTTTTCCGGGATCTTCGCCCAGGCGAACATGGTGGCAGCCGGCGGCGGCACGTCGAAGCCGGCCTTGCCGAAGCTTTCGACCATGACATCGCGGCGACGTTTATAGACGTTGCGAACTTCCGCAATATCGGAACCATCGCCGTTCAGGGCATGTGTCGCCGCCACCTGGATCGGCGTGAAGGCGCCATAATCGAGGTAGGACTTGACGCGGGTGAGCGCCGCGATCAGCCGCTCGTTGCCGACGGCAAAGCCCATGCGCCAGCCG
>NZ_LODW01000076.1 GCF_002914525.1 Rhizobium hidalgonense | reverse complement strand
TGCTGGTTCTAATGCCAGAACATCGCCTGATTTGGCCGATCAGCAAAAACAGCTCACCGTACGCTCACGGTACGTGGGGCGACATCGCACCTGAATTTGCAGCCGGGACAGACACACGTCGCCCTTGTTGCAGTTTGACGTCTTCTTCGCCAATGGCAGAACCGCGGTGGACGGTCCGAAACATAACGCCGTTCATGCTCTTTTCCTCCTCTTCGAGCCTTTCAAATGGCCCAACCCATCGCTGGCGATTTTCCAGCTTGTCAAGAAGTATAAGGCGGCTTCGGGAGGCCCATACGGTCGTATGAAGCCCCACTTCACCATTACGGTCGACTCGGCGCCCATTGCTGATAAACAAAACTCCAATCTCTCGGCATGTGGTAGATCCAAAAATCGTGCCAGCTGCAAAAAGAGCCTAGGAAAAGTTTTCCTATTTGCTCGGAGCCTAAATGCAACTGCATCAACAGCGCCCGAACAATATCGCGTCGCGTTTCAACAAATCGGCAGCGCCGCATGCGCGCCAATCAACCGCAGACGAGGGAGAAAACTCCGAGCAGCTCCGGCAGTGTTCTGGTAAGCGCGTCGCCGTTTTCCGCAAAGCGGCGCACAACGGCAGCGCCTATGCAGTCCGCCCCGCCATGACAAGCGCAATGCGCGCGGTGGAGTGCTCGGCAGGAGGGAAGAGTTCGGCTCGTGGCGTCCCGGGCATGGCGGGTGCGCCTACCGGTTATTAAACGATCTCCAGCCACCGTCGACGGTCAACACAGACCCGGTGACGCTTGCGCGCTGGCGAGAAAGCGCACCGCTCGGGCAATTTCGTCTGAACGCGCCACGCGACCCATTGGCACCCGGCTGCGCACCGCGGTGAGGTCTATCTTGCCCGCGCGTTCAAGTTCCGAAACCATCGGCATGCGCACGTAAAAGTTCCCTGACCAACGTTGACGATCTCGAGGCTGAATCCTGATCGATCAAGTCTCACTTTCACCCTCTTGAAGGAATGCAGTCTTCCTAAATGCGTAGACGGGGTCATCGGGACATGATGCTCCGATCGGCTGCCGGTGGCCGAACTGCTCAGTCTCGGATGCCGCGGCCAAGATCTGCTCCTCGACTAGATCATAGACCACCGTCCGTTCGGCAATTCTCCAATCCCCTCCCTTTTTCAGGAACAGATCGCAATAGCGGCCGCAGATCAGGGCCTGACTTAGCGTTCCGGCCTTGTTCGGTGCGCGTTGCAGTGCGGCGAAGTAACTTTCGACGGCGGCTTTTTCCGGGCTGCTGAACTCAATCAGAATGTTCGTGATTTGATGGATGTTGCGCGGTCCGGTCTTGAAGACACCAAGGGCGAACTCGATGAAGCCCTCGGCCGAACCGGAATAGGTCCCGTGATTGTCACGTGCATCGGGCCAGTAGGAACTGCGCAGCGCCCTTTCATCGGCGCGGTCTATCCCGCGGCAATACCGATAGAGGCAGTCGCGGAGCGCCTCGCGGTCGAGCAATTCGGTAATTTTTTTTGTGTTTCATCGCTTGTCGCACATCTGATATCGGGGCGCTTACCCATCCAGTGACGCAGCCAGCTTTCAACTGCTCGGCTGACGTAAGGAAAAACCCTCCCTCTGCTTAGGCATGCATGTAAACAACTGCCCTTAGAAGTAGACACCAATGGGAGAGCTGCGGGTAAGGTGTTTGGACAGCGACGGCGCCGTCATGCACCAGTTGCGTTGCGTTTCAACCCCCACAATGTTGGTTGAACAAAAGGCGATCGAGCAACGCATCCGAAACGCAATCTATCTCCAGCGCACGTTCAGGGCAGGATCGAGCGCCTCGCGACGCGAACAGTTCGTCCCTCTCCTCGACATCGATTGCACCGGGCAGTATGTATCCCTCGTCGTCAAGATTGAATATTTCGGGCGCTTGGGCCCAGCATCTTGCATGACCTTGGCATTTGGAAGTGTGCACTATGACGCGCATACGGTACTCCATGTCTTGCCTCCTCTCAATTATCAGGACCAGTCCAGGATCAAATTCTCCATTCCAAACACGTGGCCCCCATAGGTGATGGGCGCCGTACCATCCTTGATACGGAAGTCAGGGATGCGCGACAGCCACTCCTCCAGGCCGATGACGATCTCTCGCCGGGCAAGGTGTGATCCAAGACAGCGATGGGGACCGTACGCAAAAGCGGTGTGGCGATTGTCTTCTCGTGCCAAATCGATCGTGTTCGGATTTTCGAATTCCACCGGATCACGATTGGCAATCATCGTGGCGCAGGAAATGTAGTCCCCCTTACGGATCGGCGCGCCTTCGAAATTGATATCTTTCGTCGCCACACGGATCATCTGCACGGTCGAATAGGCGCGAAGCAGTTCTTCGGCTGCGAGCACAATTCGATCCGGTTTGCTCCGCAGCAATTCCTGTTCTGTCGGATTGCGCGCGAGATAGGCCAGGTCAAAGCCGATCGCCGTTGCCACGGTGTCCAGTCCCGCGACGAATAGAAGCACGCCTATTCCATGGATTTCCTGGTCTCTCAACAGGCGGCCGTCGACCTTTGCCTGCACGACGAAGGTCATGAAATCGTCGGCCGGTTCTTTGCGGCGCATCGCTGCAAGTTCATCGATGAACGCCAAAATTGTTCGGGCGGCTGCGGTTCGTCTGATGCCGTCGCCGTGGAGCAGGTCCTTCCCCCAGCCCACGAATGTATTGAGGCGCTCATCGGATAAGCCGAGCAAACGGAGGAAGATACTAACCGCAAAAGGAAAGGCGAAGTCCGTCAAGATGTCGCAGCTTGTGCTCGACGCGGAAATCTTGGAAATCAACGCAATCGCCCGATCACGGACCGCCGGTTCAAGCTCCATTATCCGCCTGGGCGAAAGCAGCGGATTGAGAAGTGAGCGAAACACGCTGTGAGCCGGGGGGTCGAGTTCAAGCGGGATCAGCGGCCAGTTTTCGCCAAGCGCCGAGGCGAAAAGGCTCCGATGGCTGGAAAAGGTTCCGGTGTCCTGCAGCAATTTGCGTTGGTCCTGAGCGCGAACGATGACCCAGGTACCTCGGCCATCGCGCGTATTGCAGGGAGAATAAAAGATTCTCGGTCCATTATGGAGGCAAGCGACAGCTGCGTGCGGATCCCCATTTGGCATGCGCTCCATGCCGGGCGACGTGAACAGGCTGAAGTCCTTCACCATTTCGGGAGGGACATGTTCTGGAACCCTAATGGTAGCCACTGCTTTTCTCCTGTCATCAAAGCCCCTTCGCCGAGAACGAATTCTCCTCGGAGAGGGAGCGAGCAAAATCGTTGAGCGCCAGATTTCCAATCTCAGCAGCGCGAGGCGCCAATGACATGCGATGCAGCGATCAGATCGCCGTGCGGCTTGAAATCCACGCTGCTTTGTTGGCCGAAGTCGAAATTTCTTGGATGCCTCGCCCGCCCTTCCGGTCGACATCGGATTTTCACGGGTACCTCTCTTCCGGTAAATGCGTTCTGAGCACAGATGCATTTTGATTTCCTCCGCTCCATGGCGGTCACCAAAGAAACCGGCCGACAGTCCTTGCCGCCCCGCAAGAAGAACTTCAAAGTTCATGCCAATTTGATTGATTTGGCCGGAAAGAAATTTTTCAATTGCCTTTCAGCGCTTTGGCTCAAGGCAGAACAAAGATTGGCTGATCAAGGCCGTGTCGCGTATCTAACAAAACCCGACATCAGGTGCCGGATGCCATCTATTCAGGTGCGACTTTTTTCCAGCCACCACAGCCGGGGGCCAGAGACAGCGCGACGAGTAACGAATGTCCTGATGTACTGCGATGCAGTGGGATAGCTTGAGGGTGGGTAGCTTTGAATTGTTGCATCGAGCTAGCGGCGGAATTCCGGGAACAGCTCGAAGCGTGCTACTCCTTTGTCCTGAATGTCAGTTCTACCAGCCCGACGACACCACCCTAAGAGTCGGCGGCAATCTGCCGATTGGGTGTTGCCTGACAGCAATGGATATGGTGGCCTACCGTCCGCCGAGACGGAAGGCGATGGCCGCAGAAAGCCCGCTCAAGCGGCCGGCCGAAAATGCCGTCCGAAACAAATCCACAAAACTGCCCTGCCTGGCACGGCAAGAGCGTGGGTACGGAGATTTGATCTGGATCAAATCGCAATCCCGATGAAATTGATAGCCATCAAAGACGCGCTGGAAGAAATAGGGATAGCCGAAGTCGCAACGGCCGCGTGGTCGTCTCGGGCATGTCCGGCATAGGCGGTTTTCGAAGGGATCAGGACATGGACGTCGCACGCAGTGAGGTTCTCGTGATTAGCACTTCCGTCGCTTGCCGTTCCTGCCAGGCGCGGCACGGCGTCGTTTGCGGCGCCTTGTCGGCTGGCCAGCTTAGCGAACTTGGCCGCCACTCGCTGCGCCGCAAGGTCGACGCAGGCTGCGAGATCATTGCACAAGGATCGGAAAACTCTTTCTATTCGAACATCACGCGCGGCGTGGTGAAGCTCTGCAAGGTGATGTCGGACGGGCGCCAGCAGATCGTTGGCCTGCAATTCGCCCCCGATTTCGTCGGCCGCCCCTTCGTGCGCGAAAGCACGCTGTCGGCCGAGGCCGCGACCGATGCGGAGATCTGCGTGTTCCCCCGCAATTTGCTCGAACGCATGATATTGGAGACTAGGGAATTGCAGCGTAGCCTGCACGCTCAGGCGCTGAACGAGCTGGATGCCGCGCGCGAATGGATGCTGACGCTCGGCCGGCGGACCGCCGAGGAGAAGGTCGCAAGCCTGCTCCACCTCATTGCCGCCCACGCCGAGACGGCGACGAGCACTGCCTTCGATCTGCCGCTATCGCGTGCCGAGATTGCCGACTTTCTCGGGCTGACGATCGAAACCGTCAGCCGCCAGTTGACCCGGCTTCGCAAAGAGGGCGTCATCCGCATCGAGAACATCCGGCATATCACCGTGCCCGACATGGATGCGCTCGCAAAGAAAATCAGCGGGTAATTACCACCCGCGTATTGGAAAGGCCAGCCTGGCGCGCCAGCGTAAAAAACTAGGCGGCATTGTCGGGATGCAGACGGACGTGCCGGGCGCTACCACATCGAGCATTCCGGGCGAGAAAACTTCTAGTCCCGGAGCCGCCGGCTTGCAGCTCGGGATAGCCGCCGGGCAGGTGGGTGGCGTCGCCATCGGCGCCGGGCGCCCAGCACGTCGCCAGCGAGCTGAGCGGTGAGTGGTGAATGGAACAAAATATCAGCTCCGCGGCGACGTCAGCCGAGCAACAAATGCTCGTAGGCCAAAGGCTACATAGCGCGACCCGGGTGCCGGTCGGCATCAGCCGATCGATATTGGCGGCTGCGAGCTCTTCACGCCCCCAACCTGCGGATATCCGCCATCGTCGTCTTCTGTGACGAAATTATCGGAGCCGTTTGCGTTTCACCATTTTTCGATGCGCGGTCCGAGCCTGGCGCTCCCTTTTTGTCGGACCTCAAACTTTCTTGTGCAGTTTCAAACAAGAAAACGTGCGCGGGTAGACATACGCACGAGCAGAACCTCAAACCCCGTGACCCGCGCCTTCCCGCCGCGACCGGACTGGCGGGCAGTATGCTAAGGTTCTAAAAGGCGGCAGAGAAACCTTGATCGAGATGCGGTCGGAAGTAGCCGAAACAGCGCCCGGCCGTCAGCGCGGCACAACGGCTTCACAATTCGCTCGCCCGCACGAGCAGCGCACGAGTGCGGCGACGAAGGCCCTGTGCTGACCGCAAGTCCATCTCCTTCAGGCCAAATGGCATGACGCTTGCTTGCCCTGGCGTGTGGGCCGAGGTCGGATTCGTGTTAGCCGTGACTGAGAGGCCGCAAATAAATTTTCCTAGAGGAGCTTCATTGATGACCATGGAAAAGCAGGTCCCTATTGTCACCTTTCGCACGCGGGTTCGCGACGAGTCTATATCCGGTCCCAACCCCTACCGCTGGGAAGACAAGACGACCGACGACTATTTCAGCGGTAAGCGGGTAATCCTTTTTTCGCTGCCGGGCGCCTTCACGCCAATCTGCTCCACCTTCCAACTGCCTGATTTCGAGAGTCTTTATGTCGAGTTTAAGAAGAATGGCATTGACGACATCTACTGTCTCTCCGTCAACGATGCCTTCGTCATGAATGCTTGGGGCAAGTCTCAGGGGTTGAAAAATGTCAAGCTTATCCCGGACGGTTCGGGAGAATTCACTCGAAAAATGGGTATGCTCGTCGCCAAGGACAATCTCGGTTTCGGTCTGCGCTCCTGGCGCTACGCTGCCGTGATCAATAATGGCGTCGTGGAGGGGTGGTTCGAGGAAGAAGGCTTTGGCGACAACTGCGCGACCGATCCGTATGGCGTTTCTTCGCCGCAAAACATTTTGAAATGCCTTAAGGCCCCAGCCTTCGTATGAGCATTGAAGCCAACGACCAGCAGCTACGACTTGTCGTGCACACCTGCGCCGAATGATAGGAGTTTTGCTCGAACCATGAAGTCCTTTACAAGCCTTCATCAGCGTCAGCAGCAATCGCTGGTTATTACGCCCCAGCTCATCGCGTCTATTCGCTTGCTGCAGCTGGCGCACACCGAACTGAATCAGTTCGTGGAACAGGAAATCGAGAAGAACCCATTTCTCGACCTGGCGTCGAATGACGGCGGGGCTTCTGGCGTATCGCCAACTGCGGCGGATGATCCAAATATCAGCGCACGCGAAGACCACGTTGATGGACCGGCCAGGACGGACATGCCTGAGCTGTCTAGTCCCTGGAAATCAATCCGTGACACAGGCAACCTTTCGCCGGGGGAAAGGCCTTCCCTGGATGAGTTCGCCGCGTCAACTGAGACATTGCACGAACATGTCGCCCATCAGATCGCCCTCACTGCCTTCACACCCCAGGAGCGGCTGATTGCTGGCGCGCTTGCCGACCATCTGGATGACACTGGGTATCTGCAAGTGAACCTTCAGGAGCTAGCAGAGAGGCTAAATAGCCCTGAGGCTGGAGTGAAGCGGGTTCTTGAGGCTTTGCAGCTATTTGACCCGCCGGGCATATTTGCGCGAAGTCTGGGCGAATGCCTCGAGATTCAGTTGCGCCAACGAGACCGGTTCGACCCGGCCATGGCAGCTCTGGTCGCAAATCTCGAGTTGCTTGCGCGACGCGATTTTCGAGCACTGAAGCGACGTTGCCGGGTCGATGAAGACGACCTTCTCGATATGTTGAACGAAATTCGTGCACTTGACCCAAAGCCTGGAAACCAGTTCCAGTCCGCAAGGTCGGAATCCATCATACCCGACGTCTTCGTCCTACCCTCGCCGGGAGGCGGATGGCACGTCGAGCTTAATCGGGAGATTTTGCCCAAGGTACTGATCAACCAAACCTATTTTGCGCAAGTTACTCGCCTAACCGCCCAAAGCTCGAAAGATCAGTCATTCCTCAACGAATGCTTCCAGAGCGCGAGCTGGTTGGTTCGGAGTCTCGATCAGCGCGCCACGACGATCCTTAAGGTGGCGACCGAAATCGTGCGCCACCAGGATGTCTTTTTGGAAGATGGCATTGCTCATCTTCGCCCTCTCAATCTTAAGACCATCGCTGACGCGATCGACATGCACGAGTCCACTGTAAGTCGGGTAACGTCGAACAAATACATTCTCACGCCCCGCGGCGTGTTCGAGCTCAAGTATTTTTTCACCGTCGCGATCCCGTCCTCACAAGGCGGTGACGCGCACTCTGCCGAAGCTGTGCGCCATCAGATAAGGGCACTTATTGCCGCAGAGACGCTCCATGATGTGCTGTCCGACGACGGCATCGTTGCCAAGCTCAAGGAAACAGGCGTCGACATTGCTCGCCGCACAGTCGCCAAATATCGCGAGGCGATGAACATCCCCTCGTCCGCGCAACGCCGGCGGGAGAAACGGTTTGTACTGGCGGCCGCGGAGGGATAAGTCCTTTGTACCGTAGGTGATGCCCTTTTCCCAAAAACCGCGGAACTGAGGCACATGTGACATTGTGCTTAGTCCTCTCCATGGAGGATCGACTTCATATGGGCTGGCGACCGCAGCCTCGTCACGGGAGCTTCAAAAGTTGTTCCGGCCGCTTAAGCTGACGTTCCAGAAAAGATTAGATGTCTGTTCCATAGCCCAAGCGCTTAGGGGCTAAGCGGTTAATCACGAAACTCGTGCAGAATTTTTATGTCGCGCAAGCGACAAATCTAGAAGCAGTTGTCGCCTCCCATTCATTTTCGCCGAACCGCTGGGATTTCGGTGCGGCGGCAACGAGAGCCTCAACCGAAAATGATAGACGGAGATACGCGGGCAGACGTTCTGGAGTTGGCGCGCTTTCGAGATCTCCGATGTTCGACGACGCAGGAATACAACACGCGGGCTGATCGAACTCTTGGCCTTCCTCACCGCTTGGCACGACGCATGCACGGTAATCCGAAAATGCGCCATCGAACAAAAAGGAATCATCCCATGATCAAGCTCACAGAGAATGCCGCCGCAATCATGAACGTAACGCTTTCCCGAGCCGAGCAGGCGGAAGGCTTTCGCATCGCGGTCGAGGCAGGTGGATGCGCCGGCTACAAATACCTGGTGGGGCTAGAAAGCGTCCAGGGCCAGGGCGACGCGGTGATCGAAACAAATGGGGTCAAGGTGTTCGTTGACGCAGACTCCCAAGCACACATCAACGGCATGACGATCGACTTCGTGACGGGACCAGAAACCTCCGGTTTTGTCTTCGACAATCCCAATGCGCACCAGAACTGCACTTGCGGCAAATCCTTCGGCTGATCACCGAGAAAGCGAGAGAGCCATGCGGAATTATTGCGAAAAGGTCATGGTTTCCTTTTTCAATCCGAAGAACGACGGCGTGCAGGAAAATCCCCTCAGCGAGACCGGGGCAGTTTCCTACGGTAGAGGGCCTGAATTGATAATTGGAGTCGATCCAACGGTGGAAGCGTTTCTGGTGACGCCGTCGTCCTTGCGTTCCAACCCAGCGACCGCCTTCTCGCCAGCGCTGGCCGAACTCATAACCCTAAAGCCCGCCGAAGCGCCTCAAACCGTCCGTCAGGAGACAGCAGGCTTTTTAAGCGGTTTGCTGCCGGAGAAAAAGGTCTGCTCATCAACGGATTATCCTGAGGCAGCAAAATTTTTTGGCGGGCATCCGGGCCAGGATTCCAAAGGAGACGCCCCCTCTGCAAGCAGTTCCGCGCCGAGGAAAGGTGAGCGAAGACGCGTGCGTGTCAAGAGGCTTGATTTCATGACCAAGTCGCTCACTTCGCTAGATCTGGCAGTAGACGGACGACACTCGTTCAAGCCGTCGAAGACGTGTCAGCGGTTTATACAGTACTGGTCGTCGAAAGCCTCGTTCCGGCAGAGGAGGACGATCAGACCGTCACAACAGAAATCTGAGGCCTGGAGAAATTGGCAGGGTCGAAATCGATGTTGTAGCCGGCAATCGCGTAGGACAGGGTCTAAAAATCGCCGCAGCCTGCAACAGTTCAGTTCTCAGCGACAAGCTAAGCTGGCGACCCATCTAGTTAAGCAGCCGCGGCGAATCCAACCGTTGGAAAAGGCGCGAGCGCACAACGTTCTTCCCTTCCTACTGATGGCGGCTATGCGACGTTATCGATGCCAACAAGATCGCGTGACGCGCCATCGCACGACTCCACCCCGCGCTGCTTGCCCGAGGCTAGCAAACAACAGCATGTGCAAGACGCCGCAGCATTGTCACCGCTTCCCCTCAGTCGAGATCCACCCATGAGAGCGATCTATCTCGACAATAATGCAACGACCAGAGTCGATCCTGAAGTGGTTGAAGCCATGCTGCCGTTCTTTGCGGATCAGTTTGGAAACCCTTCGTCGACGCACGCTTTTGGCTCCTCCATCCGCGAGGCGGTGAGGAAGGCGCGCCGGCAATTGCAAGCGCTGATCGGCGCCGAGTTCGATCATGAGATCGTGTTCACCTCGGGGGGGACGGAAAGCGACAATGCGGCGATCCTTTCGGCGCTGGAGGTGATGCCTGAGCGCACAGAGATCGTGACTTCCGCAGTCGAGCATTCAGCGGTGCTGACACTCTGCGGCCATCTGGAGAAGACGCGCGGCATTAAGGTACACAGGATCCCAGTGGATCGACATGGACGTCTCGATCTTGACGCCTATGAGACCGCCCTCACTCATCGTGTAGCGATTGCTTCGATCATGTGGGCGAACAACGAGACGGGAACCATTTTCCCGGTCGCTAAGCTTGCCGAGATGGCCAAGAGAATCGGTGCACTTTTCCACACCGACGCGGTCCAGGCGGTCGGCAAGGTTCCAATGGACCTCCAACCTACTGCAATCGACATGCTTTCGTTGTCCGGACACAAATTCCATGGACCAAAAGGCATCGGTGCACTCTATCTTAGGCGGGGCTTATCTTTCTCCTCACTGATCAAGGGAGGTCATCAGGAGCGCGACCGACGCGCAGGGACAGAAAATACGGCCGGGATTGTCGGTTTAGGCAAGGCTGCCGAACTCGCCCTGAAATCAATAGACGACGAGAGGACCCGATTAAAGTCGCTCCGAGATCGATTGGAGAACGGCATTGTCCAGCGTGTTCCAGGCGCCTTCGTAACCGGCGATAGGCTTAAGAGGTTGCCGAACACGGCGAACATCGCCTTTCAACGTGTCGAAGGAGACAGTATGCTCCTTCTTCTCAACCGCTATGGCATCGCCTGCTCTTCCGGCTCTGCTTGCTCCTCCGGTTCGCTGGAGCCGAGCCATGTCTTGAGGGCAATGGATATCCCTCATGCTATGGCGCACGGAACAATCCGCTTCTCGTTCTCGCGCGATAACTGTGACGAGGATGTCGACCGGGTGCTCGAAGTTTTACCGGGCATCGTTGAAAGGCTCCGGAGCCAATCCCGTTCCGGCCACGTGGCCGACACGAGCAGCCGGGTTCGTTCAGGGGAGTAGGAGCAGGCACGCTCATGAAACGGCAATTCCTTTTCACCGATACGACCTGCATGACGGCACCGGCATCGTATGAACGATCAGGTAAAAGCCGGGGCTCTCAGTCACATAGATCGCCGGTTCACCGCCCATGCGTGTTCATGGAGGGGGCCCAGCGCCATATCATCTTAATCAATCTCTCGACACCATCGGTGGATCGCATCCGACCACCAGCCTATGCCGACTCCAGTTGCAACGCGACTGCCTTGCGCCTAGCCGCGTCGAACCACGCATTCCGTACGTTGCAGCTTAAGCTACGGGAGAACGATCTCGCGATCACCGCTCACGACCAGGGGGAATCTTATGTGCCGTTGCTCCGCTGACAGCAGTCCCGTCGATGTCAAAGACATCCTCAATCGGCTGAAATCTCTCTCGGCTGCGGAGGAGTTCTTCGCAGCCCTAGGGGTCCCCTATGACCCGAAGGTTCTCGATGTCTCACGACTCCATATCATGAAGCGTATGGGCCAATACCTCGCGGCAGAGGACTTCTCCCATCTCCCAGACCGGGTAATCGCTGCTCGTGCCCGTGCCATACTGGAAAGGGCCTACTGTGATTTCGCGACCTCCGCGCCGCTCTCGCACCGGGTCTTCAAGGTGCTCAAGGACCACAATCCGAACAGACCTGTCACACCCGGCCGCACCGTTGTCCCGTTAGACTCTTTCCTGAAGCCGTTCGAAAAGAAATGAGCACGGTTGCGACACGACAATGTCGGGAAGCTTACAATTCAGTCATATGCTAGCAACGTCGGAATCGAAGCCATTTCAATGTGATAGAGAACGCCAAACGGTTGGCACGAATGATGCACGCAAGCATGTGTACTGACAAGCCCGCCACCCATAGAGGGAGGGAGTAAGAAACCGCCATGCACATAGTTATCTGTATCAAACAGGTACCGGACTCCGCACAAATACGAGTGCATCCGGTGACGAACACAATCATGCGTCAGGGGGTGCCAACCATCATCAACCCCTATGATCTGTTCGCCCTTGAAGAGGCGCTCCAGTTGCGCGACCGCCATGGCGGCGAGGTGACCGTGCTCACCATGGGGCCGCCCATGGCAGAGGACGCGTTGCGCAAGGCGCTCACCTACGGCGCCGACCGCGCCGTACTCTTGACCGACCGTCATTTTGCCGGCTCCGACACTCTGGCGACCTCGTTTGCTCTTTCGCGAGCCATCGCGAAGATCGGAGAGGCCTTCGGTACGCCCGATATCGTCTTTACGGGCAAACAGACCATCGACGGCGATACCGCCCAGGTTGGGCCTGGCATCGCCAAGCGCCTCGACCTCCTGCAGCTCACCTACGTTGCCAAAATCGTCTCTGTCGACATCAATGGGCGCGAGATTACGGTGGAGCGCCGCTCGGAAGGGGGCACGCAGACGCTAATGAGCAAGCTCCCTTGCCTAATTACAATGCTCGAAGGCACAAACGAAATCCGCCGCGGCTCGCTCGATGACGCGCTACGGGCCGCGCGCAGCCAGATCGTGAAGTGGAATGCGGCCGACGCTGGCATAGAGGACCTCACCAAGTGCGGCCTGCGTGGCTCGCCAACCGTCGTTAAGAGGGTCTTTGCCCCTCCTGAGCGGGCGGAAAAGGCGGAGCAGATCGACACCGCGGAAAAAACACCGCGCGATCTCGCGGAGGAGTTGATCGCTGGGATCTTTTTGCGCCAGCCGGCGCTCGAAAGCGAACTCGCCTTTGACGGCGAATGAAGGCAAGGAGCGACGATGTTGAGCACGAATCGAGAGAGCCCTCCTCCAGCCGCTGGCCGTGCCGCCATGAAGAAAGAGCTGCCCGATCAGTTTAAGGACCATCGGCACGTTTGGGTCTTCATCGAGCTGGAGCGCGATCAGGTGCATTCCGTCTCCTTCGAGCTGCTCGGCGAAGGCCGCAAGCTCGCCGACAAGCTGGGCGTCCAGCTTGCCGGCGTCGTTCTCGGACCACCGGGAGAGGCCACGTGGTTTGCCATCGCCGAGGCTTTTGCTTATGGCGCCGACCTGGCCTACATCGTCGAGGCCCCACTGCTCGCCGACTACCGAAATGAGCCTTTCACCAAAGCATTGACGGATCTGGTTACTAACTACAAACCGGAAATCCTTCTTTTAGGGGCAACGACGCTCGGGCGCGACCTTGCCGGTTCCGTGGCGACGACCTTGTTGACAGGGCTCACGGCGGATTGCACTGAACTTGATGTGGATGCGGACGGCTCGCTTGCGGCGACCCGGCCGACTTTCGGCGGCTCCTTGCTTTGCACGATCTACACGCTCAACTGCCGGCCGCAGATGGCAACGGTCCGGCCGAGGGTCATGGCCATGCCTCCGCGCGGGAATAATAAGATCGGACGCGTCATTCAACACAAAGTGTCGATGATCGAGGAAGAGATCGTCACTAAGGTCCTCGGTTTCTTGTCCGATGGCCAGTCGGCGACGGCGAATCTCGCCTATGCGGACGTCGTGGTTGCTGGAGGCCTCGGTCTTGGCGCGGTGGAGAACGTGAAGCTTATGAAGAAACTCGCGCGGACGATCGGGGCCGATTATGGCTGTTCGCGCCCCCTCGTCCAAAAGGGCTGGATGCCTGCTGATCGGCAGATCGGCCAAACTGGCAAAACTATCCGGCCGAAGCTTTACATAGCAGCCGGCATTTCCGGCGCCATCCAGCATCGCGTTGGCGTCGAGGGAGCTGATCTTATTTTAGCCATCAACACCGATCCTAACGCGCCGATTTTTGATTTCGCCCACCTCGGCGTCGTCACCGATGCGATCCGTTTACTGCCGTCATTAACGGAACTCTTCACCCATCGACTGTCGCCGCACAGTCGCGATAAGCTTGCAAACTGAGGGCGCCCCATGACTGAGGAAAACTTCGACGCCATAGTTATCGGGGCCGGCATGGCCGGAAACGCAGCTGCTTACACGATGTCGAACCGCGGCATGAAGGTGCTGCAGTTGGAGCGTGGCGAGTATCCGGGCTCCAAGAATGTGCAGGGCGCCATCATGTACGCGGACATGCTGGAGAAAATCCTGCCGGATTTCCGGGATGATGCGCCTCTGGAGCGGCACTTAGTCGAGCAGCGCTTCTGGATGATGGACGACTCGTCCCACATCGGTATGCAATACCGGTCGGACGACTTCAACGAGTCGAGACACAATCGCTACACGGTCATTCGCGCCCAATTCGACAAATGGTTTTCACGCAAGGTGCGCGAGGCCGGAGCGACGCTTCTATGCGAGACGACCGTGACGGAACTCGTTCGTGATCCAAAGGGCAAGGTGATTGGCGTTCGCACCGACCGCGCCGGCGACGTGATTCTTGCTGACGTGGTCGTTCTCGCAGAGGGCGTCAATGGGCTGCTCGGCACGCGTGCTGGATTGCGTGACACGCCAAAACCGGAAACTGTCGCGCTCGCCGTCAAGGAAATGCATTTCCTGGCCGAAGAGGTAATTGACCAGCGGTTCGGCCTCAAGGCCAATGAAGGCTGCGTCATCGAGGCAGTTGGCACGATCTCTCGCAACATGGCCGGGCTTGCCTTCCTCTACACCAACAAAGAATCGATCTCGATCGGCATTGGCTGCCTTGTCTCCGAATTCGCGGCAACAATGGAAAGTCCTTATGATCTGCTCGAAAAATTCAAAAGCCATCCGTCGGTAAAGCCGCTGATCGCAGGAGCGGAAGTCAAGGAATATGCGGCGCATCTCATTCCAGAAGGTGGTTACAAGGCAATTCCGCAGCTTTTTGGTGACGGCTGGGTCGTCGTCGGCGACGCGGCACAACTTAATAATGCGGTGCACCGCGAGGGGTCCAACCTCGCCATGACGTCGGGGCGCATCGCCGGCGAAGCAATCGTCCAGATCAAGAATCGCAAAAAGCCGATGGTCAAGGAGAACCTCTCCCTTTACAAGTCGATGCTTGAAAAGTCGTTCGTTATCAAAGACTTGCGGAAATACAAGGACATGCCTGCCCTGCTGCACACCAATTCCCGCAATTTCTTCACGACTTATCCAAGGTTGCTGTCGCAGGCCGCACAGAACTTTGTGCGAGTCGATGGCACCCCGAAGATCGACAAGGAACGGGCGACCACGGGCACCTTCATCAAGGCACGCTCCCGCTGGGGGCTGTTTGGTGACGCGGTTCGCTTGGCGCGCGCGTGGCGATAAAGGAGAGATGAGATGACGGTTGCAGTGACGAACATACGCGTAGAGGACAAGCTTTACCAAAATCGATACGTGGTCGATGCCGGACGCCCGCATATTAGGGTGCGTCCACACGATTGGCCAAGCGTAAATCTGTATGCCCTCACAAGTGTCTGTCCGGCCAAGTGCTACGAATTGAATGACCAGGGCCAAGTGGAGGTTATCGCCGACGGGTGCATGGAGTGCGGCACGTGCCGCGTACTATGCGAGGCAAGTGGAGATATCGAGTGGAACTATCCGAGAGGCGGTTTCGGCGTTCTCTTCAAGTTCGGATAAAGGTTTGCAACTCCACGATTCAGAACCAACTTGGGTTTGCAGACGGGCGCATCGGAAACTTGCAGAGGTGCGCGTTGCAGATTGGCATTAGAAATTACTATATATACATGCAAGCAAGGGTTATAAGAAACGTTAGACAACCCAAGGCCATATAATGACCCACATGCCCGCCCGACCGGTCGATGGAGCGGAACCCCTATCTGCGCTACCTGCTGGACCTATGCGCCAAGCGGGCACGCAGCGCAGCGGAATCTACGAGATATCAAAGGTACTGACTGCCCCCGCCCGGCTAGAGATTACGCTTGCCAACGTCGTGAACGTCCTCTCTTCCTTTCTGCAGATTCGATGCGGAGCAATCGTTGTTCTAGACGCTGAAGGTCAGCCCGAGATTGCTGCAACTGGCGACATCCCCCCATCCTCTCAATCAGCCGCTCGAGGCGTTATACCTAAGGCCGTAATCGACCATATCGCGACGACCGGTATGCCCCTAATCGTAAAGGATGTCAGCAAGTCCGAATTATTTCAGGCTGAGCCGCAACCGCCTTGGAGCAGCGGCACCGTCCCAATTTCTTTTATTGGCGTTCCGGTAAAAGCCGATAATAAAATACTTGGCACAATATCGATCGATCGCGTCAGGAACGACGCCGCCCCCTTCCCCGCCGACGAGGACGTTCGCTTTCTGACCATGGTCGCCAATCTGGTCAGTCGGACGATCAGGCTTCATCGTTTCCTGAACCTGGAGGGTCGGCGACCTATCGGCGAACAAGAGAGACCGGAGAAGCCGATCATCGCGCAAAGGGGCGCGCCGGGCCGACATCCACCCGTCAAAATCGACGGGATTATCGGGGATAGCCCGGCTCTCCAGCAGGTGGTTGAAACCGTCTCGGTGGTGGCGAGGACGAATTCCACCGTGCTTCTGCGGGGCGAAAGCGGCACCGGCAAGGAATTTTTTGCACAGGCGATCCATGAACTTTCCCCTCGTAAAAACAAGCCGTTCGTCAAATTGAACTGCGCCGCGCTGCCCGAAGGCGTCCTGGAATCGGAGCTGTTTGGGCATGAAAAAGGGGCTTTCACCGGGGCCATCGCGCAGCGCGCCGGACGCTTCGAACTGGCAAATGGCGGAACGCTTCTGCTTGACGAGATTGGCGAGATTTCGCCCGCCTTTCAAGCCAAACTGCTGCGCGTCCTGCAGGAAGGCGAACTGGAGAGGGTGGGCGGAACCAAGACGCTTGCGGTCGACGTCCGGCTCATATGCGCCACGAATAAGAACCTCGAGATGGCTGTTGCAAACGCCGAATTCAGGGCCGACCTGTATTACCGCATCAGCGTAGTTCCAATTGTCCTGCCGCCGCTTCGAGAGCGACCCGGCGATATTCCACGCCTTGCGAACGCTCTTCTTGACCGATTCAACAAGGAGAACCAACGCGAGCTGACGTTTTCGTCGTCGGCGATCGAGGTGATGTCGCAATGCTATTTCCCAGGTAACGTCCGGGAACTCGAAAACTGCGTGCGAAGGACTGCCACCCTTGCGCGTTCAAGCTCGATCGTTTCGTCTGATTTTGCCTGCAAGAACAGTCAGTGCCTTTCGTCGCTCCTCTGGAAAACCGACGGGTCGCCCGGCGGCATCACCGTCGATGGGCATGCCCGGAGCAATGTGATGCCGACTTCATCGCCGCGCTCGGGCGGGAGCATCGGTGCGTCGGACGAGGTATCTTCTGTCAAGGCTTGTGATCCGCACGGTTCCGGTTGTCCCGCAATGGAGTCGCGCCTCACGCAACGGGACCGGTTGATCGAGGCGATGGAAAAGGCCGGATGGGTTCAGGCCAAAGCGGCTCGTATTCTCGGCCTTACGCCTCGTCAGGTCGGCTATGCTCTACGCCAGCATCGCATCGAGGTGAAAAAGCTTTAAGCGCCTGGGTGATGTTGGACCTTCTCGATCTCTAATGCCTGGTTTGGTGGCTTACGGACAACTCTTTTGTCGACTGTCGGAAGCTTGACAAGTCTGTGTCCGAACACGGTCGGAATCGGGCAATAAATGCAAATTCTTAAAGCAAATCCCGTCCTTGGGATGGCATGGCTTTTGCGTTTTGAAAGGCGACGTCAACTAGCAACGGAGCACTCAATGTCCGCACCGATGATTTCGCTTGAAAGTGCGACCAGCACGACATCCTTGGATCAATTGCTGGCGACCGCGAAACCGAGTGGCTGCACATCCTCGTCATGTGGCGTGTCCACAAAACCGGCCGACGTGGACCAGGCTATCTGGGCGAAGATCAAAAACCACCCCTGCTATTCAGAAGAGGCTCACCATTATTTCGCGCGCATGCATGTCGCGGTCGCACCAGCCTGCAATATCCAGTGCAACTATTGCAATCGTAAATATGACTGCGCCAACGAAAGCCGCCCTGGGGTCGTCTCGGAAAAGTTGACGCCAGACCAGGCGCTGCGCAAGGTCATTGCCGTCGCCAACGAAGTGCCGCAGCTTTCCGTGCTGGGTGTCGCCGGACCGGGCGATGCCTGTTACGACTGGAAGAAGACAAAGGAAACGTTCGAACGAGTTGCGGGGGAGATCGACGACATCAAGCTGTGCATCTCCACCAACGGGCTTGCGCTGCCGGATCACGTCGCCGAACTTGTCGACATGAATGTCGACCACGTGACAATTACGATCAACATGGTTGACCCTGAAATCGGCGCAAAGATCTATCCCTGGATCTTTTACCGCAACCGTCGTTACACCGGCATCGAAGCTGCGAGAATTCTGCACGAGCGGCAAATGGTGGGCCTGGAGATGCTGACCGCGTGCGGCATCATCACCAAAGTCAATTCGGTGATGATTCCTGGTGTCAACGACGAACACCTGGTCGAGGTAAATAAATGGGTCAAGGAGCGGGGGGCGTTCCTGCACAACGTCATGCCGCTTATTTCCGATCCGGCCCATGGCACCTACTACGGCTTGACCGGACAGCGCGGCCCGCGGGCGCTCGAATTGAAGGCGCTCCAGGATCGTCTCGAAGGCGGCGCAAAGCTAATGCGCCATTGCCGGCAGTGTAGGGCCGATGCCGTCGGCCTGCTTGGGGATGATCGGGGCCAGGAGTTCGCACTCGACCAGCTTCCCGGAGAGATCACCTATGACGCCCGTAAGCGCGAGGCCTATCGGGAAGTGATCGCCCGCGAACGCGGCGATCACGCGACCGCCAAGAGCGAGGCAATCGAGACAGTCAAAGCAGCCGGCGATGGGTCCCTCCACGTCGCGGTCGCGACAAAGGGTGGCGGTCGCATCAACGAGCACTTCGGCCATGCGAAGGAGTTCCAAGTATACGAAGCTTCGTCGAGAGGCATCACCTACGTCGGGCATCGCAAGATCGAACAGTATTGCCTCGGAGGCAGGGGCGAGGAAGCCACCCTCGACGGCATCATAACTGCGCTGGTCGGTATTGACGTCGTGCTATGCGCCAAGATCGGGGAGTGCCCTAAGACTAAGCTCATGGAGGCCGGGATTCGGGCAACGGATGCTTATTGCTATGACTACATCGAGACCGCCATCGGCACCCTCTACGCCGCCAAGTTTGGCGTCGAACCACAAGCGGCGACGGCGTGAGCGCTCTTAATCCAACATCTTCAGGAGTTTAAAAATGGCCTTCAGGATCATAGCGTCCCAATGCACCCAGTGCGGTGCCTGCGAGTTCGAATGCCCCTCCGGTGCGATCAGGTTCAAAGGTGAGATCTACGTTATCGACCCGGAAAAATGCACCGAATGCAAGGGTACCTTCGAAACGCAGCAATGCGCGGAGGTTTGCCCCGTGCCGAAGACCTGCGTCCCCGCCGCACCTGCGATTTGACCTTCAGCATGGTCGGGGCTCCTGCGGAGAAGCCTTCAATGATATCCTGCAAGGAGGAATGCCCATGGGCCTTGGACGTGAACAGGAGGTCGAAATCCACAGGCCTCCACGATTTACACCCGGCGAGCGGGTGCGGGCCAGACTTCACGTAAAGAATGACGGCACCTATGCTGGCAAAAAAATTGGCGAAAATTTGGTGCGGAAGGGCGACGAAGGCTATGTGCGCGACATCGGCACCTTTCTCCAGCAGTTTTACATCTATGCCGTCGAATGGGTCGAACGTGGCACTATCGTCGGCATGCGTGCCCGTGAACTGACGAGTCTAGACAACGCCGCTGCTTGCGGCGCTGCTGAAATCGCGGGGCCCCCAACGAAGGAATAGCGACATGAAGATAATGATTCGGAGAACGAGCGCCGGCTTGTCGGCTTACGTACCAAAGAAAGATCTCGAAGAGCCGATCGTAGATGTCGAGGCTGATGACATGTGGGGCGGCACGATCACTCTCAGGAACGGCTGGAGACTCGTCTTGCCCAAGCTATCGCGGGATACGCCTCTGCCGATCACCGTCCACGCAAGGAAGATTCCTGACGAGGACTGATGCTGCAAACGAGAGGTAAGAGAAAACAGCATGAATAAAATTTTGACCTCGGACCGTCTCCTGATCATTCGCAACGGTGACGCCGAAAAAAGACTTCGGCTGCTTCAGGAAGCGCTCGCTGCAGATCGGATCGTTCCCTATCTCGGCCCGGATCTCCTTCGGCTGCAATCCACGGAACCACCTGTACCGGACACCCCGGAAGCCGTCTCCGCGGCACTCAACGAACGCACACCTGCCCCTTCCAGGATACGCAGCAATATGTGGTCCGTCGCGCAGTTTATTGAACAGCGACGGCATCGCCGGACGCTTCAGGCCTGGATGGCAGAAATATTTGGAGCACCCGTGGCGCCGACCGCCCTCCACGACTGGCTCGCAACGCTGCCGCTCTCCCTTATCGTCGACGGTTGGTACGACGGGACAATGCGTGCGGCTTTCGCGAAGACCGGTCGAACGGATGTCGTCGAGATTCAGGGCGTCACGCGTGCAAACGGCGGCGGCGACATTTGGACAAAAACTTACGATCTGTCCGGGAGAGACGTCGAATGCGTCTCAGTGCCAAAGACGGTCCTCTATGCGCCGTACGGCAGTGTTATACCAGCTTCGAACTTTCTGGTGTCCGATTCCGATTACGTGGAAGTCCTAACCGAAATCGATATCCAGACGCCAATACCTGGAATGGTGAAAGAACGGCGTATAGATCGCGGTTTTCTTTTCATTGGCTGCCGCTTCAACGATCAGATGCTCCGGATCTACGCTCGACAGATCATCAAGCGCTCTCACGGCCCCCACTTTGCAGTACTTGATGCGGAAGGCCTTACCAAAAACGAGCGCCGTTTCCTTGCAGCAAGCGGAATCACGGTGGTCGACCTGCCGATCGGCGAAGCCGCGGCTCTGCTTGTACCATTTGGTAGCAAGGCGGATGGTGACCATGGCCGCACGGCTTCCGCTTCGAATCTCTGTAGCGGCTAGAGTGCCGCAGATTGAAAACGTTCTGTTTCTGCCAAGTTCGAATGCCATACTGCCCACGTTTGCTGGCGTAGGGGATTGCGGGTGGGATCAATGGCGATGAGCGAGCGTGATCTTTCGCGGATCGAGGTTCTGTCGCAGGTGATCGACGGAAGATCGGCGACGACCGCAGATTACTGTTCGCTCAATGTCAATGCGAAGGACCGATTATGAAGAAACCTAAACCATTCCCAATACAGCGGCAGAGCCGCGGCCGGAATCGCCAGAAATAAGCCTCGCATCGGCCACCGGGTGCTCCACTCGTGCGCCAATAACACGCGTAATCAACGGGATCGAGACGGCACACGCTTTACGGTCTTGCGCTTATTTGTGATCTTTATCCCACAATATGGACTTCGATACTTGGTGTTTCCAAGTGACAAGCAGTGTGGCCAATAATTCTAACCGCCTAGCTCTACGTCTTCATACTTCCAGAGATGATGTCCCTGGCGGCTGAAAGGAACGCGTCCATTTGGGTTCTGGTGCCGATGCTGACGCGGATAAAATTTTCCAAACCGGCATCGGGAAAGACGGCTACAAGTATGTTCTGCCTATCCAAAGACGCTTGCCACCATTTGCCATCTCGTCCGGGTGGCACCCGAGCTAGCAAAAAGTTTGTGTGGGAGGGAATGACAGAAAAGCCCAATTGAGACAAGGCAGTGGTCGTTCTGTGTCTTTCATGTTTAATATATCTGTGGTTCTCGTCGTAGTCGGCGCGGTGCGAAAGGATACTAATGCCCATCGCATGGCCGATCACGTTCATGTTAAAGACATTTTGCAGGTTGCGTAGCCTCCCAATAAGTTCAGGATGACCAAAGCCGAAACCGACGCGAATTCCCGCGGCTGCAAAGCCTTTCGAAAGTGTTCTCAATACTAGAAGGTTTGGATGACGATCGACAAGGCGCAGGGCATCATCGGGTGCAAAGTCGACATACGCTTCATCCACCACTATCAACTGGTCCGATTGCGCGACGAGGCGGTCGATTTCAGCCACCGGAACGAATGTTCCCGTTGGATTGTTCGGATTGGCCAGCAGTATGAATTTTGCATCTTTTGCTGGACCAAGAAGCAGCTGCTCGATTGGCAGAGAATAAGACTCGCCCCATTCGATTTCGAGAAATCTGGCACCCTGCAACTTGGCCAGTTTGCGGTTAAAGGAAAAACCTGGCGATATCATCGCAACGCTATCTCCCGGGTCGAGGAATGCTCTGTAGATGAGCCCAAGCAGCTCCGACGAGCCGTTCCCGGCGACCACCTGATCCTGGGAGAGGCCATACGCGCTGGCGGCTGCGTCGCGCAAGCTCAGATTGTCATCTTCGGGATACAGATAATGCCGTTCGAGGGCCGCCAGCGCACTTTGCATCACCATCATCGGCAACGGAAACGGATTCTCATTCGTGTTTAGTTTAACGCAGTTCGCATCTCGCCCCGGTTGATTGGAGGGTAGCGCATTTAGCTGTCTCGCCATCGGCGAAAGAGCCGAAAGCACGGCTTGCAGCTTTGCATCAGCCATATCTTTTCTCCGTTTCAGTAAGCCGAGTCGTGAGCGCGTGATCGGCTGTCTCCTGTTGAAGCCACATCGGACGTTGGCGCGGCCCGCCTGCGGGCTGCTACGGTCGCCGCGTAGTTAATAGGCCAGGGACCGCCGCGGCCGCTTCAAGCCGCCAATGGTCAAGCCTCCCCACTCTCACACTCATGCGTCACTTGCTCCATTCGCCTTTCGAGGAACTGTTCGATCTCAAACGCCAACGCCGCAGGGTCGTGGCCAACCGTTTCGAGATGTAATTCAGCGCCCTCAGGGATTTCGTACGGCGAGGAAACGCCGGTGAAATTGGCGATCTTGCCGGCGAGCGCCTTCCGATAAAGCCCCTTCGGATCGCGTCGCGCGCATTCCTCAAGCGGCGTGTCGACGAGGATTTCAATAAGCTCCCCTCCTCCATCAGCTCGGCGACCTCGGCAACGCGGCGGATGTTCTCGACGCGATCGGGTTGATTGAAGCCAGTCGCGATTGAGCCCGTGGCGCACGTTGTCGCCGTCGAGGATGTAGGTGTGCTTCCCGTGGGCATGCAGCAGCCGGTCGAGCGCATTGGCGATTGTCGACTTGCCGGAGCCGGAAAGTCCAGTGAACAAAAGGAGGACGGCTGGCTGCTGACTCTTCATCGCCGCGCGCGCCCTTGTCAGCGTCGGTCGCCTGCCAATGCAGGTTGTCGGCGCGCCTTGCCCAGCTTTGGCTGCCACTGAAATTGAAGACCCCGGTCGGCCCTTGGGCTTTGCGAAAGAGCTCGGGAGGATCGACGTGGTCGATGAGTTCCAGCTCGTTTTCCCAGCACAGCTTCCACCGCACCTCAGAACGCATGCAAAGACCTCCTTTGGTATTTCCTGCTGCTGTTTTTGAAGCACGCACTGTGCGATCGAAGCATTGGCCACCCCGATGCATGTCGGCGCCGTTGCTCGGGTTCGCGCTATAGCCAGTCCGGATCGTCAAATGTTTCGCCGTCACTCGCGTCTGAGATCATTCCTAATGCATCATCACGGGAGATTGGTAAAATGGATTGTATGAATGGAATTATCGATGCTTTGTATGTCGAATATACGGGTTTCTTGGACTTTGACGTGACCTCCCTGGCACTCGCGGCGTAAGACGACCGCGCGTCCCCTCCAGCGGCCGAAAGCAGGGATGCGTTGGACCAGTTGACCCAACTGCGCCCTCCCCGGTTTACCCACCTATGTCCCGGAGTGGCGATGAACGGTCGCCAGCTAGTCCTAACCGCCTGCGCAAAGCTCGCTTCGGCAACCTGCAACGGCGCGAGCGGTTGGTCGCGGTTTCTGATGGAACTTCATCAGGGACGCACGTTCTGTTTATTGAAGCTAGCGATCTACGTCCTATTCGCAATCGTCTGCAGTGGCGCTGGTAGACGCGACTTTCATGGCACGATCGCCGCTATCGCTACCGGTCTCGTCTATGCGGCTTAGTAAGCTGAAAATATCTTGCAAGATCTCTTCATCGAAAGTCCGCAACTTCACGATAGTAGCCAGCAGCAGAACCGCTTTGGTTTCCGTTTCGCCCCAAAGATAAGGTGCCGCCGGGGCGATAATTTCTTCCGGAGTGGCATCCAAAACCTCACACAGATGAATCAGTCGGCTCACGGTCAAGCGGGATACTCCATTTTCGTACCGGCCGTAGACCTGCTTAGTGATGCCAAGCAAGGGCGCCAGTTTCGAGCGCGGGAGTTTTCGCTTATCGCGGGCTTCGCGAAGGCTGATGCTGATCAAGTTTTCGAGTTCGGCGCTAAGTGCAATCCGTCCGTCAAAAGGTTTTCGATAGACCGGCTTGTCTATGCCTGGATCATCGACTTGTTGCAAACCGAGTTCATTAATCCATTGCTTCAATGGTGGTCCTGACATTGCTCCGACTGAGGTAAATGCGCCGAAGCTCTTTATACGGAAAGTGATGTGCTTGGAACCACCAATGTTTCGTTTCGATCTCATTTGGCGCATTTTGGGCCACGCGGACCTCGCCCGATAGCTATCGTTCACCAAAATATATCAGTGATTGCAAGTACATACACATAGATAACACCGAAATCGCTTCACGCAAGGATTATCCACTTGCGCCAAATTGGCTATGACCCTCAGTGATTTTGGTGATAACGGTCGCTTCATTTCCTCGTCTAGCTCCCGGGACGTCGTGTGCGGGCATGGTGGCCTTTTGTCCTGCACGCGGAGCTCTCGGTTCACGGCAAACCAATCACGGCTCCGCGCGCTGGCTGCTCTGGTGTTTGGTTCCGGCATTTGATGGTGCAATATTTTCCTTGGCATGGAGGGAAGCACTATGGGCCAGGTTCTACACGGGAGCGCCACGACGACAGAGGCAATCCGTCGAGCAATAGTGAAGAGAGCCTGAGAACGCTTTCGAAGCGATACGGGATCAACCAGAAAACCGTGGCGAAATGGAAGAAGCGGACATCGTTGGTCGACCTTCCTACAGGCCCAAGGACCCACACTCGACGACCCTTTCCCTCGAAGAAGAGGCCGCTATCGTCGCCTTCCGCCGGCACACGTTGCTGCCGCTCGATGATTGCCTCTACGCTCATCAGCCGTATCCATCCGGCGAAGGCCGCGAGGGCTTATGATTTCGGCTCGTCTGCCATGATGCGTTCGATCTTGTCGCGATCGCATTGCTCGTCGACAAGGAACTGCCGAACACCTCCTTCCCAGGTGCGGATATCGGCGAGGAACTCCTTCAAGCTTTCGATGCCCCGGTCGGTGAAGGTCGTGATGCCCTCTTCGCTGCCGTCATGGGCATGGATCATCTCACCATAGTCGATGTTGTCGGAGTTGCTGGCGACCTCCTGGATGAGTTCGAGGTTCTCGCCAATCAGCGTGGCGACGTAGTTGATCGTGTAGACATGCGTCGGGCGCGCCATCAGGCCGCCATCTGCCGGGCGCTTCCGGCGGGCCAGTTCCACGGCAACAGTTCCGGCAGCCGTGATACGGGAATGCCAGGCATGCGGGCGAGCACGTCCGCCAACCAGGCCTGCGGATCGATATCGTTCATCTTTGCCGTGACGATTAGGGTAATACATGAAGGCAGCACGCTCGCCTCCGCGCTGGGAACCGGCGAATAGCCATGCCTTTCTTCCGAGAGCAACGCCGGGCAGGGCTCGTTCGGCGGCATTGTTCGTCAGACACAGTCTGCCGTCGTCGAGGAACCGGGCGAAGGCTT
>NZ_LODW01000075.1 GCF_002914525.1 Rhizobium hidalgonense | reverse complement strand
GGAGGAAATCTCAAAGCCGGTCAAGGATGCTTTTGACAAGGTGCTGACGGACCTCAAGGCGACGTAAAACTGAGGAGACCCTAGAAATACCGCGCGGTGATCTGCCCGGTGAAGAAACACCTGAAGTTCGCACTCGCTTCGATGACCGCCCGGTAACCCCGATCTTTCCCATTCATCTTCTGTGCACGGCTGATGCGCGGGACCATGTCTATGGCGCTTATATTCGCGCCCGAATGCAGAGCCCGCTTGAGCAACTCATTGTTGGCTGCGGGATAGAAGAAAGCGATTAGCGTCTTTTCAGGCGACAGCAGGGCGACCTCATTGATCGAGGCGCACCTTGACGTCGGCGGCCGCGGCGAGGGCCTGTGGAATTGGAAAACGACCACGACTTCCGCGTTTCGGTAGGCTTCGCTCGAGATTCCCGCCGTTAGGCCGGCACCAGTTCCACTGGCGATCAACAAACTATCGCCGGGGGCCAGCGCATGGAGTGAGCCGAAACCGTGGGATGGCTCGACCGGCGACAGCACGCGGACACCAATTTGTTTCACCCGTTTTGCGTATCAGTCATTCTTGCTCATTTCCTTGTGGCACGTCTCTTCGAACAGCCGGGACCGCGGCTCGACCCATGTCAGAACGAGATGTTAGGCGGGTTCGAAAGTGCTGACTTTCACAGCGGACAAAGATCCGGCTGATTCTGGCCTGAGACGTCATCATTGATTTGGGACAAGGAAGCCGGCGCGGCCGGAGGTCATAAAGCATCCTGTTTTGAAAAGGGATGCGAAAATGTCTGATGATCTGATCGCCAAATACGGCGATGCGCGGGTTCCGCGTTATACGAGTTACCCGACGACGGCGGCTTTTTCTGCAGCCGTGGGGCCGGATGAATATGCCGGCAATCTCGCCCATATCGCCGCGGCTGGCCCGGTTTCGGTTTATCTCCACGTCCCGTTCTGCCGTTCGATATGCTGGTACTGCGGCTGCCACACGACCATCACCCGGCAAGACGCTCCGGTCGCCGACTATCTCGACGTGATGAAGGAAGAGATCGAGCTCGTCTCTTTTGCGGCCGGAAACGACGTGCCCGTCAAGTACGTGCATTTCGGCGGCGGCACGCCGTCGGTCATGAAGCCGCAGGAATTTTCGGCTCTAATGGCAAAGCTCAGGAGTGCCTTCACGTTTGAAGCGAAAGCCGGCGTCGCAGTCGAGATCGACCCTCGCACATTGGTCGCCCCCATGATCGATGCGCTCGCCGAAAACGGCGTCGACCGCGCAAGCCTCGGCGTCCAGAGCTTCGATCCGATCGTGCAGGCCGGTATCAAGCGGCTGCAATCCTTTGAGCAGACGGAAAGGGCGGTCGCCGGGTTGCGCTCAGCAGGCGTCAGCAGCATCAACTTCGACCTAATTTATGGCCTTCCGAAACAGACTGTCCAATCTTGCATCGAGACGGTCCGGCTGGCTGCAGAACTGCGTCCCGAACGTTTCGCCGTTTTCGGTTACGCTCACATACCCGCTTTTAAGAAACATCAGCGCCTGATCGACGAAGCATCGCTGCCGGACGCAAAACAGCGGAACGAGCAGGCGGAAGTGATCGCCGAGGAGCTCCAGAAGGCCGGATATCTGCGCATTGGGCTCGATCATTTTGCACTGCCGAACGATCAGTTGGCGCTCGCCGCGCGCAACAGAGCGCTGAGGAGAAACTTCCAGGGCTATACCACGGATGATTGCGATAGCCTGATCGGCCTCGGCGCATCTGCGATCGGGCGGCTGCCGGCCGGCTATATGCAGAACCACGTGCCTCTCGGCCTCTATGCCGAGCGAATTGCCTTCGGGGTGCTGCCGACCGCCAAGGGATATCTTCTCAGCGAGGAGGACAAGCTTCGGGCGAGGGTCATCGAGAGGCTGATGTGCGATTTCGAAGCCGATCTCGGCCAGTTGAGCAGCGGATCGGGTTTCGACACCGGCTTCCTTGTCGAGCGCAACGACCGTCTCGGCGAGCTCATGGCCGACGGCGTCGTGACGATCAGCGGTGAGCGGATTGTCGTATGCGAGGAGGCGCGCTTCATGGTCCGTGCAGTCGCGGCGGCATTCGACGCCTATTTTAGCTCGCACGGGCACACGCACAGCAAGGCAGCCTAGTACTTGTCGCCGGAAGTGTTCATCGGTTCCGGCGACACGAAACGCATCAAAGGCCGCGCGAGAAGACATCGAGTTCCCGTTTCTCGATCGAGGACCCTGCAGTTATCTTCCCAGGAGTCCCGTCGACAACGGCACGTCGAGGAGGATCGACGTCGCAAGTTCGTGTGAAGCAGGGCGGGCGCACTTACAAATACGGTCATCGGGCCGCCCTGTCACAAGTAGATGGGCGCCCGTATCACCGCCTGGACGTCGAGGTCGTTATCGTCGAGCTTTTCGGCTCATTCAAATACAGCTCGATCTCGGCAGGCCCCGGCCCAGGGTATCGTTGGCGACTGACGTCGAACCTTTAAGGTGGCGTGGGCAAGCGCCGGTCCGCAGAGTTGTGCCCATCGCGATTATGGCGGCCGCGCAGGCGCCTGAAGGAGCCTTTTCGCGAGGTGAGCTACCGAGCGCCACATGATCGACGGCTCTCGCCCTCTCACGAACGCGGTTGTTCGAGCACGTCGAAGGACGAGGCAGGGGTCTCCTAGTTGTAGGACTTGCCTGCCGCGGGGATTTCGATCAAACGTTCGACGGCGCCTTCCGTGCAATCTTGGGTAACCAGAACGAGACCCCGGGTTTTGGCTGGCATCTCCTTCGCGACTGCCGCGCAAAAAAACGACCTCGTTATATTCGTCGTCAGCGAGATTGCCGCCGGGCTAGTGATCTTGCCCACGCGTTCCTTCACAGGTCTGCCGTGCAGATCATAGCTCTTTTCACAGGCCACATTCACTTTCTCGACGGTCCCACCAGGTTTCGGCATCGGCTTTGCCGACAACCGTGTCCGACCACTGCCTTGGACGTCTTGCCTGACAGCGCCTGGCTGTGCTCGATGCTCACTGAGCATCAGCTGCTCCTGGCGAGGCAAACAGCTGCCACGAAAGCCATCGTCATGGGCTGCGCGGTCATCCGCACCTGCTGTGTCTCACTGGGTGATGTTTGTGAGGTCGGCATCGAGCCGCTTGCGCACCATGTTCGGCACCTTTGCGGTCTTGATCGCTTCGAGATTGGGCGGACTGTCACCCACCTGGATCAGGGCAACCATGCCCATGCCGGAATGTGGGGTGCATTTCAGGACATAGACGCCTGGAACATCGAATCTCGCGCGATATTGCTCATTCGGCTTTGACTTGAAGTCGGCAACGCCATCCGGAATGAGGCCTTTGAAGGTTTCGACGTTGTGGCCCTTGTCGGTGGGGATGAAGGTGACGGTGTCGCCGGGGGCGATCTTCAGGAAGCCAGGCTCGAACACCATCGCGCCTTCCGTGCCTTTGTTGAGCATCCGAACCTGGTGATCGGCCGCCATCAACGGCGCTGCCGAAACAATCAAGGCTGCCGCTGCAGCGATCAGACCGAATTTTAACCGCATTTGCAAGCTCCTGTTCTGCGAGACCCAATCAGCCTCATGAATGTGTCTTAGCAGATACCGGAATTGGGCTCTTTGACGCCCGTCAAATTCGAGGAAAAAAGGCAGAGGGTCCCAATTTTTGCCTGCTTGCCCAGCGCCCTTGCGAGGGACATGGCAGCCTGCAAGCGATGTAGGAATCACCGAAGGACAAGCACGCTCGGCGAACGTCGGCGCTGCTGAACAGCTTGGGATTGCCGTGACTGAGCTCATATCGCGTCGAGAAGTTCGCGGAGGGCATGAATGTCGATCCCGCGGCTTGTCGCGTGTGTTGAGGTTTACCCTCTGACAGAAATCCTCGGAAAAATCATCAGTGTCGCCCGATAACCGGGCAAGATTGACGTTCCGCAGGTCGTGCCTGCCCTCGGGAATAACGATGTTGCGCGACGCAAGTTTCGTAACGGTGTGGGCCAGGGTCTCAATGGTCGGGCCGAGATGATCCGCAATGTCTTGACGATTCATGGAAGCGCGCAACGGACCTTGGCGGACGCGGGTTGCGCCGGAATGCAAGCTTCACGATGAAGCTGCAGGGGCGCTCCTCGGCGTTCTTCTTCGGCAACAGCACCATCTGTTCATGCGAAGCGGCCGCCTCCTGCCAGAGCAACGAGAGCTAGGTCGAGCGAGCGCATTAGGCCGAGCGACTTCGCCGTGGACACTCATGTGCGATATCCGGCGGATCTTGCATTCGTGACGGCCTCAGACGTAAAAAGGAAATCGTTTTGCAGCGACGCGCCGTCGAGATTGCCGGCGAATTGAAGCGATTATCACGCGACGATCTTCGCCGATGATACGAAGCAGGCGCACGACACCTTCTTCCACCTGGACAAGATGGTTGCTTATCACCCTCCCACCAAATCGCCTTACCGGCTGCGACGGCCTCGGCCGCCGAGCCTACGAACAGCGAAGAGAGGGATTGGCCGGCATGTATGGCTTCGCGCCGCTTCTCGCCATTGTCGAACGCGTGTTTGTTCTGCACAGCATCTTCATCGCCCCTTGTGGCAGTGGGTGCGGCAGAAAGCAGCTGCGTCACACGGGAATAAGCGGGCGGTGCCAAAGGGGGGAAGTTTGCAACAGAGTGTAACAACGCCGGTTCGTCCACCGCTTCCAGTCCGCTTGTTGATGTAGATCAAGGAGCCGTTCCCGTCTTCGTGACAGTCCTGCCTCGAAATCCGAGAAAGCCGGCCGCGAGGCGGTCGTCTGCGCATTGGAGACGACATCATGAATTACACGACAGAAACGATGGTGATCGCGGTCGCAGCGTTTCTGGCGCTGCTCGCGGCCGCATTCGCGCACGATCATCTGTTTGCGGTCCATATGGGTATACTTTGCCTCTGCCTGGTTGCGGGAACGCTGCTGCTTGTCAGAAACGCAGAGTTTTCGCCGACGGGCCAACAGCGCAAAACAGAGCTTACGGGCTATTGCGACGAGGTAATCCGCTACGGCCTGATCGCTACGGTGTTCTGGGGCGTCGTCGGCTTCCTCGTCGGCGTGATCATCGCGCTGCAGCTCGCCTTTCCCGACCTCAACATCGCGCCCTATTGGAATTTCGGAAGATTGCGGCCGGTTCACACATCGGCGGTGATCTTCGCCTTCGGCGGCAACGCGCTGATCATGACATCCTTCTATGTGGTGCAACGCACCTGTCGCGCGCGTCTCTTCGGAGGAACACTCGCCTGGTTCGTCTTCTGGGGCTACCAGCTGTTCATCGTGATGGCTGCGACCGGCTACGTGATCGGCATCAATCAGTCGCGCGAATATGCCGAGCCCGAATGGTACGTCGACCTGTGGCTTACCATCGTCTGGGTCGCCTATCTGGCCGTCTATCTCGGAACGATCCTGAAGCGCAAAGAGCCGCATATCTACGTGGCAAACTGGTTCTATCTCAGCTTCATAGTCACCATTGCGATGCTGCATGTGGTCAACAACCTCGCTGTTCCGGCGTCGTTCCTCGGCTCCAAGAGCTATTCTCTCTTCTCCGGCGTCCAGGATGCACTCACCCAATGGTGGTACGGCCACAACGCCGTCGGCTTCTTCCTCACCGCCGGCTTCCTGGGGATGATGTACTATTTTGTGCCGAAGCAGGCCAACCGGCCGGTTTATTCCTACCGGCTGTCGATCATCCACTTCTGGGCCCTGATCTTCATGTATATCTGGGCCGGCCCGCATCATCTGCATTACACGGCGCTGCCTGACTGGGCGCAGACGCTCGGAATGGTCTTCTCCGTCATGCTCTGGATGCCCTCCTGGGGCGGCATGATCAACGGTTTGATGACCCTTTCGGGCGCCTGGGACAAAATTCGCACCGACCCGATCATCCGGATGATGATCGTCGCCATCGCATTTTATGGGATGTCGACCTTCGAAGGCCCGATCATGTCGATAAAGGCGGTCAATTCGCTCAGCCACTATACCGAATGGACGATCGGTCACGTGCATTCCGGAGCACTTGGCTGGGTGGGTATGATCACCTTCGGGGCGATATACTACCTGACGCCGAAACTGTGGGGGCGCGAGCGCCTCTACAGCCTGCGGATGGTCAACTGGCACTTCTGGCTCGCGACGCTCGGGATCGTGATCTACGCCGCGGTGCTCTGGGTCGCGGGCATCCAGCAGGGGCTGATGTGGCGAGAATACAATTCCCAGGGCTTCCTCGTCTATTCCTTCGCTGAAACGGTCGCGGCGATGATCCCCTATTACGTGCTGCGTGCCGTCGGCGGAGCACTCTACCTAGCGGGTGGCCTCGTCATGGCCTGGAACGTGTTCATGACGATCCGCGGCCACCTGCGCGACGAAGCGCCAATCCCGACCAGTTTGGTGCCCCAGGCACAGCCTGCCGAGTGAGGTGAGACATGGCATCGTTACTTGATAAACATAAGACCCTCGAGAAGAACGCGACGCTTCTTCTGGTCGGCTCGCTGCTGGTCGTCAGCATTGGCGGCATCGTTGAAATCGCACCGCTGTTCTACCTGCAGAACACGATCGAAAAAGTGGAAGGCATGCGGCCCTACACGCCGCTAGAGCTCGCCGGACGGAACATCTACATCCGTGAAGGCTGCTATCTCTGCCACAGCCAGATGATCCGGCCGTTCCGTGATGAGGTCGAACGTTACGGCCATTATTCGCTCGCCGCGGAATCGATGTACGACCACCCGTTCCAATGGGGATCCAAGCGGACAGGGCCCGATCTGGCCCGCGTCGGGGGGCGTTACTCGAACGAATGGCACGTCCAGCATCTCGCAAATCCGCGGGCCGTGGTGCCGGAATCAATCATGCCGAGCTACGCCTTCCTCGAAGAGAAGGAGGTGACGGTCAGGAGTATCGGAGAGGACCTCAAGGCCAATGAGGACGTGGGCGTGCCTTACAGCGACGACATGCTGGCGAATGCCGAGGCCGACATGAGAGCCCAGGCCGATCCGAACGCGGACACGGCGGCTCTACTCAAGCGCTACCCAAATGCGAATGTCGGCGATCTCGACGGCGATCCAACCCGGCTGACCGAGATGGACGCGCTGGTGTCCTACCTGCAGATGCTCGGAACGCTGGTTAATTTCTCGACCTATGACGACGCGACCGGCTACCGGTGAGGTGATCCATGGAAACTTACACTGCAATGAGACACTTCTCCGACAGCTGGGGCCTCCTGGCAATGGCCGCATTCTTCGTCGGCGCGGTCATGCTCACCCTTCGCCCAGGTAGCAAGCAGACGGCCAAAGATGCCGCCGATATTCCCTTGAAGGACGATTGAGATGTCGCAAAAGCATATCGATGAACTGAGCGGCGTCGAAACGACGGGTCATGAATGGGACGGCATCCAAGAGCTCAACAATCCCATGCCGCGCTGGTGGATCTGGACCTTCTACGTGACGATCCTCTGGGCGATCGGCTACGCCATCGCTTACCCGGCCATCCCGATGATCACTTCCGCCACTAACGGCTATCTCGGTTATTCAACGCGCGCCGAGCTGCAGCAGGACCTCAATCTCGCTAAGTCATCGCAGACGGAGTTCCATGACCTGATCGCTGCCAAGACAGTGGAGGAGATCGACGCGGATCCTGCTCTTCGTAAATTCGCGATCGCTGGCGGCGCATCCGCTTTCAAGGTGAACTGCGCGCCCTGCCATGGATCGGGAGCGAGCGGCGGTCCGGGGTTTCCGAATCTCAACGACGACGACTGGTTGTGGGGCGGGGATCTGAATGCCATCCAGGCCACGATCTCTCATGGCATCCGCTTCGACGGCGATACGGATAGCCATTCCTCCGAAATGCCGCCCTTTGCCGGTGTTCTGGAGCCCATCCAGATGAAGCAGGTCGCCGCCTTTGTCTGGGGGCTGACCAATACGCCCTCGGATGTCGGTCTGGCGGCGGCCGGAAAACAGGTTTTCTTAGACAATTGCGCCCCATGTCACGGCGAGGACGCCAAAGGAAAGGTGGAAATGGGTGCGCCGGATCTCGCCGACGCAATCTGGCTGAAGTCGCGGGGTGAAGACGCCATCCTTCGTCAGGTTGCCTCTCCCAAACATGGCGTAATGCCTGCCTGGGCAGCGCGCCTGGGGGACACAACGGTCAACGAGCTTACTATTTTCGTTCATGCGCTCGGCGGCGGCACGTAAGGAGAAAAGACATGACAGCCCACGACCGCAATCCGATCCTCCGTCTCTACGGCGCGCCGCGTGCTGTTATCCGATCGCGTGTCTCAGCCCGCGCCCAACAGATGCCTGCGTCTTCGGAGCACGACGACCCGGCAAAAATCGGCAATTCGATGGTGAGTTTGATCTGCCTCAAAGACCACAAGCAGACGAGCCGATAGTTTCAGCTCCTGTGGAGGACGTCCCAGCGGTTTCTCCGCCGCTGTCCTCCGGCCACGCCCTTACTCTGGGGCGTGGCCTTTTTGCTTCTGCACGGTCGTTCTTGATCTGCATCAAGGAACGGATGCGCCACGGCTGGGAAAAGAGTGGTGAAAATCGGACAGGTCCTATGAATCTCTATACCCGCCCTAATCTAAATGACATTGACCACGTTCGCGTCGAACCCGTCAACGCCCGGCGCAACCGCCAGTCTCTCTATGCGCCGCGCAAGAAGATCTTTCCGAAACGAGCCGAAGGGCCCTTTCGCCGGTTCAAATGGGTCTTGATGCTGCTCACGCTTGGCACATATTACCTCGCGCCGTGGATTCGCTGGGACCGCGGTCCCTATGCGCCCAATCAGGCAATCCTCGTCGACCTCGCCTCGCGGCGCTTCTTCTTTTTCTTCATCGAGATCTGGCCGCAGGAATTCTACTATGTGGCGGGCCTGCTCGTCATGGCGGGCTTCGGCCTCTTTCTCCTCACCGCCGCTGTCGGCCGCGCCTGGTGTGGCTATGCCTGTCCGCAGACCGTCTGGGTCGATCTCTTTCTCGTCGTCGAACGCGCTGTCGAAGGCGACCGAAACGCTCGGATGAAGCTCGATGCCGACCCCTTCACTTTCGACAAGCTCAGGAAGCGGGTGATCAAGCACGCGATCTGGCTGCTGATCGCCGTCGCCACGGGCGGAGCATGGATCTTCTATTTTGCCGACGCGCCGAGCCTGGCGGCTTCACTGTTTGACGGCAGCGCTCCTGCCGCTGCGTATGCTACGATCGCCACCCTGACCGCGACGACCTATGTGCTTGGCGGCCTCATGCGCGAACAGACATGCACCTATATGTGTCCGTGGCCGCGCATTCAGGGCGCGATGCTGGATGAGAATTCGCTTGTTGTCACCTACAACGACTGGCGGGGCGAGCAGCGGTCGCGCCATGGCAAGAAGGCTCGGGGTCTGCCGGTGGGCGATTGCGTGGACTGCAATGCCTGCGTCGCCGTCTGCCCGATGGGGATCGACATCCGCGACGGCCAGCAGATGGAATGCATCACATGCGCCCTCTGCATCGACGCCTGTGGCGGCGTCATGGACAAGCTCGGGAAGCCACACGGCCTGATCGCCTATGCGACGCTCAAGGAATATTCGAGCAACATGTCGCTTGCTACTGACGGAGGACGGACAGCCATCCAGCCCTCCAATGTCCGAAACGACGACGGAAGCTTCATGCCAGCTGTCCGGAATTTCGACTGGCGCATCATCTTCCGCCGAAGAATTGTCTTCTACGGTGTCGTCTGGGCATCGATCGGCGTCGCCATGGTCGTCCATCTCGCCTTACGCGATCGGCTCAGGCTCAACGTTATCCACGACCGGAACCCTCAATATGTTCTGGAAAGCGACGGCTCCATCCGAAACGGCTACACGCTGCATGTCCTCAACATGGTGCCGAAGCCGCGGGACGTGACCATCACCCTCGTCGGGCTGGAGGGGGGCACAATGCGCATTCCCGAGTTCGGCAGGCAGGATGCCCGCAGCTTCACCGCTCACGTCGAACCCGACGCGGCCACGACGCTCAAGGTCTTCGTCACGCGCGCCCCAGACGGGGCAGAGATCAACGAATTCCTCTTCGTCATCGAAGATATAGGTCAAGACGCAGGTCAAGCCGACCGGGCGAGCTATCGCGCGGCGTTCAACGCGCCGGGAGACGTGAAATGAAGACTTCTACTCAGGGCTTTACCGGCTTGCACGTGCTGCTTGCCACCTCGGCATTCTTCGCCGTAGTGATCGCCGTAAACGCCACCATGGCCTTCTATGCTGCGTCCAGCTGGAGTGGCATCGTCGTGGAAAACACCTATGTGGCCAGCCAGGAATTCAACACCAGGGCGGCAGCGATGAAGGCAATGGCCGCCTCCGGCGTCGAGGGCGCGCTCGTCGTTAAGGGCAGCCAAATCCGTTACGACATCCACGACAAGGCCGGCACGCCTGCGATCATCGATGATGTCACGCTCAACTTCAAACGGCCCGTCGGCGATCATGAGGATTTCCGCGTGACGCTCCGGAAGACGGGCGAAGGGCGGTTCGAAGCCGATCACCAGGTTGTCGCCGGCGACTGGATCGTCGAGGCCATATCGAGAATGAACGGGGCGGTCGTCATGCATGAGGCCAAACGCTTCGACACCGCGGAGTTCCGCCAATGACCTGCTGCTCGATGGATGCGGAAAGCGTTCTCGGCCTCAGCGCGACATCCGCCGGCGCCGAGGAGGTATGCCTTGCAAGCCACCCGCTCGGGGCAGGGTTACGCCAGATCGACCTCAGCGTACCCGACGTCCACTGTGGCGGCTGCATATTGACCCTCGAAAAAGCGCTGTCGGCGCTTGCGTTCGTCAGGAAAGCCCGGGTCAATCTCACCGCCCGGCGTGTCACCTGCGTCTATCAGGAAGAGATCGAGGCGAAGGCGACCGATCCCTCCGAAATCCTCGCCGCGATCACCTTGGCCGGATACCGCGCCCATCTCATCACGTCGACAGCACCCGAAACCGACAGGATCCGGAACCAGCTACTGCTGGCGATTGGAGTTTCCGGCTTTGCGGCCGCCAACATCATGATGCTCTCGGTGTCGGTATGGTCGGGCGCCGATGCGGCCACGCGCGACATGTTTCACTGGATCTCGGCGATGATCGCGGCGCCGGCGCTGGTTTATGGTGGACGCTTCTTCTTCAAATCGGCCTGGAGCGGGCTCAAGCGTAGGCGCACCAACATGGATGTTCCGATCTCGCTTGCAGTGACGCTGTCCTATGCGGTCTCCCTATGGGAAACCATGCACCATGGCGAACATGCCTGGTTCGACGCGTCGGTGTCTCTGCTGTTCTTCCTGCTGATCGGCAGAACCCTCGATCATGTGATGCGGGAAAAAGCCCGCGCCGCGATCAACGGGCTTGCCAGACTGGCGCCGCGCGGGGCGCAGCTGATGATGCCGGACGGGTCGCGGCACTACATCCCGGTCGAAGAGATCGCCGTCGGGGATAACATCGCGATTGCCGCCGGCCAACGCATTCCCGTCGATGGCATGATCGTCAGCGGCGAGAGCGATGTTGACCTCTCCATCGTCACCGGTGAAAGCAGCACGGTCGCCGTCGCCGCAGGCAGCGCGCTGAATTCGGGTGCGATGAACCTGACCGGTTCGCTCGTCCTGCGGGCGACCAAAGTGGCAAGGGATTCGCTTCTTTCCGAGATCATCGGCCTGATGGAAGCGGCCGAGGGCGGCAGGGCTCGTTATCGCCGGGTCGCCGATCGCGCCGCAGCACTTTATTCTCCCGCCGTGCACCTGTTGGCGCTGGCCTCCTTTCTCGCCTGGGGCTTGCTTGGGGGCGATTGGAAACAGGCCATGCTGGTCGCGGTCGCGGTGCTGATCATCACATGCCCCTGCGCATTGGGCCTTGCCGTACCGGTGGTCCAGGTGGTCGCCGCCGGCGAACTTTTCCGCAGGGGCATCGTGGTGAAGGACGGTTCGGCGCTCGAAAGACTGGCCGACGCGGACATGGTGGCCTTCGACAAGACCGGCACCCTGACGATGGGCCGGCCCCGCCTCGTCCGAAGCGACGCGATCGCGGGCAATAGCGCCATCGTTTGCGCAATGGCGGCGCATTCACGGCATCCGCTTTCCCAGGGTCTGGTGCGGGACATAGACATCTCTTACCCCTTCGCCTTCGACAGGGTCACGGAAATCGCCGGCGGGGGGCTGGAAGCCTGGAAAGGAGCGGACTTCTATCGGCTCGGCAACCGGGCCTTTGCCTGCGGAACCGGGCTCACGCCCGCGGGCGATACTCCGTTTTCGGAGGTGGTCCTGTCGAAAAACGGCGTCGATCTCGCCCGTTTCCTGTTTGACGACACGCTTCGTCCGGGCGCCGCGGAGGCTTTCCGCCAGCTCGCTGCAGCCGGTATCGAAACGCTGATAGTATCCGGCGACAGGCAGGCCGTCGTCGACAACACAGCGCGGGCTCTCGGTATCGGCAAAGCTCTGGGCGACCTGGGGCCGAAACAGAAGGTCGAGGAACTCCAGAGGCTGGGCGCCGAGGGCTATCGCGTGCTCATGGTCGGCGACGGGATCAACGACGCACCGGCGCTGGCCGCCGCGCAGGTCTCGATGGCGCCCGCAACCGCATCCGACGTCGGCAGGCAAGCCGCCGACCTTATCTTCTTCAACGATCGTCTCGATGCCGTTCCTGAGGCAATCGCCGTTGCACGAAGATCCGCCAGCCTCATTCGCCAGAACTTTGCTCTCGCCATCGGTTACAACGTGCTTGCGGTACCGATCGCAATCGCCGGCGGGGCAACGCCGCTGATAGCGGCGGTGGCCATGTCGACTTCGTCGATCATCGTCGTGACGAATGCGCTGCGATTAAATGCCTTCGGCCTATGGAGCGAGCCGCTTGCCGGCGGACGTGCGGAAGTTGAAACCACATGAACATGCTGATCTATCTGATGCCGATCGCAATGCTGATGGGGGGAATGGGTCTCCTGGCGTTCCTCTGGTCGCTGACGAACCGCCAGTACGACGACCTTGAAGGAGCAGCTTGGCGAATCCTCGTCGAGGACGAAACCGATTGCAAAAGACCTTGAACCGCTCACGGCCGAAACGAAAGGAAGATCGATGCTATCGAGACATCCCATACTTTTGCGATCTGACCTGTTTCACGGCCTGGACAAAGCAAGGATAGAAGAACTGGCCGACACGGCTCAGTTCCAGAGCTTCGCACCGGACGAGCGGATCATCGCCGAGGGCCAGCAGGCGTCGTTCGTCTATTGCGTGATGCGCGGCTTCGTGCGACTTTCGAAGTCGGAATCCGCAGGGCGCCAGGCAGATATCTGCATCTGCGAGCCGGGCGAGACGTTCGGTGAATATCTCCTGTCGGGAGGCGGCTCCTACACCTACAGCGCATGGTCCGCCGACGGCGCAGAGGTCGCGTTGTTCGACCTTGTGGAGTTGCGGGCGCTTGCCGACCGGGACCCCGTCATGCGTCGCAACGTTATGCGCATCATGGCCCGGCATCTGCTCGGTGCCATGGATTGCATAGCGGGAGACCGGCTGCACACGGCTGCACAGCGTGTTGCGAATTACCTCGTCAGCCGCTGCCCGGCCTCAGCATCGCAGGCCACCTTTCGCCTGCCTTACCGGAAGAGAATTCTGGCCGGCAAACTCGGGGTTGCGCCCGAAGCCCTTTCGCGGGCTTTCGCTGCCCTCGGTCCTGCAGGGGTCGAAGTCAGAGGCAGGGTCGTCGTGGTTGACAGCGTCGATCTGCTGCGGAAGGCGTGCTGACCTCGGGGCAGGGCGATAACCGCGCCGGAATTCGACAACCGTCAATATGGCGATCGCTTGCTCCGTTATGGCCAGGCGCAAAAAAGCACCAGGACGGATTGTTTTTGTCATCTCGACTGTCTTCATCGCTTGCTTCAGGCCTTGTCCGCATCAACGGTGGCGCTGACGACACATGCGGATACCGTCGGACTGGCGGGCTTAATAGGGAAGTGCAGACGAACGGGCGCAACGAGCACCAACATGCGACGGAGAGCGTCTGGCGCTATTCTTCGAGGAGCAGGGCCGTCGCGAGGTAACCCATGCTGATGGTGCTTGCGAAGAGGTAGATGAACAGGCCCTTCGCGAGATAATTCTCAAGCGTGCCTGCCGCGGCAAATCCATTTTGCCAAACGAAGAAGCCCACGGCGGATCCAATTGCGAACCCCGTCGCCAAACGCGTGAGTATGAACCTGATCATGCGAGGCATGGCACCACCTCAGACTTAGTCATTACAAATGGCCGGGCAACGGAAATGCTGGCTGGCCAATTGAGTTTTGTCAACGACTGGCGCAAGCCGTCATGCAAGCAGCGGCGGGAGCCGGAGACTACAACAGTGCATCTTCTGTCTTTCGCAGCCGGCGTTATCACGCCTGCGAATGCGTCGAGGCTGAGTGAGTTGCGAGTTGCAAGGACGATGGGCGCTAAGGACCTAGCGCGGCGGCGGCTTCTGTGGTCGCGCGGTTTGCCAGACGTGTCGGGATGCGGGAATAAAGAACGGCACCGGCCACGCCCACGACCGCATAGAGCACGAAATCAGCTTGATGGCGATCTGTCGACCAAGCCCGACGAACGCCCTCGCATCAGGCAGGGCGTCGGCTAAGGCGCCGACGAGGCTGTGGCGCGCGAACGTCCTCATCCCATCGGAATCGCCGACGTGCGAGCTTGCTATGCCAATGGTGCGGGTCGAGCGCACGGTGCCGTTTCCATTCACCGAAGGCGCCCAATAGCTACCCTTCACAACAATGATCCGGCAAGCCTTTGGACGCGCGAGACGCTAGGAGAAGATGCGCCCCGGCCTTGTCTCGTCGGGTGCTGCGCCCACATCGCGATCCAGTGAACACCTCTCCTCAATCCTGCGAGGGCGCCGAGAATTTGTTCAGCGGAGTGCCGGTTCATCAAGCCGGCTCATGCTCGGACGATTCATCAGTCAAGATCAAGCGAGTCGGATTTTTCAAGTCGAACTCAATAACACGTGGCACGAAGAGACGGGCATAGCGCGTAAAGGCGCTGGTCGGCGGAAAGCGAATTACCGTATCGCATCGGGCGAGAAGGTACATCTCTGTAAGAGCAGAGATACCACCGTCCACTCCCAGCGATGCACTGTGTAATGGCCCGGCCTGGGCCGCCTGGAAGCATTTCGGGATAGTGATTAGATCGGGGAACACACCGAGTAAATGGTCCCGTACCTGCGCGCTGTCCGTACACAAGAAAACCATCACAGGGCGTCGATGCGGTAGCGCTTTGGCCTTCTCGATGGCAGTGCACACCTGGCGTAAGGCCAACTCCGGATCGGCCCAGTAGGGCGTATGGTCCATTATATCTTCGCCATTGCCATGCCGTACGTGCACACCGATGATACTGCGCCCCTTGAAGTGCTCCTGATAGATGGCGTGAATACGAGCCTGAATTTCAGGTCTAAGGTTGAGGCTCTGAAATATCTGGCGTTCGGCAGCTTGGTCGCACCGCCACATTAAACAGGCATCACAGACTACCGTGTTGGCATCAGTATCGTCCTGGGCTTGAAGAAGCTCGGTCAGTTCGTCACGTTCCCGGAAAATTTGCTCATCGGGGCGGTAAACGCTCTCGATTGAGGGCTTGTTCCACCATGATGGGAAGAACGGTCCCGGAAATGAGAACTGGTTGATCTGGTCATCGCAAATAACCCGTACGCCAGCAATATCTTGAATCGGCTCGAAGAACACCGTAAAAGCGTTCGTGAAGGGTTGATTGAGATAGCAGGAGCCACGCCAATCGATGGCCAGCGTCCGCCCCGTTCGCTGTGCATAGCGCCAAGCTGCCGCCAGCGACCAGAGACAATCACCGAAACCAGTCCGCCGTCGAGAAACAACATACCGATCCCTCTTCAGGTCGCCAGCGAGCATGTTCGTTGCCTTGTTCTGGAAAAGCGCATCGGCTTAAATCCTGCTGAAATTTTGCATATCAATTCCCGGACCTGCATCAACGCTCGTGATTCTCGCCAATTTTATGCATGACCCTTCGTCGCACAGATTTACCATTTTACGCCAGACTGGAAGTTGCGGCGCCATACGCCTTTTCAGTCCGGGCATTGAAGCCGCCGCATAGCCCTCCGTCATCGTTCAGTCGTTTATCTCGCACCCGATCCAACCCATCGGCATCGCACTTGGCTCGGAGCGAGAGGCCGGAGCTTACGTTGCGGTACGGCTCATGTTGGCGCGCTTCGCCGATTCATCGAGGGTGGCGCCGATCTAGCCAATTCCCGTCCTTTCCCGCTACCTGATCTCTATTTCATGCGTCTTCTGGAGCATCCTGGGGAATCCGTAAAATCGATTGTTTGGATAATCTCCATCCGCTTGATGGATAAGTGTGGCCACCATTGCGTCACGGCTGCCACCGTGGCGGCGATGCTGGCGAGTCTCACAACTGCGGCTCGCTGGACAAGCAGTCGATGATCGTGCCGCGGCCCAGGTTGTTGATTCAGACGAGCTCGGTTACCTCCACTTGGAGGCCCATCGCGCCCGTTTGTTTTCCAAATGTGTTCCGCGCTACGACAACAGCTCGATCCATAGTCGCGTGGTCGTCACAGCATTATTGGACCGCCTGCTTTCACCTCTCGACGGTGGTCACCATCCGGGCGACAGTTATCGGCTTAGCCAAAAGCGACGCTCCGACCGTCTGCGGAAGATTGGGGCCAGTGCTCGGATCTAACGAAACGCAAACCGATGGGGTCCGTTCTTCAATTCGGCAAGTGGGACTAGTTCCTCGAGTCGTTTGACAGCCATAGCCGATCAATTCTATCCGGCGCTTTCAGGCTTCCGGAAGGTTTCAATCTGCTCCGGAGCTTTACCCAGAGTAGGTTAGAAAGCCGCCAATGCCGAGCCATGATAAGTTCGTCAAGGGAGCGACGACGGAAATCCGGCGTCAGCCACGACAACAGGCTCGGTCCGTTAGCAGGAACTGTGGCTCGAATTTTATCTATGGCGTGGATGGGTATCATCCAAACAATCGATTTTACGAATTGAATGGCATGATCCATTAGACGAGCATCTTGACGGAAATCAAGTCGTCGATGGCGCGCCAGTGGTGTAGAGGGGTCAAATGTGTGGCTTTGGAATGTAATGCTAGCATAAGCGTTCGATCAGCCCATTGCATCATCTTGCAATCGTCGATAGGTCGGGGTTCGCGACCAATCGTCACTTTGATCGCAAGATCGATCGTTTTGGCAAATCGGCAAAGATTATGAGGCCTTTGCATGCGATTTACGTGCGTTGGGAACCGTTGCGGAAAAGGAATCGCAACTCCGACCATGTCGAGGGAATTTACATTCGCACTCGGTACAGTCCGCAACGAGCCGCGTATTGACAGATTCAAACGAGGCGGTCTGGTGACCGCTATTTTGGGAAACGGCGTACGCTACACGCTGCCACACGCGCGTTTCGACCTGCGTCCACGCGCGGCGTCATCATCCTACCTTTGGGCGGCCGGTCTCCGAATGGCCACCAGGATAATTTACCGGAAAGGACGAGAGCAATGACGCACCTCGATTGCTCGTGCGAAGTGCACGGTGAGCGCGATGACGGCACTGGTCGTCACAGCGTTTATTTGACGTTCGACGACGGTCCGCATCCATTTTGTACACCGGAGATTCTCGATATTCTGGCTGAACACCGGGTGCCGGCAACATTCTTCGTCATCGGCGAGTTCCTGGCCGATCAATCGAAATTGATCCAGCGAATGATTGCAGAGGGGCATGAAGTCGCCAACCACACAATGACGCATCCAGACCTGTCTGACTGCGAACCCGACGAGGTGCAACGTCAGATACTCGAGACAAACAGAGCCATAAAAATGGCGTCGCCTCAGGCGGTGGTGCGGCACATCCGAGCTCCTTACGGCATCTGGACCGAAGAAGTGCTCAAGGCTTCGGCGAATGCGGAACTCACTGCCGTGCACTGGTCGGTAGATCCGCGAGACTGGTCTCTTCCCGGGGCCGACGCCATTGTTAATGATGTGCTGCAGTCTGTCCGGCCGGGGTCAATCGTGCTCTTGCACGACGGTTGTCCCTCCAGTGAAATGCAGCAAGGAGCTGACCACAGTCTGCGCCACCAGACTATCATGGCGTTATCTAGCATAATTCCAGCTTTGCATGATCGCGGCTTTGTATTTCGCTCGCTTCCTCGGGAGTTCTGAAGATCCGATGGATATGCTTGACACAACCAGCACTGTCGCCGTCTCGCTTTATGCACTTCTCTCGACTGCATATAAAAGCATGCAGGCCGTTTATTCTCTGCCGACCGATGTTTCATTGGCGTCCCACGGCTTGGGCGGCTTTGACGAGCTGCCCAGCGTAGATGTCATCGTGCCAAGCTTCAACGAGGATCCCCGCACGCTTTCGGAGTGCCTGGCTTCTATTGCGGGTCAGGAATACGGGGGAAGGCTGCAGGTTTACCTAGTTGATGACGGTTCCGAAAATCGCGAGGCTTTGCGACTTGTGCACGAGGCCTTCGCGCGAGACCCCAGATTCAATATTCTCCTGCTTCCCCAGAATGTCGGCAAACGGAAGGCACAGATCGCTGCGATACGCCGCTCTGCTGGAGATATGGTGTTAAACGTCGACTCCGACACGATCCTCGCATCTGATGTCATCAGGAAGCTCGTGCCTAAAATGCAAGATGCGGCTGTCGGCGCGGCCATGGGACAGTTGACGGCCCGCAACCGAAACGACAGTTGGCTGACCCGTTTGATCGACATGGAGTACTGGCTGGCTTGCAACGAGGAGCGTGCGGCACAAGCTCGCTTCGGTGCCGTTATGTGCTGCTGCGGTCCATGTGTTATGTACCGTCGCTCTGCGCTCGCTTCGCTGCTTGACCAGTACGAGTCACAGTATTTTCGGGGAAAGCCAAGCGATTTCGGTGAGGATCGGCATCTCACCATTCTCATGCTGAAGGCAGGCTTTCGAACAGAGTACGTGCCGAGCGCCATCGCAGCGACAGTCGTTCCGAACAAGCTAGGACCGTATCTGCGCCAACAACTACGCTGGGCGCGGAGCACGTTCCGGGACACGTTGCTTGGGCTGCGCCTGCTGCCCAACCTCAATCGCTTCCTTACGCTCGACGTCGTCGGACAGAACCTCGGACCGCTGCTTCTGGCACTATCAGTGCTGACGGGACTCGCACAGCTTGCATTGACGGGCACCGCGCCTTGGTTGGCAGCCCTGATGATTGTGGCCATGACGATGATCCGCTGCAGCGTTGTAGCGCTTCGGGCCCGCCAACTACGGTTCCTCGGATTCTCTCTGCATACATTCATCAATATTTTTCTGCTACTGCCCTTGAAAGCCTACGCGCTGTGCACGCTGAGCAATAGCGACTGGCTGTCGCGCAGCTCTGCTGGCAACTCGAATCAACATCCGACGGCTGATGCACGCACTACAGAATGTTCTGGACATGCGACAGCGCCTCGAAGGCTCAAGCCCGCCCGCCATCCTGCCAGGCGAACGACGTCTGACTGCATGTGCAGCGACGAGTAAGATCTATTTACCGAGGTGAACGAGTTGACACAGAGCGACAATTATCAATTGCTGAATCGGGAACTGGCTGCACCCGATCCATGGGGACTCGACGCCAATCCATTCGAGCGTGAGCGTCACACGCAAATGCTCCGCTTGGCGCTTGCCCAGGGATCCATCTCAAGTGCGCTCGAAGTGGGATGCGCTGCCGGCGCATTTACGGTGCAGCTAGCCCCCCACTGCAAACGGCTCACCGTGATCGATGTTGTGCCTCAGGCTATAGAAAGATCGCGTCGACGCATAAGGGGTTCTCCGCACATCAGCTGGATAGTCTCTGATGTTCAACAGTTTTCACCTGACGAGAGGTTTGATCTGATCGTTGTGGCGGAAGTGCTCTACTACATCGGAGGAATAGCCGAGATGAGAGGGGCTGTTCGGAATTTAGTGCGGATGCTTGCGCCAGATGGATATCTGGTTTTCGGATCGGCGCGCGACGCCAACTGTCGTCGCTGGGGCCACGTTGCTGGTGCTGAGACGATCCTCGGCATGCTGAACGAAACTTTGCTCGAGGTAGAGCGGCTTGAGTGTCGGGGTGAGTCGGTCAACGAAGATTGCTTGCTCGCCTGTTTCCGAAATCCGTTTTCTGCCTCCTAACGGCTCAACCCTCGACGTTCAGACATGGAGACACTATGCGCATCTGTGGTATCAAATTGACCCATGACGGAGCGGACGCGCTTGTCGAGGATGGGTGGCTCGCCTTCTGCGTCGAGCAGGAGAAGCGGGGCAGCAACCCGCGATATGAAACTGTCGACAATCTCGACGCGATTGGCGCCGCTTTGGCGCAACACGGTCCGGATCCACGCGTTCTTGATCAAATCATCATCGACGGCTGGGGTGCAATGCTGAAAGTTCTCTCGAATCCGTCGAGGGCTCCGGTCTCGTTCCAATGACAGGGCATTTCCCTGCAAGAACTATCCTCGTGATAGGTGCCGCGCGGCCACCGCAGCCCGTGGCTCCGCCTCGTGGCGCCGATCTGCCTGGAGGACCCGTGCGCCTTATATAGTCAGCCCTCGAACTCCGGATTGCGAAATGTTGTTTAACCATCAGACCCGGATGAGATGCCAGGACAGAATTCCGGCTGTTGTCCATCTCGATGAATCTGCACGATTTCAGACCATCCCAGGCACTCTCTCCGTGAAGGCGCCGAGCTACTCTTCGAATGTAACAAGCTCAGGGACATTCGGCTGCTCTGCAACACGAGTGCCAATTACCACGGACGAGGCGTTTTCCCGGATTCTGCTGCAGCCCTTTAATGGAGACGCAATGAACACATACGGTGCGATGGACCAGGAAGAACCCAACCAACCGAAGAAATGCCGGTCAACGGCGCCCGACGGTCAGATGAGCGCATGTTCATGACCGCAATAGATTTTTCCGACGTAAGTAAGACATATGGCGACAAGGCCGTGGTCAGCGCGCTATCGTTCCGCGTTTCCCCGGGGGAATGCTTCGGGCTGCTTGGACCGAACGGCGCGGGCAAGAGCACGATCGCACGCATGATCCTTGGCATGACAGCCCCTGATGCGGGGAAGATTACCGTGCTCGGCGTGCCGGTGCCTGCCCAGGCTCGCTTGGCGCGAAAGGGTATCGGCGTGGTGCCGCAATTCGACAACCTTGAGCCTGAATTCACTGTGCGCGAGAATCTGCTGGTCTACAGCCGCTACTTCGGCATGAATACACGCAAAGTCGAGGCGGTCATGTCGTCGCTCCTTGAGTTTGCACGCCTAGAGAGCAAGGTGAATGCGCGTGTGTCTGAACTTTCAGGCGGCATGAAGCGGCGCCTGACGCTAGCGCGTGCGTTGATCAATGACCCGCAGCTACTTGTCATGGACGAGCCGACCACCGGTCTCGACCCGCACGCGCGCCACCTGATCTGGGAGCGCCTGCGTTCCCTGCTTACGCGCGGCAAAACGATCATCTTGACCACCCATTTCATGGAAGAAGCCGAACGGTTATGCGATCGACTCTGCGTACTCGAAGGAGGTCGCAGCATTGCCGAAGGGCGTCCGCATGACCTGATCGATGAACTGATCGGGTGCGAAGTCATTGAGATCTACGGCGGCGATCCGCATGAGTTGGAATCGCTGGTCGGGCCATATGCCGATCGCATCGAAATTAGCGGCGAGACCCTTTTTTGCTATGTGTCCGACCCGGAGCAGGTGCGTGTGCGGTTACGGCAGCGCGCGGGCTTGCGCATTCTGCAGCGTCCGCCGAATCTTGAGGATGTATTTTTGCGGTTGACCGGGCGCGAGATGGAGAAGTGAACGATGGATGAAGGTTGTGCTGCGGCTCTGCCCGCCAACGCTTTTAACTGGATTGCGATATGGCGACGCAACTATCTGGCATGGAAGAAAGTAGCACTTGCGTCAATTGTTGGAAGTCTGGCCGATCCTATGATCTACCTGTTTGGCCTCGGCCTTGGCCTCGGAATTATTGTGGGTCGCGTTGACGGCACAACCTACGTTGCATTCTTGGCGGGCGGCATGGTGGCGACAAGCGCGATGACGTCTGCGACGTTCGAGACGATTTACGCGGCCTTTACGCGAATGCACGCCCAACGCACCTGGGAAGCCATGCTCTACACACAAATGACACTTGGGGACATCATCCTGGGTGAGTTGGCATGGGCAGCGAGCAAGGCATTTCTTGCCGGTACGGGAATCATAATCGTCGCCACCGTGCTAGGCTATGCGACGTGGCCATCAGTCGTCTATGTGCTGCCAATTATCATGCTCACTGGATTTGCATTCGCGAGCCTTGCGATGGTAGTCACGGCGCTTGCGCCCAGTTACGAGTATTTCATTTTTTACCAGACGCTCGTCCTCACACCAATGCTGTTCTTGTGCGGCGCGGTGTTTCCAATCACGCAACTGCCCCAGACTTTTCAGCAGGTAGCGCAGTTCTTGCCTCTAGCGCATGCGATCGACCTCATACGCCCGGCAATGCTTGGGCGCCCCGCGAGCAGCATGGGCCTGCATATAGGCGCGCTTTGCATCTACGCGCTTTTGCCGTTCTTCCTGTCGGCAGCGCTGTTGCGTCGGCGCCTGATGTCTTGACGCCACTCGCCACCACGCCAGGAGGGGTATTGCGATGCAGTGTCTTGAAAGGACCTCAGAGCTCTGAAGATAATCATCATAGTCCGGGAACAAACGAACCCATGTCGGCGCCGGCGAGACGATGCAGGTCTTTCGCTCTGCAACTGGCCGAACTCGGAAGCAAACACCCTTCAGGAAGATCCGGCGTGTATCAGGAGAAAAGCAAATGAAGGTCATCTCAATCGCTACGGCGCTCTTTGGTCTGGCGTGTCCCGCGAACGCGTTCGAAAACAAAGCGGTCGCGGCTACGCTTATCTTAAGGACCGATCGTACGATTGCCGGTCAGCCCATCATCGTTCCACGGAAGGATGTCGAGGTCATCGCTTCGATTTATGAGATTGCGCCCGGTGCGACGTTACCAATTCATCAGCATCGCTATCAGCGCTATGGCTATGTGCTTTCGGGGGAGATCACGGTCACCAATACAGAATCTGGGAAAGAAAGCATTTTCACGGCAGGGGATTTTATCGTCGAGTCCTGGGGCATATGGCATAAAGGGGCGAACAACGGCACCGAGCCGGTAAAGCTGCTCGTGATCGATCAGGTGGAAAAGGGCAGTGAGAATGTTCTGCCGCAAAAATAAAGACGTTGAGGTATTACCGGAGGGCAATCTGGCGCCACGGCTCGGATGTGGTGAACCCGTCCCATATTAGGGGTTGGTTTGCCGCTCCTTGCTAATGTCGATTGGAGCTGCGTGAACCTTCGACTTGCGTCGTCGACAAACTGTCGAGGAGGTTGTTTCATTGGTCGGCTGAACGGCGGGCGTAGGAGAGCATCTGTCCAGTTCCTCCATACTTGGTCGTCAGTCAGCGCGGCTGTTGGGCCAGCGGCGACAGGATCATCGATCATCCGTGAGACTGTAGCGGCGGCGTTTCAAAGAGGCTCCTCATTCCGACGCCATGAATCACGCCGAACGACAAAACCACGAAAGAATGCTAGGAAATCCTGAGACGTCTCATTACCTCATGGGGCGAAGGCATGCGGGATGCTTCCTGGCATAGCACGTCCCGCATCCAGAGGCTTGCCTGATCACTATTGTGAAGCGCGGGCCATTGGAGGGCCTGTGTGAACGCGGGCAAAGGTAGCGGAAGGTCAGCGATCCGCAGGGGTATTGTCTTTTCGAGCTGCTTGACCAGGCGTAAGGGCATTGTCGCTATGCGCTCGGTCCCTGAAAGCATGAACGGAACCATGCTGAAGCCCTGCACGACTACTTCGACATGTCTCTTAAGCCCGTGCCCAAGCAAACACCATTCCTCGATGGAAGCAGCGTTCCCAAACTTCACCACAACGTGCCCCATCGACATATACCTCTCGAGTGTAAGTTGCTCCGAGAGTAGCTTGTTCGAGCGGCAGCCCACGCACACGAGGGTCTCCTCGAATAACGCCACCTTAGGATGTGCGCGCGACATGAGCAATTCCGGAAAGATGAGAAAATCGGCGTCACCGCGCCGCAAGTAATCATCGTAGTTATCGGCGATCGGCAGCAACTCGAAGCTGACGGCGGGCGCTTCTCGGGCGACACGCGTCACGACCTTTTCAAAAAAAACGAGTGCGGCGTAATCGGAAAGAATGACTCTGAAGCAGCGATCCGATTGAGCAGGGCAAAACGGATCCCAGGATATGATCGAAACCTGGATGTGAAGCAGAGCCTCGCGGACCGAAGGCGCGAGCCGCTCCGCACGCGGGGTTGGAACGAGTTCGCGACCGACCATGGTAAAAAGGTCGTCATTGAAATAGGTGCGTAACCTGCCGACGGCCGCGCTCATGGCCGGTTGGCTCAAGTTGATGCTGCGCGCTGCCGCCGTGAGATTACGCTCGGTCATCAAGGCGTCGAGTGCGACGAGGAGATTCAGATCAAGGCCCTTGAACCGCATGTCTTCATCCATAGCGAGGTGGCGAGATAAAAGGTGAAAAGGCTTGGTCTCGCAGTGTGCGGCGCCACGAGAGATCAGCAAGCAAAGGGTCGCCTAAAATTGAGAAAGTATCGATGTTCCAGCCGCCGTGGCTTTGATGGTCTTACTGCTACCTTCAACCGACACGATTCAGTGGTGCCTGATCATTCTGGCGAGTAGCAGTGTTTTCCGCGGATAAAGGTTTCGGTCTGCGACGTCGATCACTTCGGCGCCTTCAATATGTACTTCGGGGGGTAAGACGCACTCGTAGCACTCACCTTCTTCGGCAGGAGTATCTTGGCAATTGAAGTCTTGAGTGTGCTCCGCTGAATGGGCTTTGTCAGCACCATTCAGGTTTGCGCGGGGGTCACTTGCCGCCGGGCCACAATCTTGGTTACGATCATCTGCTGCAAGTGACGGCCCGGCCCGCAATGTCAATGCGAGCAACGCTGCAACGATGACGTAGTAACCAATAACCTTCATGAGACGTTTCCTTTCTTCGACTAAGGCCAGGCGATACCAGGTAGGATTGATGCCATTCCCGCCGCCAGTGCTTCGGGGCTACAGGCGTTGTTGGATTGGTTGAGAGCCTTTCAACGGATCATACCCGGTGGAGTGGAGACGGCCGTCTATGGAGCATCCGCGAAAATTGGTGAAATCTATTGTTTAAATGCGAGTCATCCATTTGATGCATGTAGACGACGTCTTGCCTGCCCGAGCCAACAAGTGTCGCCAAACCCACTGTTTTCAGGGGCGCCTTTTCACCCAGTCCTTCTATCCTCAGTGGGCTTGCGCATGTCGTTGCCGCCATCCCCTTCATCCGGGATAGCAAAGGGCGCCGCGTGCGGGAGGGACACCCCTGCGTCTCCCGTCAGGCTACGACATTTTGTTCGATCGGCTGCCTTGTATGGAGAAGACCGGATTCCTGACGTTTCAGTGTCATCGTTTGCAATGAGATAGAGGTAATGGCCGCAAGCCGGCTGGGTCGACCACGTTTAGCTTCCATCGCGGAACGTCGCCATTAGCTTTCGACGTTCATTTCGAATGATCGTAGCGTGATGAACAAGTCGGTCCACCGCGGCAAGCGTCATGGCCGGGTCCGGAAAGACGCGGTTCCATTCTCCAAAGGGCTGATTGGCGGTGATGATGATGGACCGCCGCTCATATCTTGGGAGATGAGTTCGAAGAGCACGCGGGTTTCGGCCTGGTCCTGGTGACGTAGGCCAGGTCGTCGAGGATAAGCAGATCGAACTTGTCGAGCTTTGCGACGGCGGATTCGATCTGGAGTTCACGCCGTGCGACCTGCAGTTTCTGGACGAGGTCGGTCGTGCGAGTGAACAGCACCCGCCAACCGTTCTCGATCAGCGCGAGGTCGAGGGCCGCGGCGAGATGGCTCTTTCCGCCGCCCGGCGGACCGAACATGAGGATATTGGCACCTTTCGCGACCCAGCTGTCGCAGCGGCAATGGCCATGACCTGGGCCTTGGAGACCATAGGGACTGCATCAAAATCAAAGCTGTCGAGCGTCTTTTCCGGTGGCAGGTTTCGCCTGGGCAAAATACGCCGACGCTTTGCGCAGAATCTCGTTGGCCTGACGAAGCTCGCGGCTCTCCCGCTCAAGAGCATTCATATTCTCGGCGACATCGTTCGGCCGGCCTGCTCGCTTACCGCTATCGACCTCGGTCTTCTTCACCCATTCGTGCAGCGTGCGTGGCCGGCGAGCAGCCGATCTTGGCCGCGATAGATGAAACGGCAGCCCACCGCGCGGGGTGCTCGGCTTCGTGATCCAGCACCATGCGGATGGCACGCTCACGGACTTCAGGCGAGAATTTGTTCGTTGTCTTGCTCATATCGGCTCCAATCTCTCATGAGTTGAAGCCTCCGGCAAACTCGGCGCGGTTCTTGAATCCCAAAAAGGGAACCGGCTATAGGCTTGTGTTTTTAAGCAAAACGTCACCCTCCACTCCTAGGTCCTGTTGACAAAGTCAGCAGTGATAATGCGATAAGATGGCTCCTGACGGAGGATTTGATGTCTGGAGCTGATCGGGAAATACGACTTCGACTTAGTGTGCAACGCGCCTTGCTCGGGGCCGTATCATCGACGCTCGCCGCCGTTACGTGTGGCTGGAGTGGCAACGAGATTGTCCTCGAATTCTTGGTCGATCCCGATTTCAGCGATGATGACCGCGAACGCATGGAGGTAGTCGCATCCGAGGTCATCTCGGATTTCGGTTATGAAACAATAATGACTGTCTTCACATCCCCACCATCGGATGGACCGAAGGTTCCGGTTGATAGGCGATGGTGGGCTTACAGGCGATTTGAGCCATTGCTGGGCTAAAGGCGTTCCATGAAGTGCGGCAGCCAGATTTTTGCGGCGGCCAGCAAAAGGAACGCTTCGAAGGAAGTTCGGGTCTTGTCGTAACGGGTGGCAATCCGTCGGAACTGTTTGAGCCGGTTGAACATTCGTTCGATGCGGTTGCGGTCTTTATAAACTTTGAAGTCGCAGGAAGGCGGGTCTTTCCGGTTCGCTTTTGGCGGAATCACGGGCCGAATGCCGTGGATCAGCAACTCTTCGCGGGCGGAGTCGCCGTCGTAGCCCTTGTCAGCAAGGAATGATTTAGGTTTGCCAACGGGTATGGTAAGAAGCGCTGGAACGGCGCTAGCTATAATTAGAAGCCTCGCCACCTGTCAGGACAAAGCCGAGAGGACGTCCCTGACCGTCTGCGCGGGCATGGACTTTTGTCGTAAAGCCGCCGCGTGATCGACCAAAACCCTCCTTATAAGTCCCCCTTTAGCGCCCGCAGCCTGCGAATGGCCGCGAACCGTGGTGCTGTCAATCATATGTTGCCAGTCATCGGTCAATCCAAGTTCGACAAGCGTTTCCAGAAGTGCGTCCCAAACACCTTGTTCGGCCCAGCGGCGGAAACGAACATAGACCGAATTCCACTTTCCATATCGCTCGTGCATATCGCGCCACGGACAGCCGACGCGCAGAACATGGAGCATCCCGTTAAAAAAGCGGCGGTTGTCGTGGGATGGCCGAGACTTGCGACCACGCTCGGTCGGCAATAGCGGTTCGACAATCCGCCATTCCTCATCACTCAAATCGCCTCGTGCCATAGCTGCTTCCTAAAAAGCAGTCTTGAATCACGCCTAGGCTGATTTGGGAATCCACTTTGTCAACAGGACCTAGTCTCAACCGAAATCGGAGGGTCAAACCGAACCCACTCGTACTCAGAAAGATGGTTCTTGGGACGGCGTATCGAGCCCGAGAGATCCCATTCCTTAGCGCTGTCATTGCCATTGCTGGGATGAAACTCGATCATCCCGTTTCGGTCGCTGATCGCAACCTCGGATAGCCTCATCCGATCCCGATCAGAACCCATTTTCTCCTTGAAGCGTGCAGCGGCTCTGGGGTCTGGCTCAAAGCAATAGAGCTGGGCGCTCGGAAGAAGGCGCAGAAAGCGTTGAGCATCGCTTCCGTCATTGCACCCAATGTCAAAGATTACAGGGTTAGGCTTATCGAGAAGCGAAACGATCTGTCGATGTACGTTTAACTCACACACCGGATCCATCACAGTCTCCTTAACTTTTCGAAGTGCCCCTGCTGAACGAGCTCGGACAGGATATCACTGAAATACCGAGCCATTTGGCCCTTCTTTCGACATGGTTGTTGACGCGTCGCCGTGCGATTAGGTGGGCACGGCGCATTGTCGGTCGCGGGCTTTGCTATTCGCGAGTTTGTTTGGCGTAACGACGCGACCCCAAGCTATGCTGAAAGCCCACTAGTCACCGAGGCCTCAGCGGGGACGGATACCTGTGATTTGCGGCCACGTACCGGGCTTAAGCATATGCAACGCTGCTCCCAAATCTGCCGAAGTTCATTTAGGAAAGTCTCACGACTACCTGAAACAGGCGCGATTCCATCCAAAATGTCGCCAACCAGGGCTTCTCCCTCAATCCTAATTAGCTGTTCAAACAACTCCGGTGAAATACGCACGGCCTGCAGGCTGGAGGCGCCTGTGCGGATCTCACATACAGTCTCTTGCCGATCCAGGGTGGAATATGCACGCGCCTGATGGAGACTTGCGTAAGGTGGCAAGGAAACTGCTAGTTTATTCCACTCCTCCATCGTTGAGATTCGCTTCTTGACGAGAAATGGACCGATCACAAGTGCATCCAGGTCGGTCGTCAAAAAAGTCGTTACGGCATCCCTAACCGAATCCACTACCGGCTCGGCGTTGTTGTTAAACGACGTGTTGAGCAAGATCGGAACGCCGGTTCGCTTCCCGAAAGCATTGATTAGCTCCCAATATGCGGGATTTGTCTCGCGTGACACTGTCTGCAAACGAGCCGTACCATCTACGTGCGTGATGGCGCCTAGCGAACTACGCTTGGGTTCGCGCACAGACACTACGAAATTCATAAAAGGAAATTTGCGCAAGGTACCTGGCAGATCAAAAAATTCCACGGCGTCCTCCTCCAATACCGAGGGAGCAAATGGGCGGTAGCCTTCCCGCTTCTTGACCATCATATTAATTCGATCCTTGTTTGACGCCGGCCTCGGATCAGCAAGAATACTCCGGTTGCCTAGCGCCCGTGGACCGAACTCCGAACGCCCCTGCACCCAGGCGATCACGGCGCCATCCGCAATCCATTCGGCTGCTTTGCCTGTCACGTCATCACTCCGTTCAATTTCGAGATGCTGGCCCCAAGCAAAAAGTTCCTCCTCCACGCTTCCTTCGCTCTCCAGGTCGGGTCCCCAATAGACGTTTTGCAAACGCTCACGAGGTGCCGGATGCCCCAGATCATGAGACGCCATCAATGCGGCGCCTAGTGCGCAGCCAGCGTCATGGGCAGCCGGTTGCACGAAGATGTCGTCAAACATCCCCGAGTACAGCAGCTTGCCATTCAAAGTGCAGTTGTGAGCCACTCCTCCGGCCAAACACAGTCGTTCGATGCCCGTAACCTTGGTGTAATGCCGTAGGACGTGGAACACGATCCGTTCCAGTGCTTCCTGCAGTGAAGCACTCACATCTTTATGCTGCTGCGTGAACGGCATGCCTTTCTGGCGTATTTGAATGTTACTGAGCAACGTAGGACCAACTCGGTCGAGATGGACCCGATAACCACCGTCGTCTAGGAGTTCGTAAAATTGTTCGAAGATCTCGCGGTACGAAGCGGGATTGCCGTAAGGTGCCAGACCCATGATCTTATATTCATCGAACGCGCCATAACCTAGGTAGCGGATCGTTTCCAAGTATAGCAGCCCTAGAGAATCATTCTCCGGAAATGTCACGAGTGGCTCAATCTCCGTGCTGGAACCAATCGCCAAAAGCCCCGAAAGAAAGTCTCCACCGCCGTCAATTGAGAGGACCAAACTTCGCTCGAAGCCCGACATGAAAAACGAGCTCACCGCGTGCGACATATGGTGGCTCACGAACGACACACGTGAGGGATCAATTTCGGCACCAAATTCTTGCCCGAGTAATCCGCACAACAACAGTCTCGCGTCCGGTATTGGGGTACTTGGGTGAGAGAGGCGCACGCGCTCGAGCACAGCGTTGCAATAGGCCTCGGTCGCATAATACGCGATGCGGTCGATGT
>NZ_LODW01000074.1 GCF_002914525.1 Rhizobium hidalgonense | reverse complement strand
ATGCTGGTTCTAATGCCAGAACATCGCCTGATTTGGCCGATCAGCAAAAACAGCTCACCGTACGCTCACAATATTTTGGCACCCGCGCCGATCCAGACATCATCACCAATTTTGACAAAGCCAATTTCGGCCTTCTGAAGCCTGATCAGCGTATCGCGCCTCATGCCGTGGCCGTGATCGATGATCTGGACATCAGAGCCGATCAGGACATCATTGCCGATTGATATCCGGTTCTTCGCCGTGATGATGTTGCGCCGGCCGATTACGGTGTTGTTGCCGATGAAGACTTTGGGCTCTGGCATTGTAAGTTGAAAGAACGACTGATCTTGAATGGTGACGTTATCGCCGACCTTAAGGACGGCATGGGCGACCAGGCGGAACTCAGCGCTGCGCTTCACCACAAGATTCTCGCCGGCCGCTGTGAAGTAGCGGTAGCGCTTATAAGCAGTGACGAGTCGCTGGATTACGCCGCCTCGATTGCGATATGATGCCTTGTCGACCTGTGCCATTTCAACTCCTGGCGTGCTGCCAGCATGTCAAACATAGGTGTGGAGCTTATTCAAGAGCTCCTTCCGCAAGGGAAATGGAAGCCATCGTTCCAGATCCAGATACTGCCGGTAGAGCCGCCTAAGACCACGCGAATTTGCCGACTTGTATTTGTCCATATCTCCTGCGACCCCACTGCGAAACTGCTCGCTACCTGGATAGTGCCGACGTTGCCGCCATCACTGCCGGCGCCTGCAACAAGCGAACCTTGTGCAGGGTCGGATAGCAGAGCTGCGTTGGTCGTTGCCGACGACGTAAACTCAAAACGCAGCTTCGATTTGACCTTCACCCCATTCGGCACCGTCAGGGCCAGGAGCGCCGAGGTCGTGGTGATAGCGGCACCGATCGCATCCTTGACCGGCGTCAGGAAGGTATATTCGTCACGGGGATACATGACAAACGGCCGAATGTTCGAACTTCCATCGGTCAGGACGACGCCGATGCATTTGACGACGGTATAGCCGGTGAGCAGCGTCGTGGTGATGCCGCCAATGGTTGGGGAACTCGAAAGAACCACGTCGAAAGACAGGTCTGCGTCCTTGCGCAAGGCATAGGCAAAATAAGTCGCATTTGCTGCCACCGCGCCGGCGTCGAGGCCGCCCGCGCCCATTCCGGCGGCAAACGTTCCCGTCACCCTCTTTGTGAATGAGGCTGCGCTGGAAACGAAACTCGCCCCTGACCTGGCAGAGCCGGCGGTGAAATCTATATGGGTGTTCGGGGTGCCGCCGTTGTTGGAAAGGATGAGCCCGACGACGAAGTCGCCGACCGCCGCGCTGTCGGCTTTACTCTGGATCCTGGCGAAGAGCTTGTTGGTGAAGAAAGCCGCACCGGAACATATGATGTTGACGCTATAGCCATCCTTGAGGACGAGGGTGGCCGCGCCGTCGATCGTCTCCGAGCCGTTCGGATCGATCGTCACGTCCCCGCCATCGGCGATAACGCAATAGTGCCAGTTTGCGCCGAGCGTCGATGCTGCGGTCAGGGTGAGTGTGGCTGCCGCGGTAAAGCGATGAACCGCGCTGCCGTCGGATGCGAGCGCCATGTAATCGCCTGACTTCGCCGCATAGACCAGAGCCTGATCGAAGGAGACGTCGACGCCGTTCTGGGCAAAACCGAGCAGGCCGCCGCCCTTCAGATAGAGGCCGGTCTGCGGGGTAGAGGCAAAGCCGATGCCCGGCGCAGACACGGTTCCGCCCGCGGCCTTGAGGGGCGCGATCATCGGCGCTGAGCCGTCGCGCGGCAGCGAATTGGTGATTTCGTTGCCGAGGTCGGTGGTCAGCGCGTTCCACGGTGCGGGATCAATGATCTGACCAACGGAAGGTGTCGTGCCGGCGGGTTTTGAATAGACGCCGGTTGATGGGTTTCTGGGCATTTACCGTCTCCAAAAAGGAAAAGGTCCCGCGAATTGCGAGGCCTTTTGTTGTGCAGTCGTTAGTCGTCCGCAGAAGCCTGAACCGGCTACCACAGGCCAGTTTGCTGCCGTCCAAGCAGTGCACGCACGAGTGCGTCCGCCGATGGCTGTTTCTGACCTCGCTTCATCGTCTCCTGCGGGTTGCGAGAGCCTTGGCTCGGCGTCGCAATCGGTGGATTGCCGGGCTGAGCGAAGGGATCGGCAGTGCCCTCCGTTTGGTACTGCGGCATGAAGCCCCTGGCTCTGGCGAGCCGGTTGGAGACCTCCGGGTTTCCACGCTCATTATAGCCTTTAAAAGCCCAGGCTCTGTTCATGAGGGATTGCGCTTCCTCGAGTGATTTGGCGGCGTTCAGCCTGGCGATCAGGTGGGGATTCTCCTGCAGGAAGAATTCGGCCTGCGTCTGCGGGCTGATCGCCCCCACCTTTTCCCCCTTTTGAGCCGCAAAATCGTAGAGCGCTTGCAGGCGGGTATTGCGCCACGACATGATGCCGCCCGAGGTGCCCTTCTTTCCGCTCGCGCTCGGATCGGACCAGGAGCTGTTGGCTCGCTTGCTCGAGAACCGGCTTTCGGACTGGCCGGTCGAGGCGATGGCCGCCAGACCGTAGGGGTTGGTGACCTGGATGACCGAGCCATTCTTCGTCTTGTAACCGTTCTTCACCGTGTCCATGAAGCCGTGGAAGACATCGGAGTCGGCGGGTTGCTGGCTGGGCGCGCCTCTTACCGCCTGCCGATCGTGGCGGCCGGGTTTCGGTGTGGGAACGGGCACTTTATCGGGTAGAGCGAAGAGATCGTCGCCGGGCAGCTGGGGCGCCGTCGAGGGCTGCTGGCGGCGCTCGTCGGTCGTCATCTGCGGATCGGGATATTCCGGCCTCGGCGTGGGAACGGGCCCCTTGGCCGGCTGGGACGGCACGGCATGGGCAACGCCCTTGGACTGTGCTGCGATTGCCGCTTCAATCATGCTGTCCGGATAAAGAGCGCCGGATGTTCCCTGTTCCTGAGTGATGAGGGCGCGAACAAACTTCTTTGCCATTGCCGGGTCGGTCAGTTGCAGATCGTCGTCAGGGTCGATGCCCATCATTTGCGCAATGTTGGCAGCCGCCGTGAAAGATTTAGGCGTCCATCCGCCGGCTCCAGCAATCATCTGATTCGGGGTCAACATGCCTTTTCGATACTTCCTCATGATCTGCCAGACATTGTGCCGCATGCCCGCTTCCGGCGTGGCATAGACGACTTGCGGGTCGCCCTGATCGGTGTTCTCGGAAGGGCCGATGATCCCTGGCCCATGCTGCCCGGCGTATTTGAGATTGGCGGGATTGTTGTTGCGCATGCCGGGCGGCAGTTTGGCACTACGAACGGGATCGGACAGAATGGTTTGAAGCTCTGCCCCGTCGTTTGCGGATCCGGCGCCGCCGCCGCCAGCAGCTGGCGCCGCTGGCTGTTGGCGGCGCTTGTCCGTCGTCACCTGCGGGTCGCGATAGCCAGGTCTCGGCGAGGGAATGGGTCCGTTGTCAGGCAGCGGAGCGAAGGCATCGTCGCCCGGTTGATCGGCCGCCATCGGCTGCTCGCGGCGATCGTCGGTCGTCACCATCGGGTCGCGATAGCGCCGCGGCGTCGGAATGGGAGGGTTGGCAGGCGGAGCGAGGGCGTCATCGCCAGGCTGACCGGCCGCCATGGGCTGTTCCCGTCGATAGTCCGTCGTGACCATCGGGTCGCGATAGGGCTTCGGCGTCGGAATGGGCCCGTTGTCGGGCAGCGGCGCGAAGAGACCGGCGCCGGGCTGGGCGGCCGTGGCCATGGGCTGTTCGCCGCGGTCGTCCGTCGTCATCAGCGGGTCGAGATTGGGCCTTTCCGGCGGAACGGGCCCGTTGTCAGGCAGCGGCGCGAAGGGATAGTCGCCCGGATCGCCGGGCGGCGTCGCGCTGCCGTCGCCGCTTGCCTGCTGCTCCTGCCGGCGGATCGCCAGCCCACCCAGGAGGGCCTGGACAAGACGCGCAGCCCCTTGCCAAGGGGATTGTATGGGACCCGACTCCATGCCCTGCCGCAGCATGGCATCGGCCAGCTGCTTGCGCCGGTCGCTGATGTCGCCCTGTGTCTTGCCGGTATCGCCGCCGAAAATGAATGACGCTAGTGACATTGGTCCACTGCCCTTTCGTAGAAGACGCGGTCGAAACCGTCTGCATGTTTGAACACGGCGTCTGGATGGATTTTTCACACATTGTTGAACACGAGGCCGATCCGGATCGGACCGCCGTCCATCGGTAAGGGTCGACCGGCAGGCCGTTATCCCCCGCCGACGCGGCAGATGTCCTTCTTCAGCCGCCAGTCCGGCGCGTCGGTCCGCCACCGAAGAACAGCGACAGGAAGCCGGGAGAGGCCGGTGCCGACGTGGAAGGCTGGCCTGTCGGAGCGCCGGCACCTTGACCGGCGCCTGCCTGCTGCGCCTGCCGTTGTTGGCGAACCGCCAGGCCGCCGAGCCCGCCCTCGGCAAGCCGCGCGACCCCTTCCCAGGGCGATTGCACCGGGCTGGTATCCATGCCCTGCTGCAACATCGCGTAGGCCAGCTGCTTGCGCTGGTCGTCGATATCACTCTGTTTTCTGCCGGTATTGCCGCCTGAGATGGTTGGGATCATGCGACGGCCCTTTCGTAATCGACGCGATCGAACCCGTCGGCAGCTTCGAACACCGATTCCGGGTGAACCTCCCGCACATCTTCCGACATCAGGCCGATCTGTACCGGGCCACCCTTCTTGTAGCGGAAGGCGTAGACCGGCAGGCCGTTATCCAGCGTGCCGACACGTTTGATATTCTCCTTCAGCCGCCGGTCCGATCCCATCGCCCAGCCGCCGAGCAGCGAGCCGCCAAGCCCGAACAGGCCTCCCATCGCCGCGTTCGACTTGGCCAGTTGCTGGTTGTACTGGCCCATTTTCTGATTGTAGTTCTCATTGATCAGCCCGGCCTGATCGACAGTCGGCAGCTGCGTCGTCGGCGAATTGACATAGCTCGGCTGGTGCACCTGCGAGCCCGACATCAGCGCCGAAATCTCGTTCAGCGGCTGGTTGCGCTCGGTCAGGATGGCGTTCTGGGCATTCGAATACATGTCGCCGAGATACTGGTCGGAGGCGGCTTGCTTGCGGGTGGAGAAATCGCGCATGGCGTTGTCGTAGGCAGCCGAGCCCATCGAGATGCCCTTGTCGGCCAGGCTCTGATCGAGGCTCGCCTGGTCGCGGTCCCACTGGTTGTCGAAGCCGGACTGCCAATGGTCGTTGACGTATTTGTCGACATTGCCGGCGCTCAGATCGACATTGGTGCCGAGCACGCCGGAGATCTTGTTGGTCTGGTCGTTGGCGAGCCTGGCAAGGCCGAGCTGCGTCTGCTGCGTCTGGTCGTAGATCGCCTGGTTCTCGGGCGAATAGGTCTGATAGGCGGAATAGGTCGGCAGCTGGTAGGTCTTGCCGGTCTGATCTTTCATCGTCTGGTAGCCGCTGACTTTGTATTCCAGCGAACCATCCGGCGTGTACTGGTTGGTGTGGCTCAGTCCCGCATTGGCGATGGCGGTGTCGACGTTGGTGGCCGTCTGGGCCGCCGCGGTCTGTGTCGGATCAGGCGCCTTCGGGGCCTTCGGCGTGGAGACCATAGGGAAAATCCTCCTTCATGATTGCGTAAAGCAGCGCGTCGCACTCGTCGAAATAGGCCTGCTGGCGGCCTTCCAGCCGGGCGCCGAGCCTTGTCAGCATCGTCTGGGTCACGATGTTGTCGGCCCGTGTCCTGGCGGTTGCGCGGCGGCAGCCGAGTTGATGGGCGACATAGCGGAAGACCGATCGCATCAGCGTCCGCGTCAGCCGGTCGGCGGCCAGCGAAACCTCGACGTCATGTTCGCTCCAGACATTGAAGACGAAGCCGGCGATGATCCGGCCGCGGTCGATTTGGGCAAGCGTGGTGTAAGGCGGGTGGAAGGTGACGCCGATCCTGCCGCCCACCCAGGCGGCGATCTCCTCGCTGGGTTGGCTGACGATCAAATCGGCGCACCCTTTTCGTAAAGCACCGAGCCGCCGACGACGGCGGCCTCGGAGACGGAGCCGGATGAGCCGGAGATCAGCGCCCGGATCGTCGGCGCCAGCGCCGAGCCCGCGCCGCCGGCGGAGGCGAATCTGCGCACCAGCGAAATGCCAGGGAATTTCGACACGCCCCAGATCGCCGTTCCCCATTTCGCCGCCGCATTGTTTTCGACCGAGGAGAGCAGCGCTTCTGGTAATCGACTGAGATCCCGGCATACATCACCGTGGAAACGCCGATCTGCGCCGTCACGCCGATCAGCTTCGAGAGCTTGGTCGAGAGCCCGTCGCCATAGCGGCTCCAGGCGCCGACCATCAGCGCGTCGATCGCCACGCCATTGTCGTTGGCGCCGACCTCGGCCTCGTAGACCGTGCCGTCGGCCGCCCCGAAGAACAGCCGGTCCTGCCATGTCGCCCAGCAGGAGGCCGACATGCCGACGAAGCGGCACCAGGCCCCGGTTTCGGTGTTCATCACATATTGATAAGGGCCGAAGGAGGACGGCAGGTTGACGATCGCCATCTGCCGGGCCGGGAAGCTCGAAAGCTGCCACTCCTCGGATGTCGTGCCGGTGGCGGCCACCGTCTCGCGCCATGTCGGGCCAATCCTGGCGGTAATCGCCCCAAGGCTGGTGGCGCCGCGATCGAGCTGCACCGCCTTGGTGATCGGCACGATGCCGTCGGTCGTCATGATCGCCAGATCGGCGCCGACCGACAGCAGGCAGCGATCGCTGCCGAGCGGCCGGCCGAGCTTGAAGGTGCCGATCAGGCTCCAATTGGCCGCATTCGAAGGATCGGAACCCTGGAAGACGATCACCTCGCCTTCCGAAGAGATCAGCACCAGGCATTGCTGCAGGCCTGTGGACACCGGAATGGTCCAGACGTTGATCGCAACCAGCGTGCCGCCATATTTCATATTGCCGCCGACCGGCAGGACCGTCGCCGTGCCGCTGACCGCATCGGTGGCGAGATACCAGACATTGGTCGAGTTCTTCTCGATGAACCACAGGCGCGAGCGATAGGCCGTCACCGCGATCAGCAGCGAGGCGTCCGGAATGCCCGTGATCATCGTCGATGGGACATAGGGTGTGGCGACCGAGCCTTTTTCCAGCTGCGCATTGGTGACCGATCCCGTCACGGTGACGGTGAGCGTGCCGGCCGCCGGCGTGAAGGTGAGCGATACCCGGTTGGCGACGCCGGTGCCGTTCAGCGTGGCGGCGAAGGCGCCGGAAAGCGCCACCGAGCCGGTGCCGAAGAAGCTCAGCGTATAGGCCACGTTGCGGATGGCGACGTTCTGGGTGGCGAGCGTTGCGGTGCCGGTGAGAAAATTGTTCGTCCAGGAGGCGCCGTTGAAGAGCAGCGGCGTGTCGAGGCCGTTGACCAGGCGCAGGAATTCCTGGCCGGCCGGGTTGGTATATTGCTGCACCGACCAATGGGCGCTGGCGAGGCCGGAGACGACGGGCGCACCGGCAGCCCCGCCGACCGTCACGTCGAAGATCTTGTCGCCGGCGGCGGCAAACAGCCTGTTGCCGACTCCGGGATAGGCAATCACCGTCTGCACGTCGCCGCCGAGACCGGTGGCGAAGGGAAGGAAGCCGTAGCGGGCGCGAACCCGGTTGGCTTCGGGAAAGAAATTGTCGAGCTGAAAGGCCGCATCGGCAGGCATATCGGCCATCTCGACATCGGTTCGCCAGCCGCCGATCGGCGCGGTCCAGTCTTTGCCCGGCGAAACGCGGCCGGTGCGGCCGTTGGGGGGAACAGGTCTGCGGGTCATGGATTTGCCCCCGTGATCGTGCCGGGCCAATAATTCTCGAGCGCCTGGCCCCTCGCCGGCAGCGACAGGTCGACGGGCGCTGCGGCGCGATCGGCGCCGATCGCGGCTTCCTTGGCGCGCTCGAAACTGGCGATCTCCTCGCCGTAATCGAGGCCCTTGGCCCGCTTCCAGCGCCAGATCAGCGAGAGTTCGAGAAGGTCTTCGGGGAAACGGGCGGTATCGGTGTCGTTGGCCCAGTTGCCGGCAAAACTCGCGCCGCCATTCACCGCCACCCAGAAGCCGGAGATATATTGGTATCTGATCGTCTCGCCCGCGGCGTTCGGGTAGATGTCGAGCTTGCCGCCGGCCAGACGCCAGATCTGCGGCACCGGGTTCGAATTGAGGATCGTCTGGCGCTGCCAGGTCTGCGGCTCCACCGGGCCGTTCAACTGCCAGAGGCGCGAAGCGTTCCAGATCTTCGCATTGGCGGCAAAGCGGTCCCAGTCAGCGGGCGGCTCGGCCGGCTCGGGGTTGGCGCCCGTCGCGGTGAATTGCCGGTCGACCGAGAGCGCCGACCAGTCATGCTCGCGCATCAGGTCGCGTCCGGCGCGGGTGGAGAGGATGCGCAGCTGCATGATCTGCGGATCCGCCGAGGACATGACAGCCGTCGGCGGATCGAGGTCGATCTCGGCGCAGACATTCTGAATGATGGTCAGCAGCGACATGCGGGAGATCTCCGGTTCAGAGCAGGATGTTGGTTCAGCGCTTCCTCAGGCCGCCTGCCGGCTGCGGCCCTTGCCTTCACCGTCCTTTTCGATCGCCTCGAAACGCAAGGCCATCTCCCTCATCTGCTCCTGCAGGCGGGTGACCTCGCCCTTCAGCCGCTCGTTTTCGGCGGCAAAAGCAGAGGCGGCGCTGGAATTCTCGGCGGTTGCGAGATAGGCCCGGGCGGCGGCGGTCAGTTCGTTGGCGCCCATGCCGATCTTCTGCTTGGCGGTGTCGGAAAGGGCAGCGAGCTGCTCGACGGTATAGATATTGACCGCCTCCATCTCCTTGATCTGGCTGGGCTTCAGGTAGGGCCACTGCGAAAGCGGCGTGCCGGTCAGCTGCTCGCGGGCCTCGGCCCCTTCCTTGAAGCGCTTATAGGCGTCGGCAAAGCGCTGTTTGTCGTTGTCGGTCACCTCGCGGTAGACTTCGGTATGCTTGTCGCCTGCGATGAAAATGCGGACGAATTCCTTATCGGCAAAAATCGGCCGGCCCTCCTTCTCGGTCAGAAAGGTCTGTTCGACCGGCTCGAGGCTGAAGGAGGCATAAATTCCGGTGTTGTCGGGCATGGTGCTTGCTCGCTGTTGATGGCGGGGAGATGTGGATGGGTGGGGATGCGCCTAGTGTGATGTTGACAAAGCGTGCTCGCCGCTCGCGCTGGAGGGCGCGGCCTGCCCCTCAAAAAGAGGTCGGCGAAACGGGCGCCGAAACGCCCGTTGGCTTGCGTTAATTCACCTTCGACAGAAACGGCCGCATCAGCGTCGCTTCGAGCACGCCCGTCGCGGTGATGGTGATGCCCGTGCCGTTGGCGGTGGCATTGGCCGAGAGCGTGATGCTCTGGACAACGCCGTTCGGATTGTAGGTGATGCCCGAGATCGTCGTGCCACCCGCAATACCCGTGCCGGCAACCGCCGCGCCGATGAACGGGCCGGAACCGGCATTGAGGCCGGAAAGGCTGGTCAACAGGTTGGAGCCGTTGACGGTGGTTGCGGTGAAGGTCTGGTTGGCGGCAGCGAAGTTGACGTTGGCGATCGCCTTGGTGGTTGTGGTGGCCGAGGCAGGCGCACTTGCCTGGCCTGCGGTGGCGGTGGTTTCGGCAACGACGAGGGCGGCCGTTGCAGTCGCCACCTGCGACGGCGCCTGGCCGTTGCGCTGCAGCCAGATGTAATAGGTGCCGGCTGCAAGGGTGACGGCACCGACCGGGCCGCCGGTCACGGTCGGCGGCTGGGCAGCCCCGGAAAAGACGCCGCAGCGCTGGCCGACGACGGCAGCCGCCGTGGTCAGCAGCGAGGCGACATAATCCCGGGTCCACTGGAACCACTGGCCGGGCTGCAGGGTCGTCTGCGAGGCGAGCACCAGCTGGCAATAGACCCATTCGGATTCACGGTCGCCGCCGGCGATAGCGCCGAGGGCGAAATTCGGGCCCGGAATACCGGAGCCGGAGACGATCGGGCCTTCGACGACGAACGGGTTCGCGCCAAGACGATCGGACTGGATGGTTGCGATCGACATTTGCTTGTTCCTTTCGTTCGATCAGGCGAACAGCACGCCCTGCAGGAAGGCGTTGTTCATGGTGAGGTTGCCGGCGAAGCCCATGAGCTGCACGAAGGCATCCTGGTTGGTGTTCACGCGCTCATCGCCGATCGGCGCCATGTCGCGGTCGCGGTGCGGGCGGTAGAACAGGTATTTGGTGTTCAGGAAGAACATCTGGTTGAGAGGCGCACCGCCGCCGAAGCCGCCGTCGAAGATCACGTCGGCGCCCATGTATTGCAGCGACTGGAAGCCGGCCATGCCCTTGTCGGCCGAGGTGATGCGCTGGATCGCCTGCAGCGATTCCCAGTAGAGGCGGAAGAAGTTGTTGTCGGCAACGACGAGATCGGGCGCGTCGGAGCCGCGCACGCAGGACATATAGAGCCGGTTCATGTAGCTCTGGATGTTGGCATTGGTGGCGGCCGCACCGCCGTCGGCCGAGGCCGAGAATTTCTGGTTGCGCCAGAAACCCCAGGTGGCGCGCGAGATGCCGCCGACGGTGCCAGAGGTCGGCGAAGTCGAGATCAGCAGCTGCAGGCCGCCGATCTGCCTCCCGCCATCGGCCGTGCCGTCGGAATAGCAATCGAGCGCGATGTTGTTCTTCAGCGTCGTCTCGGCGTTCTCGATGCGCTGCTCGAGCAGATCGAGGATCGCATCCTCGCCCGAATTCTGCAGCTGTTCGAGGCCCGACATGGAGACGGCGACCGCGGCCTGCTTGAGATCGTATTCGGCGGCGGTGATGACGTCGGAGGGCTGGACGTTCAGGATGTCGTAGCCGGAATAGCGCTTGAAGGTGGAATTTTCCTGGTACTGCAGTTCCTGGACGATGGTGCGGCCGCCGGAAATGGGCTTCTTGCGGCCGCGGCTGTTGAGACGGGTGAGAAGACCGTTGTTCTTCGTGACGTCGTCGGCGACCGTGCCGCTGCGGTTGCGCAGCGTCGTGGTGACGATTTCAGAGAGGTTGGGCGAGATGGGCATCGATCATTCCTTTGATCAGAATTGGCCTTTGATCAGACTTGGCCGCGCGAAAAACGCATGGCGTCGCGCAGCGAGTCCCGGATGGAGGTGGGCTGGCCTCTTGCCGCGTCGCGGGTCGGGCCCGGTGCGGAGGAGCCAGAGATGGATCGCGAGGCGCGGCGGGCTTGATCTGCCGCTGCGGCCCTCTGGGCTTGGTGTTGGTGGAGCGGCTGCGCAGTCTGGCTGATCAACTGGCGGCGAATGTCCGGGCGCATCCAGCATGCGGCGTCGTAGGCGTCCTGAAGCGACGATGCCCGCCCGGCGTTGATGAGGGCGACCATGTCGTCAAGCACGTCTTCGGCATGCGCGTTTGCCGGGTCGGAAAGGAAGGCATCGACTTGAGTTTCGGTGTCCCTTTTCCGCAGAACGTGTTCGACCGTGTCCTCGACATTGAGGGATCGAGGCTGCGGCTGTATCTGCTGCGCATTGCGCTGCAGGGTCTCCCCCGTCTGACCGTTGACGAGGGCGTGAAGATCGACCCCGGCCACCTTGGCGACGTGAAGAACGGTGTTGACGGGATCGCGGATCAGCGCCTTTTCCCAGTCGATCGCCCGGCGCATGACATCGGCATGGGTCATGCCGGCCTGGCGGATCAGCGGCGTGAATTCCTCGAGGCCCCTGTAATCCTGCAGCACGCGGAAGCCGTTATCGACCTCCTGTTCGCGCTTGGCGATCGCTGCCTGCACCTCGCCGGGAAGACTTGTGAATTGCGCCTTGGCTTCCGCCGACCAGCCGGGCGGCACGCGACTGCCGCCGGCGGCGGGCTGCTCGACGCCCTGCCCCCGGCTCTCAGCCTGCTGCACCTGCTGGACGGCGGCTTGTTCCTGCCCCTTGGCGAGGAAGCGGCCATTTTCGCCGTCGCGCGGCTGGCCGGCGGCATCGGCCGGTCCACTGCCTTCGACGGTGTCGATGGCCGCCTTCAGGCTGTCGCGGATGCTGACGGGCTTGTCGTCGAACGCACCAAAATCTTCGCTGCCGTTGCCGGCCTCGTTGAGGTCTTCCATATCCATTGGGAAATTTCCTATGTCGGGGATTGATGCCCGGTTCAGGCGTTGTGCATGTCGTTGTCCCGCGACATGCGTCAGGCGTTGTATTCGGCGTAAACCCGCCGCAGCTCCTTGCGGATCTCGTTGCGATCCGTCTTCGGTTTTTCGATCGGCCGGGGCTTCTCATTGCCGATTTCTTCCACGCCGGCCGCGCGGTACTCGGAACGCAACTTGGCTTTCGAGGTGTAATGCCGGCCGTCATGCATCGACCGGATATCGATGCTGTCGCTGACGAAATGCGGCGCCGGCAGATCGGATTGCGCCGCATTTTGCGCCTGCATGCAACTCTGCGGCCATTGGTCGAGTTGGTGCCAGCCGCCGCAGACGCGGCAATAGCGTTCTCTCATGTTTTTGCTCCCGGCAGTCTATTGGTAGAGGGATTGCGCCGAGCGCATCTCATCAATCGCTTGCGCCGCCATCTCGCCGCGCGCCTTTTCCACCGTGGCGCGATGTTCGATCTCGGCTTGCGCTACGCCGAGCTCGGCCTTGCGCTGTTCGGCGCCGGCCTTCACTTCAGCGGTCTTCAGCTTGATCATCTCGCCGGGCGCAGGCTGCGGTTCCGGCTTCGGGGCGCTGGCGGCCTGTGAGAGCCGGGCGCCCACCTGCTCCAGCGTGCTTTCCAGCTGGCGGCCGGCGCGGAAGCCGCGGGCGGCAAAGAGCAGCGTCTCGACCATCACGGGCACCAGCATCGGGCTCTGCTGCGCCATGGCGCCGGCCTGCTGCATGAAGCCGCCGACCATCTGGACGAACTCCATGCGGCGCTGTTTCTCGGCGTCCTCGTCGGGCTCGATGGTCGAATCCGTTTCGATTTCGATCTGGAAACCGCGAATGCTGTCGTTGCGCAAGAGCTGCACCACCTCGTCGATCGTCGGCTGCCCCATCATCTGCTGCAGCCGCGGCGGCATTTCGGGCGGTGGCGGGCTCGGCTGGCCGGTCTGCTCAGCCCGCATCGCCGCCTGCTGCGCCGCCATCTGCATCTGCTGCATCTGCATTTGCACCTGCTGTTTCTCGGCCATGGTCGGAAGCTTGATGCCGCTGACCAGCATCAGCGTTTCCGGCTGGAACTGGTCGCAGATGATTTCGCCGGCAAGGCGGATGATGTCGCGGGCAAAACGCGCCAGCTCGGCCTGGCGGTCGCGGATGCGGATCGAACCCCACTGGCTCTTGATGCGCTGCGCCGTCGCCGTCTCCGACGCCTGCGTGTCGCCGCGCACGATGTCGGATATGCCGGTGATCTGGTAGACATCCTCGATCAGCTGCTTGCGCGCCGCCATGCAGGCGACGATCACCTTCTGCACCTCGTCGATCGGCAGCGTCACGATCGCCTTCGAGCCGCCCTTGTCGGTGAAGGCGGCCCATTCCGGGATCGGCACCATGACCATGTCGTTCTCGGGCCGCATCGCCTTTTCGATCGCCGGCGAGATCGCGCCATCGCCGGAGGGATAGAAGATCTTCAGCCGCAGCTGATCAGTCAGCTTGTTGATGCGCTTGGTCAGGAGATCGATCTCGTCGCACTGCTGCTGATAATAGACATAGTCGGGAACCGGGATCAGCGAGCTCGTCGACATCGTGCCGTAGGCCGGGCGCGGGCACGGCCAGAAATGGGTCAGCTCCAGCGGCGGCTCGGAAACCTCTAGCGCCACCGGCGCGCCATCGGCGATCCAGACGGTATAGTTCTCGCTCTTGCACCAAATTTCCAAGATATGGGTCTTTCCCTCGTTTTCGGCACGCTCGGCCTGGCTTTCGCCCTTTTTGCCGGCGGCACCTTCCGCCGCGCGCGATGTCATCGCCTCCGTGCCGAAGCGCTTCTCCATCTCCTCATCGGTCATCGGCACGCGCCGCGCCACCCAGGTGACATCCTTCCAGCGGCGTGCCGGCGAATGCAGGAAGTCCGACCAGTGGACATAATCGATGCAGACACGCTCGTCGGCGATCACCTCAGGCTGAGGACCGCCCATGGCGCCGATCTCGTCGAAGATGCCGCCAGGCGCGCCAAGACCTTGGCCTGCCGGCGGGTTCGAGGGCTCGACGCCCATGTCGAGCGGCTCGAAATCGGCCTCATAACGCAGCCACACCGTGCCGCGGGCGCAGAGCAGGAAATCGTCGCGCACCGCCCGCATGATGGAATCGAGATCGGCCTCGTCGCCTGTATAGGCGAGATTGCGTTCGACGAGTTCCGAGGCAATGCGCGCCACAGGCTGGGGGTCCTTGAAGCGGCGCTCGACCACCGGCTGCGGCACGCGGGCATAGACGGCCGGCTGTAGCACCGAGGTATTGGCCCAGAGCATCGGAAAGCGGCGCTTGGCCGCGCTCGTCTGGTCCGACTGCTGGTCGAGATAGATCTTCTCGATCTTGACGCAGCGGTCGTGCCAGGATTTGAAATAGCGCTGGGCGCGCTCGAGTTCCTGCTGCCAGTGGGCGCCGACCTTTGCCGGATCCCAGCGCTCTCCGCCCTCTAGAGCCGTTATCTCGTCTTCCATCAAACACGCTCGCTCTGTCTCGGGGTGGAATCGGCAAATTCGTTGAAGGTCATCGTCTGGAAGGTCGGCAGCGGCTTACGTTCCTGCCGCAGAGGCTCGGGCGCCAGGCCGGTGAAGATGATCGCCAGGCCGCCGAAAGCATCGGCGCCGTGCGAGGCCCAGTTGTGCAGCGGCTCGTCGCGGAAGACGCCGAGATCCTCGTCCCAATCCTTGCGGTAGTTCCTCAGGCACTTGATGCCCTCGATGCATCCGGCCTGGTCGAACTCGACCTTTGCCAGAATGCGCCGCGTGCCGTTGATGCGGTCGTGGACATAGGCGCGCTCGACCTTGCGCACCGTGCCGAGACCGCGGGCCCTCACCTCTTTCAGCATGATCTCGATGCGGGTCATGCCGCCGCGCGTCCATTCCCTGACCTTGATGTCATGCGGCATGTTGTGCACGCCGTAGACATAGCCGTGCTCGGTACTGCGCCGCGCCAGCTCGTCGAGCATGCCGTCCATGCCGGTGCCGGTATGCTCGAAATAACCGATCATCCTGACACGACCGGGCAGCACCTGAAACAGCCAGACGCTGTTGGCATCGTCCATGCCGATATCGGAGATGGTGTGAACCGGATAACCCTCGACATGCGGGAAAACCCCGATGCGCTCCTCGGCATCGGCCACCGCCATCTGATCGGCATAATAGGCGCCCTCGACGCTGGCTTCGAAGGCTTCGGCTGGCGTCGAGGGATATTCGCGCTTCATGTCGCCGAGCTGGGTTTCGGCCTTCTTGACATACCAGGCCTTCTGCCCGTCCGTCAGCGTGATGCCCTGGTCGGCCAGGTGGCTGAAGTATTTGACGAAAGCATCACTGAGGATGACGCCATCGGCGGCGATCGAATATTGCGGCTCCTTCCACCAGGGGAAGAAATGAAACTTGAAGTCCAGTTCGGTCAGCTTCGCCGCCTGGCGCTGCTTGACCTGGCCATCCTCGCAGAGCGAATAGAAATGCCCATCCTGGCCCTCCGCCGTGCTCTCGACGAAGACCAGCTGGCCGGCCTGCACCGTATTCAAGGCGCCGGTGCGGACCTCCCTCGCCTTCTCGGGATATTTGGCGCAGAGCTTTCCATATTCGGAGATATGCAGATATTGCAGCGTTCCCGAGCGCAGCGAGGTGCCGACACGGATGCTCGAATTGTTGGCGAGCAGCAGTTCGGTCTGGTTGGTCCTGACGACGGGCACGGCGTTGCGAATGCCTTCGGGCAGATTGTCATAGGGATATTTGATCTTGTCCCGGAAGATCGTCTGCACGTCGCCCAGCGTATGGGCGATGGTGCCGGCGCGGATATCGCGATTGAAGACGCAGGCATCGAGCATGAAGATCTGGATGAAGGTGGTGAGACCGAGCTGGCGGGCCTTCAGCAGCACATTCAGATAATGCATCTGCTCGAAGAAGGTCATCTGCGTCCAATTCATCTCGAACCTGACGCGTTTGCCCGCTTTGTCGGTGATCCAGTAGAGATTGTTCAGCCGCCAGCGCCAATCGGAAAACTGGTCAACCGCCGTTTGGAAGTCCGCGGGTTTTGCCATTGATATCTTCCAGCAATTGCGAGACTTCGCCGGTCACGCCCTGTTCGGGCTCGACCTTGGCGCCGTATTTCTTCGGCTTCAGCTTTTCGGCGACCCATTGCCGCGTGGCGATGCGCAGCTGCGAGCGGCGGATCGCCTCGCCATTTTCCTGCCAGCCGGTGGTTTCGCCGCTAGCGTTCTTCTTTTCGATCCAGTCATTGCTGCGGTCGTCGGCAATCTCGACCAGCTCGTCGACGAAGCCGTCGGCGAGGATCTCGCGGGCCAGCGCATAACGCGCCCGAAACGCCGCCTTGCTTTCATCGGCAAGCCAGGAGAGCACGGTCGATTTCGCCGGCATATCCTCATCTCGGCAGATCGACCGCAGGCTTTCCCGGTCGGCGATGCGCTCGCAGATCTTTTCCGCCAGCGCCTGGGTGAACTTGGTCGGTCTGCCCATGGTTGCTTCTGAAAAGCTCAGAACAGCGCGATGATGTTGGATGCCGTGGTCCCGGTCAGCGCCACGATCGCCGCATGCACCGGCAGGATCGTCCCGGCCGGCACGCTCTTGAAGACGACCGGATCCACATCGCGCCGCAGCGCAATCGCCACATCGCCCGCCGTGCCGATATAGAGCGCCCGCGCCCCGACAATCGCACTGTCATTCGGCGTCACCACCGCGGCCCGCGAGGCCGGAGCAATCGAAGGGTCCATTACAGTTCTCCTTGTGAGGGGTGGATGTCCTGCCGACGCGGCCGTCAGGCGCCGCTGCCCCACCCTCCGTCCTCCTCGGCCTTGAGCCGAGGATCCATGCCCGCCGCCAATGAGGCCAAGGTGAATCCCAGGGTCAAGCCCTGGGAGGACGGAGCAAGGGGTAAGCTCCGTGGCAAATCTGCGGTGGCAGCACGAACGCGGATCGGTTCGCAAGCCTTGGCGAACGGCGCATACGTTCGAACGGCGGCGCCGACTTGATCGACATCACCTCTGGATTCAAATTTCGCAGTTTGGATTTACGGTAGTCTTAAATGATCCGCCGGGAGGTGATCAAGCGCTAACTCAGATCGATTTTCGAGCCGGCAGCGATATGCGGAAGTTCCCCTCAACCTCCGTCGTTCCAGGCCTTGAGGCTGGAATCCACCTTGCCTCCACCAGCAGCGGGCATGGATCCCAGGGTCAAGCCCTGGGAAGACGGAGCAAGGGGTGAGTGCTGTGGCAAATCTGCGGTGGCAGCTTAGACGCTGACAGGTTCGCAAGCCCCTGTTCGCAGGCATTGGCGAACGGCACATACGTTCGAAGGGCGGCACCGACCTCGACCGTCGACATCACCTCTGGATTCAAATTTCGCAGCTTGGATTTGCGGTAGTCTTAAATGATCTGCCGGGGGGTGATCAAGCGCTAACTCAGATCGATTTCCGAGCCGGCAGCGATATGCGGAAGCTCCCCTCAACCTCCGTCATTCCAGGCCTTGAGCCTGGAATCCACCTTGCCTCCCCAGCAGCGGACATTGATCCCAGGGTCAAGCCCTGGGAAGACGGAGCAAGGGATAAGTTACGTGGCAAATCCACAATGGCAGGGCGATCAAGGGCCTCCCGCCGCGATCACGGGTCAGGCTAAACTCCACCCTGCCTCACCCGGCCGGCGACGCAAGGCCCTGCCCGCTTTGCCGGGCTGCAGATCCGGCGTACAATCAGCAGGCTTCGGTCGAACGGTGGAGGCGTTCCGTGAAAGCCGCGAGACTCTTTCTTTGCCTTGCCGCATTTCTCGGCATCACGCTCGCCGGAACGCCCGCCGATGCCGACGAACTGGTGCGGTTCGAAAGCGTGCCCGTCAAGCTCAGCCCCTTTCGAATTCGCAAGGCTGCCGAACAAGGCGAAATTCTTTCTCAACCGCTGGGCATGCCGCTGCTCGGATATTTGTCGCGCCCACAGGGGGACGGCCCCTTTCCGGCCGTCGTCATCCTGCATGGCTGCGACGGCCTGCGTTTGAGCATCAAAGAGCTTTGGCCGCAGCGGCTGGTCCGATGGGGTTACGCCGTGCTGGTGGTCGACAGCTTCACCACCCGCAACATCCAGGACACCTGTCAAAGCCCCCTGCCCGATCGCGTCTTCGACGCCTATGGCGCTTTGAATTTCCTATCGAAACAAGGCTTTGTCGATATCGGGCGCGTCGCCCTTATGGGCTTTTCGGCCGGCGGCACCGCGACTCTAGAGGGAACGAAAATCGAAGGCAACGAACAGCTGATGGACCGCAAGTTCAAGGCGGCGGTTGCCTACTATCCCGTCTGCGCGGCAAGCCAGGGCGATGCGACGGTGCCGATCCTGATCTTGACCGGCGATCGCGACAATTGGAGCCCGGCCGAACGCTGCCGCAAGAGGCTTGCCCAGCTGAGTGACGACAGCCCGCCGATCGAACTCACGATCTACAAGGGTACGTACCACGACTTCGATGCGCCGGAGTTCACCGTGGGACGGAAGGTGTTGGGCCATATCGAAAAATACAATCCCGACGCCGCAGAAAAGTCGATCCGCAGCGTTTACATCTTCCTGCGAAAACACCTCTCGAACTGAAGCCGGTGACCGCGGAGATCGCGCACCGGCAGAGTTTGGCCTCAACACCTCCCCACCCTCCGTCATTCCAGGCCTTGAGCCTGGAATCCATGCCCCGGCCGATGGAGCCGGCATTGGATCCTCGGGCAAGCCCTGGGAAGACGGCGGATGGAGTAAAGCCTGCCGCAAGTGCTGCGACCTATACGTTTTATCCCAAGACTAGAAACTGCTCGGTCGCCCCGAGCTGGTCGCCTGGCTCGCCGAAGACATAAACGCCTCTTCCTCGGTGGGCACCTTCCCCTCCGGGGTCAAATCGTCGACGGCCTTCGGAAGCTCGCGGCTCAGCCGGCCGAGGATTTCCTCACGCGAGAGGCCGGTATTTCTGGCGATCTCGTTGACAACATCGGGGCCGAGGGCTTCGGCGAGCTGGCCGTCATTGATGTCGGCATTCTGGCCGGGTTTGACCCATGAGTCGATCGTGTCGCCATGGCCGTTCTGCTGAAAGGTTTTGAGGAGATCGCCGAGTCCGCCGCTGACGATCCCGCCGGAGGTCAGCCCGCCGAGCAGTCCCCCAAGACCACCGGAGCCGGCGAGTCCACCGAGAATGCCGCCAAGCCCACCCGGCTGCTGGCCTCCGGGACCGGCCTGCTGGGGGTTTTGAATGCCGCGCAGGAGCTCCCCGATCTTGTCTCTGTTCTGGTAGCCGGCAACGGCAAGAACGGCGAGAAGCGCCTTCAATTGACCGCTCATCATGATGAAATCCTCCCATGGTTCAAAGACTGCAGCCGACCCGTGCAGAGCGCTGCCTGGGCAGCAATGTCCGACGCCGCCAAAGGTTCCGCGCCGGGCGTTTAAAGGCCCGGCCGTCTACCTTGCTGCTCATGGGCGGGTCAGATTTCCGGGCAACCGCGCCGGTTGGCAAAGACCATCCGCTCCGGTCCCCGGCGCGTCATCCCCTGGACGACGATGCTGCGCGGCGACATGCGGACGACCTGCGCCCGGCGAAGTCCTTCGCCGCGGGCAATATCGAGCGCATCGCCCGGATCGCAGCCGCGCGGGCCGCGGCGCTCATATCCGTCATAACGGTAACGGTCACGGTCACGATCGCGATCGTAGACGCCGACCCCACCGGGGCCGATGCGCAGTTCCATATCCTGCGCCGCCGCGATCGTTGGCGAGATCGTCAAGCCGGTCATTCCGGCCAGACCGATCAGGATAAACTGAAGAGATTTCCGCATGAGTTCCTCCCATGGTTTTCGTGCCTTATCGCAAGACCAACCTCGCCATGCGGATTTTGTTCCTTGGAGGGGAAGAGGAGCCGGCGCCGATTTGTGAGAACGGAGTTACATAAAACAGACTCGACGCGTCTCGAAGGATGGGGCCGGCGCCACAGCCCCCGCCTCCGTCTTCGAGGCTCCTATTGCACAATTGCCTTTGACATTTGGCTGCTCACAATATAACCATTAGGCTATATAGCCAGATGGTGATGTATGGACGACAGGCTCGATGCGATTTTCTCCGCGCTTTCCGATCCCACGAGGAGAGCCATTCTCGCGCGCCTTGCGAACGGCAAGGCGACGGTGGCCGAACTCGCCGATCCCTTCGAACTGTCCCAGCCTGCCATATCAAAGCATCTGAAGGTCCTGGAACAGGCCGGGTTGATCCGCTCCGGCCGGGAAGCGAATTCGCGTCCCCGGATCCTCGAGCCGGCCGCGCTGAAGACCATTGCTGACTGGATCGCCGATTACAGACGCTTCTGGGATCAAAGTTTTGATCGTCTCGATGACTATCTGTCCAAGCTACAGGGAACCGAAAATGACTAATACAGACACCGACAACCCCCGCGAGCTGCTGCTTGTCCGAAGGTTCGATGCCCCATGCGATCTGGTTTTCAGGGCATGGACCGACCCGAAAGCCTTGGCGCAATGGTGCGGTCCTCACGGATTCAAGGCGGTGGGCGATAAACTTGAAGCCTGGCCCGGCGGTAGACACCGCGCCTGCCTGATCGCACCGGATGGGGAAGAGCACTGGGTCGGCGGCAAATATCTGGAGGTCGAGCCGCCGCACAGGCTTGTCTTCACCCATGCCTGGGAGACCGCAACCGGCGAAAACAGCCCCGAAACGGTCGTCACCATCACCTTCAGGGAAAGCGATGGAGGCACGGAAATGACTTTTCGGCAGAGCGGATTTGCCAGCGCATCCTCACTGGAGGGTCATGAATCCGGTTGGTCGCAAAGCTTCGAGCGATTGAGCACTTTTCTGGAAACTTCCGAAGGGACGAACCATGCGTGAGGCGGCGATGAAGCTCTATTATTGCGAGACGCTCAATCCCCGGAAGGCCTGCGCCGCCGCTCGTTTTCTGAAAGCCGACGTCGAGTTCGTCAGGGTGGACCTGGCCAGCGGAGAACAGCGCACCGCAGAATTCCTGGCGCTGAACCCGAACGGCAAAGTCCCGGTGCTGCAGGATGATGCCGGAACTTTATGGGAAGCGAACGCCATCATGTGCAGGCTGTCCGACACGGTCGCAGCGGATTTCTGGCCGCATGACCACCGTCAGATCGACGTGCTGCGCTGGTTGAGCTGGGATGCCAGCCATTTCACCCGACACGGGGCAACGCTGTGGTTTGAAACCTTGATCAAGCCATTGTTCGGCGGGGAGCCCGACGTCGCGGTGATCGAAGATGCCAAGACGAGTTTTCGGCTCCATGGTCGTGTGCTCGACGGTCATCTGGCCGCCAATAGCGTCGCCGTCGGCAAGACACTGACCGTTGCGGATTTCGCATTGGCAGCTGCACTTCCTTACGCATCCGCTGCCGACATCCCACTCGCCGAATTCCCGCATATTCAAAAATGGTACGGACGGCTTGAGGAACTGGATGCGTGGCGAAACCCTTTCCCAGCCTGAGAGGCACGCGCGAAGGGCTATTGCCGGTTTGAAATGCGTAACCGCCGAGGTTTTCGCTGAGGACATCGTCGTCTCCCGACCTCTTCTCCGCGGGAACGATTTGTGCCTATATTGCCACTATGCCGAGCACACCACGCCGTAATAGGCCGCGTTGCTGCAAAGCGCCCTGGGCATTGCCAAACCGGCGGGTACATTCTGTCGTGAGCACCACAAAGTACTTGCTGATCTTGCCGCTGATGGCGGCCATCGCCTACATGGCGGTCGTGGCTCTGGTCTATTTCTCACAGCGAGCCCTGCTTTATCCCGGAGCCGGCGCCACAGCTGCTGCGGACCACCCAAGCTGGGGCGAGTCGGTCCACGTCAAGACGCCCGACGGCGAGATGCTTCAGGGACTGTACCTCAAGGGCGACAGCGACAAGCCCTGCCTGCTCCTCTTTTTCGGAAACGGTGACCGCGTCGACAATTACGCGTTTCTCGCACAGGCGCTGGCGGCGCGCAGGATTGGATTGCTGGCGATCTCCTATCGCGGCTATCCCGGATCGACCGGCTCCCCCAGCGAGCAGGGCCTGCTGACGGACGGCATCGCCGCCTACGACTGGCTATCGGCACACACCGGAAGCAAAATCGTCGTGCTCGGCCGGTCACTTGGCACCGGCGTTGCCGTGAACACGGCCGCGAAGAGGCCGGCCGCAGGCGTCATTCTTGTATCGCCGTACCTGTCGGTACTGTCGGTTGCGCAGGCGCGCTATCCGTTCCTCCCGGCTCAAATTCTTCTCAAGGATCCCTTCCGCTCGGACCTCAACATAGGCGAGGTCAGACAACCGAAGTTGTTCCTCCACGGCCGGCTTGACGACAGCATCCCGCTGTCTTCAGGGCAGGCCCTGTACGAGATCGCACCCGAGCCCAAGCGGATGGTGATCTATGACGGTGCGGGTCACAACGATATCTTCAACGATGGCACGGTCGGTGACGTCATCCGTTTCGTGGAAGCGCTGCAAGGAAACCGGCCCTAGATCCCGTCACGGACGGGAGCGGTTTCCAGGTGATACGGCGAGGCAAGGAACGGTCTGCTCGGCAGCCGCCGCAAAGCTTGAGAGAGCCTCATGCGAGGCCTCGGCCGGCCGTTCAAGGGTGCGCCGGGCGCCAGTGGGGATAGGTGACATAGGCCGTGACGGCGCCCTCCTCATGCGAGCGGATCGTCACCGTCTCGCCCTTCGGCATGTAGACGATCTCGCCCGGCCCGGCGCTCACCGTTCCCGCCTCTGTCGAAACCGAGAGTCGTCCTTCGAGAACGATCATGACGTCGTCAACCGCCATCGTTTCGGTCAAGCTCTGGCCGGGTGCGTAGCGCCCGTAACCGATCGTGACCGGCCCGCCATGCCGCTCGTCAACGAGATTGCCGACGGAAATGTCGGCCTGCTGGCCTGGTGAACGCTCCAACGAGGCGTCGGCGATCGTGAGTTTCTGCATTTTCATCGTCATCCTCCATTGCCGCGGCGGGAGGTAGCGCGGAGATATCCCGCGCCAAGTCGCTGGCATCAGCGATCGAATTGACCAGGCCCATTGGAGCTCTTATAAAACAGCTCTTGCGAAACTCCGGACCAGCAAAAATAACTATTTTAAATCAATGGCTTTTACCGGACGGCAGCACGGCTGTCGGCATCGACCATGGAGAAGCACAATAATCAAGATAATGGTCTTGCTGCACAGCGCCGTTGGTGTGGACTGGCAGTCTCCCCCGAAAGGCACAAGCCTGAAGACATTGAGCGAAGCCGAAGAGCAAGGCTTCATCTTGATCCGCGGGGAATTTCAGAAACGACAATTCCGTCTGACAAAGCTGGGCTCCGAATATGTCGGGCGCGACAAACGGCGGCTGGAAGCTCGCAGGCTCTGAATAGGCGCCGACAAAATAGCCCGATCTTGCAATCCAAATATCGATTGCACAGCCGCGACAACACCCAAAGTCCGGCTGGTGCATGCGCCGGCGCATGGGCCGGTGTGATCGGTATCAGGCCGAGCACGGCGCAAACCTATTTTTCAGCGCGGTTGAGAAGAATGCGCATTTCGTCGAAGCGACGCTTGCGGTCGCCGTCATCGACGTTCGGTGAATAGCACGTGCTTGACACGCAGAAGCGCACCAGATTGTGCGGCTTGTCCGCCTTGTCGAACTCGCATTCGAATATGTCGGTCATTTCGGCCGGCGCCGTTCCCTGCCGCGTCGAATACGACATGCGAACACCCGGCGGCTTCAACTCGGGAAAGGATTGCACGGTGCCGATAGCGAGCTGATCGGCCATGAAGAAGCTCTTTGCCACGGATTTGCAGGTATTCTCGAGCTCAGGCGACTGCGCCATCGCATTTGCGGGCAAGGCGAACGCGCCAAAGGCAAATAATATGATCGGCATACGCACTGCTACTTCCTCCACTGTCTCTGTCGATTGAGGTAGAGCGGTGAGACCAAAAGCAAATGGTGGCCTGACTGTGGTGAATCTCACAACCCAGCCATGTCCGCTTGTGGCGTAAAGCGGTGATATTGCTGCTCTTGAGCGGACTCGAACCAGTGATCCTGAAGAAACAAGTCACCGCTCCCACGAAATCAATGCGTTGAGGCGACATCGACGCCGTCAACAACGCCATCGAGTCCCCCGTTCCCTTGCGTGTGGCCCGAAGGTATCTATTGTCGACGAATGCCGGGCGGTTGGGAGTCTGTAATGTCGGCAGTGCCTTTCTCAAAGATTTCGACGCCGCTCAACGCGCTGTTCGCTACAATCGGTCTCTTGGTCGTTGCCGCCCTGACGACGCAGGGCCTTACTGGACAGGAGAGGCTTGTCTTTGAGCTGCTACTTGCGGCAATTTGGCTGGCCTATGTCCTCCAATTGAGCGGCACATTGCTTTCACGGCGACACCGCTTGTCGGGCGGGATCCCGGCCCTCGTGATCGATTTGCTCGCCGTTCTGGTTCCGGCTGCTGCATTCTTGTTCGTTGGGTCCCGTGATCGAAACCTCTATTGTGCCATTTGGCTTCTCAAGCCGTTGCGTGACTCGACCTTCTTCAGGCTGCTGGCAAAGGTGGTCGCGAATGAATCGCGCAATCTGATTGGCGTGACATCGGTGTTCGGCATCGTCCTTTTTGGCGCTGCGTTGGCCGGTTATATCATCGAGCGAGACGTCCAGCCCGATAGGTTCGGCAGCATTCCGCAGGCGATGTGGTGGGCGGTCGTGACGCTGTCGACGACCGGCTACGGTGACGAGATCCCGCAGAGCCTTGCAGGTCGAGTTCTGGCCGGATTGGTGATGATGAGCGGGATCGGTATTTTTGCACTTTGGGCCGGCATCCTCGCCACCGGCTTCTACGAAGAGGTTCGCCGCCAAGACTTCGTTCGCAACTGGCAATTGGTCGCTGCCGTACCCCTGTTCCAGAAGCTTGGCTCCGCTGCACTGATCGAGATCGTTCGGGCGTTGCGACCGCGCATTGTCCCCGCAGGTGCCGTGATCTGCCGCAAGGGCGATGTTGGCGATCAGATGTTCTTCATTGTGGAGGGGCGGGTCACCGTGGCCACACCCGACCATCCAGTGGAACTCGGTTCCGGAAACTTCTTTGGCGAGATGGCGCTGATCAGCGGCGAACCGCGCTCGGCGACGGTCAGCGCAGCAACCGAGGTATCGCTGCTGTCGCTCTACGCCGTGGATTTCCAGATGTTGTCGAGCAGTAGTCCGGAGATCGCAGAGACCATCCGCAAGACGGCGCTGGAGCGCCGCGGCGGGCCGCCGAAGGAATAATCCAGGCCCGATGGCCGCGGCATTGCCGCAGCCGGTGGTCGAGACCGACCGCGTTGCGGCACCCGAGATAGTTCGAGGATCCGAGCAGTGCCCGCTCGGCCGCATCCAGCGGCTACGTTTCAGTGTGCGACGCCTTGTCCCTCGTGTGCCCTCACGATGGCGTCCGCTTCCTTGCCGTATAGCTCCTCGAAGTGATCGAAGGTCTTGGAAAAGTAGCCAATGCCCTGCGTCGCCGAGCGAAGCGCCCGCGCCAGATCGTCAAGTGCGCCGCCGGGAACAAGAGCCCGGAAGATGTCCCATCCCTTGGCGGTTTCATCCCGGTCGAAACCGAGAACCTGACCCTTGAGAGCGGAGACGATCTGGACGAGGCTGCCGGAATAGATCGACGGAATGTGAATTTCGCTGCGGAAGACCGGTTGCATCAAAACGGCCGCCCCTTCGGAAAGCGCCTGTCGCACTCCCATTTTCGACGCAGTCCTGAAGGCGTGTTCCGAACTGTCGACGGCATGGTGTTGACCGTCGAACAGCGTTACCCCGACATCGATGACCTCGAATCCGAGCGGCCCTTTCTCCATCGCTTCGCGCGCGCCTGCTTCGACGGCAGGGATGTAGTTGCGCGGAACGACGCCACCCTTGACGGTTTCGCTGAAGGTGAAGCCCCGGCCGCGCTCGTTGGGGTGAATGCTCAGCTTCACATCCGCGAATTGCCCGGCACCGCCGGTCTGTTTGCGATGCCGGTAGTGAACCTCGGAGGGCTTGGCGATTGTCTCGCGGTAGATCGGGCTGGGTGTTCGATCGGTGACCTCGATGTGGAAGACCTCGGACAGGGTCCGGCAGAGATCGCGCAGATGGACCGGGCCCTGGGCGCGGACGAGCTGGGCGCCCGTGCCTTCCTCCTGCAAAACGACGAGACCGCGATCCGTCTCGGAAAGTTTTGCCAGCGTTTCGGAGAGCTTGTTTTCATCGCGTTCGCTGCCCGGGACTAGGATCCTTTCCAGCATCGGCGTCGGTGGCTCGGTCCATTCGGGCGGGGCGACCGTCGCGCCTGATGTCAACAGCGACGGGACGGGCAAGTGGTCGGACTTGACTGTTGCGAAGACATCCCCCGGTGCAGGCGTGATCGCCGAGCTGGAGCGTCCGTTTGCGGGATCCTGCACGGCGCCGAGGCTGGAGCCGCCCAGTGATGCGCCTTGCCGCAGTCCGTCGCCAAACGCCCGCACCAGCACCGTCTTGCCGATATTCTGACGATGATAGGCATGGAAGCTCACGGCGGTCAGCTTGTTTTCATCGACATTGCCCGCACGAGCCAGGCGCTGTCTGAGAATCTCTACCGGCGGCGCCTCGTGGCGCAGCGCCTTCATCAGCCTCATCATGCCGTTGCCGTGACCCGCGGCACCGATCAGGACTGGAATAATCCTGTTTTCCCGGAGAACCCGCGATGAAATGGCGTAGAGGGCGTCGCTGGGCGGCTCGCGATCTTCGACCAGTTCCTCGAGAAGCCAGTCATCGAATTCGGACAGGTGTTCCAGAAGCTCGCTGCGCGCTTCGTGCTCGCGCTCGGCGGCGTTTTCGGGGATTGCGATCAGCGCCGAAGCCTGGCCTTCCCGGTAGCGCCAGGCCCGTTCCGAAATCAGGTCGCAACTGCCGACGATCCTGTCTCCCTCGCGGATCGGGATCTGGCGCAGCAAAAGCGTGTGGTTGGCGTAGTCCTGAAGCGCGGCGATCACGTCCCTCAGCCGCCCCCTCGGTTCGTCCATTCGGTTGACGAAGAGGATGCACGGCGTCCCCGAGGCTTCGACGATCCGCAGATAGGGCGCGGCGAGCACAGCCTCCTCGGGTGCCGATGAAACGCACAGGATGCAGGCGTCGCTGGCAAGGAGCGCGTGCTGTGCATGCGCCAACGCTTCGTTGGGTCCCGGCGCATCCAGCGCACACCACGCCTCGTTTCCAAAGGTGAATTCTGTGAGGTTCAATCCATAAGGGGACCTGGATTTTCTCGGCGCCCCCTCCAGGGAGCCGAGTTTTTCCACGACTGTTGATTTTCCGGTCTGCGAGGGTCCAAGCACGGTAAAGCAGCGCATCGGCATTCCTCCAACTGCCATTAAAACAATTTTCAGCCATCATAGGATGCCCTGAACCGCTGCAAGGCGCCAGAGGGGTTCAGTTCGAGAACGCTTGACGGACGCAGGAGCTGTTCTCGAATTGCCAGCGGGGCTACAGACGCATCCAAAACGATCCATCCAGAGACTCTGAAGCTACTCCCACAAGTCATTGGGCGTGAACTTGCGGGCTGCCGCGCCAGCTTGGGGCGGAAACGCACCCTCAACCTCCGTCATTCCAGGCCTTGAGCCTGGAATCCATGGCCGCAGCCGAAGACGCCGGAGTGGGTCCTCGGGTCAAGCCCGAGGACGACGGAGGGTGGGAGGAAGCGCGCGCTTTTCACTCTCCTCAGCGGAAACCGCCGCTTGCGACCAGCCGTTCACCGCCCATCACCAGACGTTCAAGAACCGCTGGACATTAACTCTTTACCATTTGTTGACTCACCCGCGGTTGAACAATAACTTGCTAATTTGGTCGTTAGGATTGTCCTCACATGACGGATCAATCTCTTCAGCGTCGCCTTGCCGCCATCGTCGTTGCCGATGTGGTGGGATATTCACGCCTGATGGAGGCAGATGAAGTCGCAACGCTTGATAACCTCAGGGAACTCCGTTCCGGCATCATCGAGCCGGCTGTGATGCGCCACAAAGGTCGCATCTTCAAGGTCATGGGCGACGGCTTCCTGATCGAATTCGGCAGCGCCGTGGAAGCGGTCGCAGCAGCGTTGGAAATGCAACGGGCCACCGCTGCTGTCGAGGCTTCCGAAGACCGGCGCCTGCTTTTGCGTATAGGCGTCAATCTGGGAGATGTCATTGACGAGGGTTCAGACGTCCTCGGTGACGGGGTCAATGTCGCGGCGCGCCTCGAGAGACAGGCCGCGCCGGGAGGCATCTGCATTTCAGGCGGCGTTCACGGCGAGATCCTCGGCAAGATCGACGAGCGGTTCTTCGATGCAGGCGAACGCTACCTGAAGAACCTCACCCGCCCGGTCCACGTGTGGCATTGGCCGGATGCGCTGCAGAGCATATTGCCGCTGCCGGAAAATCCCTCGATCGCCGTATTGCCGTTCACGAATATGAGTGGGGATGAAGCGGACGCGCCTTTCGTCGACGGCTTGACCGAAGACCTGATCACCGACCTTTCCCGTACGGCTGGCCTGTTCGTCATCGCGCGCAATTCCGTCTACGGCTACAAGGGCAAGCCGGTCAACGTAAAGTTGGTCGCCCAGGAACTCGGCGTCCGCTACGTCCTTGAGGGGAGCGCCAGACGAGCAATGGGCCGTGTCCGCATCAATGCCCAATTGGTCGACGCGCTTGGCGGAGGGCACTTGTGGGCCGAGCGATTTGACCGGACGGTGGAAGATGTTTTCGAATTACAGGATGAAGTTAACGCCAAGATTGTTGAAGCCCTCGTCGGCCGGCTGACCATCCCGACGCCGCGCAATCGGCCGAAGAACTTCGAGGCCTACGATCTGTGTGTGCGCGCCCGCCTGCTGACGGAAGAGTCGCCGCAAACCGAGCGTGAGGCCTATATGCTGCTCCAGCGCGCGGTCAAGCTCGAACCATCATATGCCGAGGCGCTCGGCCTGCTCGCCTATAACCGTTGGCTGGCCTGGACTCATTTCGGCGAGCCCGAAGATCCCAACCGGAAGATGGCGACGACATCGGCGCAGAAAGCGGTCGACCTGGATCCCAACGATGCCGGCTGCCGTTATGTTCTGGGGACCATTTTGGCTTATGAGCGGCGATGGGAGGAATCGGAGGCCGCCTTCGCCAGGGCCCTGGAACTGGACCCCAACCACGCCGACACCTGGGCCGCCATGTCGGATATGTCCGTGCTGGACGGCAGGATTGCCGACGGACTGGCGCAGATCGAAAAAGCTCTTCGGCTCAATCCCTATCCAGCCTGTTGGTACCTGTGTCATCTTGGGCAGGCGCAATATGCTGCGCGTGACTATGAGGCGGCAACCGCCACACTGCGCAGGAAAGACACGTATCGTACCAACTCACGCAAATTCCTGGCTGCTGCGCTTGCGCAGTTGGGCCACCGTGAGGAGGCACGGCGGGAAGCAGAATTGTTCCTGATCGCCCACCCTCATTTCACGATCGGCCATTGGCTCAGCTCCCAGCCGCTACGCGATGCATCTGTACGAGACCACTTTGTCGACGGCTTCCGAAAGGCTGGCCTGCCGGAGACGTGACAGCGGGCGGGGCAATCCCGACGCGTTCGAGGACTTGATCAACGGATATGCGCTGGCGGCGCATTTCTGCGATCTCTGTCACAGCGCTATCGGTCGAAACGGCAATACGCGCCCATCTCTCCGACGCTGAGGTCATAGTAAATCATTGAGTCTTCTGAGGAACGCTGGTGCTTGTTGCCTGCAAATGAATTAAACTCATGCGATAGTTTTATCTAGCTGACATTCATCGGATCATCATCATGAATATCAGGCAGATGACCGACATCGCCGAGCAGTGGCTGACGACATTCATTCTGAACGAATGGACGTTCTTTCAGCTTGCGATCATCATCGCCGGCTACGGTTTTGCGTCCCTGCTTGCGTCACGCACAGAGCCTGCGATGGAGGCAAAGGCGCGCCAGATCAAGGGCAATCCAGACCTGCTTCGGGTCATCATTGCTCCCATGCGCCGGATGATGTGGCTTTTCCTTGTGGGGTGGTTGTGGCTCGCAAACGTCGTGTTGAGCAAGAGCACTTGGCCCTCACAACGCTGGCTTGTGTCCACGGCCCTGACGCTGGCAGCAGCATGGTTCGTCATCTCCGTCCTCACCAAAATCATCCGCAACCCTACCCTGTCACGCGCCGTCGCGATCGCCAGTTGGAGCTATATCGCTCTTTATGCGGTCGGTCTTGACGGCCCGGTTCTATCTGCTCTTGACGGGCTCGCGATTAATTTAGGTGCGGTGAGACTCTCACTTCTGCTTGTGCTCAAAGCCCTCGCGTTGGCGATCGCCTTGATCTGGATAGCCGTCCTCATTGGCAATATGCTTTCCCACTGGGTTCAGCAGTCGGCCGATTTGTCGCCTTCCATCAAGGTATTGATCAGCAAATTCATCAAGATCAGCCTGATCATATTCGCGGGAGCCATCGCGTTGTCGGCGACCGGGGTCGACCTCACGGCGCTGACCATTTTCTCAGGCGCAGTCGGCGTCGGAATCGGCTTCGGCCTTCAAAAAGTGGTATCAAACTTCATATCCGGCATTATCATCTTGATCGACAAGTCGATCAAACCGGGTGACACGATCACCCTTGGCGACACGTTCGGGTCGATCCGTGACCTGCGCTCGCGGTTTGTCTCTGTCATCACCCGCGATGGCAAGGAGTACCTCATTCCGAACGAAGACTTTATATCGCAGCAGGTGGTCAACTGGTCGTTCTCGAGTGATTATGTACGAATAGACGTCGACTTCGGAACGTCCTATGACAGCGATCCCCATCAAGTCGTGAGGATCGCCATTGCGACGGCATCGACGGTGCCCCGGGTCGCAAATCAGTATAAAGCGCCCGTCTGCTGGCTGACCGGCTTTGGCGCGTCGTCGCTCGACTTTCGGCTTCGCTTCTGGATCTCGGATCCAGCGAACGGGCTGACAAATGTTCGTGGACAAGTCCTGATGGCGCTGTGGGATGCCTTCAAGAAAGCTGGTGTCTCTATCCCGTTCCCGCATCATGAAATCATCATGAAAAGCCCTATCGAGATCAAACAACCGGAATGATCTGTTGCCCCAGTGCCCGCCAAGGACAATCGCCTGCTGATCCGGGACACCCAACACGAAAAGCGGGCATCAGAATTCTTGCCGCCGAGGTCTGAGATCGGCCGCTTTTGCTGCCGTACGAGCTCGATCCGAGGACGTGCGGTATGTGCTAGAGCCTTTCCGGGTTAGATTGAAGCATTCTGCCGGAGCAGGTTTTCGTCAGGGCAAAGGCGATTGGCGATGGGCATACCCAAGGCACGTCCGAGCCGATCGCCTTTGATCCTGGCTAGAGATGCCCGGCCGAAGCGATCAGTGCGTCCTGCGGTTGCTGAGTCTTGCAGATTTGCCAATGCAAATCTGCGCGAGGGTTGGCTGAAACGGGCCGGCTGATCGGCCGGCCGGCTTGGCCATAGAGCTTTGCTACGACGCGCGCCGGCCGGTCGACCATCCGACTCCGTTTGAGCCAACAGAATGATTCAATCTAACCCGGAAAGGCTCTAGGATGCGCCTGAAGACGGGATGCGACAGACGCGCTGCGAGGGGCGGTGTGATCGTACCGGAATTCGCGCGACCGAGAGCCGACGTTGTGCTCTTCAAAGGGAAGACGAGGAAGATGCCGATACCACAGCAACCCAGTCTAATCGTTCGACAGAAATCCCCACCGAATATCGAGTTTCCGTTTGCGTCGCTTTCCGATTGGCTGATCCCGACCGAACAGTTTTTCGTGCGAAACCATTTCCCGTCGCCGAACCTCGATGCGCGAGACTGGAGATTGCGCGTTGGCGGGGCGGTGGAGCGGCCGATCGAACTTGACCTCGACAGCATCAAGGCGATGCGGAGCACGACTCTCACCGCCGTCGTCGAGTGCGCAGGGAACGGGCGCGTCTACTATGAGCCGCCGAGGGAGGGGTTGCAGTGGCAGAACGGAGCCGTCGGCAATGCCGCGTGGACAGGTGTTCTTCTGCGCGAGATTTTGGAAATGGCGGGCGTCAAGCGAACCGCATGTGAGGTTCTGCTCGCAGGCGCCGACAGCGGCATCGTCGACTCGAACAAGAAAACGGCTTCTCCCGGCCCCATCGCTTTTGCGCGCAGTTTGCCGCTTGAGAAGGCCATCGCTGACAGCACGATCCTTGCCCATTCGATGAACGACGAGCCGTTGACGCGCGATCACGGCTACCCGCTACGCGCGGTCGTGGGTGGCTGGTTCGGCATGGCTTGGGTCAAGTGGATCACTGATATCACGGTTGTGGAACAACCGTTCCTTGGCTACTGGCAGGCGCGCGACTATTTCCGTTGGGAGCGCAGCCTCGGGGAACCCACGCTGGTCCCCCTTGCGGAGATGGAGGTCAAAGCGCAGATCGCGCGTCCCGTCCAGGGGGCGCATCTCAGCGTCGGCCAACCGTACCGGATTTTCGGTGCCGCCTGGAGCGGAGAGGCTCCTATCCGGCAGGTGCAGGTCTGCACCGGAGATGGCCGGGGCTGGCGCGAGGCAAGGCTCCTCGAAACAGAACGTCCCTTTGCATGGCGCTTGTGGGAGTACATGTGGACCCCTGAAGAAGTGGGGCGATATACACTGCAATGTCGCGCGATCGATGGGGCGGGGCGCGTGCAGCCCGACCTCCAGCGTTCCGATTGCGAGAGCTACGCGGCCAATTGGATCATTCCGGTGGAGGTTACGGTCGTTCCGGAGCCACAGACATACGAGGAGGAATTCGTGATCTGATCACCGGCATGGGGCGGAATGGCGGCTCTTGGCACAACTGCAACCCGCGTTGTCACTGCGTCATGCCAAAGCCGATAATCGTCGCGATTTGCGAGGCGCCGCGCCGCCGGCGAGTGGGGCGGAAACGCACCCTCATTTTCCGTCATTCCAGGCCTTGAGCCACTGCTGTCCGGTTTAAATTTGGTGGACAAGGCGCACGGTGTTGATTCTACTCGT
>NZ_LODW01000073.1 GCF_002914525.1 Rhizobium hidalgonense | reverse complement strand
GGAGTCGATCATCGCCGCGGTCATGTTGGCGTGGCTGACCTTGGAGCCCGTCCGCGGCCGCCATGCCGAGCCGCATTGGCTTCGAAGTGGTCGCCCGCATAGGCGCGCATGAACTCGAAGGCATTGCGGCGCTCAAGCAGCGTGATGCCTTCGGCAACGAGGCGCTCCAACTCGACACTCTTGACCTCCGAGCCGTCCTGCTCGCGCTGACCGTTGCGTTGGCTATCCTCATTACGCTGAAGCTCCCGCTGGATGCGCTCGCCGGCGCGGTGGAAGAGATTGACCGTCGACCACAGGAGGTCTTCGAGATCGGGCTCCAGGCGGGTATCGCCGAGCATTTCGAATAGAGCATCGAACATGGCGGTCAGCGCCGACTGGACGACCGGCTCCTCCGGCAGCGGACGCGGGTCCGGTTCATCCTGGAAGGGGCGATGGCCGTAGATCTGCATCTCGTAGATGAAACGGTCGGTTGGGGACGAGGCGGGGCGGGGCTTGTGCCAGGAATGGCGGGCCGCACGCGGCCCAAGCCAGGGGAAGAAACCTGAGCGACCCGCTGAAGGCCCGCCCGCCGCATGGTAAGGGTCGCCTCTCGGCAGGCCCGCGGGCGGGCGCCTACCCGTGCGGCGACCGGCAGAGACCTGCCATCCTGTAGGCCCTCACGCCCTCACCTTCCCCGTCCGGCTCGATCATGCGGGCAGAAAGGCCAGAGCGTTTCAGAACGAGCTGCGCCCTGAGATTAGCGATGAGCCGTTCCGGACTGAGCCGGCGCAGATCCTCGTTGAAGTCGCCGAACTCCGGGGCAAGCACTAGCGGCAGGATCCCCAGCGCCTGGGCGCGGTAGCTCAATCCCTCGATACGTGCCGGCCGGCCGCATCGGCGTCAGCTGCGATGTAGAGACGCCGGCAGCCATCGGGCAGTCGGAAGGCGGCAAGGTGATCGGCGGTTCAGTGCCGGCCGGCTCGAAGGGCTGGGTAGCACGCGATTAGAACTCACTTCATGCTGGCGCAGCCTCTACATTTTGACCGGCTGACTTCTAATCAACGCACCGTTGACTTCTAATTATCATGATCGTTAATTTTAATTTTTGGAGGCTGGAATGCACGTATCTTCTTTCCTGCCTTGGCGTTGAAATCGGCCCCAGCGGCCGTAACATTTACATACTAACTATTTTGCGCTAGTAAAGTCCGCGAAGCTCATGCTACGCCTTCCTTTTACGGCTCGATCAGCCTTTGGCCAGGCAAGGGAGGAACGACGTGCGACAGTTTTTGATCGGCAACCAGGCGTTCGACGACAGTTCTCCAGAGTTTCTGCCGCAGCTCGAACGCGCTTACGAACAGAAGCTCAGGCCACTTTGCCCGTGTCGGCAACCGCCGGTGCCGATGTATATCGCCCGGATGGATGGCCAATTCCTGATCAAACGGATGCCGCTTTCAGGACGAGATCACGATCCCGGCTGCCCATCCTATGAACCGCCATATGAGCTGTCGGGTCTTGGTCCATTGATCGGCAATGCCATCCAGATCGACGCAGCGACGGGCGCGGCTGTGCTGAAACTCGATTTCTCGCTGTCGAAACGAGGGAACCGATCGGCTTCGGCCTCATCTTCGGAGCCGTCGGAAACGGTGCGAAACGATCCGAAAAAGCTGTCGCTCAAGGCCATGCTCCATTATCTCTGGGAGACAGGGGAACTGACTGAATGGACGGCGCTGTGGGCTGGGAGACGCGGCTGGGGTCGCGTCCGCAGCAGCCTGCTGAACGCAGCGCGACAGATGATTGTCCGCGGCGGTCCGCTTAGCGACATCCTGTTCGTGCCGGAAGTGTTTCATCAGGAGGACAAGGAAGGGATCTCCGCCAGGCGCGCAGCGATGTTGGCCGGAGCCCAGTTAACCGGTCCCGGTCCGCGGAAACTGATGATGACCGTCGGAGAGGTAAAGGAATTTTCCTCAGCGCGCGATGGCCAGAAGATGCTGGTGCGCCACCTGCCTTTCCCCTTCATGCTCGATGAGGGTGCGTGGAAACGGTTGAATGCCCGATATGAAACCGAACTGGAACTGTGGCGATCCAACGAGGGGTTTCATCTCATCGTCATCGCCACGTTCGGCATTTCGGGAGCGGGGATAGCTTCGGTCGAGGAAGTGGCGCTGATGGTGGTCAACGAGAACTGGATCCCGTTCGAAACCATCCATGAACAGCGTCTCCTGGAGCGGCTCTCAAGCCTGAAGCGAAGAAGCGTGAAAGGACTCCGGTTCGATCTTTCGCGCGACCAGCCGATTGCCTCCGTGACCTTACCGGAGGCAAAGCCAGCGCCGATCGCCATGTTCATCGTTCCGACGAAGGCCGACGAAGACTATGACGTTGCACTGAATGAGATGATCGCCGCGAGAGCCGAGATGACGCCGTGGATCTGGCGTGTGGCCGACGGCGAAATGCCGCGGCTGCCATGATCCACACCAGCCTCCTTGGTCAGCGACGTAGGCGCCCTAAAAGGAAGCCATCGCCCGGGCGATCTCGAATGCGTGAAGCTATATCCCGGTCAAATCGGCCCAGAGAACTCTCTGCCATTTCTGCATAGCTGCACTGCACAAAAAATGTTTTACCAAGCGGTCAAAATATGAGCATATTGCCTCCAGTTGATGCAGTCGATGGTTTTCCTCCCAGTGCCATCGTATCAGCTGTTCCCCTCTGGAGGTTATTGACCTTCACACCTTAAAGGGCCCTGGTTTTCCAGCGGCCCTATTTTTCTGCATAGTTGGTGAGGCGGCCCCTTTGCATTGCACGATCACATCGGAAGCGGAGCGCTTGCCGTTGGCGGTAACCCACGCTTCAAGTTGGCGGGTCGAGCTCGTTCGCCGCGCGCTCCTATGGCACCCGGAAATCGGAGATGGAAAGCGGAGGATATTTCAGTTATTGCAGTTATGAGCGACTTGCCCTATATACATGGTCAGAGGTGTTCGCCATGACCAGCCATGTTCTTCAATTTACCAAATTGTCGGATCGCGACCGCAAGGCCGTCGCGCCTATGCCAAATCTGGCGGAGGGCGACCAACTGGAACTACGGATTCGCCGTGAAAGTGGACAACTTCAAACCCTTTCTCTCCCAGCCTCGGCTCTCGCGCCTGTCGAAGCACTCCTCGATCATCTGTTGCGCGGCAAGCGTGTTGCCGTGCTCACGGAAGATCAGGAATTGAGCCCGACCGACGCCTCCACCATCCTCGGCATCTCACGTCCTCTCGTGGTGCTGCGCATGGATCGCGGCGATCTGCCCTTCCGCTATGTCGGCAAGCACCGCCGAGCCAAGTTGAAGGATGTTCTCTCGCTCAAGGCCAAGCTCGATGCTCGCCAGAAAAGCCTCGACGCGCTGGCCGAGGACACAGAGGATCTGATCGTCAATCATGGCCTCTAAGCCGCCTGTCGCGGTCTATGATGCCTGCGTCCTCTACCCTTTCCATTTGCGTAATGTCTTGGTCCAGTGTGCTTTCGACGGTCTCGTCGACGCACGCTGGACCGACGACATCCACGCCGAGTGGATTCGCAATCTGGCCATCGGCTCACCCGAGATACCCTTCCCCCGTCTGGAAGCGACCCGTGATCGGATCAAAAAAGTCTTGCCCGATGCCGATGTCGGCAACCGCCGAATTCTCATCCCCGACCTCTCGCTACCGGATCCGGATGATCGTCATGTTTTAGCTGCAGCCATCGCCGGAAAGGCTTCTGTGATTGTCACGTGGAATCTCAAGGATTTCCCAGCCGCGGACCTTCGGCCTCATGGGGTGACCTGCGTATCGCCAGACAATTTCCTCGTGGGCCTCCATTCCACCTTTTCGAGCGCATTGATCGACAGCATCAGGCACGCCCGGTTGAATTTACGCAAGACGGTGCCGGCGGTTCACGAATTCATTGATGCACTGGACCATCAGGGGCTCCGCGCGTTTTCAGTGGTCCTGCGTGAGAAGGCAGCACAATTGGACTGACGGTCGAGACCGACAGAATTGTTAGAGGCCCGGAAGCAACCCGTTAAGCTCGATCCGACGAAGAGCGGCCGAGGTCAGTCGTGGCGTCTCGATAGTAGATCTCGCTCACCCGAAACCGGCCGTCGATACGCTTGCATTGGATGATGATGTCGACCGCGATCGTCAACATCTCGCGGATGTCGTGCCGTTCGAGGTCCCCACCACCCTCCGACTCCTTGACCAGCAAAGTCAGCTGCTCAAAGGCGAGGCGGGCGGAGTCGGCATGGACGGTGGTGATGGAGCCAGGATGGCCGGAGTTGACATTGCGGATGTAGTAGAATGCCGTGCCGTCTCGGAGCTCCTGAAGTAGGATGCGGTCGGGCCGCATGCGCAAGCAGGATTCCAGCAGATCCTTCGCATCGACTTTAGACAATCCCTGGCCGCCTTTGGAATAGAACAGTCGAACGTGGTTGGGCTGCGGGACCACCAGTTCCGGAGTGTCTTCGATCGAAATAATCCGCTCGCTTTGCGGAATGTGGCGGATCAGCGCTTTCGATAGAGTTGTTTTTCCCGACCCGGTTGCGCCGGAGATGATGATGTTCTTTCTTGCAAACACCGCCTCCCGGAGAAACGCTTTGTAGGCGCCAATGCGATAGTATTCCAACAGCCTTTGGTCCGATCGGCTCCCGTCGCCGTCGACCCGCAAAACATCGGCGAACAATCCCCCATGATCGAGATCCTCAAGGGTCAGCGACACGGAGGACGGCTTGCGGATGGTGATGCTGACGGTTCCCCTCGTCGTTGCCGGCGGGATGACGATCTGGATCCGCTCATCATCCGGCAACGTCGCCGACAGGATCGGTCGCGTCTGGTCGATCGCCTGATTGGAAAAGCTCGCGACCGAGCGGGCGAGACGCATCAACCTGTCGAAAGAGAGTTCGGGCATCTCATAGGTCTGCCATCCCTGTCTCCCCTCCGTGACAACCTGCCCTGGCCGGTTGACGATGACCTCATAGAGGGTCTTGTCACGCAGGAAGCGTGATAGCGGCGAAAGCAGTTCGCGCACGACGCCGGCGTCGGCAGCTTCAGTCATTGCCGAACCTATTTTGTCACGAGCTTCGAGGAGGGGCTGAAATCCCCAAGGACAGCACGGTCGTAGACGCGATTGCGGGGCTCGGTCACGCGAAGCCGATAAACGCTCGAGAAGTCGAGGTCGCGTGCGACGAAGATCGAAACCAGCTCGCCCTGATGTTTCATGAGCGTCGGCGGAATGTTGATCGATTGCTCGACGGCGATCGCCGCCGCCTGCTGACCGGCGCTGGTGGTGTTTTGCGCGTCGACATCGCTGTCCTGCAGCCGGCTGCTGGCATAAGAGCTGGCATCACCGACGATCGACAGGAGCATTGCGCTGCCGAACCGCTCCCACCAATGGGTGTCCACATAACCATCGATGCCGGCCCGGCCAAGCGCATCGGTTGCCGGCGAAGCCAAAGTGATGATCACGCCTTTCGGCGTCTTCGCCCGGTTCCAGAGAACGAACAGGCGCTTTTGGCCACGGCGAAGACCGCCGCGATATTCTCCGACGATCTGCGTGCCTTTTTCCATCAGCACCACGCGGCCATTATCTGAGAGAACGTCCCGGTTGATGACGCAGCTCGTGAACCCTGGCTGATCGGAGGAGAGCGCGGTCTCGAGAACGCAAGGAATGGATGTCCCCATTGCGACAATGAAATCGCGGTTGCCCAACGTGCCGGCACGCGATCCCTGCAATTGCGTCGGCGTCAGCAAGCGGAAGCGCTGGTCTTCGTTTTCACCCTGCGAGCCGAGGCCTGCTTGATTGTTGCCGAACGGCACATAATTCGAAGCCTGATCCGCCGCCGCATCCTGATCCTGCCGCCGCGTGGCCGGCGATTTCTCGCTGCCATAGGCGATGACCGGCGCACGGCGGGCAGCGTCGAGCAGCTTGTCATCGTCGGTCGGCGCCCGCTCGGCGGCGACAGGCGTCGGGAGTTGGACTGCTGGCGGCGGCACCACTGGTTGGACCGGCTCCTTCGCCGGTTCGAAATCCGATGTCTGCCGGATGACAACCCGCTCCGGCTGGGCACCGTCTGACGGTTTGTCCTGCCCTCGCATCGACCAGAGAGCGAAGGCGACAAAGACGACGATCGCCAAGGCGACAACGCCGCGTTTGAGGATCGGGTTATTGTCGAGCCGGCCACCGGCCGACGTCTCGGCGCGCTCGCCCGGAATCTGGGTCATCTCTTCCTCGGCCATGTCACCTCCTATTGCGCCGCGCCGGGCGGCACTTTGACGACGCGCTCGACCGATGGTGACGTCGTGTTAGTCTCGGGATTGGTGCCGACGCGATCGTAGGCTTCGTTGAAGACGCAAAGCACGTCGCCGCCACGGCGCAGTATGAACTTGCGGCTGATCGCGTGAACGAGGACGAGATTGCCGTCGACTGACTTCGGAACCAGGCTTTCGCTGCCGTCGGAATTTTCCGTATAGATCGCCGGCATTTCCTGGTTGCCGGCAAAGGCGAAGGTGGTGACCTTGCCGTTGTCATAGACCGCTTGCGGTTCGAGCGCCTGGGACCCTTGCGCCGAATAACGCCAGTTGCGCGGTCCATAAGCTTCGTGAAGGGCAAGCACGCGATCGGCCTCGCCGGCCTGTGCCGCCTGCGCGCGCGCAGCTGCTTCCTGGCGCCGCCGCTCCGCCTCATCAGCGGGATAGCGATATTTCACATAGAAATAGGTGTTCTGACCGGCTTCGACGCTGCCGTCGCGGACGGTGAGTTCCATCTGATAGCTGCGGGTCGAGCCGTCCCGTCGTGTCGTCACGACCGAGATATTCGTCACCGGCTGATTTTCCCTGGGCTTCAGGAACAGGATGTTGCCGGCCGGCGCCACTTCCCAAGCAACGCTGTTGCCAAGCGCCACATGAGCGATTTCCTCGTCGGCGGCGAATTCGATTTGCACCGAAGACCGCAGCGTGCCGACGACTTTGGTGATGTTATAGGGCTGGTAGTCGACGAAACGGATGCGGCTGTCCTGCGTGGCGCCGCGCGGCGTCTCGAGGGCGAGCGCTGCAGACGAAAACCCGGTGGCCAGGATGAGCGGAAGGAGAAAGTGCGGTCTCAATTGATGGTCTCCGGATCGGCGCGATATTCGCTGACGACGAAGCCGAGCGGATTGGTCAGCCGGTCGGTCGAGGACATCGGAGCGTTGGCATAGGAGAAGGTCAGGGTCGCAACCCAGTGCGTGGTGCGCACCTCGTCACCGCGGGTCACGGTCCTCATATAGCGGACGGATGCCACATTGGCGTTGATCAGCGAGATGGAAACAATGTTGATCCGCGACGTGGCGCTGCGGCCATAAATGTTTTGCGGGGAATCGGGATTGCTGCCGCGGTAGACTGCGGCAAATCGAGTCTGTTCCGGCTGCGTCGACAGCAAGGCGACGGTGCGGAAATTCTCCTCGCCCTCGCTCCAGACGTAGCCCTCGCGGGCGCGGACATATTTGGCCGCGAAATATTTGGTGACGGCCTCGTCGTAGGTGCCGGCGGTGGATGTCAGCGCCGAGACCACATCGACGATGCCGGTGGAATTATCGACCCGCACGACGAAGGGCTCGACGGTTTTCAAAGGAGTGAGGCCGGCAACGGCAAAGACGGAAACGGCAGCAAGCGTGCCGGCGCAAGCAGCGACGAACCAAGCGATGCGGGCGGAACGCTCGACCTGGATCATCCGGTCCTGATCGAACCGGCGGGCTTTGTCGAAGTAACTTTTGAGGTTATTCGTGGTCACCATGTCACTCGCCCTCGCATGGACGGTAGGAGCCCGCGACATCGAAATGCCCGAAAGCGGCCGGTGTGCCTGAAGATGGTTCCGACACATAGGAGGCAGCGTGGCTTGTCGGTTCAGCGGGAACGCCCCGCGTCGCCGGCTGCTCGCCTCCACTGTCCTGCCATTGCCACATGGCGCGGTTCAGCGGCCGGCGGGAATAACCATCACATTTCGGCAGCGGGTGGGACATCGAACCGCAGCCTACGAGACCAGCGGTCAGAAAAAGCGATAAAACGATTCGGAGCATCCAAAAAACCTGTTCAATTATCTGAAGCATTGGTGGCCGTCATTCGGTCCGGCCTGGAGTCAGGCGGCGGCCGACGGAACGCGCGCCGCGGCCGACCGCTCTGACTGTGTGGGATGTCGCCCAGGCGAGCGTGCTTTCATGCGCATCGCGGGCGGCGCCGTAGCCGTAGGTGAGCGACGCCCCGCCCGCCGCGAGAGCTGAAGCGATGCCGGGCAGTTGGTAGAAGACGTAGAGTGCGGCAACGCAAATGGCGCAGAGCGCGATCGGCCGCATAAGCACGTCACTATAGCTTTCGATCGCCGTAAACGTCGTGTCGATGCAGGTGATCAGCAGCGAGCCGATCGCCACCACCAGCACCTGCAGGATGACGAAGTTGGCGAGTTGGCCGATCCAGGATTCCGTGAATCGGCGGGTCGACTGGAACATGGCGAGCGCGATGAAGATCGGACCTATTGCCAGCACGATGGCAAGCGCCAGCCGGGCATAGAGCGAAACTATATAACCGATCGCCGCGACAAGAAAACTTGCGCCGATAACCAGCAGGCCGCCCACGCCGGTGACGATATCGATAGGCCACGAGCCCCGCGACCATATCTCTTTGGCGCACCTCTGGCCCTTATCCAGCAGGCTGTCGAATGTGGAGGCGCTCGGCGCCGCGCCGGAGTTCAGCGCCTGCGAGATTTCGCGCGGCAGCGCATCGAAAAAGATATTGGTGACGTAGGTTTGATACTCGCCGGCATTCCTCACCAGCATGACGATGATGGCGAGCTTCATCGCTCGGAAAGCGAATTCGAGGATCGGTTCCTGCACGGAGCCGCGCAGAACGAGATAACCGTAGAGCACGACATAAAGTGTAAGTGCGGCCGTCAGCGGGCCGCTGACCCAGCTGGCGATATTGGAGGTGCCCGACGAAATGAAGTTCTCGAGCGGTGCCTTGAACTGCCCGTCGACGAAGCTGAAGACCTGATACATCGTCAGCCTCCCAACGATTTGCCCATCCGCTCCAGCCGCAGCTTGCCGTCGGCCGCCTCGGCGTTGCGGCAATTGGGCGTATCACGGAGTTCTCCGGGATTGTTACGGCATTCGCCGATGATTTTCGCGAGCAGAGCATCGTCCGCCATGAACTCATCGACCGTGTAAATCTTCTCCGCCTGCGGGGAGCAGGCCGCCAGAAAAAGCATTGCCGCGCTAAAAAGAAGCCACTTCATTTGAGCGCCGCTCCCATCGTGTCCATGCGCTTGCGCCAGTCCTCGGCCTTCCGTTGGTCATCGACCTGCACCTGGGCCTGCTGGACCATCTGCAGGCCCTGCATGCGCAAGACGTCGGTTTGCAAGAAGGCGGTTTCGGCCTGGAGGCGGGCCTGCAGATCGGCGATGTCCTTGGCGTCGGCAGCACTTGAGATTTTCTGGCGAAGCTCATCGATGCCGTCGATGCGCTTGGTCGCCGCATCGTAGATCTGCTGGCCGAGGCTCATCTGGCCGGCGTTCTGGTTCTGGATGCGCGACAGTTCCTGCGCATAGAAATCATCGGCATCGGTGCGATAGCTGGAGTTGTCCTGCAGGAATTTCGAAGCGGAACTGCCGAAGACGCCGCTGCTGGAACCTTTGAACAGCCCCTCGATCGCGTTGAAGTCCTGTGGAAGCGCCTTGCGGATCGACGGATCGTTCAGCAGGTTGGCGACGTCGGCCATGTTGGTGATCTTGTTCAGCGAGCCGTAGAGCTGCTGGGCCTGCTGGAGCTGCTGGTTCAAGGCGTCGAGCTGGGACTTCAGCTGCGTAATGCTCTCGGTCTGCTTGGCGATCGATGTCTGATCGATGACGGGGATGCCCTGCGCCGATGCCAGCACCGCCGACGCCAAAAGAGCGGCCGATACGAACAATGGCCGCATCGTTCCTGTACGGATCATGCTGTCTTCCTCCTCTGATGAAACACGGCAAGCCAGTCCTCCCGTCCCTCGCCGATCTCCGATCGGATGGCATCGGCAAGCTCGACATTGGCTGTCCGGCCGGAGAGGATGGCGAGCTCGTCGTCGAAGCCGCTGAGGTTCAATTCGGCGACAACGCTGTTGTGCTCCTGCTTGACGATGAACCGGCGGCTTTCGACGGAGAGCTCTCGTGACACGAGCTCGAATTCGCGCTCAGTCAGCTTGAAGCCGTCGACATAGTCGGCGCGGTCGCCGCGCGGGTTCGGAAGAAAGATCTGGGTCGGGCACTGCTCGATGATAGTGTGGGCGATCGGCGATACGATGGCGTCGCGAGGGCTCTGAGTCGCAAACAGCATGAGACCGTTCTGCTTGCGGATCGTCTTGAGCTTGTTCTGGGCGAGATCACGAAAGCCTTCATCATGCAGCGCCTTCCAGAACTCGTCGATGACGATGATGATGCGACGCCCGTCGATCAGTTGCTCGATGCGATAGAACAGGTAAGCCATCAACGGCGTGCGGATTTCCTCGTTGTCGAGGAAATCGGTCATGTCGTAGCCGATGAACCTGGCGCCAATTCCGATATCGTCGGCTTCGTTGTCGAAGACCCAACCCAGCGGCCCGCCCCTCTCCCAGCGTCGCAGACGTGCGGCAATGCCCTCGGGATCGGTGTTGTTGAGGAAGGTGCGCAGGGCGCCGATGGAGCGACGCTCCACCGGCAGGTCCGCCACCCCGTCGACCGCCGAGGCGACGTCGCGCACCTCGGTGATCGATAGTTCGCCAGATCCGGACCGGACCAGCTTGGCGATCCAACCGGTGAGGAATATTTTGTTTTCCGCAGTGAATTCCAGTGCTTTCAACGGCGCGCAGCCGGTGGCGACACCATTCCTCAGCGGCAGATAAGTACCGCCGGCCGCGCGTACGAAGAGATCCGCGCCGCGGTCCTTGTCGAAAAAGACCATATGCGGATCGTGCTTTTCGAGCTGCGACAGCATGAAGTTCAACAGCACCGTCTTGCCCGCACCCGACGGGCCGCAGACGAAAGTGTTGCCGAGGTCGCCGTGGTGAAAGTTGAAATAAAAGGGTGAGCCGGATGCGGTCTTGAGCATGGCGACGGCCGGTCCCCACTCGTTGCCGTCCTTCTGACCTGTCGGATAGGAGTGATAGGGAGCAAGGGCTGCGAAGTTGCGCGACGTAATCGCTCCCGAGCGCGCCCGATAGCGAAAATTGCCCGGCAATTGCGCCCACCAGGCAGCCTCAAGCCCGAGGTCCTCGCGGGCGACGACGGCGCCGCCGCTGGTGAGATAGGCGCGCGCCTTCGCCATGTGATCGGTCAGTTCCTTGACCGAGGGCGCGAAGACGGCGAGCGCAAGGTGATGCTCTCCGAGAACGAAGCGATTGGATTCAAGGTCGTCCATCGCCTCGCCGAGTTCCTCGATCTGCGAAGCCGCCTTGTCGCCGGCGCTGACCATCTGGTTCTGCTTGCGGCCCATGATCGTTCGGGCATCGGCCTTTGAGGTGAAGGCAAAGGACTGCGTCAGGATAAGCTCGAAAGGTGCGGTTAGGATAGCGTCGAGCATGCCGCTGCGCGTCGTCGCCGGATATTCCTTGAAGCCGAACATGCCGGCATAGCGGCTGTCGGCCTCGTGACGGATCTCGACGGTCTCGCGCCCAAAAATCACCCGGTCGGAATAGATCGCTGAGGAAATTCGTCCCTCCGTCAATGGGATCGGCTCCCGCCGTCCACCGACGATCTGGTGGAGAACCTCGCTCGGCTCGGAGAACAGGATGCCGTCATGTTCGTGGAGGGTAAGCTGCCGCGGCTCGAACCGCTGCAGGCCGGCGACGACATCCGCCACCCGGTCGCGCAGATGCTTCAAGGCGTGCTCGTCAAGCTCGATACCGGAGCGGCGCGCCTTGCCGAGCCGGGAGAGAAGCCTGGCGGCCTTTTCGGCGGGATCCCGGCCGGGATGCCAGACGAGGGTGAGATAGAGATCGTTGCGAAACAGATCTTCGCCAACCATCCGCTCGCGGTATTTCGCATTCAGACCGTCGGAGAAGGGATTGACGAAGCGTCCGTCGGGATAGGCATTGTCGCGGCGGCGCACGACATGCGTCCAGAGCGCCAGCCGCTCGTCGGCGATATTGCGATAGAGCGTGTTCAGGCTGCGATGCAGGCCATTGAGGTCCCTGATGTCCGATGTTTCGAAGGAAACGCCGTCAAGAGCGATCATCGCCATCAACGCTCGGGTTTCGAGCGCAATGGTCGTCTCGTCGACATGCCTGATATAGGGAATGAAGGTCTCCGGCCCGAGCTCGCGCGACCGGAGCGTCGCAATGTTAGACAAAGCTGAGATCCCTTTCGTCATAACGCCGGGTGAGCGTCAGAGGCGAGAGTGTGGCGCCGCCCCAATAGGCGGCATTGCGCGAGCGGCCACGGGTTTCGATCCACGCAATCAGGATCCGAAACATATTGTGGTCGTGCTTGACGAGCGCGCGAAACAGGACATGGAAAACAATCCCGACCACCGCGTAGGCGATTGATCCCGCTGTGATGTAGAGGACGGTCGTCAGCATGATATTGACGCCCATCGCCTCCATCGTCACGCCGGCGATCATCGCCGGGCGGGTGCAGGCCAGAAATAGCGTGTCGTCTTCGAGGCTCGGAAGGTTCGCCATCGCGCTCAATTCCCGACGATGGTGTTGACCAGTTCGGTGGCGCCAAAAATGCCGCCGATCCCGATAATCCAGAAGCCGGCCCGCCTCAAATCCATGTAGCCAAACATCCAGGCGATGCAGATGATGATGACGGCGATGACCGCCAGCAGACGGGCGATATTGCCGGTCAGCATGTCGACGATGTTCTGCAAGACGGTTTCGATACCGGCGGCCTGGGCGAAGGCTGGCTCGACCAGGCAGATGACAATGGCGGCCGCCATCAGCGTGGATGCGGCAAGGGGGCGAAGAGGGGCTTTGGAGATCATTCACTTTGCTCCGATCGATCATTCTGGAAAACGAGAACCGAGGATTGCCGCCCTGAGCTGAACACGTCCCAGGATGCGGCCTCGACGGTTTGGGAGGATTGTTTCGCAAGCGCCGGCGCCGCCTCATCTTGCGGCTGCTCTCCAGGCCCGATCCGGCTATCGGGCTCGCCGATGGTGAGCGAGTCAAGCATCGGCGATAACCGCTTTGCTTCCTGGCGTACCTGCCTGTCATATTTGACCATGGCGCCGAGAGATGGATCATCGCGGCCATAGTAGGACTGGAGCATCACCCTTTCGGCCTGAGCAGAATCCCCCGCGTGTAAAGCGGCGCGGTAGTATCCGTCGAGAAGCGTGGCCGTCGCCTTGAGGCTCAGGCAGGGATCGAAGGCGTCGGCGACGGATAGCTTCAATTTTTGAAGCGCCTCTATCGCGATACCGCCGAGCCCGATCTGAATATCCTGGTGATCGGCAATCAGAGACGTCGTGACCTCGATCGCCTCCGCCTTCGATGCGGGTTGAGCAGCGAGTGGTGGGCCGCTGTTGATGCGGATGGCGAAGGGCTGAAACCGGCTCTCAAGGCTGACAATGCCGGCCAGCGTCTCCACCTGAACCATCGGCGCGCAGGTTTGCGCGATTTCGACGAATGCAGCACCCATCGGTCAATACCAAACGCGCTGTTTACCGGCGCCGTCGATGGTGACATCGACATAGTGCGGCTGCGATCGCACATTCGGGCGCGTTGTCGGATAGCCGATGCACTGGCGGTGCCCGTCCACGCGCTGCCAATGTGGCGACAGGACCGAATTGTCGCGGGAAGTATAGTCGTTCCCATCCCAGCAGAGGCTGTTGCTCACCGGCTGCGGCGATGTCGATACGCAGGTTGCTTGCCGACCGCCGCGACCGCTATCAGTCGTGAGCTTGTACCCCGCATCGCAATAATAGGGTTCATAGCCAGGCCGCGAACTCTGAAAACCGACGCCGCTACAGGTCGGGAATGAGTGCCCCTCGGCAAGCTCCCGCCACAGCTTCTGGATCGGCGGCCGGCATTCTGCATATTGCGTCGGCCCGCCGGGATTGGAAAGGCATAGAATAACCTGGCATCCCCAATCCTCGGCCCGCGCTTTACTGCCGAAAATAAGATAGGGTGGCGCAACGAAGCAGACCGTAAGCAGTGAATTCAGGAGAAGGCTTTTCATGAACAGGATCCTTCGAGACGACGGCGTCCCATTGCGTTCAGGAGAACCCGCTTTGCTCGCCCAGGTTTATACTGATCTATATAACACAGTTAAATGACATGACAAGCGCGATTAAAACGCAGTGGCACAACCTTGCCTTCTCGGGGCTCATTCTCCATGAGATCCTCGACCATCCGCTGGAGGACGAGACCCCGCAGGCGAGGCTGAAGCAGATCGGCATGATGACGATCCTCTACACGATGACCCAGGCTCACCAGAAACTAACCCTCTCGAATATCATCGAGATTACCGAGCTGACGCGAAGCGGCGTGAAGGAGACGGTCGATCTTCTGGTCAAGCGGGGAATGCTGGTGGAGACGATGGGAAAGAACTCCATGGGCCGGGGGACGGCACGGCAATTCGAGATCTCGCAGGACCTCCTGAGCAAGCTGAGCTCTTTCCGCGCCAGCCAGGAAGCGGGATTAAACTGACTGATTTTCGATGACTGATAAGGCGAGATGGCGAATCACTCACAACTCCCGATCGCATGGCTGCAGGCAGCCATCAGTGACGATCGGGCAACCCGCCCGCAGGCGGGTTCCAATCAAACAATGAAGAGTATCGGAGAAATCAGCATAGCGGCGCCGTGAGGCGGATTTCGGGAATTCTCGCCCCGCTAAGGGCGGAACAAGGGCAGCCGCAGGAGCCTCAGCATAGCGGCCGTCAAGGGAGGCGGGACCGACTGCCCCCGCCCGTGCGTTCCCTATCTCCGTCGCCGCTCAGCATATGGAGCGCGTTGCGCACCGGCGAACTCGGCTGGAACATGACCTACCGGTGAGGGCGCCAAAGCAATATTTTTTGCTAGTTCCAAATAAATCATCCGACGACCCGCTGTCATCAACGCTTCTCTCGATGCTACGCACGACGACTCCTTCGCGCGGGACATCGTTCTCGTTCGCCCTCGGCGGACGATGGCTTCCGCCATCGCGATGCTAAGGGAGGATCTGCCGGAGGAGGTTGCAAGCCTGGACAGTCGCGTGATTTTCAGCATCGACGGTCGAGGGGATGCGCTGGTTCTCACCACGGGGCCGCATGACGACGCCGTCGGAATACTTCGCGCGTCACTTCAATATGCCGGTGAATACGCCCCACTAGCTGCGCGAGGTCAATGCGTGACGATTTTAGACGCCGGTTCGCGGGATAGGAGCTTGCGGCCGTCGGGTCGCGGCAGTGGGCGGCGTCCGGGTGGCTGATAAGGAGGCGGCTCAAGCCGCCTCCTCCTTGTTGAGATCCGGCTGCAGGTCATGCAGGTAGTCGACGGCCCGTTGCGCATGAGCTGCCGCTGAAAAGATGGCGCGCTTGTCGTTGCCGAGAACCTTGAGCCAGCTGTCGAGATAGCTTGCGTGGTCGGGGCGCGGTTCGAGCTCTGGAACGACACCAAGATCGGCGCAGAGAAAGCAGCTACCAAGTTCGGCAATGAGCTCTTCGCGGGCGCGTTCGCTCCTGTCTTTCGCATAGCGGCTCAGATCCCGATCGAGTCTTCGCGGTGCAGCCGTCCAGTGCGTCATCTCGTGACTGAGGACGGCGACGTAGGAGGCATCGTGCCGGAAGGCGTCGACGCATGGCATCTGGATGTAGTCCCGAGCAGGAGCATAATAGGCCGCCGATCCACCGTGGCGGATCAGGGCGCCGGTATTGGAAAGAAGCGGCCGGCAGCACCGATGCGGCTCATCCAATCCTGGTCAGGCCCGATGGAATGGGCAAGGCCATTGAGCCCGGTGATCTGATCGGTGTTGAACACGGTGTAGGTTTTGAGAAAGGGGATATCCCGTTCGATTTCGGCGCCTGTCTCCGTCCTCTCGGCGCGGATGAAAGAGCTGGCAAAGACGACGGTCGTGCCGGTTTCGCCCCTGCGAACGGCGCCGCCAAGCTCGATTGCCTGACGAAACGTCATCCACCTTGGCGATGCAAAGCCGCGGGCGATGGCTTCAGACCAGAGGAGCAGAACATTGATGCCGGTGTATGGTTGGCCGTTGTGGCGCAGTGGCCGGCTGACCTCGGCCGTCCCGCCTCCCGCCGTCCACGGCTTGGTCCATGGACGGACGCCCTGTTTGAGATCGGCGATGATCTTGGTGGTGATGCGGCTGTAGATATCGGATCGTTGATTGGATTGCTGCCTGTTCATGTCTGAACCTCCGTTCGAGGTCGCGGCCATCGCGACCTGCTACGGCGGCCCAAAAGCCGGGCTGCAAGCGCGGCCCGCACCCGCAGGGCCGCAACGAAGTGGAGGACGGCAAAGCCGTTGTGGGCGGCGCGAGCCTGGCAGGACCAAAAGCCGGGGCAGGACGGGATGCAGCAACACCACGGCGAGACTGGTTTGAAACCCAGGCAGAAATGAAAAATCCAGTCTATTACGCAAGGCGGGAGCGTCCGGGATGAATCGATGGACCCGAAGCGTGGCATCGACCTTGCGCGGCCGTTCCTCGTCGACGCAATGGAGAAGGTTAGCAACGAGAGTGCCATTTCGTCGAGGAAGCCAAGACCGCCGAGACCAAACTCGTGGTCTTCGCGCGCATGCAATTCGACCGCGTACCTCAGCCCCTACTTCGTCGCCAACCAGGACAAGATGCGGGTAGAGTTCGAGGATCCGTATATCCTCATCCACGAAAAGAAGCTATCGAACCTGCAGCCTTGCTGCCGGTAAGTTGAGGTCTGATGGAGCATTCCAATCGGCCGACCGCCTTCAGCAAATAGGCAGAACCATTACGAAATCACGGTGCAATCGCTGGCGTTTTTTTCCGCCACCCGTTCAAATGGCCGAAAGTTTCGAGTTGATCGAATTGAAGCTCCCGTCTTCGGGAAGTGGTGGGATCCGGGAACGTTTGGCAAGATTCAACGAACCACTGGCCGCCACGCCCAGAGAGGGTCATAGGGAATACGATGACAAGCGCGGACGCTCAGTCGTTCAGTCAGGTTGCGAGCACGTATCAACTTGGGATCGGTATGACTCACATAGCGCCTCCAACTGATTTACGGCACTAGCCAAATCGTGAAGTTCCGATTTCAGCGATTGGATGATGTCGAAATGTCCGGAGCCATTCGAATTCGCAGTTGAACTTTTCAAATCCGCAGAATTTCTATTCGGATGGGGAAATGGGATGAGCTTTTGCACGGTTATGCTTTTGACGATATTGACTCTGAATAGTAGATTGTACTGGGCAAGTCTTTGCAATGGCAATCGAAAGCGAAAACACGTCAACGTATGTTTCGTCGCGCAATTCGGTACAGGGCCTGCATATTTCGGAACATCAAAGCACCTGAAGTTTTCAGTAGTTCCTGTTGGTCCGCGTTTTATCCAATCGCCCAGAGTAGTTTGGGCTTCCGTTGGATGAGTGCGGTATAAACAGCGCCGCAGGTGGCGTGGATCCTGCGCGCTGTTAGCCGTAGGCTTCACGCGGTTCGGGTCCCAACAGATGCGGGAGGCAAGCGCATGAGTGCCACCCCTTCCTCTGCGGGCATCGGCGTAAGATGGGAATCACCGCGAGAGAACTCGGGCACTGCGTTTGCAGCGAGAAGTTCGGACTTCGGGATGGGCTTGCTATAGTAGAACCCCTGTGCCACAGCGCAGCCGCTTTCAGCCAAGAATTTTTCTTGATCGACCGTCTCCACGCCCTCAGCGACTACATTTTGCCCTAGGCAGCGCGCAATTGAGAGAATTGCCTTGACCAGTTCTCTACTTCGCTTGTCGGATCGATTGATGAATGACCGGTCAATTTTGAGGGTATCAATGGGAAAGTTAGCCAAATAGCTCAGAGATGAGTAGCCGGTGCCGAAATCATCGATCGCTATGGAAATTCCGCTCGCATGCAATTGAGAGAGTGTCGTCGAAACGCCCTCGCAGTTATGGAGCAGGAGACTCTCAGTTATTTCAACCTCGATCCACTCCGCACGACAACCGGTTTCCTGCAATACGTCCGCCACCGTTTGCGACAAACGCGGGCATTGAAACTGCTTAGGAGACAAATTTATCGCAATCTTGTGCGGGGGCAGTCCATCTGCATTCATGACGGCAGCCGTGCAACACGCCTCATGCAGCACCCATCGTCCAAGATCGATGATCAATCCCGTTTCCTCGGCGACACCTATGAATTCTCCCGGAGGGATCAATCCCATCTTCGGATGATGCCATCGTAGCAGTGCTTCTGAACCGATCACCTTTCCGTTGTCCAATAGGACCTTTGGCTGATAATGGAGTTCAAGTTGCTCATGTTTCAAAGCTAGGCGTAGGTCTGATTCTAGCGCTAGGCGCTTTTCAGCCCCAATCGTGAGATCCTTTGAGTAGAAGCGGAAGTTGCTACGCCCCGAGCGCTTCGCCAAATACATCGCAGAATCCGCATATTTCACCAAATCGTCGGGAGCGTCGCCGTCATTTGGAAATACCGATATCCCGATGCTGCAGGATACAAAGATCTCCCTGTCGGAAAGCATGAAGCGTTCGCCGAATGCGGCAAGCATTCTGCTGGCAATTTGAGCCAAATCGTCATTGTCCTGAACATTGGGCAGCAAGACTGCAAATTCATCTCCACCGAGTCTCGCCACGGTGTCGCTGGCACGGACGCCTTTTTTCATGCGTGTCGCCACCTGCCGCAGTAACTCGTCACCGACGGGATGTCCCATAGTGTCATTGATCGCTTTGAAATGGTCCATGTCGATCAGCATCACCCCGGCTCGCTGGCCCGCCGAAGCCGCGTCCCCGATCATCTCGCGTAGCCGTTCATTGAAAAGTGTCCGGTTAGGCAGGCCGGTCAGAGAATCGTAGAATGCCATCTGATGGATTTTCTTACGGGACGTGTCCAGTTCGGTGATATCGCGGGCGACGCCGAGGATCCCCATCAGCTTTCCCCCCGTGAATACCGGAACCTTACGAGTCTCCAAAAGCGTTGATCGACCGTCCTCGTGAGCGGTAAACCGTTCCTCATTGATGAGAATACGGCCGGCTTGCATGGCCTCCTCATCCTTGTCACGAAAAAACTGGGCGAGTTCGGGAGTAAACAGGTCATAATCCGTTTTCCCGACGATTTCCGCTTCTGCCTTGCCGACCAATTCTTCGAAGGCATGATTGCACAACAGATATTTGCCTGTTACGTCTTTCAGCCATACCATATCCGGAATGGTCTGCAGGACACTTAGGAGGCGAGCCCGAGCTTCAATAGTTGTGCCCTCGGCGTGCTTTCGTTCGGTAATATCGCGAGATAACACCAGAAAAGTGACGGTTGAGTGATTGCTGCTTGGTCGCCTTGCGACCGACAGTTCAAACCAACGGGATTCGCCGTTTGGTAGGGCTATACGGACACAACGACCGTAGGAGGCGCCGGTTTCATCGGCTTCTTCAAGAGCCAGCATAGCGATGTCGGCCTGATCTGGAGGGAGCACATCGCGGACAAGCTTGCCGAGCAGCACTTCTTTTCGCTGCGCCAGGATCTCCTGATTCCTTGCCCAGACCTGCAGGTAGCGACCGTCGGCATTTACCTCGAACAGAACGTCAGGAATGGCGGCAATAATTCCCTCTGCGAATTCAAGAGCCTCTTTGAGATCATGCTCCGCACGTTTTCGCTCTGTGATGTCCAACATCGCGCCAACCAAGCCGATCCTGTTACCAGCGATATCAGTGATTGCGGTCTTGCTGAGTAAAAGATCAACGACACCACCATTCTCGGTGGTGGCCTTTGCTTCATATTGCTGAACACCGCCATTTGCAAAAAGCGCCTCGTCCAACGCGGCATACGTCTCGGCTATGGGTGCGGGCACCAAATCGAAAACGGTTTTTCCGATAATATCTCCTTTTGAGCGGCCGGAGAAGCTTTCGAAGGCCCTGTTGCAACCAAGGTGTATCCCATCTCTGTTTTTGAAGAAGACGGGTAACGGGATCGCGTCGAGTACGACGGCACTCGACATCTCTTCGGCGTTGAATGGCAAGTCGACGTTTGTCGCAGGATGCCGGGGATTCGCCCGGAAAGCCTTCTCAAACGGTTGCTTCAGACTTGCGACATCTGCGTCGTGACCGTGCGATGGCCGGACAGCGGAGGCTTCCGAAAATGGCGGGGCCGTGCCCGTGGCAAGCGGAGGGCTGGCATTGACCGCGTTGCGGAAGGCTCCACGCCCCTGGTCGATTTGAGCATCAGTCGCCATCTGCACTTCCACAGGCTGTTCGGGGCGGGATGTGCGTTCCGATTGACGTACGTGTTTCATGTGCCTGTCCTGCTTTGTCACGTGGCTGAGCAATCATGCGTCAAGCCAGCATTTTGTTAGGACCGCACAAGTCATTTGGCGGAGTACCATGCCGCTACCCCACCGGGATATCGCTCTCATTCAGAATCATCAAAGACGTGTATTTGCATGTGGTCGGCGACGCCGCCCATATCATTTAGAACGCTTGCCAATCATCATTCGAAGGCGCGAGCACCAGGTTACCACGGCGCATCGGATAGTCTCCGCGGTCAACCATTGTCTGACCGGGCGGGAAGCTCTTGCCAAGTTCGCCCGTGACCTTTTGTGGCTTCCCGCTCTCGTCTTTGAAATGGAAATGTTTCAACAGTGCGGCTAGGCTTTGGCTCTCTTGAGCGAGGTGCGATCCTGCAGTATTCATCTCCGCGACCATGCTCGCATTTTCTTGAGTGGCATGGTCCATATGGTTAACCGCGCCGTTAATCTCGCGCAGGCCCGACGATTGTTCCTGGGAGGCCGTTGCGATTGCGTCCATATGAAGATTTACATCCTGCACAAGCTCTTCAATCGTTCTCAGGCCCGATCCGGTTTCACTCACGAGCCTTACGCCTTCGTCGACGGCAAGAGCTGAATTGCCGATGAGATCCTTGATTTCTTTTGCCGCTGTCGCTGAGCGCTGTGCAAGCTCCCTGACCTCCTGGGCAACAACCGCAAAGCCTTTTCCCGCGTCGCCAGCACGCGCTGCTTCGACGCCGGCGTTGAGCGCCAGGAGGTTCGTTTGGAAGGCGATCGCGTCGATGACGCTGATGATCTGGGAAATCTGCTTGGAGGAGTTTTCAATGCGATTCATGGCGCCGATAGCATCGCGTACAACCCGACCGGACATTTCCGCATGATTTCGCATCTGTTGGACGGCTCCGCGCGCCTCAGCCGTCCTCTTCGTGGTCGATGCAACGTTGACGGTTATCTCCTCCAACGCCGCTGCAGTTTCCTCGAGCGAAGCCGCCTGCTGCTCCGTGCGTCTTGAAAGATTTTCAGATGCGGCCGAGACGCCCGAGCTGCCATTCGTGACCGTTTCGACTGAATGGCCGACGGTAACAAGCACGTCCCGGAGCTGACGAATGGAAGCGTTGAAATCCCTGCGCAAACTTTCAAACTGTGGCGCTAACGGCTCCTCAATCTCATAAATCAAGTCTCCATCCGCCATCCGCTTCAACCCGGTTGCCAATGCCGTCGTCGCTCGGATGAGGCGCTCTTCTGCTTCTTTTTCCGCTCTTACCTGAATATCCAGCTTCTCTTGGTCAGAACGAATGCGCTCAGCTTCCGCGGATGTCTCCAGGTTACTTTTCTGTATGGCCGCGCCGCGGAAAAACTCAAGGCAACGCGCCATGTCCCCGATCTCGTCGCGTCGGATTGTCAAGGGCACCGGCGCCGACGTATCGCCTTCTGCGAGTGCCTTCATTCGGCTTGTCAGAGTCCGAATGGAGCTTGAAATTCTCCGAACGACCGAAATGCACAAAATGAGTACCGTAGACATGATCAGAAGCGTGGCGCCGGAGTAGCCGATAAAGGCATTGCGAAGATCGGCGTAACGCTGAAATGCCATCTCGTCCAACTCGTCGCCGGTGCGCATAATGAGTGCGGTCAACAAAGCAGCCCGCTGTTGGGTGATTTCATTCCATCGATCCAACGTCTCGGGGGGGAAGGAAACGCCCGGCTGGTTTGCATACATCTGATCGCGAACGCCCGCGATGAACTTGCCTGCGGCGCTGGCCTCGAAGTCGTCATAAGATTTGACGAGATCGGCGGGGAGAAATTCCTGCATCGCAGGCACATAAAGCTGCTTTAGATTTTTTGACTGTAAGAGGGACGAAAATAGATCGACGGACATGGCTGAATTTTTGACGTAGGCTCGGCCGGGCCTGATCTCCAGCAAACTAGCTTCCGTGATCTGCATGAGCGCGTGAAAACCGGTAATTTGGCGTGCTAAATCCAAATCATTGACAGTCGCCCCAGTGCGACGGACGAGCTCCAAGCCCGCAAGGGCAGCTGGGCGCAAAGCAACAGCTCCCTCCGCCTCGCTAGCCGTTCCGTCATCGACGCGCCGGCGGAAGCTATCGATATTGTCCCGCCTTTCACGAATGATCTGTACCGCCCGTTCTATGGCCGGATCGTCGAATGCCTTTTTCCAAGAGTCGTAAGCGGAAAAGACCGCTGTAAAAGCCCTGTCCGATGCAGCTTGCTTTGCCCGACGCACGTCGGCGCCTGCAAACGCTTCCGCCGCTATAGCTTGGGCGAGGAATCCGCCTTCCCGCCCAAGTCGCTGCGTTGTTTGTGCGCTGCGGAAGGTAGAGTATTCTCGGTAATATCCCAGTGATGTTGATACTCCGATGATTACGAACGCCGTCAACGGGATAATTGCCAAAATCATTAAAAGTAGAGATAGCGGCAGTCTCGACATATGTTCCTCATAGACGACTATAAATTACACCGGCTTCCATTAGCGACGCGGTCCAGAACATTGCGACATTGACCGCTATGTGTGAGATGACCTCGGCATAATTACTATAAGATTAACCCCTGTAGTGGTCTTGAACTGCGTTGCGCAGATCGGAACATCGTCGCGTTCAGGGGATCATCTGCAAGACAGATCTTGGGCCGAGGCAGTCGGATTTTCTGGAGAGTGCTGTTGCTACAAGCCTTGAGGACAGTCGAGCGTGCCGGCTGATCGTAGCTCGGTCGGCGCAATCTGCTTATGATATACGCAATGTTTCCGAGGGAAGTACCCCATAGCGCTTGCGATAGTCCGCAGAAAATCTGCCTCTATGCACGAAGCCCCATTTCAGAGCGACCTGCGTGACCGAGAGGCCAGGTTCGCCTGTCATCAGTTCCTGATGCACTAATTCCAACCGTAGGTGCTGCAGGAATGCCAGAGGGGTCGTATTCCGAAAGTTGCGAAAACCGCTTTGAAGAGTGCGTCGGCTTACGCCACAAGCCGTTGCGATTTCCTCAAGAGATAGCGGCCGAGTAATATTGGCACGCATATAGTCGACCGCCCGCTTAACGGCCTTGGGTAAGGGTGATTCAGCAACGCGGCATAACTCAGATGAGTAGCGATGCTGCGCAGCTTCGATCAAAAGCTCCATCGTCGTTTCAGTGAGGTGATGAAGTGCTATCGGTGATTGAAGGAGGGTTCCGTCTCGTAATCCAGCATACAGCACTGGTACCAGTTGAACCAAAAGGGAGCCGAACCCGACCGATAGGTCGATTTCTGGCGAAAAATCGAGGCTGCCTCTTATTGGCGTATTGAGCCGACATCCCAAACGGCGCGTCAGCTCATCATGGGCGATCCTAAGCCCCAAATGTTTCCTTGGCCCAATGAATTGGGTCGTACTCGCCGACATACTGTTCACGAAAACGCCCCGCGTTCCCTCTGACGGGATTTGTCTGCCGTCAACGGTAACGACCGATCGCCCATGTAGTGGAAGCATGATGATGTTTGCCTCCGCCGGTCCCCGGTGCTGGACCGTTAGGTCGCCCTCGTAGTGCGCGGCAATAACCGCAATCGGACCATTGGTAATCGCATGTACATCGTAGGCGATCGTCTTATCGCCATGTACATGCGCTTCAGATTGCGGGGAAAGCCTCGAAAGCGCTGCCGCGAGTTCCTCGCTGCAGGTACCTTTGAGCGAGAAATGGTCAATCTTAGAGGGGGACACTCTCAACTCTCCACATCATCACTTCTTCCCGAAACGGTATTCAAGCATGAGGCCCGCCTATCGCTAACGACAGGCGGACAGGGCAATTGACTTGTCGCGGCCAGTCCTCGCCGTGAATTCGACGCAGTCGAAGTCGCCTAAGTTGATAGTGCGAAGATCAATCATTGTTATATATGGAACTCCGACAGAATTGTTACCTGCTGCCAACCATCGCTTCGCAACCGATTCCCAAATGTCTGGCCTTTGATGGTCTCCATTCACGGCCCAGCAGACTCGGGCGTGCTCGCGCTAGCGACTAAACCTCATCCTTTAAGGTTTCTTTTTGCGTGATCAAACGTGCGGAGTGATGGCCGGAAACAAAGATCCATAGCCAGCTTAGTCCCACTGCCAATCTGCTCCTCGTACCTATCAGGAAGTAGATATGGGCAAGCCCCCAAATCCACCATGCAATTCCGCCCTTGAGCCGGATTTTCCCGAAGTCGATAACAGCCGAATTCGGCCCGATGGTAGCCAGGTTTCCCAGATGCCTATATCTGAACGCACTTGGAGTGGGTGTACCCAGACGTCGTGCTTCAATTACCGAAGCGACATATTTGCCTTGCTGTTTGGCGGCGGGAGCCACTCCGGGGACGGGTGTTCCATCAGCGGCCTTCACGGAGGCAGTATCTCCAATAATAAAAATCTCGGGCTTACCGCCAACAGTCAGATCTGGCTGCACGACCGCCCTACCCGCCCTGTCCTTTTCAGCACCGACCCAGGCGGCGGCGTTCGACGCTTGCACCCCCGCAGCCCAGATGACGGTCCGGCTTGAAACGAACTCATCTCCGATCGCGATGCCGTTCTCGTTGCATGCCGTCACGGGAATGCCTGTTCTCACTTCGACGCCCATCTTGATTAGCGACTGCTCGGCATATCTCGAAAGTGCTTCCGGGAACACGGGTAGGACACGTGGACCTGCCTCGATGAGAAGGATGCGCGCCGATCTGGTGTCGATGCTACGGAACTCCTCAACAAGGGTTCGTTGGGCCAGTTGCGCTATAATCCCAGCCATCTCCACGCCTGTCGGGCCTGCTCCGATTATGCTGAACGTGAGCATTGCCTTCCGCCGTTCGGGATCAGTCTCCAATTCGGCCTTCTCAAACGCGAGAAGAAGCCGCCGCCGGATGGTCGTCGCGTCTTCGAGTGCCTTTAGCCCGGGCGCAAACGGCTCCCACTCGTCCCGGCCAAAATAGGCGTGCCTTGCACCTGTCGCGAGAACGAGCGTGTCATAGGGAATAGCATTCCCATCCTTGAGCGATACTACGCGTGCCTCGGTATCAACGCCAACAACCTCGCCCAGCAGCGTCGATACATCCTTTCGTCCTCTGAACAATGCTCTGATGGGCCAGGCTATCTCCGAGGTTGCCAATACAGTCGTGGCAACTTGGTAGAGGAGCGGTTGAAAGAGGTGATGGTTGCGCCTGTCGACGATCGTTATGGAAGTGTCGGGACACTTGAGGTCCTTCGCTAACTGGAGTCCGGCAAAGCCACCGCCGACTACGACAACTCGATGCGTATCCATTTCGTCTCCCTCAAACCTGCGCGCTCGGGGCGCGCGCCTCGTAGAAATGGCCATTGCGCCCGATCAGTCGCTGATACGGGTATTTACATTAATCGACGGTGGACTCACCAACAGTGGAAGAAGAGGCTCCAGCACCCGCTTGACATTAGGATGTTCGCCATGGCCAACGACAGCCGCCTCATTCTGCCAGCCGTCTAAGATGATGAAAGTGTTCGGATCGTCCGACCGCTGGTAGAGGTCGTAGTAGAGACAACCAGACTCTTCGCGGGCGGGTCCAATGAATTCCTGAAGGAGTTCTTTTACGCGATTTCGATTTTGGGACGTGGTTTTGAATTCCACGACAAGGTGCTGTTCCTCTGACTTCTTCGATGTCATTTGCGCTGGCTCCTAATTGAAAACGACGACCGGCTTGATCACTCGCCCGGCTTCGGCGTCCGCGATCGCTTCGTTGATCTTCTCGAAGGGATACTTGGTGATCAATTTTTGGAAGGGGAAAAGCCCAGCCTGATTAAGATCCATCATCTGCGGAATGAACAGCTGTGGAATCTGATCACCAAGGATCGCACCCTGGATCTTGCGATTGAACACCATTAGATCGAGGGGGATGGGAATGTCGTTCCCGAGCGCGTCGAGGCCGAGCAAGACAACGTGCCCGCCGGCACGGGTGCACTTGATCGAGTTCAGAATAACCGGAATGATGCCAACTGCGTCGATCGCGAAGTCGGCACCGCCGCCCGTCAGCGCATGGATCTGGTTGACTACGTCGGGATCTTTGCCGTTGATCGCATGTGTGGCACCAAGCCCCATGGCCATGTCTAGCCTCTGCTGATTCAGATCTATGATGATAATCTTGCTGCACCGACGAACTTTGGCGGCCATCACGGCGGCCATGCCGACAGCACCTGCGCCGAAAACGGCTATCGTCGACCCTATTTCCGGCTTCATCGCGTTTATCACTGTTCCTGCACCCGTTGCCATGCCGCACCCGAGTGGCGCAGCGTCGGTAAGGTCGAGGTCTGTTTTCGGCAAAAGCGCTGCATTGTTTTCAGTCGCAAGGATATGCGTCGCAAAGGACGACTGGCCCACGAAATTGCTGCCAATGCCAACTTCATCGCAGAGCAATGCCTTCTTACCATTCGGACGAAGCCCCGTAAGATTGTACTGGGTATAGTTTTGGCAGTTCATTGGGTGAGAACGGCGGCAGTCGGCGCAGAATCCGCATGAGCTCTGGCTCAGTGCGACGTGATCACCCACTTTGAGGCTCTGAACTTCTGGTCCGACCGCCTCGACGACGCCGACGCCTTCGTGCCCCGGGATCACCGGTGCCGGCGGGCCAAAAATACCGTCGCGAAGCAGCAAGTCCGTGTGGCAGATCCCGCTCGCAACCGTGCGAACCAGGATCTCGTTGCCTTCGGGGTCAGCCAGTTCGAGTTCACGGAATTCCAGCGGGCTCTTTGGTTTCACGGCGACAGCCGCAGTGATTTTCACCATTATATTCTCCTGCGTTCTCCCGCAATTGCTACGGGAATGGCTTGATCGGCCCGACGGACTAGACGCGACCCGCGCGCGCACCGTAGATGATTGCGGCAAATGCAATGATCACGCCCTGGACGATAAGCTTGCCCGGCTCCTGGATGCCGAAGACGGTCAGCATCGCGAACAGGAAGCTGAAGGCAACGACGGCAACGAACGGCCCGGCGACGCCGCCCCGGTCGACGCCGAACGTCACACCGCCGAGGATCGTGGCGGCGAGCGCATTCATGAAGGTGTCGAAGCCTGGCTTGATGGTGCCGACCGCCAACGCGGATACCTGGACCAGGGCCGCGATGCCTGTCAGGGCGCCCGCGAGCGTGTGCGAGACAAAAATCGTACGTGCCAACGGAATTCCTGTAGTTTCCGCCGCCCTCGGATTGTCGCCGACGGCCCTGAAGTAACGCCCGACGATGAGAAAGCGAAATGCGATAGAAATCAGGGCGGCGATGACGATCCACAGGACCACGGAATAGGAAAGGCCGTGGATATTGCCGCTCGTAAGTATTCGAAGCCAGCTTGGCGTTGAACCGGGCGCGCGGCCGGCGCTCATGTATTGGACGATCCCAATCAGAATGGCCGAAACACTTAGTGTGGAGATAACGGCAGAAGCGCGCACGTATGCTACGAGTATTCCGTTTACACCCCCCACAGCTAGCCCAATCACAACAGGCATGAGGACGGTCATTAGCGGTGGATAGTTGTTGAGCTGGCCCGAGCTGGCCAGATAAATCGCGAACGCGAAAATACCGCTGACAGAGAGATCGATGGATCGCACCCGCATGACAAGCGACTGGGCGAGCACCGCGATCCCGAGCGGCGCTGACTGCTTGAGGATTACAAACCAGTAGTTGGGATTTATGAGCGTGGCGCTCACTGCTGGAGCAACCGCAACCAGGATTGCGAGCACATAGTATGCGGGCGGTAGCCCGAGTATCCACGAAATGGCGCTCTTACCCCTCAATAAGCGAGATGGTGCTTCAGTTTTCGAGTCTGATGTGGTCATCGAGAAGTCCATCTCTTTCAAAGTCCGATTGTTTTGCGTCGCTGCGAAACGACGAGTACGAGAAGCAACACACCCTTGACGACCGACTGAAGAAATGCAGAGACGTTGGCCAGATTCATCACATTATTCACTGTCCCGAGGATCGCCGCGCCAACGACGGTTCCCACAATGCTTCCGATGCCCCCGGCGAGGTGGACCCCACCCAATGCTGCAGCCGTTACAGACTCAATCCCGAATGAAGCGCCGCCCTTAGGATCACCCGATGCAAGGCGACCTGCAAGAAACATCCCCGCAGCGCATGCGAATAGAGCGGAAAGAACATACGCTTTGATGATGGTGCGCTCGACGGGAACACCGTTCATCCGTGCGTTGAAGTCATTGCCGCCGGAAGCGAAGAGGTAGAGGCCGAAGGGACGACGATAGAGAATCCAGGATGCGAAGAGCGATGCCGTGATCAACCAAAACAATGAGTTAGGTACGGGGCCGATGGATCCGGCTACCGAGCCGGAAAGCCACTCCGGAACGCGCCCACCTGGGATTGGCAAAATGATCAACGCGATACCTTGGCCGATGCCCATTGTTGTCAGCGTCATGATGATTGGATGTACATTGAGGCGCGCGACACCGTAACCGTTCGCTACTCCGAACCCCATCGCCACCGCGATGCAGATAAGCACGCGGGTTATCTCAGGAAGATCAAGCGTCATGATCGTCGTCGTTAGACTGATGACGGACCCAACCGACACGTCGAGGCCGCCAGTGAGAATGACGAACGTCTGACCGAGAGCCGAGATGACGAGCACCGTCGATTGCGCCAGGAGATTAGACAAATTCTCCGGATCCATGAAGTCCGGCAATAATATTACCGAGGCGACAACCATCACCAGGAGCGTTCCAATGGAAAGCCCGATCGCTCCCGCGCGATAAGGGAGCTTCAGGCGACTGGCAAATGAATTCATAAGTTATCCTCCTCAATGCACCGCAGCACGGGGATCCGGTGACGCACTCGCCCCCAGCGCAGTCTCGAGGATTCTTTCCTCGGTCGCCCCCTCTGCGGACATCTGCCCGACGATCTTCCTGTCATGAACGACCAAAATGCTGTCGCAGAGCCCTATAAGCTCAGCGTGCTCGCGCGACGAAACCACGACAGCACCGCCACGATCACTGAAGTCCCGCAGCAATCTGTAAATCTCTGCCTTTGCACCGACGTCGACGCCGCGCGTGGGCTCCTCAATAACGAGGATGTCCACTCCGGAGAGCAACCAGCGGCCCAGCAGCACCTTCTGCTGATTCCCGCCCGAGAGTTTACCTACGGGCGCATTGGGATCGGCGGCCGCAACTCGTAACGACTTGATCACCTCGCGGACCTTCGACACCGATCGCCACGCAACGCTTGCCATATTCCGATTGAGCTGTTTTCCCAGCGCGATGTTGTCGTAGATAGGCAGGCGCAGGAACAGCCCTTCCTGCTTCCTGTCCTCAGGGATAAAACCGATTCCTGATGCGACCGCGCGAGCGAACCCTGACCCTACATTCACCACATGCATGCTGTTGTCGGGGCCGGCACGCCACACGGCGATGGCCTTTGGCGATTCAACGCCCACAATGGCACGCATTATCTCTCGCTGGCCCTGTCCTTCGAGCCCTGCCAGCCCGATGATTTCACCTTTTCTGACAACGAAAGTGACTGTCGAGCTGCTGTCGTCGAGGCGCAAGTCCGAAACCTCCAGCATTGCCGCTCCGGTGGCCTGCGAGCGCGGCGGAAAGAAGTTCTGAAGTTCGCGACCAACCATTGTCGCTACCAGCGTTTGCAAGTTGAAGTCCTCCGCTCTTGCAGTCCTTACCCAAGCGCCATCTTTCATGACGGTGATGGTGTCGCATAGTTCGAAGACTTCATTCATGCGATGAGAGATGTAGACGACAGCCTTATGTTGAGCCTTAAGGTCGCGGATAACCTTGAAAAGATGCGCGACATCGGTCGAGTTCAACGCCGCCGTTGGCTCGTCGAAGATGAATACGTCCGCGTTCGACGTAAGTCCCTTCGCGATCTCTACTGCCTGCTGCTGCGCGACAGTCAGTGTCTCGACGATCGCGGTTGCGTCGAGCTGTGGAAATACGTCAGCCAGCAAAGCGCGAGCGCGTTTCACTACCTCGACGCTATCGATCGAACCGTCAATGCGACGAGGTTCGTGGCCCAGGAACATGTTCTCAGCAACGGTGAGATTGGGGATCAGGGTAAACTCCTGAAACACCGTCGACACTCCCGCCAACCGTGCCTCCTTAGGGGAACGGAAATTGACTTCCTCCCCGCGGAGCCGAACACTTCCTGCGCCCGGCTGATATACCCCCGCCAGAATACGCATCAGGGTGGACTTCCCCGCGCCGTTTTCCCCCATCAGAGCGTGCACGGAGCCACGTTCCAGGGAAAAGCGAACGTCCGAAAGGACTTTCGTGAAACCAAACGATTTGTTGATGCCGACCATCTCGACAAGCGTGCTCATGGGAATTTCCATCTTCGACAGGGATACGGGCACGAGTGATCGTGCCCGTAGTTCATCAAGCCTTGAAATAATCAAGGAGCTTTTCGTTCGGCATTTCGGTCGGCGCCCAGTACGCATCAGTGAGATCTGCGCGATAGAACTGGGAGAGCGTCTCGTCGGTGATCGGCTTGGGGCGGTTCGTCCAGTTACGCTGAATCGGCTTCCCATCCAGCAAGGCGAAGGCGGCCCGTAGCGCGGCAGTAGACAGAGCGGGTGGGCAAATCGGACCGATCGAGGAAAGTTTTTCGTCATTCCAACGACGCATCCAGCCGTTAAGTGCTTCGCCCGTGATTGGGGGGATCGTTGAGGCGCCAGCCTCCTGCAAGGCATCCAAAACGCCAAGAGACATGTTGGCTCCATCGGTCCAGATGCCCGCGACATCGGGGTCGGAGAGATACAAGCTTTCGGCGATCTTCTTTGAGTCCTCATAAGACCAGCTTCCGTGCTGGGTCGACGTGATCTGAAGTCCAGACTTGCTGAAGACTTCCATGGCGCCTGCATAACGATCTGCATCGATGGGATGCCCGGCGACGCCACGCAGAACCCATACCTTGCCCTTGTTGCCAAGCTTGTCGACGAGGAACTGAGCCATCACGCGCCCGAAATAGAAGTCGTCGCCCTGGACCTGAACCGTAAACTCCTCGGTGTCGACGCGTCCGAGATAGACTACGGTTGGAATGCCAGCAGCCTTTGCCTTCTTGATGCCCTCGACGGCGGAACCGGTGGTTAGCGGTGCGATGATGATCGCATCGACCTTCTGGGCGATCAGATCCTCGATATCGGCAACTTGTTTGGAGGCATTGAGATCAGCGCTCCGGAACTGGTAATCAGCGATCCGATCCTTGTTCTTTTTTACTTCATATTCGGCTTCAAACGCCGTCTGGTAGGTATGCGTTGAACCAGCGAGGCCGTAGTGGCTGTGTCCGATCTTCCACGGGCCTGACTTCTTGAACTTACCCGCGTCGACAATTGGGTTGGCGCCTTCGGAGGGCCAAGTGTCAGGTAGGAGACTGATCGCGTCGTCGGCGCGAAGAATCCCCGGCATTCCGAACGTGCCGGCTACAGCAATTGCGCCGCTCGCTTGTAGAAATGTACGTCTCTTCATGAAAATTCCTCCTCCGGCCGCTCTGGGCGGCATTGTCTGTTAAGGCGAGAGCCTTGCCTTCCCAAGCCGTGCCGGACTCTCCTCAATACGGCGGAGTGCATTGGTATGAACTATCAGACAATCTGTCAATAAATATAAACTTCGACGTTTGTTTTTTTCGACATCGTTTTGTTTTCACTTGCACATAGTCGCACTTGACGGATTGTCCGATAGTGCGACAATATTCGTGTTCGCTAAATCGATGGGAGGGTTATGAATGTCCACTCTGGTGATTGTCCGGCATGGCCAAAGCGAAGGGAACGCGCGCGGGGAGTTCACGGGTACGAGCGACGTTCCGCTCACACAGGAGGGCTGGTCTGAGAGCAGGCGAGCCGGCTCACTGCTCGCGAACCTCGGCATCTCGTTCGATATTGCGTTTAGCTCTGCCCTCTTGCGCACAGTCGACACTTGCAGAGCGATTTTGAACGAAACCAACGGCGATCTGCTGGAGCCAATCAGGAGAACCGAGTTGAACGAACGCGACTACGGACAGCTCACCGGCATCAACAAGAACGTGGCACGTGAGCGGTGGGGCCAGGATGTTGTCCAGGTTTGGCGCCGCTCGTACAGCACTCCACCACCTGGGGGAGAAAGCATACGGGACATAAGCGCGAGGGTTCTGCCCTTTTTGATAAGCGAAGTGTTCCCCCCCTTGTTGAGAGGGAAATCGGTTCTTGTGGTGGCCCACGGGAATACGATCAGGTCACTAAAGCAGGGCATCGAACGCCTCACGATCCAGGATACGCTCGCTATTGAGTCACCGACCGCCGCGCCAACTGTATACCGGATCGCGTCGGACCTCTCGATCATCGAGAAGACTAACGTCCTGGTTGGTACTGTCTGTTAAGCCTGGCTGGCAGTAGCATCGTTTGTAGTCGGTTGAACTTGGCAATACCGGTGTCTCGAAGCTGTCGATAGCCTTCAGAACCGGCTCGACGTCGGCAAGCGACGCCATCCGGCTCGCCTCACACGTTGCTACTAAATTTTCGTCTGCCGATCTTTCAGCCCAAAGCGGGACAAGACGCATGCTCCCTTTCGAACATGCATCGGAACCCTTTGATCACTTCAAATCAGCGTTCACTCGTGACTTTGCAAAAATGCAGCCCTGCTCCGGTTGAACTGATCTAATTTATAGAGTAATTATTGACTGATTGTCTGACGATGAGTACGTTCGCGCGAATTGCGTTGTGAGCCTTGGAGGACAGTTACATGAAGCAGGCATATGCGGCGGTCTCGCGCGAAAAGGCGAAGCCCTTGATCTTGGAGTGCATAGGGATTGAGGAACCTCGTGCAGACGAGATTTTGGTCCGCATCGTCGCATCGGGGGTATGTCATACCGACCTGGTGGTCAGGGACCAGGGATATGACGTACCTCAACCTGTTGTGTTGGGACACGAAGGCTCTGGCGTCGTCGAGGCCGTCGGGAGCGCAGTTAAAGATCTTGTGCCCGGTGATCACGTTGCTTTGAGCTACGCCTATTGCGGCAAGTGCGAAAAGTGCCTTTCCGGTACACCTTTCTACTGCGAGGACTTCTTCGGTCGCAATTTCCGCGGCACTCGTCCGGATGGCACCTGCCCGATCCATGATTCTCACGGGAAACAGATTAGTGGCTGCTTCTTCGAGCAGTCGTCATTTGCAACCTACGCCATCGCCAGCGAACGAAACGCCGTGAAGGTTGCAAAGGATGTTCCACTCGAGTTGATCGGACCGCTCGGGTGCGGGCTTCAGACCGGTGCTGGCGCGGTACTGAATTGCCTCAAGCCGAAGCCCGGCTCGTCAATAGCAGTGTTCGGTGCTGGTGCGGTTGGCATGGCGGCTACGATGGCCGCGAAAATCGCCGGATGCGCGACCATCATCGTGATCGACTTGAACGATGAACGGCTGGAACTTTCGCGCGAACTCGGGGCGACGCACACGATAAATGCCCGCAGATTGGACAGCGTTGCCGCGATCAGGAAGATCGTCCCCGCAGGCGTTGATTTCAGCTTGGAATGCACGAGTTCGCCGCGAGTTTTCCGTCAGGCAGTCGACTGCCTTGGTACGCCGGGAACATGCGGTCTCGTTGGCTCGTCCGCTCTCGGCACTGAAGGCACGATCGATATCGGGAACTTCCTTTTCGGCCGCACATTGATCGGCGTTGTCGAAGGACAAAGCGTTCCGTCCGAGTTCGTCCCGCAGTTGATCGAGTATTGGCAGCAGGGACTTTTCCCGTTCGACAAACTGGTTCAGTTCTATGACCTCGACCAGATCAACGAGGCGATGGCTGATTCCGAGAGCGGCAAAGTCATTAAGCCGATCCTTCGCATGAAGCATTAGTTTTGCGAGACTTTTCGAAAGACAAGACGGACCGCGATTAAATGCGATCCGTCGGAACAGCCGTGCTCAAGACGCCTGGCAGGGCCCACGCAAAAGCTCTAGAGTCTGTCAGGTTTATTTTGAACCATACCCTGCATGTCTGAGGTAGTTGGAGCACTCTTGGGGACTGAACGTCTTCAAGAGTTCTCCAATGCGTCTCCATGTTGTTTCAACGGTTCGTTCGTCTGCCTTTCTGACGAGTGTCTTGAGCTTTGCGAACATCATCTCGATGGGATTGAGGTCGGGGCTGTAGGGCGGCAGGAAGAAGAGATGTGCACCGACATCTCGGATCGCATCGCGGGCCGGCTTTCCTTTGTGGCTTCCGAGATTGTCGAGGATGACGATGTCACCGGCTTTGAGTGTCGGGACCAGACATTGCCGAACCCATGCGGTGAAAGCGATGCCATTGATGGGACCATCGAGGACGAAGGGGGCAACGATGCTATCGCGGCGTAAGCCGGCCAGGAAGGTCAGTGTCTTCCAATGACATGAGGGACTTCTGCAATGAGGGGCTCTCCCCGCTGACACCATCCGCAGGTGCGTGTCATATTGGTCTTGAC
>NZ_LODW01000072.1 GCF_002914525.1 Rhizobium hidalgonense | reverse complement strand
TGCGCTGACGCGGTCGGTTCGAAGCGCGGCGATGAACGTCATCGTATTCCAATGGCCGAAAGGAGCTTTGTCCAAGAGCCGTTCGCCACGCGGCGCCCAGCCTCTGAGCGGCGCCATGTTCGTCTTCGTCCAGGGGTGAGTAGGCCGGAGGGATTTCACCTGCCGGCCTCTCGCAGAACGGTGCGTGAACCTCTCGATTCACACCGCTCCCATCAGGTAAACGTGTTCGTTCCGAACGCCTGCCAGTGTACGAAGAGGTCCCGTCTATCTCGGGCAAGTTGCCGCAGGAACTGCGAAGCCCGAGTTTTGTGGAACCGAAAGCGCTTGTACTTTCGCATGATCCAGGCCTTGAGCTTCCGATTGACATAGTCAGCCAGAGAGAACAGGGCCGAACGACTGAACCGCCCATAATAGGCAATCCATCCCCGGAGGAGCGGATTGATCTGTTTGGCGATTTCAGCCAGCGTCCCCGGCGTTTGCCGCGGAATGTTCAAGCTCTTGATCGTGGCCCGCATCGATTTTAGCGCCGCCGGACTGGCCGCTGGGGTATAGCCACAGAAGAACTCATTCCGCTGTGAAGTTGCCACCTGTCGCGGCCTGAACTGGTATCCAAGGAAGTCAAATTTGACAGTCGGATACATTTCCCGTCGCCGATTATCTTTGCAGTAGACGATATGGGTCTTAGTCGGATGCATCTGAAGTCCGCATTCTGCCAGCCGCGCTTGGAGCTCGACCATGAGGACCTCTGCTTCCTGCTCGGTCCGGCAGTGCACCAGACCATCGTCTGCATACCGACACCATGGTAGATCCGGATGCGTCCGGGTCATCCAGACGTCAAACGCGTAATGCAGGAAGAGATTCGATAGGATCGGGCTGACCACGCCCCCTTGCGGGGTACCGCGCGTCCGCTCAATGACTTCTCCGTTCTTTTCCATAGGCGCGGTCAACCATCTTTCGATGTAGAGCAGAGCCCAGTTGCATTT